>MAAE01000025.1 GCA_002162675.1 Colwellia sp. 39_35_sub15_T18 | reverse complement strand
AGACCAACAAGGAAATAAGCTTGTCCATCAAAAGATTGGTGCAGACCCACTGGCTTTACTTCGATTACTCGAACCTTATATAGGCAATGCCGTTGTTGGCGTTGAATGCATGCATTGCTGGTACTGGGTCAGTGATTTTTGCCAAACTCATCAGGTAGATTTTGTCCTCGGCCATGCGCTTTACATGAAAGCCATTCATGGTGGTAAAGCTAAAAATGATAAAATCGGCTCATACAAAATCGCCAGTCTGTTAAAAGGTGGCAACTTTCCACTTGCTTATAATTATCCCAAAGAAATGCGCGCAACCCGAGATTTACTGCGTAGAAGAATCGGCGTCGTTAGGCACGGTGCCAACCTTAAAGCCCATGTGGTTAACACTGACAGTCAATATAATCTACCTATACAACACCTTAATTTGAAAAACGTTTCTGAACGAGAACACCTATGGCACTAGCGGTAATAAAATTGGCAATGAGCACCTAAAGTGGCCGTTTAGTGAAGCGGCTATTTTATATTTACGTGGCAATGACAAAGCCAAAAACTACCTTAATAAATTACAACGACGCATGAGTAAAGGTAAAGCCCTGTCGGCTTTAGCGCATAAAATTGGTCGTTGTATTTATTTCATGCTTAGGGATAAAACCGTATTTGATGAAACTAAATTTTTAAAAGGTTAAGTCGCACAATAGCGCGAGCTGGTCGCCTAACTGGATAAAACAGAGCATCACAGTAATTGTCAAGCCAGTATGTTTAACGATGTTCACTGATGATTATTATGCCAAGCAGTTCAAGCCACATCGCCTTGATTAGACACGTCATTGGTGCACACTACCTTATAAGCGCAATGAGTAAACTCGTTTACACCTTAACTGAGCCTGAAACTAACTGAAACTTGTTTAATAGCCTGTAGTCACCCTACTTGAATAGTGCCAGTAAAAGGTTAACCGATAAATGTCTAGTGCCCCTGCGACCAAAAAGGATTGAGGAAACGCAGGTAGTGATGAGATCACACTAAGAGAGCCTCAATATGTGTTTGCCGTAAACGAGTGTTTAACGACTAACCGACATAGCGAAGAAGACGAATTTACTGATTGATAACAACTAGCTGCCTAACGGCAGCTAAAAGAACACTATTGGCTATTAACGAGAGATAGGCTCATATGTGTTAGGTGCTTATACCTCTATAGCTTTAGCATTGCGTTGTTCAATACCTTTGAGTTTATCCTCAGGTAAGTCACCATACAATGCTTCTACATGTTTTGGATGAGTAATCATTTGCTCACAAATCAAATTAACTAAGCCAAACAATTTTATAGCAATGCCCTTATTATCATCTAGATTAATTTCGCCTGGATGCACCGCTTCATTGCCAATAACTCGCACTACATCAAGTGCCTTTTGAACTAAAGGGTTAAGCCCTTTACCGACTAAACTAGCAATATCTTTATCGATTTTTTTGCCGCTTTCACCTAGCTCTTTACACAGATGCTGAATACATAATCTTAATAAAGCAGCGGCACCTTTGGGTGATAGGTCAGCAATTTCCCTAGCTTCATTGAAAAGTTTTTGAATATGCTCAGGAAGATCTATATTTGGCTGAATATCGATTTTAGTATTTGGGTAAACAATTTTATCATGCACCCAAACAGATACTTCCTTACAGTTATAACAACGTGAAGCATTGCAGTTTTGAAGGATAGGAGCAGAATATAAATTACCGCTGGAAGACTCGAAAAAAGGCTTACCAGAAAGCATGTCTTCAGCCCATTTCACTAACTCTTTTTTTTGTTCCTCAGGAATGTCATTAGCTTTTCTAAAGTCTTCAGCTAAAGCTTCATCTGGTATCATTGGAGTTCGATTATCTTCACTATATGAATCCGTTCGTAATTTAAACCAATTTTGAGTTGTATATGCACCACAATGTGGACAACTGAAAGCTGTCTTCGATATTAATGGTGTTGTATTCACATCTGCCATACTCGGAATCCTTGGTTGCACCTAACAGCTTATTAGACAGGAAAAATCTTCTTTTCTACAGGCCATTACCCGTCTATATTTTTAATAACTGAAACAAAAGTTACCTTTATATTTCAATTATATCAAGCATTTAATTATTTTCTTTAATGAACTATTGCTGAATTCGTGTTTTACCACGCTTTCTCTGGAGAAAGCGTGGTAAAAAGTCATCCTCAGGATAGTTTCACTTTACCAAGCCTAAATAAGTATTATAAAATGTAGGGTAAATAAATTGACGCAAAATATTCAATTAATTTATTTTTACTTTTCTACTTTCTATAAGCCAAGTCAGAAAGCCCTGCTCGATAATCTTCATGATTCGTGAAACCCCACAAGTAATACCATTCATACCATTTCGGGATTTGGGCTATTTAAGAGGACGAGTTAATGAAGATTAATTTTAGTAATTAAAAACAGCTTGAGATCCATTTAAGATTGAATTCGATGACCACTTGAGAATTTTTGATAAAACAGCCAGTTACAAAAATAATTTACCCTACAGTAATTTATCGGGGCATGATTTATCCGAAGATAATTCACTTAGACATAATTTAACTACAATTACTTCTATATTCCATCGGGCTATCACCAGTCCACTTTTTAAATGCTCGGGTAAAAGCTGAGGACTCAGAAAAGCCCAGCAGATTAGATATTTCTGTGATCGACAGGTCTGTTGTTTTTAATAAAGACAGTGATTGTACTTTACGTGTTCTATCTTTTATTTCCATAAAACTGGTATTTTCGGCTTTAAGCTTACGTGTTAATGTGGCTATTGAACAATGTAATAGCTCTGAAATAGTGGATATTCTGGTTTGAGCTAAGTTGCCATTTTTCGACAAAATTTTTCTGACTTCATCGGCCGTCGAGTTATTTTTTTTATATTGACTTAAAAAACAATACGGCACGTTAATTAAAAAATCAGCTAGCTTTTCTTGCCCCACAGCGATTGTTTTATTAAGAAAATCATTTGAAAAAATTAAGCTATTGTTCGCTTCTTCAAACGTGACCGCACAACGATACATTGACTCGTAATCGTCTATCGGTAAAAAAGAAAAGAAGGAAAACTCTACCCGCTCTAACTTTATTGGTTCATTGATCAACCACGAATACCAATGGAGTAAAACAATAGAAACATACAAGATGAAGTAATCGCCCCTTTGGTAGCTATCAATTTTACTGCCATCAGGTTTATTCGCCATATTCAAACTAAAAATAGCTTCTTCACCCTTCACTTCAAGACTAAACTTATATTCATCACTAAATAAAGCAAAAAAGTTACAGGTTCGATGCAATACAGATTTTAAATTTTTGCAGTCGCTACAGGCATGACATAACATATTAAAAAAACCGACTGGCAGTTTCTTATCTGCAACGCCAGTGGACTCATCATCGAGTAAATGCCAAACGGTTTTGGCTAACTCTGCTAATTTTGTTGACTCGGTATAACCATCAGAAGTAAGCGCTGACAGATCAATATTATGAGAGCGTAATAGCGACTTTGACTTATTTTCGTCCGCGAGTAGTGGTCCAAGCTGACGACGAATAAATAAATTAGGTATTACATTTGAAGTGCTCAATTAGTTCCAATAATCCTATAATAACGTTATCTATTTTATTTAAAAATTCAGAATGCAGCGACTACTAACGTTTCAAAGAGAGCTACGCTTTCCTTCGTCTAAATAGCATTAGTCACTGTAAACATTATTATAGAATTTACCACCATTTTCTTGATTATTTATGCTCTTAACTTTTATTAACAACTTAAACAGCATAAACAACTACGCTAAGTAGCGTTTCCAATTAATCTTAGTTTTTCGGCTCACTTCGATACTCTATGTGTTTTCAACAAAGCTCCACGCTATTTATGTTTAGTGAGGAACTTTGTTGAGGCTAACTACTAGACAGATAGTGCCACTATGTTAATAAAAGGAGTAAGAAACTTCTAAGCCAAGAACACGACCTTTTTGCATTGGTCCCCACATATTTGAGGTTATATTACCAAATCGCGCTTCATCTAATAAATTTTTGCCATATAAGGCAATTTTAAAATTATCATCGCTATTATTCCATTCAACTTTAGCGGTTACCTGCTCTGTTTCAGGAAAATAAGAGGTGTTATCATCAGTATAAGCGCTCTTATCTCTGTATGAATAGCCCACTTGAGCAACAACAAAACCGTTAGCTTCTAACTCTAGCGTATAGTTGGCCGCCAAACTGTAAGAAATAGGTGCTAATCGAGGTAAGTCATCACCAAATACTTCAATACCAAAATTTCTCTTGGTGTATTCAGCGTCTAACCAACTATATGATCCCATAAGAGTAAATGAATCGGAAAGTAATGCCAAAAAGTCAACTTCAATCCCTTGAATTTCAACATCACCTGCATTCAATGTTGCTTGTAAGGAAATGACATCAGGATCAGCTACATTAATCTCACTTTGCTTATTTTTAATATCCGTGAAAAAATACGCACCATTCAAACGTAATGTGCCATCAAGTAAATCAGATTTCACACCAATTTCATAAGTGTCTTGTCCTTCGGCTTCAGTAGGGCCAGGACTATATAACTCTGGTTTTGAATTTCGAAAGTTCACACCACCACTACGAAAGCCTTTGGTCCAAAAAGCATAAACCATTGCATCATCATTGAGCTTATAATCGACACCAATTTTTGGGGTAACATTAGTCCACTCGCGCTCTAGGTCTTCCCATTTTCCTTCACAAATATAAGTACCCACATCAGTACATCGACCATTCGTTGAATCAATTATCTCTGCTTTTTTATCTTCTACGGTATAACGAGCGCCCGCAGAAATAGAAAGCTTATCTGAAAGATGATAATCGGTGCTAAAAAATGCACCATAAGAGGTGTGATCCATTCTGCCACCCAAAACAAATTTAAGCGCACCGCCAGCGATATAACGATCTTCTAGATATTCAATGTCTTGTTGGAAATAATAATGACCTATGGTTAAATCTAACTTACCGTCCATCAAACTTGTTGCATAACGTAATTCGTTACTAATTTGGTCTTGTATGGTTCTAGCACCCACTTCGAAAATAGGAGCCATACTGCCATCAATATCTGCTGCGCCGTCAAAATCAATTTCTCGGTAAGCTAAAATATTGGTGATGGAACTATATTCATCAATTTGGTAATTAGTTTCAAAAACAGCATGATTCCACTCACCATCGGTAAAACTGCCAGCATCAGGCTCTAAGGTAAATTTACCTTCTTGATCAGATAAATATTCACCTTTTGCTGGATCTAAGATGCCCGTTAAATTTGACCAAGCAGCACCATCACCCTCCATACTGCCACTTTCAGCAATAAGCGTTAACTCGAGATCATCAGTTGCTTCAAAAACCAACGTGCCACGCACAAAAGTGGTATCAATAGCACCAACGGTTTTGTTATTAGGTGTTAAATAATCTACTCCGTCTATATGCCCTGTTCCTATGTTGGTAAAATAACCATTATCGTTATTATGATAGCCAACAATTTTTGCATATAACTTGTCTTCAATTAACGAGCCTTCAAGTGTACCGGCATAAGTGTATTCGTCATGATCAGTGGCTTGCACTTTTACTTTGCCGCCAAACTCACCATCAGGACGTTTTGTGCGCAAACTAACGGCACCACCCGTAACATTGCGGCCAAACAGTAACCCTTGAGGACCACGCAACACTTCAACAGACTCCATATCAAACATATCCATGACGACACCGTAAGTGACACCTAAGAACATGCCATCAATAAACGTACCTACGGTAGGGTCAACTGAGGGAATTGAAGACGTTATGCCTTGACCACGAAAGGAAAAGTTTTGTACGCCGGGAAAAGTCCCTACCTCTTCAAATTGTGCGCCTGGCGAGGTGTAAGATAAATCGGTAAGATCAGCTACGTTTAACGCCTCTAATTGCTCAGAGCCATAAACAGTCACAGATAGTGGCGTTTCTTGCACGGGTTCCGCTTTATATTTTTTACGCGCGGTGATCTCTATCACCTCAAACATAGCCGCACCACCTTTGGCTTTTTTCTTATCTTCACTTTCTTCAGCCAATAGTGGCGCTGAAAAAAACGTAGCTGACAGAGATAAACCTATCGCCGCAGTAAGCATATTTATTTTAAAACCATTGAATCTCATATTAGCCTCTATTACCTATTGATTAGTCACTGAAGTGACTTATTATTTTAAGAAAACGCCCTGTCTTCGCTGTATTGCAAATCTGGTGTTGTTTACCCACACACCCGATATAAATTCAAAATTGAAAATGAGTTGTTGTGAAGTAAACACGTTGAAAATTGATGATTAAAAATTAGCAGTTTGCCTAAAGGCGTTATATGACAACAGTGGTCATAATGTTAATTTGTTGGCGCATAGAGTTAAGTTATGATACTAATATTGTCTTGAATTGATTAATAATTAACTCTAAACAAGGGAATTAGCGTGCTTGGAAATATTGTTTATTCGGGGATCTCAGGTGATTTATTTACGGGTAATAATTACCTTAAAGACTTTTGCTTGCTTGGTGAGTCCATTGGACTGCAAAAAGAAATTTTTGCTGAAAAACTAGGCTTGAGCCTAAAATCAATTGAAGACTCTCAAGTGGTCATTGCTAAAGAATATATTTATAAAGGTTATGAGATTTTAGTTGAATATGCTGATGATGAACTTTTAGGGGCAACGGTAGCCAAACTTTCTAGAAGCTCAGTAGAGCTGATGGTAAAATCAGCCAGCGCCGAGCAAACCCTAAGACAAGGATTAAAAGCGATAGAGCAGGTGTTTTTAATATCGCAGAGCGGTGCAGGCTCTAACATTACTGTCGATGAGACTTTAGTTCGCTGGCAATTTACCCCCATGGTGAAAGAGCAAAGATTCTATTCATTAATGGCCTCGATAAACCTATTTGTAGCAAAGAAACTTATATCGTTATTGTTAGAAAAAGAATTAGTATTATCCTATATAAACCTTGAGGAAGAATTCTCTGAATATTATTGCGATTACAAATTTATGTATAATTGCCAAATTAACTTTGGACAAGCAGTTAATGAAATAGCTTTTGATGTTTCATGGCTGAATGAACCTATTAAGTGCAATTATAACAAGGTTAAACCGCAATTAAGAATTCCATTATCCTTAACCTACTACTCTCAAGTTAGCTTAGGGATTGTTGAAAAAATTCAGCATATTTTAGCCCTTTGCCCCTATTCTAATTTTCCAAGCCAGCAATCATTAGCCCAAGAATTAGGTATGTCAGTAAGAACAATGCAACGCAAGCTTACTAATGAAAATATTAACTATATGAAAATTAAAGATGCGGTTCGACAACGTAAAGCACTCTTTTACTTAGAGCATACCGAGAAAGCTTTTGAAGAAGTATCACATCGTTGTGGTTTTAGTGAGCTGGCATCTTTTAGCCGAGCCTTTATGCGTTGGACAGGTTATTCACCATCAAAGTATAAAGAAAGAAACAAAGCCAATGCTACTCAACTAACAAACTATGTTAAAAATTAAGTCGATATTTCATTTTACCTGACGTAAGGTAGGTAATATGAAAAATGCAACGGATACTAAAACCGCCATACTCGATGCCGCACAGGATTTGCTCCAGCGCCAGTCTATTAGTGGCGTAAGTTTTCAGGAACTCGCTAATCGCATCGGCATAAAAAAAGGTAGTATGTATTACCATTTTAAAAGCAAAGATGACTTGTCAGTGGCTATATTGACAAGGGCTAGCGAAGAGCTGAAGCTAAGTTTTGCCCGTGGACATAACAAAACACCCACTCAACAATTGAAATATTTCTTCAATATTTATCGTGACTTTATAGGTATTGGCGAGCGAATGTGCCCAGGTGGCGTTTTTGCTGGTGAATGGGGGAAAGTTTCTGAGCCGGTTAAAAGTCAAGCAAACAAATTAATAAGAATACAAATTCAAGGTGTCAAAGGCATCATTGAGGCTGGGATAAAGTCAGGTGAATTTGAGTCCCATGATCTCAATTTGGATGATTTAACTTTATGGCTAGTTTCCTGCTTACAGGGCTCTTTATTAACCAGTCGAATTATGGGTAGTAATAAATCGTTTAATAGCAGTATAAAAATAGCCCAGAAGTTTTTATACAAAGTGTAATCGGCCTGCACGAGTATCAATCATAAATTGAGTGTTTAGGACGTAGTTTACCCACCAAACCTACCTGACGACAGGTAGGTTTGGTGGGTATTTTAATTTGTTAGGTGTTTTAATATAACATCATCACCAATATAAAGGATAGTTGAATGAATATCGCATTGAGTAGTTATCGTTTAGTAAATCAAGTGACGAGTTTGATTGCCCCATCTTGGACGGCTAAAAAGTTACTGTTAAAGTTTTTAACACCGCGCCACTCAAAAATTAAAGCTTGGGAAGTAAAAGCTGAAGAAAAAGGCACACGATTTAATCTTAGTGATGATATCAGTGCCATTCGCTGGTTACCCAACGACGCTAGTGATTTAAACGGCACAAAAGGCTCAAAAAGCAAGCCATCCAAAAAGGTATTACTCGTTCATGGCTGGGAAAGTAGAGCCACGCAAATGTATGGTTTTGTGCCGCAGTTGTTAAAGCAAGGCTATGAAGTAATAGCACTTGATATGCCTGCACATGGCAGCTCTTCAGGGTCAACAACCAATCCTTATGAATTTTCACAAACCGTTTTATTGGCAGAAAGTATACTGGGTAGCTTTGAGGTTATTATTGGTCATTCGATGGGAGCTGGGGCAGCAAATATTGCCATAACACAAGGATTAGCAAGCCAAAAGCTAGTGCTGATATCTGGCCCTTCATCCATTGAAAATGTACTTAGACGCTTTGCTAGATTTCTTGGCTTAAATAACAATGCGGTTAATTTTTTCATCAAACATGCAGGTGATTTAATTGGATTTAAAGCCGAAGACATCGATTTAATTACCGTACAAAAGCGAACCGAAATTCCAACGCTATTTATACATGACCGCATGGATTACGAAGTGCCTATTATTGAGTCAGAAAGAATGCTGCCTGTTTTTACTAATTCAGAGTTTCTTGTAACCGAAGGTTTAGGTCATCGGCAAATTTTAAAGTCGGAGTTAGTGCTAAACAAAATTGAAGAGTTTATTATAGGCGATAAATTACCAGTATCGAATTAACCTTGCTAACTTATACCAAATGAAATAAGCACCCAATAAAATAAGCATCAAATTAAGACCGCAATGTAGCACTTACTAATTTAATCAATGACAGGCTTTACGGCTAATTTTCTGTCCGAAGAAAAGCGGATATAGCCGACAGTTTCTGATATCATCTTAGCCATAATCATTAGATTTTGGATAACGCTAAACATGATCACCGTATATGGTATAAACAACTGCGATACCGTTAAAAAAGCACTTAAATGGTTAACCGCTGAAAATATAAATTATGACTTTTATGATTTTAAAAAGCAGCCTTTAACGGCTGAACTCGTACAACAATTTACCCATTTAAGTGACTGGGGCCAACTACTTAATAAACGCAGTACCACTTATAGAAATTTAACCGATGACATTAAAAATAATTTAACGGATGATGTCGCTGTTGAACAGGTATTATTACAACCAACATTGTTGAAAAGACCATTATTGTTGATTGAGGGCTCTGAAACAAGCTCTGAACAAAACTCTCAACTAGGCTCTCTACAAGGTAAGCAACTACACTTGGGTTTTAAAGCACAAACTTATCACGATATCTTTAAGGCTGAAAAATAACCATGACGAATGCAAATAGTGCTGTTATTGAGTTAGCAAAAGATTTAATTTCACGCCCCTCTGTCACGCCAGAAGATGCTGGTTGTCAAACATTGATCAAAGAGCGTTTAGCCAAACTTGGTTTCAATAACGAAACCATGGTTTTTCACGACACCACCAATTTATGGTCAAGACATGATGGCGATTGCCAAAGCGATGGCCCGGTATTTTGTTTTGCTGGCCACACTGATGTTGTTCCCCCCGGAAATCTTGAACTTTGGCAAACACCACCTTTTGAGCCAACTATTATTGACGGTATGCTTTATGGCAGAGGTGCTGCAGATATGAAAGGCAGCCTTGCCGCCATGATTGTTGCTACAGAGCGTTTTGTTAATGATTATCCAAGTTACCATGGCGCTATTACTTATTTAATCACCAGCGATGAAGAAGGACCGTTTATTAATGGCACCACTAAGGTTATTGACACCCTAGAAGCGCGCAATGAAAAAATCACCTATTGTATTGTTGGAGAACCCTCTAGCACCAATCAAGTAGGCGATGTGATCAAAAACGGCCGACGCGGTTCGATATCAGCAGATCTAGATATTAAAGGTAAACAGGGGCATATTGCTTATCCTGAGCATGTTAAAAATCCTATTCACTTAGCCATGCCCGCATTACTAGAGTTAAGCCAATTGCATTGGGATCATGGCAATGACTATTTCCCTGCCACCAGCTTTCAGTTATCTAATATCAACTCAGGCACTGGTGCAACCAATGTGGTGCCGGGGCATTTAACCGCCTTGTTTAATTTACGTTATAGCACAGAATTAACCGATCAAATTATTGTTGAGCAAGTAGAGTCTATCTTAAATAAGCATCAGCTAGATTACGATATTAAGTGGACGTTCAACGGCAAACCTTTTTTAACGGAACTTGGCCAAGCAAAAGGCGATTTTCTAACCGCAGTGACTACCGCTATAACATCTGTCACGGGCATTATACCCGAGTTGTCAACGTCTGGTGGCACTTCAGATGGCCGCTTCATTGCCCCAACAGGTGCTAAAGTTATCGAACTTGGCCCTTGTAATGCGACTATTCATCAAGTGAATGAATCGGTTTCATGTGCAGATTTAGACAAGCTTTGCGACATCTATTATGCTTGTCTTAAGCAAGTATTAACCGAAGATAATGAATAGCGAAACAAGCAGTAATAATGTCAGTGATGTGAGTGATTTGAATAATATTGCTAATGGTAACCTGCAAGCACAAATTCTTGGTTTAACAGACAGCCATATTCACTATTTTGCCCAAAATGCACAGTTTCCTGAAACAAAAGTCGGCATTCATCAACAGGTGTTGCCTGCTTTTCAAGCATTGGTTGCCAAAGGTAAAGACGTTGGCATTACTATTGAAATAGCCAGTGGTTTTCGCTCTTTTGAACGGCAATTACTGATATGGAATAATAAATACACCGGTAAAACCGCCGTTAAAAATATTGATGGTGAAACGTTAGCGCTTGCTGAACTATCATCTTTAGAGATAATTCAGTCAATATTACTGTTTTCTGCCCTGCCCGGCGCTAGTCGTCACCATTGGGGCTGCGATATAGATATTTATGCGCCTAATTTATTGCCAAAAGAGCAGTCATTACAGCTTGAGCCTTGGGAATATGAGCCAACAGGCCCAATGGCAATACTAACTGAGTTTCTAGCAAAAGAAGCACAACCACTAGGGTTTTATTTCCCTTATGATAACTATCGCGGTGGCGTTGCTGCTGAGCCTTGGCATTTGTCCTACGCACCATTAGCCAACAAATACCAACAAGCTTTCGATATGTCGACATTAAAGCAGTGCTTAAACGAAACAGATATTAAAGGTAAAAATATTATTATTAACGAGTTAACTAACATTGTTAAACAATTTGTACTTAATATTAATCCCAACAATTTATCAACAGCGACACCCGCAACAGGAGCTACTCGTGGATAACTGGCTAGCAATTTTAATGATAGTCATTGCCGTCATGATCATCATCGGCAATTTAAGTACTTTTCAAAAAAGTAGCCATCATAAATTACGTAAAACTAACTTAAATGACCTGAAAGAGACATTACCAAAAACACATAAAACAGCGCATAAAATGCCAACTATTAATAAAGATAAACTGAAGTAAAATTAACAAGTAGAGCTCATTGCTTTTTACTGTTCGTTCAAAACAAAAAAAACGCCGATTAATCGGCGTTTTTTAATATTTATTCTTTAATATTTAATAAACGTTTAATAAAAGTTTCTAAAAGACAAACCCGCTTCCACTACAGGGAAGATACGCTCTAATGTTGCCAATGGTAATGGTTCACCATCAACATTATAAATGCTCACTGAGGTTTTTTGGTCTTTATCATCTAGCGGTGCTAACACAAACTGATATTTAGCATCAACTACTTCAATAACTGGCGCTTCATCACCCCAAATCGAATCCCAAATACTGCTCTCTGGTTTAGCAAAATCAACATAATATATTTTATCACTTTCATTAAGATCGGTAATAGTAAAACCATGCTTTTCAAAGAAAATAGGCATGTTTGACCATAAGTTATCTAAGGACATCTCTACAATATAAGCTGACTCTTCAGCGCTATTTTCACCAATAGAAACCAGTTTTTGGCTTGCGCGCATCAGGCGGTTTTCACGTTGTTGTAAACGGTAGTTATAATCAACTTGAGCAACAATTTCATTGAGCATCGCCATTTCAGCACGCTGCTTATCAATAGGGTCAACCGTTTTAGTGCCGCCTTCGCTATCTGTTTTCATATAATCAATTAAAGCAACTTGCAAAGACACACTACGACCATGTGGTTTTGCATCGAGTTGATAGCGAAAACGTAAACTTGTCGATAATTCAATTTCAGTGAATAACCAACCTGTTTCAACTTCATTATGATACCAGCTAGATTCTAATACTTGGCTGGTTATGTCTTTTTCTTTATCGACATGCGACTGAATTTCTTCATAAGTAACATCGTCTGACATTAATTGATTGATAAGAGCATCTCTAATGAAAATGAGTAGGTCTTTATCTTCAAATACTTTATCAAACCAAATAATGGCTTGCTGAGATTCAGGCACTACGCGCGATGATGCTGCCAAAGGTAGCACTAATGACGGAGCACGGATATCCATTTTCTCACCAATAGGCCCTTTATGGTTTATATTATTGGTGATCAAAAAATCATTGTGTTTGGCCGGTTTATCTAAAGACTCTGGAACAACAAACTCCTTTGATTCTACCTTTTGGGCATAATCAAAACCTCCTTGTGCTCGCTTACTATCAACACCACTACATGCAGACAGTGTCAAACTAAGCACTGAAAAACAAAACAATTGACGACTCATAAAACTCCCGAGGAAACACTTAAGACAAAGCGACTAATAATTAATACCCATGATACCTCAAGATGCAGGATTCAGCTGGAATTAGAAACGCCTTTAGGCAAGGCATTGATTGAAGAGAATGGTTATTCCCTTGTCGAAATCAATAACGTAGCATAAAGCGTTTCTAAACCAGCCCTACGGGGATGTCTGAGCAAATCATGCTCTTCGTTGCATCTATTTTTAAGGGAACAACCCTTAATAAAAAGATGCGCCTTGATCATGAATCGCTCAGACATCCTGAAACTCGCATCTTGAAGTAACATGGGTATAGCTGTTCATTGGATGGTAAAAAAAACATTTAGTTCATTAATTTACCAGAGCAAATTTTAGCGCACCATGGTACTTTGCTGGTTTTGCAAACACAAGCGATTAGCATATTTTTTCTAATGGGCTTAAGGTATAATGCCGTTTTCTTATTCAACGTAGGCGTTTTAATGTCACAGTATTTAGTACTAACAGCCATGGGGTCTGATAGAACAGGTTGTGTTAGTGAGTTAACTAAATTAGCAAGTGAATGCGGTTGTAATATATTAGATAGCAGGATGGCTATATTTGGTCTCGAGTTCACCTTTATCATGCTGCTTAATGGCGACAACCGAGCTATCAATAAAATTGAAGCTAGAATTCCAATGGTAGCGCACGCTTTAGAGCTGATCACCATGATGAAAAGAACTTCCGGTCACAAGTCTTATGATTTAGTAGAACATTATCAAGCTGAATATGCCGGTATTGACCAGCCCGGAATTTTAAAAGCGATGACGGCTTTTTTTGCTACCCGCAAAATTGACATCTCGTCATTAAAATCTGAAATAGACCCACAAACCAATAACATGAGTGCCTGTATTTCATTTGCTTTAACAGAGTCAATTAACATTGAAGATATTGAGAGTGAATTTTTACAACTTTGTGAGCAAATTGCTGTACAAGGCTGCATCAAAAAAGCGCCTTATGGCCTTGTCTAATATATACCAAATAAATATCAAATAAATATCAAATAAATTAACAGGATAATTATGAATACTCTTACCGTTGGCGATAATGCACCACTATTTACCCTACAAGATGAAAATGCTCAGGCTGTGTCACTGGCCGACTTTATTGGCAAGAAACAAGTATTAGTGTATTTTTATCCAAAAGCAATGACGCCAGGCTGCACAGTACAAGCACAAGGGCTACGTGATAGCCAAAGTCAATTACAAGCACTCAACACCGTTGTTTTCGGTATATCACCCGATGAACCCAAGCGTTTAGCTAAATTTTGTCAGCGTGATGAATTAAACTTTACCCTACTCTCTGATGTTGATCACCACGTTGCTGATGATTTTGGTGTTTGGGGCTTAAAAAAATTCATGGGTAAAGAGTATGACGGCATACACAGATTAAGCTTTTTAATCGGCCTTGACGGTAAAATCAGTCATGTCTTTAATAAGTTTAAAACCAAAGAACATCATCAAGTTGTGCTTGATATGTTAAATGAATTAGCAAAATAATGCCTAGGGGCTGCCAATAATCATCTTATTGGCAGCCCCGCCACTTACTCTGTTTCTGTTTGACTTGAAGGCCAAGCATTAATCACCGCTTTCACCAAAGTGGCTAATGGAATGGCAAAAAACACCCCCCAAAATCCCCATAACCCACCAAAGAAAATAACGGCAATAATAATAGTCACGGGATGCAAGTTAACCGCTTCTGAAAACAGCAAAGGTACAATAACATTGCCGTCCAGTGCTTGAATGATGCCATAGGCTAACATGACATAACCTAATTCATTACTAAAACCCCACTGAAACAAGGCCACTAAAAATACCGGAATAGTGACAATAGTAGCCCCCACATAAGGTACTAACACGGATAAACCAACTAGCGCACCTAATAAAACGGCGTAGCGTAAGTCTAGAAAAATAAAAGCTATGGTGGTAGAAATGCCAACAATCAAAATTTCAATGACTTTACCGCGAATGTAATTAAGGATCTGTTGATTCATTTCCTTACTCACTTGTACTGCCATTCGACGTTCTTTCGGCAAAAAATGTGTAACGCCCGCTAATAGATCTTGTTTATCTTTTAGAAAAAAGAACACCATTAATGGCACTAAAATAAGATAAATCATTAAAGCAACTAAGTCCGAAATTGAATTTAACGATGCCGTTAAAATGAGCTGTCCCCATTCAAGCAACTTTTCTTTAACCGCAGAGATAAAAGTTTCTATTTGAGATGCTTGAATAATGTCAGGATATTTTTCAGGTAAGGTTAATAGATACTTTTGCCCCTCAGAAACCATGTGAGGGACTTCTTGCAATAAACTACTACTCTGCTGCCAAATGATTGGCATTAAACCCAATATAGCGATCAAAGTAATGCCAATAAAGGTGCTAACCACAAACGCTGTCGCGCTAGTACGAGACAAGCTTAAATTCACTAATTTGTTAACCGGTAAATCAAGTAAAAAAGCAATCGCCAAGGCCACAAGTACCGGCATCAACAAATGGCTAAATAAAGCAATAAATAAAAATGAGCATAATAAAATCACCGCTAAAGTGACTGCGTGTGGATCTGAAAATTTACGGGTATACCAATCAGAGAACAACTTGATCATAATGTGCCTTTATTTTTGTTATTAGTTATCGTTACTTCGACAATATTTTCATCAATAGTGCTTAACGTGTGTTGGTAGCCTAATTTCACCAATAACTTGGGAATGTCATCAATAGAGCCAGCATCGGCAATTTTAATGATACAAGTATCATCATTTTGCATTTTTTTTAATAGTAAACGTAAATTAACCAAAGGTAACGGGCATTTTTCTTGACTAGCATCGTACTGGAAAATCATTCTAAGCTTCTTTTATTTAACAAAATAATCTGAGACAATTAAATAGCGATTTAAATAGACAATCATAGTAACGCATCAGCGGTTGTTAAATAAAGAAAAATGCAGGAAACTATACTAAATGACTAGTTTAGCTGAAAAACCTAACTTAAAAGCAATTAATGCTTACAAGAAAAAACTCACTTGGGGCGATGTGCCAGCCATTTATCGCCTTATTTCTTCATCATTAGGCGAGCTAAACGGTATTTTATCTGATGGTTTTGATAGTGCTTATAAACAAGTTTTAGATCGCAACACTTGGAATTTAACTCATTTAAATGGCCATAGAGATAGTAATGGCAATGTTCACGTTAACATAAAACCAAAAATTATATTACGTCACAATTATAATGATATGGGCTATGAGTTACACTGCTACCCTGTTGTTGATGACGAGAAAATTATCAAGCCATTAGTGCGCGACAGCCGTTGCCCTTTTCAAATTTGGCTACCAGAAAGTATGCAAATGTTATTTAGAATAAATAGCTTAGTCGCCTTTAGCATTTTTACTTATCAAAGTGGCGATGAGGCTGATTTAGCATTGGTTAAATATGCTTATTATCGGGTTGAAGAATTAATTACACTTTTATCCGAATCTTTTGATATTTTAACGGTCGAAGGTTATAGCATTGCCGAGTTTTACCAAGAAATTGACCGCAGAAATGGCAATATACTCACCAGTGACTATAACCAAAACACTTCACCAAACTAGTCGCTATGAATGGTTGAACTGCGCTGAATTAATCAAAATAGGAAAACCCATTGTTTACTTTTAAACCCTTATTATTTGCTTGTGTCTTTACCTTACTCATCGCGACTCTGTCTACTTTTGATGTTGTCGCTGATGGCCAAAATAATAAAAACAAACTCCCTGATATAGGCATTTCAGGCTTTAGTGTCTTATCACTCGACAAAGAGCGCCAAATTGGTAAAGCCATGATGCGCCAATTACGTGCTAGCCAGCCCATTATGCAAGACCCTGTACTCATTGAATATATCAATCATTTAGGTAACCAATTAGTTAAAAATGCCCAAGATGTTAACTATGCCTTTGAATTTTTTCTCATCAATAATAATGAGTTAAACGCCTTTGCTTTTTTTGGTGGTCATGTCGGTGTTCACAGTGGTTTACTTACCACAGCAAGTAATGAAAGCGAATTAGCCTCTGTGCTTGCTCATGAAATATCTCACGTTACTCAGCGTCATTTGGCCCGTCGATTAGAGTCACAAAGTCAAAGCCAATCATTAACTATGGCCGGTATGGTATCAGGAATATTATTAGCTTTGGTTAACCCAACCGTGGGTATAGCGGCACTTAGTGCCTCAATGGCTGCGTCACAACAAGCTAGTATTAACTATACTCGCGGCAATGAAAAAGAGGCTGATAGAGTGGGCATAGCATTATTAGCAAATAGTAATTTTGATCCGCAAGGGGCAGCTAACTTTTTTAATAAAATGTCTGAAAAATACCGTTATGCTAGTAAGCCGCCAGCAATGCTATTAACACATCCATTGCCAGAATCACGTATTGCCGATGCGAGACAGCGAGCCCATAATTACCCCATTAAGCAGTTACCGCCAAGCTTACCGTTTGAACTCGCCAAGTCGCGGATAAAATCGCGTTATCAAGGTAATGCCAAAGATAATATTGCCTATTATAAGTCGCAACTCAACAAGAAAAAATATGCTATAAAAGCAGCCGCTCAATATGGCTTAGCCTTGTCTTATTTTGATAACAAACAGAGTTTACCTGCTAAAGACATACTTGAAACATTAATAAAAACAGATAAAAACAACTTGTTTTATATAGATGCACTAACCGATGTTTATCTAGACTTGCATGAATACGATAATGCATTTGCTATGCTGGAGCCCCTGACTTTGTTAATGCCTAACAATCAAGTGGTCAGCCTGAATTATGGTAACGCGTTATTATCAGCGAAAAAATATGACCTTGCGGCTAGCGTACTGCAAGACTTTTTATTAGTTAACCCCGGTAATTTTATTGCCTACGATATTTTAACCTCTGTTTATCGAGCGCAAAGAAAAAAAGGCTTAATGCATATCAGTAAAGCAGAGGTTTTTGCTTTACTTGGCGCCTATCAAAAAGCGGTTGACGAATTGCAAACCAGTTATGAATTAGTCGCCAAACAACCTCTATTACAAAAGCGTATTAAAGCGCGAATATTGCAATTTCAAGAGCAAGAAAACAAATTAAAACGTTTATAAATTTCCCTATTGTCATTATTATTTTAAAAAGAGAGTAAACATGTTAACTATTTACCATAATCCTCGATGCTCAAAAAGCCGTCAAACGCTTGAGTTAATAAAGCAAAACTCAACAAAAAAACTCACCATAGTTGAGTATTTGAAACAACCGTTAACCCATACCGAAATAACGCAGTTATTGTCACAACTAGCCTGTAAGCCTATTGATATGATGCGCGTTAAAGAAACTGAATTTAAAGAGCAAAATTTAAATATTGCTAGCGATGAACAATTAATTCAAGCCATGGTATTAACACCAAAATTAGTTGAACGACCTATTGTCAGTGATGGCAACAAAGCGATTATTGGTCGCCCACCTGAAAACGCATTAGCGCTGTGTTAATTAATTAGTATTTACTCTGTTTAAAAAGCTTTACCATAGAGGCAGTCGAGATCACCACACGACACCGAGAATAATCTCCCCTCTGTGTTGGCTCGAAAGCCCTCGGTGGTGAATAGCTACATTCATTTAAAGTTTAGGTTTTAAACATCATGAAAGAACAAAGAATTAGCACTACAAATTTAAGAAAAATGGCTCTGTTTGGCTATTTTTCATTACTTATTTATATGCCTTTATGGCTGTTAGTACTATCGCCAAGTAGCGCGTTAAGCACATCCACGACACTAATACTATTTACCTTACCGCTATTATTTCCGTTGAAGGGGTTATTACAAGGTAATCCTTATACTTACGCTTGGGCAAACTTTATTGTATTGATTTATTTTCTGCATAGTCTAACCACGCTTTGGGTCGTACCAAACGATAGGCTTTGGGCTGTATTAGAGCTAGTATTTGCCACTACCATGTTTATTGGTTGTAGTTATTATGCGAAATATCGTGGCCAAGAGTTAGGTCTAAGTATTAGAAAGGCAAAAGAAGAGCCGTAAACGTTAAGATTGTACTCATTGGGACAAGCAGCATGACATCAACATTACTATTATCTTTTCTCACACCTAAGCGGTTAACTGTAACGGCTTTTGCTGCGATGAGTATACTCTTAGCTGGCTGCAATGGTCATTCATCAGATATACCTGATGATGACATAAACGCTGAGGCAGGAAAAATAGTCCAAGTAGATGTCACTGCTTTTACTGGTCAAAGTGCGGAATTAGCGCTTTTTTATCCTGATGATCAGCTCAGTAATATTCAGTGGCAACAAACCAGCGGCGCCACAGTAACCTTGCTGACAAAAAATAGTAAAGTCATTGCTTTCACTCCACAGGCAGCAGGAAATTATCGCTTTGAGGTGAGTTTTTCTGTTAATAATGGTACTAGTCAAACATTAAGCCATACCATTACGGTTAATGAGCAAAGCAATAAAATAGCTATTCGACTTGCCCATACCGTCTTAAGTGATAATAAAGTATCTTTACGGGTTTTTACCCAGCCAGACATTGATGAAAGTAGTATTCGCTGGCAACAAACATCAGGCCCAGAAGTTAGCCTTAATCAAAACAGTAGCGTTTCAGGCAATACCGATGGTGAGTTAGCGATATTTTTTACCGCGCCAAATGTCAATAAAGATACCTTATTAACGTTTGAGACCACGGCCAATGGCACAAATCAAGACTATAGTGATCAAATCATTGTTTTAGTAGAACCCGCAAGTAGCATTGCGAGCAATGCCTACTTTGATGAGAGAGTAGCGCAGGTATTTCCTTATAACAGTAATAGCCCTTACGCTAACAACCTTGTTGATTGTGTTTATAGCAATACCTTGTCTAGCTCTTGTACCTTAGCAAAACTGCCCTTGTTGGCCCAAGAAAATACCACACCGACCATCAATAACATTATGGACAGAGTGGTGGTTTCTCACCAATGGATGGCTGATAGGTTTAAAGATTTCCTCACCAACAGCGACACCAATAATGATTTCAAACATTTATTGCGCGCCACCACTGCCATTGTTATCTCGTATGATATTCGCCCTTCTTTTTATTGGGCGGCAACGGGGGCAATCTATTTAGATGCAGAAAATTTTTGGTTAACAGCAAATGAAAGAGACACCATCAATGAAGCACCCGACTTTCGCGCTGACTTTGGTCAAGAGCTACAATTTCTTATGCCATGGCGCTATGTAAAAGATAACGACTACGCTGACGGTTATTTTGCCATTGAACAAAGAGTTACTCGTACCACAAACGATGGTTTTTATCGTCTTGCCTCCCTGCTCTATCATGAGCTAGCCCATGCCAATGACTTTTTCCCCAGCTCTGAATGGTTCATTCATAATGATCAAAGCCGTATTTTAGATGCCGCTCTGAGCACAAATTTTGAATCTGATAGCTTAGCGGTAGCTTTCCCGCTACAAAGTAGTGAAATGCGTAGCTTAGCGCAAGTCAGCTTTGCCGGTGAGTCGGCCACTGCCACAGAAAAATCATACTCAACCCGCGATATTGAAGCATTTTTTAGCCCAGATCTCGCGACAGGCTTTTATGCTTATTCTAGTGAGCGAGAAGATTATGCGCTACTGTTTGAAGAGTTGCTGATGCAAGCTCGCTTTAATGTTTTTCGTGATGTTGCCATCACCAATTTACCGAGCGGTGATGATATCAGTGCCACAGATTATATGGTCACTTGGGGACAACGGGGACGTATAGGAGAAGAAAGTATCAAACAGCGCGTTGCTTATAGTGCCTCAAGAGTATTGCCAGAATTTGATAGTACACAAGCGTTAACACAAGTAGCGGCGCCTATTGCCATGATTAGTGGTGATAACTGGCTGGACAATTTAACCATTAGCCCAATCACAAATGCTCTTACCGCAAGTAAAAAACGCAAAACGCTGAACGAGCTAGCAGCTGAACAGCAACGACCAGTATCAGGCTGGTATTATCATAAAGGTTTGCCTGAGCAATAAAGCGCGCTATTACTTTAAGACTTAACTTTAAGGGTTTATATCTTAAAAGTTTGTATTTATTCAGCTTCAAAAATAATACCATAAAGAATACAGAGGCAGGTTATATGCTCCATGCATAACCTAAGTGACCTACATCCATGTAGGCCTTGCTATCCACTACACCGAGACTAATAGAGATAATAAAACCTCTGTGTAGGCTCGAAGCGCCCTCTGTGAAGCATAGCGACTCGGTACTGAGTTACTCAAGCTTTAAGTTATTCAGCAAACCAACTTGCCGACACTAAGATTTTATTTTGATGGATAACCCTACCGGTAAACTCACTACCCGCAATAATTTCACCAACGCCTTTTGGTGTGCCCGTCATCACAACGTCACCCTCTGCTAACGTCACAAATTCTTGCAATTGCGCTAAAATAACATCTGGTTTATACATCATCAGCGCAACGCCTCCTGCTTGAACAATGTTGCCATCAATCATGAGTTCTAAGCTTAGCGCATCATCAATGCCGTCAATTGTCACAAATTCACTAAACACTGCCGCGCCATCAAACGCTTTAGCCCGCTCCCAAGGTAAGCCTTTGGCTTTTAATTGCCCTTGTAGCCCTCGTTTAGTTAAATCTAAACCTATAGCTACCGCGCTAAAACGCCCTTGTTGATATAAAAAGCATAACTCTGCCTCATAATGCAATGGCTCTTGATGACAGGCGTTTAATTGCGTAGCAATAGCCGAGTTAGGTTTAAAGAAAACCACCATTTCATCAGATACTTCATTGCCTAGCTCAGCAATATGATCAACATAATTACGGCCAATACAAATAACCTTTGATGGCGTAATAGTTTGATTATTTAGGGTAACAGATTGCATAAGAGTCTCTAAGTGTTAAGTAAGCTTAAGCACTTCTTTAATAAAAGGAATAGTGATTTTTCGTTGTTCTCGAATAGAGGCTTTATCTAAAGTATCAAGAGAATTAAGCAGGTAGGCCATTTCACGTGATAAGCGATTCAGTAAAAATTTAGCGGCGTCATCACTTAAGGTTAAACCTCGTTGTGAAGCGCGATATTGAAGCACTAGTACTTTTTCCACATCATCAAGGGGTTTAACTTGCTCTGTTAAGCCCCAAGTGAGTCGAGAAACCAGATCAGGTAAGCTCAAACCAAGCTGACTAGCACTTTGCTCACCACTGATTAATAAACAATTATTTTGCTCTATAACTCGATTGTATAAATCAAAAATAGCCTGCTGCCACAACTTATTATTGGCAATAAGGTGAACGTCATCTAAACAAATCAAATCTATTTGCTCTAAACCTTCAAGTACATCAACAGGTAACTCTTTTAACTCTGCACAAGATAAACAAACAGAGGTTTTACCGAGCTGAGCAGCATAAGCACTACTAGCATGCAATAAATGTGATTTGCCAACCCCCGATAAACCAAACAAATAAAAGCTTTTCGGTGGGCTCAGCTCGCCACGCTCTTTTTGCTCAACAAAATGAGCGAGCTGGTTGATGACACCTTGGTTAGCATTGCTTCTAAAGCTGGCAAAGGTTTCATCATCAGGTAATTGCACTGACAACGCTAATTGACGACTATCGGTCATTTTATTCCCCAATAAAAAACAGGAGCATATACATTTTCAGCGTCATTATTGATCTCAGCCAGGGGATCATTATGCTGTTTTAACTGTTTATTCAGTTTCAGTGATGCTAATAAGGCCTCAACAGAGCCTAATAGTTGTAATTTAAAGCGTCTAGATTCTCCCTTAGCACTCAATAACGTCACGGTTTTTACCGAAGATAAATCATGTAAAAAATTGAACACTAGTACATAAGTACTGAGGGAATCGACATTCGCCACTTCAAGCACAAAGTCATTATCGCTTGTTGTTGATAAAGCATAATGCTGATAAATAACCTCAGTAATGTCGGCTAATCCTTGTTGTAATAATAGCTGGCGCTCGCTGTGTTGGTATTGTTGACTAAAAATTTGTTGACCGGTAATCAAGCTCCAATCAAGTACGTAACTTTGCTGCGCTTTTTTTGGCTGAGCACATAACAAACCGCAATTATGCGGCTCATCAGAAAAACTCTCACCTGTTTGGTCAACAGCATTATCTGCAGTTTTTAGACTAGAATTAGACATTCTCATCACCACAATAGCCTCGGCAAAATAACGCGCCGAAGCTGCTCGTATTGGCTGTTCAAAGCGTCCCCAAATATCACTAACGTTAACCTGGCTGGCATCGGTTAAATCCATTAATGGCATCAGAATAGGCAATCCGCGACGGGCAGAAAACTCATTGACCATAGAAGGTAGCACCGAATCAGTCGAATTTGACATAATAGTGCGGGAAAAGCCTTGCTCATCAATCAACCAAAGTAGCACTTGTGGTCGTAAACTGCCCCATAAAGGTAAATTAGCTTGTTGAAATAAACGATTGATTTTGTTTTCATTAAAGCTAGCCAATAAAAACAATTGTTTTTCATGCTGTTGCTTTGTTGTTGCTAGCATTTTTTCAACGCGTACCGTTTTATATTGATAACGATATTGCGTTAAGTATTGTTGATGATTTTTTAATGCTTTTTTTATAATGTCATTCGCTAAAACACTTTTTTCGCCGCCTACTTTAATCATAACGGCTCCTAAAGCCCTTTTTAAGGCGGCAGGTCTATCACGACTAGTTTGCGAGCTAATCTCGACACTGGCTTGATAAAGATCTTTCACTTCTACCGCTTGTACGGGCATTAAGAATATAAAATCAACAATAACAAACAGTAATAAAAGTAAACGTCTAAACATATAAAAAAAACAGGCTATTTTTGTAACGTTAATATTATCACAACAAAGTAAGATTTTACCGTCAAATAAAAATATTTATCTATTTGAGATAAAGATTTTGAGTATGTGCGCTTGCGCTGGTAGAATACGCACCTTTAAATTCTTTGGTATTTTTTGAGGTTTCCCGTGAGCGAACAAAAACAGTCTTTAAGCTATAAAGATGCTGGTGTTGACATTGATGCTGGTAACGCCCTTGTTGAAAACATTAAAGGTGCCGTTAAACGCACCACTCGCCCAGAGGTTATGGGTGGTTTAGGTGGTTTTGGCAGCGTATGTCAATTGCCAACGGGTTATAAAGAACCGGTTTTAGTTGCGGGAACTGATGGTGTTGGCACTAAACTGCGCTTAGCTATTGATTTAGGCAAGCATGACACTGTTGGCATTGATTTGGTTGCTATGTGTGTTAACGATCTTATCGTACAAGGCGCTGAACCATTATTCTTTTTAGACTATTACGCCACCGCTAAACTTGATGTTGCCGTTGCCTCTGCCGTTGTTGAAGGTATTGCGGAAGGTTGTATTCAATCGGGTTGTGCACTTGTTGGCGGTGAAACAGCAGAAATGCCTGGCATGTACCATAAAGGCGATTATGATATTGCTGGTTTTTGTGTTGGCGTTGCTGAAAAATCACGCTTGCTTGATGGCACTAAAGTCGCAGCCGGCGATCAACTAATCGCTTTAGGCGCTTCTGGCCCTCACTCAAATGGCTTCTCATTAATTCGTAAAGTGTTAGAGGTAAATAATACTGATACCAGCGAATTACTTAACGATAAAGCGATTAGCGAACATTTACTTGAACCGACAAAAATTTATGTGAAGTCAGTATTGGCTTTACTTAAAGACGTTGATGTACATGCATTATCACACATCACTGGTGGTGGTTTTTGGGAAAATATTCCTCGTGTATTACCACAAACAGCGCAAGCGGTTATCAACGGAGAAAGCTGGCAGTGGCCTGCTATTTTCAACTGGTTACAAGAAAAAGGTAATATCACTACGCATGAAATGTATCGCACCTTCAACTGTGGTGTTGGTATGATCATTGTAGTGCCAAAAGATAAAGTAGCGCAAAGTATCGACGTGTTAACCGCTCATGGTGAAAAAGCATGGCACATCGGTGCAATAGCCGATAAAGCAGACGATGCTGAACAAGTTATTTTTGCTTAAGCTTAAATAACATAAAAACAATAATAAAAGGGCTATTTTTAGCCCTTTTTATTACGCCGATATTAGGAATATATAATGTCTAGCCGAATAGTAGTATTAATCTCAGGTAGTGGCACCAATCTACAAGCCATAATAGATGCATGTAAAAACAGTGATTACCCGGGCGAAGTTGTTGGTGTTGTATCAAATAAAGCCGATGTTTACGGGTTAACTCGCGCCGAAAACGCGGGTATTGCGAATATTGCCCTTGCTCATCAAGATTTTGATTGCCGCGCAAGCTATGATCAAGCACTGATGACAGAAATTGATAAATTTACTCCTGATGTTATTGTACTTGCAGGCTTTATGCGTATTTTAACGCCAGCATTTGTTCTACACTATCAAGGTAAACTACTCAATATTCATCCTTCACTGTTACCTAAATATCAAGGACTTAACACCCACCAACGTGCCATTGATGCTGGTGACACAGAGCATGGTGTTAGTGTTCACTTTGTCACAGAAGAGCTTGATGGTGGCCCGGTTATTTTGCAAGCCAAAGTACCTGTATTTGACGGTGACAGCAGTGACGATTTAGCCGCACGAGTGCATGAGCAAGAGCATAGAATTTACCCGCTAGTAGTCAAGTGGCTTTGCCAAAACCGCCTAAGCATGCACAAAAACGCTGAGCAAGAACAAGCTATTTTAGATGATAAAGTACTGCCCGCCTCTGGTTATGCCAACGACTAATAAACTGCTAGTAACTTGCATGAAGATAAGGTAAGTTAATTTTCTTACCTTTTATTTTTATACAACTCACATTGTTACATTGCTGTTATGACTACAAAAATCGCTTATAAAAAATCGCTTTTACTACCAATATTATGTCTCTTGCCATCACTGCTAGTGCAAGGAGCAGAAAAACAACTAAATCCGCTAGAAAGTATTATCCCTGCATTTTCTGCTAACTATAGTGTCTTACATAAATCAGATCCTGTTGGTAGTGCGGTTAGAAAATTAACCTATCAAGCAGATGGTACACTTAATTACCATTACCAAACTAAAGTTAAATGGTTGATTTTTTCTCAAACTCGCTCTGAAACCTCGATTGTTACGGTTAATAATAACAAGGTTACACCTGTACATTATAGTTATAGTAGAGAAGGCACAGGCAAAGATAAACATTACGAGTGGCGCTATAACGCCAAAGACAATACCGCACAAGATTTAGGCCGCAAACGTAAGGTTACTCCGCTAGATTTTTCCAATAACCTACAAGATAAATTGAGCTACCACTTACAACACAGGTTGAATTTGATTGCTGATGCGAGCAAGGAAAGCTATGTTTACCCTGTGGTGAGTACCTCTGGCTCAGTGAAAGATTATGTTTATCAATTTGATGGTGAAGAAGAGTTAATTTTACCCTACGGCATGGTAAAAACTATTCGCTTTAAACGTGAAGTAAAAGCTAAAGAGCGCATCACTTATGCGTGGTTCGCCCCTGAGTTGAATTATTTATTAGTTAAACTTTACCAAGTTAAAGCAGGAACAGAACAGTTTGAAGCACAGTTATCATCGCTAGCTATTCAAACCAAATAAGCTTAGCTATTTCGTACAGTAAAACATAACACCAACTGATCGATAACCTTAAATAAATTACACAAAAAGGCCAGAAAATTAACTTTCTGGCCTTTAAAATGAATAACAATCGCTATTTATTTCATCTTAGCTATCCAGCTATCCACTCTACGTTCTAAAATAGCCAGTGGTACAGCTCCCCCACCTAAAACGGTATCGTGAAAGCCCTTAATATCAAATTTACCTGCTAACTCTTTTTCCGCTTTGGCGCGCAGCGCTAATATTCTCAACATGCCCAATTTATAGGCTGTTGCTTGACCCGGCCAAACAATATAACGTCTAACTTCAGAGGTAATAGCTTCAGGTGACACCGGAGTTTTTGCTTTAAAGTAAGCAATCGCCTGTGCTTCAGTCCACCCTTTTGAATGTAAGCCCGTATCAACAACTAAGCGCACTGCTCGCCATATTTCATTGACTAAACGACCAAAATCAGAAAAATCACTTTGATAACCCCCCATCTCTTTTGCTAATAACTCAGCATAAAGTCCCCAACCTTCAATATAAGCGGTGAATCTAGCTTGCGTTCTAAATTGCGGTACGTCTGTTAACTCTTGAGCAATAGAAATTTGCATGTGATGGCCAGGATTACCTTCATGATAGGCAATACCTTCCATTTCATTTTTTGGCATGGAAGTCATATCAGACAAATGGGCGTAATAAACACCAGCTCTCGAGCCATCAGGCGTACCGGGATAATAGTGTTGCGCGGCACCATCTTGCTCTCTAAAAGGCTCGACACGCTTAACCACTAAATTGGCTTTTGGTAAAAGACCAAAAAAATTGGGTAATTGTTTATTTATCTCTGCCAAGTAACTTTCAGTATCGCTAATATAACTTTGGCGACCTCCATCAGTATCAGAGTAAAAAAACTGTTGATCGGTTTTAACAAAAGAGAAGAACGCCTGTAAGTCACCTTCAAATGCTACTTTATCTTTAATGGCAATCATTTCTTCGGTGATACGCGCAACTTCGTCAAGGCCAATTTGATGTATCTCATCCGCGGTTAAATTGGTGGTCGTTGACGATTTTAACTTGAAGTTATAATAATTTTTGCCATTAGGTTGTTTACCAACACCCGTAGCGATTTCATCGGTATTAACAATATCTTTGCTAAACCAAGCCACTAAAGCTTGATAACTAGGAAGAAAATCTGACAGTAATGCCTGTTTAGCTTGCGCTAACAATTCATCCGCACGGGGTTGCTTTATTTTACCAGCCTCAACAAGTGCGGCAACTTTGCGCTTAGCATCAGCCCATAAAGCAGTATCGCTTCCTTCAAAGAATGGTGCTCCGGTAATAAGTGCTTGGGCTTGCTCAATAACTCCTTGATAAGCAAATCTTGGTGGTCGTACACCTTTACTAGCATTTGCCTGAGCTCTAACAAGTAAATCAGCCATGGCCTGAGAAATACCTGAAATACGTTGGTTATAGGCAAGCATATCAGCCTCTTCATCAACCTTGTGAAAGTTGATCAAAAACTGTGCTAAAAATGCCTGTATGCCCTGCATTTGAGTAAAGACATAATTATTCTGGTTATATTGCTGCCCTTCTGCTGCTTGCTCGTATTGATATACCCAGATGTCATAAGAAATTTTTGCTTCATCATTTAACTTCTCATAATCAAAATTAGCTTTTAACTCTTCAACATTTTGCTTTTGCCAAGCTAACTGACGAATCTCTTCCGCCTCAGTCATAATATCAACTTTATCGTAATGATCTTTACGGCCTAAAAAGGTTAACATTATTGGACTTAGCTGTAATTGTTGTTCATGCTTTTTTGCAAACCAATCATTTATGCGCTCACTTTCACTTTGCGCTGTCATTGGTTTAGTCTCTGGTGCTATTTTTGTACTCGCCGAGGGTTGGCTAGTACCATTATCGTTTGAAGGGTTGGGTTGACAAGCAGCAAGTAAAACAGCCAGAGTAATAGTACTTAATTTTGTACGCATAGATAATCCTTTTTCCATTATTAATCATTTATTTGCCATTGAAATTATCCTTTTCTGTAAAAATTAGCAAATTTAATAACTTAAAACTTTGTAACTGTTCACCACCGAGCCGCGATGCTCCACAGAGGGCTATTCAAACCTATACATAAGCCTTATTATGCTCGGTGTAGTGCCTAACACTTCGGTGATCTCTGTGGTAAATATTTTTAAGCTGAATAAATGCCAAACGTTAAGCTATTCACCATCGGTACAAATAACAGCCTCCCCTAAGCAAAATAACTGCCACTGCCCTGCCTGCATTTTATGCCACGTTTCATCATCCGTGAGTGGTTTAGTGGCAATAATAGTAACAATATCATTAGCAGTGGTTTCTTGATGAAAATCAACCGCCATTTCAGCATCAATTAAACTCGCTTTACCAAAGGGCGCTCGGCGTGTGATCCAATGCAAATTGTTTGAACAATAAGCAAATAAACTTTCACCATCGGTGATAATAATATTAGCCACGCCTAGTTCATCAATTTCACTCGTTAAGGTGGCAATAAAGCTAAATAAAATTTTTGGGGATGGCTGTACAGCGCCAAATTGATGATGCAGCTGATCCAGTATCCAGCAAAACGCATGTTCACTGTCGGTTGTGCCAATAGGTAGGTGAAATTTTATTGGTAATTTTTGCTCAAATGCTTTTAATTGACCGTTATGAGCGTAAGTCCAGTTTTTCCCCCACATTTGCCGAATGAATGGGTGAGTATTCTCTAAACAAACTCTGCCTGAATTTGCTTGGCGAATATGGCAAATAACAGCTTCACTCTTCATTGGGTATTTTGTCACTAATTCGGCAATCGGTGAATGTGCGCTAGGTTTAGGGTCTTTAAAACTACGGCAGCCTTTTCCTTCATAAAAAGTAACGCCCCAACCATCTTTATGAGGCCCAGTATTACCACCGCGTTGCATCAAGCCACTAAAACTGAAACAAATATCAGTTGGTACATTGGCTGACATCGCCAATAATTCGCACATAACTCCCCCTTGGGTATGATTTTTTCTCTTATATTATCGCCAAGCAAAGTTAAAAATATGCTTGGCTAACGGGATAATTTACTCTATAAATAGAGTATATCACTGAAAGAAGAAAGAAATTTTTTCAATGCCATTAACTTATAAACATTACTTTATAAACATCGACGAAGGGAAGTTCATGGACATTTGTATTTGGTTGTTAGCCGCATTTTCATTATCTTGGTTTATGAGTTACAAAAGACTTTCATTATCAAGTTTCACGTTAGCCTTTACCGTGCTGATGGCTCTCGGCACATTTTTAAATGTTATTGGTTTTGTTTCTTGGCTATTATTTGCCGTTATTGCCTTACCTTTAAATATTGATAGTGTTCGTAAACAGTTTATCTCAATGCCGCTGTTATCTTTATACCAAAAGATAATGCCTCAAATGTCAGAAACCGAGCAACAAGCGATTGATGCCGGCACTACTTGGTTCGAAGCGGAGCTGTTTAGAGGAAATCCTGATTGGAAAAAATTACATAACTATCCACAACCCAGACTTAGTGCCGAAGAAGAGGCATTTATTAATGGCCCTGTTGAGCAAGTTTGCGCCATGATGAATGATTGGCACACCACCCACGAAATTGCCGATTTATCTCCCGAAGTTTGGCAGTTTTTAAAAGACAATCAATTCTTCGCGATGATTATAAAGAAGAAGTTTGGCGGTTTAGAGTTTTCTGCCTATGCGCAATCAAGAATTTTACAAAAATTAACGGGAGTGAGCACTGTTTTAGCAAGTACTGTTGGCGTGCCAAATTCATTAGGACCCGGAGAATTATTACAAGAGTATGGTACTCAAGCACAGCAAGAACATTACTTACCTCGCCTCGCCCGCGGCGAAGAAATTCCTTGCTTTGCACTCACCAGCCCTGAAGCGGGTTCTGATGCGGGAGCTATTCCTGATACTGGTGTTATTTGCCGTCAAACCTTTGAAGGTGAAGAAGTATTAGGCATGAAGCTTAACTGGGATAAGCGTTATATCACCCTAGCTCCTATTGCTACAGTGCTTGGTTTAGCATTTAAATTACAAGATCCTGAACACTTATTATCTCAAGAAGTTGATTTAGGGATCACCTGTGCATTAATCCCTACTCATATTGAAGGGATTACTATTGGTAGACGACACTTCCCGCTTAATGTACCTTTTCAAAATGGTCCAACCCAAGGTAAAGATGTTTTTGTACCACTTGACTATATCGTTGGCGGTAGTGACATGGCTGGCCAAGGTTGGCGAATGCTGGTTGAATGTTTATCTGTCGGCCGTGCTATAACACTACCTTCAAACAGTGCTGGCGGAGTTAAAACAATCGCGTTAGCAACCGGTGCTTACAGCCGTATCCGTCGTCAATTCAAAATTCCTATTGGTAAAATGGAAGGTATAGAAGAGCCTTTAGCACGCATTGGCGGTAATGCCTATTTAATGGACGCTGTTACTACTATGTCTACAGGGGCTATCGATTTAGGCGAAAAACCTTCGGTTATTTCAGCCATTGCTAAATACCATTTAACGGAAAAAATGCGTGCGTCCATTATTGATGCCATGGATATTCATGGCGGTAAAGGCATCTGTATGGGACCTACTAACTACCTTGCTCGTGGTTACCAAGGTGCACCTATTGCTATTACCGTAGAAGGCGCCAACATACTAACCCGCAGCCTGATTATTTACGGTCAAGGTGCTATTCGTTGCCATCCTTATGTTTTAGCTGAATTACAAGCCGCAAATAATAACGATGAAACACAAGCGATTAATGATTTTGATCATGCCTTATTTGGTCATATTGGCTTTAGTGTCAGTAATATTGCCCGAAGCTTATGGTGCTCTTTTACTGGCGCACGCTTTCTTGCTAGCCCCTTTAATGATGAAACCCAGCACTACTATCAGTTACTGACACGTTTCAGTGCCAACTTAGCGATGCTTTCTGATATTGCCATGTTAGTTCTTGGCGCTGATTTGAAGCGCAAAGAGCGCATATCGGCACGTTTAGGTGATATTTTAAGTCATTTATATTTAGCGAGTGCTTGCCTGAAGCGTTTTAATGATGACGGTAGGCAGCAAGATGACTTACCTTTATTACAATGGTCAGTCGAAAATGCTCTTTATGAGTGCCAACAAGCCGTTGATGCCATACTTAATAATTTCCCAAATAAGTGGCTAGCTTATACATTACGGGTCATTATCTTTCCACTAGGCACTTGGTTAACTAAGCCGAGTGATAGCTTAGATCATCAAGTAGCAAAATTACTGCAAACACCAAGCGCGGCAAGAAACAGGCTTGGTCATGGGCAATATTTAACACGTAATAGCGATAATGTTTTTGGTTTATTAGAACAAACGTTAGAAGATATCATTGCCTGTGAGCCTATCTTTACTAAAGTGTGTTTAGCCATCGATAAGAAACTGCCCTTTTATCACTTAGACAAAGTAGCAGAGTTAGGACTAGCCGCTGATGCTATTTCTGAGCAGGAAGCTCAGCTATTAATTAAAACCGAACAAGGGAGAAAAGCAATTATTGCGGTTGATGATTTTGATGCCACTGAGCTAGCTGCTCAGGTAAAAAATCATTGAACCACGTTTTAACACAAGATTAAAAGATAGTAATGTCTTATTCTTCAAACAAAAACGCACAAACTTTAAGCTTGTGCGTTTTTATCATTTGTTATCAGTAATACTTACAAGAAAGAAAGTAATTCAGGATCAAGTTGCATTAAGGTTTTTGGATCCGCCATCATAGTTTTACCTAACGATTTGGTTTTAGGTAACATACGTTCAAAGTAAAACTCAGCTGTTTTAATTTTAGCTCGATAAAAATCACGGTTTTCTGTGTTTTTGTCTGCCAATTTTTCATAAGCTACTTGTGCCATTTGCGCCCAAAAGTAACCCATAACCACATAACCTGAAAACATTAAGTAATCTACCGAAGCAGAGCCAACAATATCACGATCTTTCTTCGCTTTAAGCGCCAATCGTAATGAGTATTGCTGCCAATTAGCAACGGCTTTACTTAGCGGCCAAATAAACTTATTCATTTGACGTTTATGAGGGTTACTCGACAACATGCTTTTATCTTTACAGAAAATCAGTACTTCTTTAGTAAAGATTTTTAAAGAGCGACCACGAGTGAGTAAAATTTTACGACCAAGTAAATCAAGCGCTTGAATACCTGTCGTGCCTTCATATAAGGTGGCAATACGGGTATCACGAACAATTTGCTCCATGCCCCACTCTTTAATGTAACCATGGCCACCAAAAATTTGTACGCCATGATTTGCCGCTTCTAAGCCAAGCTCAGTTAAAAATGCTTTTAAAATAGGGGTAATAAAACCTAATTTATCATCGGCTATTTTTTTATCTTCATCTGTTTTAGCCATTTCTATTTCATCAACAATTTTTGCTGCATAATAGATCATAGCACGACCACCTTCAGACACGGCTTTCTGGGTCATTAGCATTTTACGTACATCAGGGTGCACAATGATAGGGTCAGCAACTTGCTCAGGGAATTTTTTGCCCGTTAATGAACGCATAGATAAACGCTCTTTCGCATAAATAAGTGCATTTTGATAAGAAAGTTCTGCGGCACAAATACCTTGCAATGCAGTACCAATACGCGCGGTATTCATAAAGGTGAACATACATTCTAAACCTTTATTTTTAGGACCAATCAACTCACCGACTGCGTTGTCAAAGTTTAGCACTGCCGTTGATGAGGCTTTAATACCCATTTTATCCTCAATTGAGCCACAGGTTACGTTGTTAGATGCACCTAAGTTACCTTGGACATCAGTTTTTACTTTAGGCACAATAAATAACGATATACCACGAGTACCTGCTGGTGCATCGGGTAATCGAGCTAAAACAATATGGATAATATTGTCAGTTAAATCATGCTCACCTGCTGAAATGAAAATTTTGGTGCCGGTGATATTATAAGTACCATCGCCATTAGGTTCAGCTTTAGTTTTTACTTGCCCTAAATCAGTACCACATTGCGGTTCGGTCAAACACATAGTGCCTGTCCATGTACCTTCAGTAAGACGAGTTAAATATAATTCTTTTTGCTCTTTAGAGCCATGCGATTGTACTGTATTCATAGCACCATGGCTTAAACCAGGGTACATTCCCCATGACCAGTTTGCTGTCCCCATCATTTCAGATTTAATTAACCCTAATGATGGTGGTAAGCCTTGACCACCGTGTTCAAGGGGATGTGACAAACTCTGCCATCCGCCCTCAACATATTTATCATAAGCTTCTTTAAAACCTTTTGGCGTGATAACTTTACCATTATCAAAAGTACAACCTTCTTTATCACCACTTTGATATAAAGGCAGTAATTCATTTTCGCAAAACTTGGCGCATTCTTGAAAAATAGCATCACCTAAATCGGGAGTAGCCTCTTCAAATTCAGGATATTTTTTAAAATGTCCATAATAATCAAATACGTCTTCCATTAAAAATTTGATGTCGGTTAGCGGTGCTTTGTAACTAAGCATGTTGGCTCCAAGAATATTTAGAATAATTTATTGTCTATAGCCTAGCTTAGAATGAATAAATAGTAAACTGGTCATACCAGATTTTTTCAATTTAAAGGACTAATAGTAAAAATTTATATTGCTTTTTTTGAAGGATGAATAAAAAAATACTTTTATATTAAGTGATTACAAATCATTAGGCACTAGGTTTTAGTTTTCATGAGCTAGTATTATAATAAATAATAATGCCATTAACGCAATGATGAAAATTAATGATAAAATGACTCTCGTTAATAATTTAACCACAGATTACCAAAAATCAATCTATTAATAGCATTTATCCACAACGGTTTCATTAAGGAATAAAGTGTCAAGTTATCTAGAAATACAACTGGCTCAACAGCCAATAGAGTTATGTAAACTACTTAAAGTGGCCAATCTTGTTGGTGGTGGCGGTGAAGCCAAAGTGGTGATCAGCGAAGGTTATGTTTTGCTTAACGGCGAGGTTGAGTTTCAAAAACGTAAAAAAATCTACCATAACGATGTTGTTGAGTTTAATGGTGAAGTTATACAAGTTATTATTAATGAAGCATTAGCTGAACAAATTAGCGAACCGACTGTGAATAGTGAACAAGCCGCTGCAAGCACAAAAATTTCCTCAAGCAAACAAGCGACTAATGTCAACATAGGCAGCAATAATAAAGAACCAAGAAAGAGAAAGCCTATTTCATTTTAATAGCCCTATTTTGCTCGGTATACTTTTTTGTATAAATAGGTCTGTATAAATAGATTGATACAAACAAATGACTATAAACAGGTTGCTATAAACAAGCGAGTTGTTTATAGCAATTTTTTTTCCCAAAAAAGGGCATGACCTGTTTCAGGAGTAAGTTCATAACCAGCAAAGCCCAGTTTTTGGTAAGCATTTTGCGCTATGGTATTGCCTTGCAATACTTCTAACGTTAATTTACAGCAACCTTTTTCAACGGCTACTTCTTCTACCTTAGCAAACATTTTTTGGCTTAAACCTAAACCTCTAAACTTAGCTAAAACCCCGCAGTCATGTATATTAATTAACGGCATACACTTAAAGGTAGAAAAACCTTCAAAACAATTAATAAGACCTGCAGGCTGCCCATCAACATAGCAAAGTATCGTCAAAGCATCATGGCGTTTAGCGAGTGCGGAGACCAAATTTTTCTGGACGCTTTCATTAAGCGCTTCACCACCACCCATGGGATCAAGTGCATAAGCATTAAGTAGCATGATTAAATCACTCGCATGCTGGGGATTATTATAATCAGCGTGCAACATCGTTATTGCCATAATTAACCTCGATATGAATTACATTATTTAATTAAGGGGCACTATACTCTTTATATGAATAAAAAAAAGGCCTTATGCCAATACCAAGATCCCGATAACTCACCACAACAAACATTTTGTTGTGGTGAGCCAGCAAATGAGTCAGGTTTGTGTTTTTGGCATGATGAGTCTACCGAAAAATCAGGACATGATATAAAAGTTAAATTAGAAAACTACGCTAAATCAGGAGGATTATTGCGTGGTATAGCCTTATCTCGCGCACAATTATCAGGTATCGATCTCGTTAATCATCATCATAAACAAGGCTATGATTTTTCCTATGCTGATTTTTATCATGCAAACATTCGAAATGGCCATCTGTTTAATATCAATTTAACCAACGCCAGCATAATGAAAGCCGATTGTCGTGATGCCAATTTTAACTGTGCAAAGCTTGAAAATACTAATTTGCTTGGCGTAAAGTGGGCGGGGAGTAAATTTGAAAATATAATTATCGGCAAAAAAGTAAAACAAGAGCTTGATGCCAAGCAAGCAATTAAACAAGGTAAAACGCTCGAGTCACACGACTTATTACAGCAAGCAGAAGAAATATATCGAGATTTACGCAAACATGCCGAACAGGAAGGTATTTTTACTTTATCAGGCTTCTTTATTCATAAAGAGTTGACCATGCGCCGCCTGCAACTGCCTCGTTACAGCACTAAACGCTTGATGTCTAAATTAGTCGATATTTTTTGTGGTTATGGCGAAGCGCCGCTACGCATTATTGGCTTATCAATTTTCATTATATTAATCTGTGCTGTACTTTACTCATTCACTGGGCTGAACTATCAAGGCACCATTCATAGTGTCGAAAACACTCAAGGTATCAGTGACAATATATCGCTATTTTTTTCTTCTCTTTATTTTTCGGTCGTGACTTTCACTACCTTGGGCTACGGTGATTTTAACCCGATAGGGATTTCACGCGCTATTGCCGCCATTGAAGCTTTTACCGGGAGTTTTACTATTGCCCTCTTTGTTGTAGTTTTCGTCAAGAAAATGACCCGATAGTAAAAGATAGTTTACGGTTATATCCCTCCTCTATTTAATAGTAAATAAATTTATAATTTATTATTGTTTCAACAGCAAACGCCCTGCTAGAATAGCAACAATTTTATTTGTTATCGACTAGCCACTACTATCGCTAGTTCTATATTTTCGGAATTTTTTAGTAATGCGTACCAGCCAATATTTACTGTCTACCTTAAAAGAAACACCTGCTAGTGCCGAAGTCATTAGCCACCAATTAATGTTAAGAGCAGGACTTGTTCGAAACATTGCTTCAGGCCTTTACACATGGTTACCTACAGGTTTACGTGTATTGAAAAAAGTTGAAAACATTGTTCGTGAAGAAATGCAGCGAGCAGGTGCTAATGAAATTTCAATGCCTATGGTACAGCCAGCTGATTTATGGGAAGAGTCTGGTCGTTGGGATGATTATGGCCCAGAATTACTACGTTTACATGATCGCCATCAACGCCCATTCGTTTTGGGGCCAACTCATGAAGAAGTGATCACTAAGTTAGTCGCTAACGAACTAAACAGCTATAAACAGCTGCCATTATCCTTATTTCAAATTCAAACTAAATTCCGCGATGAAATACGACCTCGCTTTGGCGTGATGCGTAGTCGTGAATTTTTAATGAAAGATGCTTATTCATTCCACTTAGAGCCTGAGTGTTTAGAAAAAACCTACCAAACCATGTTTGATGCTTACTGCAAGATCTTTGACCGATTAGGGCTAGATTATCGACCCGTATTAGCTGACACAGGCTCTATTGGTGGCGATGCTTCCCATGAGTTTCACGTGCTTGCTGATTCCGGCGAAGACGACATTGCCTTTAGTGATGCTAGTGATTTTGCCGCCAACATTGAAAAAGCAGAAGCATTATCACCACTAGGTGAACGCGCACAACCAACGCAAGACTTAGTTAAAGTGGCAACACCAAACGTTAAAACTATTGATGACCTTGCTAGCTTTTTAACTATTGATATTAAAACAACGGTTAAAACGCTGCTTGTTTGTGGCATTGAAACAGAGCAAGGTGATACACCTATTATTGCTTTGGTCCTTCGAGGCGATCATCAACTTAACGAAATAAAAACCGAACATTTATCTCAAGTTGCCGTGCCACTGACTTTTGCTAGTGATGAGCAAATTTTAGCAACGGTAAACTGTAGTGCTGGCTCAATTGGCCCGATTGGATTAGCGGGTAAAATTATCGTCGACAGAAGTGCTGCACATCTGAGTGACTTTACGTGTGGCGCAAATGAAGATGATGTGCACTTAACGGGCGTAAACTGGCAGAGAGATTGTGCTGAATTTGATATTGCCGATATACGTAATGTTGTTGAAGGCGATCCCAGCCCATGTGGTCAAGGCCAAATAGTGATTAAACGCGGCATTGAAGTGGGTCATATTTTCCAGCTAGGGACAAAATATGCCCAAGCGATGAACTGTAATGTACTCAATGAAGGTGGTAAAAACCAAACCTTAACGATGGGCTGTTACGGTATTGGAGTTTCTCGTATTGTTGCCGCAGCCATTGAGCAAAACCATGACAAATATGGTATCAAATGGCCAAAAGCCATCGCCCCTTTTCAAGTCGCTATTGTGCCAATGAACATGGCAAAATCTGCTCGCGTCAAAGAAACAGCAGAAGCGTTATACGAGCAATTAAATCAAGCAGGCATTGAAGTATTGTTTGACGACCGTAAAGAACGTCCTGGTGTTATGTTTGCTGATCATGAATTAATGGGCACACCATTATTACTTATTATTGGTGAGCGCAATTTAGATGCCCAACAAATTGAACTGAAAAATCGTATCACCGGCGAAAAATCACTCATTGATATCGCGAAAGTGATGTCGCTTTTTGATGAATAGAAACCAGCCACATAAATAAGTAAACCAGTAAAAGATAACCAAAAGGGGCGCTATGCCCCTTTTTGCACTCTATTTTAGGGTAAAAACAACTTGTTATGCCTTTTTATCACAAAAATTCACAATTTTTCATTAAAAACTTAACCTTAGCTATTTCAATAACAGTCATTATTCGCAACAATGGAAGATTAACCCCTTGGTATAACCCCAACTCACTAATTTAAGAAGTACTGATCATGAAAGCAATTAATAAGTCATCTAAACTCAACAACGTATGTTATGAAATTAGAGGACAAATTGCCGCAGAAGCCCGACGTTTAGAAGATGAAGGCCACAAAATTCTTAAATTAAATATTGGCAACCCTGCCCCTTTTGGTTTTGAAGCACCCGATGATATTTTAAAGGATGTCATACACAACCTACCTAACTCACAAGGCTATAGTGAATCTCAAGGGATTTATTCTGCCCGTGTCGCGGTAATGCAATATTTTCAGCAGCAAGGTATTAAAGATGTCGGTGTTGATGATATTTTTATTGGTAACGGTGTTAGCGAACTCATTGTAATGTCTATGCAGGGTTTACTTAATAATGATGATGAAGTGTTAATCCCTGCCCCCGATTATCCATTATGGACGGCGGCGGTTTCACTTTCAGGTGGTAAACCAATACATTATCACTGTGACGATGAAAATTTTTGGTATCCAAACCTTGAAGATATGGCCAGTAAAATTACCGATAAAACTAAAGCCATTGTATTAATTAACCCTAACAATCCAACGGGTGCTGTTTATCCTAAAGAAATCCTTCAAGGTATCATTGAACTCGCCAGAAAGCATAGCCTAATTATTTTCAGTGATGAGATATACGATAAAATTTTATATGATCAAGCCAAACATATTCCAACAGCTTCACTTGCTCAAGATGTATTAATCATTACTATGGGTGGCTTATCTAAAAATTATCGCATCGCAGGTTTTAGAGCAGGATGGATGGTGGTATCTGGCCCTAAAATTCATGCCGAAGATTATTTAGAAGGCTTAACGATACTTTCATCGATGCGTTTATGTGCCAATGTACCTAGCCAACATGCCATTCAAACAGCCTTAGGCGGATACCAAAGTATCAATGAATTGATAAAAGGTGATGGCCGTCTATTAAAGCAACGTAATATTGCCGCCAAAATGATCAATGATATTGACGGTTTATTTTGCCATCCCGCGATGGGAGCTTTGTATTTATTTGTTAAAGTTGACGCTGAGAAGTTCAATATCACTAACGATGAGAAAATGATCTTAGACTTACTCAAGCAAGAAAAAATTCTCTTAGTGCATGGCAGCGCGTTTAATATTAAAGAAAATAATTACTTTAGACTGGTATTTTTACCTCATGTCGATGAATTAATACCTGCACTAGAGAAGCTAAAAAGCTTCTTTGCCACCTACCAACAAACCTAATCGGGGCGAGAAAGCTCGTCCAGAGTTTGCATACAGGCAGGAAACTGAGAGTCAAAAAATTCAGCGACTTCTGGCCATTGTTGGCAATGGTCGATGACCCTCTTCTCTAATAATTTGCTAGCATCGATGAATTCACGATTACCACCATTAACTTCAGCTAAACTGTAATGATAAGCGGCCAAGTCATCGGCCGATTTCACTATCGCTTTAGTTTGTTTATCAACATTGGCCTGAATAACAAAAGGCGCCATAGCTTCGTGTAAATACTCAGGTAATCCTTCGTAAACCATAGAATGTTCAACTTCGCTTTCAATTTTTTTAATTTGCTTAGTTAAATCAGGATTATAATATTTTAATGGACTAGGAATATCGCCAACACCACCCGACTCTGCTGCTTCATGATAAAGCGCGGCAATAGCAATAGCCGAGGGATCATAACTGCGATTGAATTTTATTTTACCAATCAAGGCAATTTGGTGACTAATTAACGAGACCTCAAAGGAGTGTTGAGCGCATGTTTCAGCTTCTCGTGATGTCATTAGTGGCCAACGAATGATTTTTCTTAGCCTGAGCATCCAAGCAGTAAAGCTACCTTTTTTGTGGTGAAACATCTTTATACCAATTCAAATAAATTAACTACCCACTACAACATGACTAATGCTTATCTGGGAACTTGCGTCTTATTTCAGTAAAGCTACCATAATCATCAATAACAATATCCACTAACTTGTCTTCAAATTTTTTATTTTTCTGTTCAATTAAATAAGCTTTAATTTTATCATCAGGCCAAGGCTCTTTATAGCAACGTTTCGAGCCAAGCGCATCAAACACATCAGCTATCGCCATTATCCTAGCTTCAATGGGAATTTCTTTGCCGGATAACCCTTCTGGATAACCAGAGCCATCCCAATTTTCATGATGATAATGAGCGAGCCTTGCTGCTAATTTAGAAACACTCACCGTTGATTTTTCTAAAATATCACCACCAATTTGCGCATGTGTTTGCATAATTTTCCACTCATCACCGACAAGTTTACCTGGTTTATGAAGTATATGCTCTGGCACCGCTATTTTACCAAGGTCGTGTAATGGCGCGACTAAGCGTAAGGCTTCAATAAAAGCACTACTCATGCCAAGTTTTTGAGCGATTAACTCACATATTAACGCTACTCTTTTTACATGTGATCCCGTTTCTTTGCTGCGAGCTTCTACGGCTTCACCGACAATAAATAATAACTCTTTTTGTGTCTTTTCAATTTCTTTTTGTTTCGTTAATCCTTCAAGGATCAAAGCAACATTAGTGGCAAAAAGTTCAGCTAAACTGGCTTTAAAATGCTCATTGTCATCCTCAAACTCAATATAAAGTACAGAGGCTGAATTTACCGCGGCTTGATAGTAACCAACAAAACAGCTGTCGTCATTATAATGAGACTTATTGATAAACGCCTGTTGTATTTTTTCTTTCACTTCGTCGGCAATATCTGAGTCTTCTAAAGAATCAGATTCACAAACATACTTTCCGGTACAGGCAATAATTAAGTTGGTTGTATGTAAGTCAAAGTCAACTTGAGTGCGGGCAATATACAAAGCTGAACTTTCAACATTCATTAATGCTAATAGATGATTTAAGGCCGCAGAGCCAAAAGATTTTAATTGGTGTATTTTAAGTAAATCATGAGTGGTTTCAATAAGCTTTTTAAACGCATCCAAACTACGTTGAATGATCATGATATCGCGGTAGGCACGAATGCTTGCGTAAACCGTGGTGATCATTTTGTTGGAGGTAAAATCTGTTTTGTCTTTATAATCATTGATGTCAAAATCTCTAATGACTTTAGCTTCTGGTGCAGTACCCGCTTGTCCCGTTCTTAATACCAAACGAATAGCTTGATTTTTTAGCTCTTCCCTTATCCATTGTACCAACTCTAAGCCAGCATGATCGGTTTCCATAACAACATCAACAAATGCCATGCAAAAATCTTCATCATCTAATAAGGTTTTTTTAGCTTCATCCATTGAATAAACAGAAACAATTTCTAAATTACGGTGTTCGATTTCAGCATCAGCTAACACTAACCGAGTCACTTGATGAACTGAGACATCATCATCCACAACTAAAATACGCCATTTTTTTTGCGTCTTTTTACTCGTTGGTTCGTCAACTTCTAACGGTTCATCCTTAAATATAAAATCACTCATTTCAATATACTATTTTTGTAATAAGCCTTGTATAACAGTGTAATACAGTTAAACAAAATTGCACTAAAATATTGAGAAAACTAAAAAAAAGCGGCTACTGCCGCTTTTTATAGTTAAATAATCAATTGATGACTCAGAATTTAATTAAACTGGGCAACCACTTGATTAACAACACCTTTAATTGCTGCTGACGGCGCTTCTTTATCTGCTGAGGTAATACGTTTAGTTGCCCAACCATGCCAAGCAGGTTGATGCGTTTTTACATCATAAACATCAATAGCTAGTTTACCTTCAGTGTATTGTCTAACGCGTGTTTCTGTTGCCATACTTGAGCCATACATGCCGCCATAATAACCACCGTAATAACCTCGTCCCCAACCAAAACCAGTATTATAGGTTGCTGGGTAGTTACTCACTTTAATTTTATCTCTATTACCTACCGTATAAGAAATAGCAAAATCTGCTTTTTCTGCATCTTCGATGAGTTGATAACCTTTGGCAATAAACGCTTGCTCAATTTCTTCATCAACCCGTACTTTCATCACCGGATTAATATCTTCTGCAGGTGCCATTATTTTACCAGATGTTAACCAAGCAAAAGTTTTATAGTTAGCGGTATCAACTTTCGTATTTTTATCAAAATCCACATTAGCTTCATAAGTACTTGAACAACTAGCAATAACAACAACAAGTGCTGCAATACATATTCTTTTTAAATTAATCATGATCTTTCCATTTTTTGTCCATAAGTTTAATACTTACAGCATACCTTGTTAATATCGACAATATTGTCATGAAGTGTAACTACTTTAATTATAAGTCATAATGAGCGACTAAAATAGTAAAAACAGTTAATTATGAGTTTTATAAACGGCTTAAGAATAAGGTCAATACTTGCTTAACTATTTTTTCATAACAAATACCCCTCATTTTGTATTTAGTGGTTGACACTCATAACGAAACCCTTTAAAAATAATGCCAAGCATTAATATTGTTCTTAAACACTCATTCATTAAAGACATAAAGACTTATAAAAAAGCATGAATTTATTTACTCGAACTAGCAAGCTCAATGTCGTCCTCATGGTCGTGGTGATCGTCAAATCACGGTGAGAGTGAGATTGTGTGAAAAGCTAAGTGTAAATAAAGCAAATAAACAAAAATCAAACCCTCGCTCTAAAAAGACCGAGGGTTTTTTATATCTTAAAATTATTTTTATATCGCAGTAATAATTACTAAACTACTTAAAGACTTAACTAAGGATATCAGCATGACAACAGAGCTTTTTACGGGTGCCGAAATGGTAGTTAAAGCGCTATCAGCACTAAAAGTAAAGTATATTTTTGGCTACCCCGGTGGCTCAGTTTTAGATCTTTACGATGCAATTTTTCAACAAGATGAAATTGAACACATTCTTGTTCGTCACGAGCAAGCTGCTACCCACATGGCTGACGGTTACACCCGTGCAACGGGAAAAGTAGGCGTTGTATTAGCAACATCAGGTCCTGGGGCAACAAACTGTGTCACCGGTATTGCCACCGCGTATATGGATTCTATTCCCATGGTGATTTTAGCGGGGCAAGTACCGACAGCACTTATTGGCAATGACGCGTTTCAAGAAACAGATATTGTTGGTTGTACTCGTCCAATTATAAAACATAGCTTTAACTGTCGTGATTTAGCTGACATCCCCAATGTCATTGCTAAAGCTTTTTATATTGCCAATACTGGCCGCCCTGGGCCTGTTGTTATTGAATTACCTAAAGATTTACTGATCCCGCAAAATAAGGCGCCATTTCACATAGAAACTAATGTAAAAATGCGTTCTTACAATCCAAATATTAAAGGCCATCCAAAGCAAATTCGCAAAGCAGTTAAAACAATTAATGAAGCGAAAAAGCTTGTTGTTTACTCTGGCGGCGGCATTGTCCTTGCTGATGCTGCAGCGCTATTGACCCAACTAGTCGAAACACTCAAAGCACCAATAACCAATACGTTAATGGGATTAGGTGGCATTTCAGGCCTTCATGAAAATTTTATTGGTATGTTAGGGATGCATGGCTCAGTTGAAGCCAATAAAACCATGGCTAATGCTGACGTTATTTTAGCACTAGGTGTACGCTTTGATGACAGAGTAACCAACAATGTAGAAAAGTTTTGTCCTAACGCCACTATTATCCATGTTGATATTGATCCTACCTCTATTTCAAAAACTATAAACGCCCATGTTCCCGTAGTTGGCTTAGTTGACGTGGTTATGCAACAAATACTCGATGAACTTGTCGCAACAAAATTCACACCTAATGAAGCAGCACTGCAAGATTGGTGGCAACAAATTCATTTATGGCGTGATATGCGTCATGTTGGCTATAAACAAGTTGTTGGTGAAAAGATTAAACCGCAACGAGTTATAGAAGCCATGTATAAAATTACCAAGGGTGAAGCTTATGTTGCCTCTGATGTTGGTCAACACCAAATGTTTGCCGCGCAATATTACCCCTTTGCTAAACCGCGTCAATGGATAAATTCAGGAGGTGCTGGCACTATGGGCTTTGGTTTGCCTGCTGCTATGGGGGCTAAGTTGGCCTTCCCTGATAAACATGTTATTTGCATCACTGGCGACGGCTCAATTCAAATGAACATTCAAGAATTGTCTACTTGCATGCAATACAGTTTGCCTGTTGTGATTATTACCCTAAATAACCGCTCTTTAGGCATGGTACGCCAATGGCAAGATATGGTTTATGATGGCCGGCATGCTTCCTCTTATATGGAGTCACTACCTGATTTTATCAAATTGGCAGAAGCTTATGGTCATGTTGGTATAAAAATAGATACCTTAGATGAGCTTGACAGTAAACTAGAGCAAGCCTTCAACATTAAAAACAAACTCGTTTTTGTTGATGTATTGGTTGATGAGAAGGAACATGTATACCCTATGCAAATTCGCCAAGGCGCTATTGATGACATGTGGGTTTCAAAAGGAGTAAAAGCATAGTGACTTATTTTACGCAGCACAATCACAAAAGCATTAATAACATCTGGGCTGATATTAGAAAAAAAGGAGTAAAAGCATAATGCGTCATATTTTATCGATATTATTAGAAAACGAGGCTGGTGCTTTATCACGTATTGTCGGTTTGTTTTCACAGCGCGCTTTTAACATTGAAAGTTTAACCGTGGCGCCTACTGACGATAACACTTTATCGCGTATAACCATTGCTACCATTGGCGATGACAGAGTATTAGAGCAAATTGTTAAACAAGTAAATAAATTAGTTGATGTTATTAAAATAACCGACTTAACCAAGCGAAAGCATGTTGAACGCGAGTTATTATTAGTTAAAGTAGCTGCGGTAAGTGACAAATCAAGAACAGAAGTAAAACGAATTAGTGATATTTTTCGAGGTGCTATTGTTGATATTGGTAAGCAAATTTATACGATTGAACTAACAGGTAGTAGTGATAAATTAACTGCTTTTATTGAAACCCTCAATAATGAGACTGAAATAATTGAGTCTGTACGCTCGGGTTGTGTGGGTATAGCACGTGGCGAAAAAGCCTTAAGAGTTTAGCTTGTAATACGGTAAGGCAAGGCTGTAAAGCATAATACTTTACAGTCTTCATTTTAATTAATTTAAGCGTAAATCTGTGATCAAGCTATCTATGATCAAATTAGGAGTAAACCAATGATCAAATTAGGAAAATATCAACACTTTAAAGGCAGTTTCTACCAAGTTATTCACCTAGCTCGCCATAGTGAAACAGAGGAGTATTTAGTTGTTTATCACCCTTTTAGTAACAGCAATGATATTTGGGTGAGACCATTAGCAATGTTTACTGAAGCTATTGAGCGTAATGGTAAAACAATACAACGTTTTCAATTGGTTGCTGACTAACTAATAGAGAAAAAACTGTGTTCTTGCCAAACAATTTTCTTTTGCTGCATTTGGGTTACTTCGGCTTTATCTGGACCATCCTTTAACCAGACAAGCATTTTCTCAACATTTTTTTCTTCACCGCAGAGCATCAATTCAACATCACCGTCAGCTAAATTTTTAGCATAGCCACTTAAACCATAATCAATGGCTTTTTGTTGGCTTGACGCTCTAAAATATACGCCCTGCACTCTCCCTGAGACATGGGCAATATAACTTACCTTCATAGTTGATACTCTTGTTATTTTGTTATTAACTTGAGTATAGACGTTTTATCCAAAGCTAAGAAAAAAAACTAGTTATTTATTGCTTGTTTAACTTTTTCTTTGTAACTTCGACTCACTTTTAATTCTTTGCCATTTTTCAATACCAGAAAATATTCACCATTAACTTGGCTACAAAACTTTTGAATATAGTCTTTATTAACAATAGTAGAGCGATGATTTCGAATAAAAAGCTTTGGATCAAGGTGCGCTTCAAGCTGCTTCATGGTTTTGCGTAAAATATGCGTGTTTTCTTTCAAACTTTCTTTCGAGCTTTCTTTAATGTTATTGGCGTCACTGCAGGTATGAACGCACATATAGTCACCCGCAGCATCTATCCAAGTTATATTTTTAACAGGTACCCGACTGACTTCACCAGCATCTTTTATCGCTAAGACATCAGAATAACTAGATAAGCTAACCGGTTGGTTATTAGCTAATTCAGTTAATATTTGCTTGCAGTCATTACCTGTTACATCACTCACTAGTCGAATAAGTTTGGCTTTATGATCAGCGTCAGTATTAGAGTTAAAGTAGCTTCTTACTTTATTAATGGCTTGATCAAGACGGGCGTCATCAGTGGGCTTCATAATGTAATCAAGCGCATGTACTTCAAAGGCTTTAATCGCATATTGTTCAAAAGCGGTGGCAAAAATAACAGCAGGTAATTTTAACCCTTGCTTTGCTATTTCTTCTATCACTTGAAAGCCATTAAGACCCGGCATTTGAATATCAAGAAACATTAAATCAATTTGATAAGCACGGATGGCTTCAATTGCTTCCCTACCATTACTGCACTGTGCAACAACCGTAATATCGTCATAAGCTTGTAACCGTATCATCAACCCTTTACGAGCAAGAGGTTCATCATCAACAATAATTGTTCTAAGGGTCATACTGGTGTCCTGCTCTTTATTTGTAACCATCAATTACTAGCATTTGTTACAAACATTCGTTACAAACATTACTCGCAAGTGAATTCATACGGCATTCGTATACTCACTTTAACACCAGAAGGGGTATTATTGGCAACCACTAGCGAAAATTTTTCTTGATACAAGGCGTGTAACCTTTCGCGTGTATTCACTAACCCAACACCACTTTCTCGATATAAATTACCATCAACAATGTCAGCACCAGGGCCATCGTCAGCCATTTCAATCATTAAGTCATTAGCAAAACTGTTCACAGAAATAGTGATAGAGCCTCCCTCTTCTTGAGTTGCTATGGCATGCTTAATCGCATTTTCAGCCAAGGGTTGTAAAATCATACTGGGCACAAGTGCTTTTTGGCAATCATCACTAATATTAAAGTGCACTTGTAATCTATCTTCAAAACGCACTTTTTCTATGGCTAAATACAATTCGAGCGCTTGAATTTCACTACTTAGGGTGACTTTTTTCATTGGGTCTTTATCAAGAGAATAGCGTAAAAATTCACTCAACTTTGTCACCATACCATTAGCAATAACATTATCTTTTAATAGAATAAGTGTCGAAATAGCATTTAAAGTATTAAACAAAAAATGGGGATTTAACTGATATCTCAGCATTTTCAACTGAGCTTGATGGGCAACCGTATTCGCCTTTAATACGTGCTGTTTTTCTATTTGCAGCATTTGATAGTATTTGCTACCAAAATACAAGCCGCTCCAACTAAGAATAATATAAAAAGACCAAACACTTGATTGCGTATACATCAACCAAAAATCAGGTTTATAACCGTGCTTGTATATTTCCCAGTAGTTAATATTTTTAACAACTTGCCATAAAACGCCAGTAAAATAAGAAGAAAAAACCACCACAAGAGCAATTTTAACGGGTGACATATTCCAAACACGGCGATAGATATAACGCAGAGGCACGGTAAAAAGCCAGCCAGCATAGGCATTTAAAAAAATTATCACTACAAAAATATCACGTAAATCGTGTAACAATGATCCTAGGTAGTGCACTAGCGCAAAGCCAAACCAGCCGGCGCTATGGGCTAACCAAAATAAACGGTTTCTATTGTCGAGCAGTTCTTTCCAATTCACATAAAATTCCAACAGCGGCAAATTTTTATCTTATAAGGCTAATTATGCTCCAGCTTACACTTAAAGGCACTGTCTTTAGTCGTGACTTTGTAGCCGTTTATCGCTTTTATGCTGCTTATTTAAGGCTTTCTATTCACTTTAAAGCTATCTATCACTTTAAAGAAATTACAACGACAACATTGAGCCCAATCGTTGACCACCAAGTAAGTGCAGATGTATATGAAAAACCTCTTGTCCGCCGTCTTCATTACAATTAATGATTAAACGATAACCTTTTTCATCGATGCCTTCTTCCTTAGCTAATTTTTTGGCAACACTGATCATACGCCCCATCACTAATTCATCTTCTTCGGTAACATCATTAACGGTTGGAATATGTTTATTGGGCACAATGAGGATATGTGTACTAACTCTGGGGGCAATATCTCTAAAGGCTGTTACTAACTCATCTTGATATAACAAAGGGGTTGGAATTTCTTGACGGATTATTTTTGAAAAAATAGTTTCTTCTAGCATGTTTAATACTCAAAATATGAATCTTGGCAATAGTTTAGCGCGAAAAAGTTTTTAAACACAATTTTTAAAGACATCAACCACTTTTATTGACCTTAATCAAACCTCAATAATAGCAATATATGACATGCTAGCGATTATATATATTAACAGTTTTTAATTTGGCAATGACTGCCTATTTGGGGAAATAATATGGAAATAGATTATAGCGAGCTCAACTACCTACAAGATCCAAATTGGCAAGACTTACATGCTGACTACGTACAGTTTTTACTGTCAATGACAGGGCCGACAGTAATTGATATAACGGGCAAAAACACGAATAAGTGCCGGGTATTCACCACCTTATTGCAAGGTAACGAGCCCTCGGGTTTAATTGCTCTGCATCGATGGTTAACCACCAGAGATGATAGCCAATTACCACAGACTAATTTACGATTCATTATTTGTTCGGTAGAAGCAGCATCAAAGAAGTCACTTTTTACTCACCGCTTTATTGACGGCAGTAAAGACATTAATCGCTGTTTTGGCATAACAAAGCAACATCCTAGCTTTCAACATAGCCAACAAGGTTGCTATGAAAGAGCGCAACGTATAGAACAAGCCATACGCGAGGTAAATCCTGAAATGGTGATCGATCTTCATAATGCCTCAAGCCCTGGCCCTACGTTCTCAATTAGCTCAATAATCACCACAGAAACATTATCTTTAGCATCATTTTTTTGCCAAACGTTAATTTTATCCGATCTCAATTTAAACTCACTAATGGAGCAAGAATTTTCCTGTTCTTTCATCACCATTGAATGCGGTGGCAGCTTTGATGAACAAGCACATGAAGTCGCTTTTGCCGGTATTAGTCATGTCGCCCAGTGCGACAATATTGGTTATATTCACCAAGAAAAAAATGTTGAAGTTATTTATCGTCCCCTGCGCCTACAAGTTAAAACTGATGTTAACCTTTCTTATGCCGAACATGATGAAGGTTACAGCGGTGTTACCCTAAAAAATAATATAGAATATTTTAATTTTGGTGGTGCCCATCAAGATGAGATGATCGGCTGGATCGATGGTGACGGTCTAAACAACCTACAATTGCTAGATAAAAAGGGCAAAAATGTTATTGATGACTATTTTTACGCCCGAGAAAATCAGTTAGTGTGCAAGCAAAACTTACGGCTATTTAAGGCAACGAGCAACAAAGAAGCAGCCTTAAATGATTGCTTATTTTATGTAGTAAAACACATCAATAGCGAAGCTTAACTTAAAAAGGCTATGAGTAAATCACTTTTGGGGCAACAACGGGAGTCTCTGAAAAACTCATCGCCTCAAGGTACTGCTGGCTCGCTAATTGAGCACTTTCATTTGAGCTAGCATGCACTCGGGTTAACACATCACCTCTATTTATCCGCGTACCTACAGGCAAAATGCGATCAAAACCAACACTGTGATCTATTTTTGCCGCATTATGCGTTCTGCCGCCACCCAGTGTGACCACAGCAACGCCAACATCTCTGGTTTGCATCGCGCTAATATAACCATGGCACGGCGCTAATACTTCAATAATATACTCAGCTTTGGCCATAGAGCGCCAAGGGTTTTCTAACAAATCACTTGGCCCACCTAACGCACAAATCATTTTGCTAAAAATTTCTGCCGCTTTACCTGATGATAAGGCATGGTCAATTTTTGTTTGCGCCTCTTTTTCATCTTTTGCCAGCTTCGTATTAATCAGCATGGCTTGAGCTAGTGTTACCACAACTTGATGAAGTCTTGGCTCGCGTAACTTACCTGTTAAGTATTTTACCGTTTCATACATTTCTAAGGCATTACCTGCGGTACTACCCAGTACTTGGTTCATATCAGTGATAATAGCTTGCGTGTTTACCCCAGCATTATTAGCAACTCCGGTAATACTTTGCGCCAATAGCTTTGCATCTTCAAGCGAGATCATTTGAGCGCCATTACCTACTTTAATATCCATCATCAAAGCATCTAAACCTGCGGCAAGTTTTTTCGATAATATTGACGCGGTAATAAGCGGAATAGAAGCAACCGTGCCAGTAACATCACGAATTGCATATAAGCGCCTGTCTGCTGGGGCTAACTCGGGTGTTTGCGAAATTATAGCCATACCAAGTTCTGCAACAATATTTTTAAAATCACTTAAACTTGGCTGTACATTAAACCCCGCGATACTTTCAAGTTTATCTGCAGTGCCCCCTGTATGACCAAGGCCTCGACCTGAAATCATCGGCACATAACCGCCGCAAGCAGCAATAATGGCGGCTAACATAAAGCTCACTTTATCGCCGACACCACCAGTTGAATGTTTATCAACCACAGGGCCATCAATGCCTTGCCATGATAAAACCTCGCCTGAATGCATCATAGACTGAGTTAACGCTACTGTTTCTTGCTCACAAAGTCCTTGCTGAAAAATAGCCATGGCCATGGCGCCCACTTGCGCATCATTAAAGTTATTTGATACTAGGCCATCAACAAAAAAATTAATTTCATCATTGTGCAGAATTTTATTATCACGCTTTTTAGCGATTATTTCTTGGGGTAATAACATTTATTTAAATCTCTATTTCTTGTTTATATCTTATCTATATCATCTTCATTTATGTCTTATTAACTTATACCTTATTAATTTATGTTTTATTAATTAAGTCATAAGGTGTAAAAGCATCAGGAAGTAACTGTTCAACCGTCCACTGTTGTTGCTGGTTAAGATGGTTCACTGCCTTTATTTGCGCATCACCTGGAAAAAATTCACTGATCACTTGCCGACACGCACCACAAGGTGGCGTTAGTTTTTCTTGTTCGGTGTAAACAACCAACGCCTTAAACTCAAGCTTATTAGTATTATTATGCTCAGTGGCAATAACGCCTTGGGCGATACAATTACGTTCAGCGCAAACCGTTAAACCGTAAGAAGCATTCTCGACATTACAACCTTGTACTATTTTATTGTCAGTCGTTATCGCCGCAGCACCGACACTAAAATTACTGTAAGGGGCATAAGCCTTTTGATAAGCCTGCTGTGCATTTTTAACCAATGCCTGCCAAATATTGACATCAATCTCTTTACTTTTAAATTCATTCATTTGCTTTTACCAAATAAAAACTGACCTTGTGGTCAAGTATTTATACTAACATCTATTTCATTTATTGATAGTGAATTAAAAAATTTATAGGTAAAAATTAGACATAAAAAAGCCGCACTAAAAGTGCGGCTTTATATCACTAAATTAATTAGAATTTATACTCTATACCTACACGAATTTGATAACGTGATGCATCACCAATACGTGATTCTGCATCGTCACCTTCTCCGACGTTATTAGGGAAACTCACTTGTTCAAGAACACCCCAATCATCATTCATCAAGTTAGTTAAGTTATCAACAACCAAAAAGACTGCACCATGGTGTTCTTTAGAAAACCCTGGGATTTGTTGAGTTACCTTCAAATCAATCTTACCCCACCAAGAGCCAAATTCACTATTTCTTTCATCTCCAGGGCGAAGTACATTATCTTGAAAATCTAAATAAGGCGTAAATCCATAAGGATCAATGGTGCCATTAAACGTATTACTATATGGCTGACCTTCAGTTAACAAACCAAATAATGAGAAACGAGTAGTATATTCATCAAAGAACGAGGCTTCGTAGTTAAAGGTAGTGGTAAAACGATGACGAATATTATAATTTGATCTTGATGAAACTTGTTCTTGTGGATCAAAGAATGCACGATTTTGATAATTTGAAAAAGCAACCGAACTTGTCATTGGTTGTACATCTTCCGCATCACTATAGGCATAAGAAATCATCCAATCGATACCATTTTCATGTGTTTTCTGCACCGCTGTTGACACAGAAATAGAAGTACTTGATTCATCTGTGTTAGTTAAGACAAAACTCGCTTCCCTTACACTATCATAGATAGGGTAGCCTTCATCATTTGTACCCGTTCTCTCTAAATCGCCATGAAGTACAATAGCTGCATTTTCAGTTCTAGTAACTAATAAATCAGCACTGAAAACATAATCATTAGGAAAGAAATGAGTTATACCTGCTGCAAACTTCCATTCAGATGGAAGCTTAAAATCAGGGTCTAAATAATTAATTTCAAAATTATCACCAGTACCACCAGATACCGCGTTATAAAGTTCTGCTGGTACACCATAACCAGGTCCCGCCGGTACGCCACTTTCTAGACCTAAGTACTCTACATCACCATCAAACAATGACCTAGAGCCATCAGTATAGCCAAAAGAGCGTCCACGCTGACCAAATTGCAATACGTTATTTGCTGAAAAATTATTAGACAACCATACGTTAGGATTACCACCTGAGTATAAACCTACACCACCACGCAAGATAGTTTCGTCATCCAGCTGGTAAGTTAAGCCTATTCTAGGTTGTAAAAGCCCTTCACCATCTAGGTTTGTTGAATTTGAAAAGCCATATTCAGCAGTAAAGTCTACATTTTCTATTGGGGCATCATCGGTTGAATACCACTCATAACGTAAACCTGCAACTATGGTTAAATCACCGATATCAAATTCGTCTTGTAGGTAAACGGTATTAAGTGCATAGCTCCAAACAGCGGCTGCATCGTCAGGATTTTGTGACGGAGCATTATTATAATAAATAGCGGATGCATAACCATCACGGAAATTATCAATGCCATCAAAACGAATTTCTGTTTCGGTATGCTGAACAAATAGATTGAATACCTCTAAATCTTCACGATCTGCACCAAATGTTAAGGTATGACCGTTATCTAAATAATAGTAACCACGGAAAGAGAAGTTTAATACGTCATAATTTAAACTATTAGATTGGCGACTATCATCTCCACCTAAATAAACATCAACATTTTCTGTTTCAACACGAATTTCACCAAAATCGTTCCCGCCTACTGAATTTTGACGATTATCTAATTCTAAGTAACTAACCCGCAGTTCTGTTGAAAACTTATCAGACCAATCAGAGTATAATACTGTTGAGTATGAATTAAGTTCAGCACCTCTTTCATATAAGTGATTTACAAATTCAAATTCATTATTATCACCATCAGATTGAGTGAAATTATTACCGTCATTGTAATTATAAGTAAAAGACAAACGCTGCGCTTCAGAAATATTCCAATCTAATTTTATTAAAAGTTTTTCATCTTCATTGTCTAAACTAGATGGAATTGCGCCTGGATCGTATTGGTATAATTCTTTTGAAATTGCAACTATTTCGTCAAGATCAGCTTGAGAAATATCTACTTCTTGAACGGCACCAGAGCCGTTTGCTCCACGATCAAATAAGTTAGCACCGTCTAATTTTTCATAAGCAGCAAAGAAAAACAGCTTATCTTCTAAAATAGCTCCTCCAACCGTAAAGCCTAAACGTTGTTCACTAAAGCTACCTAAATTTATCTTGTCGCCTTCTAAAGAATCACCACTTAGACTATCGTTTGTATAATCATAAAAAAAAGACCCGTGCAATTCATTAGTACCCGACTTGGTAACGGTATTAATGTTACAGGCAGTAAACCCGCCATAAATCACATCAAATGGCGCTAATTCGACAGTCACTTGCTCGATTGCATCATAAGAAAATGGCATACGTTCAGTAGGATAACCATTTGAATTCAAGCCAAAAGAATCATTCATTCTCACACCATCAACAGTTAAACTGTTAAAGCGTGGGTTTTTACCCGCACACCGAATTGAATTCACATCACCACGAGATTCATCAACACTGATACGAGCATCAATACGAACAACATCCGAAATATCACGATTAATAGCTGGAGCATTTTGTAACTGCATAAGAGAGAAGTTAGCCGCAGGGCCACGTTCATTCATTGCCAAGCTACTAATTCTATTACCAGTTACTGTAATAGTTTCTATTTCTTGATCTTTCTTTAAACTTAAATTTAAAGTTAAAGGTTCACCAAGGTTTAAAAATACATCTTCAAGAATTGAATCTGCAAACTTATCAGAATCAACTGTTATTTTATAAGGTCCGCCAACACGTAATCCTTTGGCGGTAAATGAACCTGAACTATTTACTACTGCTGTTTTAGTTGTTCCTGACGGAACATGAAGAATGGTTACTTCAGTACCAACTGCAGCATTACCTTGAGGCCCTACTATTTGTCCTTTTACCGCAGATGTTGTTGTATTTGCTAAAACATCAGTAGAGATAACCGATGTTGATAAACCAAGCGCAACAACCAACGCGCCGGTGATGCGTGATAGAGTGTGGGTTTTCATTTGTAATTTCCTTTAGTGTTTTTAATTTATTTATTTATTATTATTACTGCTTATTCAATACGCTCTTTGCCATTCATGGCACCGCGATAAGCCGTTCTTCCTGAACATAAAAAACTATAGCAATAACAGTGATAAGTTGATTTTAAGCACATGTTGCAACAGTTTTATTACAATTTAATTAAAAAACAGCTACAAATCAAATAAACTTACCACGAGGTCAACTTTTATTTTTATACTATTGAAAAAGTACCGAGTTCTAATGTAATGTAATGTGATGTAATAAATAAGAAAACAAACTAAACGAGCGGGTTAAACAGTAATAAATTTTTTATATTTATTTTTTGAAAAAGTATAATTGTCATAAAAATTATCTGTTACTTTTCAAAAAAATAGGAAATAATCACGCTTTTACAAGCTTGCTCACAACAACGTTAACTAATTAAATATGCAAAAAAAACAGCACAAAACTATCAGAGCAAAGAGCGTTGAAAAAATCTTAGCAGCTGCACAAGGTGAATTTGTCTCGCAAGGTTATAAAGGGGCGACAGTACAATCGATTGCCGATCAAGCACAACTGCCAAAAGCTAATGTACTGTACTACTTTAAGAATAAAGAAAACATCTATCACGCGGTACTAGAGCAAACGTTAAATATGTGGGATGACGGTATTGGCGACATTGTACCTGAAGATGGCCCTAAACTTGCCATTGAAAAATTTGTTCGCGCCAAAATAACCATGTCATTTAAAAACCCTCAAGCATCAAAGATTTACGCGATGGAAATTATTCAAGGGGCGCAACACCTGCAAGATTTTGCTCGTACCTATCAACGCCAATGGGTAACAGAAAAAGCAAAAATATTTCAACACTGGATTAATAATGGTGAAATGCAATGTGTTGACCCAGTTAATTTAATTTTCCTTATTTGGTCAACAACCCAGCATTACGCAGATTTTGACAATCAAATATTAACAATTATGGGCAACTCCCATTATGAACAAAATGACATTGAACATATAACTGCATTTTTAACTGATTTTATTTTACGTGGTTGCGGGCTTAAACAATGAGATGTTTAATAAAATTAACGGTGCCAGTACTATCATTGGCACTGTGCAGCCTTTTTGTTTCAGCTACCACTACTTTGAGCAAAGCTATGGCACTTGAGCCCACCACCAAACTTCGTATCGCTACCTTTAATGTCAGCATGGAAGCCCTTAACTATGTTGATAAAGACGCGGCTAACTCTTTAGCCAGTAATAATGTTACTGGCAACGAATTAACGCAAGCCTTACAGCAAAACTCTCTACAAATAAGGAACATTGCTGAAATCATTCAACGTATCAATCCTGATATTATTTTACTCAATGAGTTTGATCGCGTTGATAACAGCCACAAAAACATTCGCACTTTTCTTAATCAGTATTTAGCGCATGAGCAAAATGATCAAGCGAGTGTTCATTACCCCTATTTTTATCAAGGTGCTGTCAATACTGGCGTTAAAATAAATGCTGACATGAATCATGATGGCAAAAGCAATCAAACACCTGCTGACACCCACGGTTATGGCTTTTTTGAAGGCCATTATGGCATGGTATTATTATCTAAATACCCTATTAATGAAGCAGAAATTAGAACGTTTCAACATTTTAAATGGCGCGATATGCCTGAGGCATTAAAACCCATCGACCCTGACACTAATCAACCTTGGTTTAGTGAACAGGCATGGCAAGCATTAAGGTTATCGTCAAAATCTCATTGGGATATTCCTGTCAATATTAATGGCAAAACAGTACATGTATTAGCAAGCCATCCTACTCCGCCAGTATTTGATGGTCCAGAAGATCGCAACGGTAAGCGTAACCATGACGAAATTCGATTTTGGGTCGATTATATTAATGGTGAGCAAGGTCATTACATTTATGATGACTCAGGGAAAAAAGGCAGCTTAGCCGCTCAGCAAGCATTCGTGCTTTTAGGCGATCAAAATGCTTCAACCATAAACGGCAATGCCATCGCAACTAAAGGTAGTCAAGGTATTTATGCCCTACTCAATAGCGATAAAATCCAAGATCCTATGCCAACAAGTTTAGGTGGTAAACAGCACGACACCAATAACAACAGCGCCAAATACTATACAGCTCATTGGGGGATGCGACCCGATTATGTGTTGCCGTCTACCTATGGTTTTACCTTAATAGATTCAGGTGTCTATTGGCCTGAAAAACAACAAGAAAGCTACCGTCTCATTAAAAATAGACAAGCCTCTTCAGATCATCGCTTGGTCTGGGTTGATGTCGAATTGACACAATAATTTGTTTTAAACAATTGGAATATTCAATGAAACTTTTTTTACCTACACTCGCACTTTCTTTACTTACTGTGTCTTGTACTAGCACTGGCTTAACAGATGATAAAAGTAAGTTAGCCGTATCAGAACAAGCAAGCTCTTTACCAAAGAATGTTATCATGGTTATTGGTGATGGCATGGGGCCCGCATACACCTCTGCTTATCGATATTTTAGTGATAACCCCGACACTAAAGCAGTAGAAGAAACTGTTTTTGATCGCCACCTTAGAGGTTTATCAAGCACTTACCCTGCGCCTGTTTCAGGAGTAGTCACCGACTCAGCAGCCAGTGCTACCGCGCTAGCAACCGGTGTAAAAAGCTATAACGGCGCCATCGGTATTGATGTTAATAAAAAGGAAGTTCAAACCGTATTAGAATGGGCGAAATTACAGGGTAAAAAAACAGGTGTTGTGGTCACATCGCAAATTAACCATGCCACCCCTGCTTCTTATTTAGCTCATAATGAAAGTCGTAATAACTATAATGAAATAGCTGACAGTTATTTTGATGATGGTCTTAAAGCCGATTTATACCTTGGTGGCGGTTGGAAATATTTTATCCGAGAAGACAGAAACCTAGTTGATGAATTTAAACAAGCTGGTTTTCACTATCTTGATAACTACCAAGGCTTAGCAAACTTACCTAACAACAAACCTGTGTTAGGGCTTTTTGCTGATGTCGGCCTACCTTGGGCGCTAGATGATACCAACAAACACCGTTTATCTGCTATGACCAAATCTGCGGCGCATCACCTTGTTAATTTACAAAAACATGATGAATCTCCTGATAAAGGCTTTTTCATGCTCATAGAAGCAAGCCAAGTTGACTGGGCAGGACACGGTAATGATATTAGCGATGCCATGGCTGAGATGGACGATTTAGCCAAAACATTGGAATACTTAGAGCATTTTGTTGAACATCACCCTGACACACTAGTTGTTGTTACTGCCGATCACAGCACGGGCGGTTTTACCCTTGCCGCCAACGGTAAATATGAATGGCAAGCGAAAGATTTACGCACCATGCAGCATTCGGTTTATTTTATTGCTAAACAGTTAGCGGCGAACGAAATTAATGCTGACTATGTTAACACTTTGTTTAATCTTGAATTAAGCCAAGATGAACTAAATTTACTGAGCAAAGCAAAGGCAACACCGCCGTTAGATAACCATAAAAATATCTATCAAGATAAAAACACCTCAGCTGCCGAGTTAGCCTTATTAAAGCAGGTAAAACTTATCATGGATAATCGCACTAACAGCGGCTGGACCTCTGGTGGGCATACCGCGATAGACGTACCGGTATTTGCTTTTGGTAAACAAAGCGAGTTATTTAATGGCGCACAAGATAATACCGATATCGCGAAGAAAATATTTACCTTACTAGGTAAGGAAGTTAGGTAGAAAAGCTAGATAAAAAAACTGTAACTATTCACCACCGAGCCGCTATGCTCCACAGAGGGCTCTTCGAGCCTACACAGAGACTTTGTTATGCTCGGTGTAGTGTGGTGATCTCGGTGGTAAATATTTTTAAGGTGATATTTTTAAGGTAAATAAATACAAGCAATAAGCTAACTTATAGTTTATCGCTTGTATTGTTCATAACAGCGTGAAATTTTATAAAAGTGCATTAAAACGCTGAAAGCCTTGTGCTAAATCTTCAATTAAATCATCAACATCTTCTAAACCTATATGTAAACGAATTAATGGAAATTCTGCCGTCCACTTAGTCGCGCTACGAATAGAGTCAACACTGGTAATACCTAAAATAAGTGATTCAAAGCCGCCCCAAGAATAACCCATTTTAAAATGTGACAAGCCATCAAGAAAGGCAGTCAATGCCTCTCTGTTACCACAATTTAAGGTAAAAGAGAACAAACCATTGGAGCCACTAAAATCACGTTTGAAAAATTCATGTCCCGGACAAGACTCAAAAGCAGGATGCAAAATAGTATCGACTTCAGGTCGGTCTTTTAACCAATTAGCCACTTTTAACGCGCTTGCTTGGTGCTGCTTCAAACGCACACCAATGGTACGAATACCACGTAAGGCAAGGTAAAGATCATCTGGTGAAGTGCACTGCCCCATCAAGTAACTATTATCGCGTAATTGCGGCCAATACTTATCAGTAGCCGTTGCTGTTCCAAGCATAACGTCAGAATGGCCAACAATATATTTAGTTGCCGCTTGCACACTAATATCAACACCGTAGTCAAACGGCTTAAAGTTAATGCCCGCTCCCCAAGTATTATCAAGCATAACAATACAATCGTGCTGATGTGCTATTTTAGCGATGGTGGGCACATCTTGTACTTCCATAGTAATAGAGCCGGGAGACTCTAAGAAAACAATGCGAGTATTAGGTCGAATTAAAGCTTCAATGCCAGCGCCAATTAATGGGTCGTAATAAGTGGTTTCAACACCCATTTTAGCCAAAATTTTATCGCAATAATCGCGGGTTGGCTCATAAGCACTATCAACCATTAAGATATGATCGCCACTTTCTACAAAAGAAATTATCGCATTAGTAATAGCCGCAGTACCCGACGGATATAACGCACAACCAGCACCACCTTCAAGTTCCGTCATGGCATCACTAAAAGCAAATGCGGTTGTAGTACCACGCCTGCCATAAACCATTGTTTCGTTATGACGGTTTTTTAAGGCATCATTCATTTCAGCAACCGTATTAAATACCACAGTTGAAGCGCGCGTAACGCTAGGATTTACTACGCCATTAGTCCATTTAGCCTTACGACCAGCAGTAACAATTTTTGTATCCTGTTTCATTTTTAACCCTTGAGTATGATTTGTGCAATAGCTATCTAGCCATCTAAAACTTAACTGTATTTATACCCTGAAATTGAATGCTTTTCATCTGTTATTTTGCTCAAATTGATAAATAAAAAATCTATCTAGTTATTTTTTCTTGTATAACATCTAAGTAATAAACTAAAACAAGCCTATTTGTTTACTGGTAATTGAATCAAAGTCTTTACCAATAAAAGGTAATATATCGTTAGCTATGGGCCTAAACTGTTTATCAACATAGAAATCGTAATCAAGAACGCTAGTATTGAATTCTAAAGGTTGTACTCCATCGAGAGTCATGACATATCGAATGGTCTTTCTATGCTCATATTCAGGCTTTTTTCCTCTGTCTATAAGTATATTGTTAGCGATTAAGGCAGCTTTGATGTGAGGTGGAGTATTTACATAATCTACCAGTTTACGCCTTATCTTTTTCTGATAAACTAACTTACTATCATGTACCCCTTCTTTTAGTTCATGAATGATATTATTGATGTAATCATCAATAGGCTCTTCATTAAAAACAAGCCGATATAATTCTTGCTGAAAATCCTTACTGATCTCTGTCCAGTCACTTCTGACAGTCTCTAATCCTTTGAATAATAACTTGCCATTTACAACACCAGCATAGCGTTTTTTTGTTCCTATACTTTTTTGTCCCTTGCCCACATCTTGCCCACGAATAGTTGGCATCAAAAATTTGCTAAAATGCGTTTCAAATTCAATTTCTAGTTCACAGGATAAATTAAACTCATCGGCTATCTGCTGTTGCCACTTGGTATTAATCAAATCTTGCAGCTCATTTCCCAAAGCTTTACTTTGCGATATCGACTGCTCACTGCCAACATGCACAAAAATAGAGTCGGTATCACCATAAATAACGCGATAGCCCTTATCTTCAATCCAGCGCTTAGTGGTTTTTAAAATTTCATGGCTGCGTTTAGTGATAGAGCCAGCTAAACGTGGATCGAAAAATCGACAACCCGTAGAGCCTAAAATGCCATAAAAGCTATTCATAATAATTTTTATCGCTTGTGATAAGGCGGCATTTTTTTGTAATTTAGCCTTATCGCGCTCTAACCAAAGTGAGGTGATAATAGCGGGTAAAAAATGTTTATCTCGTGAAAAATAAGCACCATCAAAGCCCTTAATAACCTGATCATTTTGGTTTTCTACGATAAGCCCTGCTTTTTCAGCCTCCTTCAATCCTTCAATTAAACCCATCGGATCTATTTTAAAGGTGCGGATAATACTTGGATACAAAGATTTGAAATCAAGCACGAGCACATTGTCATAAAGGCCCGGGATAGAGTCCATAACATAACCACCGGGGGAGATTAAATCAGAGTCACCATCGCCCATATTAGGCGCAACATAACCACTGCGATGCAGTTTTGGCAAATAAAGGTTGGTAAAAGCGGCCACAGAGCCACCTACTCTATCAATGGCAAGGCCCGTTAATTTCGCTCTAAGCTGGGCAAACTCTAAGAGTTGTGTTTTTTCAAAGATCAGCCACACCAAACGGCAATCTTCAAGATTATACGCCGCTAATGCAGGCTTATTGTGTAAAAAATTATCGGTGATTTCTTGTACTCTGTTATCAACATCAACAACTTTTTTACCTATGCCTAATAAGCTATGAGCAACATTATCAAGAGAAAAGCTAGGAAAGTTATAAGTGGCCGTTTTCAGTAAATCAATACCATCAAGCACCACACGCCCAGCTATTTCGATAAATTGCTGCTCAGTATTATTACTATTTTGACGCCAACGAGGTGCTGTGCCATCTCGGCCAATAGCAAATTTAATGCCATGTAAATCCATGCGTTTTTGCAGTAAACGAAAATCAAAATTAATAACATTCCAACCAATAAAAATATCGGCATCAATCATGGCAATGTGCTTGTTCAACGCAATTAATAACTGCTTTTCATCTTTTAGCCACACAATGTAAGGCAGAGAATCGGCTTGTGGCTCACCAATCATCAGCACACATTTAAATTCAACATCATTTTTAGCGTATAAGCCAATAGAATAAAGCTCTCCAGCCATTGAACATTCAATGTCAATGGACAACATGGTCAACTTAATGGTTAGCTTTTCAGACGATCTTTTACACTTACTTTGCTGAAACTGCATATTGGTTTGATGATGAGCAACAAAATCAATATCGGCGGTAATAAAACGCTCCATTAAATATCTATCATCGGGACGAATATCATCTTCGTAACATTTTATCTGTTGAGATTTAAGGCAATCACGGGCGCGATAAAACTGCGATAAGGTCGCAAAGTAAAAACCATAAACCATTTTCTGGCTAAAGGTTTTCAGTGTTAAACCTTGTTGTTTAGCAAGTAAAACACCCTGCTTTTGCAATAAAATCATCGCTTGCTGGGCCTGATTTTCTTCAACAAAAAACACCGCTAATTCGTTTTCAATAATAACTTTTTTTGCCCCCTGAGCCGTTTTTAACCACAAGTTTATCTGCAACGAATTACCTTTGTCTTGCACTTGGCGACTAAGTAAAAAACCTTGTTGGAGCTGTGGTGGTAAATTAATTGGCATATTTAAAAAGTATTTTGAAAATTATTGAGAGAAAAACTAAGAACCTGTTAATATATACAGCAGTGTACTTTATTATTTAATCTTTGGAAACTGCCACTCGATGTTAACCGACAAGTTAAAACAAGTGATCCGCCAATCATATAAAGCACTTGGTGAAAATTTAAACAATTTCAATCCAAGAAAACAACAAACCTTTTTAGTTGCTGAAATTGCCAAAACATTGTCTGGTGAATATAGCAAAGATAGAAAAATAATTACCATCGAAGCAGGAACAGGTACAGGAAAGTCACTCGCTTATAGTTTAGGCGCTATTCCGCTGGCGATAGCGCGCGATAAAAAAGTGTGTATTTCCACCGCCACCGTGGCGTTACAAGAACAGTTAGTCGACAAAGACCTACCTTTTTTGAAAAAGCATGCGGGCTTAAAATTCGACTTTGCCTTGGCTAAAGGCCGACAACGCTATGTTTGTCGGCAAAAATTGACCCAAGCCGTGGCGACCGATTCACCACAAGCAGGCTTTACCTTTGCAGAAAAACCTAAAGCCACTGACATTCGCACCTTAAATGCCATGCACAAAGCATTAACTGATGGCTCTTGGCATGGTGATATTGACTCTTGGAAAAGCACTATTCCCCACCATATTTGGTCACAAGTACAAAGTGATAAACACAGTTGTTTAAAAAGCTTGAGCGAACACAACCATTGTCCATTTCATAAAGCACGTGAAACCATGGAGCAAGCTCATGTATTAGTGGTAAATCATAGCCTGTTATTAGCCGACCTTGAATTAGGTGGCGGTAGAATATTATCTGCTCCCGATGAAACCTTTTATATTATTGATGAAGCGCACCACTTGCCCAAAGTTACCCGAGATCATTCTAGTGCTAATATTACCTTACGCGGTGCGATTGACTGGTTAACTAAGTTAAGAGAAACAGGCGATAAAATGGCCAAGCTGATAAAATCGCAACGTGCCATTTCACCCGCTTTAAAACTCAGTGATGATTGCCAAGATTTACTGATAGAAATGCAAAAAGTACTCACCTTTGTTGATAACAATGCCAGTGTTTATTTTGGAGAAAATACCGATGATAAATTTTCCAAACAAAACAGAAATGACGAGCAAGTTTATCGTTTTGATAATGGCATTATCCCCAAAACATTAAAAAACTGGGCAGAAGATTGTCATGAGCTCAGTAAAAAATCGTTAAGCCATTTAAATAAATTGTACAACGCTTTAATTGAAGCGGTAAAAGATGGCGATTGCCAAATGTATCTTGCGGAGCCAGTACTAGGTGAAGCGGGCTTTATGTTGCAGCGCTTAGAAAACTTAGCAGCACTTTGGTTTATGTATGCAAAAACCGACAGCGAAAAAGCAGCTCCCATGGCTAGGTGGTTACAAAAGCAAGAACCAAGTAAAGCCAGCGCCCGTCAAGATTATTTAATTTGCGCCTCACCCATAGAAGTTGGCTTTACCTTAGAAGACAAACTCTGGAGCCAATGTGAAGGCGCCGTTTTATGCTCAGCAACATTACTAGCACTAAATTCATTTGATCACTTTCGCTTTCAAGCGGGTTTAAAAAATAACGACGGTAGCCAATACCAACAGGTCACCTCACCGTTTGATTATCAAAACAACGCCCAGCTTGTCGTCGCTAAGATGGTTAACGAACCAAGCGCCACACAATTTACCGATGAACTCATTGAAAAACTGCCTAAGTATTTAGCCCAAGGCAGTGCCAGCTTAGTGCTGTTTTCTTCCTATTGGCAAATGGAAAAAGTCGCCCAAGCCCTAAGAGAGCAACACAAACTCGATATTGCCGTTCAAGGTGAGCATTCTCGCCAACATATTATTGAAAGTCATAAAAAGCATTGCGATAACAATAAAGAAAGCATTATTTTTGGCACGCAAAGTTTTTCTGAAGGTTTAGATTTACCCGGTAACTATTTGAATAACTTAATCATTACCAAACTGCCCTTCTCAGTACCAACCTCTCCTGTTGAACAAGCGCAAGCTGAATATATCAGTGCTAAAGGGGGTAACCCTTTTATGTCTTTATCTGTGCCCGACACCTCAAAGAAATTGGTACAAGCCTGTGGCCGCTTACTGCGTAATGAAATGGACGAAGGCGTGATCACCTTGATGGATAAACGGGTCGTGACCAAACGTTATGGCAAGCAACTGTTAGACTCTTTACCACCGTTTGAACGAGTGTTTGAAGGATAGGGAGCTAAAGGATAAAAATCATCACTAAATTTGAGTTAATGACATTAGTGAACAATAATTAAACGCGAAGTAATTTTAAGAATGACGTCTTAGGTGTTAATTTTCTACCTTTGTTTTCTTTAGGCAATTAATTAAGGAAAAACTATGGATAATTTAATGAAATTTACAGTCGCCTTAATATTTATATTTAGCGCAAATTGTTATGCGGGTTCAACTATTGTAGATGTTTGGCAATGCAAGTTAAAAGAAAATAAAACCATGAAAGATGCCGGTGTGTTAAACGATAAATGGGTAAAATTCATGAACGCAAATGTTAAAGGCGGTGGCATAAACTCCTATGATATGGAGCCTAGAGTTGGCAACCATGGCGGATTTCTTTTTGTCGATGTTTATCCCAATATGCAATCTTGGGCGGCAGGTGAAAATATAATGGAAAAAACCGAGCAAGGTAAAGCTTTATTGAAAGAATTTAGAACGCTGGCAAAGTGTTCAAGCAATAGCCTCTATTCATCAACAAAGCACTAGCTGTGTATTAATATTGCACTAGGTGTCAGCTCATAACAGTCACTAGGCCTATAGCTGACACTTTATCAATCTTTATCTAAAGCTTCCTTCTCTAAAGTAATAGCTTAAACAGCTCACTTTTACTGCCAATATTAAATTTTGGCAAATACGATAAAGATGATTGGAAACTGTAGAGGGCTATAAACCAAGCTCTCTTACCGCCTCCTTAAAGGTTAAGTCCTTAGCCAAATTTCAATAATCACTAAATCATTAAAAGCCTTAAGTTGCACTTGCAAACCAACAACTTCGTATGTTTTCTGGACTAAATCTAAAATAAAAGGTAATTTCAGAAAACGCTTGTTGCTGCCATTATTTACAGGGTAGAAGCTTTAATTTTTGGCGGTGGCGACTCAAGTGGTGAAAAGTCATTAGAATGTACCTTTTTAGCAGACTGCCCACTAACTGCACAACAAGCGGCAAAAAACATAAATAACATAAATAACATAAATAACATAAATAACAACAAGACAACAAATACCGATAAACAGGAAGCTAAATCATGAAAAAAACAGCCGCATGGTTAACACGATACGCATTAGAGCAAATTGGTGTGAAATATACTTTTGGCATTCCCGGTGTTCACAATACCGAGCTTTATGACGAATTAAATAATTCAGCACAAATCACCCCGAATTTAGTAATGCACGAAGGCCATGGCGGCTTTATGGCGGATGCCATTAGTAGAGTTACTGACACTATCGGCACACTGGTGATAGTGCCAGCAGCCGGTGTAACTCATGCAGCGAGTGGTATCGCAGAAGCTTATCTTGATGGTATTCCTATGCTTGTTATTACCGGCGGCATTCGTAATGATTCAAATTTTGATTATCAACTGCATGAAATGGATCAACTTAAATTAGTCGCAGGTTTTACCAAAGCCGCGTTTAAAATTAACAGCCATGATGAAGTCATTAAAACCATCTACAAAGCATACAATATCGCCACCTCAGGCGAGCCTGGTCCTGTATTTATTGAATTGCCCGTTAATTTGCAGCTTGATAAAGCCAATATAAGTGATTTACCAGCCTATATTGCACCTTTGCAGCCACCTTTATCTGCAAAGGTAATTGCACAAATTGAAAGCGCAGCAAAAATGTTGATGCAAGCGAATAATCCGGCAATATTTGCTGGCTGGGGCGCAGTACACGCCAGTGAAGAATTAATTGCCATTAGCGAGCAAATTGGCGGCGCCGTTGCCACTACCATGCAAGGTATTAGCGTCTTTCCTGCTAACCACCCCTTACATGCTGGTTTTTGTTTTGGCCCTGCCGCCGTGCCTGCCGCGCAAAACGCTTTTACTCATGCCGATTGTGTATTAGCTATAGGCACACGTTTTGGTGAAATTGCCACAGGTAGTTTTGGTGGTGAGTTACCACAGAACCTAATTCATATTGATATAAACCCGAAAGTTTTTAATGCTAATTTTAAAGCGGCTATTGCCATTGAAGGTGACTCAGAACAAATTTGCCAACAATTACTGATCGAATTAAAACTGTTAGGCTCAGCCAAAGAGGCTAGCCAAGTTAGCCAACAAATTGCCGCTGATAAAACAGCCTATCGCGAATCTTGGTACCAACATGACTCAAAAAATAGAGTCAACCCAGTCCTTTATTTTGATGAACTTAGAGCGCAGTTAGATGATGATGCCCATTTAGTGGTTGATGATGGCAATCACACTTTTTTAACCGCCGAGCTGATGCCAATTCATCAAGCTTATGGCTTTATTTCACCAACAGATTTTAATTGTATGGGCTATGCTACTCCCGCCGCTATCGCCGTCAAAATGGCCAAACCAAATCAAGAAGTGCACGCCATTGTGGGTGATGGTGCGTTTATGATGACTGCAACCGAGCTAGCCACAGCGGTAAGTCAAAATTTAGGATTAGTGATTGGTGTCTTTAATGATGGCGAATTATCCCAAATTGCTCAAGCACAGCAGATTCCTTACAACCGTAAAACCTGTACTGTGTTGCCACAAACTAAGTTAAAAGGTTTAGCCATGGCTACGGGCGCAGAATATGTGCGCATTGAAACTAATAGCGATATTAAATCAGGCTTAACCAAAGCTAGAGCGCTAGCCTTCGATAATAAAGCCGTGATTTTAGATATCAATATTGATTACTCAAAAGCCACAGCTTTTACCGAGGGCGCAGTAAAAACCAACTTAAAACGTATGCCACTACCAACTAAGGTACGCATGGTGGGTAGAGCAATGGTGAGAAAAGTGACTGGTTAGTTAACGTTTCTAATCTCTAGTTTCAAAAAATAGCCGAGGAGTGAATTAAAAAACCCCGGCTTTGCTTTAGATGTACAACATCTTTTATTTTCTTGTACTAATAACTAAATTAAATTCTGATAAACACCTCCTACATACCTGCATAGGTATAAATATTGCTATAAAACACTAACAACTACGGGTGGCAGCTGAATTTACAATAAGATTTAAAACTAATGATTATTCGCCATTTGGTTCTTTATCATGTCAGTATTTGCTAACGCTGATGGTTGGTGTAATTTGAGCACCACACGGCGATCGTAAAAGCTCACTTCTCGCTCATTATTGGCAACAACTGGTGCACCTTCACCAAAAGCAAAAGTCGCGATTTGTTGCTCATCAACCCCTTGTGCCATCAGCAAGGTTTTTACCGACTCTACTCTGGCTTTTGACAGCGTTTGGTTGAGTGACTCTTCACCGGTTAAGTCGGTATAACCTGACAGGTCTATTTTCATTGTTGGTGAGTTATTTAATATTTGCGCCAGTGCTGATACTTGCTCTTGATAATGGGCGGCAATATCGCTTGAGCCAGTAGAAAACTGTAAACTCATTAATAAACTTTCTGCTTGTGATAACCCTGCTTGACTCTGCTGATTTTCTAAAGCGGCTAACTGCTGTTGATATGATGCTGCTAGTTGTTGTAACTTGACTTGATACTGACTTTTTACCTCACTATGACGTAATTGTTGTGCTTGCTGCTCTTGGTTTAACGCTAGGTTTAATTCTTCATTTTCATCGTTAACATTAATATATTTAGCAATAAAAATACCACCTAGCCCGGCAATAACAGCGCCTAATGGTCCAGCGGCAATAGCGCCAATAACGGCGCCCGTACCAAAACCAATATTTTCATTTTTCGTTTGTGTTTGATGCTTATCGGTTAGGTTTAAATTTTCTTGATTAGGGTTTTCATAAGCTGAAACCGGTGCACTGGCAATAGCGGCTATTATCACCGTGGCTAATAACGATTTTTTAATGTTCAAGCTTTGAATTGTTTTCATCATATTTCCTCTTTTATATAGTTTTGTTGTTAAAATGTGTTGTTAAAACAGTTTTGCTGACAGGAGCTATTAAACCGCAGTAAAAGGACGTTGAAGTGCTTAAAAAATGGCAAATTGATGAGCAATTGTGGCAACAATATGGCAATTTCAAAAATTAGGCGCGCTCTAAGAAAAATTTAGATATAGTCAAAGAAAGTAAAGAATAGCGCGTTGTTATTAACAAGTTCTGAAGGCAACATACTCAGTGTGTAATAATTGAGTAACTCGCTACTTTTTTACTCGACACTGAATATTTTTGCTCTAAACCTATTAGAAGAATATAAATGACCAAACGAATTGCCATTGTTGAAGACGAAGCAGCCATACGTGAAAACTATGCTGATGTATTGCGTAGCCAAGGCTATCAAGTACAAACTTATGCCAGTAGAGAAACCGCAACCCAAGCCTTTAATTTACGCTTGCCTAACTTGGTGATTTTAGATATTGGTTTGAACGAAGAATATGATGGCGGTTTTGTTTTATGTCAACAATTGCGAGCAAAATCAGCCAGCTTACCCATTATTTTTTTAACCGCCCGCGATAACGACTTTGACACCGTATCAGGCTTAAGAATTGGTGCCGACGATTATTTGACTAAAGATATTAGTTTACCGCATTTAACCGCGCGAATATCCGCGCTATTTCGTCGCCAAGAAGCCTTTAAACAACCAATAAGTGATGAACATATCACCCAAACAGGCTCATTAACGGTTGATAGCCAGCGTATGACCATTACTTGGTATAACAAGTCTATTGATTTAACTATTACTGAATTTTGGCTTGTGCATGCCCTAGCTAAACACCCCGGACACGTTAAAAATAGAACCCAATTAATGACTGACTCAAAAATATATGTTGATGACAGCACTATTACTTCTCATATAAAACGTATTCGCAAAAAATTTATCAAAACCGATGCTAGCTTTGACTGTATCGAAACTGTTTATGGCATGGGCTATCGCTGGTTGAGTGAAATTGAAAACACCAACAACAATGATCAGTAAAACAATGACCCGCAAAACACTAACCAGCAAAACACTGACCAACAAAACATGACCAGTAAAAAAACCTTTCAATTACGCTTTGGCTTAAGAGCAAAACTATTATTACTGTCGAGTTTTTTATTCGTCATTCCGTGGTTTGGCTATCAATACGTGTGGGAAATGGAAAAATACCTGCGCTTTGGTCAAGAGCAAACACTCGTTGGTACTGCCAGAGCCTTAGCAACCGCATTACACGAGCGTGAAAAGCTATTTAATAACCAAGCGAGCTTTTTACCGAGTGTTGAACAAGGCAAAGACTTATATGGCTATCAACTCACCGAAGCCATTCAACTTGATGGTTTACACAATGACTGGCCTAATTTTTCGCAACGAGCACACTTTTATGATCACCAACAACAGCTTTTTGCCAGCAAGTCACTTAACCTAAACCTGAACTTTAAAGCGAGCGTAGGAAAATATGACAAGTATCTATATTTGTTTTTTCAAGTAGTTGATAAACAAGTTACCTTTCGCGGAAATAATAGCCGCAGCATAACCAACAATGATCATTTAGCGTTATCGTTTAGCGATCAAAACAATAAGCTGAATCGTTTTATTATCAGTAATAAACAAGCAGGCTGGATATCCGCTTTTAGCATTACTGATAATATTGAAGATATTCCAAAACCTGCCACTCACATTCAAGGCCATTGGTTACTTACGCCACAAGGCTATAATATTGAATTGCGTGTGCCATTAACAACCTTAGGCGATAAAATTGCTTTTGCTTTTTATGATGTTAATCAGCCCGGTGCTAAAATTGACTCTGCCATTGGTTCAGCTGAGCCAAGTAAGCTTGCTAGCCTTGGCACCATACTTGTGCCCTCACCTGAAATTGAACGTATAGTTAAAGGTATGCGTTACACTAACTCTAGTATTTGGGTGGTCGATCAGCACCACAGAGTACTGGCCAGTGCTGGTTCGTTAAAATCAGCTAGCGGCGTTTGGCATAACAAAGCAAAGTCGCCCAGTATCGATGAAAAAAATAGTTTTTGGTATCAATTTAAACAGCAAGTTTTATTGCCTTTGTATTATCAAATACTCACCAAACCGCCGACAGACTTTATCGACAAGATATACGATGCCAAGCATTTAAATGGTGAGCATATTGTTAGCGCTTTAATGGGCAAAGCCAAATCACAATGGCGATTAACCACAGACAAACAAGCACTAGTACTCTCTGCCGCCTACCCTATTTTTATTAATAATAAGGTACAAGGCGCGGTTATTGTTGAAGAAACCACCAATGGTATTCGCACCTTAAGAAATCGTGCTTTAGAAAAGCTCTTTACGGTAATTTTAGCTATTATGGTGTTAGGCGCCTTAACCTTTATTATTTTTGCCACCCGTATTTCATCACGTATCCGACATTTATCAACCCAGGCTGAGCAAGCTATTGATAAGCAAGGACGCATTATTGGTAAAATGTCAGCGTCAACAAGTCATGATGAAATAGGTGATTTATCACGTAGTTTCACCACCGCAGTTAATCGCTTAAGCGAATATAATCATTATTTAGAAAATATGTCTGCACGCTTATCTCACGAATTAAGAACGCCTATCGCGGTGGTAAAAACATCATTAGAAAACCTTGTTTTGCAAGAAAAACAGTCTTTATCTGCCCATAAAAATGGTGAAGAAAATGCTTATATAGAACGCGCGCAAACAGGCATTAACACCTTAAACTTAATTCTCACCAACATGAGTGAAGCGACTCGCCTTGAACAAATGCTAGCGACCACTGAAAAAATTGAATTTGATTTAAACACAGTCATTTCTGGATGTATGGCCGGTTACCAGCAAGTTTATCCTGACTATACTTTTAACTTAGAGACTTTTAACTTAAGTTGTGAGCGAAAAAAATTACCCCTCAACGGCTCACCAGAGCACATAGTGCAGCTTTTAGATAAAGTGATTAATAATGCCGTTGAGTTTAGCCAAGACAAAATAATCACCGTTGCCTTAAAACAACAACATGATCATGCCGAGTTACTTGTTAGCAATAACGGCATTTTATTACCTGAACAATTAAGTGAAAGTTTATTTGATTCTATGGTGTCATTACGTAGCGCTTACGCAGCCAGTACAACTAATACAGCTTACACAATGAAAAACAATCAACAAACGCAACCTCATCTGGGTTTAGGGCTTTATATTGCGCGGCTAATTTGTCAATTTCACCAAGGAGAAATCAGTGCCAATAACCATCACTCGCCTGAAGGTGTCACCATTAAAGTAGTGCTGCCCACCAAAATATAAGAGCAAGTGAAGTAACTGATCACTTAACACTAATCATTCCTGTAATCATTGATATAAAACAATCGTTTGAATTATTCTTAAATATTTCTAGACATAAGCGTGTTTTTCAATACAATCACGCATCTTATCAATTTTGATAGATTTCACCCTTAATCATTACCGTCCTGGAGAAGTAAAAATGAATGTAGATCAACATATTAAAGTAGCACAATGGCACTTAGAGCAAGCTCGTTTACACAATGTTAGCGATCATACTTGTGGTTGTCCTGCAAACAAGCATGACCAACGTGCAATCGACGCTGTTGAAGCGGGTTTAATCATTGAAGAAAAAGCTTGTACTTTAGACGCTAAATAAGCTCGCGCTTAAGCTTAATTATCCAATTTTATCATTGTCATGCAATGATAAATAATTTTAGAAAGAGTGATGACAATACTATTGTCCTCACTCTTTTTTATTTCTCTTTTACTTCTTTTTTGTCTATAGCTAACGAAGACTACAAGCTGTAACTAACAGCAGTATGTGACTAACCGTTGTATGTGACTACGCCTAATGTTTGAGAATGCCAATCATCAAATGATAATTAGCCTAGTGTGAGTACTTTTGCCACAAAACGGCTCTAATTTAGATTCGAATTCATTACAGTAAATAGTCCGCTTTGCCACCAAAAGTTAGCGTGCAGAGGTGGACTCTCACAGGCAGTATAATGAGCTTGAAGCGGGCGTTAGCTATAACGAGTCTAGCTTCCGCTTAGCGCAAAAATTGCTATTAAATTTTGCTGATTAAGTCTCAGGTATTATCGCTAAAAAATCGTCGTTTCAGAAAAGTAAACCTAGTGGTAGCCTTTTTAAAAGCAAACAACCGTTAATAAGACTGATCCCACCATTATGCGTAGCCACAAGTAATAGCCTATTTCAAAGCAGCTATTGCCAAGTATCTCCAAAATCTTTTTGTAAGGTTAGGTAAAGAAATGTAAAGCTGCATTTCCGTGATGAACTTCTTACGTTAATATCACTCTACCTCAGTGAATAAACCTTTTTAATCTGTTTAACCTGTTTAAGTAACGCCCAATATAAATTCAAAAGTCAGCTTTAATGTTGAGGGACTTTTACGGCCAAATTTTAAGGCTTTCATTGTATAATTAAATATTAGGAAACATAAATGAAAATTAATGATCATAACTGCCAAAGAAAAAAACGGGTACCGATATTTCTACTAGCCACGATTATGCCATTATCATTATTTGGCTGTGGTGGTAGTGATGACGATAGCGGCACTGGTTACATTCAACTTTATAATTTGTCGTCTAATGCGCCAGGAATATATTTAACGGTAGACAAGTATAACGATGATGATTTTGATGAAAATACTCACTCAGAAATCACCTTCACTCAGGTTAGCAGTCGCTTCACTTATGACACTGACACTTACGACATTGAGCTTGCTTGGCAAAATGAATATAACAACCAAAGTGATTTAGAAATGGTCTATGAAAACCAGTTACAAGTCACTAGCGATACGGTTGAGTTTGTTGTTATTGCCGAAGATATTAAAGCGCCAAGTGTGCTTGTTTATGAAATACCCGTCAGAGATGATGATGAAATTGATGATGACAACGACGATGAAGTATTCAATATCAGGGTGCTTAATATGCATACTATGTCTGAAGGTGTAGACTTTTATTACTCTGAAGATGACGAAACGTTCAATGAAGCTCAATTACTCAGCCAAACAACTTATACCGCAATGGCTGATAACCAAAAACTTAATCAAGATGACTATATTTTTATCTCACCTCAGCAGGCAGTGATGAGATATTATACACCTCTCAAGATATCTCTTTTCCTTATGCCTCTGAATATATTCTAGTTATTAGAGAAAACCAAGGGGTTGGCACCTCTCCTTTTGTTATAGACAAAGTATCAACCTCATCGACAATTGAGTACCCTGACACAAATTCTGAAGCTAGATATCAAGTTTATAATGGCATTATTGAACACGAGTTACTGCCTGAATATGAGCAAAATTTCGACTTTCATATCAATGGCGTAGATGATACTCCTGAAATAGCATCGTTAGGTTTTAGAGAGTTTAGTCAGTCAATTATCACTGATTCTGGTGACTATAGTATGAGCCTAGTTACCCCACAAGAACAAAGTGCGCTTCTCAGCAATCATTTATTAGCGCTGAATGAAAACACTGACAAAACCATCTTTTTCTACCTATTAGAAGAAGCTGTCGATGAAGATGACGACGGTGATATTGACGAAGATGGTGATGGCCACATTGATGATATAGAGATAACAATCAACTCACTATTAGTTGACAACAACCAAAGTGACAGTATCTATAACCATCAAATGAAGGTGATCAACTTAATTGATCAAGATGAAATAATTGATGATTTTAGTAGTATCAAAGTATATTTTGTCCGCAGCGATGAAATAATTGAAACCGCTGAGCAGAGTTTAACCGCAGCATTTGCCACGCCAAATTCTGTTACCTTACTCAATAAGACTTACAATATTTATGTTATTGGCCGGCTTGATAGCAGTGATATCATTCTGGCTACTACCGAATTGATACTCACCGAAGAGAGTAAAGATCAATTTATTATCTTAGAAAAAGATAACGACTCCGACACAGGTTACAAAACAACGTTATCGCCACAAGCATCTGAACTTTAGGTTGTATCGTTAATCTTGCTCTATCTCGCTTTCATCAGTAAAGCGAGATAGAGACTTCTGTCCTCCACCATTATATCTAATCTTGCTAATCTCATTATCTACCTCCTTTACAGCCCAACATATTGACACCAATACTGATGTAAACAGCTGATATTGAAAGAGTAAAGTCAACGACGCTCTCACTAGTAATAACTCAAATATAGGAAGTTTTAACAAAACCGGCAGCCACTTCATTTTTTAAAGTAAGAACTTGCGCAATTAAACTAGACATGCGATGATGCGTATAATTCATCAGTAATAAAGTATAGGAGTTATCATGAAAGCACGTATTCTAGTAACAAGCGCTGCAGGCAATACCGGCATTCCCACAACGCTCGGTTTATTAGAAAAAGGCTATAAAGTACGTGCATTCGTCCGACAAAGAGACGCACGCAGCCTGCGACTCGAAGAAGCCGGTGCTGAGTTGTTTGTCGGCGATATGTTCTCGTATCGAGATATGCGTAATGCGCTTAAAGAGGTGCAGCGCGCTTATGTATGCCCACCACCTGGTCCTAACACTGCGCATTTTGCCTCCGTTTTTGTCACGGCTGCCCGAGAGTCTCAGTTAGAGCATGTGGTAACACTCAGCCAGTGGTTGTCAGCCCACGATCATCTAGCATCAACAACTAGAGAAGCATGGCTGCTCGATAAAATGATAGCAGCTCTACCAAATACCACTCACACCATTAATGAGGTAGGATTTTTCGCCGAAAACTACTTCGGAGGCCTCGCCGCCGCCGCGCAGCTCGGCATGTTGGCTATGCCATTAGGTTCACCAGAGTTAAAAGGTAATGCTCCGCCGTCTAACGAAGATATTGCAGCCGTTTCAGTGGCATGTCTGGCCGATCCCAAGACCCATGCCGGACACAGATATCGACCTACAGGTCCGACATTATTGAGCAACAATGAAATCGCCGGAATTATCGGTAAAGCTTTAGGACGAACAGTGACTTACACCGACGCTCCTGAATGGATGTTCTTAAAAGCCATGAAAGCTGATGGCATCAACCCAACGATGATGACCCAATTTCGCCTTTACATGCACGAGTATCAACGAGGTACCTTCGCGGTTAATGCGCCTAACGATGTCGTGCGCACAGTAACAGGGCAAGAGCCAGAAAGTTTCGAAACCATTGCCAAAAGAGTTGTACACAACAATCCCGAAGCAGTGCGTTCAGCACGTAACTGGATTACAACCGTGACTGGTATGCTTCGCATTTTGCTCACCTCAACACCTAGTGTGCCAGCCATAGAACAGGCTGGTGATCATGTGTTGATCACGGATGGTGTGTATGCCAACGGCTCAGAGGATTGGGCTAGTTTACACAGCCCAACATAAGGTCGAATGAAACAGCTTGAGCAGGCTATATATTAGCTCTGCCCAACAATAGTATTTTTGAGTACGCGGTAGATAATCTACCGTGGTTATACCCAAAAAAATAGCAATAACTGAAAAGGAAATAGAAATGTCAGATCCAACCATGTACCTCATCGTTAACTCAACCATGATTCCCGGCAAAATGGAGCAAATGCAGAATTATGCATCGCAAGTCACGCCTCTACTGCTCAAGGGCGGCGGTGAAATGATCGCTCGTTACGGAGTAGTTGAACAAATGAATGGCGAAGGCGGCCCGAAAGCAATTGCGGTAATGAAATTCCCTAGCGGCCAAGCAATCAAAGAGGCTCTGTCTACCGATGAGTTTAAAGCCCTGTCAGTATTACGAGATGAGGCTTTCAGCCGTGTCGACCAGATGATCTGCTCTGCTCTTTAAGTGACGCAGATAATAAATATCAATATATCAAACACAGTAGTAGGTAAGATGTCATGAGTAAGATTCTCGTCCCATTTATGGCAGCTTACCCAAACTGGTTCAAAAAACCCGTTGTGACGCAGTCCATCTGTACCAGCCTACAACTCATATCGTTCTGGACGCACCAACAGGACTTTGTTAAAATAAATTATGCCCAGCCGTAGTTATAATTTATTGTGTCCCATTTCTAGAGCCCTTGATCATGTAGGTGATCGATGGGCTTTGTTGATCTTAAGAGACTTGCATGCAGGACCCGTCCGCCACAAAGATCTGGCTGCAGGTCTGACTGGCATTCCATCTAACCTGTTAGCCTCACGCCTCAAGGAATTGCTCGCGGATAAGTTGATCCAAAAAACGATTAACGAACATAGCGTGCCACTTTATTCATTAACTGAACTTGGTGAAGCGACCGGCCCTTTGCTTTTTGAATTATCAAAACTTGGCACTCGCTTTCCTGCCGACGAAAATTCCCGAACACCAGGTAATTTAAGGCTTGCAGCCGTTACCCTCAAGGAAGCTTTATCGCGAGTTGCAGACAATTCAGAATTCGATATAGAGCTTCGCATCGAGGGAAAGCCCTTAGAAATACGCATGAGCCAGAACGGTGTGCAAGTGCGTTATAGGCCCGCACGAAAACCACAAGCAGTTATTTCAGTGCCCTACGAACCTATGATTGCCTACGGAGATGGGCGAATTACTAAAGAAAAGTTTACAGAGCAGGTTGTTGTCGAAGGAGATTTTGAAGTCGCGGGTCAGTTCTTACAACACCTTGAACACGCAATGTTATCTATGGTGTAAAGAGCTTTACCTTTTCGGTGTCATGCTCACTCGGCTTGGGTAATAGGCTCTAAAAGCACTTTATTTTCAATATACTTTATTTTACTTGGCCCATATTCACGCTTAAACGCTAAAATTCCATCTGCAATAACAATTTCAGCCCCCGATAAAATGGCATGAGTGACAATAACGTCAATTTCATTCAAATGTAGTTCAAGGTGCTTTTCATGTGCGCAGCCCATATTATTAAGCTTATCTAATAGCGGTAAATATTTTTTTAACTCTGCATTAAGTCGTGTTAACAAGTCTGCTCTGTCAATTTCTTTATTTTCAATTTGCGCTATAAGTTTACCAATTTTTTGTGTTTTTTCTAAAGTACATTCCGCCTTAGCTTGAATTTTTTGTCTAACTTCTGCAAGAGCATCAATCAAATGATTGAAGTCGACACTAACGGTTGAGCTTGAAGGTGAGCCTAAGGTACCAACGTGTATGGATTTTCCTGCTTGTACATAACAACCAAAAACCTTTCCATCAGCCTTCCCCTCTTTACCAACCCATAAATTGCCATTCAGAGTAACTTGGCTTTGGGCAATGTATTGCACAACATTAATATCCCCTTTCGCCCGTATATTGGCGTATTGTATAAAATTTGCATTTATATTTCCGTCAGCCAACAGGGTTACCGTATTACTAAACCCCTCAAGAGCATCCTCTTTTTGATGCCCTATTACACTTTGAGCGATGCAAATATCGCCACCGGCACTAATAAAAGCAGAGTCAACTAATCCGGCAACAATAACATCACCGGTCGCAATAATTTTCATTGCTTCACCAACATTACCCTCGACCACAATTGAGCCATCAAACTCAATATTGCCCGTGCTAACATCAACATTGTCAATATTAAAAATTTGAGTAACGCTGACACTTTCATCAAGATGCTTTGGCATACCATCTATTTCAGCGATAATAATGTCCTGCTCTTCATCTTTGAATTTACAGCCTTCACTTTCATCTAATTTAGCCGGTTTACCTTCTTCAGCTTTTAACTCTTTTCCTTTGACCGTAAAGCCATTAACACCTGTGCCTGCAGGGATCAATTGAGCAAGTTTTGTTCCTTGTTTGACAAAACATAGTTGCCCTAGATCCCGCATATCAACATTACCATTATCGAGCTTTTTAGGACGCAATACCCGATCGATAGGATTAGGGACAAGATAATCTATATAACCATCTTCACCAGTAATAGCTTCTTTACCTTTAGCGATATCAACCGTTATTTTTTCAGCTTTTTTTGACGACTTAGAATATGCTACTAGCGCTTTCATGCCAGCTTGGCTAATGCCTTTTTTCAAATCATTATCGAGTAAAAATTTTGCAAGGCTTTTCATGGTAATGTCTTGCCCTCCTTGTGCACAGATAAGCTCTATGGCAGCTGACATATCATCAGTGCCAAAGGTTATCTCCATTTCTGCATCAACAGCATTAGCAATAACACAGCTAAAAACAGGCAATGGCTGCTCAGGATCAGTTGGCACAGTTTGACTAAACAATTCAAATGATGAGCTTAATTCGTCTTCATTAAAGGCATAATGTCGATAAAGTGAGTTTTCAAACTCTTTTATTAAGCTATTTACTTTAGGTAAAGGCTTTCCTTTAGCCAGGCTGACCGTCATGGTCACGGTACGATCGTCTTCATCGAGGGACAATTCCACTTTGAACATACAAACTCCTCTCCTGAATAAAAACGCTAGACTAGATTTTACCTATGCTGACTACTTTGACTAAATATGAAATTGATAACGTAAGCAATATTACTTTAGCCCACCGAATTCCTGTTGCCAATAAACTACCAACGACGACATGATCAAAAAACTTAATTAATGTGATAATGTCATGTAATAACTAATGATGGAAATAAAAAAGGAGCTATTTTGTTTACTCTAAAGCAATTAAATCAAGCCAGTGAGCTAGTACATCAAGTCTTTTCAGCAACCCCTCAATATGCTTGGCCACAACTGTGCGAAGCCTGTGGCTGTGAAGTGTGGGTAAAACATGAAAATCATACCCCGACCTCGGCCTTTAAAGTGCGTGGCGGTATTGTTTTAATTGATGCTTTGATGAAGTCAGAAAATCCCCCCAAAGGACTCATATCTGCCACCATAGGCAATCATGGACAGAGCCTAGCTTTCGCAGGAAAACGCGCGGGTTTAGCCGTTACTATTGTGGTACCTGAGGGAAATAACGAAGATCAAAACCGAGCCATAAGATCTCATGGCGCTAGCTTAGTTGTTTATGGACATGACTTTGAGGCCGCCCGTCAACACAGCTTAACACTGCAACATGAGTTAGGATACCGCGCTGTTGCCCCCTTTGAATATGAGCTTGTACTTGGTGTTGCCACTTATGCTTTAGAGCTTTTCAACGCCGTCAATGAGCTTGATACGGTTTATGTGCCTATTGGTATGGGCTCAGGTATTGCGGGTGTGATAAAAACGAGGGACTTACTAGGGCTATCCACTAAAGTTGTTGGCGTTGTAGCTGAGGGAGCTCCTACCTTTGCCTTGTCATTTGCCGCTGGGGAAATAGTCAACACAGATACAGCACAAACCATCGCTGATGGCGTAAAAACTCGTTCGCCAATGCATGAAGCTTTTGAAATAATTAACAAGGGTTGCGATCGTATTGTGCAAGTAAGCGATAATGAAATAGCCAAAGCAATGATGCAGTATTATCAAGCGACTCATAATGTAACAGAGGGTGCTGGCGCAATCACGTTAGCAGCGCTAAATAAAGAGAAAGAACAGATGGCCGCTAAAAAAGTGGCGATTATATTAACCGGGAGTAATATCGATTATCAGCGTTTCACTCAGTACATTAATTCAGTAAATTAATGTAATACCTAATACCACATTAATATACTCTTCATTTTCAGAATTTACCCGCTGAGAACTTTACTTACTTGCACGTTAGCCAGTAATTTTATCAATAACAGCTTGCTCATTAGCCATTTGCTCTTGAGCTATTGGTAAGGCTAAAAAGCGCTCATTATAACTATACAGTTTAGGCCAGCGGGACTGTTCTATTTGATAATCTGCATGCTGTAAACTTATTAAACAAGATCCTACGGCAATGTCGGCAACAGAAAAATCTTCACCGATAAGCCAATTTTTATCCGTTAAACGTGACTCAAGTATGTCCAGTACCTTAGGAATTAACTCTGTTAAAATTTCTTCGACTCGTTCTGGGTCGGTTGCCTTTTGGAAGAAAATCGGCCCTAGCACTCGCTGAAAATAAAGAGCCCCGGTAGCTGGCATTAATTCTGAGTCACTCCACTCTTCAAACCACAAGGCTTGAGCATAATTTGCAGCATTTTCGGGATAAAGACTGTGCTTACTAGAGATACGCTCAAGATAGGCAATAATAACGGAGGAATCTGCAAAAGCAGCGCCATCATCTGTTTTGTAGGCGGGTATTTTACCTGAAGGGCTAGCTTGACGAAACTCCGCATCATTATTGCCTGGCGGGGTCAATTTTAGCTCATAAGGGATATTTTTATAGGCATGCGCTAGCATAGCTTTTCTTACAAACGGTGAAGCTGAAACGCCATATAATATTGACATTCTTTATTCCTTTTTTAGTAAAAAATATAAATTATTTATCTAAAGCAGACTAAACCAACCAGTCGGTATCGTCAATTTTTTATTCAAATAACCCTTTTCCCATATTTTTATAACATTACAACACTGGCAATAAAGTAACCTATCAAGGCTAAAACACCACCAAAGAGAGCATACGGAAGCTGAGTTTTAACATGCTCAAGTAAATCACAACCTGACGCTATAGCGGAAACACAGGTAGTATCAGAGATAGGCGAACAATGATCACCAAAAACACCTCCCCCTAAAATAGCCGCAATAACCAATGAGGGCGGTAAGCCTAAAGCTTGAATTAATGGCACACCAATGGGAATCAATATGGCAAATGTGCCCCATGAAGTGCCGGTGCTAAATGAAATAATCCCCCCGGCGATAAACAACATAGGCACAACAAAAATTAATGGTAAATTATCACCAACAAAACCGGCAATAAACAACCCGGTGCCTAATTCTTTTAAGCTCGCCCCTAATGTTAATGAAAACAAAACAATGGTCACTAAAGGCAGTAATTCCGATAAGCCGTTAAAACCAACATCAACTAATTCTTTATGAGTAAAACGTTTAGAAAACAATAATAAAAAATAAGCTACCGCCAAGGCAAAACAAGTAGCATAAAGCACTGATTGCCCGCCGCTACCTTGGGTAATATCGCCATCTCCCGTCCAATACATGAAAAAGAACATTGAAGAAATCATAGTCAGCAAAGGTACAACCATAAATCGTGCTTTGGTCGGTGCCACTAATGCTTCTTTTAAGCTGTCTTCATCTTTTACGACTGACTTATGCAATTCAAGCTCAGACTGCTTCATTGGCCCATGAACTTTATCGGTTGCCACCGTATAAGCCACCATCAATAAGGCAATAATCGCGTAAAAATTAAAAGGAACTGTACCCCACAAAATAGACATTGACGACTGCTCTAGTTCATAGTTATTAAGCAAACCCAACACATAAGCGCCCCAACCATTAAGCAATACCAAAATACAGACTGGTGCAGAGGTACTATCGATGATAAAAGCAAGCCGAGCCCGGCTCATTTTAAATTTATCAAATAAATCTCGAGACAAAATGCCCGCAGTAAGCACACTTAAATTAGATTCGATAAAAATAACCATCCCCGTGAACATGGTGACAGTACCCACTTGACGCTTACTTTTAGCAATGCCTTTGCTAACCAACTTATTCACCATGGCCGTTACACCGCCCGAATTTCTAACATAGGCAAGTAAAGCGCCAATAAGTAAGCTAAAAACTAATAACCGGCCATTGCCCGGAGAACTAACAACAGCAACAACCCGTTCAATAGCACCAAGAAAAGCATAAAAAACGGGATTGGAATGTTCATTTATCGCTAATAATAGCTCTGCGCTGAATACAGCAGACAGTAAGGCTAATATCACCTCTTTGCGCCATAAAACTACGGCTATTGCTACAATAGGGGGAATTACCGACAACCAATCCATATTTTGAACCTTTATAATAAAACTTAACGATGCAGTTTACTCAAGAACTTATTGATAACGTCATCTGCACAGACAGAAAATAAAATCAAAACAGTGTGGCAAATACAAATAGAACATTCAAGCAAATAAGCACCAAAGCATTTGAGTAAGTGAACAGGTAATAATTATCGATAACTCCCCATGTTACGCAAAGCTCATATATAGTTAACTTAACTTAACTATATATATTTTTAATAGAGCTCCATTACAATTATTCATTGGTTTTATAAAACCAACCGCTTTAGCATCAATAACGCGCTCAGAAATGGTTTTTACTTGTACCTAGTCTATTAAATACACAGTTTCTTGATCGTTATACTTACTATCACCTCTCAGCAGAGGTTTAGTAAACCTCATATAGGCTCCCCCTTATATGACGTTATTTTGAATATATTGTTTTAAATATATGACTTTGAATATATTACTTTGAATAAATAAAGGAGCCTTTATGTCTGTAATCGCTATGTTAGAAAACCGCTATTCAACTCGTGCTTATTTGGATACCCCTGCACCACAAGAGCTTTTAGAAACTATTTTTGCGCAAGCACAGCTCGCCCCTTCAAATTGCAATGTACAACCTTGGCAAACATGCGTGGTTTCTGGCAAGAAAAAAGATGCTCTTAAAGATGATTTAATAACAGCAGTCATGAGTGGCAAACCAGCAAACCCTGATTTTAACTGGTTACCTAAATATGAAGGTATTCATAGAGACCGCCAATTTGGTTCGGCAAATGCACTTTATAATTCAATTGGCGTTACCCGTGAAGACAAGCGCGGCCGTCAATTAGCCATGATACGTAACTGGAGCTTTTTTGATGCCCCCCACGTTGCGTTTTTCACCATGGATAAATATTTAGACATTATGGGCGCCGTTGACTTGGGCATATACGCGCAATCCCTTTCCTTGATACTCACTGAACATGGTTTATCAAGTTGCATGCAAGGCGCGCTAGGCCAGTTTCCTGACCCTGTTAAGAAAGCGTTGAATTTGCCAGAGCAACGAGGTATTTTATTTGGTATGTCATTCGGTTACGCGGATGAAAGTGCCCCAGTAAATACTACTCGTACCGATCGTGAAGAAATTGCCAATGCTGTTTCTTTTTTTAATTAGCTAGCCATAAGTACCAGCAGACGATGGAACTTGAACATAAATATACACTCATTGATGATGTCAACATACATTATGTTACTGCTGGACCTACCAAAAATACGGCTTTGGCTGGCTCAACCCTGGTTTTTCTACATGGTTTTCCCGAGTATTGGCAAACATGGCAAAACCAGTTAAGTTATTTTTCTCAAGATCATCATGTTATTGCACCCGATTTACCCGGATATAATTTAAGCGATAAACCCCAAGATGTTTCATTTTATCAAATATCCAATTTAATTAAATTCATCGCTAAGTTTATCAAAACCGTTAGCCCGAGTGAAAAAGTGTATTTAGTTGCTCATGATTGGGGCGGCGCTATCGCTTGGCCTTTAGCGGCGTTTTATCCACAATTAGTCGAAAAGCTAGTGATATTAAATGCCGCCCACCCCAGCACCTTTACCCGAGAAATGATTAATAATCCGCGACAACGTGATAAGAGTGCCTATATTCACGATCTAATAAGTAAGGATGCTGAAGCATTATTATCAAAAGACAACTATCAATACCTCAGTGAAAAAATGATGGTGAGTGCAAGCCCAACGGTGTTTAGCAAGGAAATAAAAACAAAATATAAACAAGTGTGGCAACAATCTGGGGCAATAAATGGCATGTTGCAGTACTACCGAGCCATGCCACAACTGGCCGACACAAATAAAGACGATAGCGAACATCAAAATTTAGCCGCCGATGGGCCAGTGAAAAGCACCACTGAGATGAAAATTCCTAATATTCGCATTAATATACCCACACTCATATTATGGGGCGAACAAGATCAGGCCTTTGTAAACGAAAACCTCAATGGCCTTGAAGATTACGTCCCAAATTGCACTATTGAACGCTTTGTAACTGCCAGTCATTGGCTTATGCACGAAAAGCCGTTTGAAATCAACAGTGCCATTACTCGTTTTATTAACACCTAAGGCTTACAAGTTACCGTTTTTTAAATGATGCTGACGAATATTTTGAACGATATAAATAACTGAAATAATAATTAAAACAATGGTTAAAACAGTGAGGTTAATATGGAAGGTACTGAATTAGTTACATTTGTGAATACACAAATTATTCCCATCTGCATTTTTTTGATTATGATGGGTATGGGTTTATCGCTGGTACCTGATGATTTTAAACGTGTCGTTAAATACCCTAAAGCCGTTTCAGTCGGCCTGATCAATCAATTACTGTTTTTACCTATTATTGGCTTTACCTTGGCAAATATTATGCCTTTAGAACCAGAATATGCCGTTGGCGTGATGTTGTTAGTACTTTGTCCTGGGGGAACCACATCAAATATGTTCTCTCATTTAGCTAAAGCTGATGTAGCACTTTCGGTGACAATGACGGCTGTTGCCAGCCTTATTACCGTTTTTAGTATACCTATCGTGCTAAGTTTATCTTTGCAGCATTTTATGGGCGAAGGAAGTGAGTTTCAGTTACCCATTATGGCAACGATGTGGAGTTTAATGAAGCTTACTATTGTCCCCATTGCTATAGGTATGCTCATTAATAAGTTCTCGCCTAAATTTGCAAAAAAATCGCAAGCTTATGTGTCTAGATTTGGCATGTTATTTCTCACCTTGCTGATAATATTTTTAACCTATATTCAACAAGAGATTGTTCTGCAAGCATTTATTGCCGCCGGCCCTATTTCCCTTGTGCTAAACATTTCAACCATGGCACTGGGTTATTATTCAAGTAAATGGTTTAAATTAAACCCGGCTCAAACGTCTTCAATCACCATCGAAGTGGGTTTGCAAAATAGTACCTTATCAATGTTTATGGCATTAACCCTGCTAGCAAATTATGAAATGTCTTTCACCCCTGCTATTTATACGCTGATCATGTTTTTTACTGCGGGTATTTTAGTAAAGTTTTTACGTTCAAAATATCATTTGGGCGAACACACAAAAGAGACAGAAGAAGTTGATACAGTAAGAATTAACGTGGCAGGGCAAGAGGTGAATAGTAGGAACTAGTTAAAGCCTTTATCCAAAAGCCTTTATTAACAGGTTTTTAATAAAAGGCTTTTATTAAAAGATAAGAGCAATAGCAAGCAATTCATAAAATGTCTATCTAAGAATTTATAGAAAACACTATGGCGTAAAAAATAGGATGCATAAAAGTATGACGCACAAAAGTATGACAGTAAAAATCGACAATAACGTAGCACATATCACGTTAAACCGTCCTGACGCTTTTAACACCATGAATGGTGATTTCTGGCAAGAATTTCCAACAATCATTGATGAAGTGAGTAATGATTCCTCTGTACGAGTTATTGTTATTTCGTCAACAGGCAAACACTTTTGTGCGGGTATGGACTTAGCCGTATTTACCCAAGGTAACCAAAGCGAAAACCTAGAGCTTGGGCGAAAACACGAGCAACTTCGCCGTACGGTATTAAAACTGCAAGCGTGTTTTAACGCCCTTGAAAAAGCTCGTATGCCAGTGTTAATGGCTATTCAAGGTGGTTGTATTGGTGGTGCAGTCGACATGATAAGTGCCGCCGATTGCCGTTATTGTACTGAAGATGCCTTCTTTAGCATTGAAGAAACCAAACTTGGTATGACTGCTGATTTAGGCACCCTACAACGTTTACCTAAGCTAATATCCACCGGCCTAGTGAAAGAGTTAGCCTACACAGGCCGGAGAATGCCAGCAAAGGAAGCTAAATCAGCGGGACTCGTTAATAACGTTTACCAAAATCAAGAAGTCATGATAACAGCGGTAATGAAAATTGCCATGGATATAGCTGCCCGCTCGCCTTTAGCGGTGTTAGGGTGTAAAGAAATGATCAACTATGCTCGAGATCATTCCGTCAGTGATAGTTTAAATTACATGGCAGTATGGCAAAGTGGTATGTTTCAACCGCAAACCGATATGATGGAAACATTTACTGCTAAAGCTGAAAAACGAGAGCCCAAATTTGACGACCTAGCCAAAGTTGATGACTCAAATGTTTTATAATATGTATGCTTTTTGCCCGCATTTTTACTCACACATTTTACCCATAATAAGTAAATAACCATTTAGGTACTTTATAATGATAAAAAAAATCATCCTCACGCTGTCCTTATTACTTGGATGTCTATATTTTAGTAGTGCATGGTATTTTTCTTCACAAATATTAACGTTACCGATCACCGAATGTACCGTAGAACGTTTCGTATTTTGCGGAGAGCCTAGTGAGCAAGGCATCGCTTTTGAAGAGGTAAGTTTTAAAAGTAGTGATGGTTTAACAATACCTGCTTGGTACATGCCTGCTACTGATAGCAGTACCAAGGAGTCTGTTGTGCTAGTACATGGTCGTTCAGCAAACCGTACCGAAGGTATGCGTTACGCAAAAGCCATTGTTAATGCTGGTTACAATGTACTGGCAATTGATATGCGTCATCCCCGTCAGCACCCTGATATTATTTCCACCATGAGTTATCACGAGAAGAAAGACGTGATTGCCGCTTTAGATTTTTTAGAAAAGGAAAAAGGGGCTGAGTCAATTGGTGTCATGGGCTTTTCAATGGGCGCAGCGACTAGCATGATTGTTATGGCAAAAGATGCGCGTATCAAAGCGGGGATATTTAGTGGCGCTTATGCCAACTCAATGGACGTACTAGCTGAGCAAGCAAAAGCAATACACGGGTTGCCTCGTTACCCATTAATGCCCATGGTTGCGAAATTTTTTGCCTGGCGTGGCGATTTAGACATTGATGAAATAAACCCTGAAAAATACATTGGTCAGATCTCCCCTCGCCCTGTTTACATCATGCATGGCACCGCCGATAAAACGGTAAGCTTTCAGCACGGACAACGTTTATTTGAAGCAGCAAAAGAGCCTAAACAGTTTTGGCGCGCAGAAAACGGTGAACATACGAGACTATGGCAGCTAGATAACGAAAAAGCCGAAACTAGCGTCGTGACTTTCTTTAATCGTTACCTTAAGCACAGCTAAGGACAATTAAAGACTGTTAAAGACGGTTAAAAGAGAGAGAAAGAAAGCATCGTTCAATAACAACGTATTTTGCACCTGCTTATTTTCAATGATTAAGCAGGTGTTTTTTAAATTATTAAATTAGCTGTCTAGGAAATTGGGGGCTTATTAGTCAGTAAGCGATTAGTAGAAAATTCATCTAGTGTTGCTCTAAAAGGCAGGGCATCTTTTAATTTAATACCATGATGAAGAGTAAACTTCCATGCCCTTTTAGCACCTTTAAATACTTGCATGCTTTCATCAATATTACATAACAATTCTACGGTACCTGTTAACATTAATAGCTCACCCGTGCTGAAATCGATAAAAATCAAACCTCCTTTAGGGTTAATAATAAAGTTACCTAAGGTATTGAAAGCATTATTACCAGGATAATCAGGAATGGTAAGTGTTTTGCCCTCTATTTTTATAAAGCCTGGATGCCCGCCTCGGTGCGAAACATCGACACCTTCTATTTCTGGTCGATGTTTTGTTGGCACAGAGCTAGCAACAAAAAAAGTATCCGCTGCTTTAATTAATGAACAAGCCTCTTCATTCAATGTGGTAAAAGTTTGTTTATTATAGTTTCGGCCTGTTTCTCCTACTTCACGTATAAAATCGATACTTCTGCGTTGAATATACTGCGGACAATTACCAAACGACTGATCAACGTTAACGGTTATTTCATTAGCGTTTGCAGCAGCTATTCGGCCATTGACACGATTTCGTCTACGCGTATTTAACGCTATGCCTAATAAACCTAATGACGCATTACTATTCTTTAATGTATTGGCTAAAGGGTCGCCTATAATTGCTGAGCTTTTTATAATAAGCCTTGCTGGTGTTGGCGACCGTATAAAACCAGCTCCGCCCACTAAAATAGAAGCCCATGGCCAACCATCGTTATCAACACTACCGACGATAATAAAAGGAAGTTGTGCGTAAAATTCTCGATGTTGATCGGGCAGAAAAGATCGAATGATTTTTCTACCCATGCTTTCTATTTTTTCACGTTTACCTGCTCTACTTTGTAATTCTTGTTCACCACGATGAAAAGGAGATAACACGGTTGGCTCATTATTTTCTTGATTAGCGTTGTGATTATTCATAAAAATCTCGGTGAGTACAGTAGGTAAAATGAAAAGATCACATACCCAATAGGTAAACTATTTGAGGCATGTAATACCAATTGAAGTAATGAATAGATCATTCATTATTTCATTTGGTATAAGCTTATTAACTTTCTTATTCTGCCAGTAAACCTACTTTTGTTGTTGGCATGGCTTTAAATCTAGGTAGAGATTCAATGCTTGCCAGCAAACGTTGCACATTAGGATATGGCGCTAATGAAATACCGCCCTCAGGAGCATGTGCGGTGTAACTATAAATAGCAATATCTGCAATACTTAATTTATTTCCCACTAAAAACTCACGATTTATCAGATGATTTTCAAGTTTTGTCAATACGCTTTGTGCCGTTGCTTTAGCGAATTCTATATCGTTAGTTGAATTGAATACATTAATGATGCGAGCTGCTGCTGGGCCAAAAGCAAGTTCGCCAGCCGCTAAGGTAAGAAATTTTTGTACTTCAGCTTCTTCTTGAAGATCTTGAGGTAAGTAATCAGGTGCATACTTTCTTGCTAAGTACACTAATATAGCGTTTGAATCGCTAATGACAACATTGCCATCTTCAATTGTTGGTACTTGACCTACCGGGTTCAAGACTAAAAACGGCGCTTGTTTATGCTCACCTTCAGCTAAATTTATATTATTAACCTCATGTTTTATCCCCGCAAGGCTAGCAAATAACTCAACACGATGAGCGTGGCCTGAAAGTGGAAAGCTATGAATAATAATGGTGTTTGTCATGATAAGTTCTCTTAATAGTTAAGGATAATGTAATACTTGAATGTGTGGTTACTATAATTTCCAATCAAACTGAAGACAATAGCTTGAATTGTAGAATGTTTATGTACAAAATGAGGATAGTAGAACAGGAGGTATTCTATGGATACGATTAAATGTATGGAAACATTTGTTGCTGTCGCAACGAATGAATCATTTACTGATGGTGCTAAACAGTTGGGTATTAGTACTAAATTGGCGAGTAAGTATGTGCAGCAGTTAGAAGAAAGGTTGGGAGCTCAGCTTTTTTACCGTACTACGCGAAGCGTTACCTTAACAGATACAGGTAAAGCTTATTGTGAGCGTTGTGTTCCTTTGCTTGATCAGTTTGATGAATTAGAAGGTATAGTGCAAAAGCGTCAAGCAGAGCTTGCAGGTACCATAAGAATTACGGCTCCTACGGGTTTTGGCAGTAAAGAGCTGGTGAAAGCTATTGCAGCATTTCAACTGGCTAATCCTAAGGTCATGGTAGATTTACAACTTGCTGATCACGTGGTGAGTATTGTTGAGGGTGGTTTTGATTTAGCCGTTCGTTTTGGGAAATTAGATGACTCAACATTAATCGCGCGAAAGCTCTTAGACATGAGAATTGTCGTAGTGGCTGCCCCTAGTTATTTACTTGAGCATGGGCAACCTAAACATCCAAGTGCATTAACAACACATAATTGTTTATTACAAATGACTATTAAACAACCGACTAATTGGCCATTTAACATTAATAACGAATTAGTGTCGTATAAAGTAAATGGTCGCTTTCATGCAAATTCGCCACGAGCCATTACAGCAATGGCAATGAGTGGTATCGGTATTGCTCGATGCCCAATGTATACTGTTAAACGACATATAGAAGAGGGAGCTTTACAAATACTGTTTGAAAATGAAGAAGTATCTAAAATTGGTTTGTATGCAGTTTACCCTCCCAACAGGCATTTAACGGCTCGCTTTAGGGCGTTAATAGATCATCTTGTTGAGTTTTATAACAACAAAAATTGATCGGGCATCAATACGAGCCGGCAACATAATTAAGCCATTAAAAAAGTGCTATTAAGTGCAGATAAAAGCCAGCAAAGATTCCATTTATCACTATCAAGAACAATAATCATTGCTTCGTTGTGATGAAATTGTGATAACTAAGTGACTAAATAGGGATATGAGTACCTTATAATTCAGGCCAAGTTTAACAAATCAATCTCTTATCAACGAACGATTGGGTCAGGATAAAATTATGAAAAATATATTATTCATCGCAGCTATCGCATTAATCTCGGTACTTACGTTTTATGCTGTGGCACAAAAGTCTACTGAGTATTTAGCAACAGATTCAGCTAAAACTCAAAGTGATATCGAAAAAATACTGCCGCCATCATCAAAATCAGCTGACAAAATGCCGGCAACAGCCCATTTAGATAGTATTGTACTAGGTGCGGGTTGTTTCTGGGGTGCTGAAAAAAGATATCAGGCGATTCCAGGTGTTGTTGATGCGATATCAGGTTATGCCGATGGTAAGAATGTCAGTGCTAATTATCGAACCATTACTCAAAGTAAAAATAAATTTAATGAAAATAATCATGCGGAAGTCGTTAAAGTCATTTTTAATCCCTCAAAGGTTAGTTTGGAAACTATTTTACATAATTACTATGAGGGACATAATCCAACGCAACTTAATCGCCAAGGCAATGATGTTGGTACGCAATACCGTTCAACTATCTTAACGAGTAATAAACAACAAAATGACATTGCACTAAAAGTAACTAGGCAGTATCAAGCACTATTAACTGACTCGGGTTATGGAAAAATCGAAACAAAAATAAGATCACTGACTGACTTTTTTGAAGCAGAGCAATATCACCAAGATTATCTAGCCAAAAACCCCAATGGTTACTGCCCAGATCATTCTACTGGCGTTAAATTTGATGCCGATGTGAATACAGCTAAATTAGCGGATCAAAAAATTGATAATGCATCATTATTAACAGGCAAACATATTGTTGTTATTGAGTCAGAAAATTATTGCCCTTATTGTGAAAAATTCAAAGAAAATGTCGTGAATGATTATCAAGGCACGATTGCTATAAAGTTTCGCCTAGCAAGCCAACTTAAAGGTTTAACGATAAAGACTGAAACTTGGGCAACACCCACCATTTTATTTATTCAAGATGGTAAAGAGGTCTTTGGTAGACAAGGATACATGAGCCCTGAACATTTTTATAAAGCCTTGGGAGTTTTTAAATTAGGAAAAAGTGAGGCATTCAATGTCGCTTTCGATGAAGGAACTGATGGTCGCTTTTGTAAAGAATATGAGATATTCAAGAACACACCCGATGGCGTTTTTATTGATAAGCTTAGCGGTGCGCCCTTATTTGATACTCGTGACCGTTTTAATTCAGGGACTGGTTGGTTATCTTTTACTAAAGCGGTTGATGGTGCAACTATTGAAAAGTCTGATAATAGTTACGGTATGAAACGAACAGAAATTCGTTCTAAAACTTCGGGCATCCATTTGGGTCACGTATTTCCAGATGGGCCGAATGGACAACCAAGGTTTTGTATTAACGCCACGGTATTAGAATTTAAAGCCAGAGAAGAGGCTTAACCCCTAAATTTTAACCTTTTGAACTGGTTTGCTCGTCTTAACTGCTTTAGCTCTATCGATAGGCCTAAAGCAGTTATAATATTTTCTTACTCTCTTTAACTTTTTGCAGATAGATAAACTCGTTAAACTGGGCTCTACATTTATGCTTGGTAACTTAAGTTAGACAACAAGTAAGAAAACGACTTAAACAATAAGTTAAACAATAAGTTAAACAATAAGTTAAACAATAAGTTAAACAATAAGTTAAACAATAAGTTAAACGACAAGTTAAAAATGTGAAGCTATAGTAACTTACACTAGAACAATCTCAAATCGCTTGCGATATGCACTGGGTGTGACTCCTACTTTTTCTTTAAATAATCGTCTAAATGAATTGCCATCTTCATAACCTACCTGCAAAGTGATTTGATCAAACATCATTTTGCTACTCTCTAATAAATGTTTGGCTTTTTCAATGCGTAGATTTTGTAAATATTGAATGGGGGTTTGATCCGTCGCATCTTTAAAGCGGCGGATAAAGCTACGCATGCTTAAACCAAACTTTGCCACCACTTTTTCCATCTGAATGTTTTCAATCATCTGCTTTTCAAGCCATATTTGAATTTTAAGTATCTCTGCGTCTGTATGGTTCTTTTTAAATGTCGTACTGGAGTATGGTGTTTGGCTACGTACGGAGATATCCACTAATAGTTTCTTCGCACACTCAGCCGCTAACTGAGGCGATGCAAACTTTCGAATAAGATAGAGTAATAAATCACTACCGCTAGTTGATCCCCCAGAGCACATAATTAAGCCATCATCGGTGACGGTGCGTTCTGTTTGCAATTTAACGCGCGGAAAGCGTTGTGCAAACTGTGCGCTAAATGCCCAATGTGTGGTGGCACAGCGGCCATCTAACAACTCCGCTTGAGCCGTTAAAAATGCCCCTGTGCACATATTGGCAATGTAACAACCTTGGCTATGTTGAAACTTTAACCACTGGATCAGCTCAGATAACGTTGGTAAAACCTCTAAAATATTAAACATAAAACCTGGCACAATAATCAACTGTGTATCGCTCACCTCGGCAAGAGATTTTTCCGGCGTTAATCTTAAGCCACCTGTACATTTAACTGATTGACCATCAATAGATGCGGTTTCCACATCAAATAATGTAACGTTATTTTGAGTGCTACCAGTGCTCTTTTTTTTAGCATACTGGTGTAAGACATTGGCCGTTTCGAAAAACTCCATAGCAGCGGCAACGCTGGTAGAAGAGCATTTATCTGCCATCAATATTGTGACTTTCATTGTTTTATTGTCCTGTGAGTATTCTTAATGTCGCCATAAGGCAAAAATGGCATGTTAATAGTCATCTTTGCCTATAGTTGCTCTTGTCGTCAATGTTTATTATGGAGCCATTCAACCGTAACGCTAATCGCCGGTACGGCTCGCTAATAAAAAGTAGAGGATATATTATGAAAAACACCGCGTATCAGATCTTTAAAAAACCATTTTTCGGGCGCTTCGCAAGACCATGGCGTTGGCCTGAAACCGTTGCTCAAGATCAGTGGCAACGCTTAGGTGTTGAAAGTCAATCCGGCGCAACCATTGCCGCACTTTTAGCCACCGCACACACTCAACATGCTAAGGGAGCGGTGCTAATGTCTCACCCCATGGGTGTGGTAGCAAAAGGTTTTTGGATGAAATACGGGCATGCAGAGCTGTTACGTCAGGCAGGCTATCATGTCATGGTTTTCGATTTAAATGGTTTTGGCGAAAGTACCTCAGCTACCATGGATTTTCCTCTCGACGTGTTAGCCGCGGGGCAAGCTTTGCAAGCACAATATCCTGAACTACCCATCGCGGTAATGGGTTCATCCATGGGAGCAGCTATGAGCGTGTGTGCAATGGCTCAGCCCAAACATCCTTTTAAAGCAGCGGTACTGGAATCTGCTTTCCCTACTTTATTGCACTTTTGGCGTCGCTACCCTATTCCCAAGCTGGGCATACAACTTTCAAAAATACTTTACCCCGCAGGTGAGCGCAGTTTGCGTCCAACTTATGCCGCAGAGCACTTAGTGGGTAATCCAGAGATATTATTGATTTATGGCGAGGCCGATGAATTCACCCCAATAAAAGACGGTAAACTGTTATGGCAGGCACTAAAACAAAAAACTCAAACGGAGTTTTGGCAAGTACCCGGTGCTAAACATACTCATGCTTATGCCGAACATCCTAGTGAATACGCAGAACGTGTTATTCATTTTTTGGACGCCAAGCTGGTTGATAGTAACCAAAACGAATTGAGTCTGGAGTAAGTTCTAGACACATCCATGCTGGATAAACAAAAGAAAGAATGATGATTTTTAATGACGTAAGGCAATCGGCATGAATCCGTGTCAAATAAGGCTAACGCTTTTCTGTCCACGATAAGAATGACCACAATAAACAAGCATTACCGCCACACCTTTTATTTTTATAAATACTCGCTTAAATAACTTTTTTGCTAAATCAACGTTAATTCTAGTACCATAGCTATTAAGGATCCTTGAATATATCTCAGTCATGGAAAGTATATGCGTATCGTTTTAGTTTTTATCTTTTTCTTCGTTGCAGCTACTGTCAACGCTGAAAATATTAAACCTTTCACATCAGATGGATGCAGTATGTTTCCTGATGGGACACTTGAGCAAAAGGAATTATGGTTATCTTGTTGTACTGCCCACGATTATGCTTATTGGCAAGGTGGTACTTCTGAATTTAAAGTGTATCTGAGCCCATTTATTTTGACCCCATTTATTACCATTTATTAGGTGCTTGATGGCGTTTCTCTTGCGTCATGTAAAATACGTAATACTTCTAGTGTATTTTGAATATGATTAACTCGATACCAAAGTGTGTAAGGAATACCACTCACTACCCATTCCTGCATATCAGGATAGCGCCCTTCTCGACCTAAACTGGGTATTTCTTGTAATAAAAGACTCGCTTCATGAAACTTTTTAGCAACACCTCGCGCTGCTTTAGGGTTACGTTGATTTATATAATCAACGGTTTCTTGTATATCTTGTAAGGCTGCCTGTGTCCATTTGAGCTTAAGCATCTACGTCCCATTTTTTGAAGAAGTTTGTCACTTCATCATCACTGGCAAATTGACCATTATCCGCTTGCCTCTGACCTTCAGCTAAAGCCAATCGTGTTTTTTCATCTAACAACGGCTTTTCCGTTACGCTTTCCTTAAATGTATGAACAATATTTAATAATGCGCCTAAATATTCTTGTGGCGTTTGCTCTATTTCTTGATGTAATGCTTGTGCATAATTAATAACTGTCATGGTTAACTCACTTTTTATTGCTGCTGACTTAATTAGTTTATCACCCTTTTAAATTTTTCTTAAGATCACTGATGCATTAATTTTTGAGTAAGAAAAACGGCAACTAAACGAGGCTTTACAGCTGAAATTTGAAGCGATTCAATGAATTGATTGGCAAGATCAGCTAACGATTAAATCATTGCTTGAAAAAAATCATTTTAAAGCATCAAGCCAAACAGATGTCTGGCTGATAATCCCCCCCTTTGGTAAACTAAAGGCGCTGTGGGAGATGGTGTTTATTTAAAGTGTATCTGACCCCATTTATTCCACGCTAGCCGAATTTAAAGTGTATCTGGCCCCGTTCATTTATATCATTTTATTTCTTTGAAAAACCAGCTTTTAAACAAAAACACAAATTAGCAAGATTTGTAAAAGAAAAAATATAACCAAACCCCAAAGAGCCAAGTGTTATCACTATTATCTCAAAATAACCACTACCACCAGCTGACGTAATAATCACCCCTAATGCACCAACAATTGCCGTCCATACTCCTCCAGAGCGCACTATTTTTTGAAAACTTTTAATATCTGTTTGATTTTTCTTTTTATTCATACCAAAAAAAACATAAGCAGGGTTATCTTCTGAAACGTCTTTTTGCCAAACAGCTGAATTAAACGTATATGTTCCTTGTATAAATCTTCCATTTTTTATACCCGCTTTAAAATTAGATTTAGTCTCGAGAACTCTTACAAAAAAAGAGAATAAAAGCATAGAAAGTAGTAATGTAAAAACAGCTATTACCCCTAAAATATCTCCTTGAGCTTTTGTCCATAAGGTCAATATCGCAATAACTGATATGGCTAATGAGTAAATAGAAAGAATTCCTCCCCAAAGTAAAAAGCTCAACGATAACTTATCTCTTGATGAAAAATAAAACCATCCTAAAATTATGATTACACTCTCAACAAAAAAAGTTCCTACATAGTATTTAAAATACTCACCTTCAAAAAATGGATGGATAAAAAATCACACCCCTGACATAAATAAGTAAAGTGAGAACATCACTGTATAGTTTATTAACTCACCTTTGTCTGAACTATTTAACATAGATATACCTTAACTTTCCTATTGCCAACTTTTCACCTCATCCTGCACAAATTCCTGCAAGCCTTCAACACCCCAGTCATATATTTCACCAACAGTAGCACCAACGGCTACACCAACTGCAATACCAGTAACTACGGGTACCCAAGCTGGAGCGGTTACAAGTAAACCAGCCGCAGTAGCAGCAACACCCGCAGTACCACCTACTCAACCTGTAACTATTCCCTTACTCGTATTATGCGACATATTGACGTGGTTTAATGGATACAACCACCCTAGTTAAGAGATAATATTCTTAACTAGGGAAAATAAAATGACACGAAAAAAGAAATACTCAAAATAATTTAAACTAGATGCCGTCAACTTAGTCCTTGAGCAAAATTATACCAAAGCAGCGGCATCTAGAAGCCTTGAAGTTAGTCCTAATATTTTAGGTCGTTGGGTTAGTGAATTTAAAGAAGATGATGGTCATGCTTTTAGAGGTAATGGCAAGCTGACACCAGAGCAGTTGGAGCTTAGTGAAGAAGTTAAACGCTTGAAAATGGAGAAAGAAAACCTAAAAAAAGTGACGGTCTTCTTTGCCAAAAAAATGATGTGAAATACTCATTTATTGCTCAGCATAAGAAGATCTGGCCAGTAACTCTAATGTGTAAAGTATTAGAAGTTAACAGCAGCAATTATTATAGTTCTCAGAAGCGAAAGCTAATAAAATTGATACAATATATCGCTAAATTCAGTGGTTACACTTATGGAGAAAGACGCATTAAAGCCGCACTAGATGCTTTAAGTTTTCCAATGAGCCGCTATACAGTGGCGAAATTGATGAAAGAAGCTGGTGTTTGGGTTGGCAGTAAAAAGAAATATAAAGTAACGACCAATAGCAACCACAAGCCACCTGTATTCGATAATTTGCTTAAACGTGAATTTGATGTTGCTCAGTCAGATCAAACCTATGTTGCAGATATCACTTACGTTTAGACACAAGAAGGCTGGCTATATCTTGCCGTGGTAATTGATCATTATTCAAGAAAAACCGGTGGTTTGATCATTGGTTCACGTATGAAGATTCAGTTGGTTTATGACATGCTAACGATGGCTATTTGGAAACATAGACCAAGTGCAGGGTTGATTGTTCACACGGACCGAGGCTCTCAATATACCAGTAAAGCTTATAGAAAGTTTTTACTTGCCAATGATATTAAAGGGAGCATGAGCCGCAAAGGTGATTGCTGGGATACAATTGATTCTAGAGCCCAAAGCCTGTTGTTAATATTTGTGGGGATCTATCAGCCACTGAGTAATGGACATGCCAATACATAATTGGAGCCTTTGTTTATCTCAGTTAGCAATTTATTTTGAAGGACGTTTAGACAGCGTACTCGATATTTAAAAATTTAAGCTGACACAGAATTTTGAACGCGCCTTGGGTGCTTACTTTAGCCCTTTTAGGGCGTCATCTAATAAGGCTCTGCCGGAGGTCATTTAACTAACACAACTAATAAACAATCGACAAAACTGACCACAATAAACAAGCATTACCGCCACACCTTTTATTTTTATAAATACCACTGAATAACTTTTTTGCTAAATCAACGTTAATTCTAGTACGATAGCTATTAAGGATCCTTGAATATATGTCAGTCATGGAAAGTATATGCGTATCGTTTTAGTTTTTATCTTTTTCTTCGTTGCAGCCACTGTCAACGCCGAAAGTATTAAACCTTTCACCTCAGACGGATGTAGTATGTTTCCTGATGGGACACTTGAGCAAAAGGAATTATGGTTATCTTGTTGTACTGCCCACGATTATGCTTATTGGCAAGGTGGTACTTATAAAGAACGGCTTGTTGCAGATAAAGAACTTCGCCAATGTGTTGCCAAAGTAGGAGAACCTCAAATAGCTAATCTTATGTTAGCTGGTGTTCGTGTTGGCGGCAGTCCCTACTTTCCAACGTCGTTTAGGTGGGGTTATGGTTGGTCATACTCTCGTTGGTATAAGGCTTTAACTGCAGCAGAAAAAAAACAAATAAAATCTATTAGCAATGGCATATATCAACCAATGAAAACAAGACTGCTAACCGTTTGCTCGGTTCCGCTGCGCTGCACATTTTAACCAACGATAATCAAGCGCTTAACGTAGGCGCTGATTTTCACAATATTCACAATAAAAAAGGGGTGGTTATGAATTATAAAATAGTTACTATGGCCTTAGTGCTATCGTCCATACTGTTTGCTTGTGGAAGTGGCTCTGATGACAATAGCTCTAATGAAAACACTGCTGTTAATAGCAAGGTAAATCGAGAATTTAGTTCGTCATTCGAAAGCGTCGATGATTTTTCTAATTTTTATATTACTCCACAAGCTCATTTAAATACATCTTTTCACGAGCAGTCTGATGCTGTTGTCTATAGTGGCAATTATTCACACAAAGCTTGGATACAAGGAGCAAACTCCCCTTCATCGCTATCAGTAAATAATAATCACCGTGGATACCCAACCGTCCAACTCTATAAAACAGAAAAAGGTTCTTTTGAGTCCCCTCTTACCATAAGCCTTTGGGTTTGGTTAGATATAAACTTGCAGGCTAATGCATCCGATGAGGAAAGTGACTGGTTTAGCTTTGCTACATTTACGGATGATGAATCTGATAGTTGGAACAGAACAATTCTGGTCAACTTGAGCCATGATGGTTTTGTGCATTTACAGCACACATCAGGGCAAGGTGAAAATGATATTATTTTTCAAACCACAACATTATTGTTTCCCCAGCAAGAATGGGTTGAGTTAACAATCTATTTAGATCTTAATACTGATGGCTATGCAAAAGTTTGGCAAAATGGGCTATTGGTCTCGCATGCTAATATTGATAACTTTAAAAACAAATTAGCACAGGCACATTTTGGTATGTATAGCCCTCCACAACTTACATCGGGCGTGGTTTATAATGACGATTTACACATTGAAATGGTTAACGGTGAATAGCATGTTTGCTATTCACTCAATAACATTGATTAAGCCTTTTTCATTATACGATTAACTCATCTTTCTTAGCGCACTCAACGGTACAATGCGTAATACCCAATGTAAGAATGACCAAGGCCAGCTTGGTACAAAGCTATTCGCTTTTTCTTTATCAATTGCTTTTACCAGTACTTTACATCCGGTTTCAAGGTCAACAATAAAAGGTACTTTTTCAACCGTTTCGTTAATTTCACTGCGGATAAAACCAGGGTGAATACAACTTACTTTAATTGGTGTGTTCATTACGTCAACGCGTATGCCTTCACTCAGTGATGTTATGGCCGCTTTTGTTGCTGCGTACACTGTCATCGCTCGTCCAAAGCCACGTACCGCACTAATTGATGAGATAGTGACGAGGTGTCCACTGTTTTGTTTTCTAAAAATTTCCATTGCGGCTTCAGCTTGTGCAATGGCCGCAATGAAATTTGTTTCAGCCGTTTGTTTGTTTGCGTGGAAATGGCCGGTACCAATTGAGGCACCTTTACCCATGCCTGCGTTAATAATAACACGGTCTAAACTACCTAGTTCAGCGCTAAACTGTTTGAAAACATCAAATACAGCAGCATGGTCATTAACATCAAGTGATTTGATAATAACGGTAATGCTCGGATTGATTTGTTCTAGCTCGGCTTTAAGGGCTTCAAGGTTTTCTAAACGGCGCGCGCACAAGGCTAAATTTCGACCTTGTTTAGCAAATTGAATTGCCATGCCTTTGCCTAGCCCTGAACTTGCGCCTGTGATTAAAATATTTTGTCGAATCATGCGATTACCCGTGTTTAATGTGCGTTATTATTTATCGTGTTTTCTATCGTGTTGTCGGTCGTATTTCTGGGCAGATATTGCAATAAAAACTAGGTGTAAGTGATCAGCTTTTTATCGGCATGTTGCTCAAAAATGTCATGTTCATTCAATGTTGAAAGTACTAATTTTCGCTCTTTCCCTCTCGTTACTACTTTTGTTACACCGCCATTGACTAAACTCAAATTCACGTCAATAAATCGTGATAATGGTATACCAAGTAAATAACAAATAATAATACTTATGGGCCCACCAGAAGTATATATAATGATATTACCTGCTTGGTTTTGTTCAGTAACATCTTTTAATGCAGCAATTACTCTTTGGCTAAATGTTTCAAATGATTCAGTATAATCTTGATTATTGTCAGCGAGAGTCCATTGATTAATTGCATTAATAAATAGCGTCTTAAAATGCTCGAGTGAATTTGATTGCTTAGCGAGATATTGTCGGGTACTGCTGGGCGTTGCTAACTCAGCATTATAAACACCTAAAATGTTTCGGTGATCGTATTCGTTCCAACGTACATCTTCATTGGGTATTATGTCCTCTTCACCCGTTATGGCACCTTTACCTGTTATAGCACTAAAGGCATTCAGGCTATTTTTTGCCGTTTGTTTATGGCGAAACATATTACCTGAAGTCACTGTGGTGGGTGACGACATTTTTTTTTGTAAGTATTGCCCTAGTAACGTAGCCTGTTCAATGCCTTTATCGGATAATTGGTCATAGTTGTCACCACCGAAATTTGCTTGGCCGTGTCTTATAAGATATATAGCGGTCATATTATTTACCTTGATTACGGATCGCTTTTTTACAGCGATGCATAAGATAATGAATAAAAAGCCAAATATTTTTAAATTCTGGGTTTTTTGTTTGACCGTGGTGATAACGGTAATAAATTTGCTGTGCGATACCCGCTAATCTAAATAAACCATAGACCTCATAAAAAGTGAAATCATCAACGGTGATAGCCATTTTTTTACAATAATATTCCACCACTTCTTTACGCGTTAGCATACCTTCAAGGTGCGTAGGTTGACGACGTGTTGATTGCGCTAAAAAATCATCACCGGGCTCTACCCAATAGGCTAATGTATTACCTAGGTCCACTAAGGGATCACCCAAGGTGGCGAGTTCCCAGTCTAAAACACCCAATACTTTGGTGTAGTCGTTTTCATCCAGTACAACGTTATCAAATCTAAAGTCATTGTGGGTAACGCAAATACGCTCATTTTTTGGCATATTTTCTGCTAACCACTTCATCACAAATTTGCCGGATGGTACATTCCACGTTTTTGCTTTACTGTAACGTTCACTCCACCCTTGAATTTGTCGTTCGGTGTAACCAACGCCTTTGCCTAAATGACTTAAGCCTGCTTTTTGGTAATCAACTTGATGTAACTCAACTAAACAATCTAAGACGTTTTCGCATAATTTTTTAGTTTGTGCGGGTGTTATCGATAAATCTTTAGGTAGGTTTTTCCGTGGAATAATACCGGTTAACTTTTCCATAACGTAGAAATCAGTACTGAGTACACTGTCATCATCACAAAATGCTTTCATCTCAGGTACGTAGCGATAAAATGGACGCAAAGCCTCTTGTAAACGAAACTCTCGCCCCATATCGTGAGCGCCTTTGGCTTTGGTTCCTTCAGGACCGCGGCGTAAAATAAGTGATTGATCAGGGTAGTCTAAACAATATGTCCAGTTTGACGCTCCCCCTACGTATTGTGTAACGTTGGGCGTTCCGTTCAAACCTTTAACCTGTGATTTTAGCCAGTTATTTACCGCGCTAATGTCAAGTTCTTCACCACGGCGGACTTGTTTAGCTTGATCTACTAGTTTTTTGCTCATGAATAATTCTACTTTTGCTCTAATGTCTAACTTTTTTGGGCCATTCGGTGCATAAATTTGGTTTTCTTCAGCATACTTTTAATATACATAGCAGTAGGCATCAGTTTTTTTATTAAAAAGGCTTGTTTGCCTAATTTATGGGTAAGAATTAAAAAAGTACGTTTATGTGCTGCTTGATAAATAGTTGACGCTACTTGCGCTGAACTCACTTCCGCTTTTTCTAGTATACGGTCCATCATGTCTTTCATGGCGGGTTCACTAGTGCGCATTGATTCAGTTAAGTTGGTTTTGAAAAAACTCGGGCAAACGACACTGACATCAATATTATCAATTGCCAACTCAAGCTTCATGGTTTCAGAAAAACTGACAACGGCAGCTTTAACCGCGTTATAACTGCTCATAAACGGAATAGGCGTTAATGCGGCTTGCGAAGCAATGTTAATAAAATAACCATGGCCTTGTGCTTTAAAATCAGGGTAAAAAGTTTGACTTACGCGCACCATACCAAGCAAATTAATATCAAGTATCCATTGCCATTGATCAATACCTTCACCTTCTAACGAACCGCCAGAGGCAACCCCAGCATTATTGATAACAATGTCTAGTCCTTGCCATTGGCTTTGAATCTCGGTGCGTAAATTGTCAATGTCTTTTTGTTTGGTAATGTCACAATGAACATAAATAGCATCAGCCCCCTTTACTTTAAGCTCCGCTACGGTTGCATTACCACGTTCTTGGTTAATATCTGCGATGCAAATATTAACCGATGATTTTTTATTTTCAGCCCAGGCTAAGGCAATTGATTTGCCTAAGCCTGTGGCACCACCAGTGATTAATAATCTCGTTGTCATTTTAATTACTTATTGTTAATGTATTTATTAAGTTCAAGGCGAGATACCATGCCCATGTGTACTTCATCAGGTCCATCAGCCAGTCGTAAAACACGTCCCATGGCATTAAATGCGGCTACTGGATGGTCTGCACTCACGCCCGCGCCACCGAATATTTGAATCGCCATATCGGATACTTGTTGTAGCATATTGGGTACTACCACCTTAATACTCGAAATTTCAGTCATTGCGTTTTTAACACCTGCGGTGTCAATTTTCCATGCGGCATGTAGTGTTAATAAACGCGCTTGGTCTATTGCCATTCTTGCTTGTGCAACACGTTCTAAATTACCGCCTAATTGAATAAGTGGCTTACCAAAAGCAGTACGCGATAATCCACGTTTGATCATTAATTCAAGTGAGCGTTCAGCTGCACCAATTGCGCGCATGCAATGGTGAATACGGCCTGGCCCAAGGCGGCCTTGAGCAATTGCGAAACCTTTACCAAGCCCCATAATTAAATTTTCTTTTGGTACTCTAACATTGGTTAATTCCATTTCGCCATGACCATAAGGGGCGTCGTATTCACCACATGCCGATAACATACGCGTAATCGTAACGCCCGGTGTATCTAGCGGTACAATAACCATTGAATGCTGGCTGTGTTTAGCCGCTTCAGGATTAGATAATCCCATAAAAACGGCTATTTTAGCATTCGGATGCCCTAGACCTGTGGTCCACCATTTTTTACCGTTAAGAATGAGTTCTTCACCATCGGCTTCAATAGTGGCTTCCATATTTGTCGCATCAGAAGAAGCAACATCAGGTTCAGTCATGGCAAATACTGAGCGTATTTCACCCTCAAGTAATGGTGTTAACCATTTGGCTTTTTGTGCTTCGTTACCAAAATGATAAAGCACTTCCATATTGCCCGTATCTGGCGCATTGCAGTTGAAAATTTCAGGCGCGATTAAGGTACGGCCAGTTTCTTCTGCAAGGGGCGCATATTCTAAACACGTTAGGCCTTGGGCTAAATCAGCATCAGGTAAAAATAAGTTCCAAAGGCCAGCTTGGCGTGCTTTTGCTTTTAATGGTTCTATCCGTGAAGAAACCTGCCATGTACGCCAATCAGATGATTCATTTAAACGTCTATTCTCTTCAAGTATATCTTGCTCGATAGGATAGACATTTTCGTTCATAAACGTTTTTAGTCTGGCTAAGAAGTCTTGGCTTTTCGCACTGGGTTCAAAGTTCATGGTTATACCTCTAACTGAATTATTTGGCGCATTGTTATGCTAAGTTGATTTAGCATAAGGTAAATTCATTGATGAATTAAGTGAAATATATTGTTAACCTATTATGAATAATATTCACTGGTGATAAATATGATTGAAGTAAAAAAAGTTCAACAGTTAGATTTTAATTTACTTAAGGTATTTGAATGTCTTTATCAAGAGCGAAACATGAGTTTAGCGGCTAAATTATTGTTTATTAGCCCGTCGGCAGTAAGTCATGCAATCAAGCGTTTACGTTTAGTACTTAACGACGAATTATTTACCCGTCAAGGCCAAATAATGCAACCAACGCCCGTTTGTCAGCGTATGGCGCCACAGCTTTTAGATACGTTAGAAAAGTTACGGCAGATATTACAAACCTGTGGTGATTTTGATTTATCGCAGACAGGGCAAACCTTTAAGTTGGCTGTTCCTGATGTGTTTGAGTCGTTAATTTTACCTAAAATTCAACAAGTACTGATGAAAGAGGCGCCTAATGCTAAGCTCATTAGTAGTAAATTAACCCGTGCAGATATGGCACGAAAGCTAACAACAAATCAAATTGATATCGCCATTGATATCGCTTTACCGCTGAAAACACCGATTAAACACTTAAAGTTATCAAGTGGTGAATTTTGTGTTTTAGTAAATAAACATCATTACGGGGTAAGAAATATTGACCCTGAAAGCTATTTATCTGCTAAGCATATTGCGGTTTCAAACCGCGCAAGTGGTGTGGTAGTCGAAGATTATGCACTATTACAACAAGGCATTGATCGGTCGATAAATACACGCTGCCAAAGTTATCAAACAGCGAAGGAGTTGGTCAAAGTATCCGATTATTTACTGACATTGCCATCGCATATTGCGCATAAATTGGTGGATAGTGATTTAATTATCCGACCCATTCCTTATACAATACCGCCAGTGTCTATGCATTTATATTGGCATAAAAATACTGAACAAGATGATGCACTGATGTGGCTACGTGAAAAAGTTCAGCAAATTTTTAATCACAGCGGGTCTAGTTCCTCGCCGTTTGCAGCGTAAAGCTTTTGGCCTTTGCGCTATAAAAAAACAGATTACTAAGCCATTATTAGCTCGTTACTTACCATCATCCACTTGTTCTATGAAAAGCTTGGCGGACGACTATCTATCATTAATAGGTTCAGCTTTATCTGCGCTTTTTTCGGCTGTTCTAGATCTATTATTTCAATCATTTCACATTCATCTCTAACCATTTCAGGGATAAGACTAGGGTAATGACGGCAGTCTTCAGGTCTATCCAAGTAAATACTGCAGGTATATTTATTAGCGGCAAGAGAGTTTATTTTGGGCACGACTTCGAGAAAGGGGCAGCTTTTGAGCCTAGAGCCAGATTTAGGATCGAACCATATTTCGTTGTCTTTAACAAACTCAAAGATTGTTGGGTTAAATATTTCCCAGAGGTCAATTTCTTCTTTGGTCGCCGAAAGATCGCCCCCGCCATATTTGATACAACACTTACCGCATTGATTGCAATCTTTCATATTTCAGCTCGCCAATTAGTAGAGTATACAAAGCCGTATTCTATCATTGATGTTAGCTTTAGCGCAGTGTCTGTTATAACGGGCATATAAAACCCAATTAGCGTGATTGAGTCCATATTAAAATAAAGCCTTTTAAGATGAATTCAGTCACTAAAAGCACCAACACTAACACCCTCATCAATTATCAAGACTCAATTAACACAGTAATAAAACCTGTAAACGTAAATATTTTTATTGTTAAAAAAACTATTATAATTATAATGTTAAGATTAAAAATCAATATAATAATACAATAACAAGAATGCGTAATACTACGGATCGTTATGTGTAGGTAGGAATATTCATGGAACTAGAGTTAGTGAAAACAAAAGCAGCGCTTAGGGAACTGTATAAACCTCCTATGGATTTAGTCTTACAAAAACAAAAAAATACACTTGATAAGTATAGTATTCAATTTTTAAGCCTTTCACCTTTTATAATACTATCAACTTCAAATCAGAATAATAATATGGATTGCTCACCAAGAGGTGATCATTCTGGTTTTGTACAAGTATTAGATGATTGCACAATCGCTATTCCAGATAGACCCGGTAATAATCGATTGGATACTTTGAGTAATATTATTGATAATCCTACTATAGGTATTTTGGTCTTAGTTCCTGGCTTTGGTGAATGTCTGAGGATTAATGGTTCAGCAAAAATAGCGGTTAATAATGAATTGTTAGAGCGTTTTGAATATCGAGGAAAGCAACCAAAATCAGTTATAGTTGTTTCCATCAATGAAATATACTTCCATTGCGCAAAGTCTATAACTCGGTCTGGTTTATGGAAAGAAGCATCTAACGTTGAGCGTAATATTATGCCAAGTTTGGGAAGAATATTAATGGCTCAGATAGATTCATCAAAAACGGACAACGAAGTTAAAGCAGTAGAAGAGTTAATTGAGAATAGAGTAAAAACAACATTGTATTAGGTTGAAGAAAAATATAACAACCCAATTGGATTGTTATATTTTTCAGTGTCTGATCATTATATAAAATTATTCGACGCGATTGCTTTTAACAAAGTTTACTACCACCTCAGCTAATTTTTCGCCTTGGTCTTCTTGCAAAAAGTGACCGCCATTCACAATAGTGGTATGTTGCTGTCCTGCTGTGCCAGGGATTAATTTTTGCATCAATTTATCGCCACCCTTGGTGATTGGGTCGGTATCACTAAAAGCGGTTAAAAAAGGCTTTTGCCATTGCGATAAAACTTTCCAAGCAGTACGATTTTTTTCCGCCGCGGGATCATCTGGGCTGATAGGTACAAGTAAAGGAAACTGACGAGCACCTTCTTTATAACTTTCGTCAGGATACGGTGCGTTGTAGGCCGAGATCACCGCAGCTGATAACTCGGTCGTTGTGCCCCCTTTGATGATTTTCCCGGCATTAAATTCGGGAGTTTCTTGTGAGAACTTCTGCCAGTTTTTAAACGCCTCACCGGGATCATGATCCCCCGTGGGTAACATTGTATTAGCAGCAACAATGCCGCTAAAGTTGTCACTATGCTCGGCGGCTAAACGTAAACCAATTAATCCGCCCCAATCTTGACAAACAAGGGTGATATCTTTTAATTGCAACTGTTGCAGTACTGAACTCATCCAGTCGACATGGCGTTGATAAGTATAATCTAAGCGGTTGCTAGGTTTATCTGAGCGACCAAAGCCAATCAAGTCAGGCACTATCACTCTATGCCCTGCTGCCGTCAATAGTGGGATCATTTTACGGTATAAAAAACACCAAGACGGCTCACCATGCATTAATAATATGGGTGCGGCATCTTTTGGCCCTTCATCCAAATAATGAACACGTAATTGCCCGCCTTCAAAATCATCAACCATAAGATAATTAGGTGAAAAGGCATAATCTGGTAAGTTGTCAAAACAGCTATCGTCAGTGCGTAAAAATTTCATATCACTCTCTCAATTGATTATTTAGCGTTTTTAATTAGCAATATTTTACCGGTACGAATACGTTGCGGATGATCGCCAACAGGTATACTGGCCACTTCTTTTGCTTGTTCAAATGAAATGACAGATACTCGGTCTTGTTCACTGACCGAGATATAACAAAAACGGCCGTCGGCGCTTTCTGTTGCCCAATAAGGCTTAGCGCCTAAAGGCGTATCCGATAATTGGATGATGTTGTATTCAAACGTTTCGCGATCAACAATAGCGGCATAACCTGACATCGTTGCCGCAACACAAAGCTTAGTACCAGCATGATTCATGGCTAAACCATGATGAGCAGAGTTAAGCTGATAATCACTGTAATCCATTTGCTGAATTTCTGGCGGAATAGGCAATTCTAATTTACGGGTGATTTTTTCAAGCTGCATGTCGTATTCAAAAAAACCGTGAAAAAAGGAGATTTGTAAATAAGCAAAGCGATCATCCGGTGCTATCGCCATGGGTCTTATTGCTTTATCAATCCATGGGCTACCAAACTCCTCAAGCTTTTCACCCATATCAACACGAGAGATTACTTTCAGACTTTGGGCATCAACCACTTGAAACCAGCGATCACCTTTGAGCCAATCTAACCAAGTAGAAGCAATAAACACTTTACCAATGCTGGCATGATAAATACGTTGTCCATCGCGTGAATAAGTATTTTCATGGGGTTGATCCCCTGATTCAAACTCGCCAATAATTTTACCGGTCGCGGTATCAATGGCTTGCACTTTTCTGGCTGTAGAAGCAGACACTAAAAAGGTTTTACCGTCGGGTGATATTGCTGCATGATCAGATCTATCCCCTTCAACAGCTGTGCGCCAAACAATTTTTCCGCTATTAACATCAATAGCAATAACATCAGAAAAACTCGGTCGTGAAGCATAAATAAAACGCCCGTCTTTAGACAGAAACATATCATCAACTAATTGATCGTGCCCTTCACCAATCACTTTATTGATAAAGGTAGACTTTATCCAAGGTAGACCAAATGAATAGATTTCTGCTAGTCGTGCTTCTTTATCGGGAACAACATTAAGGCGTTTAACTAACTCAAAACTGTTGGTGTCAATGATATCGACCATACCATCCCAATTATTACCGACGATAAGGACATCACGTAAAGCACTGTCATGCATAGTCTCATGCTTAGCTTCATGTATAGTTTCACGCTTAGCTTGATCTTTAATTTTAGATGCTGATTTTTCTGCAGAATTGGCAAAAACAGTCGCTGAAGTGAATGTCATCAATAAAATAAAAGCGTAAATAAAGCCTGTAAATGACTTTTCATGCTTTATTTTTTTTATCTTTATGCTCAAGTTCATTTTACTCAACCTCTCATTTTGTCATCTAGTTTACTGCTGTCATGCTCGTTTAGTTATATTTATTCAGCTTAAAACATTTACCACAGAGATCACCGAGGCCACCACGCGACACCGAACATAACAAAGCCTCTGTGTAGGCTCGAAGAGCCCTCTGTGAAGCATCGCGGCTCGGTGGTGAGCAGCTAGGTTTAGTTTTTATTAGGCCCTGGGAAAAACATATTGGTGGTCTGTTGATAGTCTTTATATTCGGGACGTTTTTGCACTGAATAAAATTCTGCAGGCACTGCACCTGTATAAAAGACTAAGGTGGTGTACATCATTCTCGAGGCCATAATAATCCCGAGCCCTAACAAGCCCCAAACAATCATAGACTCTTGTTGATATAACGCCAACCATGAAGGAATAGCGGCTATAACCAAGCCGTTCCACACCATCCATTCGGCAAAATAATTGGGATGACGACTATACTTCCACAAACCCACATTACAGACTTTATTTTTCAGCCCCTGTTTTTTCATGTCTTGAAGAAACGCGAGCTTTTGCATATCTGCTACACTTTCCATCGCAAAAGCGCCTAACCACACCATGATACCAACGATTTCAAATATTGAAATACTCGCTTCTGGGTTAGTGGCAATAACCAAAGCTGGCATGGCTAAAAATGACGCATTGGCTAGTCCTTGCAATATTGCTTCAACTTGCATTGCCAAACGAGTGTTAGTTTTTCCGTCTCGTTGCCAGCGGCGTTTCTGGTATTCATAACGAGGAAATTCAGTTTGTAAATAACCCAACTTCCACATTTTTAAGGCACCAAATCCCATACGGCAGCCAGCAAAGATGTACGCGATACTAACGATGGCGATACGGGTACTATCACCCTCTCCATAGTTCCAGCCATAGATCCAAGTGATGACACCAATTAAAGTAAGCCCCCATGGCCAACCGATATCAACATAAGACATGCGCCCAGTGCGCCAAGTTGGCAAACAAACCACTAAGGAGAATAATAATAATTGCAACAGACCATTGAGCAAACCAATTGACGCTAACGTATTGGTGAAGAACAGTAACGCCCAACCCGCAATAAACACCAATAATGGCGTGAAATACTTCATTTTTTACCTACTATAATTGATTAACAGTTATGCGACTTTAATCGCCACGGGGGTGCCATTAAATGCAGCATTACCCGTTAAAGTATCGACGCGATTAGCATCGGTTAAATCGTTAATGCTTACGCCCGGCTGCGTAGCCGCTACCGACATCTTGGTACCTTTTTGGTTATGTCCCCAACCTTGCGGCATACTGACAATCCCTTGTTGTATGTCATCAGTAATAACCACTTCAATGTGCACTGCTCCGACCATTGAACTAACGGTTACCAGCTGTCCTTTAGTGATCCCCAACACTTTGGCATCTTCAGGATGAACTTCTAAAGTACAAGGGTTTCTGCCTTTAACAAGGCGATCAGAGTTCTGTGTCCAAGTATTATGACTTTTCACCAGTCGACGACCAATTAAGTCAAAAGGATAGTTTTCATCACGAGCCGGTTGCACCATCACCGCATTTAAGCGCGGTAAATCGTCAACATAAAGTTGAGGCAGTAAATTTACTTTACCTGCTGCCGTTTTTATTCGTTCTTCAATACACGGCATCAGTGGTCCAATATCGATACCATGAGGATTGTCGATAAGTTTCTGTAAGCTCATGCCTTGCTCGCCGTAAGCACTCTTTTTTAACTCCATATCCAAAATTATTTCTGGTGTGATTTTATGCATAGGGGAATCAACCGGCGCATCGGTCATTCGTGCTGAAAGTTCGTTTAAAATTTGCCAGTCACTGCGCTGATAGTCTTCTTTTTCAAATAAGGGCGCTGAATATTTCACCGTGTTTCTGACCGAGAAACTATTAAAGAAAATATCGAATTGCGCGTTTTCAACACCCGTGGTGCCCGGTAAAATAATATTGGCGTATTTGGTGGTTTCATTTAAATAAATATCGACCGAGACCATATAATCTAAGCCTTTAAACGCTTCGGCTAACTTATGTCCGCTAGGTGATGAAAGCACAGGGTTACCGGCAACGGTGATTAAACTTCTTATTTGCCCCTCACCTGCGGTTTGAATTTCTTCTGCTAAGGTGGCGACCGGAAATTCACCATTGAAAAAAGGCAGTTTTCGTACCCGGGTTTCATGCTGACCGAACGAGGATTTATGACCTCTTTTATGATTTCTTAATAAATCAAACGCCGGCTGTGGAAACATAGCGCCACCTGCTCGGTCAAAGTTACCCGTTAAAATATTAAGCGCATTCGTTAGCCATTGGCATAAACCACCAAAGGTTTGAGTCGATGCGCCCATACGGCTATAACAAACGGCAGAATCCGCTGATATCATTTCATCCGCTAACGTTCTAATGTCGTTTGCTGCTATACCAACATGCGCGGCAACTGACTCAGGTGAGTAATCTTTCGCTATGTTTTCTAACCCGTCAAGACCATCAACCATGTTGGCTAAATGACGTAAATTGACGCTATTGGTGGCGAAAACACAGTGGACCATGGCAAATAGCAGTAAGGCATCTTTTTCTGGACGGATAAATAAATGTTGATCGGCGATTTTTGCCGTACGAGTACGACGCGGATCAACGACAACTATTTTACCCCCGCGTTTTTGAATCGCCTTCATGCGGCCAATAACGTTGGGTGCTGTCATCATGCTGCCATTTGATACGACGGGGTTGCCGCCAATAATCAACATAAAATCGGTACGATCAATGTCAGGAACTGGAATTAACATACCGGCGCCAAACATAAAGTTAGAAGCCACATGATGTGGCATTTGATCCGCAGACGCTGAGCTAAAACGATTAATCGTCCCTAACGACTTCAAAAACGGCTTTAAAAATATGGAATTACCTACGTTGTGGGCATTAGGGTTACCTAAATAAGCCGCCAAAGCATTTTTGCCATGTTCATGTTGAATGCTTTTAAATTTCTCGGTTATTTCAGCGAACGCTTCATCCCATGAAATATCTTCCCAGCCGGTAGCGGTTCGTCTAATGGGGGTTTTTAAACGATCTTTATCGGTATAAAAGTCTTGTAGCGCGGTAGCTTTTGGACAGTTATACCCTTTGCTGAAGGGGTCTTTTTGATCTCCTTTAATCGACAATATTTCTTTGTCTTGATATTTAATTTCTAAGCCGCACATGGCTTCACAAATATTACAGTTTCGATAATGTGTTTTAATTTCGCTCATCTTTATTCCCTACTTAATAAATGAAAACCTGTACGGTTAGAGTTTTATCACTCAATAATCCTTTTGATCATATCAACTTACTTATCCTGACTTACTTATACTAATTTACTTTTACTGTGTTGATTAAGCTGTGTTGAGTAAATTAAAGCTTATCTTCAATCCACTTTTTAGTTAAACCAATAGTGACCATAGATTTAAGTTTAAAAAGTGCCATCCAGTCGCCATCTTCAGGCTCTGCTTCGCCACAACGCGGGTCTGAACGCTGCAGTGCGCCAGTCATTTTGTGATCAATTGGGATTGGATCACAGCCATGTCCTGATTCACAGATAAAATCCCACTTCTCACGAGCAGGTGCATGACAAGAGAAACAGTTACCATCAAAGCGGTTTACCACATCAACAAAACCACGCTTAGCAATCTTTGAACCTTGTTCATTCACTTCAAGTTCAAAAAATTCCCAATCACCTGTCGCAGGAAAAGTGCCTGACTCTCGCTTTACCATTACTTCGGTTGGTACAAGTTGTACCACAGAGCCTTCAGGATATATCGCCCCATCAGGTGCATTCGCTGCGGCTAAAGTCCCTTCAACATCCCCTAAAAGATTGTCTACATAAAAGTGACGTACTGGTGTCATGTCTCTTATACAACTAAAACTTTTTTCATCTATATTGACAACGGTTGTTGCTAAAGCGTCCTTTATCTCGACAACTTCTGGGACACTTTCTGGTGTTGCTTCTGCTGTTGCTGTTGCTTCTGTTTGTGTTGTTTCTGCATGTACTGACAATGAGCTGAAACAAACAAGCATTGCTGTGTATATAACTTTATTTACGACTTTATGGTACATATTCATATCCATGTTTAATTTTAAGTTTGGTTAAGGCTGATACTTTTATATCGCTTTTATATCGATTCTATATCGCTTTAATGTATCGTAAACTTTAGAATAAAATTAAACAAATGAATAGAACTTATAGAAAGCCATTCATATAAAGAATACAGAAGCAACGTATCATTGAAGATATAGCCGTGTGAGAGGAGATAGGCAGACAATAACTACGTCATAGTTATCGCCTGCCACAAGCTAAATTTACCGCTATTTATTGGGATTAATAAGGTATTTCTCACCGGTCTTTTTGGCGTTGTATTGCACAACAATCTCTGGTGTCATGGCTTGCTCAAAACTTAACTCTTCTGTAAAGGCACAAGCAAACGTGGTTTTGATTTCATCGGCAACTTGTTTTTGCAATTGACCCACTTGCTCAGGTTTCAACTTACCTAAAAACCTCATCAATAACCAACCACCTATGCCCCATGTCATACCGTACGCACGATTTAAAGTGCTAGGGGCAATGTTCAAGCCACCGTAGATATAAACTTGTTTGTTTGATTCTGACCCATAAGTATTAAAACCAACCGCGTCTTTACTGCCAGACTGTTCCATAGCGGTTAATATATCGCTAACTATTTCGCCGCCGCCTATGGCATCAAAGGCTAACGTTGCCCCTGTTTCATCAATCGCCTTATAAAGATCGGCTTTGAAGGTTTTACTGGACGAATCACAAATATACTGGGCGCCAATTGCTTTAAGTATGTCTACCTGTTGCTGACTTCTAACAATATTCACCAAAGCAACGTCTTGTGCTAAACAAATCTTGTTTAGCATTTGTCCTAAACTAGACGCTGCCGCGGTATGTACTAATGCGGTATGTCCTTCCATGCGCATAGTTTCTACCATGCCTAAAACGGTCAAAGGATTGACAAAAGAAGAAGCAGCATCCGCGGCTGAGGTACCCTCGTTGTGAACAATACAGGCTTGTGCTGGCACACAACAATATTGTGCATAAGCACCACCGTTTAAAATAGCCACAGTTTTGCCCATTAACGACTGTGCTGCTGCACTGTCACCCGCGGCAATAACGGTACCCGCACCTTCATTACCAATAGGTAATACTTGATCTAAACGCGATTTAATATGGGGTAAAATACCTTTATGCACGGGGGCACTAAATGTTGATTTATCGGCACTAAGTACTGCTTCAGCCAAATTTGCAGGGCCAAACATAGGCCACATATCTGATGGATTGATTGGAGCAGCTTCAATACGTACTATCACTTCATGAGGCTTAGGCTGAGGCACATCAACATTTTTTAAAGATATTTCAAGTTTCCCCTCTGTTGAAATATGCGTGAAGAGTTGTTTTGAAGTAGTCATTGTTGCTAGTTCTCCGTTTATTGTAAATGTAAGTAATAGCAAGTGGAATCGATAACCGTTCGATTATCGACTTCACTTGCTGTTAATATCTTTTTGATTATTTTTTTGTGATAACTGTCTTTTTGATAATCGATTTTTGATGATTACCTTTTGAAAATCACATAGACCTATTACCATCTTTGGTTTTTAAGCCACTAATTAACCAATGTAGTGCCACCATCGACCGGGATTATTTGTCCGGTAATAAAAGCGCCCGCTTGACTGGCTAACATAATAGCAACACCAGCAATATCGGTTGGTTCGCCCCAGCGGCTCATGGGGATGCCCTTTATTTCTTCTGCAAAAGCCGCTTCATCAGTACTGAGAAATTCGGTCATTTTAGAATAAAATCTTCCCGGCGCGATGGCATTAACACGAATATGTGTCGCCGCTAATTCAGTGGCTAATATTCTCGTTGCTTGATGAATAGCTGATTTAGAAACCGCATAACTGTAATTGTCTAAGCCATTACCTAATAATCCCGCAATTGAACCAATATTAATCACTGAAGCGGTATTTTCTTTGTTGGCGTTGTTTTTTAACAAGGGTAATAAGGCTTGCGTTAAGAAGAAGGGGCTTTTGACATTAATGTCCATAACTTTATCCCAACCTTTTTCTGGAAACTGCCCAAAAGGTGCGCCCCAGCCAGTACCGGCATTATTGACCAAGACATCAAGATGACTTTCACGCTTAGTTATTTGCTCGACTAAATTCGCTAGCCCTTCGGTTGTTGCCACATCACCAGGGAGAGCGACGCAATCGCCAAATTGACTTAATTCTTGTGCTGCAGCAAGACAAGCCTCAGCTTTACGTGCGGTAATATAAACACGCTTGGCTCCTGCCTCAAGAAAGCCTTGTGCCATATAGGCGCCTAAGCCTCTAGAGCCACCCGTTATCAAACAGGTTTTCCCTTTCATAGAAAATAAATTTTCAAACATTTACCCTTTCCTTTTATCCGCATTAATGTGTTTGTTGTTAGCTGTTTTTATGACGATAAAATGAATTAACTCATATCAACTTGCAGTAGCCTTGTGTTGATCTAAGCTAAATTTGCCCATACCTAAAGCGGTGATCATTAATAAGCCCGCCATAATGCCCATATTTTTGAAAAAGTTTTGTAATTCATGACTACGCGCTAAACCTTCTTCCATGCCCCAAAAGTTATGCATGAAAATACTGATCACCAGCGTTAAACCGGCTAATAAAAAAGCCGCCGCTTTACCTTTAAAACCAACAATGATTGCCGCTCCGGCCGTCAATTGAATTAGAATAGTGATCACTAACAAGACCGATACCATAGGAACATTATGTTGCTCCATATAGGCACTCGTACCCGCAAAATTGTTTATTTTACTTACCGCGGGGATTATGAAATAACTTCCCATCAGTAAACGACCCAATAAAAGGCAGCCATTTTCTATCATGTTCAATTGTTCATTCCTTTCTCTACTTATGTTTACCTGAACTGTTCACCACCGAGCCGCGATGCTTCATAGAGGACTCTTCGAGCCGACACAGAGACTTTGTTATGCTCGGTGTAGTGCGTTAGCACCTCGGTACTCTCTGTGGTAAATATTTCTAAGCTGAATAAATACTATTTATCTTTTTTAAAGCTATTTTGAATAAACGAATTACTGCTACGCAATGCAACAGTAATTCGACACAGATCTAATAAGCTATGTTAGCGGTATTATCTAACGTAATTATTTAACGTAACTCTTTACGTAGTATTTTACCTACATTTGATTTTGGTAATTCGTCCCTAAAGATTATTTCCTTCGGACATTTATACTTTGTCAAATGAAGCTGACAATGTTCTTTAATCGCTTGTTCACTCAAGTTTTTATTTTTACTGACGATAAATACTTTGACTTTTTCACCCGTTACTTCACAAGGCGCAGCAACAGCAGCGGCTTCTAAAATGTCTTCATGCATAACCAAAACTTCTTCTATTTCATTTGGATAAACATTAAAGCCTGAAACAATGATCATGTCTTTTTTACGGTCAACAATATGAAAGAAGCCATCCTCATCAACCGTCACTATATCGCCAGTGGCTAACCAACCATCTTTTAAGACTTCGGCTGATGCTTCTGGTCGATTATAATAACCACTCATGACTTGTGGCCCTTTTACCCACATTTCTCCTGGTTCACCAAAGGCCACTTCTTCGCCATTATCATCAAGTAACTTAACATCAGTTGATGCAGCAGGAATGCCAATAGAACCATTATATTCAGACTGAGTATGAGGGCTTAACGTGACGGTTGGAGAGCACTCAGTTAAACCATAACCTTCTAATAAATGACTACCGGTAACTTTTACCCAGTGTTCTGCCACAGGACGTTGCGTAGCCATACCACCAGCAAAAGAAACTTTTACATTACTAAAGTCTAACTCGGCAAAACCCGGCGTATGTAAAAGTGAATTAAATAAGGTATTAACCCCAGTGATGACACTAAATTGATATTTACTCAGTTCTTTAACAAAACCAACCATATCGCGTGGATTCGTGATCAGTAAGTTGGTACCACCGCTGGGAAGAAAGCTTAAGCAATTCGCGCTTAAGGCAAAAATATGATAAAGCGGCAATGCTGTGACTAAAAACTCGGCACTTTTTTCATAAATAGGTGCAGTCATCGCTTTTGACTGCTCAACATTCGCAATCATATTGCGGTGAGTTAACATCACACCTTTTGATACGCCAGTCGTGCCACCGGTATATTGTAAAAAGGCCAAATCGCTGTTGTTAATTTCTACTGGTGAGAACGTTAACTTTGCACCTTTTTTCATGGCATCATTAAACTTAACTGCGCCCGTTAAGTCATAATCAGGCACTAATTTTTTAACGTGTCTTAGGGCAAAATTAACCATTGCCCCTTTCATTTTTTTCAGTCTGTCACCAACACCTGTGATTATAACGTGTTGAACCGCTGTTTTTTTAATTACTTTCTCTAACACATGTGCATAGTTTTCAATAATTAGGATCGCTTTTGTTCCTGAATCATTAAGTTGGTGTTCTAATTCACGTGGCGTATAGAGCGGATTCACATTAACGACCGTTAACCCAGCCATTAAAGCACCAAATACAGCGATAGGATATTGTAAGGTATTAGGTAACATAATGGCGAGTTTATCGCCTTTTACAAGCCCTAAATCTTGCTGTAAATACGCAGCAAACGTCTTCGTTTGTTCAGCTAGTTCACCGTATGAAAGAGACGTATCCATATTAATAAATGCGGTGTTATTTTTATATTCCTTAGTATAAATATGAAACATATCGACAATAGAACTGTAATAATCTGCATCTATTTCATGTGCAACGCCAGGTGGGTAACTTTTTTCAAGCCAAATTTTTTCCATAATACTTCCCTCATTATTAAATAGGTAGAGCAGCCAATAGTTCGACTCACTGCTCTCGGTTTATTATTTTTATATCAATAGTTTTATATTAATCTTTTTTTATAGTGCTCATATTCATAGTACTTGTTTTCAGAGTGCTAATTTTTATAATATTACGCCTGACGCTAGCCTTCTTGTTTTATGATGCTTAATGCCGTTTGAGCCAAAGGTTCGACAAATTGACCAATGCTATTGGCATTTTTATTAGAGGCGTTGCCCTGTGAAGCTCGTTTTGCAACACCTTGGACAATAGCCGCCAATCGGAAGAAGCTAAAAGCTAAATAAAAGGTCCAATGTTCAATTTTTTCAATGCCCATACGTTGACAATACCGCGACACATATTCTTCTTCTGTTGGAATCCCCAAACTTTGTCGATCAATCCCCTGCAAACCATCAATACTGCCCATGCCTTGTGGCATCCGTAACCCCATACATTGATAAGCTAAATCTGCAAACGGATGTCCTAATGTGGAAAGCTCCCAATCAAGCACAGCGATAACTTCGGGTTTATCTTTGGCGAACATCATATTGTCTAATCTAAAATCACCGTGTACCAAGCAAACCCTGCCATCATCTGCTGGTAAGTGGCTTTCTAACCATAAACTAAGTTCATCCATGGCGGCAATTTTTTGTAATTCTGATAGCCGATATTGTTTTGTCCAACGTCCTAATTGTCGTTCAAAATAGTTACCCGGTTTACCGAAATCCTCTAAGCCACACGCCTTAATATCGACACTGTGCAGAGCAACTAACGCTTTGTTCATCGCATCATACATTTCGCCACGCCGAGTATTGTCATCAATGTCATTAAGTGAAGCGCTCCAATACACCTCACCATCACAAAACTCCATCAGATAAAACATCGAGCCAGTAATATCCGTATCGGTACAAAGGTGATAAACCTTGGCTACTGGAACATTAGTGCCTTTAAGCGCGTCGAGCACTTGATACTCACGATCTACCGCGTGTGCCGACTTTAATAATTCACCCGCGGGTTGACTACGCAACACATATAACCCAGATTGAGCGGTTACTTTAAAGGTAGGGTTTGACTGCCCTCCTGAAAACTTCTCTAACGTGATAGGGCCAATAAAGCCGGTAACATTAGCCTCAAGATATGCGGTTAATTTTTTAGTATCTATAGATAAAACTTGCGTCATTTGGCAATGCTCTCAATATAAGTTGATGATAAGTTATAACGATGAACCTTATTTGTAGAACTTTTCGATTATCTAAAAGTCACCCAATCAGCACCCGTAGATGTCAAATGGCCATGATCATTGAAATAATCAATGTTTACATCGTTTTCTGAAAAAAGTAATTTAGTGACGCTGGTATTGCGTACTTGCTGATTTATCATTAATGTTTTTTCATCTGATAATCCTAAAACATGTTGGATGAGCACAGCAATAACGCCACCCGAGGTAAATATGCAAATGTCTTTTGAATGTTGATTATTCATTGATGATTCTTTTGCCGATTTTTTTGCTAATAACGCTTGTTCAATAACATCTTGTAATGCGCTAACACAGCGTTTTTTAAATTGAGTCCAGCTCTCTTTATAGTCATGGTCGTGCTTGCCACTGACCCAACGCTCAAGTGCATAGGAAAATTCTTTTTGAAAGCGTATATTTGCTGCTGGCTTTTTACCTATTGCAATCGACATATCAGCAAAATTTTTCCACTGTCGGTCATAGCAAGTGAGCAGTTCAACATGATTAAATTCGTTGAAGCCTGAATGTAACGTTACAGAAGACTCTTTACCTTGATAACCCATGATAAAATTATCTAAGGTTTGTTTATGTCGTAGTAAATCGCCTGAATAGATGCGGTCTGGTGCTGACATAGATTGCCAAAATTGACCTAACAAACGAGATTGTTCACTGCCTTTTTCAGACAGTTGATCGTAGTCTGCCTTACCAAAGGATGCTTGTCCGTGACGTATAAGATAGATCGCAGCCATAAAGTTATACCACCACAATAAGGCGTTGATTTTGCGATTGACCTTGTAGTAGCTTAAAACACTCTTTAATTATCATGTTCTTCATCACTCACTATTATTATTTAAACACGCTATTGATGCTATTCACTATGCTAAGCGTAACCAGACAATTACACAAATAAATACTTCTAATAACCTACTATTCCCTACTCGAATAACACAGGTAGAATTATCACCAAAAACAGATGATGAGATTAATGGCTTCCATTTAATAATGGTGGGGTTTGGCACTGAGTAAAAAAGCAACTGCCATGGTGATTTATTGACAATAAAAAAGCCTTGCAATGGAATATTGTAAGGCTTTTTTAGTGCATAGTTTAAAGGCTTAGTTCAAAGGATGTTACTGTTTAAAAGTAACAGTCATCACTCTGTACTTAAAGCACGGACGAATTAAAATTCATACGAAACGCTTGCACCGTAGGTACTTGGTTGATTTGGATAGGCAGTGAAGCTGCCACTTTGGATCGCTGGTGGAAACGAAGACATATAATATTCGTCATTATTTAGATTACGTGCCCAAAGTTGTATATGCAGCCCGTTTTCTAAGCTAAGTCCGGCACTGGCATTAAAAGTACTGACCTCACGTGTTAACGAATCAGGAACATTCTCAACCAGCTTAACTTCACTCTCGTAAAGATAATCGGTGCGAATATAACCATGCATACCATTATCAAATTCGAAATTGTAGGTAATGCCAGCGATAATACTTTGCTCATGTATGCCAGCAGGTTTTTCACCTGATAAATCTACTGGGCCATCCACATCCCTTGCTCCTGGAAATGAATCATAAACTGGGTCAAGAAAAGTACCGGCCAAAGTCAATGACCAATTTTCGGTTGGATTATAAACAGAATCAAATTCTATCCCTTGTGTACTTTGCTGACCGGCATTAGCCAGAACAAACCCTGTGCCGATAAAGATGGCAGATTGGAAGCCCTCGATAGTCTGGTCAAAAATGGTGACATTAAAGGCACCTTGTTCGAACCGCGCTTTCATACCCAATTCATAAACAGTCGAGTCTTCAGGTGACGCGTAACGGCCAGCGTAACCTTGATTGGCTTGTGCTATACCAGCGGCCTCAATCGCTTCTTGATCGGCGACAAACGGCAGCGTATTACGGGATAAGTTCCATGATGACGCTTTAAAACCTGTGGCTGCCGTGGCAAATAAGTTAATATTGTCATTGAGTTCATAGGCTAAGCGCACAGACCAAGTTGTTTTGCTATCAGAGGTACTGTTTTCTTCAACCGAGTTAGGCAGTTCCAGCATTGGCGGTAAGAACTGAAAGCTTTTTAACGTGGGAATAGCTGGTGCTAGCTGTGGGATAGAGGATAATGGCACACCAAAAACAGTCAACCTATTGTCTATATCAATGGCTGAAAGCGTGTCGTTATTTTGTTGTTGAACAGTGATGTCTTTTTCATCATTGGTGTAAGCAATACCAACAGTAGCCGTAAAATCGTCACTAACATGATAGTCAAAATTAGCAAAAAACGAATAGGCATCATTATCTTGAACATACTCAGTAGCTACTACAGTGTCTGCAGAAAAATATGAACCGGGGGCATCACCATAAACGCCTTCTACACCACCTAACAAACCAGGAGCCAAGACATCAAAGTAGTCTCTTACATCATTGCCATAAAACAAGCTGTCTTTTGCATCAACCTCTTCATGAAAAATAAAAGCGCCTACCATCCAATCAAGTTTGTTTATACCGGTAGAAATCAGACGGAATTCTTGTGTAAAGGTATCTATTTTAATATCACCTGTTTCTCGAAGGATATCCAAAGAGGTGAAATCAACATCGTTATGCCAGGTTGATTCATTATTACGCAGTGCAGTAATTGAAGTAAAAGCAAAACCGTCAAATTCGACATCAACCTGAATAGATATGCCACCATCTTCTACGGTGTTTTCAGGATCAATATTAAGGGCTGAGGTAAATCCAAACGGATTTAAAGGGTCATTAACTTGACCGCCTAAAAATTCAACCGCGCCCGCTGTTGGGCCATTAATAGCATTGGCGACAGTACAACAAGCTTCGTCAATTTCACTGTAGTCGGCAATAAAGCGCACGATAACATCATCGGTTGGTTCATATAATGCTTGTCCACGCACATTCCAGCGATCTTTGTCATTGACTTTATTTAATCCAGAGACACTGTCGGTGTAACCATCACGCGTATTAAAACCGCCAGATAAACTAAAAGCCAACGTATCTGTTATGCCATTAGTGATATAACCCTTCGCTGATTGTTGGTTATAGTTACCAAACCCTACTTCAACTTTACCTTCTAAATCATACGAAGGCTCCAGCGTACGTACACTGATAACCCCTGCAGAAGCATTTTTACCAAACAAGGTACTTTGTGGGCCACTTAAGACTTCTATTTGTTGCACTCTGGGCAAATCACCAATTTGAGCTGCCGCACGAGAGCGATATACACCGTCAATAAATACGCCAACTGAAGGTTCAATACCGGTGTTGTTGGTACCATTACCAAAGCCACGAATGGCAAAGTTAGTGTTAGTTGAGCGTTGTAAGGGTGTAACACGTAAGGTAGGGACAAGTGTTTGCAAGTCGTTAATGTCTAAAATTTTTGCTTGTTCAAGGGTTTGACCATTAACGACTGTAATCGCAACAGGCGTTTCCTGTAAACCGGTAAGTCGCTTAGACGCGGTCACCATGATCCGTTCAACGCTTTCCTCGCCAACTTGCGCTACTGCACCGCTTTCTTCAGCATAAAGTGCGGTAGAGCCTAATGCACTTACCACTGCCGAAACGAGTAACGATCTCTTAAATAATGTTGTAGTTAATTTTTGTTTCATTTTGAATCCCCATATTATTATTATTTAAACCAAAAACACATTTTTAGAGCAATGTGATTCAGCTTAAAAGTTTTGCTCGAGCATGACTTATTGTTTGAGATGCAATTATTATTTTTATTAACCGCTCTCATCCTAACCAAACTGTTTTATCTCGAACTAGCGTTTTCATTTATGATTATTATATTCAACGTTAATTACGTACCTTTTTTCAGTACCCTATTTCCATTGTTTAATGATAGTAATGGTAACTTGCAAATTAAACAAATAAACAAATTTTATGGGCAACTATTCAAATTTCAAATAGTAAAAGGAGAATAAACAGAGGCTAGACAGAAAACATTGCTTATTTATTGACTGGTTTGAATGGGGAAAAGATGAGGTGTATCTAAATTTATTGGTGATAACTGCAGCTATGTAGTGCCTAGTGTATTTGATGTGTTGACACTTTTAAGAGGGGACAATAAAAATAAAAAAGCCTTGCAATAAAATATTACAAGGCTTTTTTAGAGGCATCGTTTAAAGGCTTTTATTTAAGACATAGTTTAAAGGCTTAGTTCAAAGACTTTAAACGAAAAGTAACTACTGCTTAAAAGCGACAGTAATTACTCTGTGACTTAAAGCACAGACGAATTAAAATTCATACGAAATGCTTGCGCCGTAAGTGCTTGGTTGATTTGGATAAGCACCATAGCTGCCCGTTTGGATTGGTGGTGGGAAAGCAGACAGATAATATTCATCATTATTTAGATTACGTGCCCAAAGCTGTATATTCACCCCGTTTTCTAAGCTAAGTCCAGCACTGGCATTAAAAGTACTGACCTCACGTGTTAACGAATCAGGAACATTCTCAACAAGATTTACTTCACTTTCGTAAAGGTAATCGGTGCGAATATAACCATACATACCATTATCAAATTCGAAATTGTAGGTAATGCCGGCGATAATACTTTGTTCATGTATGCCCGCAGGTTTTTCACCGGATAAATCTATTGGACCATCAACACCTGATGCGCCTTTAAATGAATCATAAACTGGGTCAAGGAAGGTACCCGCTAAAGTTAATGACCAATTATCGGTTGGATTATAGACAGAGTCGAATTCTATACCTTGCGTACTTTGCTTACCGGCATTAGCCAGAACAAATCCTGTGCCGACAAAAATAGCGGATTGGAAGCCGTCAATGGTTTGGTCAAAAACAGTGACATTAAAGGCACCTTGTTCAAACCGAGCTTTCAGGCCTAATTCATAGACAGTTGATTCTTCTGGTGATGCATATCGGCCACCGTAATTTTGATTGACTTGTGCTATACCAGCGGCCTCAATCGCCTCTTGATCGGCAGTGAACGGCAGCGTATCACGAGATAAGTTCCATGATGATGCTTTAAAGCCTGTGGCTGCCGTGGCAAATAAATTAATATTGTCATTAAGCTCATAAGCTAAGCGCACTGACCAAGTTGTTTTGCTATCAGAGGTACTATTCTCTTCAACCGAGTTAGGCAGTTCAAGCAATGGTGGTAAAAATTGAAAGCTTTTTAAAGCAGGGATAGCTGGCGCTAGCTGTGGGATGAATGATAATGGCACGCCCAAAACAGTCAAGTCATTGTCTATATCAATGGCTCCAAGCGTCGAGTTATTCTGTTGTTGTATAGTGATGTCTTTTTTATCATTGGTGTAAGCAATACCAACAGTAGCAGTAAAGTCATCAGTAATATGGTAATCGAAATTAGCAAAAAGCGAGTAGGCATCATTATCCTGCACATACTGAGTCGCGATTACCGTGTCTGCTGAAAAGTATGAACCGGGAGCATCACCATAAAGACCTTCTACAGGAGCTAACAAACCTGGGGCTAAGACATCAAAGTAGTTTCTTATATCATTACCAAATAACAATTGATCTTTTGAATCAACTTTTTCATTAAAGATAAAAGCGCCTACCATCCAATCTAGCTTGTTTATACCAGTAGAAATCAGACGGAATTCTTGTGTAAAGGTATCAATTTCAATATCACCGGTTTCTCGCAGAATATCCAAAGAGGTGAAATCAATATCGTAATTCCAAATAGATTGATTGTTACGCAGTGCGGTAATTGAGGTAAAAGCAAAGCTTTCAAATTCAACATCTATCTGCATAGATATGCCGCCATCTTCTACGGTATTTTCAGGATCAATATTAAGGGCTGAAGTATATCCAAACGGGTCAGTAGGGTCAGTAACTTGACCGCCTAAAAACTGAATAGCGCCAGCTGCTGGGCCACTAATAGCATTAGAAATAGTACAACAGGCTTCGTCAATTTCACTGTAGTCGGCAATAAAGCGCACGATAACATCGTCGGTTGGTTCATATAATGCTTGTCCACGCACATTCCAGCGATCTTTGTCATTAATTTTATCTAATCCGGAAATACTGTCAGTGTAACCATCGCGAGTGGTAAAACCACCAGATAAACTAAAAGCCAACGTTTCTGTTATGCCATTAGTGATATAACCCTTCGCTGATTGTTGGTTATAGTTACCAACACCCACTTCAACTTTACCTTCTAAATCATAAGAAGGCTCCAGCGTACGTACACTGATAACCCCAGCAGAGGCATTTTTACCAAACAAGGTACTTTGTGGGCCACTGAGTACTTCGATTTGTTGCACTCTTGGTAAATCACCAATTTGAGCTGCCGCACGAGAGCGGTATACACCGTCAATAAATACACCAACAGAAGGTTCAATACCTGTGTTGTTGACACCATTACCAAAACCACGAATGGCAAAGTTAGTATTAGTTGAGCGTTGTAATGGGGTAACGCGTAAGGTAGGAACAAGCGTTTGTAAGTCGTTAATGTCTAAAATTTTTGCTTGTTCAAGGGTTTGACCACTTACCACTGTAATGGCAACAGGCGTTTCCTGTAAACCGGTAAGTCGCTTAGAGGCAGTTACCATTATCCGCTCAACACTTTTATCATCATCTTGCGCTACTGCACCGCTTTCTTCAGCATATAGTGCTGTTGAACCAAGCGCACTGACCACTGCTGAAACGAGTAACGATCTCTTAAATAATGTTGTTGCTAATTTTTGTTTTTTCATTTTACTTCCCCTGATTACTATTATACTAAAAGTATGAATATCAATTAGATACCTTGCCACTCAAAGACATTATTTAAGCATTAATTATTACTTGATATTCAATTATTATTTTATTAAACCATTTAACCCTATCAGACTACTTTTATCTCGAACTATAGTTTTTACTGCTGATTTGTTATATTCAATTTTTATATTGAGTCGCTATTTTCAGTTCAAGATTTACCCTGTTTCATTATGCTAATTGCAACCTAACAATTAAACAAGTGAATAATACTAATAACCAACTATTCACTTTGAGAATAGACTTGATTGAAGAGTATTGCTTTTTTGTTTGAATATTTTCTATCTAGCTTGCACCAAAACATAAGAGCCTTTAATCTCCAACTACCTATTTATTTAATTCACAAATCCTATGTTCCCTTTATCTGTTCTTGATCTAGTCTCTGTAAAAATTGATAAAACACCTGCAAATGCATTAACCGAATCTCTCGAATTAGCGCAACACGCTGATGGTTTAGGCTACTTGCGGTATTGGGTGGCAGAACATCATAATATGGTTGGTATTGCCAGCGCTGCCACATCTGTAGTTATTGGTTATTTAGCAGCAGGGACTAAAAACATTCGAATTGGCGCTGGTGGGGTCATGCTTCCTAATCATTCGCCTTTAGTCATTGCTGAGCAGTTTGGCACTTTAGAGTCATTATATCCTAATAGAATTGACCTTGGTTTAGGCAGAGCGCCCGGAACCGACCAATTAACATGGCGAGCTTTGCGTAGAGATCCAAGATCTTCTGAGAACTTTCCACAAGATGTTCAAGAACTACAAGGATATTTTAATCCCGTAGAAGAAGATCAGACCGTTCAAGCTGTGCCCGGTGGAAACTTAAATGTACCTCTTTGGATGTTAGGTTCTAGCTTATTTGGTGCACAATTGGCGGCTCAACTGGGCTTGCCTTATGCCTTTGCTTCACACTTTGCTCCTGCATCACTGGAGCAAGCTTTTGAACAATACCGCCAGCTATTTAAGCCATCAAGTCAATTAAAAAAACCTTATGCTATGCCATGTATTTCTGTGATTGTGGCAGATACCAATGAACAGGCTGAATATTTATTCACCAGCATGCAGCAGAGATTTTTAGGTATGATTAGAAATCAAGGTGGGAAATTAGCACCACCCATTGATAATATTGAAAGCTGTTGGAACCCAATGGAAAAAGCACAGGTTGAAAGTATGTTAAGTTGTGCGTTTGTCGGAGATCCAACAACCGTAAAAGAGAAACTTCAACACTTTATTAATAGAACTCAAGCCGATGAATTGATAGTGAGTGCCGGTATTTTTGATCAAAGTGCCAAATTACATTCTTATGAATTGTTAGCAGACATTGGTAAACAACTTGTTCATGCTTAAACCCCTTGGGTGTTGCTTACCGCACCATCTAAAGCGATAATTAAAGGTAATTATCGCTTTGCGTGTGATCCAAACGGTTAAACCCTCACGATCAGTTAGCTCAGATTTACCTATACATATATAAGGAAAGGAGCTTTAATGTTTCTTAATTTACTCTCTGAGATGATATGAGCTTTGAGCCAATAATTACAATCCGTTTATAATGCGCATTTCACACTGTCGTGACGCACACTTTAAATTTCAGTATAGAAAACATCTGTGGATTTACACAGATAACAAATAAAGTTAAATAACGATAAAACATAGAGTTAAACAATAAAACCATGAATAAAAAAACATCTGTGAACACCGGCGAACAAGCTAGTATTTTGTGGCACGACTACGAAACTTGGGGAATATCACCAAAATTTGACAAACCTTCCCAGTTCGCAGCCATTCGCACTGATTTAGATCTCAACATTATTGGTGAGCCTGAAACTTTTTATTGTCAACCTCCGGTAGATTATTTACCTCACCCTGAAGCTTGCTTAGTGACGGGCATTACGCCACAAAAAGCACAGCAAGAGGGATTGAGCGAAGCTGATTTTGCCAAACGAATTAATACCCTATTTAGTGTCCCAAATACCTGTGTTGCCGGTTATAACAATATTCGTTTTGATGATGAAGTATCACGCTACTTATTTTATCGTAACTTTTACGATGCTTACGCCCGAGAATGGCAAAACGGTAATAGTCGCTGGGATATTATTGATATGGTGCGCGCTTGTTATGCGCTTCGACCTGAAGGTATAAGTTGGCCAACCGTTGAGCGTGATGGCGAAGAAATAGTAAGCTTTCGCCTTGAATTATTAACTAAAGCCAATGGCATCAGCCATGAAGCTGCTCACGATGCCATGAGTGATGTTTATGCCACCATTGCCATGGCAAAACTTATTAAAGACAAACAACCCAAACTTTATAACTTTATCTTTAACCTAAAAGGTAAAAAACAAGTTGCAGAGCTAATTAATGTGGCTGATATGACACCTGTGGTACACACTTCATCTAAAATTTCATCAATACATGGTTGCACAAGTTGGTTCGCGCCTATTAGTTACCATCCTGTTAATAAAAATGCGGTTATTTGTGTTGATTTAGCCCAAGATATTGAGCCACTGTTAACGCTAACCAGTGAAGAAATTAAAGCACGTTTATATACTCGCCATGATGATTTAGCGCCCGATGAAAAACCTATTCCTGTTAAATTAATTCATATCAACAAGTGCCCAGTTGTTGCCCCAGCAAAAACCTTATTACCTGAAAATGCACAGCGCTTGAACATTCCTCGTGAGTATTGCTTAGAGAATTTAGCCTTGTTAAAGCAACACGCAGAACTAAGAGACAAGCTTAGTGATGTCTTTACAGCTGAGTCATTTGACAATACAGCTACTGATGCTGAACAAGCATTATATGGTGGCAGCTTCTTTAGTCATAGCGATAAAGCCCAAATGGATATTTTACGCGGTTTATCACCTGAGCAACTTGGCAATCACCCGTTTAAATTTCAAGATGAACGGTTATCGGTACTGTTATTTAGATACCGAGCTCGAAACTACCCTTATACCTTAACCAATGAAGAGCAACAACAATGGCAAAACTACTGCCAAAGTAAGCTGCAATATGGCGGTAAGGGTGTTTTAAGCCTAGATGAATTTATGATAAAAATTGAAAACTTAGCGCATGAACATGAAGAAAACAAAGGCAAGATGTCAGTACTAAAAGCACTATATGACTATGTACAAGGTTAATGTTTACTCCTTAATTTAAGCCAAACTAAATAAGATAAAGTTACGCAAACACTCAATTTCTTTCCTACACTTATATTCTAACTTCGATGTTTATAAAGATAGGGAAGTTATGGCAATTGCATACCAAAACAAGCTCAGCACTCGGCTATTTGCGCCGTTAGTGATCATTTTTATCTTTATTTTTGTTGTGCTTAGTTTTTATGTCCCTAACATTACCAAAGAAAATGCCATTGAAGCCGCTATAAATTCTGCTGAATCAACCGTTAAGCAATACAAAACCATTCGCGGTTACTACACTAAAAACATTATAAAAAAAATATTGCCTATTGCTGACATTAGTCCTGACTATGTACATAAAGACAACCCTAACAAAATCCCCTTACCCGCAACCTTCATTCATGAAATAAGTGAAGAGTTCACAAAAAAAGGCATAATGACATTAAAGCTATATAGTCCATACCCTTTTCCCAACCGCAGTACGAGGCAACTCGATGATTTTGGCCAACAAGCGTGGCAAGCTTTAAACAAAAACGCCAAGCAGAGCTTCACCCAAGTAGAAACCATTAACAATAAACAAGTTGTCCGTGTAGCATTAGCCGATACCATGAGCCAACAAGGTTGTGTTGACTGCCACAATTCACACCCTAAGACGCCAAAAAAAGACTGGGGATTACATGATGTTCGGGGCGTATTAGAAGTTCAAATTCCGATAGAGCAACAACTTAATAGCGCTAGCAGCCTAAACATCACCATTGCATTAATTATGATCTTTACTTTAAGTATCACAATTGCGCTGTTATTTTTTATGTTTAGAAAATTAGTTTCTGAGCGTTTAAAAAAGGTACATGCTGCGTTAGAAGTAATTGTGCAAGGTGAAGGTGATTTAAGCCAGCGCCTAGATGAAACACCCAAAGATGAAATAGGTAATATTGCTAATGCTTTTAATCACTTCATTGGTCAATTAGAAAAAACTTTAAGCGGTATTTATCAACAAGTTATCCAGCTTAGCCAAACAACACAGTCTATGGAAACAATTACCCATAAAACTCAGCAAGGCTCGTTAAACCAAGAAAACCTTGCCGATCAGGTTTCTAATGCTATTAATAATATGAAATCGTCAACTCAAGAAATGGCTGGAATAGCGGCAAGTACGGCAGAAAACTCTCAAAAAGCACAACAGCAATCACAGCACAGTCAAGCCATTATGACGCAAAGCATAGAGTCAGTAGCACAGTTGTCAACTATGATGCAGCAAACGTCTGATGCCGTTAGCCAACTTGAGTCTGACAGCCAAAACATTGGCGGCGTACTTGATGTTATTCGCGGTATTGCCGAGCAAACTAATTTACTGGCACTTAATGCCGCTATTGAGGCCGCACGTGCTGGTGAGCAAGGGCGAGGCTTTGCTGTGGTTGCTGATGAAGTTCGCACGCTGGCAAGCAGAACTCAGCAATCTACGGAAGAAATTAATAAGATGATTGTGCAACTACAAAATGGTGCTAAATCAGCCGTTGAAGCGATTAAAGAAGGTAATACAAGCATTGAAACCAGTAATAGTAAAGCGAATGAAAGCAACAGTGTTATTAATGAAATGAGCCTAGTTATTAATGATATTCAGGCACAAAATCTACAAATATCAACCGCAGCAGAGCAACAAGCGCTGGAAAGTAATGAAATTAATCAAAATATTGATACCATTAAAAATGTTTCTTCCCATGCCAACGAAAGTAGTCAGCAATTATTAACAATGGCGGAAGAAATAAACAGCGCTGTTAATGCGATTAATAAGCAACTACAGCGCTTCACTAAGCAATAATGAAAATTTATCAGTGCTTAAATAAATGTCTACTTTTTACAGCTTGAGTCTTTAAACCTTTACTTTTTAAACCTTGAAATAAGGCTAGAAGTATCCCAGCGGTTACCGCCATTTCCTTGAATTTCTTGATAATAACCATCAAGTTGCTTAGTTACGGTTAAATCTGCCCCTAATTTTTCAGCTTCTTCAAAAGCAATCGCGAGATCTTTTCTTACCCAGTCGACGGCAAAACCAAAGTCAAAATCACCCGTACACATAGTTTTACCACGGTTATCCATTTGCCAAGAGCCTGCGGCTCCTTTACCGATAGTATCAAGTAATTTATCCGTATCTAATCCTGCTTTTTGTGCAAAATTCAAGCCTTCGGCTAAACCTTGTACCGTATTAACAAAACAAATTTGATTAACCATTTTAGCTAATTGGCCACTACCTACAGCGCCCATTAATTGGCTAAAACGGGCATAAGCGTCCATAACAGCTTGCGCTTTATCGAATATAGCTTGTTCACCGCCAACCATAACCGTTAGCACACCATTTTCTGCGCCGGCTTGACCACCCGAGACTGGCGCATCAAGAAAGTATTGCCCCTGCTTAGCCGCGATGTCAGCTAGTTCACGAGCAACCTTTGCCGACGCTGTGGTATGATCAACTAAAATGCTGCCTTTAGGCATACCTGCAAATATGCCCTGCTCCCCCAAAACCACTTGCCGAACATCATCATCATTACCAACACAACAAAAAACAATGTCACAACCTGCTGCGGCTAGTGCCGGTGTTGTGGCGAAACGGCCCGAAAATTCAGCTTGCCATTGTTGAGCTTTTGCTTCACTACGATTATAAACACAAACCTCATGACCGGCTTTTTGTAGATGCCCGGCCATAGGATATCCCATCACGCCTAAACCAATAAATGCTACTTTCATCCAACTAATCCTTTTATAAAACGTAATACAATTTGGGTTAAATCTATATTTTAAACGGGTAATAGTGCCACAGACTTAAACTCAATACCTTGCCAACCTGTGTTGATAAAATTTCTAATATTACCGTGATCATCACCGGTAGGGTTCTCTAAAACGTCTTCGCGGTAGTAACGGCCAAAACAAGCTAACGTTTGCTGCTGGTTTAATGTGTTTAACTGGGCAAAATAAAATATCTTACACGAACCTTCATTAGTGCCCGCGTTATTGACAAGCTCACCATTAGTAAAAAGTGTTGCTTGATAATGATAATTTTCTTCAATAACCTTAATTACTTGCTCAAACGCTACGTCTTTTTCTTGCTGCTTAATTTGGGTAATTAAGTCAGCGACAGTACAACTATTGTTATGTTTCATTATTGATTACAAACCTTCTTTCAGTTTAGATTTTGCCGCTGCTACTTTTGAAAAATCTAAACCTAACTCTTCAACAGCTTCTTTAATTAACTCAGGTTGCGTCATGACGGTTCCCATGATGGCTTGTAATTTTTCGGGTGGAATACCCAATTGCTGAATAAGGCCCATTGCCATTAATGGATTGTCTGTCAGTGCTTGAAAAAGCTCATTAATTTTTTCTTCACTGACGTTTAACTCTTTTAGCATTTGAATAATTGGGTTCATTTTACGCTGTTCTCTATGGTTATTTTGAGTGGGTTTACTGAATGTGTTTTCTAAAGTTAATGTTAATAACGCAAGTTTACCTTTTTTTGCAATTAAAATAAAAACAATGTAAGCTTTGTGAAATTAAATTGTGTACAACTTAAATTACTAACCTAAGTTACTAACCTAAATCACCAACCCAAATTACCAATCTATTAAGGACTACCTATGACTACTAATATTTATCAGTTTTCAGCTAAAAACACTGCTGGCGAAACGGTTGAATTAGCCGATTACGAAAACAAAGTAATGCTTATCGTAAATACCGCTAGCGGCTGTGGCTTCACTCCTCAATATAAGGGCTTACAAGAGCTTTATCAGAATCATCAAGCGCAAGGTTTTGAAGTACTCGCTTTTCCTTGTAATCAATTTAAGCAACAAGAAAAAGGCAGTGATGAAGAAATTAAACAATTTTGTGACTTACGTTTTAACATCAAATTTCCACTTTTTAGCAAAATAGACGTTAATGGTGATAATACTCACCCGTTGTTTAGTTTTTTAAAAACACAGGCACCAGGCATATTAGGCTCGAAGGGCATAAAATGGAATTTCACTAAATTCTTAGTGAATAAAGAAGGCAAAGTGATTAAACGCTATGCGCCAAGCACAAAACCTGAAGCTATCGAAGCTGACATTGAAAAACTTTTATAAACCATGAACAATGATGAAAGTTTACAGTTAGAAAACCAGCTATGTTTTCGACTTTATAGCCTAACAAAGTTAATGAATCGTCATTATAGCCCTGTATTGAAAAAGCTCGGCTTAACTTATTCGCAATACATAGTGATGCTGGTATTATGGGAAAATAATAATACCAACTCAGCTATTTCAGTGAAGCATTTAGGTGTAAAGCTTGATTTAGACTCTGGTACCTTGTCGCCACTATTAAAGCGGTTAGAGAAGCAAGGGTTAATTAGCCGACTCCGCAATAGTGAAGATGAGCGTAGTGTGGAAATTAAACTCACTCGCTCAGGTTGTCAGTTAAAGGCACAAGCTCAGGATATTCCTGCGCAAATGTTCTCGGTTACCGGCATGTCGATTGATGACTTACAAGGTTTGAATAATCAATTAGATAATTTACTAGTAACTATGAATACCAAATAGTCACTAGTACATTGTCACGAATAAATAAGTAGTGGCGATTAAACAAAAAGTTCACGATGAAGCTTTTCCACAACATTGTTCGCATCTTGCTCTGCCACTAAAAAACATAAATTGTTGGCGCTGGCACCATGGCAAATCAACCGAATATTGGTGTCATTAATCGTTTGAAAAATACTCTGCCCTATTCCCTTGGCAGAGTCTAAACCATTGCCTATAACAGCAACTAACGACAAACCACCTTCAACGCTAACATCACAAAATTGCTCTAGCTCTTGTAAAACGATTGATGTTAATAGTGCTTGTGTTGAGCCACTTGGGTTATCAAAAGTTAACGCAACACTAATCTCACTGGTAGTGATTAAATCAACACTCAGCTCATGTTTGGCTAAAATACCGAACACTTTCGCCAAAAAGCCACTGGCATGTAACATTTCAGGACTTTTTACCGTCACTAAAGTTTGCTCTCGCCTTAGTGCAATTGAACGATAAGTAGGATTGGATGCAACCGACTGCTTTATTTGTGTGCCACCTTTTTCAGGTTCTTTACTTGAACCGACAAAAACAGGAATATTATGGCGCATTGCTGGAATTAACGTCGCAGGATGTAATATTTTAGCGCCAAAGGTCGCCATTTCCGCCGCTTCACCAAAACTAATTTCTTTAATAGCGCGCGCTTGCTCAGTAATACGAGGATCTGTGGTGAAAATACCAACAACATCGGTCCAAATAGCTAAGTTACTGGCATTTAATGCTTCGGCAAGTAATGCTGCACTGTAATCAGAGCCGCCACGCCCTAATGTGGTGGTTTCACCTAAGCCGTCTTGACCTATAAAGCCTTGAGTCACTAAAATTTGTTGTGATAATTTGGGTGCTAATAACTCACGGCAAGCCACTGATAATTGCTCAATATCAACCACCGCCTTACCGTATAAACTATTGGTTTTCATTACTTGTTGAACATTGAAATAAGCGCCATTCACGTCAACTGACTGTAGCACTTGCGCAAAAATACGAGAGCTGAGCTGCTCACCAAAGCTAAGAATGGTATCGCCTTGTTTCACACTATACTGTTGCGATTGTTTTAGCGCATGTATTGAGAGTTCATCAAGTAAAGTGTCTATTTCAGCATTTAAGGCCTGTTCAACATTGTTGCTTAAATGCTGAGTTATATTTAGCTGAATGGCACGAATATTAGTAATAATATCGGTTTGCTCTACCACTGAGATATTTTCTTGGCTTAACCGTACTAAATAGTTAGTAACGCCAGCGCTAGCAGAAACCACAACTAAGCGGGTGCTACTATCGTTTTTAATGATCTGCGCACAACGCAACATGGCTTGATAGTCAGCGACACTGGTGCCACCAAATTTGGCAACAGTAAAGGCTACATTCTGTCTAGGTGCTTGCTGAGACGATTCTTGGTGAAACATGATTTATTCTTCCTAAATGCGATGATGACTCTGTGCTAAAGGCATGATTATGCGCTAAAGACATGATTATGCGCTAAAGACAAGGTCACTCGCTAATTAATACAGGAAGAGCATGACTGAGCAGTTTGGTAGGCTAACGTGTTTATAGAAGAAAATACGCGCAAAATTAACTTTTTCAGCCAGAAGCTCTCCACCTTTGTCTTTTCAGACAGTTAAAGACAGGTGACAGCCCTAAGGATTCAGCCTTAGCGACCGAGCTGCAAACGCCACACGCTTGGAACTCTCGGCGATAAACTCCCTCAATAACGTTGATCAGAATGTGGTTCCTAATACCTTTCGGTATAACGCTATTTACCTAGTTATCGCTCCTCTTCTGGTGTTACCAATATAGTTTACTTAAACACACTGAGTAACAGCGCTATTAAACCTTAAATGATAAATAAATGCAATAGACTTTTAGACGGCTAAGACAATTTTATTTTTGTTAATCAAAGACTCAAAAATTTGTTATAGTAGTGAATAAGAATCATCTAACCTTATTGAATTTAATGGATTTATTTCTACTAAAAAAAATAATCTCAGCTTTTATTATGCCTATTAATATCGTACTGATTTTATTAATATTATCGGTGGTTTTTTTTAGAAAACGTCCCCGTACAAGTTTCAAATGCTTAATGTCTGCCTTGTTGTTATTGTTTATTTCCTCGATGCCAATCATTTCAGATACCTTTATGATCAGCATTGAAAATAATTATGACGCTTTTACCCGCGCTAGTAAGCCCGTTGATTACATCATTGTTTTGGGGAATGGCCATTACAGCAACGACACATTACCCGTTACCGATCAATTAAAAGTGGCGTCGTTACAACGCTTGGTTGAGGCATTACGTATTTACCATATTCATCCTGAAGCAAGAATCATCACCTCTGGTTTTGCGGGTGCAGATCCTGTGTCAAATGCCAAGAAGATGAAGCAATCTCTAGTGCTATTAGGTATTCCTGCACAGAAAATCATCAGTGAAAATTTCCCCAAAGATACCGAAGAAGAAGCAATGCTGATCAGCCCAAGAGTGCAAGGGGCAACAGTGGTGTTAATCACTAATGCCGATCACATGCCAAGAGCTATGAAGTATTTCCAAGCGCAAGGGGTTTATCCTATTGCGGCCCCAACAGGACATTGGGTGAAAAATCAATATAATGAAAAAAAATGGGGCTATTATGTTCCCAACAGTAAAAAGCTCGAGCAAACCACTATTGCTTGGTATGAAAGCTTAGGGCGTTTAGTGCAGTGGCTTAAAGCGCTATTTAGTTAGAAGCATCAGTTAGAAGGCTATCATTAGAGAATTAGTAATCATATAATCTCAGCCCAGCAATTATACTGGGTTATCAATATCAACAAACACCACCTCTACACCTTGCTCTTTGGCAATATACTCGCCTAAGGCTTTAACACCATAACGCTCAGTAGCGTGATGGCCTGCGGCAAAAAAGTGAATATCCATTTCGTGAGCGATATGGGTGGTTTTCTCTGAAACCTCTCCTGAAATAAAAGCGTCAATGCCCTGCTCTGCAGCCAGTTCAATATAGTCTTGTCCACCACCGGTACACCAAGCAATGGTTTTAATTGTTTTATTTGATGGCGGCGCAATATGTAAACATGCTCGGTTAAGCGTGCTATCTATTAATTGTGCTAACTGCGTACCTGTATGTGCCTCAGGTAACTCTCCTTGTATAGCAATACTGATAGGGTTTGCTAATTCTAAAGGCCCTGTTACCTTAATATTAAGTAATTTTGCTAACTGGGCATTATTACCTAACGTTGGGTGGATATCTAACGGCAAGTGATAGGCAAATAAATTAATATTGTTATCAAGCAAGGCTTTAATGCGTTTATGTTTCATGCCTCGGATCACATAAGACTCATTTTTCCAAAAATAACCATGATGAACGATTATCGCATCCGCTTTTTCTGCAATAGCTTTATCAATCAAGGCCTGTGATGCCGTCACACCGGTGATTATTTTATCGATTTGTTCAGTGCCTTGAATTTGCAAACCATTAGGAGCGTAATCTTTAATTTGCTCAGGCTTGAGTAAATTGTTTAAGTATTTTTCTAGTTCAATACGTTGCATAAGGGGACTTCTTGTTAGGTTAGCTAAAGTGTTAGATAAGTGCTTATTTGGGCTTTACTGAAAGGTTACTTTTATTACTCGAATGAACATTCATCGCCGGTACTTTTACCGGGTTAAACTTGGCTCTGATTTGCCACTTAGGCTTTATAGGGGTTAAAGGTAACACTCTTTTTTTAGCAATAATGACATAAACTGAGCCTAAGCTTGTTAAGTAATTGTTAGCGAATTTTCGCCAATAATTAGCCATACCATGATCACTCATTTTTCCAACCAATGAACTGTACAAAAATCGTTCATCGTTAAGTATTTCAAAACCCATTAAATGTAACCAGTCTTTAACCCGCATAGGTGAAAAGAAATGCTCATTCCATGGTGTTTGCTTTTTTCTGTAGGGAATAGCGCGATTCATCCCTGCTAATGATAAAGGATTAAAGCCGGTAATGATTAAATAACCATTGGGGATCAGCACCCGATTAGCTTCACGAATAACGTGGTGGGGATCCAGTGAAAACTCTAATGTATGGCTAAGTAAACAAACATCAATACTATGTTCAAGTAGTGGTAAGTCATCTAACTCACCAATAATGCATGCCTGTTGATTATGAAAGCTACTTTCTACAACTGTGTTTTGCTCCGCGCAACTTTTGCTAAGGCAACAAGTCACTTGATGCTTTATAGGACTATCACTGGTGTTAATACTATGACTTAAGGCACCTATTTTTAATAAATGATAACCAAAAAATTTTTGCCACCAAGGTTGTAACCTTTCCTCAATCGCCGACAGAATAGTAGCGCCATTGGGCAGTTCTTGCCAAGATTTAGGGTAATGAGGTTGTCGAAATGCTAAGGCAGGCTTCATATATTTATTATCTTTATCATACTTAGTTAAATTATATTAGTTAAGTTATAGATGTTTTCATTGATAATATCAGTATAATTAACTGACAATGTTAAGCAAGCTAGTACTGAGTTAAAGTTATGAGTTCACTTACTAAGATCACCCCAATAAAAGCCTTTTCTGATAACTATATCTGGGCTATTAGCCATCCAAACACTAAAACAATTGCCTTAGTTGACCCCGGCGATGCTGCTGTTTGTATTGATTTTTTAGAGAAAAACCACTGTCGCCTTAACGCGATATTGATTACTCATCATCATCCAGATCACACAGGCGGTATAAGCGAGTTAAGGGCTTATTGTCAGCAAAAACAATGGCCATTAACCGTTTATGGCCCTGCTAATGAAAACATCCCACATTGTGATGTTAAGTTAGCTGAAAAGGATATAGTTAAGCTAGAGGAGCTTAGACTTAGCTTCCAAGTAATAGATTTACCAGGTCATACTGCTGGGCACGTAGCCTACTTTGCCAATGACAGCGTTGAACCTATACTACTTTGTGGTGATACGCTGTTTTCAGGTGGTTGTGGTCGACTCTTTGAAGGTAGTGCCGAGCAAATGCTTAATTCACTAACAAAACTCAGCAATTTACCTGAAAGTACGCAAGTATATTGCACGCATGAATACACGCAAGCCAATCTGAAATTTGCCTTAGCGGTTGAGCCAAAAAACGTGGCTTTGCAAAATTATAGTAACAAGGTAAATGAGTTACGCACTAAAGAGCTAGCCACCATTCCGACATCAATTAAAGTTGAGAAACAAATTAATCCCTTTTTACGTAGCCATGAACAAGCGATACAAATCAGTGCTGTACAGTTTGATAGTAAGAGTCAAACAACGACGCTTGGTACTTTCACCACGATTAGACGCTGGAAAGACCAATTTTAACGTGGTAATCTTGGCGCGGTTTTTCGATAATAAAAATTAACACTTCCGCGGTTACTTTTGTTCATTGTCGTTATTATGTTTTAAATTATCACTGGTTATTCATGAAATACTTTCTTTTTCCTGCATTCATACTGCTTAGTGGCTGTCAAAGCACAAGCTTATCTCCCACTAGCGCAAGTAATAACAATTTAGATCCCCAAAACATCGCGAGTACCGTTGAAATAAATCAAGCATTACTCGCTGATGAAAATGTTGATGTCACTCATCCTATTGCCGATGTTAATTTTTCGCTCAAAGACAAACCGCTGCAAAGCAGCAATGATGTCTGGCAACGTATTCGTGGCCAATTAAGCTTTGATATTCCTGAAAATAATCGTCTGGTAATGCAGCGTAATTGGTATGTGAAGCATCCCAATTATTTAAATCGTGTTGCTAAGCGTGCTGAACCCTTTTTGTATTATATTGTGGAAGAATTAGAAAAGAACAATGTGCCTGTAGAGCTTGCCCTACTACCTATTGTTGAAAGCGCCTTCGATCCCTTTGCTTATTCTCATGGCAGAGCCTCAGGCATGTGGCAATTTGTACCTGCTACTGGCAAACGTTTTGGCATGAAGCAAAACTGGTGGTATGACGGTAGGCGTGATGTCGTTGCTTCTACTCAAGGCGCGATCAAATACATGAAGTATTTGCATAAATTTTTCGATGGTGACTGGTTATTAGCATTGGCGGCTTATAATTCGGGTGAAGGCCGAGTACAACGTGCAGTTAGAAAAAACAAAAAACTAGGTAAAAACACTGATTTCTGGTCGTTAGATTTACCCAAGGAAACCCGTGCTTACGTGCCTAAACTGCTAGCATTAGCTGATATTATCAAGCGTCCTAAGCATTTCAATTTATCAATATATGAAATAGCCAATGAAGAAGTGATCACGCAAGTGGATATTAAATCTCAGCTTGATTTAGCCAAAGCAGCAAGCTTAGCTAATTTATCCCTTGCCGAGCTGCAACGATTAAATCCTGGCTATAATCGTTGGTCTACCGATCCCGATGGTCCACATCGCTTAGTATTACCTAAACATAAAGTAGCCAACTTTGAACAAGGGCTAGCAAAGCTCAATAAAGCCGATCATTTAGCTTGGCAGCGTTATAAAATAAAAAATGGTGACAACTTAGGTTATATAGCCAACAAGTTCCACACTAACATTGACTTAATACGGCAAGTAAATAACATTCAAGGTAACCAAATCCACGCGGGTAAACATTTATTAATTCCTGTGGCGGCAAAATCCCTCGACAGCTACATTTTATCGCAGCAGCAGCGCATTGCTAAAAAACAAGCTAAGCCTCAGCAAGGTTTTAAAATAATGCATACCGTTGTCTCCGGCGATAACCTTTGGGATCTTAGTCAACATTATAAAGTGAGTAGTCGTAATATCGCCAAATGGAATGGTTTTGCTCCTCGCGATACCTTAAAGTTGGGTCAAAAACTGGTTATTTGGCAAAAAACGACGGCATCAAGCAAAACAGCGAAGCTAGGCTCAGGTATTGAACAAGCCATCATGCGTAATATTACCTATAAAGTGCGTCGTGGAGATTCCTTCGCCCGTATAGCTGATAAATTCAATGTTCGCATTAGTGATATTGAGCGTTGGAATAGCTTGAGTCGAAATAAATATTTACAACCGGGGCAAAGATTAAAATTATCGGTTGACGTCACTAATAATATTTAACCGTTGGCGGCTTACCTTTTGAGGTTTAAAGGAAAGTATCCGCCTAAATCACAAGCGTGATTCCCCCCGCCGACAGTTAAAGCCACTTACCATTACAGCCGCTTACTATCAAAGTCTATAAAAAAACGTTGTTGTTTAACTTTATCACCTACAGATACATCTATTGTTAACCATAGTCGCCACGTCATTACCGCTTCGCTACAACTAGCAAGCAAGGTTTCAGCTTTCGCTTTATTTTTTGTTGAGCCTTGCTCAAAAAACACCGGGACTTTACCCATAAACATCGTTGTGCCTTCAAGATAACTTTCAATAGTCATTAATTGGTGATTTTTATCACCTGGCTCAAATTGCAGTTGAATTTGAAAAGGTAATTCGGTTTTTAGTTTCCCCTGCTCTGTTAACCCTGAAAACTCAATGCTAACTTGACCCAGCTCTGTTTCAACCAAACAACGACTTTGTGATGATAAACAAGAGAAAGGATATTTTTGTATTTGTTGAACTGAATGTTGAGCTGAATGTGGTTCAACAGGATTACACGCTAACACATTGAAAATACAGATGAGAATAATAGTAACTTTAATCATTTTGACTTTTATAAAATCCGGTAATTGTTATTTTCACCGAACTCCCTTAAATTAACCAACCTATTTTATTGCATAATATGCTAACAAATAAGTAATGACTGTGCCTAGTAAATCGAGAACAAACTCTGAGCGAATAAAAAAGGCCACAAGAGCAAATTTATTCTTCGTACGGCAAATTAATACCGGCAAATTATTGCTTTACATGGCTATGTAGATAACTCAGCAGCCATTATTTAATGCGGTGTTGTTGTTTGCAGGAGTGGTTTTAACCGCGATCTTTTAAAATAGATCGAGGATAAGTCCTTTCCTACAGGTGAAAACTAAACTTGCTTACTAATCTCCTGAGCAACGTGCATAAGCACGTGGTTTTATTAAAGAGATAAAGCCATGTCCGTCAACACAACTTTCAAGCTTATATAGGTAAAAAATCAGCGGATAGCTTATTAGCCGCATTTCTTTTACATATTATCGAAAGAAATGCTGATTATACCTAAAGTCATGACAGCATTGAATGACCACTGAGCCGTAATGATATCGCCAAATTCTTAGGCTTACGTCGAGAAACCTTAAGTCGTGTTTTTTCTAAACTCAAAAAACAGCAGCTAATTCAAATAGAAGCAAAAAAAACCCAGCTTATTGAAGTAGCAAAACTCACCAAACTGGCTGATTTTTAAAAATTAGTCTACCTTGTTAATTAGCCATTCATGTTTAATTTTTACTCACTTTAGCTGAGCTCAATATCAGTAAAGTTTCAGTTGTATTTCCTATATCACATAGTATTTATGGGCAATAGAGTTAAAACTTGATCCATGTCAAATTTAAACAGCCGTGCTGGTTGATTTATGTCATAAGCAAAGGGTAAAATTGCCTTGTATATGACGCCTTTAGCTCGATTTTGTGACATATATCAATGCCGTTTGGCAAATAAACAAAAATAGTATAAATATTGTTCGCTTTTTTGGTTTAAGTCTAAATAAAAACGATACTAACTATTATTATTAATAATAACACTGCGGAATCCATAACATGACCATTAGTAATACGTCAGCAGTAGACTACAACTTCGATGTTGTTCGTCAATTTACTGTAATGACTGTAATCTGGGGGATCGTGGGTACACTCGTAGGTGTGCTTATCGCGGCTCAATTAATTTGGCCTGCGTTAAACTTTGATACACCTTGGTTAACCTACTCTCGTCTTCGCCCACTACACACCAATGCGGTAATTTTCGCCTTTGGTACAAGTGCTTTATTTGCCTCCTCATACTATGTTGTACAGCGAACCTGCCAAATTCGATTGTTCGGCGGAAAATTAGCTGCTTTCACTTTCTGGGGCTGGCAAGCGGTTATTTTATCGGCAGCTATTTCCCTACCTTTAGGTTATACCACATCAAAAGAATACGCTGAGCTAGAATGGCCCATTGATATTCTTATTGCTGTTGTTTGGATTTCGTATGCTATTGTTTTTTTTGGCACACTAATCAAGCGTAAAACATCACACATCTATGTAGCTAACTGGTTCTTTGGTGGCTTTATCATAACGGTTGCTGTTTTACATATTGGTAACTCAATGGCTATCCCAGTATCAGCAATGAAATCATACTCTATCTACTCTGGCGCAATTGATGCCATGATGCAGTGGTGGTACGGACATAATGCCGTTGGTTTCTTATTAACTGCTGGTTTCTTAGGTATGATGTACTACTTCGTGCCTAAACAAGCTGAACGCCCTGTTTATTCTTATCGTTTATCTATAGTTCATTTCTGGGCATTGGTGTCTTTATATATTTGGGCTGGTCCGCACCATTTACATTACACCGCTCTACCAGATTGGGCGCAATCAGTTGGTATGGTAATGTCTATCGTATTATTCCTTCCTTCTTGGGGTGGCATGATCAACGGTATTATGACTTTATCGGGTGCTTGGCATAAACTTCGTACGGACCCTATTTTACGCTTCTTAATTGTTTCACTTTCTTTCTACGGTATGTCTACCTTTGAAGGTCCAATGATGGCAATTAAATCAGTCAATGCATTATCTCATTATACTGACTGGACCGTTGGTCATGTTCATTCCGGCGCTTTAGGTTGGGTTGCCATGGTATCAATTGGTGCTATGTACCACTTAATTCCAATTTTATTCAATCAAGGCCGTATGTATAGCATTCGTTTGATTAATGTGCACTTTTGGTTACATACTGCGGGTATTATTCTTTATATTGTTGCTATGTGGATTTCAGGTGTAATGCAAGGGTTAATGTGGCGTGCAGTAAACACTGACGGTACGTTAACTTACAGTTTTGTTGAAAGTTTAACCGCATCTTATCCCTTCTATTTTATTCGTTTTGTAGGTGGTGTATTAGTTGTAACTGGTTTTATCTTAATGGCCTACAACATGTTTAAAACAATCGGTGCTAAAGACGGAAGTCTTAAGCCTGTTGAAGAAGCTTAAGGAGAATAAACATGCAAAGTAATCCTCAAAATAAGCATGAGAAAGTTGAAAAGAATGTTGGTTTATTCTTTCTGTTTACTGTGTTCGCTATCAGTATCGGTGGCTTAGTAGAAATAACACCATTATTCTTTCAAAAAGAATTATCCCAACCCGTTGATAATTTAAAGCCTTACACTGCCCTGCAAATGGAAGGTCGTGATATTTATATCCGCGAAGGTTGCAGTAATTGTCATAGCCAGATGATCCGCCCATTTAGAGCAGAAACAGAACGTTACGGCCATTACTCAGTTGCCGGTGAGCATGTTTGGGAACACCCTTTCTTGTGGGGCTCTAAACGTACTGGTCCTGATTTAGCCCGTGTTGGTGGTCGTTATAGTGATGATTGGCATATTGCCCATCTACTTGATCCACGTTCAGTGGTGCCTGAGTCAAATATGCCTGCATTCAAGTGGTTAGCTGAAAATCAGCTAAACGGTGAAATTACCGGTAAAAAGCTTGAAACGTTCAACTGGCTAACACGTAACCGCAGCCATAAAGATGAAAATGGCAACGCTATTCCGCTTTACACTCAAGCAGAAATAGATGGCGCGAAAGATGCGGTTAAGGGTAAAACTGAAATGGATGCCTTGGTTGCTTATTTGCAATCACTTGGTCATGCGTTGAAATAGTTATTTATTAGGAACACCTGATGGATTACGGAACACTTAGAGGGTTTTTTGCCCTCCTTATACTGGCTTTATTTATTATTATTGTGCTTTGGTCTTATTCAAAGAAACGTAAGTCTTCATTTGATGATGTAGCAAATTCTATTTTTGAAGAAGATAAACTCAATAAAAAAAATAACGAAAGCCACCTTAAAACAGATAGCAAACAGGAGAGAAAATAAGTATGTCTAGCTTCTGGAATATATGGGTTTGGGTTCTTACCCTAGGCTCACTAGTAGGTTGCTTTTTACTACTACGTTGGTGCTTAAAGAACTTTGCAGGCGTTGAAGAAGGCGAGTCTATGGGCCACTCTTTTGACGGTATTGAAGAATTAAACAATCCACTCCCTAAATGGTGGAGCACATTTTTCTTACTAACCATCATTTGGGCCTTTGGCTATATTGCTATGTATGGTTTAGGTGCCTGGACGGGTCTTTTAGGCTGGAAAAGTTCCAACCAAGGCATATTGAACTTAGCCGAGTCTAAAGCGAAAACCTTAGAGTATTTAAATAAAGACTCTGGCGTATTAGTACAATATGATCGTGAAATAGCGCAAGCTGACGCAAAGTACGGTCCAATTTTTGAAGCTTATGCCGCTCGTAGCATTGAAGACTTAGCTACCGATGCAGAGGCCTTAAAAGTAGGTCAACGTTTATTTATCCAAAACTGTTCACAATGTCATGGCTCTGATGCTCGTGGTACTACTGGCTTTCCTAACCTAGCTGATAAAGACTGGTTATATGGTGGTACACCTGAGCAAATCAAAGAAACTATTATGCACGGCCGTAAGGCGGTTGGTATGATGGCTTGGGCTGGAGCTGTAGGTGGTGAACAAGGCGTTAAAGAAGTTGCCGCTTACGTTATTAGTTTAAGTGGTCGCTCTGTCAATGCCGATTTGGCTAAAGCGGGTAAAGCGAAATTTGCTATTTGTGCTGGTTGTCACGGCTCAGAAGGCCAAGGTAGCTTAGCACTTGGCTTACCCATGGGTGCACCAAACTTGTCTGACAATACTTGGTTATACGGTGGTTCACAACGTGCCATTGAAGAATCTATTCGTAATGGTCGCGCAGGGGTAATGCCAGCTTGGCAAAATATTTTAGGCGAAGAAAAAGTACACGTGATAAGTGCTTATGTTTACTCTCTTTCTCAAGATTAACGTGTAAATCATAAAGTACAGCGCGATTAAAATTTCGCTTAGATAAAATAAAATACCAAGGCCAGTTAACCTATTGTTAACTGGCCTTTTTTATTATCTTTTTGCCCACAACAAAACTAGCTCCGAGTAAATAAAAACGCTATAATACTCGCCAGTTTTCACATCCTATATACTGTTTCACACTATGAAATCATCTTGGTATCGCGAGCCTTGGGCTTGGTTAGTTTTTATTCTTCCTTTTACTGCTGTGGTCGCGGGTATTGCAACCTATATTATTGCTAATACCGATCCCGATACCTTAGTTGTCGGCGACTATTATAAAACAGGGAAAACGATCAATTTAGAAGTGTCTAAGGTTAAACACGCACAAAAATTAGGTATGCGTTTCGCATTACAATTTTCAAACAATCAATTGGTGGTAAAACCAACCGGTATTGAAAAAACCTTCCCGTTACTTAATATTAATTTTTTCCACCCGACCCTTGAAGAAAAAGATTTTTATCTTGCATTAACACCCGATGGTAATGGTCATTTCAGACAAACATTTGACCATGACATTGCCGGAAAATGGAAAATAACTATCACGCCATTTGACAATACGTGGAAAATTCAAGAAACCATTAGCTTACCGCAAAGTGCCTTTATAGATATAATTCCCAACCCAACTAAAGCGCAATAAGCCTTAGTTACTATATTTACTTACTTAAATACCCCTATGTCGTTAGTGCAAAACAACTGCTTTCATTGTGATGAGTTAATACCGCAAGGTATTAAGCTTAATGTCAACATTAACAATAAAATACAACCTATGTGTTGTATTGGCTGCCAAGCAGTGGCACAAACCATTGTTGATAATAATTTGACTCAATATTATGCCGTTAGAACAGAGCCTGCGCATAAAGGCACAGGGCTGGTGCCTGAGCAATTACAAAAAAACCAACTGCTTGATGAAGAAGTGCTGCAAAACGAGTTCATTTATCAAGATAAAGATACCAAAGAAGCCATTTTGACCGTAGAAGGTATTAGTTGTGCGGCCTGTGCTTGGTTAATTGAAATGCAATTGAGCAAGCAAGCAGGCATTAAAAACGTCAATGTTAATGCCACAACTCAAAGAGCGACAATCAAATGGCAAGACAACAAACTCGCGCTAAGTGAAATTCTAACCGCCATAGAAAAAATTGGTTATCAGGCATTACCCTTTAAAGCTAACGAAGTTGAACAACGTAATAGAATACAAAGTAAAGCCTTTATTAAAAGGTTGGGTATCAGCGGTATTTTAATGATGCAAATCATGATGATTGCCGTCGGTTTATACTTTGGCGCCTTTGCCGATATGTCAGAGCACAATAAAATTTATTTACGTTGGGTTAGTTTTATTTTAGCACTACCTATTGTGACTTATGGGGCGCTGCCCTTTTATATTGGCGCGATGAATGCGTTAAAACTAAAGCACTTATCCATGGATGTGCCTGTTACTATCGCTATTATCCTCGCGTTTAGTGCCAGCGCATGGGCAACGATTACCCAGCAAGGTGATGTTTATTTTGAATCAGTTGCTATGTTCACCTTTTTATTACTTATCGGTAAATTTTTAGAGTTTAGAGCTCGCTCTCATGCGGCACAAGTTTCCGCTAATTTGTTGAAACTTATGCCCATGACAGCTACAAGAATAAAAGGCAGTAGCGAAGAGCTCATAGCCGCTAAATTACTCGCCGTAAATGACCTAGTGCTCATTAAACCTGGCGAGACTATTCCCGCTGATGGCGTCATTACTCAAGGCCGCTCACAAATCAATGAGGCCATGCTTTCCGGTGAACAATTACCGGTAAATAAAAACCTTGATGACCATGTTTTTGCCGGTACTATTAATGGTGACGGTAATTTAACAGTAAAAGTTAAACAGCCTAATAATCAATCCTTTTTAAGCCAATTAATTCGCTTAAGTGAACAATCTCAGGCTCATAAACCTAAGCTTGCCCGCCTATCTGACAAAATAGCCCAATATTTTGTTGCTATCATTTTATTTACTGCTATTGCCACCGCCCTTTATTGGCAACAGCACTTGCCCGAAGAAGCTTTTTGGATCACTTTATCGGTATTAGTTGCCACCTGCCCTTGTGCACTTTCTTTAGCGACACCGACAGCATTAACCTGTGCCACAACACGTCTCAATCGAGATGGCATAATGATAAAATCGGCTCACGTCATGGAAACCATGCCAAATATCAATTGCTTTGCCTTTGATAAAACAGGCACATTAACCACGGGTGAATTTGCTATTGAGCAAGTAAACGTCAGCAATGAAAGTGATTATACAAAGACACAACTATTAGCCATTGCTGCCGCTTTAGAGGCACACTCTGAACACCCGCTAGCTAAACCTTTTAGCCAATATAGAGATTATAGTATTGTCGCCGATGAGGTAAAAGTTGAGTCAGGAAAAGGAGTTACTGGCAAGATAGACAATCAACACTTTAGCATTGGCAAACCCACATGGCTGTTAGATAACCTTAATGACAAAACAAAATCAGTTGCTTGTGTTTTACTTTGCAATAACGAACTTATAGGCACTTTTCATTTAGTTGATCAAGTCAGAAATGATGCTCAAGCATTAATAAGCTTGCTAAATAATAACAAACAAACCCTGATGCTTTCTGGAGATAGCCAAATAGCCTGTGAGAAAATAGCCGAGCAGTTAGCAATTAACAACAGTTATGGTGACCTCTCTGCCACGGATAAAATGAATAGACTGATAAAACTACAAACACAGCATGACACAAAGGTTGCCATGGTCGGCGATGGTGTTAACGACTCACCCGTATTTGGTGCCGCTCATGTTTCTATCGCCATGGGCTGTGGCACCGATATAGCTAAAAGTGGTGCTGACGTAATTTTGTTGAATAATCAGCTCATGAGCGTCGCAACCTTAAGCAAAGTATCGTTAAAAACTCGACGCATTATTTTTCAAAATTATTTATGGGCCTTTGGTTATAATGCTATTGTGTTACCGTTAGCCGTTACGGGCTTTATTACCCCTTATATGGCGGTTATCGGTATGTCTGCGAGCTCGATTTTAGTGATCACCAATTCACTACGCTTGCTAAAAAAATAGCTTACTAAAAATAAAGAGTACAACATGAGCATAATTTATATTTTGATCCCAATAGCCGTTTTACTCACCTCTCTTGGTATTTATTTATTTTTTTGGGCAGTAAAAACCGAACAATTTGATGATCTTGAAAAGCAAGGCATGAGTATTCTGTTTGATGAAGATGAGCAGCGTAACGAGTTGCAAGTAGCGAGTAGCGAACAGAAAGAAGACAAAAGTAGCGAATCGGCCGTGGCAAGTAATGAGCACATTCACAAATGAGTTTAGATTTACTCTCTGCTTTCATCATTGGTTTACTTGGCTCAGGGCATTGTATCGCCATGTGTGGCGGCATCACTACCATGCTAACCTCAGCACTTCCTACTAACAAATACCATAGTAATCAACAAATCCCAGTTAACACTCAAAATAAAAAAAGTAATCAAAACGAAAACAGTCGCCAAACAAGCAAGCTAGTATTAGTCATTTTCTATAATATTGGCCGCATTGCATCATACTGCGTTATTGGCGCTATTGTTGGATATACTGGCTCAATTGCCGCTAAAAATATCGGTATGCCACTGGCAGGTTTACGCATGTTCTCTGCTATTTTTGTGGTGTTATTGGGGCTTTATTTAGGGCAATGGTTAATGTGGCTAAACCGTATTGAAGCCTTAGGAAAAGGATTATGGCAACATATATCTCCTTTAGCACAAAAAGTTATTCCGGTCAGTAGCCCAGCAAAAGCCTTTTCTTTAGGCGCTATATGGGGCTGGCTACCTTGTGGTCTTGTCTATTCAACCCTTACTTGGGCACTCGCCAGCGGTAGCCTTATAACGGGCGCAAGCATTATGTTGTGTTTTGGCTTAGGCACCCTACCCGCCTTGCTGACACTGTCTTTAAGTTTTGGTGGCATAAAAAGTTTACTCGTCAAACCTACTTTACGAAAGGGGATGGCGCTACTCTTAATAACCTTCGGTGTTTATAGTTTTATTGTTGCATACCAACAAATGTTCTAATAACATAGTCTAGTCCTAAAATTTAGAGTAAATACCTTAATTAAAACAAGTTAACGGTAAATATTTGTTATAAAAACAACAGAGTAACGCATGCCAAACAAAAGTTGCCCAGGCACACAGCACATAAAATGTCAAAACTGTAGTATTAGTGAACTTTGTTTACCTTTTACCTTAAATGAGCAAGAGCTGACTACGTTAGACGACATTATTGACCGCAAACGCCCCATTCACAAAGGCGATAAAATCTTTTCTGATGGTCAAGCAATGCATGCACTTTTTGCTGTTCGTTCTGGTACGTTTAAAACCTTTACGGTCAACGAACAGGGTGAAGAACAAATCACTGGCTTTCACTTGGCGGGCGACTTATTGGGCTTTGATGCCATTGCCGATACTGAGCATAAAAGTTTTGCTCAAGCACTTGAAACATCTATGGTGTGTGAAATACCTTATGATAACTTAGACAAGCTATCTAACACTATGCCGAAACTTAAAAAGCAAGTGTTACGCTTAATGAGTAATGAAATTCGCACCGACCAAGAAATGTTAACCTTATTAAACCGTAAAAATGCCCAGCAACGTGTTGCCACTTTTTTAGTCAATTTAAGTGATCGTTATCATGCTCGCGGTTTGTCTGCCACAGAGTTTCGTTTAACCATGACACGTAGCGATATTGGTAATTATATAGGCTTAACGGTTGAAACCATCAGTCGACTGTTAAACCGCTTTCATAAAAATGGCCTAATCAAGGTTGACGGTAAATTTATCACTATTTTAGCTATTGATGAATTAATTGATTGCGCAGAGTCATAATAACCGCCTCTATTTATGACTAACACTGAAAACATTCAGGGTTAGCTTATCTTTAAATCACCTTCAAATCATCTCAGGACATGAGGTGATTTAACCATCTAGATCTCGAACAAATCTCAAGTAAATTGATTTAAAACAAACATTCATTTCACAGTTTTGCTATAAATTAACTAAACTATATAAATGGTTATGTGTTAAATAGCGCATTTATTCAGCTTAAAAATCATTACCACAGAGATCACTAAGGTGCTACGCATCGCGGCTCGGTGGTGAACAGTTATAAATAAACTAAAGTGAGATTAGTCATGGAAACTTATCAAAATATCCTCGCCGTTATTGATCCAACAACGGATGAACAAAAAGCATTAAAAAGAGCCATCGAATTAGCCGCTAGCATTAAAGTCAATGGTAGTGAGAGTATTAAGGTTAATGCCTTTTTAACTATCTTTGATTTTTCTTATGAGATGACCACCATTCTTTCCAGTAATGAACGTAATGTCATGCGCCAATCAGTCATTAAAGACAAAACATTATGGCTAGAAAATATAATCAATGAGCTAAAAAGTGATATAAATATTGAATGCCAAGTCGTTTGGCACAATCGCCCGTTTGAAGCCATCATAGAGCAAGTTATTCAGCATAACTACGATATTGTCATTAAGGGGACACATCAACATGACAAACTTAAATCTGTGGTATTTACACCTACTGACTGGCATATTCTCCGTAAATGTCCTTGTCCTGTTTTATTGGTTAAAGAGCATGCGTGGCCAGAAAATGGTAATATTGTTGCCTCACTAAACGTCGGTAGTGACGAAGACGAGCATCGCTCTCTTAATGTAAAAATTACCGAACAAGCAAAGCAATTAGCGTCACTAATACAAGCCAATGTACACCTTGTTAATTCATTTCCGGGCACCCCTGTCAACATTGCTATTGAAATACCTGAATTTAATTCAACTGAATACAACGACACCATGTTAAAACACCATCAACAAGCCATGATTGCTCATGCAAATAAGTTTGATATTAGTGTTATTAATACTCATGTTGAAGAAGGTCTCCCAGAAACTGTCATAGCGCAAGTGGCAGAAAAAATTGATGCTGAATTAGTGATACTCGGTACTGTCGGCAGAACAGGCATTTCTGCCGCTTTAATAGGTAATACTGCCGAGCATGTTATTGATCAATTAAATTGTGATGTGTTAGCGCTAAAACCTGAGGGTTATGTGTCACCGCTGCAATAAATAACACAATAAGTAATGCAATAATTTGCTCGTTGCCAAAAGACTGTAAGCTTAAAATTACTAAGCATACAGTCTTATTACTTTATAGCTTTAACGCCTTAAAAGCCCTATAATGCGCGGCGAAATCAACCTGTTTGAACTAAAGCTATCTCCTTATGAACACGCCTAAAAAACTATCTTCAAGCCACAAACTATCCTCAACCCAACAAACACAGTTATCAAAACTAGAAAAACGTCTTAGACGCCATGTTGGCCAAGCTATCGCTGAATACAACATGATTGAAGACGGTGATAAGATTATGGTGTGTTTATCCGGCGGTAAAGACAGTTATGCTATGTTGACTATCTTAATGTTATTAAAAGAGTCTGCGCCCATTCACTTTGACATTATCGCGGTTAATTTAGATCAAAAACAGCCTGGCTTTCCTGAGCATATATTGCCTAGCTACCTAGACACTTTAGGTATTGAATATCACATTGTTGAAGAAAATACTTACGCGATAGTAAAAGATAAAATTCCTGAAGGTAAAACCACCTGTAGCCTATGTTCAAGGCTAAGACGTGCAGTGCTTTACAAAGCAGCCAAAAACTTAGGGGCAACTAAAATTGCTTTAGGGCATCATCGCGACGACATGATTGAGACACTTATGTTAAACATGTTTTACGGGGGCAAAATGAAAGCCATGCCTGCCAAACTTGTTTCTGATAATGGCGAGCATGTGGTTATTCGCCCACTTGCCTTTTGCAAAGAAGCTGAGTTGATTCAATATGCTGAATTAAAACAATTCCCTATTATCCCTTGTAATTTATGTGACTCTCAACCTAATTTGCAACGTCAAAACATTAAGCGCATGCTACAAGAATGGCATGAGCAATATCCCGGTAGAATAGAATCTATGTTTACCGCAATGCGTAATGTTGTGCCATCACATTTATGTGATAATAATTTGTTTGACTTCAAAACAATTAACAGCACATCAGGGATAATAAATGGTGGTGACACCGCTTTTGATCAACCAATAATTGCAGAAATAAAAGCAGGAATGGCTAACGATATAAATAAAAATTCAAGCCAGTCATCAAACACTCAATTAAATGAATTGAATGTTATAGAAATAAAATAATCTATTCGGCTACAACGTCGACTGACGCTGGGCTATCTTGAAAGTACTGCTTATTTTGCCTTAGCATTTTAGTAATATCGATAACATAATCAGCACCACGTTCAGAATAAGGTAATAGGCCTGTGGCTAATATTTCAGGATTTAACGGTTGGCTTTGCGAGCGCAACTCAAAGCGAATAGTTCTAAAAACACGATAGGCGTTATGTGAATTAATATTATGAAAATAACGGGCTACCGCCGCATCAACACTTTTAAAAGCAGCAACTTCATGCTTTGCACCCGTATTTCTCCCCCCTGGAACCATGCCACAACCTTGGCGATAACACCAAATACCAAAGAAATTGAGACCTATTCTAGAAAACCTTGATGTTCCCCAAGCTGACTCATTAGCCGCCTGAACTAACACCAGTGGCGTGGGCACTATATCAATACGCATTAAGAGTTCATTGACTTGCTGTAAGACCGATGCTTTTTTATTAACGCGATATTTTTTAACTAACCTCGTCAGTGTACTGAGCTCTTCATCAGACAACGACAAGCCTAACGAAATACTTTCTAACCAAGACTCAAGCTTAACTCTCTTCGCTAATAGCTTGGCATTTTCCCCTGCTATCGATGGTTTGATAAAATTAAAAAACTGCTGCTTCTTAGTTTTAATATCTTTAATGGCCGCAAAATCAGGTAAATTAACTTGATGTAAAGGCTGCTCAATGACCTTTTTAACTATCGGTTTTACCTGTTGAGTTTGAACATTGGTTGCTTTTTCTTTAGCTGGTTCAACTATTAATGTTGGTTTTAAAAAAGTGAATGGCGCGAGTAAAAAGGTAACTAACGCCAATAGCAAAGTACTTTTAATCCATATTGTACTGTTCATTTTTATCCCTTATCCTTAGCCAAAATTAACATTAAGCTGAAAATGTATCATCTGAGTCTGAGTCTGAGCTAAGTTTAGATACCGGTGACTTTGTTGTTTGTGCCAACTCTTCAATACTTTTATCCGTAGCTACATTAATACCAAAAATTTCACGGTATAAAATGCCTTTGGTATTATAAAATAATGGCGCTAAGTATGAGATACCAAAAATAAAAATCATAAATCCAATTGGCGCAAGTGTCGACTCTAGCAATAAAGCCAGAGGAAAAAACAACATAATTAAAGAGAGCAATAAAATAAAATAAATAACGAATAATGGCATAAATTTAAAACGTAATGCTTGAATAGAAAGTATTATCGCTTTCATCGGAGTCATTTTTTTCTCAATAACCAACGGAATAGTTAATGAGAGCGTAATAGCCAAAAATATCCCGGGTAATATTAACAACTGAAAACCAAGACTAATAAGCACTGAGGTAAATAAGGCGCATAACACCACCCAACTTGCTCTCTGTAAAAAGGCAAAGGTCATTTTAGGATGGGTTTTCATGCCAACAGCGTGTAATACTCCCATCATTTCCACACCCGCAATAAATGGCCATACCGCAATAGTAACCACAATATTTAGTAACATGCTCGCTTGTGGATCTTCAAGCACTGTCTCAATACCACCAAAGTAGTCACTAACAATAAATGAAACTGACATACCTAGTAATATTGCAAACAATAAACCCACATTAATGGCCAAACGAGACTTTAATGTTAACTGCCAAGCTTCGGTTAAAATAGCTTTAACATTAATTTGATAATCGCCTTGTAATGCACGTTCAACACTACCACCAACTTGTATAATAGAAATTTTTTCAGACAAAATCATAACCCTTTTGAAGGAATAAATAGCAAATCTAAATAATAATAAGTCCGGTATTATACCTGAATATTAAAACGATTTCTTTTCAGAATATAAACGGATAAATACATTTAGTTTAAGTCACTTAACACCAATTGAATAGCTAACAACAACAGTACTGCTCCCATAACCCTATCTAATAAATAACCTTTTATTTGCAAATAATAACGCACTCGGTGGTGGGTTAATAAATAAGACAAGCATACAAACCATATTGCCGTGGCTACAGTCATGTATAAACCGTAACTTAATTTAATTGCAAAAGGAGTCGTCGGCGCTATAACAACAGAAAACAGACTGACAAAAAATAACGTCGCTTTAACATTTAAACCGTTAACCAAAAAGCCTGTAAAAAAAGCCCTCTTTGTTGATGGAACTTGCTCGTGATTACTGTCGTTATTATTGTCGCTATTGTTGTCGTTATTCGAACCTCGTAACTCGCCACTGCTATCATCTGGTTTTTTAGCTCTTAAACCATGCCATGCTATATAACAAAAATAGCTCGCGGCTATATATTTAAGCGCCGTAAACAAGCGCTCATCGCTGGCAATGATTAACCCTATGCCAACTAAAGAATAGGTTACGTGCAGTAAAATACCTGTCGCGATACCAAAACTGGTCATAATGGCAGTGCGGCGATCATAACGAATACTTTGTTTTAATATTATCGCAAAATCAGGCCCTGGACTGGCCACAGCAAGTAGATGCACGGCGGCAATAAGGAAAAATTGTTCAGTATAAGACATTTGATTATTTTGTCTCTTTTTCTTGTGAGTCGCTAGCAAAATGTTGCTGATGAATACGTGTTAACACTTGCTGAAAGTGAGCACTGCCTTTTTGCTGTGCTAAAACGATATTATTTTCAGGGATTTTTTCTGGCTCATTATACGTTGACAAAACCCGCGTCATACTGGCCTCACGAATAATATGAACCATGGGATATGGCGATCGGTTGGTAAAATTACTGGCATCATCATAATCTTCACCATCAAAGCAATATTCAGGGTGCATACTCGCTAATTGAAATATGCCTTCAAACCCCGACTCAACCAATAAATCATTACCATAATCAACGAGATCTAAATAACGTTCAAAAGTTCTAAAGCCATCAGGGTAAATTATCAGTGTTGTTTCTAATTCATCATGCGCTTGTAAATAACGACATTGCTCTATTAATTCATGTAAGGCTATTTTTATTTGATCCGCGTTAGATTGATGATAACAAATGGTATTGTTAACAAATTCTTTTTTGGCAAACGGACAAAAATTAAGGCCAATAATAACTTCTTCTAGCCATTGCTTAGTCGCTAAAATCTCGCGGCTTTCGTCGTTGCTCTGAGTATTATTCTCACTGCTGTTTTCTTTATTGCTCATAGATAAATTTTCTTCTCTTGTTACCACTTGTTCGCACTTATTATTTTACTGATTGCTGTAATTGCCACATTTTACTGTATTTACCTTGCAAGGCTAACAATTGTTGATGATTACCTTGCTCAATTATTTCACCTTCGCTCATGACAATAATGTTATCACTATCGGTAATGGTTGATAATCGATGGGCAATCACTAAACTGGTGCGATTTTTTGCCACTTCATTAATCGCTGTTAAAATAGCTTGTTCCGAGTGACTATCTAGCGACGACGTGGCTTCATCAAACACCAATATTTGTGGATCTTTTAAAATAGTTCGAGCAATAGCCACTCGTTGTTTTTCTCCACCCGACAGTTTTAAGCCCCGTTCTCCTACAACCGTTTCAATACCATCAGGCAAGCTATTTACAAATTTAGTTAAGTGAGCTAACTCAATGGCTTGCATTACTTTTTCTTTACTGGCAGCAGGGTTACCATAATTAACATTCGCAAATAAGGTGTCGTTAAATAGCACGGTATCTTGTGGCACTATACCAATATGTTGGCGCAGTGAGTGTTGCGTTACTTGGCTAGTATTTTGGTTATCAATGCTAATACTGCCTGAGTCGACATCATAAAAACGGAATAATAATTTCACTAAGGTTGATTTACCCGAGCCACTTGTGCCAACAACAGCCACTTTTTTACCGCCATTAACTTTAAAAGAGATACCTTTAATGATGGGTCTTTTTTTATGGTAGGCAAAATGAACATTCTCAAAACTGATATCGGCTTGCGTTATGGCTAGCTCGCTAGCACCATCAACATCTTCCACTTTTGGCGCTTTATCTAACAAACCAAATAAGTTTTCAATATTCGCTAAAGAACCCTTTATTTCTCGATAAACAAACCCTAAAAAATTAAGCGGCATAAAAAGCTGCATCATAAAGGCATTGATCAAGACAAAATCCCCCAACGTCATTTTGCCTTCGCTAACATTTAGCGCCGCCAGAGCTAACATTGCGGTCATTGCCATAGCAATAATAAAGGCCTGACCACCATTTAAAGCAAACAATGATAAACGATTTTTAATTTTTGCCTGCTCCCATGTCGCTAACTGTTTATCATAAGCCTGAGATTCATAATCTTCATTGGTGAAATATTTAACGGTTTCATAATTAAGCAGGCTATCAATAGCACGAGTATTGCTTGAAGAGTCGGCGACATTCGCTTCTCGAACATAACGGGTACGTAATTCGGTGGCATAAACAGAGTAAGCAATATAAGTTAAAATAGAACCTAAGGTGATAAACGCAAACCAAATACCATAATTGACATATAAAATAGTCACCACCATCACTATTTCGAGTAAAGTTGGCACAATATTAAAAACCATAAAGCGCATTAAAAAACTAATACCCGTAGTGCCTCGGTCGATATCACGTGACAAGCCCCCTGTTTGACGATTTAAATGAAAATCTAAATCAAGCTGATGTAAATGTCGAAATACTTTCAAGCCAATGCGGCGTATGGCCCGCTCAGTCACCCGGCCAAATAAAGTATCGCGAATTTCAGCAAACACCACAATAGACAGACGCACTAGGCCATAAGCCATCACCAAGCCAAAGGGCGCGACTAAAGCTTGCATATTTTCAGGCACTTTCGCGTCTAAACTATCAACAATATCTTTTAAGATAAAAGGCAGGTAAACACTGGCGATCTTAGTAAAAACTAAGCACAGCATGGCAAAAGCAATGCGGTTTTTAAATTCAAATAGGTAAGGTAAAATAAGCTTAAAAGCTTGCCAGTTTATCGAGGTTACTTCATTGTCAGGGTAGCTTGAACGGCGCATAATTTATCTATTATTTTATCTGTTGTTTTATCTATTATTAAGGTTCTACGATAGAAAGGTTTGGATTTCATCTCGTGCAGTACGCTAAGAGCTTTATTATCACTGTCGTATTAACAGCTTATCTAATTGCGCTATTAACGGAATTATTATTGTATCATGCAAACTCGTTGCAGAATTTACAGTTTCACTATTTTCATTAAGGCATCGCCATGCATAAAACTGCCTTTATTAGCTAGGATAACATAATCAAAACACTGGTCTTGATACTCAAAAAAGTACAGCTTAAAAATTAAGATAAGAGTCAGTAACAAACAAAACAGCGCGATTAAAGTTACACCTACAAAAAAACCACATTAACATAAAGATAATGTGGTTTTAATTATTCAAAGAAAAAGCTTACAGCAACTATGCTCTAAAACAAAGTAATAAACTGCTAGTCACTATTACCATCTTCTACACGGCTTTTCAATTTTTGACCCGGTCTGAAAGTGACCACTTTACGGGCAGAAATTGGAATATCTTCACCGGTTTTAGGGTTACGCCCCGGACGTTCGCTTTTCACACGCAAGTCGAAATTGCCAAAACCAGAAAGCTTAACTTGCTCACCGCTTTCTAAGGTTTCGCGTATTTCTTCAAAAAAGATTTCAACCATATCTTTTGCGTCGCGCTTGCTCAGCCCAACTTTTTCAAATAAATGTTCTGCTACTTCTGCTTTGGTAAGCGCCATTGCTTAGTCCCTCAGTGATGCATTTAACTCAGTTTTTAAGGTTTCAACAACTCGATCAATAACATCTGTGATGTCTTTTTCTTCAAGTGTTTTCTCGTTGTCTTGTAATACTAAGGAGATAGCAAGGCTCTTAAAGCCGTCTTCAATGCCTTGTCCTTGGTATACATCAAACAAGTTTAGATCAATTAAATAATTTCCGCCAACCTTTTCAATAAGTTGTAACACTTTTTTTGCATCAATATCGTCTTTAACCACTATAGCTAAGTCACGGCGGTTAGCAGGAAAGCGAGAGACAGCACAGGCTTCAGGTATTTTCTGAACTAATACTTGGCTCAACAATAGTTCAAAAATAAATGTTTGACCGTTTAATCCTAATTTTCTAGTTAATTCAGGATGTAAGGCGCCAACGAAACCTACTAACTGACCATTTTTGGTGATTTGTGCAGTTTGGCCGGGGTGCAAAGCGGCAACCTCTGCTTTTGAAAATTCATAACCCTCAACATCGCCAGTTAACGATAATAATGCTTCAACATCACCTTTAATATCATAAAAGTCTGTCGCTGCCTTTTCCATATCCCAATGTTCATCAACACGGTTGCCGCTAATAACGCCGGCAATCATGTTTTGTTGGCGAACACCATTTTCAGCGGCTTCATCAGGAATAAAACGTAAACCAGTTTCAAACAAGCGTACTCGACCTTGCTGACGGTTTTGGTTATAAACCACTGATTGCAACAAACCGGTTAACAAGCTTAAACGCATTACCGACATTTCTGAAGAAATAGGATGTGGTAATGTCATCACCTCTTGCTCAGGATGAATCAACGATTGTACTTTCGGATCAACAAAACTATAAGTAATGGCTTCTTGATATTCACGATTAACCAGTGTTTGCTTTAATTTAGCTAATGAAATATCCGCTTCTTTTTGTGCGACCATTTTCAAGGTGGCTTTGGGCGAAATATTAGGAATATTGTTATAACCGTAGATGCGAGCGACTTCTTCAATTAAATCGACTTCAATTTTAATATCAAAACGGTAAGCAGATACCACCACTTGCCATACTTTAGCACTCCCCTCACCTTCTTCATTAACCGTAAAACCAAGGCGCGTTAATATTTCGGTGACTTTTTCATCTTCAATAAAATGACCAATACGGCTATCTAGTTTTTCACGGCGCAAACTAACATCTTTAGTTTGCGGAATATGCTCAGCTGATTGAGCTTCAACAATAGGACCCGCTTGACCGCCAACAATGTCTAACAACAATTGCGTCGCACGTTCCATGGCATCATGTTGTAATGTTGGGTCGATACCACGCTCATAACGATGCGATGCATCGGTATGTAAGCCGTACTGACGCGCTTTCCCTAAAATAGCAAGTGGTGCAAAAAAAGCACTTTCTAAGAAAATATCAGTTGATGCACTAGTTACACCTGATGCAAGGCCACCGAAAATACCGGCAATGGCTAATGCTTTACCGTTACCCTGAGCAGGAGCATCGGCAATCACTAAGGTTTTTTCTTTTAAAGTAACTTCGTTTTCATCTAATAAAGTTAATTTTTCGTCTTTATTAGCAAAACGTACTTTGATGCCACCTTCAATTTTAGCTAAATCAAAAGCATGCATGGGATGCCCTAACTCTAATAAAACATAGTTAGTAACATCAACTACGGGGTCAATAGCGCGAGTACCGCAACGGCGAAGCTTTTCTACCATCCATAGCGGTGTTTGAGCGTCAGGGTTAATGTTTTTAATGACACGACCTAAATAACGAGGACAAGCTTCCCCTGCTTCAATAGTGATGTCACGAACATCATCAATAGAAGGTATAACGGCAGTAATTTCAACATTATTAACCGCTTGTGAGTTCAAAACACCCACTTCGCGTGCTAAACCTTTAATGCCTAAACAATCACCACGGTTGGCGGTTAAATCAACATCGATAGTAACATCGTTTAAGTCTAAATATTCACGAACACAAGTACCTACAGGTGCGTCTTGCGCTAATTCCATTATTCCATCTGAATCATCAGCTAGACCAATTTCAGATTCGCTGCATAACATGCCAAATGAAGGTACGCCGCGCAGTTTAGCTTTTTTAATTTTAAAGTTACCGGGCAATACGGCGCCGACAGTCGCTACCGCTACTTTTAAGCCTTGACGACAATTTTTTGCGCCACAAACGATATCAACCAACTCGCCATCAGCACTAAAGCTGCCGAGGCTTATTTTGGTGACTTGTAGTTTATCTGCATCAGGATGCGGACCACATTCAATCACTTCACCAATAATAACGCCCGTAAACTCACCGGCAACAGGGTCTACGCCGTCTACTTCAAGACCAGCCATAGTAATTTGATGAGCTAATTCATCAGATGAAAGTGCAGGATTTACCCACTCACGTAACCAAGATTCACTAAATTTCATTGATGGTTTCCTACTTGAACTGTTTTAAGAAGCGAAGATCGTTTTCAAAGAATGCACGTAAATCATTTACGCCATAACGCAGCATAGTTAAGCGCTCTACGCCCATGCCAAAAGCAAAACCTGTGTAAATTTCTGGGTCGATACCGACACTTTTAAGCACATTAGGATGCACCATTCCGCACCCTAATACTTCTAACCATTTACCATTTTTACCCATAATATCCACTTCAGCCGAAGGCTCAGTGAAGGGGAAATATGAAGGGCGGAAACGAATTTCGACTTCTTCTTCGAAAAAATGATGTAAGAAGTCATGCAAAATACCTTTAAGGTGGGTAAAGCTAACATCTTTATCAACCATCAAACCTTCCACTTGATGGAACATGGGCGTATGGGTTTGGTCGTAATCATTACGATAAACCTTACCCGGAGAAATAATTCTCAGCGGTGGTTTTTCCACTTCCATGGTGCGAATTTGTACACCTGAGGTTTGCGTACGCAACACTAATTTAGGATTAAAATAAAAAGTATCATGATCTTGGCGTGCGGGATGATGTTCAGGAATATTTAAGGCATCAAAATTATGATAATCATCTTCAACTTCAGGTCCTGCTTTTACTTCAAAACCTAAATCACCAAAAAAACTTTCGATACGAGCAATGGTGCGAGATACCGGATGTAAGCCACCCAATTTTGTACCACGACCGGGTAACGTAACATCAATAGACTCTGCGGCAAGCTTTTGAGCAATTTCTTCAGCACGCAATAATTCGCCACGTTCATTCAATAATTTTTGCACTTTTTGCTTGGCAATATTGATAATTTGACCCATTTTAGGCTTTTCTTCTTTGGGTAATTTACTTAAGCCTTTCATTTGCTCTGTAAATAAACCTTTTTTACCTAAAAAATTAACGCGCACTTGATCAAGTGCATTAGGGTCGCTAGCTTCACTAATAGCACTTATCGCCTGCGCTACAATGCCATCTATGGTGATTGTGTCTAAACTCATGATTTCCTCTAAAACGGGACTAAAAAACAGCCTTGGTAAAAGGCAAAATTGCCGTTCAATAAATAGACTTAAAAAATGGAGATAATTTTACATGAAAATAAAGATTTAGGTAGAGTAAATAGTGCTTTTAGGGGAAGTTTTTCGAGATGGAGCCATTCTTCAGTCTGCTGTTAAGTTAAGCGCTAGTCTTTTTCTTTTGTTGATGATTGTTGTTCGGCCTCGCGCTTCATCAAAAGGAAAGTTAAATACATTTTGGTCGGCAAAGAAAATATCAAACCAAAAGCGATGCAAACGGCACTAATAATAATGCCGGTAACACCTAACGACTCCATGTAGTCGCTAAAGTTATGCAGGTAAATACCGAGTAAGAGCAAACACAAACCTATGCCTATGGATATTTTCAATAACTTAACTAATTGTAGCTCTGACATAACGACGTAACTTCCTAAAGACAAACTCCTAAAAGCAATACCCTAAAGGTAAGCTCTTAAATAGTGCAATAGAGAAAACTACAAGGCTATTGCCATTGCTAGACTTTGCGCTACATCATGATTATTGCAACGCCGCCACTAAGGCCTCAACAGGGTGTCTAGCTTTCAATTCGGTAAAACGTTTTACCTGCGAGCGACACGAAAACCCGGTCGCTAATATTTGCTCTGCTGCTAAGGTATCAAGCTTTGGTTGCCAGCTTAAATCAAACAAACTTTTTGAGTTGCTTAAATTCGATTTTTCATGGCCATAAGTACCCGCCATACCGCAACAACCGACACTCACTTTTTCTAACGTTAAGCCGAAATGATTAAATATTGTTAACCATTCATTTTCACTGTTCACTAAAGCGGTTTTTTCAGTGCAATGTGAAAATAGCTTAAACGCTTGTTGAGAGTCTTTAATATTAAGCTTAAAAGTTTGATCTTGCTTGATAAATGACAGTAACCATTCATGCGCTAATTGCACGGTAAAGCTACCACGCTCAGCTCCCAAGGTTTTTTCATATTCATCACGATAACAAAGTACCATGGACGCATCCATACCTAACATAGGCATATTTAAAGACGCTAATTCATTTAAAAATTCACTGGCAGATTTAGCTGTTTTGGCAAAGCGCGCTAAAAAGCCTTTAACATGTTGTGCCTTACCATTGGGTTTAAACGGTAATAAAATAGGCTCTAAACCTAATGTTTTTATCAGCGCCATCATGCTCTGCACTGTTTTCGCATCATAAAATGAGGTAAATGGGTCTTGTACTATCAGTACATAACCTTGGCGTTGCTCTGTGGTTAATGCTTTTAACTTAGCGAGATCAAAACCTGAATAGCCCGCTTTCTTAACTTGTTTTTGTAACGTAGGCACACTTAACAACGGCGTATTTACATAACCAATAGTGCTTGCAGACAACTTATCATAAGCTTTTAAACTTAAAATGCTGTTAACCAACTTTGGCGCTTTTGCCATTAATGGTGCTAATATTTCTACATTGGCCACTAAATGATCTTTTAACGGTCGAGGATAGCGTGAATGATAAAGATTAATGAAGCGACTTCTAAAGTCTGGCACATCCACTTTAATGGGACATTGGCTGGCACACGCTTTACAGGCTAAACAGCCCTGCATAGCTTCCATGACTTCGTGAGAAAAATCATCTTTATTGGCATCTTTATTAAAAAAAGCTATTTTAAATTTTGCGATACTGCTATCAAGTAACGTTTTCACTGACCAATTGTTAATGTCTTGCTCTAGCCCTAAAACATCAACACCTTGTTTTTCTAACAACCGTAGCCATTCGCGCATTAACCCTGCGCGGCCTTTAGGTGAATGACGTCGGTCTTTAGTCACTTTGCTTGATGGGCACATCGGGCTATCTACATCATAATTAAAACATAGACCATTGCCATTACAGTCCATCGCCGCGTTAAATGAATCTTTAACCTTGACAGGAATTTGCCTGTCATAAAAACCGCGCTTGGTATCATCAACACTCACTAATTGTTCACTTGAGTCAATCGGCGTACAAATTTTTCCCGGATTCATCTTATTTAACGGATCGAACACTGCTTTGATTTTTCTTAATTCGGTAAAGAGCGTTTCACCAAAAAACTCAGCTCCGTATTCACTGCGATAACCTTTACCATGCTCACCCCACATTAGCCCGCCATATTTAGCGGTAAGTTTTACCACTTTATCGGATAAGGTGCGTAGCAATTTTTCTTGTTCAGGATCGCACATATCAAGAGCTGGACGAACATGGAGAACACCGGCATCGACATGACCGAACATACCGTAATGCAAATTGTAACTATCGAGTAAGGCTCTAAATTCCACGATAAAATCGGCTAAATTTTCTGGCGGTACGGCGGTATCTTCAGCAAAGGCTAATGGCTTTTGGCTACCGTCGGTATTGCCGAGTAAGCCCACCGCTTTTTTACGCATAGCATAGAGTTTATTAATGCTGCTTAAGTCTGAGGTTACTTGATAACCAATAACGCCGTTACTATTACCACCTGCTATCGTTTCATCTAAGCCTTTTGTTAACATGGCTACTTGCTCGGCTAACGCTGCAACACTAGTACCATTAAACTCAACAATATTAATGCCATCCATTACTTTATTAGGCACATCAGTAATTAAGTCACTAACGCTATGCCAAACAATATCTTGCTTAGCGAGGTTTAATACTTTGCTGTCAATGGTTTCAACGGAAGTCGCTTTAGCATTGACTAAAAAGGGCGAATGGCGCAGCGCCGAGTCAAAACTATCATATTTTATATTGATCAACGTTTTAGCTGGGCTAATGGGGGTGATATTAAGTTTCGCCTGACAAACAAAAGCCAACGAGCCTTCAGAGCCGGTGATCAAACGGCTCAGATCAAAGGTATTAAGCTCAGTATTTTCACCACCTTGGGCTTGCAAAACATTTTCTAAATCATAACCGGTTAAAAAACGATTTAAACGTGGGAATTTATCTAAAACAAGTTGGCGGTTATCAAGACAAGAAGCAAGCACTTGTTTAATAATTTGACCATAACTGCTCTCTTCTTTAGCCAAGTTTTGTGCCTGAGCAAGTGTCATCGGCTCAGTATTTAACACCTCACCATTGGCTAATACTGACTCAAGTGCTAAAACATGGTTTGAGGTTTTACCGTACACTAATGAGCCCTGCCCAGAAGCATCGGTATTGATCATGCCACCAATAGTGGCTCGGTTTGAGGTTGATAAATCGGGAGCAAAGAAAAAACCATGCGGACGTAAAAAATCATTGAGTTGATCTTTAACCACACCCGCTTCAACCTTAACCCATTTTTCTTCGACATTAATTTCTAAAACCTTATTCATGTACTTAGATAAATCAACAATAATGCCTGGCGTTAAGCTTTGACCATTGGTGCCGGTACCGCCGCCTCGCGCGCTAAATTTTATCTCATTATATTTCTCTTCACTCGCCGTTTGAGCTAATAGAATAATATCTTGCTGACTACGAGGGTTAATCACTAACTGTGGTAATTGCTGATAGATACTGTTGTCAGTGGCAACCGCTAAACGGGCACTGTATTTGGCACTGATATCACCAGTAAAATTTTTAGCTTTTAATGCGCTAGAAAAGTTTTCAAAAATAGCGGGCAGATGGGTTTGGTGATCAATACGAGGTAACATGAATTTTTCTATAAAAAATGATGAATTAACATCAGTATATCATGACAGAATTAATTTTTTAGCGGTGGATTAATACTAGTAATGAAATATTAATACTATTTTATTACTAGTGACTGTAGTTAGGGCATAACTATGCCCTAACTACAGCCCTAAGGAGCGGTAGAACTATGCTCTAAACTTAAAGAATATCGGTTAAAGCAAAGCCAATACCAATGCGTTGTTGTTTATGGTTATAGTCAATTAAGCTTTCACCGTAACCATTAAAGTATTGCGCGTAACCTCTTAATTTACCCCATAAAGGAAAGGTAAAGCCAAGTTCTATGGCGCCGTGGTGCCGAGCAAAATTTTCGCGTAGTTTCATAGATATTTCATAACTTTCACGCCAATCATAAGCTAAACCTAGCTCAAAGTGTCCCATATAGTCATCTATGTCGGGGTTATCATCCCCTGTAGCACTAAGTGTGGTAGCTTTATCTCCTTCGGGTATTCGATACCAAGGGCGAAACGATAAGGCAAAGTTGTTTTTCTCAAAAAGAAAGTTAGCGTATATTCTATTCCAGCTGCGAGAAATGAGTTGTGAGCGACCATTAGATTGATGCTCAAAGCCAAAGGAAACGCCAGAGTTAGTGTCAAATGGGTGCCAATCCATTGGTGTAAAGTAAAAAACTTCAGGTTGATAATTAGTTTCTCTAAAGGGTCGTGAAATACTTTCTGTATAAAGTTGCCACCATGACTCAAGTGTAAAACCAAAAAAGAGTTGATCGCCCTTGTTGAAAACATTGCCTGTGGTTAAGGGCACTTTCAGGCTTATTTGAAATTTTGCTTCCGCATCACTAAGGTGTTCAGCCCAATTTGAGAAACTGTCATAGGCTTCTTGATTAATATTATCGGTCAGGGTCACAGGTAAAATGTAGTTCATTTTATGTGGGGTAATAACATAAGGATCAAAGGCTGTCTGCCTTTCTTTAATCATACGTTTAGAGATAACGCCAAGTTGTTCAGTGCCAAGCGCTTCTTTAGCTATTTTTTCTTCACAGTCATCTTCTAGTTGCTGCAAGGTTTTATTTTTGTCAGCGGTTTTAATTATTTTAAATAAACAATCTTGAAAGCGTTCATCAAACGATTGCGCCTGTAAAAAGGAGTATGGCGCAAAATAAAGTATGCTAAGTGTAAGGATAAATGATTTGATCATAGTTAAATACATTCAAATAAATATGTTAATAAAGTCAGCAGTATAGCTTTGAAAATTTCTGTTGTCAGTATTATGTCAAATGATGTCAAATTATTTTTTTGGCTATTTCAAACAAGTTATTTTTGTCGTTATTGATGAGCATTTACAAAATCATTAACCAAAGGCTATTGAGTGTTGTTTGATTTTTATTTACCTAAGGTTATACCCTTTCTAACAAATTGAATAAGAAGGCCGGGTTGGTTCTTATATACTCATATACTTATACATCAAGCCAGCGTCAGTAAATTTGTTAGCAACGCTGGCAAAAATTAATCACTAGACTTAATTGTAATCAACTTTTAAATGGAAAATATATGTCTCGCCTAATGTTAGTCGCTTTTTTATTCTTTAACTTATTCTTCGTAACCAGTGTTTATGCTAATGAAACATTTACTATTAAAGGTCGGATTTTAGCTGGAGATAATAGCGCTATTGCACAAGTAAGCGTAAACGTTGGTGAGCAACAGGTACTCACTGACAAAGCTGGGCTCTTTACTATTAAAGTGCCGGTAAGTGATTTATACCAAGTTAACTTTGCTAAGCAAAATTACTTCAATAGCGTGCAAACTTTTAGCCACTTTGAGCTAAATACGAATAAGCAAAATTATGGTCAATTAGCCGATATCAGCCTAGTTGCTAAAAAGAAGTCGCGAGTAATGCTCGCTTTTGGTGGTGACAGCATGATGGGACGCCGTTTTTATCAACCTTATTTTGGTGATGCCATATTGATTCACCCAGAAAGTAAACTGCAAGATAGTAAAGCCGTGGTTAAGCATATAAAACCTTATATGAGCATAGCCGACTACGCAGCGGTTAATCTAGAAACGCAAGTGGCTAGCTCATTACCTAACGAACGGGCACCTAAATCAGTAACTTTTTACTCTCAACCAGAAATACTCGATGCGCTGACGTGGGCAGGTATTGATTACGTTTCGCTGGGAAATAATCATACCTACGATTATATGGACTCAGGGCTTAAATCGACTTTAGCCTTCTTAGAAAATAGCTCTCTAGATTTTTCTGGGGCTGGTTTTAACGAAAAACAGGCACTAAAAGCACACCAAGAAACGATCAATGACAGTGAGTTCTCCATGCTAGCTTATGTGGGCTGGGAAGGCAGTGCCAACCCAACTCAAACAGCAAATCAACAACATGGCGGCGCAGCATTTGGCTCTATGAACAATATTATTAAGTCAGTAACACAAGAAGTTAATCAAAATAGAACAACCATAGTGCAATACCATGGTAGCCAAGAGTATGCCAATAACCCAACCGGTGTTACTGAGCAAAGGTTAAAATCAGCCTTAGATAATGGCGCAGCACTTGCTATTGCTCATCATCCTCATGTTAGCCAAGGGCTTGAGCTATATGAGGGTAAGTTAATCGCTTATTCAATGGGAAATTTTATTTTTGATCAAAACTTCAGTGCCACTCAGCATAGTTTTATACTTTATGTGTGGTTAGATGAAGGTGTGTTCCACCGCGCTGAAATTGTGCCTTTATATGTCAAAGGCTATAAACCAACGCCTGCTACAGGTATGCATCGTTACACGGTAATGAAGCGATTAACCGAGCTATCAAAAACGCGTAATACTTATATCAGCCAATCAGGCGGCCATGGTGTTATTACCTCAGAAAATAAAGCGACGATTGCAAGTAAAACATCAATAAGTAAAGCGCTCATCAATAAAACCAAACAAGTTGCCTTGTCATTTAGCAAAGATGAAAAAGTTACCAGCCTATACCACACGCCCTGGCATGCACAAATAAGGCAAGTGTCATTACCTGAGCTACCAGAGCCGGCCGTAAAATACCGTCTAGGCACAAACTTAATTAACGGTAGCGACTTTGAAAGCTTTGATTTTTTTAGCGGCTCTGAACGTGGTTGGTTATATGACCGTCAATCAACCTCATTAAATTCCTATGGCGTTAGCGGTAACAAAAGCCTTGCCCTTTCATTACAAAACCAACACATAAGCACTTTTGGTATGCAAAGCTTCAAGCGTGTATTCAGCCCAAGTAGTCAAATGACCATTAAAGCTAAATTTAAAACCAATAATAGCGTGAAAGTAAGTTATTACTGGCAAGGCCGAAAAAAGCGACAAAAGTTATTTGATGCTTTTAACAACAGTAAAAAACATTTAATACATTCCGCTAAATTGACTGGCAACGGTGAATGGCAAAATGTTGAAGTTGACTTTAATTCACCAAGAATTGGTTATAAAAGTTATCGAGTACTGGTTGATTTTGAATTAGTGAACGACAATAAAAATGAAAGTGCAGGACAAATTGATGTCGATGATTTTTCACTGATAGAATGGCAAAGTAATTTTAGCTCAAGCGCCAAACCACACTTCTTTACCATAAAAAGCCAACATCCTGCCTTTATTGGTTTGAACAAAAAAACAGATAAAGCTGTAATACTTAGTTATTGATAAATAAACTTAATTTATTCCGCTGAAAAAGCTTTACCACAGAACGCATTTCAGTGGCTCTGTGGTGCACAGCTAGCTTAATTTTTCGATATCTCCTTATCTAAAAAAGGAATAAACGCTTCGGTAACTTTAGATAAGCTTCTGTTTTCCAGATACAAAGCATTAACGCTAAAATGTAAAGGTGGCTCAAAAGACGCCATAGCAATGTTATCAGACAAATTTCCTTGGGCGGTGAATTTATCCACTATGCACACACCTGCCCCTTGTGCCACTAGCCTTGCGGCGACAAAATAGGTTTGTACCTTAATGGGCGACTCGAGGGTAATGTGCTCTTTCATCATCCGTGTCCATAATAAATCACCTAACGGACCACTGTCACTAATGTCTATGTATTCAAAATCTTGTAATTGGCTTAAGGTAAGTTTGTCGGGGCAATCAGGAAAGCTTGCCTTCGGATAGACAATAACTAACTCTGATTGAGCAAACTCAATAGAGGTTACCCCCGGTATAACATTGGGTGAAAACAATATCGCTAAATCACATTTATGCTCAAGTAATGCTTGCATCACCGAGTCGTTGTGCACTGTTTGCACATTAAAGTTAACTTTATCATGTATATGGTGATATTTTGCAATGGCATTGGGAATGGCATCAAAGCCTAATGCCGGCGTAAGTCCCAAGTTTATATGACCATATTCAGATTTTTTAATATTCTCAGCGGTATTTTTAATTGAACGCATTTGCTGATAAATTTTATCGACTTCATCAAACAACATTTCGGCTTCATCAGTGGGTATTAAGCGCCCTTTCACCCGTTCAAATAAATTAAAGCCTAATTGCATTTCTGCGTGCGATAATACCTTGCTAACCGAAGGTTGTGAAACATGCAAAATTTTAGCGGCATTGGTAATTGATCCCGTAGTATAAATAGCGTGAAAAATTTCAATGTGTCTTAGGCGCATATTGTTATTCCTCTAATATTCTTATGGTTTATTTATCGATTTGATTATTAAAATAACAGCAAGCTAAGTTAATGACTGCTTTGTATTTAAGCTTTACCTATAACTTTAGGTTATAGGCTGGCGTAGATAAAGGTGTTTTGGGGTATTTAGCTACTGGGTTATTCGAATGCTCACTGGCGGTAAGACGGTAGTAATCATAAAAATTACCACAGAGCGCACCGAGATGCTATGCACTACACGATAATGATAAATCCTCTGTGGAGTATCGTTAGTTGGTAACAAATGGCAGGCTTAAATACAGTTGAATGACTAAGGCATTGGTAATATCAATAAAAAACGCCCCTACTAAAGGCACCACTAAAAAGGCTTGCGGAGATGGCCCATGGCGAGCAACCAGCGACTCCATATTGGCAACCGCGGTAGGTGTAGCTCCTAAGCCAAAACCACAATGACCACCCGCAATAATGGCCGCATTGTAGTTTTTACCCATCACTCTAAAGGTAATAAAATAGGCAAACATCATTAACATCATGGTTTGAATTAGAATAATAACCACCATTGGTCCAGCTAAATTGGCGAGTTCCCACACTTTTAGCGACATTAATGCCATGGCAAGAAAGATAGAAAGCGACATGGTGCCCCATAAATCGATACAGGCTCTACTGACGGTATAGCGTTTAGAAAATTCACATAAATTAGTGGCTAACACGCCAAATAATAGCGGCATTAAAAAGGCCGGTAAAACCACATCGATTGACTTTAAATGCATATAGAAAAAGCGACCAACCACAATACATAATAAAATAACAAACAAGGTTTCCATCATTTTTTTAGGGGTAACCAAATCATGATCTTCGGGGTTAAAGGTGATAGTGTCATCTAGCGCTTCATGATACTCATCAGCCTTTAAATTATAACGTTTAATCAATCGCTTACTCACTGGCCCGCCAACTAATCCTCCTAATACTAACCCTAGTGTTGCGGCCGCCATGGCTAATTCAAAAACACTTGACGGCATATTATACTCGCTAATAAATAAATCGGCATACGTTGCGCCATTGCCATGACCACCCGATAACGTTACTGAACCACCAATAAGCCCCATTAATGGATCCAGACCTGTGGCCATTGCGACAGAAATGCCTAAGGCATTTTGGGCGAGTAAATACACGGTCGCCACAGCTAAAAAAAGCACCACTTTCGGACCACCTTTAAGTAACAAGGTATAGCTAGCACCTAAGCCTACCGTGGTAAAAAACATTGTCATTAAAGGGTTTTTAAAGCTCATATCAAATTGAAAATGTATTGAAAAAAGGCTATGCATTAGCGCGGCAAAAAGTGAGAAAACGATACCGCCAACCACGGGTTCTGGAATATTATTATTGCTTAAAAAGGCTATTTTGTTGTTACAAAAATATCCGACAAATAGGATAAATAGTGCAATTAGCAATGTTTCTACTGCATTTATTTCTATATTCATGTTTTGCTATCCCATATTATTATATTTTCGTCTTTACTCAGTTAGAAAGCTTTACCACAGAGAGCACCGAAGTCTCTGCACGACACCGCACTACACCGAGAATAACAAAACCTCTGTCTTGGCTCGAAGAGCCCTCTGTGGAGCATTGCGCCTCGGTGGTAAACAGTTAATAACTTTATAGTTTTTCGGTTAAAACACTCCTTTTACATTTTCCTCAGCACATCTGCTATGGTGTCAGCTTGGCGAATACATTCTATTTGTAAGGCTTCATCTTCACCACAAACAGTGTACACAGCAACCCTAGGTAAGCTATTGTAATCAAAGTGATTACTAAAATAATAACCGCCAGTATCATGTACCATCACATAATCATTTTCAGCCAGTTTGGGCAGTGTTTGATTGACACAAATTAAATCACCCGCAAAACAACAAGGTCCGGCAACATCGGTAGCCACTAACTCAGAATTATCAGCAGTGCGCTCCTCCCCTGTTGGCAAATATCCCGTGACTCGCAGTGGCCAAGATTTAGGTAAAAAAGCGGTGCGAGTAAGTACTTGAGCACCAGCATGAGTGATAGCGATATGGCGACCACCTGAGTTTTTGGTGTATTCAACTCGGGTAATAATCACGCCATTTTTAGCGACAATAGCTCGACCAAATTCTGTTTTAACTTGGTATTTATCAGTAAATAATAAGGGCACCGTCGCCTTTAAAATATCAGCATATTCTTGAAAGCTGGGAGTGACTTCTTCAGAAGCAAAGTTGACGGGTAAACCACCACCAATATCCAAACGAACGACTTGTTGCTGGCCAATAACAGCATTAATTTCTTCTGCCAAGTCGGTGATAACTTTTACGCCACTTGCCATTAATGCTAATTCACAACCTTGTGAGCCCGTATGTGTATGAATACTTTTAAGCCATGGACGCTGTTTATAAATGTTCATCAGTTGCTGACGGTTATCACCATCCGCTAAAGCATAACCAAATTTAGAGGTGGCTGTAGCAGTACTCGTGGAGGCTATTTGGCCACTGCCAATTTGGGGATTAACACGAAAACCAATAATAGATTGAGTATCAGGAAACTCTTTAATAATGTTGTCAATGCGTGCTAACTCTTGCAAGTTATCAATATTAATTGAAATATCATGTTTTATGCAGGTGCGTAAATCCGCCATGGTTTTGGCTGGTGAATCAAAAATAATATCTTTAGCCTCAAAACCTGCCGAGCGAGCAATCAGCAATTCTCCTGGGCTAGCGACTTCAGCACCCATGCCATATTTGCGCAGCGATGCTAACACCTTAACTAAGGCATTAGCTTTTACCGCAAAGGTGTGAAAAAAATTGTCAGGGAAAGCCGCATAAGCCCTCTGCACAGTTTTTTGTAAACCATCTAAGTCCATGATACCAATAACAGTTAAGCTATCGTCAATGATATTTGCATTGATTGCACTATTAACTATTTGTTGTTTTCTGCTCATTGTTTTCTGCATATTATGGGGATCTTAGTGTTAATTTGATTACCGGAAAATGCCACTGCTGACATTAGCAATCATATTTTCTGAATAGCTCTAAGATAAGCTAGCTCGGTAAAAAACGACATTAGTTAATCTTAGCTGCTATATAACCTAGGGTTATGTGCTCATTAAATGGCATTGATAAACTATGCTAATGAATAGGAGCAAGCGACTATTCGCAAGCCGTTAATGCGAATTTTTAACGGCTGGTGCGATCAAAAAAACAATAGCCAATGTATTTCACCATAAAAATGAACCTATAACCCAAGGTTATAGTTATGCCACAAAGCGTTAATTGTTTAAATAATAGTTTCGGTTCATGGTTAGCAGGAGAGAAATGAGAAGGTAAAAATATACCTATTACATTATAAATAACTTGAAAACTACAACGGTGAACATCATGAAAAATAAATTTATCGCCAAACATAAATTAACCCACCTTAGTTTATGCTTATTAACTGCCCTATCGCCGCAATTACTGCACGCAGCAGAAGCTCAACAAGTAGAAAAAGAAGCAGAGGTTGAACGTATCGCCATTATTGGTAGTAATATCAAACGCGCAACAGATATTAGCACCTTACCGGTAACCTCTCTGTCAGCTGAAGACATTGCCAACACAGGGGCTATGACGGGTGATGAATTGATTCGCTCTATTCCTCAAATGGGTGCGGTAAATTTTGGTGCCTCAACCGGCAATGGTGGCGTTAATGATGCCCGAGGTGATGTTGGTTCAGTTAACTTACGTGGCGTTGGTTCAGGTAACACACTAACCTTGCTTAATGGTCGCCGTTTAGTCAATCACCCTGGTACACAATCAGAAAACTTTGTGCCTGTTACCACAGTTAATACCAATACTTTACCTGTTTCAGGATTGCGCTCTTTAGAAGTACTTCGCGATGGTGCTGCCGCTATTTACGGCTCTGATGCCGTTGCTGGTGTGGTTAACTATGCGCTTGATAGCGACTTTGTTGGCAATAAGGTAAGTCTTAGATACGGCGAGTCTCAGGGTACTCCGCTCAATGAAACAACGTTTAGCTATTTAGGCGGCCTAGAATTTAATGATGGTAAAACTCACATTACCGGCTCATTTACCGCTTATCTACGTGATGGCATGATGGCATCAGAAAGACCCTACTCTGCTAGTCATGATTTACGCGAATATCCAACCCTACCAGAAGAATTTATTGGTGATACACAATTAGATAATAGAAGTACCAGCACGCCGTGGGGTGAATTTAGTACTGACACCTTAGGTACTTTTCATCTTCAACCTGAGACAATGGATGGCTGTGTTGACTCACCACTTAGCGTTGATGGTGTTTGTGTTGATCAAGGCAGCACTGGCCGAGATATACGTTTTGATCGCGGCACAACCCGCTCATTAGTGTCTGATGTCAATAGATTTAACCTTTATACTCATTTAACTCATGAAATTAATGATGATTTAGAATTTTTCTCTGAAATTATTTATTATAGTGCCAAAGCTGAGCGTACTCGTGAGCAAACTCACAACCTAACGGCTCAACGCTTTAGAATTTCTGCTGATGCCGCTTATAACCCTTTCGGTGAAGAAGTAACGCTTCGTAAAACTCGCCCAATCAATACCGGCGTTCGTAACGTTGAAGTTGACGACACCAGTTATCGATTACTAGCTGGGCTGCAAGGTTATTTTGGTGACTGGGAATGGGAAACTGCCGCTTTTTACAGTGAAGCCGAAACTAATGATGTTGCCAACCGTGTTCAAGCCAGTGCCTTTCAAGCCGCTATCAATAGCACTGACATAAGCACGGCTTATAATGTTTTTGCTGGTGGTGATGTTAATAACCCTAATACTTCAGGTGATATTCCGCTGGTATCGCAAGCAATACTTGATCAATTTATGGTTGATGTACACCGAGATTCAAAAACGAGCCTTGCCTCTATTGATTTTAAAGCCAGCAACAGTGAGTTATTTGAAGTGCCCGCCGGTGATGTAGGCCTTGCTGTCGGCGTTGAATTTCGCCATGAAGGCTTTGAAGATGATCGCGACGCTTTACTCGATGGCAGTAATCCTTTTGTTGATGCGATTACCGGTGTTACTTTATCGGGTAGTGATGTCATGGGTAGTAGCCCAACCGAAGATTCTAAAGCGAGCCGCAATGTCGCTTCTGCTTTTGCAGAAGTTATCGTACCGCTTATTGATTCTGGCGATCAATATGCTGAAATTCAACTTGCCGCACGTTATGAAAACTTTTCGGATGTTGGCAGTGCATTAAAACCTAAAATAGCCTTATTCTGGCAACCGCTTGAATGGTTAAGTTTACGTGCATCGTATGCGGGTGGTTTTAGAGCCCCTGGCTTAGCGCAAACCTCTGCTACAGCAGTACGTAGTAATAGTTTATACGACCCGGTGCTTGATGATAGCTATGCTATTATTGATATTCGCAAGCCAAGCGACGACCTAAAACCAGAAGATGATGTCAACACTTCTATCGGTATCATCATAGAGCCCACAGAAAATTTAACCCTTAATGTTGATTTTTGGAAACTTGAACAAGATGACTTAGTAGGCATTTTAGCGGGTAACTCACATTTACTTTATGATTCATTATTACGCAGTGAAGGCTCAAGTAACCCTGCTGTAATTCGTGATGCAGCTAGCCAAGAGGTTATTCAAATAAATAACGTTTATGAGAATTTAGATTCTAGAGAGATTTCAGGAGTCGATATTGGTTTAGTGTATGATTTTGAAACAGCTATTGGTGAATTTGAATTTACCGCCAATGCCGCACATTTAACCAAGTTTGAGCAAGTTGCCGATCCAATATCAGCACAGTTAGTTGCCGCTCAAGAAGCCGGCAACCCAGCGGTCCCCGCAGATAGAACGATTGCCAATGTCGGTGATTTAATCAAGCAAAATGGTAACCCTGAATGGCGTGCAAGAACATCATTAAACTGGAAACTTAATGGCTGGGGAGCTGGTATCAATGCTAACTATACCAGTGAAGTGGTTGACACAAGTACTACAGCAACTATTGATGGTGAAGTTATAACATTACCCGTTGATAGTTTTACTACCGTCAATGTTTATGGTTCTTATCGATTTGACGACGGTGATATGTTGCAAGGCATGAAAGTAAGCCTAGGCATTCGTAATATTGCTGATGAAGAGCCACCGCTAGCCGATGAGCTTGCTCATGGTTATTTTGGTTCATTGCACAGTAACCGTGGCCGTTATTTCTATATGGATATCAGCAAATCTTTTTAAATTATATTGGTATTTATTCATCTTAAAAAGATTTACCACAGAGATCACCGAACACCGAGCATGACAAAGCCTCTGTGTAGGCTCGAAGAGCCCTTTGTGGAGCGTAGCGGCTCGGTGGTGAACAAGTTACTAGTATTTAATTATATTTAATGAAACAGCTCTAAATGGCTCAGCTAGTTCCCTAGTCGAGCCATATTTTCTCCCTAACCGATAAAGATAATGTTATGAAAAATTTATTAACCACGCTCTTCGGGTTATGCATTTGTATTCTACTCTCTTCATGTGCATCTAGTTCTCACTCAACAGCTAAGGCTTCAAAAGAAGGTGTTATAAACACTACGGCTAATAAAAGCATTATTGTTGAAAGTGCTCTTGCTAATAGTCATCATATTAATAAAGACGCAAACAAGCAGCCATGTAATACAGGGAATGTTCGCTTAACCGCCAATTTTTCTACCGCCCGCATGGATGAATGCCATCAGGTGTCAAAAAACGAATATTTAATTACCTTAATTCCTGAGAATACGCCTATCAATTCAAGTCCTTGGTATGCCTTTAAAGTACAGGCAGATAAACCAACTGATATTACTATTGTCATGAAAGTTCGCGGTGATACACATAGATATCCGCCTAAAGTGAGTGTTAACGGCGGTGCTTGGCAATTACAAAAATATCGTATAAAGGGTGATCGCTTGATAATGAAGCTAACGGCTTCAAAACAACCGTTAATTATTGCCGCACAAGAGATTATCAATAACCAATATTATGTTGATTGGGCTAATAAACTCAAAAAATCGACCAAAATTGAGCATAGTGTTTTAGGGTTGTCGACCCAAGGCAGAGCCATTTATAAAATTGAAAGCAGAAATAAAAAAAGCAAGGAGTGGATTGTTATTTTAGGGAGACAACATCCTCCCGAAATTACCGGTGCTCTTGCGCTGTTTCCTTTTGTAGAAACGCTATTAGCTAGTAGCGAATTAGGGCAAAGTTATCGAGATAAATATAATATTTTAGTTATTCCAAATATTAACCCCGATGGTGTACATGCAGGAAATTGGCGGCATAACGCCAATGGCTTAGACTTAAATAGAGATTGGATCAAGTTTTCCCAAGTAGAAACTCAACAAATCGATAGCTATTTACAAGCGTTAACCTCTCAAGGACATAAAATAAAATTTGCTATTGATTTTCATTCAACCAAAGACGATGTTTTTTATACCATGCCTGTTGATTATGGCGTTGAGGAAGCTTATTTAGTGCGTCATTGGTTAGGAGCTCTTGATCGTCAAATGCCAAATTTCAAAGTGAAACTAAAACCTGGAAACAACCCGAATTTAGGGGTATCGAAACAATATTTTTCTGATAAATTTGGTGTACACGCCATTACTTATGAAATGGGTGACAATACAGATCGCTCTGAAATAAAACGAGTTGCTTTTAAATCGGCTAATTTATTGATGATAACCATGCTATCTGATGCAGATCATAATAAAGAATAGGATTTATAATGAAATTATTTAAAACCCACCTACTCACTGCTGCGATAAGTATTTTGGTCATATCATCATGCTCAGAGCAAAAAAATGAATCGAAAAAACAGCCCAAAACAGACTATGTTGCCGATATATTAATTACCAATGGCACGGTTTACACGGGTGAAAGCGCTCAAGGCCAATCATTAGATGTTGCTATTTGTGGTCAAGTTATATGTGGTCTTTACCCCAATAAAAGTAAACAGATTAAAGCGATACAAGTTATAGATGCTTCAGAAAAAATTGTTAGCCCAGGGTTTATTGACCCGCATACCCACAGCCTTGCTGAATTATTGAGTCAGGACAAAAATCACAATCTCAACTATTTAACTCAAGGGGTGACAACCGTTGTTAATGGCAATGATGGCGGTGGACCTGTCGATATAAAGGCTGTTGCGGCTAAGCTTGAAGCCAATGGTATTGGTACCAATACCGCTTTATTTGTTGGCCATGGTAGTTTAAGGGAAGAAGTTATGGGGCGCGCTGAGCGTTACTCCACGCCAGAAGAGTTGCTTAAAATGTCAACATTGCTAACGAGTGCCATGCAAGCGGGTGCCATTGGTTTATCTACTGGCCTTTACTATGTCCCCGGCAGTTATGCCAATACCGAAGAAGTGATAAGCCTAGCTAAAATTGCCAGTAAATATAATGGCATATATGACACGCATTTACGTGATGAAAGTACCTTTAACATTGGTTTTACCCATGCCTTAGATGAAGCTATTAATATTGCCAAAGCCGCTGATATACACTTACATTTGGCTCATATCAAAGCCTTAGGTGTTGATGTTTGGGGACAAAGTGAAGCCGCCATTACTAAAATAGAGCAAGCGCAACAAAATGGCGTTTCAATTTCGGCGGATCAGTATCCTTGGCTAGCATCGGGAACGAAACTGCGTAGCGCCGTTATGCCTAAATGGGTCATGGCCGACTCCCAACAAGCCTTTCATCAAAGGTTAAATCAGCAAGACTTAGCAGAGCAGCTAAACCTTGAAATAACAGAAAATATTCGCCGACGTGGTGGTGCTGATTCTTTATATATTACTGAATTTGAAGATAATACTTTAGTGGGCTTAAACTTATTGCAGGTTGCCCAAGTAAAAAATCTATCTATTGTTGATACGGCCATGCAATTGGTACAAACAGGTGAAGTTCGCGTGGCATCATTTAACATGTCACCTAAAGATGTAGAAAACTTTATGGTGCAACCTTGGGTAGTGACGTCGTCTGATGGTACCAATGGTCATCCCCGTAAATACGCGAGTTTCCCAAGAAAATACCAAAACTATGTCGTCAATAAACAATTGCTTAGTTTAGCTGATTTTATCAATAGAAGTTCAGCGCAAACCGCTAAACTGCTAGGGCTTGAAAAACGTGGGGTGTTGAAGAAAAACTATCAAGCTGACATTATAGTTTTTGATCCTAAAAACTACTCACCTAAAGCTGATTTTAGCCAATGGAATAAGTATTCAGAGGGCGTTGAGCAGGTTGTTATCAATGGCATGTTAGTGATTAAAAATGGACAGTATCAAGATGTTTTAGCAGGTAAATTTGTGCAATAAGTGGCTTACAGCACAACCTAAATAATTGCTTAAATATTTACTCAAAAAAAGTTAAAAAAGGCTCAAGCATATTTAAACATGGTGAAATATACTTGAGCCTAATAGGTATAAAGTGAAATAAAGGATATGAATATTTTTCGTTAGTCTAATAAGTTAACGCCTGTTAACTTATATTAGCTTTATTAGTTATACCCTAATACATAATTTGGTGAGACATCATCAAGTAAATCGAAATATCTCATCAATGGTACTGCTACTTTCTTTGCTGCTTCTTTACTGATGTTTTTTGTGGTGTTACTTTCTATGATCGTTAAAGGTGTGACTGTTAAAGGTGTGACTGTTAAAGGTGTCATTGTTGAAGCTGTGACCGAAGGTGTCATTAACAAGCTATCTTCATTCTTTTGCACTAAAGTATTCATGGCGGTACCCTTTTATAGGACTGTTGTTAGACGTTGTAAAAACTCATCTTCTTACGTTTTTGGTCAAAAGAAAATGTCTAAAACTTCGCTGTGCTATAGCGCAAGGTTATATGATAGGAATACCTGATCAATTGTGGCTCTTCAAGGAAGGTGAAAACTCTTGTTAGTTGTTTACTTGACTGTAGCTAGATTTGAATAAACAACTGAATATTTTTCTTCAAAAGACGTAAGAAAACAATGAAAACTTCACAAATCGCTAGAAAATAAAGACAGCTACGTGTGCCAAACGAGAGGTAGATATGGCCAACGGCAGCTTCAAGCTCATTATGCCTGTGAGAGTCCATCTCATAACGCTAACTGATACCACTTTGCTGACCTAAATTAGTCTTCAAAATTAGGCAACTTTATGTTCACTTAGATACGAAAGCAGACATTAGCCTTGGCTTATCTAGCGACAAGTTATCCGACTAAATTGCGGACGTTAACCATTTCTACTGTAATACTTATTCAGGTTATATTTTTTACTGGTAATTTTGTTATGAACCGATCTTTTTCTAATGGTTAGCTATAATTAATTGCAAAGTTAATTTTTCTGGTGCTAAAAATGAGTGATTATAATGACTACAGCGAAGATAGCTCATTTCAAAAAATGATGGGTCGCTCAAAAGAATGGTGTTTAATAGGAGAGCAGATAGCAAATGACTGCCTCGTAAATGGCCTTAGGAAAGGTGAAAGGGTAAACCTTTCAGAGATTACTGCATTTATAATCAGCAATTATACATATAACACTAAGGCTGTCGAGAGTGGATTTCTTACAAGAATGAAGGTGTTTATTGAAAATGATGAAATTTTAAATTTTGCAGGAGAAGACGGAGAAACTGTATTTATTCATAAAAATTATATTAACGAACAATTGAGTTAATTAAAAATGAGATAGCTGGTTTAGCTTCACTTTTTCCTCAAAGGGATCATAATAAACGGTTGAAGTTGATTCGGGTTAGATGTTGTATTTGTGGAGCTTCATAAATAATGAGAAACGCGTCACGCCATAAGAAAATTTAACAATAAATTTCCAATGATATGTAATTAAGCATACTTTTTGAGGTGATCAAGCGGGAATGTCCTATAATGATAAAAATTGATACCATTTGTAAATAGGGAATTATTTTTATGAATATAAAAAATTTTATTATCCTAATATATGCAATTACAAGTTTTTCATTAAACGTTGTAGCTGCTCAAAATCAGATTGGTTCAGGACCTAACGTCACAAAAATGATCACAGATTCAATTAAAATAATGAGTATGTTGGATCTGTGCAATGAAAAGCATCGCTCTCTCAAAAATCAAATATCAAACTTACAATTTTCATTTTTGTTAGTTAGTGCAACAGCGTTAGGAAGAAACAACACTGGAATAATGATGAGACAATATCCTCAATTTACATCCGCGATCAGAAATGACAAAACAAAATGGGCAAGCATAACACTTAAGCTGTGTGACAAAGTAATAAGTAAGACTGACAATATCATTAAGACTTTTACCAAAAATTTCCCAAATGAGAAAATACCTGAATGGCTCAACCCAGAAGAGCTAAGTGCAATAATAAAGCAAAACTAAAATTGGCCTAATTTTTCAAGTGACAATACCTGCTTTATTTTTCCATCGATTAAATAGTCACGATTAACAAATTTTACTAATATGTTATCACATGAAGCCCCCATACTTCCATGAACTACTTCGCACACTTCTAATTTATAAGAGTCATTCTTGAGTCTCTCAATTATTTGGTAGCTAATCTCATTACTTTCCCCATCAGGAAATGGATAATTAGCGGTAACACACCCTCTAAGATCTGCTCGATTAATGTATATGGCTGCAATGGAGTTATCGCCATTTAACTCAGTCATCAATTGACCAAAGCAACCATTAGGTATATCACCTTCAGATGTTATAAACCTGTCATTCTTAATTTTGTAATCTAAATTATCTGCCATTGAAGGCATAGCCAAACTTAACAGTGAAGTTATTAAAAGTAGATATTTCATTCAGATTCTCCAAATTATTCCCTCTGCCTAATACTTGGCGTTAGCAAAAGTATAGCAAAATTTAAAGGTTTGAATATAAATAGAATTTTCGCTAACATTAAAAGTTAGCTTGCTGAACTGACGTTTTGTGGCAAGGATTGAGCTTGTAAAACTAACGGTTATGAGTCAGACTTCATTGGCTTAATCACTATCTATTATCAATGACTATATCAGCTTCTTTTTTGAGTGTCGGTCTATATAAATCTGGATCACCTTTAGATAAACACCTAAACTCCAAATCAAAATTAGATGTTGGTATACCAACAACTCTTTGACTTGACTGATTAGTCCGAACGGTCATTATTTCCTTTCCCAATTTTAAGCACTGCTGATTTGCTTCTTTATAGGCCATCTGTTTTGCGCCTGTGGAGCTATAATCATGGTATGTAGATATTGAATATGTATCAGGACCCATTTTGATTACTCCTGAACTTGTACACCCACTTATCAAAACAACAGTAATGAAAAAAATTATTTTTTTCATTTGATAACTCCATATTATGAGTGATAACTATATTTAGTAGCTTAAGGTATTGATATAATAATTGTTTACCAACACCCAACATTTCAAAGCACTAGAAACAATTGAAATAAAACATTTATGTGAGGCAAGATATTACTTAGACTCATCCTTAATAAAAATAGTGTCATTTATATAAAAAATCAATTAGTTTGAAGTAAACTTTATTTTTACATAGTCTGTTACTGAAACGTTTCAGTGACATGAAAGAAAATACTCACTAGAAAATATATCCCGAAAGTTAGAACTGTATTGTCCGTTCTGCGCACTTTGAAGTCATGCCAATGCGACTTTGAAGTGACTGGCCACAATAGTGGCGCAGAAGCCAGTCAAGTTGAGTAACAATCAGAACTGATACGTATCCTCCTGCAAGTTCACCATTATAAAGTATCCTTATATATGTTAGAATTTAACAATATTATTATTTAAAATCATTAGGCGTATTTCATGTCTGAACACTCAATTATCGACATTTGTGTTGAACCTATAGAACTTTGTAAATTACTTAAAATAGCCAATATGGTTGGCGGTGGCGGCGAAGCTAAAACCATGATCAGTGAAGGTAATGTTTTAGTAAATAATGAAGTTGTAGTTCAAAAGCGTAAAAAAATTCGAAGCGGCGATATTATCGAATATAACGGTAAAATTATTAAGGTCGCTTATAATCCCACCAACAAATCAGCAGAGTTTATTAATACAGTAGTTTTAGCGAGCAAAAAAGAACAAAGAAAAAAAAGAGCTAAAAGTAAAGCGCGGGTTCTTTCATCAAAAACTGTTACTGAACCATCGGTCGAACGCTAAAAGGCCAAATTTGTAGAGCCTATAGCCCTCTAGATAGTTCCGTAAAGTGGTAGAACTTGTCACAAGCCAAATGCGAAATATTGTACTAACTCCCTTTAACTTTGCGCACTAAAAAATGATGCTTAACGATTATGTGAAAGACTATATGGTGGCAAAGCGGTCTATTTATAGTGATAAATTCACGCCTAAATTAAGACTACTTTGTGACATTAATGACATTAGTGACATTAGTGATCATACTTGAAGCTAATTTTAAAAACTAGGGATAGGCATAAACGCAGTTAATATGTTCAATGTTCTCATTCAGTGACGCAGATTTTGTTACAGGGTCATCATTTATGACGATCCATATAGTTATCTATAACTGATTCATAAAGAATTATCTAAAACCGCCTCGTAAACAAGGGAAATAACACTGCCATACTTACCCGTTTCAAATTCTTTACCTTTAAAATGATAATTTTTGTCATCGCCTTCAATTTCGCTATGGCGAGCATTAGTGAGTAAAATAATGGCTAGGTCATGCTCTGGGTCAATAACGGTCACTGTGCCTGTCCAGCCTGTGTGACCATAAGCCGAAGCGCTAGCATAAGGGCCAAAGTGCCATTTTCTATCACCATTATTTGCACGCCGCCAGCCTAAACCATAAGTGCCATTGCCATCATCGGGTTTAATAAATTGGTCAATCACCTTGCCTGAAAACAACGACTTATTGCCATAACCACCTCGGTTTAATAACACTTGTGCTAATACCGCTAAGTCTTTACCGGTAGAAAACAAGCCGGCATGGCCTGCTACGCCGCCAAAAGAGTGGTAAGCTTTTTCATCGTGTACTTCTCCTTGCAATACATAAGTGCGAATATTGTCAAAATTTACTCTATTCCCCCGTGTTGTGCCGCGAATTTCTGTCGCCGCCACTTGGTTTTTTCTAAAGCTTTTTTGCAGTGGATTAAATAAAGTATTTTTTAAACCTAAAGGCTGATAAATACTATATTCGGTATAGACATCAAGCGGCATATTGGTGATTTTTTCAATGATCATACCTAATAACATGTAATCCGTATCGCTATACATACGCTTGCTATTGCGCTCCACAACATACGGCACCTTAGTCAATATCAAGGCTTTGGTTCGTTTACTCTCTTGCGAAAAAAAATCAGCCCCTAATTTATTTTCTCTGGTGAAAAACTTTACTTCGGGTGCATAACCCGCGTGATGAGTGAGGATATCTTTTACCGTACGTAAATCGCGCCCTGAACCACAATAGTTAGGTAAATAATGATTTATTGGTTTGCTGACATCAAGCTTGCCTTCGCTCACTAATTTCATCAAGGCAAAGTTAGTAGCAAACATTTTAGTATTTGAAGCAAGATCAAATAGCGTATCCGTGCTCATTTTTACTGGCGCGGCTAATGGTTCGCCGCCATCAGAAAATTTTCTTTTATAGCCATAAGCGGTGTTTTTGATGACTTCACCATCTTTTATTACCACCAAAACCGCACCGGGAAAGCCTTGTGCAATATCGTCATTGATTAAGGCGTCTACGTTGCTAAAGTTTTGCTGAGGTTTTTTACTTGCATCTTTTAAACTTGGGTAGGAAATGGTGATATTTAACTGGGCACCTTCGGGTAAAATATTTTCAATTCTAAAAGTGTTATCACCATTTTTAGTACGTTTTTTTAAACTGTATTGATAACTGTTATAGGCTTGCAGCGGTTCAGCGATACTAATTTTTTCACCGTTGATATAGATATCGGCCGACACGGCGTCTTGGTTATTAATAATAATGTCACCACGCTCTTGATAGCTTTTAAAAATAGCGCGATCGTTAACTAGCTCTCTGTTACTACGATCTTTTTGAGGAAAAATTTGATCTATTTGACCTGTTTTAGCTATCACAACGGGAGTTTCAACATGGATGATTTCTACAGGCAAGGTGCTCAACGTACAACTCGTTAGCATGAAAGCAACGGCTAAAGTGGTTATTATTTTTAAAGTATGAATGGCTAATAGGCTCATATAATATTTACTTTACCTGTTTATCGTTATTTATAACTGATTATCAGTCTGGGTATTAATCTGGATATTAATATGGATATAATAAATAAGGTTTTCTTAATGTTTTAAAGTGATTCAACTCTTGCTGCCAACCTTGCTTAATTGCTTCTGCTGATTTTCCTGCAACAATGGCTTTTCGTAATGTGTCAGTACCACTGAGTTTGTCCATAAAACCTGCATGAGTAAAAAACGCTCTACCTTGTGTTTTAAATTGCTGATGCCAATTAATGATAAAGCTAAGATCTAAACCCCGTACTTGGCTATGTCGTAAATCTTGCCCCTGTAATGCTTTATTCATTAATTTAGGGTGCGAAGCGGCGCCAGGGGTCGATATGGGGGTAAAAGCAAAGCTGCCCAGAGATACTTTATCATGGCCAATCACCTGAAAAGGAAAAGCTGTGCCTCGGCCAATACTCACCGGTGTTGCTTCAAAAAATCCTAACGATGGATATAAGTTTATGGCAATATCATTAGGCAGATTAGGACTCGGTTTTACCGGCAATGAGTAAAGCATAGTACGCTGGTAGTTTTTAACACTGACTACCTTTAACTTTAACGCTGCTTGGCTATTAAGCCAACCTTCACCTTTTATCATCAAAGCCAACTCACCTACGGTCATACCATGTAGCAATGGTATTTTGTGCATGCCCACAAAAGAGCTTAATTCTGGTGCTAATACGGGTCCATCAACAAAAGCCCCGTTAGGGTTAGGTCTATCTAACACAATAAAAGTGATACCTGCATCAGCAGCTGCCTCCATCATATAATGCATTGAGCTGATATAAGTATAGAAACGCACACCCACATCTTGAATATCAAAAATAATGACATCAAGGTTTGCTAATACCTCAGCTGAAGGTTTGCGATTTTTCCCGTAGATTGACACCAATGGCACGCCTGTTTTTTTATCAAGGCTAGAGCTAAACTTTTCACCTGCATCATGGTCGCCACGAAAACCATGCTCAGGAGCAAAAATAGCTTGAACATCAATATGGCTGGCAATAAGTTCATCAACTAAGTGCTTATCGCCCACCATTGATGTTTGATTGACCACTAAACCGACGCGTTTATTGTGCAACATTGGCAAATAGTAAGAAGTTTGCTCCGCTCCCACTATAATTTTCTTTGTTGAAAGCTCAAAATGTTGTTCCGATGAGGATTTATTGGCATACCCTGTTGATGTGCAAGCACATAGTAATACAGTAGCCAATATAACGGCAGTACAACGAGTTAACAATTCTTGAAAAATGAAAGGCATAATAAAATCTTTTAGTTAATTTTTAGTTTGCTCTCGTTTACTCAGCCGCTTTGCGTAAAAAACCATTATTTTTCACTAAAGAGCTTCTTGCTTGCTCAATACTCAACCCTGTTAATACCATTAATGTTGCGAGTTTGGCGTTATTTTCAGCTTGCTCTAACGCCTGTTTTGCACAATCATAATCACAGTCTGTGGCCTGCATAACAATGCGCACCGCACGAGCATAGAGTTTTTCATTACTGGCCTTAACATCTATCATTAAGTTTTTATAGCTTTTGCCTGAGCGGATCATACTCGCGGTACTGAGCATATTTAAAATTAACTTTTGCGCTGTGCCCGACTTCATTCGGGTTGAACCTGTTAATACTTCAGCGCCAACAACAGCACAAATATTAATATCATTGGCCTGAGTAAATTTTTCATTATAACTACAGCTGACTCCGACAACGGTTGCGCCGATAGATTGACCATAATTCATCGCTGAAATAACATAAGGCGTACGGCCACTAGCAGCAATACCAACTAGTACATCGTTACTAGACAATTTCGCTGATTTCAAATCATCAACCGCCAAGAGCTGGTTATCTTCAGCGCCTTCTACCGCTTTATAAATAGCCTTATCACCTCCAGCAATAATACCTAGCACTTGCTTGTCTGAAACACTAAAAGTTGGTGGGCATTCAACGGCATCTAAAATACCTAAACGACCACTAGTACCAGCACCGATATAAATTAATCGACCACCATGGGCAAAGGCGGTAACAATTTTATCGACTGCTTGGGCAATTTGCGGGATTATACCCTTAACAACGCCTGCGACTTTTTGATCTTCATTATTTATTTTTTCTAGTATTCCTTGCGCATCAAGTAAGTCAATATCTAAAGTATCTTGATTCTGATTCTCGGTAGATATTTGTGTTAATTCATTAATCAGCTGCGACTGCTTTTTACTCGACTTTTTACTCGATAATGTTTTCATACTTAGCTCTTTAATTTACTCGCTTATTCCTATTTTAAATGGATATATAAATAACTATAAAATAGCTTGGACTTTTTTTTGCTAAAACCCCATTTATGTAAAAACATGATACACTGAAATAAAGCATTGTGCTGCTCGCAAATGAACTATATTTATGTACTATTCTAAATGACCTATCACTCAAGAAAAACCTATTCAATTATCAACTTACCAGCATTAGTAAGTAATTATCATCATATTGCTAATTTAGCACCGCAAAGTGAAACTATTGCTATTATTAAAGCTAATGCTTATGGTCATGGCGCCATTGAAGTAGCAAAAATTTTAAGCTCTCATGCGCCCGCTTTAGGCGTGGCTTTTATTGATGAAGCTATAGAATTGAGAAAGGCTGGCATTACTCTGCCAATTCTTATTACGGAGGGGCCATTATCTTATGAAGATTTTTCTGTCGCATTACAGCAAAACTTTTGGCTGATGTTACATACACCTGAGCAGGTTGATTGGTTGGGGCAACAAAGCCCATCTTATACGGGTAAGTTATGGCTTAAAGTTGATACTGGCATGAATCGTTTAGGAATAATGCCAGACGAAGTGGATATTATTTTAGCTAAATTGACAAACGAACAATTACAAAGCTTGGTGCTTTGTACGCACTTTTCTAGCTCTGAAGAAATAGATAACCCTAAAACGCTATTACAAATAAAACAATTTGAACGTATCAACCAAAAACACGGTTATAAAAAAAGTTTGGCTAACTCTGCCGGTATTCTTAATTGGCCCGCAAGCCATGGTGACTACAACCGACTTGGCATCGCTTTATATGGCGCGACACCAATACCCGCTAAACCTTCACAGGTAAAATTAGCACCAGTAAAATTAACACCGGTAATGACCTTGCAATCAACCATTATCGCGTTAAGAGAGTTAAGTGTTGGCGAGTCCGTTGGTTATGGTGAAATATGGCAAGCTAAGCGTCCATCGCGGATTGCCACCATCGCTATAGGTTATGCTGACGGTTACCCTAGAAATGCTAAAAATGGCACTCCGGTATGGATTAATGGTCAACTTGCCCCTATGGCAGGACGAGTTTCAATGGATATGATCACCATTGATGTCACCGACTTAGCACAGGTAAAAATAGGCGATACCGTTGAGTTATGGGGAGAAAATCTGGCCATTGAAACGGTTGCAGAATATATGAACACCATCAACTATGAGCTACTCACTAGAATTTCGGCACGGGTGCCCAAGAAGTATATTTTTTAAAAGCTAAAAATGTAACGGCTCACCACTAAGCCGCGATATACCGCAGAAGGCTTTTCTAGCCGACACAGAGGTTTTCTTATGCTCGGTGGAGTGCGGTGACCTCTACTCCTCTGTGGTGCATATTTCATTCTTAACTTACTCTATGCCCAAATATTTATGCACCTGCACTGATAACCGCCAATTATTGGCAATACAGGTTTCGATGGCTAATTCAGTGGCTCTGGGTTTTTGACTAATGGGCTGTAAATATATTGGCGTGTTTTTAATCTTGTGATCCGCTAACAGTGTTTTTAGGTCGTCAACATGTTGCTCCGTCGCGATTGGATGCTTGATTTCATTAGCACGCAGCATAGCGCTATTAAGAATAGGATAACCACCACGCATATTAATTTTCGGCGATACCGTTACCCAACACTTAGCTGAAACATTAATATCGAAAGTACCTGACGTTTCCACTTGCGTGCTATATCCCCGCTGTTCAAAAGCATTGCACAGTGGTGTTAAGTCCACCATGCACGGTTCTCCGCCGGTAATAACAATATGTTTTGCTTGGAAGCCTTTGTCTTTAACTAACTCTAAAACCTGCTCTACAGTCATGGCTGCCCACTGTGAAGTTTCCTCAACTTTAGTTAACATGGTTTTTTGACTGACTTCATCACTAAGTTCTACTGCCCAAGTGTGTTTAGTATCGCACCATGAACAGGCAACTGGGCAGCCCTGCAAACGGATAAATATTGATGGCTGCCCGGTAAATGAGCCTTCACCTTGAATGGTTTCAAAAAGTTCATTGATTTTGTATTGAATCATTTTAATTTATGCTTTTGCCTATGGTGGTATTCAAGTAAAATATGCTGCATTGATTATACCTGATTTATTTTTAAAGAGATCTTACTATGACAGAAAAACTATCCGCTGAAAAAATAGCAACTGAAAAAGTTGTTGTTATCTATTCTGGCGGCATGGATTCATTTACCGTACTTAACCGTGCGCTAAGAGATGGTAAAGAAGTTTATGCACTTTCATTTGATTATGGCCAACGCCACGTAAAAGAGCTTGAATACGCGAGCAGTGTTTGTAAGTCGCTTAATATTAAACATAAAGTGATTGATATCTCTGCTATCAATCAGTTATTAGCGGGCTCTTCATTAACAGATAATATTGAAATTCCTGAAGGACATTACGAAGCCGAAAATATGAAATCAACGATTGTTCCTAATCGCAATATGATTTTGTTATCGTTAGCGGTTGGTTATGCTGTTTCTGTAGGTGCTGCACAGGTTTATTACGGTGCCCATTCGGGCGATCATGCTATTTATCCTGATTGTCGCCCTGAGTTCGTACAAAAAATGAATGATGTTTGTCAAATAGCGAACTATGAAAGTGTTGAAATTTTCAGCCCCTACTTAGATGTTAACAAAACAGCTATTCTCACCGATGGCATCAGCATGGGATTAGACTACAGCAACACTTGGACTTGTTATAACGGTAGAGAAAAAGCTTGTGGTAAGTGCGGTGCCTGTCAAGAGCGCTTAGAGGCATTTCACGATAATAATATTACTGATCCAATTGCTTACGAATAAATAATCGCTAGTCTTAAGTACGAAAAGTCATCAACTCATTGCTAATTATTTAGATTATTAGCAATGTTATTACTGCACTGCTATTTTTGAGCCAGAAGCTGATTATCATCAACTCTATCAGCAAGAATTTACTTTATTTGAACGAATTTCATTACCCTTTTTTGTATCGAATAATAATTTATTGTATAAAACGATTAAGCCAAAGAATAATACACTGAATATTAATCACTTTTGAGCAGCTACAAGTACTATAGAATATTATATTCCTTTGATTATATTTTAAGACTAAATCTATATAACCCTCGCCCCAAGCTAGACTAAGCTTAGTAGGTATCCACTGAATTTTTGAGGATAACTTATGAGTGCAATGTTCAAATACCAAGCACGGTGTTTAAACCAAATGATAGATGCAAATAATGATACTCAAGCACATTTGTACTTAGAGCAATTATTATTATTTCCTGTCGATATTCAAGATAGAATTATTGAAGAAATTAGCCATTTAAGTAACTGCAATAGTGACTCTATTGCTAATATTCTTGGTCATTATTCAATTTTAGAGCTTAAGTGATTTTATAGCGCTTAAGTCGCTTATCGTTAACTTGAAAGTTGTTGAGTTCTCAACTTAGCAATGTCATCACGAATTGCAGCAGCTTGTTCAAATTCTAAGTTTTGTGCATGCACAAACATAGTTTTTTCAAGTTGCTCAATTTTATTGTCAATTTCTTTCGTGGTCAGGAGATGCAGCTCACCCTGCTCATCTATTTTATACCCTGCGTGTTGCTCGGCTACCTTGTCTAATTGTTTTCTTTGGGTAAAACCGCCCGTGTCCATAACATCGGTTATTTTACGAATTACGCCTTTAGGTACAATGTTATTGTCGATATTGTATTGATGCTGTTTAGTTCGACGACGTTCAGTTTCATCAATAGCCTTACGCATAGATTTGGTTACTTTACCAGCATAAAGAATGGCCCGACCATTGATATTACGTGCTGCTCGACCAATGGTTTGAATTAATGAACGTTCAGAGCGTAAAAAGCCTTCTTTATCAGCATCTAATATTGCCACCAATGACACTTCTGGCATATCTAGACCTTCACGTAATAAGTTAATGCCAATTAAAACATCAAACTTACCTAAGCGAAAATCCCGAATAATTTCCATACGTTCAACGGTATCAACATCAGAGTGTAAGTAACGAGCTTTAATGCCGTGTTCATCTAAATAATCGGTTAAATCTTCCGCCATGCGTTTGGTTAACGTGGTCGCTAAAACTCGTTCATCTAATGGTAGGCGTTTATTTATTTCGGATAATAAATCATCCACTTGGGTTTCAACGTCACGTACTTCAATTTCAGGATCTAATAAGCCTGTTGGCCTGACCACTTGCTCGGCAATGTCTCCTGCTGACTTTTCAATCTCATAATTACTTGGGGTTGCCGACACATAAATAGTTTGTGGTGATAGCGTTTCAAATTCGTCAAATTTCATCGGTCGATTATCAAGCGCTGATGGCAAACGAAAGCCATACTGCACTAAATTTTCTTTACGTGACCTGTCACCTTTATACATGGCGCCAATTTGCGGCACGGTCACATGAGACTCATCAATAATGAGTAAACCATCATCAGGTAGATAATCAAATAAGGTTGGTGGCGCTTCACCTTGCTCGCGACCTGACAGGTAACGAGAGTAGTTTTCAATGCCGGAGCAATAACCAAGTTCAGCCATCATTTCAAGATCAAACTGAGTGCGTTGTGTTATGCGTTGCTCTTCAACTAAGCGGTTATTGTCTTTCAGGTATTGAGATCTTTCTTTCAACTCAACCTTAATTTTATCTACCGCAGCTAAAATTTTATCTCTAGGAGTTGCGTAGTGCGTTTTAGGATAAACGGTGACACGTACCAATGTTCGCTCAACTTGTCCGGTTAACGGGTCAAACTGGCTAAGGCGCTCTATTTCTTCATCAAATAATTCTACCCGTAAGGCCAATCGGTCTGACTCTGCGGGAAATATATCTATCACATCACCACGTACTCTATAAGTAGCCCGGGCAAAAGCAACATCATTACGTGTATATTGCAGCTCAGCTAAACGGCGCAAAATATCGCGCTGATTAATGATGTCTCCAACACTAATATGTAACATCATTTTTAAATAGGAGTCAGGATCCCCTAAGCCATAAATAGCAGAGACTGAAGCAATAATAATAACATCACGGCGCTCTAATAATGCTTTAGTGGCCGATAAACGCATTTGCTCAATGTGTTCATTAACTGAAGCATCTTTCTCAATAAAGGTATCTGTGGTTGGTACATACGCTTCAGGCTGATAATAATCATAATAGGAAACAAAGTACTCAACAGCATTGTTAGGAAAAAACTCTCTCATTTCACCATAAAGCTGCGCGGCTAGTGTTTTGTTTGGCGCTAACATCATTGTGGGGCGATTCAATTTTTCAATAACATTGGCAACAGTAAACGTTTTACCTGAGCCGGTAACCCCTAATAAAGTTTGGTGTGCAAGCCCTGATTCAATGCCTTCAAGTAATTGCTTAATTGCTGTTGGTTGATCACCGCTTGGCGTATAGTTTGACTCAAGTGTTAATGGTTTCAAGACATTTGCTCCTCAACCCTAAATTCACCATGGGTAAACTGCTTGGTAAATAAACGATAAGAAATTGCCGCCATAACAACATTGCCCATCAAAGCACCAACAAAGAAACCTTGCAAGCCAAATAAATAACTACCTATTAATGCCAAAGGTACATAACAAATAAAGAGTCTAACGACACTTAACATTAATGCCACCATAGGTTTATGCAAAGCATTAAATGATGAGTTAGTTAATATAACCACCCCTTGCAAGCCATAACCTAACGGTAAGATCCAAATAAATAATATGATAATGTCGGCAACTGCTTGCTCTTTAGCAAAAACAGCGGCGATCCAAGCGGCTGAAATAAGCAAGATGCCATAGATAAGCACTTGCCAAAATAATACAAACTTTATCGAGGTCTTATAAGCGTCCTCAACTCTTTGCATATTTCCAGCACCAAAATTTTGACTGATAAAAGGCGGTAATGTCATTGATAGCGCAAGAACAATTAACGAGGCAATAGACTCTATTCTTGAGCCGACACCAAAGCCAGCAACGGCATGTTCACCGTAGCTTGCCACTATTGCCGTCATAATTGCGGCAGCAATAGGCGTTAACATATTAGCACCTGCGGCAGGTAAACCAATTTTTAAAATACTACGGCACGACAACACCAACTGTTTTAACGGTAAAAAATGTGTGTGGATCAAGTTTTTTTGTTTGGTCAAAATAATCAAAATCAAACCAAAGCCAAGTAACCAAGATATTGAAGTTGCTATTGCCGCTCCTTGAATACCCATAGCTGGTACAGGGCCAAAACCAAAAATAAAAATAGGATCAAGCACGGCATTAATGACCCCGGCACTGCCCATAATGATACTCGGTGTTTTAGTATCACCTGAGGCACGTAAAACAGCATTACCTATCATAGGCCCAATAAGGAAAACACTGCCAAGGTACCAAACATCCATATATTGATGAATTAAAGGTAAAAGTGAAGCTTGTGCACCAAGTAATGTAAATAATTGATCGGTAAATAAATAACCTATGAAAGATAAGCTAATCACCACAATAGCGGCAAGATATAAAGCCGCGGTTGCAGAGTCTTTAGCCGAAGAATGATCATCGTGCCCTAAAAATTTAGCAATAACCGCTGATGTACCTATTCCCAAACCAATCATTAAACTAAGCACGGTAAACGTAACCGGAAAAGTAAAGCTAATGGCCGCTAAAGGTTGTGTTCCTAATAAACTGACAAAAAATGTATCAATTAAATTAAACGTCATCAGTAAGATCATGCCGTATATCATCGGGATGGTCATTCTTTTAAGCGTAGGTGCAACAGGATCTTTTAGTAAGTTGACCGGTTGTTTTTTACTAGATGTAATTTTATTTGACGTCATTAATAACTTTTAAAGGCTGATGATAAATTAGCTAATTGGTAAGCAGTATCTATTGTAATCAAAATCAAAAGAAATGCACAGCAATTGCTAGCAAATATCCTTATGCTCAAAAATCAAACCAAACAGTCAAAAAAACAACAATTATGACATAACACACTGATTATAGAGTATAATTTTATTTATTTATTTAACTATTGACTTGTCTGCAGGCTAGATAAACGCATGATGTAACGAGTTCTTACAAATTAACTAACAAAGTTATCCACAACTTTAGTGGATAACTACATTATCATTTCTTTTTGAGACAAAAAACAAGCGATGCATATAAAACTCCCAATAAATGCTGATAAACTAACTTTAGTGAACGCAATTTGAGCAAACAAACTAATAAATGATTTTTTTCTTATTTTTGTGTTGACACTTTGGCTACAGGTCTTTAATATTCCGCCCCGTTAGCCAAGCAGCTTGGCAAAACAATTACTCAAGCGTTAGTTAATAGGACTTGAGAAATTAGATATTGTTAATCCATGACATATCTAATAAAGAAAGGAAAAATATTTATTATCAGGTGTTAGTTGTTAGAGCTTGATAGATTAGGTACTGTTAATCCATGTAATCTAATCAAAAAAAAAGATTTATTCCCCAATAGCTCAGTTGGTAGAGCGATGGACTGTTAATCCATGTGTCACTGGTTCGAGCCCAGTTTGGGGAGCCACATTTTATATTGACGACAAATGAAGAGCGATGGACTGTACTCTCTAATAATAGCATGTGTCGCTGATTGGTTTCTCGAGCCCAGTTTGGGGAGCCACATTTTATATGAGAACTAACAAACTCATAGAGTAAAGATTTATTCCTAAGTGTCAGTTGTTAGAGCTTAGGGAGATTAGATACTGTTAATCCATGACTGTCTAATTAACAATGAAAAGTTTTATTCCCCAATAGCTCAGTTGGTAGAGCGATGGACTGTTAATCCATGTGTCACTGGTTCGAGCCCAGTTTGGGGAGCCACATAAAATAAAAAAGGCTACGAGAAATCGTGGCCTTTTTTATTGTCTAAAAATACTTATTCCCAATTGTCAGTTGGTAGAGCGATGGACTGTACTCTTTAACTACTTACCTTAAGTAAATGCATGTGTCACTGGTTCGAGCCCATTTTCTTATAAAAGTGTAGCCGCGCGAAAAAAACGAGAAACAAAACCAGTTGAAATGAGAAAGACCTGAGCAATAGAAAGTCGGTTAGTTTGAGAAAGTTTAAGGGTTATTTAATTGGTGTTAAACAACCCTTAAAGATTACTATTCGTTGTTGTTAGCTTCAGGCTTAAAGCTAGGGTGATTGTCGTGTATCCATCTGCCTTGAGCCCGGCTTAGTACACCTAGCTTATGGTTGGGTGTAGCTTCTGCTAGTTGAGTTATAATCGCGGTCAGTTGTTCAGTTGATTCGGGGTCATTGTCAGGATTAAATTCTAAAAGATCAACCCTATTAACGTCACCGTCGAACTGTGCTATTTTCGCTTCAGTTATATCTCTGATTACAACCTTGCCGTCGAGATACTCGGCGCCCCCCCCTAAGAACTCAGCATTTTCTTTGTACATTACTGCGTATAAATAAGACATTAAGCCACCTGTATGAGTTGTTTGACAGATATATCTATAGTTGTGCCGACAGTAATGTCGGAACCTCCATATTGTAAACTGTTTACATAGTGTAAAGCTGTACGAATCTCTGTCGTAGTGCCGTTAGTCAAAGGTGAATTACCGTCTTGACCGAACGATCTGCCGATATTTGCACGTATATCTCCGAAATCACGACCACTCACTATTGTTTCAATTTTGTAGTTTACCCCAATTTCTAGAGATTGACTCGCTGCTGGAAAGGAATAATTAGTCTGAACAACTTCAGTTTCCACAAATTGACCCGCATCCCACAATTCAATATCACACAACCAACCCTCATCTGTAAATGTAAATGGCTTGCGATTTGATTCGGGTATGTAGATATATTCAACTGCGTTGTCTTGGATTTCCTTGATTGACATTGTTACGTTATCAGCTGTCGAACCGTCATCGCTCAACTCAATTACATTCATGCGCTCTACGCCTATTGTTTCCGCAACGAATTCAAATGAACCAGTATTGTTTGTTACTGAGCCAGTGGAATAATTGTCATTGCCGACATTAAATTTAATAGCGCCAGTTAGTTTTTCCCATGTACACATTACTTTGTATGAATTGCCGACAGTTAGTGGCGCGCCTGTCGACACACCATTTATTGGCGAGAATTTTGCAGCAGTTGCATCGGCAATAGTCGTTCCGTATACCCATAACTCATCACCAAACGTATTTTCTTGGCTATATTCAATATTACCTGTGGTGTTATCAAGATTAAACGTGGTGATAACTGGCCCTGCACCCGATAAATCGGTAAATTTTGGCGTTGATAGTATTCCGTTGAAAAAACTGCCCAAATTTGAGTTCGCGCCAATTTTAGCAACGACAATATCGTGTGTTACATTTATCACGGTATGTAATATATTGTCATTAATTGAAATTCTACCAGTGTTTAGTGAATCTCTGGTAATCGCCATCGTCAAATACTTACCGCCCATTTCTTGCGTTATTGCACCCGAAGTGCCACTGAAAATACCGTTATGCACAAACTCAACTCTACCTGCGTGTAACGCATGTGTAGTGCCAAAAACTACAATTCTAAAATCGCTATCCTGTAGACCCCCTAAAATTATGTGTGCAGCAGAATCGGTAGGCATGACAAAATCTATAGATTGTTCAAATTCACCCGTAAAAACAATTGGCTTAGCAAGCCTGTAATAGCTTTTTAGTACACTGTCTAACGATATTAAAGTTTTCGTGATTGCTGTTGATAATTTCGATGGCGAAAAGTGCCCTAAGGCGTTATGGCCAACATCACTCGCAAAATGGCCTATCATGACAAAAGCACTGTTGCATGGCCAACAAGCTTAGCTGACATTGCTTTAATGTGAATTTTGCCTGTAAATCCAGAAAATGTTCGTTCTTGACCTGCAGGTATATAATAATCGTTGGTGTCACCTGCAATAACTCTGTCGCTTAGCTCTCTATCATCAACAACAACGCCAACCGCACTATCCGCTTGGTTTTGCACAGTAACAATTGAGTCTGTTGCGCTGTCAGCTATTTGCTGATATTCATCAGTTAATATAATCTTTTTAGTTTGCGTCATCAGTTTATAACCTCTATTTTCTCGTTGTTTTTGAATCGACTGTAATGCACTTTTTCAAAGCCAAGGCCATTGATAAATGTTTTCAAGTCTTTAAAGTCAGCGCGATTAAAATTGTCATCATCTTTATTTGTTAACAGCTCAACGTGCGCGTGGCCGTCGGTAATAGTAATAACAGCACTAGCAATATAAGGCTGGCCGTGCTCTGCGGTTTTTCTGCAGAATACTTGTTTTAGTTCGAACTGCCAGTTGCCTTGCTGCGCTGTTTTTTTCATCGTCAAATCCCTATAAAGCTCCGTTGTACTTCTCTTTTTCTGTGCCGTCTTTCAGTAATTCAACAAGTCGTGCTTGCTCATCAATTACCGTTTTTACGAGTTCATTTTGCACATCATCAATAGAAAGTAGATAGTTGAGCACGATACCCAAACCAGCGGCCATATCAGGGTCATCGAGATCAATATACAAGCGACCCGTTAAATCTGCGTAGATGTCTTCTATATACATGTTCGTTGTATTACGTACTGCATGTCGTTCTGAAAAGAAAAGCCGACTTGTGAGTGATGCTACCGTTATATATCTAATGCCAGTTTTTACGGGCTGAGTAGCAAGCCATGATTCGTAACTGGTATAATTGTCAGCACCCGTTTCTAGGTCTAAATCACCGCTGTATTTACAAAGAAAATAATCCGATTCATTAAACCTGATTGCTGTCATTTCTGAAAAAAGCTTATAGTCATCGGGGTACGTAGATGTTCCTTTAATCTGAAAAAACGGAATTAATATATTTTTCATGTTCGCTCCTATGGCGCGTCAGCAACAAGTTTAGTGTTAGAATGTAGTAATGCTGAAGGTACATATTTTCCGACGGTAAAAATAGTACCAGTCCACGGATAATCGTTAGCAGCTATTCCAGACACCGCAAAACTTTGTTCATCTGCTGCCCATCCGACACTAAAGAAGCCTTGATTCGCATCGCGACTTGGTTTTACTTTATCTAAGATACTAACCTGACCCGCTAAACTGATGTGTACTACATAATGAAAACCTACCCCATCTTTGATGGTTACTATGCCATTCCGGTATCTCGGTTTGAATAGCGTATTACTCCATTGAGACCAGCCACCATTATCAGAACCACTTACGGTGTAACCAGACACGTTTTCGGCGGGTGCAGGGATAGACTTCCAAGTAATGCCTTTGTCTTCCGAATGGAATACCCCTGCGTTATATGTGCCACCTAACAACGCTAGTAAGTTGGTAGGGTTGTTGGGGTCTAGTACTACAATAACGTTAGACATAGTGCTGGTGGTAACTACTTGGTCAAAGGGATGCGCATTTATACGAGTAAAAGTGTCCCCTGCATCTTCTGAATATTCCACGACTTTCTCGTCAGTACCATTTCCTGCATCATAGCTAACTACCATAGTCAAACCATCATCTGTAAAGCTAGCATACATGCTTAAGGTGGTGCTGGTGGCTACCGACAGGTTTTCGTGTATCATTTTATTGACATCTACTGCTGAATTAGCCGCCGGGTTGTCAATTCTCAAATATCGGTAATTGGCAGAAGCATCAGACATTAAACAAGTAATGGTACTGCCGTTAGGTGCTACGTGTAAGCTAATATCATCGGCAATAGCACAGCCACCAGAGCTGCTACCAGCATTGGTGAAAGTACTTCCACTATTCACAGACACCCAGAGCCTATTGTTACTATTACTACTGTCCCATTGAACAAACGCTACTATCACACCATCAGCACTACAGCGGACAGCGGTAATATCGTCACTACTACCTCCTGAGAATTCAAGGGTCGCTGTGTCTGTAGCGCGATTATATGAGTATAAAAAATTATTTTTCCCGTAATAAAATTTACTACCGTCTACGACTACTGCGAACTCTTGAGCCTCGGGGTTTGTTAGCGTTAGATATGGTATTCCTACTGTGCCTTGTTGCGTCATTGCAGGTAAATTAGGAAGTACTTGACTTAACTCAGGATACAGCTCTTCTTCATCAGCTGTTAATATTCGGCCTCGGGTATTCAAAGGTAGTAATACTCGCCCGTCAGGCAGTGAGTTGCGCTGAGTTGTTGTAATACTACCAATATTTAACTGGGAAGAATAATCAGCTAATGCTGCATTGGCTTTTGCTAATTGCAGTGATGTTGCATTAACACCTAAAGCATCGGCATAATTTTTTATTGCTAACTCAATAGCTGCGGTATCTTTCGTGTTTCCTTTTGCAGCAAGTTTTAGATACGTTAATTCATCTAGTGTTTCAGTGCCTGTTAGCGCTAGCACTTTAATATCAACTCTGGTTTTTAAATTTGCGTTAACTGTCATTTTATAATCCGTTTGCGATTGAGAAAAATAAAGCATCGTCAGCAGTTTTTTGTGCTGCATTTAAATCAATTTGCGACGCAGCCCCAAGCGCTGCTGGGGTTGGTTTATTACCCGGATGATAAACCGCAACACCATTAATTTTTACATTAATAAAATCAGGGCTTGTGCCATTAATGTCAGCTAAGGCTATCGCTTCAGCTGCGTCACGAAGTGCAAACGTTTCGTTTCGTAGATTAGTCATTTGACTAACTAAAGCAGCGATGTCGATATCACGAAGATTTATGATGTCCGATTTGATTGCTGCAGAGTCTTCAGCTGCTACTAGTTGCGCGTTAACAGCAGTAAGAACACCGTTGTATTCAGTCACTAAATCTTTTAGTTTTTGTAGATAGTTACCGCTATGAGTGCCGTAATCTTCAGCACTAAATTGCCACTCAATTAAGGGGAATTGTTCAGCCATTATGCCTCTCTTATTGTAAAGTCTGCTTTAAAATTATTATAAAATGCACCATCAATTTCAGGTAAGATTTCAAACATGCACGACATGGCATATTGACGCTCTTTTTGACCGCCAACGCCAGGGAACATGGAAATGTACCAAGTGGTGTCATCACCTACACGTTGGATAGCGTTGTAAAAATGAGGTCTGTCCAATTCATCGAGGTATTTAAGCGAAAATGACAATTTGCGGGGTCTGGCTTTTTTCTTAGCGTGAACACTGCCGCCTGCTGTTCTTCTTTTTTCAGTTTGACTTATCCAGCCTGATTTATGGCCATAACTAAAATTGATTTTGGGCTGTAGTGCTCGGCCTGCGAAAATACGCCCAATATCAATAAAGCCATTGGCGTTGTTTACATCAATAATTGTGATACGAACGGCTTGTGCTATGCCACTCTCGAACCAATAATCACAGGCGGTAATCTTCATACTGACAACAGCAGAAACTAACGGATCAATGAGAAATTCTAATTCACCTAGGTTTTTTTGCTGAACAGCTTGCAGCACTAACGAGTCATGAATTAATGTTGTCATAGCAACATCACTAAACACCTCAACGCGCCACGTGGCGCCGTCGCTGACATTGATGCGGTTAAGCGCAACGCCTGATAATAAAACGGGGTTTTGCCAGGTCATTACTATTTGCACTTGCGCAATATCTAGCGAGCGAAACGTGCGTGAATTACTCGGTAATTGCACATTAGTTAACGGTAGCGTTGCCACTTCTGAGCCTGTTGCTAGACTTAGTGCTGCTGTGTCAGCATCATTCACCATCAGCATTCTCACATTTTTAGTTATAGCCATGCTTTAGCTCCAAAGCTCAACGGTTACTTCACCATCAACGGGGTTGTCTTCTAAACCAATAATAATCGCATTACGGCCTGCGCTTAAGCTGAAATCCCAATAGTAAAATATAACTTCACCGCCTAAATCAAACAAAAAGGGCGCGGCTAGGCCGTGAACCTTATGAATAATGCGCTTGACGCTGTACATGCCTGCTAATTTAGCTGCAACCGCACCCGCATCAACTTCATCAACTAAACAAGTATTGCGCGTTATTGGCGAGGCATCGGGGTAGTCAACCAAGTTATTGACTACTGTTTTCGTTTGATATTGTTGGCTAAATAGCTCTCTATTTTCTGCACTTACGCCACCGGCTAAACCGTCATTTTGCGGAGTATGGTTTTGCTTGTAATTAATGGTTACTTGCGATGCAGGCTCAATGGTTTTTCTAACACTTACGCCATCTTCAACAATATCATCTAGCGTTAGTGCATGCGCAGGAATACCCGTGATTGCAGGCATGATCTTAGCGACAAACTGACCGTTACGCGCGTACATGTGATAACCGATAATTGACTTACAAATTGTGTCGATAACCGTGCGTACTGTGCGTGGCTCGCGCTGATAAATACCAACTTTGTAGAGTGGTAACGCTGAAAGGTCAGCAATATTGTCAACCGTTTCACCTACAAAGGTGGTTAATAGCCAGGTAATAACGTCACCCGGGTACTGTATATGTGTGGCTGGTTTTGCCCCTTTAACGTCGCACGTTATGCGACCAACAGGCGCTTGATTTAAAGTAAAGCTGCCGTCGGCATTGTTTTTGTTGATGCTAATCGCGAGGCCGTTATCGCGCACCTCAACTACATCTTCAACACTAATGTAGTTAACACAATATTTATGCGTGGCTGCATCTTCAAGCATCGGTTCAATGTTAAACACTTCACCGATACAGATAGGCTTTGATTTTCCTGCATTTACTCCCGTCGCAAATGTGCCTGTATCAATGACTTTATCTAACTTCAAAGACGGGTCGCGTAATTCAATACTATATTCATCATTACGGGCGGTAACTCGTTCAGCGAGTTGCTTGGCTATCACCACAAAATCACTGAGTCGCCACTCTTCATCACCGAGTAAATAAGTTACTTGACGCTTGAACACATTACCCAAAAATAGTGGCGTTAAGCTTTCATCTGCAAATAACGTTAACGCACTTCGACTCGCGGTTGAACCATTCGAGAAAATGGCCATACTTTTTGAAAAAGTTGGAGATTCTAAAATAAAATCATCAAAAGCAATGTTAGCCGGTAAATCGTCAGGCAAGCTGACAAAAGGCGCTGTTGATAAGTAAGCAGTTTGAGCGCCGTTATTTAAGTACTCAACTTTAGCGAGTAAGGTGCGTTGCTTTGATGGCGATTCTAGCCACTCTTGAATAGTCATTATGGTAGTGCTCGCATAAATGCATCGCTTTGGTTCTCAATAATTGTGGCTTGTTCTTTCAATTGACGTGCTAACTTTTCTGCTCTTTTTTGAGCATCAGCTGCTTGTTGCTGCGCTTGTAAAATTTGTTGATTCTGCTTTTTAGTTTGCGCGTTAAGCTCAGCTTTAACCGAACGTAACTCTGCGACTACTTGCTCTCTCATTTTATTGGTGGCATCGGTTTGTTTTTCGTTGTTTTGCTGTACTGCAGCGTTTTGTTGGGCCCTAGCTTCTAATTGTCTTTGCATGGCTTCATTTAGAGTTTGTGCGTCAGCGGCAGCTTGGGTATTAATTTCAAGGGTATTGGCACTTAGTTCTGCTATTAACAGTGTTTTGTTAGTGTCAAGCTGAAGCGTTAAATCACTCATGGCAATATCAAACGCGGTTTGGTTCTCAGCTTCTAGCGCTTTACTTAATTCGTGTAGTTCTTGGAGGCTTTCAACGGTGGAGGTTTGCAACTCTTGCACTTTAACGTTGTGGCGAGTAATAGCCGCAGGTACTGAAGGTGCGCGTTGCTTACTTGGTGAATGAATGTTTTTAGCTGAAATGGCAGAAACTTCAGCAAATGATTTATCAAAAATATTTTGAAAGGCATCACTGCTGGAATACATGTTTTGAGCTTCAGACAAGTAGTTTCTATGAACATTACCGAGACTAGAAATAGCATCAACATCGCCCGTTTTAGCTCTGGCTAAAGTGGTTTGATATTGCGATTTAGACTCTGCTAATTTTTGCTCATTAGTCAGCGTTGATAAATCACTGAGTAATAAGTTATCTACCGCATCTTTTAGCGAATCAAGTGCAGAGCGCATGCCGTTGTATACTTCTAGCTCGGCTTGGTATCTGTTTTCAATTTGATTTAGCTGATTATCATAAGCGCTTTGTGCTGCATCACGGCTGGCATTAAGCCCTTGAAGCTCTGCGTTATACTTATTAACATAAGCTTGCTGTAAGCTGTCAATGTTACTAATTTGCTCTTCAACTGAGCCTTCGCCAAGTAACGATGACAAGTCACTGATTTGAGTTGTTTGATAGTTACTTTCAGACCAGTTACTGCCTTGGCGTCTAATAGATAAAATACTATTGGCAATACTGGCATTCAATGCGCTAAACGCTGACACTAAACGAGTGTTATTGTTTACTAAATCATTGACTACTTCTTCATGGTCACGGGTTAATGTGTCCATTGAACGTTGATGTACGGCATTCACATTTTCTAATGCATCTTCAACAATGGTTTGACGACGGTTAGCATACAGTTGCTCTAATAATGCGGTTTCTGCACCCAACTGCTGGGCGTCTTCAAACGAGTCTAAAAATGTTTTTTGTAAATCATCCAGTTTAATTTGCAAGGGCGACATATCAAGTCGCTCAAGCTGACCTTGAATGTCTTCAACAAAGGCTTGTCTTGCTGCCGCTAGTTCATTTTCTTTTTCAAGCGTGTCGTCAATAGCCGTGCCTTGGTTTTCAAGGGCATCGTAATATTCAGCAGATTGTCCTGATAATAATAATAATTGAGCATATAAACGTTGGTCAGCTTCGTTTAGCGGGTCTAATACACTAATCAGTGTTTTGAAGCCATCGCGTGTTGCTGGCACGCTAAGACCTAATGCTGCAAACTGTTCATTAAGCTGTTTTTGTAAATAATCAAACTGCTCAGCTTCGCTATAAAATTCATTGAAATACGTGCTTGCTGCGCTTTGCAACGCTTCAATTGAGCCAGCAAAGCCAATAATGGCCTGAGTAGCCTCAATTGTTTGGTTAGCGTCAACATCGGCCAAGGTGTTGCCGGTGATTTCAAGCACTGAGTTGAAAACAGCTTGCTCTTGCGCAAGGCGAATAAGTGTTTCGTATAAACCCTCTCCGACTTGTTGAAAGTCTTGTAGTCCTGGTACTAAGTAAGTGGCCATTAAGTCAGACTGACTAGAGAACATGGCTTCAAGTTCCGCTTGAATCTCATCACCGCTTAAATCTTTAAAACTTATTTTAGGCAAATCAATAACAAAATCATCTAGGCTTTTAGAAACATCTAAGTCAAGCACGTCAACCGCTTGATTAATTGAGTTACCAATGTCGCCAAAAATCAGCGCCATTTCATGCTCAAGTTGTGAGCCGATACTTTGGTATTCGGTGTTATAACTGGTTGATGATGATATGCCCCAAAATTTCTTTTTCTTAGTTTTTATATCAAAATAAGCTTGGGCTTGTAAAAGCCCGGTATCGATAACATCGCCGAAAGTTTGCGCGACAATACTGATGCCCGAGTCAACCAGTGATTTCTTTTTACTAGAAAAACTGCTAAAAATTTTGCCTACTATGCCCGTTGGATCTAATGATTTTAAAACTTGCCCAATACCGCCACCAATCAACAACTCTTCAAACTTAGAAGTTGTGCTTTGGTTGCCTAATTGGCCGCCGTAACTGGCTTCATCAAAGCGGCCAAAATTACTGACTAAATTAGCAACCAAATTCGTAATGTTGTTATTCAAATCATTCAAGCTAGCATTCATTTCACGCAGCTCTGCGTATTGATCGAGTTCTAACTCTTCAATGCGTTCGTAGCTGTTTAAAATAGAGGCTGATTTATCATCACTGCCAAGTACTGTGCCGGTGCCTTGGGTTTGTTGACGTTGCTCTGCACTTTCTGGCGCAGAGCCTGAGCCACCAGAAACAGCAACACCTAAGCCTGCCATAATGGCTATCATGGCAGCACCACTGGCGAAGCCGATAGGCCATGGTGCTGCGAATGCGGCGGTAACCGCCTCGATAGCATAACTACCAACTCGTAATGCTGAATTTGCTAATTCTATTGCAGTAAAAACATCACTAGCGGCTTGCATGGCTTTGCGGCCTTTAGAGTTTTCACTAAACATACTGGCGGCAGAATCAGTAATAGCACGATAAGAGCTTATTTCACTTATCGCGTTTCGGTCTTTTTGTTTAGCGAGGGCGTTTTCAGCCTTGGATATTTCACCTAATTTTTTAGGATCATCGGCATATTTAACTTTGTCTGCAGCAAGTTTTCTTTGTTTATTGGCGTAACTTTCTTGTTGTTGGGCAAGCTTGTCTAATTGCTCACCGATTGTGCCAAAAGTGTTAACAATAACGTTACCAGCAGCGTTCCAACTTTCGCTAATATCATTAGCGCCATCGATGACTGACTGATAATAATCACTGTCATCTTGTTTTTGCTCTGCTATTTGTGACTGTTCATATAATGCGGCAGTAAGCTCTTTTACCTTAGCTATTTCACCGTCTTTAATTTCACTTGAAAGTTTGCTTAGGTTGATTTCTTCCAGCTTCTCTATGCCAGTTAGTTTGCTTATTTTTAACTGCTGTTTAAGCGATGCGATCAGTTTTTGGTTAGTGGTTAATTTAATTTTTTCGTTATTAGCTGACTTTTTAGCGGCTTCAGCTTTTGCTTTGGCTAAATCAACACCTTTTACAATAACTTTATTCCATTGAATGCCAGCCATGCCCGCATCAAACAAAGCACCTTCAACATCTGACAATGAATTTTTTAACGCTTCAAGTTCTTTAGTCGCTGTTTTTGCTTGTTCGCTAGTTCCCCATAACTGAACACCAGACGCGGTTGATGAATTTTTACCGTTAGTATTATTAGCTTGTTGTGCTTGTTCTTTTGCCAGGGCTTTTAATTCATCAATAGCCGCTTTCTTTTCATTGATAAGCTTTTTGTAAGCAGCCTGTGTTGATAGCTGCTCAGCACGTGTCATGTCTTCAATGGCTTTTCTGGTTTTTCCTAAAGTCTCTTCAAGCTGTTCTGCACCTGTTCTGGTTTCACCCATTGCGTCATTTAGTTCATACAATGCATAGCCTGCTAACACAGCAACACCAATAGGGCCACCAATTAGCGCTAACGAACCTTTAGCCGCACGGCCTGCCGCAGCCATTAAATTCATTTTCACGGTAGTACGGCTAATAACTTGCCCCATAGCATTGGTACTTACGCTTGCTGCAATATTACTGGCTATGTAGGTTTTAATGCCATTGGCAACAAGGCTTGTGTAGGCAGGTAATAATTTAGCACCAACAACAACGGCCATTACTTCAAAAAGCGTGGTAATGTTTTCTAAAACTTCAGGTAAGTTTTTGGTTATTTCATCAATAAGTGAAGCAATACCATCAATAGAATTACCAATACTGTCTGCAGCACCTAAGTTACCCATTTCATTATAAAGTTGTGCGATAGAGGTTTGTAAGTTGCTTGATTTAGCACTTAAGCGACCCATTTGGTCGCCCATTGCGTCACCAAACTTATTGTTACCTAAATCAATTAAATATTGCTGAATGCTAGCCGCATCTTTTTTAATGGTGGTACTAACATTTTGAAAGGTAAAACGAACGTTTTCACCTTGAGAACTGGCTTTAATACCAAATTCTTTTAAGCGTTCAAACTCGCCAACGCTAGCATCGGCTACCGCTTCAATCATTTGCATTAAATCTTTACCCATGGCCGCTGCAGTGTTGCCATAGCTGATCATAGATTGTTTAGACGGGTCTAAACCTAAGTGAGTAAGCTTGCTAAAGCCTTCAACTGATTGTGCTAGGGTAAATGGCGTTTCTTTTGAAAGGTTAATAAGTCGGTCAAGTTCAACACTGGCAGAGTCAAAGTCACCAGTGATGGTTTTTAATTGGCCACGGTAGCCTTGAAAGGCATCAATACCGTCGTACATACCAGAAGCAATTTTGTCTATACCAAAACCAAGGGCAATAACACCTGCGGCTTGTGCAAGCATAGACTTTAACGAACCCGTTAGTACATCTGCACCGCCACTGGCTTGATTTAAGCCTTGACCAGCAACACGGCCGCTTTTACCTGTGCCGGTTAATGAGTGATTCACTTTATCTGCAGCATCGTCAATTTGCTGTAAATCTTTTACAACAATTTTGCCGCCGTCAGTAGTAAGCTTTATCGCTAGTTTTAAATCACTCATTATTCTTTTTATGCTCCGACCAAGTGGTTAAACAGGCGCTTTCCATAATGTCTAATCCTTGCCAAATCAGCTCTATTGCTTCATCGTCAAGGTTTTTGTACCAACGTAGTTTTGATGCCCGTGCTTCAACTTTTAATGGATCTAAACAAAGTCGGGTGGCATCCATGCCTGCACGTTCCCAATACTTTCCAACCGCAAAGAACAACTCTACGATGGCAAGATTACCCGGCTGTACTTCAGGCATCTTGCTTGCACTTTCAACGACATTGCTTCCGTTCGCCTCCTGTGCAGCTAATACTTCCTTTATTTCCTCATCACAGACTTGCATGTCTCTGAGGGTTTCCCCCAATAAATCGCCGGTCAATTCATCTGTTTTCCCAACAAAAGAAAGACTGGCGTAATATTGGGCTACCGCTTTAAGTTTCCCGACAGTACTTTCGATAATTTTTCATTTTGATTTTTGTTAATTTCATCTTCATAAGCATCAGAAACAGCTTCTTGAAATAAGCGAATATCAAGTAAAATTGGGATATCTTTAAACTCTTCCTTACCGCTCAAAAATGGAAATGGATGTTTTTTATGTTTTTCAATACCAACCAGATACTTTTGAATAAAACTATTTTTTAGCGTTTTAACTGCTTTAGTCAGTTTTTGACGGTCTTCAAAACTAGCATCATCGGGCAGTGCTTCAGCTTTATCGCTTATCTCTTGTAACTGCTTTTGATTAGCTTCTCTTTCTTTATCATCCACATTGATGTATTCAGCAACAAAGTGCGCTTTGTGATAAATTGTTTTACCTGCATTGTTCATCTCTTCACTAGGTACTGAAATTTCTACGGGCTTCTTAAAACGACCTTCTTTTAATGCTTCAACTTGAAATTGCATAATGTTCTTCCTATTGGGGTTGGTTTACTTTGGTGACTATTTATAAGTAAAGGGGCGTGCACCCCCGTTTAATTAGTGATAAAAGCGGTTAACGGGTTTTCATCGCTATTTCGTTATTTGCAGCAGTTGGCACACAAACAAACGAACAATTAAGGTAGCTAATTTTGTTACGTTCGCTGCTGGTAACATTGGCGAGTTGGGCATTAGAAGCTAGCGCTTCAAAAATATGACCTTCATCTACAACATCAACACCTTTTTGAATATCAATAACGCCATAGGAGCCAATTAATTCATAAAAATCTTTCACGTCTGGGCTTGGCTCTTGTAGTTCAATATCAATAGTGACTTTACGGTCAATAATCTCAATTGATTGTGACTCTGGGCTATAAATCACCTCGTTATTGCCTTTGATCATGACTTTAGAAATAGAAGCGGAATAGCCAAACACATCGGTTTTAACAAAGTTAACTGGCGTTAAAGGTTTAGGGTTTTTAAACGCTGACAAATCAACATTAGGTGCACCACCTTCAACCACTTGTGGGGCATAAAGCGCCATATAGCTAGGGAATTTAATTTTAGGTAAAGCGTCCAGGCTAAGTTCAATTTCCCAATTCATACGCGCACCTACATGGGTTTGACTGGTTAAGCCGCGAAAGAATTTTCCGGTGATTGAGTCTAAATTTTTCAAATCAGCTAAAGCAATTGCTACATGATCAGCTGCTGCCGTTACACTTAACCCTGCAGCTTTTAATAGCGGGGTAATAGCGGGAGGTACAATTGCAGTACCAGAGCCTGCCATATAAGAATCAAGTGAGCCTTCAACACGACGAGTTTTTTCTATAGTGCCTTTTGCGCCACTGCGGCCTGAATCGTAATCCATTTCTTCAGTGTCCACCTTGGCTACGTCAATATTTGCTTTAACGCGCATGGCATTTAAGGTGGTATTTGGCGTAGCATCAGTACCGTAAGTTGCTTCAACTTTGGCAGCAAAAACGTATTCAGCAAGTAAAATAGGCATTATTTAGTCTCCTTAGCAGCGTTAGCATTATCAATAAGCTTTTGGCGTTGCTTAGCAATGTGCGAGCCATCGTTTTTAGTGTTGGTTTTAGCCGCTTCAACAGCTGATTTATCATGCTTATTTAGCACTTGTTCAACTGAAGCCGATTTAGCAACAGCACTGTTTGCTGGGATATCTTTTTTGTTAGTTGTCATAAGTTGACTCCAAATAGTAAGTTGTTGAAAATTTTTCTAACCACCAAATACCGTTATCAGCCATATTAAGCAAATTACCACCTGCTAGCTTAAAACCGCGATAACCTGCTTTTGGTGAGTAAGCCAGCAAACTTTTACGCACTTGGCTTAATGTTTCTTGTAATAGTTCATTTCCTTTTTCTCCTGTTGGATCATTACGGCTTTGAATACCGATAACTACAGCAACAGTTGATGTGATTTCTTCAACGGAGCCAGCTAAATCATCAGCTAAACTTCTAGGTAAATCACTTACAGGGACGACATAAGCACAATAGGATTTAGGTATACTTTTACCTTTAAGTGCGGCCATATTTAACGCTGACTTAACTTGATCAAATACACGCTGTCCTTGCGCATTATCAATCTGCTCTACACGTTGCTTAACGGCAGTAAACATCTAAATAAAACCCTTACTAACATTTCGAGCAAAAATACTACCAGCGCTTTGAATGTCGGCTAAATCTGTACTGGTCGCTTTTGCCCCTGAACCATCAACACCTAAGCTAATTTCACCTTTAGAAACACTAAATAAAAATTTAATAGCACTGTCGTAACGTTTGGTTACTTGCTCACTGGCTTGCTCGTCGTACAACTTGTAACGGGCAATATTGCAACAAAGCGCTTTAAGTACTGGCGGTACGGTTACTAGTGGTAATTGATAACGACCACCTAGGTAACCGTCCATTTCAGCACTGCCATCTGCAATAGCTTGGTCAAGTACGGTTTCGTCAATAACACTCATGTTGTCACGGTCAGTTAAATCAATTAACTCGTCCTCACCAAAGCGGTCTATCAAGTCTTGTTTAGTGCAATAAGGCATAATGATTAACCTGGCACGTGATTAATAATGTTATCTTGATACCAAACCCACGCAGCATCGCGCTGTGCTGCTGATGGTTTCACCATTTTAGTGTTGTTATCTTCATCAACAAACTCACATTCGAGTTCGTCACACTTTGGAGCTTTAGCTAATGGTGTTTCTTGGTGTAACAAATGCAAAGTAATAACAAAATGAATTAATTCAGGTGGTGCGCCATCAAAAATGGCATTATCTAAATGAATTTCATCTTTTGAATTTACAGACATGCCCAAACCATCTGCATCCAAGTTCCCTTGCGTTGAGTGATCCGTATTTGGTTCAATAGACTCAGTTGATTGTACCAATAGGTTGCTATCTTGTTCGATTTGCGCCAGTTGCAATTCATCAATTTCAACGGTGTTGTCACCTTTATCAAACGCAATACCTGCACGGCGATAGCCTGTGTGCATTGCACTAATAATGACAGCGGCAATAAGAGATACTTTATATTTAAGCTTAGTTTTAGCCATTTCATGTTTACTCCAAAATTTGGAATGAATAAAAAGGACTAACCATGCCTGTGTAATACATGGCTAGCCAAAGGGAGTTAGCTGTTTACGTTATAAATAGTCAGCAACCAATATTTCTAAGCGACCTTTTAATTCGTTGGAGCTGTTGGCATCTAACTCACGTTCCATTAGACGCGTGGCTAGCTTTTCTAAGCTTGGTGGTACGACTAACAAAGTAGGTTTAATCGCTAATTTACGACCACCATCAGCGGTAAAAGCACGCATAGCGGCAATGGTGTCCCATAAATTATCTGCGTTAAGTTCACGCTTGTTAGCAAAGGCCATTTGCCAAAAGCCATAACCAGCTTTATCACGACAATCAACGCCATAACGGAATTGCTTGCTCATAAATACCGCTTCATCGTCAGTTTTAGTCATACTGATTAAGGCTGGCATTTTGCGCTCTTGAAATATAATAGGCTTAATGGCTTTACTGGTATCGAGTAAAAACCAAGGTTCGCCGGCATAACCACCATCAATCTCCACATTGGCCACTGAGACATCAACACCTGAGCCATCAGCTTCTGGATTTACGGGGTGATCGGTATCAAAGAAAAATTGACCGTCATAACAGTCAGTAGTAAAACCTGCACTGAGTAATGAAAAGCACTCTTCATCAGGATGAATAGCCGCCGCACGCCCCATTTCTTTGAAGATTGGCGCGTAAATACCAAGGTTGTCATCTTCAATGTCGTTACGATCAACACCCACGGTTGATTCATAGTCTTCATTAATAATGGTGTAACCATGAGCTTTCATTGACTGAATATTACGATCGCCAATCCATTTAGCTAAGCTTGGAAATTTACCCAACCAACCATAAGTATTACTAGCAGTGGTTGATTTAATAACCGAAGCAATTTTACTAAATTGCGGTTGGGCTTCTGATTTACCCGCTTCAAAGTTGGCGTTGTAGCCAGTAAAAAGCGCGGTAATTAATGCGGGAGTAACAATCGCCATTATTTAGTTTCCTTATTATTAAGTGTTGCTAGAAAATCTTTATGACTAAGACCAAGTTGATCAGCGGTGTATTTTTGCTCAGCGGTAAGTGCCGCTATGCCTGTGTTAGTTTCACCAGGCTTTTCTTTGCCTTTTGTTTGGGTGGTTTTTAAGGCCGCAATCACAGGGCGAGCATCAACCATGGTTTTTAATGCGGCAAAACCTTGCTGTTTGCCAAAATCCGTTAAGTAGCCAATTTCAGATTCAAACACTTTGTCAGTGTTGTCTTTTAGTAACTGCTCAACCGAGTTGCTATCACTCCCTGCTTTTAAAGCGGCAAAATTAGTAGCTAGCGCGTTATAGGTTTCAACAGGGACAAATTTAGCTAAATCAACAGCACCATTAGTGTTCGCTGCAGTAGCTTTTAGCGCGGTAACCGATGTTTGTGCAGTATTTAAATCTTTTTCAAGTTGACCTGCTTGATCTGCTTTACTCTTAAGCGCAGCAATGGCCACCTTGGCTTTATCTTGAATTGCAGTTAACGCCGCCACATTCGATAAATCATCATCGGTATGTGCAACGCCTAACAAATCAAGCATGAGTTTTAAGGCTTCATTCATTGGGATATCTCCAGTTGAGGGGGCAGATTTGCCAGTTAAGTGATTTTTTGTTTTTAAAGCCGCAATAGCTTTCATGCCATCAAGTGCTGGCTCGTTGGTTAATGCAACGTGCATTAATTCAATGGGGCGACCTGTTTTAAGGTCATAAGAAAAAACAGCAGAGGTATAACGATATTCTTTATCGCTAATATGTTTAGTGGCTGTTGGCGTCCAATCGACATTGACAGCAAACAACCCTTCACCTGGCACATAGTCTAATTTTTTAAACCAACCAGCAGCGGGAGCAGGCTTGCCATTTTGTTCGGTGTAAAGTGTTTGATGTTCGTAATCAAACATAAAGTCGTTTTTACGTAGGGAAATATTTGCTGTTAAAGAGGCGAATGCTTGTGCATCCATCAACCACTGCCCACCTTCTACATCGACTTCACGGCCATCGGTTGGCACAAAATAACCATCAGGTAAAATTTGTACGCGGTTACTTTCGCCTTTACTAGATAGTGAGGCAATAGCGCAACCACCAAACGTGAGCACAGCCACATTTGTTGCAGCTTGCTTGGTTAGAACGGCAAGACCTATGTCTTGGCTAAGTGATTTTTTGGTTGCTTTTTGTGCTAGAAGTATTTTCATAACGCCAGTATGACGTTATGAGGTTAATTGCTGAGATTCAGGGGGGTTAATGCTAAATTCAAGTTGTTTTCTTAAGGGGTAATCTCTAGGTAGTTATATTCAATCAACACACCCATTTAACACCCGTTTAAAAACCTCTCAGTTGAATTTGTTTAAATTTCTTAGGGCAATATACCAGATTTACAACTTAAGGCGATAAAATCGCTTACAGGGCTTTGAGTTAAATCATTGAGTAGCATTAAATACCATCAATTAAATGATCACGTAAAATATCGAGTATTTCTATTCGTTCAAATGGGGCAACACCTAAAAATGGTCGTGCAGGTATGCCGTCAGCTTCACGTCCAAACTGATGGGTTGATGCATACTCAAGGTTTGAACCAAACGTTAATTGATTAGCGCCTAATTGATAATTAAGTGTATCTGCTAACGTGCCTGTTTCGGTGAGTACTCTGTCTTGGCGCTTTTTCTTTTTAAGGGTGCGAGGTGATAACGGCTCCCATGGTTCACCGTCTGGTGCTTGTTGATCAATAAAACGCTGTTGGGTTGACTCAAGTAAATACTCGCCAATGTCCCTAAAGGCAGGTTCAAGATCACTACCTTGCTTTAATAAACGGTTTAATGCCTGGCTTATTTGTTTTTGGCCACGAACATCAACGCTAACGAATGAACCTGCCATTAGTCTTGCTCTGAATCATTTAATGCTGATAACTCATCTATGCTAGAGGTAACTATTAATGATTCATGAACATCAGAAAAACAGGTTAGCTCGTAACCTTTTGCTTGTTGCTCTAGTCGTTCAATGCGAATTTTCTTTTCAGTAAAAGTTAGACCTATGCTGCTAATAACAACAAAAGCCTCATCAACCAAAGGTAAAGGTACGCTATGGTTAATAGGATCTGTTTTCATTTTGTTTAGCATTTTATCAAGCGAACTCATTGTAAAGCCTTCTTCATCAAATTATCAAAATACACGGCAATGTTATTATTCCACCGAGCAAGCGCTTCTCTATTTAACATCCAAGCAGCAAAGTGCTCTGCATGCCACTCAACATCTAAATCACTTCCGTACCGCGTTAAACTAATATTGCGGTTCATAGGTGGCTTAGGACTACCTGCTTTAAAATGTACTTGGTGACCAAGCTCATGTAACCAAGTAATAATAGCACCACCATGATTACCGCTATCTCCCCAGTGTCTAATTATCGAAGATAATGTACGAGGAATATTGCCTTTACCTTGAAGTATAGCAAGCTCTACTACGTTAATCAGTTCACTCACATTTACTTTGTTAAAATTGGCGTTACTCTCAAGCTTTACAGTTATATGATTAAGCTCTGCTGCCGTCCAGCCGTTAGGCATAGCGCCTCTTTTAGCGCGATAAGTATAATTATTGTGACCATACTTTTTAACTGCGTCAGGCAAATAAGCCATAACCGCATCATTAATTTTCCTTGATGCTTTACTGCGAGGTGTCATTTCACTTGCTTTAACAAATAACGTTTTAACCTCGTGTTTTGTTAAAAATTTACCAAGTAAGTCAAACTGAGGCTTAGCGGTTTTAAATTCAGCTAATTTACTATTTAAACTATGAACATCAGCACCTTTTACCGTACTAAATGCTGTTGGGGCTATACGTTCTGGTGGTTCAAATGGCTTAGCTTTTTCAACACTAAGCTTTTGTTGCTGTTGCTTAACTACGACTTTTCGCGGGGCATAATCAAAACCTGGATCAATACCTTTCGGTATTTTATGTACTTTGCCTGTGGCTTTATCTGTCCACTCGGTAATTTCAGTCTTAGGTGGTAGCTTTACTTTATTACCTTGGCGCTCTAATTGTTTAGCTGTTCGGCCTCGCACTTTACACTTACAGCCCCAACCATTTTGTGGAAAGTGTGTTTGCCAAAAGTCATGTTCTTTGGGTAAAACAGTTCCGTGCCAGGATAAGTGCATTGCTCTTGGGTGCACGCTGTCGCCATGTTGATACTCCCAAAAGTCAAAGTGCTGCAGCTGCTCATACCGGCCAGCATTATAACTTTGTCTCATATTGGTATCGTAAATCACTTTAGCACGCCAATTGGCTTCACCTGTATGGCTCCAGCCGTGCTTAGCGACAATGGTTTTAAATTCTTTTTTAAACCAACCAATACTTTTGCCTTCTGCTATCGCACTATCAACCGCTCTTCGAAAATCGTTAAGCAAATCATCTTTCAATGCACCAGCGACCATAAAGCCGCTGTTATGGCCATCACGCCAAACATCAACCCAACGTTCTGACGGTATGTTTAACTTATTTTGAAAAAAACTTATCGCCTCTTTAAAGGGTAAAGAGCCATAACGGGCTGTCATAACTCACCTCTTTTGATAAGTGAATCAGGATCAAGCTCAAGAAATTTAAATAACTTTTGGTCAATAATAGTTAGCCTATTAAACTGATAACGATTATGCCAACGCTTATATCGTTTAATGAATTTGGCTAGCATAATTATTCGCCTTCATTTACATCAAAACGACCGCCAAGCTCTGCGGCCACAAAAGCTTGCTGCATCACTTCGTTTGCTTCATTTACGTCTAAATCTAAATCTGCTAGTAATAATTGCAGATCTTCTAATGACTCAGCTTGCTCCACCAGCTGCTGCACTTCACCTGTAAAACCTTGAAGAACAGATGACATTTCATTGGTAAGTTGCTTGGTGAAGCTGTCTAATTGTTCAGGCGCTACTGATTTAGCTTTAAGCGCCGCTATTTTGCGAATAGCTTTTAGTTTTGTTTGTGTGCTTCTTTCGTCAATTTCTTCCACTAACTGACCTTTAGCTAAAACAGTTTCGTTATCTTTGGGTAAAGGTATTTGTACCTTTTCTTGTGCCCAGTTCAGTGGGATTTTAAAACCAACATCAACTAACGCAGGTAAAGAATCCGCGAACGCTTTTAAGTCTTCCGCTTCGGTGATGTCAAATTCAAACTTCGGGCACCGTTGTGGGTGCTGATAACTTTTGCCGTTTAAGTAATACATGGGAAAAACGAGATCACGCGTTAAGGTATTGGCAATTTGTTTTAGGTCACTATCGCGCAGTTCCTGGCGAACTTCGTTATGTACATTACCCAAGGCATTGGTTGAGCTTTTACCGTCTGCTTGGCTGGTAAGTGTGCCGCCAAGAATAGCTTTAGAGATAGTTTTTTCCATCAAACTAACCATATATTCAAACGGCTGCTGTGTACCTTTGGCTGCTTCTTGAAAATCTATTTCCATACCTTTAGGAATAATGCCACCTGCATTGTGGCCAATACTCATTACGGCATTAAGTAAGGTGTTTTTTTCTTCTGGGCTAGCACCTGTTGGGTATTTACCAAGGCGAAGCGGTAAACCATAAATCTCTAAAAATTCGGCTAAATCACGGACACTATAATTTTTAAATAGATACGGCCAAGCCAGTACACGCGTTAAGCCTGAGCGGGCTAAGTAACCTGATTTAGTTTTATGACAATGAGAGATCCAACCAAAGGGCTGTAATGCTTCACCATCAGCGCTGTTATCGCGCAGGCGTAGTTCATTGCGGTTTTGTCCTAACTCTTGCGCTGGGTGAGTCATAAACCAACTGGGATCTTTAAACTCAATATTAGATGGTAGCCACACTTTGCTTGCACCTACACTTTGCTGTTGCCAAGTGATCTCTTGATTAGAAAACCCCTTTAAAATAGCATCAGACATGTCAAAGATGACATCATCTAAAAAGGTCATATCTTCGAATAGCTCTTGCAGCATTTCAGCGTCTTTAACCTCGCTTGCACTGGCATTGCGCGGCGGCACTATTTTCCAATCGACACCCAACAAAGCACGGCGGCGCTTTTGCAGTTCAGCAAATACATGACCGTCTTTTTCTTCCATGTCTTCAGCTAGTTCACACTGGGCAATAATATTACCCTGTTCTGCACCTATTAGAATATCGGCTAGTTTTTGTGGTGTTAATGCTCTGCTTGGGTGGTCACTGTAATGGTTGCGTAAATGGCCAAGTTTGGCATCATCAGTTTGCTGCTCTTTTAAATATTTAATGCGGAACTTATTGCCGTTGCTATCGGTTTGAATGGGGTTAGCCGTGTTGTTAGCCATAGTTAATAAGCTCCTTGGTCATAATTCTGTTGGTTGTCGCCACTGTGATCAGATCGCATGTAATCTTTTAAGGTTTTTTCGCTTTGGTGCCAAGTACCCGCTTTTTGAGATAACTCTGTATATTCAATTACCCCACCATCCATCCAACTGGCACGAATGGCCATAGCTAAGCCTACAGCGGTATCACCATGGCGTTGACGACCATCACTGCCTTTAGTACTGCCTTTGTCTATTTTTGGAATACCACGAATGGTTTGAATTTGGTTAAGATCATCTTGCACATCTTGGTGACGAGGAATTTCTAAATTGAAGTCTTCAAACTCAGCTTTAAGCTTAGGCATCCATTCCATGTACCATTTATCGGTTAGCATGACTTGCTCAACCATTTCACAGCCATAATGCTCTGCAGCTGCCTCAGCTAAATAACCACCATTACCCGTAGCATCAAAGGCTAAACCTTGTAATCTAGGTAGTCGATCACATAAATAAAACAACAACTCTTTTTGGGCATCGTAAGTGAGGTTGCTCATTTCCAGTAAGAACGGCACACGTTTGCTTAAGTCTTTATTTATTTGTAATGGCACAAATACTGATAAATCCCCTTTACGGGCAAAATCTTCACCGAAAGCATGATTTAAGTCTTTTTTAAGGGCGATTAAATGCGGATTTAATGACTCTTGCCATTCTTTAATTTGCATTTGTTTATGCCGTACTGACCACGTTAAAAAATCTTTGTCTGCAGTAAAACGTAAAATAGGAATATCAGATTTCATGGCCTCATCAACCAGAACGCGCTTGATATAAACACCACCGCCTTGCTTAGGCACACAAAAGTATTCTTCTAAGGCATCGTCTTCTGTTGCTGTATCACCGAGTAAACCATCTTTCCATGCTTGCTCTTTTTCACGACTCCAAGTATCACCTTTAATTTGGCAAATACGTTGATACAAACCTTCGTTACAAGCATCATCTAAGGTAATACGATGTACTGAGTAACGTTTTTTACCTGCACGGCTATCTTGAATAATGTTATTGAATAAGTTGTCGGTGCCATTGTGAGTTGATATTAAACGTACTTTTGCACCCCACATGGTAAGCGCCAAGGCTGCTTTGAGTACTTCAGCTAGTCGGTCATGAAAAGCAGCTTCATCAATGGTGACGTTACCTTGCATACCACGAAGATTTGACGGGTTTGAGCTTAAAGCTTGAATTTTAAAACCACTGGCAAAGTGAATGGCAAAGGTGAGAATTTCTTTACCGTCTTGCCCTGAATCAATGAATATATCTTCTTTAATATCACCTGCAGCTTTATCAAAGGCTTTCGCCCACATAGCGGCCGCGTCAATAAACTCGCGCGCCATCTCTTTGTTTGAGCCAACATAAAAGTGATTAGTACCGTGGGCAGCTTTAGTTTTACTGGCAGCTAATACCGCATCGGCAGCCTCAGCCCAAGTTAACCCAGTACGACGAGATTTTTCGGCTATCTTTAACGGTGATTCGTCGGCTATCCAGCGTTTTTGATAACCGAGTAATAATTCATTTTCGTCAAATGGTGTATAGTCTCCCATTTCAACTGCTAGTTTAGTTTTTCTAAAATCAGACGTCATGTTAGTCATTAGACAATACCTAAAATTTCACGTTTAATGGCATTAGCACCATCACTGGTTAAGCCTGCTTGCACCACTGCATCTTCCACCAGTGCCGCCGCTTCTTCAGCAAACGCCTTACGAATTTCTTTCTCACGTTTAGTTGATTCTGTTGCTGCTTTCTCTAGTTTTTCAATACCTATAGCAAGGTCTTTGATAAATTTAGGATGTACTGGTTGGTCTGAATTAGAGGCATCTAATACGCTGTCAAACGCTAAAGTCCGTACCATTTCAATCAATATTTTACTGACATCGCCACTTGGCTTGTCGCCTAACTTAGCAACCCATTGCTCAGACACTGCACGTGCTTGAGCGATACGTGAGCCTATTTCTTGCATTTTACTTGAGTAACGATTTAACCCTGATTTACTCAGCTGCTCGTCTTGTGCAAGCTCAGCCTCTTCAATCATTTTATTGATTTTGTTGAGGATGGCTGTTTGCGTTAATCGACCATCTCGAAGCAGTTGATCAAGTTTGCTTTTAATCGCATCGGGCAGCTGGTTAACTTTTGAGGGTTTTCCGCGTGTTTTACGTTCCTTCATTAGCTTTCTCTGCCTCCGCATATTTTAAATAGTCACTACGAACCTTTTGAACTTCTTTTTGAAAAGCATTCCAAACACGCTTAACTGTTGGATCACTCTTTAAATAAATATCTAAATAACCGCCTTTTGACTGATATGGCTTACCCGTTTCCTTTTCAGTCGCAGGTTTAATTACTTGGCTTTCTATTTCTGCAGCAATCATTGCTAAAGCTAACTTGTGAAAAACTCGTTTTTCACCTGCAGTAAAAGCTTTAATTTTAGCCATTACTTAGCCCTCGGTTTTTTAACACCTGGGCAAGTAGCCATACCGTTGCTTACATCTTGGCCACGACCTGATAAAGTTGCCATGGTGTAGGCGCCATTGCTTTCTAATGACACTAAACCTTGTTCTTTTAACCAGGCTAAATGACTTAACACTCGGTCATTGCTCATGGTATGACCATAAGCCGCACAAGCACTTTGCAGCATTGAATCATTAGTTTGGTAACCATTCATTGCGCCAAGAGCTAATAAAATTGATAGTCGTTGGTGTTCGCTCATTACTTTGTCTATCGCCATTGTTTTTTCCTTTTAGCCTTTACTTTTCAACTCGTTTTCTAACAACATGTCAGATAAATTTTTAACAGAGATAAGCCCTGGTTCTATTCGCTTAATGTCACCGCTTAATTCTTCAATACGCAGCTCTAACTTATGCACTAAATCTTTATCAGGCAGGTTATTAATGTTGGTTTTAATCAGTAGCACCTCTTTTTCTAAATTGTCTACTGATTCACGCTTGGCATAGGTTTTATGCAATACATAAACAATTAGCCAAAACACACCGTTAAACACTAAAAATACCAAAGGGTAATACTTCAGCAACCAATTAATCATGGATAAAACCTCTTATTTTTATGCTCAAGCAAGGTTTGACAATCAACACAACGCACTGCTTTTGGGTTAGCAATTAAGCGATTTGTATCTAGCTCAAGATCACAGTCAAGGCAATAACGATGACCATGTAATTCCTTAGGCTTTTCTATTGTCACTCTAGCCGCAGCTAATGCTTGTTCACGCTGTTTTTGTTCAAGTTCACAAGCTTTATCTACTACGTCAGTCATGGTTATTCCTTAGGGCTTTTAATTAAAATGGCATCAACTAAGCCAGCACTGGCACAGTAATCAACGCCAATACTTACCCCGTTTTCTTTTAGCGTGACTTTAATTTGGGCTCGAAGTTCAGTGCTTGTAGTAGCACAATAAACACGTGAAACATCGCCAAATTCATAGCTTGAGCAAGCAGTAGTGAGTGCAACTAACACCATTAAAGTTATCTTTTTCATATTCCTTTCCTTTTTTCTTGGTAATTTTTCCAACGAGGTGCGCCAATTTTCAAAGCGATATACATAGCTTTTGCTTTACTTTTTCTTACGCCATCAGCGCGTATAGCGTCATAAAACATACGGTGTACTTGCTTGTGAGGGCGTGATTTAGTGACACAATAAACATCATGTATCACGCTGGCACGGCGGTAATGACCGTTAAATGGCGAGCCAATGCAGTACCAAAAAATGCGAGGAATACTGGCACCATCAATAATAGAGCCAGCAGGAGCTGTCCACTTAATACCTTTGCCATCTACAAAAGAAAACGATTCTTCTAGTAACATTTTTCGAGACTCTAGCGCCAACCAGTGCGTGAGTACTCGGCCAATAAAATAAGGCGACTTTTTATGTTTTCTCGTTTTATTGCTAGGCATGATTCACTCCAAGGACGCGTGGCGTTTCAGGTAGTAACTTGGCTTGACCTGCTTTTACTTTTTTAACGGCTACATCAATATCTATTGCCGTGACACTATCCCAACCACGACGGTACTGCCGTGCATGTTCAGGGCGAAGATAAACACAGCTGTAATTAATAGGTAAATCTTGCAAACGGCTAAATACTTCTTTGCGCAGTCGTGCTTGGCGACCTTCAAAGTATCGTTTACGGGCTTTGATTGAATTAAAGGCGTGAGTCATGGGGCATCACCACCAAATACGGCAATTATCTGGCATTCAAGGAGAATATCTAAGGCGCGATCAACCCAACCTTCAATAAATTCAACTTGGCTAATATCAGCTTGAACTAAATTAGTATATTGCTGGCAACGCAATCGGGTAAATTGTGTAATTAAAATAAGGCTAGGAGCAGCAAAGGCAGCCGCAATAGTTTTACTGCCAATAATACCGTCTGCTTTAACGTTTAAAGTTTGTTGCAAAGCTTTACGGGCGAAGTTCCCCCCTTGGTTTACGGCACTATCAAAAAGCGTTAAGGCAATATCTTGCGGCAACTTATCGCACTTATTGAAACACCAATAATCACGATAATAAATTTTCGAAGCTTTTACTGAGGTGAGGTTTTTAATATCAAGGGTTGGATACCAGCGTTTAGTGATACCATACTTGGTTTCAAGACCTTTATCATTAGGGTTATTAACGTAACCTTTTTCTTCTTCAAGGATGCGTAGAATGGCCTGACTCGCTACCGGTGGTAGCGAATCATCAACGAGTAATATTTTATGTGGTAGGTTATTTTGTTTCATGCCGCCAGTATGGCGGCATGGTTAAGTTAGGTGAGATTCAACAGCATTAATGCTTCTGAATCTATTTTAAATGGATAGTCTAATAACGAATTTAACTTATTTGATAAATTTAAGGCAATAAAAAAGCCTAACTAAAGGCTTTTTATTGAATAACTATTTTGATTTAAATAATGTCGTTAAATAACAAATCAAAGAAAAGACAAACCAAAAGACAAAAGGATATGCTAAAAGTTCCGCTATTTGGCTTGATTGCTCGAATGTAACTTTAGGCATTTTATCAAACCACATACCCGCAAGAACAATCAAGACAACAAAGCCCAATATATCAAAAATCATATTAAGCTTATGATTATCACTTTTTGGAAATGCTTTTGTTAATGATTTAACTAAATTAGGAAAAAAATTTAACAATGGTTCTAAAAAAGCCATTTTATGTGCTCAACCCTTTGCGTTTTTCATCCACTTTATTTAATTGAATGCCACAAGAAAGTAAGACTCCTGCTGCTGAAAATGCCCCAGGTATCCATGTAAGAGCAGGAAGAATGCCTGATACGGCAGCCCCAACTAAAAGAATGCAGCCAAGCGAAGAAATATTAACCCCTAGCTTTAATATCTTTTCTTTTTTGACTAAATCATTTTCCATCGCAACTCTCTCTGTCAGAGTAGTAGTCTCAAGCACATTTGTACTTTTAACTTGTAGCATATTATCTACAAAAGAATCTTTTTCCTTTGCTTCACTCATTATAGATGAATCTAAAGATATTAGTTCATTAAATTTAAGGGGTAAGGCTGGATTAACTGCAATGAATGCAGCCAATGCAGCTCCCATTATCCCTGCAGAACCAACAGATGAGATTGTCCTAGAAGTCACTCCTGACCCAACTGAAATAGAACTAACTGAAGCAATAGACGATATTGAAGTTGAACTTAATGAAATCAAAGTATTATCCATTGAAGTATCATTAGCGTATTCTTTGGTGCTTGTAGAAACAATGCTTTGCATTATTTACTTTGCTCCATTCTATCAATTACAGTTGAAAGCATTTCATGTATATTTTTCAAATCATCTAATGAAACGTTTATAGCAGTAACATGTTCTTTTGTTGGAACGCTATGTATTTCACCACCTTTTTCTCCTAGGGCTGGAAGAAGTTCAAATTCACAAACAGGGCGATCTGCGTAAAATGATAATTCAAGCCTATTATCATTCAATTGGTGGCATACAGCACCAGTTACCGACTCAACAGAATACTTTGAAGCTCTTCTGTGCTGTATGCCTGGCTTCATTTGACCATTACCCATTTTTTCCAAAACTTCAGGAGGGATCCCTTGATTAACTGTACCAGCTTCGAAAGCTTCTATTATTTCTGGTGGTAAGCCTTTAATTTTCCCATTTAATAAATTGTCTCGTAATTCTGTAGGCATACCTTTAATTTGTCCATTTCTTACTTTTTCCATGAACACTGGCGGCAATATTCCCTGAATTTTATTTGAGGCTTCCATTGAAATAATTAACTCCTTGAACAATTCAAAATGAAACACCTACTTAAAAGTAAGTGTTTAGGATTTGTTTACATATATTTGATAAGCGAATATTAAACATTAACGTTTTTCAATTCAACTTAATGTGGGATTTAAGTGGGATTTGGGTGATTTACATACGATTCAAGGTGTGAACACTGAGGATAATAACAGCTACTTAACACTCATCAACGGCAAGCCATGAATATAACTACAATCAAACTGCCCTTTAAAAACAGCGTTACAGCCTTGTGGTAATGGCAATTTACAACTATTGCAAGTACCAATAGCTGCTTGATCATGTTCAATGCGATCACCATCAATACGCATCAGTGTCATTAAATATTCACTGATACTATCAAAGCCTCGCGTTATAGCTTGCTCATTAAGTTGCTGTTGCTCGGTAGCACTGGCGTTTACTTCCAAGGTTTTCACCACTAGCTCAGCCTTTTTAGCCCGTTGTTTTTGCTTGCGTAAACGTGCTTGTTCTCGTATTCTTGCTTTCTCAGCTTCTGCCTGTTCTTTTTTCATCGTGACACCTTGTTAGTTATCGTTTTTTTTGCGTGACTGTCACGCCCATTATTTAGCGATTAGGTTCATTTGGTGAGTACATCCAATGCGTTGGTATACTTAACTTTTCATCACATTCTAATGACAAGAACTCTTGCTTCACTGATGAATACCAAACAATTGCTTTAGCTTGGCACCCTAGAGTATTAAAAAATGCTAATACTTCGCAGCTTTCATTTGGTAATTCATCAACAACTTTTATCCAAGAGTGAATCAAAACAACTTCCCCTGCCTCTTATCAATGAACAACTGACGTTGCTCTGCACATATCTGATAAACCGATTGCTGAGTAAGATCATATTTTTTCATTAACGCCCTGTGGTTATGGCCATTAAAATCATGGTACAAATTGGCATCACGCAAGGCTTTTTTAAGTTTGTCGTTACGTGGTAAATAGACCATGCCACCACCTAAGAAGTGTGATTGACGTATGATCAAACGTTTGGCAATACGCCATGCTTCGTTATGTTCAAAGCCATCATCTTTTAGTTCGGCAACATTAACGGTAATTAAGTCAGCTAACATTTTAGGCCATGCGAGGTCATCATTGGCCAAGCTGTCGCTATGCGCTAATAAATCATTGAGGTTGTCATCACTTCCTAAATCAAGGGTTAACGATTCTTGCTGGCTCATGCGCTTTCTCCTGCTCTTTTACTTACTTTAAACTTGGCTAATTGTTCCTGGCGAAGACGCTCATTCTCAACATCACTTAACGTGTGGTAATGTTTGACTTGAGCATTACCCATATCAGTTGCTTTTTTAGCACCACTTTTCATGCCGTTAACGGGGTGATTAAACTGCTCTTTAAGCCCTGTTAAAACTTGTTTTAAGTAGTTGTGATTGGTTAACGGTTTAACGGTTTCGCCCGTTCCTTGTGAAGAGCTACGTTTACCATGAATATTGCGCACAGTTGCATCACAACCAGCCGAAAGTAATTGTAAATTAGGGGTTAACTCTAATGCTTCGGTAAGTAACTTTAACGCTCGGCCATTGTTTAAATCACTTTTAGCTGGGCGAAATAAACCTACATATTGCAAAACACTACTGCCCGTTTTACTATTCAATTTAGCCAGTGTGGCCATTAATTCTCTACCTGCTTCATCCTGAACCATGGCATCAACGTGAACAGCGGCGTGACACGTTGGACATCTGCCTAATTTCATAATTCTTTACTTACTCCTACGTCACATGGATGTGACTGATTAGACAATGCAGGAGCACATTGTCCTGTAGCTTCATCAAAAATAAAACAAAGGTTTTGATAACTTTCTTGTTTAGGTGCTTTACCTGAAAGCAAAGCAGTACAATGACTTAATGAGGTAAAGCGTTTATGAAGACGCAGCGCTTGCCATTTTTCATCAAGACACTTTATTAACTCGCGTTTGTGCCAGTTCTTAATGATTTCTAATACCTTGTAAGCTTGTTGCCCGTTTAAAAACTGACAATGAAAGCTGATGTTTTTACCTAACGTTTTTCGGTTAAGCATTCTGCTAATATAATTATCAAGGGCTTGCTCTGAGCCATCACGCACAAAGCCTTGTTGGTGCATGGTTATCCAAATAGCGCGAATTTTGCCACTTTCTGGTGATACGCTACGGTTAAGCTTTGGTGCTGTTCGCTTGTTAGTGCTACTTTTCTTTTTCACTTGCTTTTTCTTCACAGTAAAGCCGACACTTTTAAAGTGTTCAAGTACTTGCTCAAGCTCTTTAATGCTCATTTTGGCGCAACTGCTTTTGCCTGTAACATTGTTTAAAATGCTACGGTAAATGTCTTCATCAAGGTTAAGCTCTCGCTTGGCTACATGAACTAGCTGTATTAATCGGTTACGCATTTTTATTACCTATTGATGACAAAACCCATTCAATGTGATCTTCAATAAGCACACGTATCTCACCATGGCTAATACCGTCATCGGTTAATTGTTTAATAACTTCTGCTATTTGTAATTCTTGAATAATATCCATCAATATTTCTCTCAAAGGCTGCTCATCAGTACCCAATAACCACATTGGGTAGACCCTGTAATGAAACAGGGTTTCGCTTAGTTAAGGTAAATCACAAGGCAAACTCAGCATCAAAGCGCTTTTGCTCTTCTAATGCTTCAATACGCCTGCGCCTTGATACTGCCGCCATATCTGACCTGTCTTGCGTTGCTTTATGTTGCATTTTTTTAGCAAACATCATAGTAATAGCTTGCTTTTGCTCATGGCTTGGTTGACTCATGCTGCTACCTCTTCATTTAATTCAATATGCTCAGTGCCATAACAGCCTGACTTTCCTTTCAATTTCACAACAACTTCACCATGCCCAAGTAGCCAGGGCTCTGATGCTATTTCACTTTCTTCAAAGTAACTATTGGTAGCAAGAGGGAAGTATTTCACCTTAGTGCCAATAGGAAATTTTTCACCAAATTCAACTAAACTCATGCTGCTACCTCTTTTGCATTTTCAAAGCCATTGGCTTGCTCAAACTCTTCAAGACATTCCACCATTAAGCTTGTTTGGCCTTCACTACCTATTACCCAAAGCAAGGCGGCTATTACGCCCTCTTCAAACGTGGCATCCTCACACATTACCGTGCCGTGCTTTTCTTGAGCTTTAGTAGCCGCGCCAATCTCTTCAATAATTTCTAAACCGTGTTTCATAACTCACTCCTGTTACTAAATAGTAATCGCGCCTTATGCGTTAGCAATGTCTAAACTAATTTGCTCCATGGCATCTTTAGCATTACGTTGATATAAGCGCAGATAGGTTTTAGAGCCAGTAATTGAGATTGAATCAGCAATGGCCTCCATAGCTTTTAACCACTGTTCGTCTTCAATATCTAGTCGACGTAAACCTAAAATACGGGTAACTGAAATATTGCCCTCTTTATCGGTTTGAAAAGCATGCTCAATCAAGGCTTTAATGTTGTCATTGCCGCCTTGTGTCCATTCATGAATACAATTATCAATTAACGATTTGGCAACAATTAAGCGCTCATCAAAGGTTATATTTTCGTTTATGCTACGTTTGAGCATTTGGTTGCCATCAAAGCTAACTAGGCTGGCATTACCTTTTTTACCACCGATTTGTTGGCCATAGGTTTGCGCGCTTAAGTCAATAAAGTCTTGAATGCGCATCAAAGCTTTTACCTTGAACTCTTGCAGCTGCTTGGCGATAGCTTGTGCCTCAGCGGTTAACTCTTTCACCAATTCGTCACGAAGCAGATCAATGGCATCAATTTTTGATTCAGGCACCAAGTGGCCTGCGGCATTAGTACGATAGCCTGCTGGCACTTGTGTTGCTGTTAGTGCTGTGTTTTTTACTGCTTGTTCTGTCATTTCTATCATTCCTATATTTTCCAAAAGATGATGCAGCCATTTAGGGTGCTAAAATTAATGTCTTCTCGTATGCCGTTTTTAGTGCCACGAATAACTAAGGTTTCACTAGGTAACTCACTACGCGGTGCTTGTATTTCAATACGTGGCTTTTGGCGTGCCATTTCTACGTTTAATACCGTGATGCCTTTGCTGATTAAATCGCTAATCGCACGTTGTGCCTTGTTCATCTGTTTAATGATCAAGTTGTTTTGTTTATTATGTTGTTGCCTGCTTTTAATCATTATTATTTTCCTTTTTACCAATACCTTTAATTAAGCGGTTGTATTTAATACCTAGCACTTCTAATTCACTGATGAGTAGCTCGTTTAAGTGCTGAGCTGTAGCAAAGCTATTGGCGCCATCAGCTTGTCGTGTTAACCGGCGAACTGCACTTTGATAGTCATAGCTTTTAACCGTTCTAGTAGCATCAAAAGCAATGTTCACTGGACGCTTTAATCGTTCAGTTAAACTGCTATGTGGACAGCCACTACGGCAGGACTTATACAACTGCATATAAAGAGGATTACTTGAAATTCCTTTACGTGCTTGATGCTGCATACACTCATGCAAAGCTAATTCACCTAACACAGGGCAATTAACACACCGTTGTAAAAATGCCCCTTCAACTAACTTTTCAATACGTTGCATATCTCCTGGATATTTTTCATTAACTACCTGAGATATACAGGCAGTGGATACACCAAGCATTTTGGCAACCTTAGGTTGTCCGCTTTCAGCTACCTGTTGACGAAGTACTTCAAGCCACTTGATCATGATGATTTTCCTTATTCGTTCCATTGAATGGATAAAGTTGCTGTTCGTTTTGATCCCAACAACCATCTTTGCGAACTATCGGACATAAACGCCCAGTATCTCTTAGTAATTGATAAGTACTGGCTCTCCCCTTAACTTCACAATTAGGTAAGGCTGTATTGACGGCATACTTAACGCGTACATAGCTTGAGTTAACTAATTTACGAAGGTACAAACTTGCATTTGCCTCTGTAACAGCAGCAAGGCAAACTAGATCCGCAACAGAAACAACTCGTTGAATTTTTAAGCTGTTCCAAATTTTTTGACGGCCTGTTTTCTTGTATTGACGTTTTGAAACAGTACTTCTACCTGCTGTTAGTATTGGTTTTGATGCAGCAATAACGGCAAAGTGATAAATACGACCTACTTTTTGCTTTACTGCACATTTTTGTTGAACAAAACCATTTAGTACATTGCGACAATGGTTAACTGATATTTTTAGCTCTTTAGCAACTTCAAGGCTGCTAACTAAACAATCCTTTGCAAGCATGTACTGCCAAATCCTTTGACATACTTGATTTTTATTGTTTGTTTTCACTTTTAATTACTTCTTTTAATACTTGTTTTAGTGGAGTTTAGCGGCGGCGGCTATCAAGGAATATTTCACGAATATCTACATCATCTAATGAAATTTTGTCTCGGTCTGCAGCAATGGCTTTACGCTCTATTTTCTCTAAAGCAGATAAAATACGGCGAACTTCACCATTAGCTTTACTCTGTATAGCGTCAAGTAAGTCTTCTGATAAGCGAATTTCATTTTCTAACAGCTCATCGGCAAATAGTGCAACGTCTTCCAAATCAGCCGGTTTAAATTCAATCCATTCACTAATACGATTAAATAGTTGTTTACGATGGCTTATGCGGCGTGCAATTTGATCCATACCTATAAGTAGTACTGGCTGTTGGGTTAAGTCGTAAATATCGCGTAGTGACTCCATAATACGAGTAGAGCCAATCACGTAATCAACTTCATCAATAAACAATGACAATTCTTTGTAACGCATACGTTCAACAATATCGTCAACCATACGGCCTAACGGGTATTTAGGCTCAAGCCCCATTTCAAAGGCAATTTTGGTTAATAATGATGACGGGGTATCAGTCGCACGGCAGCGAACATAGATAGCATCTACATGATCTTGGTTGAATAACCAGGTCATGGTGGTTGTTTTACCAAAGCCACTCGGACCATGTACAAGGCCTATGCCTTCAACAATTGCACTACGGCTATTTAAGTTGTCAAACAACTCTTCACAGCGTAAAACGTTTTTTACTTCGACAGTTTTCAATTTCATAGGTATTATCCTTAGTGTGATTGCCCTTTCGGGCGTTTACTCTAGTTAAAGCGCGTCACCAGTTAGGTTCGAGTCTGTTTGGTGGCGTGCTTCTTCTAAAAATTTGTTAATTCTTCTCGCTGCCATGACATGGCTACGCAAATAATCTTTAAACCATTTATTTTCTTTTTCCGTTAATGCTGTATGCACTGATTTACGGGCATGTTCCCAGGCAATTTCTAATTCTGAGCGAGTCAATTTGGCGTTATTTTCAGCCGTCATTGCTTGCTGTCGGCTACGCTGTTCACGTCTTGCAGCAATAGCAGTAAGCTCAGCTTCGCTATAATTAGGTTTATCATTGTCATCGCCTATGGCTGAAATAGGTTTGTAATCATCAAGTGCTGACAACATGCCATTTTCATTAGGTAAACTAGGTTTAGGAAATGCCGCTAAGCTGCTGTTCTGGGCTTTGTGGTAGGCCAATTCTTTGGCGTGAATATCATCAATACCAAATATTTCAGCATATTCTTTTGCGGATTTTCGAAATTTACTCAGTACTTTACGTTCAGCTTTACGACGTTCAGCAAAGGCTTGTGGACTGATCTCGTTGCCAATTAGCTCTTGGTTAACGGCCTCTATCCAACTGGTATCTTCACCAATAGCATCAAGTGGATATAAAACCGCGCGGCCAACATCACTTGGATCAATAAATACTCGTACTTTTTTGCGATCCCATACGGCTTCCATCAATTCAGGGGCGGTATATTTCACGCTACCGGCTTTAACAATGCCGCGTATAACCGTTGCTTCACCAATAAAGTTAAGCAGTAAGTTGAGTGCATCTGGGTTAGTTATCATGCGTGGTTGATATGCAGATTGCTGATAGATATTAAAAGGCGTATCACCTAACTCGCTATGTACGCTGTGGTGATAGTTATACTCCATCCATTCATCAAAGAATTGCTGTAGTTCAGTACTGGTAAGCTTTAACTCCTCAACTTTTTTATCATCACGAGTTTCTTTTTTACTAATACGCTCAGCAAAGCTTTTTGCTGCTTCAATTTGTTTTCTGTCTGAAACATTGTGACCAATATAACTAGGTAGTTTTTCAACAATAGAGTGGCTTAACGTTCTGAAAAAACGTTCAACAAAGGGCTTTTCCCAACCTGAATAGGCTTTAGTTCTGTGCTGATTATTTTCAAGCATGTCAAACAAAGCACCAACACGCTTACTAACATAATCACTACCATTATCAGTAACCGCTAAGCCATCTTCATTGAGCATGCCCCAATCAAGTATGGTTTTGCGCAGTAGTAAACAAATACCCTCGCTGTTTGATGTTTTCGCTACCCATAATTTAACGCGACGAGTAAAAACATCAATAACGGCAATAATGCTATGACGGCCATCTTTAAGCATGACATCGGCAGGGGTTGAATCGAACTCCCAAATATCATTGGGTGCTGCAAGGCGTTGGTGCATATAAGCAGTACCATATAAAGGTCTATGACTACTGTTATAAGCATCAGGGTTAGTGACGAAGGCAAATTCAGCGCTATGCTTTCTTACCCAACTATTTACCCAACGTTGCACGCTGCTTATTGAAGGAATTTCCCAGTACGGATAATCGGTTTGCTGCATTACTACTAACGACTGGTGAATGGCTTTAGGCTTACTAGCTAGATGAGGCATTTTGCATAAAAAACCCATTAAAAATTGCTCAACTTCGTCTTGTTGGTTAATAACTGATTTACCACGAGTGCTCGTGTAGTTTCCTGCTAAGGCAGACAAGCCTCCGTTATCAAGATGATTTTTCCAACGGTACTTAAAGTTCTTTGAAATAGTTTTAACCGCGCTATAAATCCACTGCGGCAATTCAAGCGAACGAGCTTTATATTCAGTTAAAAACTGGTGTAAGCCATCAACTTCTTTACCAACAGATTTGTGTGGCACGATATAAACCTCATAAGCTTTCATGATCAGTAGCTTAGCTTCAGCTCTTGTTTGTGACTTTTTAGGTAAACAATTAAAATCTATAGCACCCTGCACTTTTACCGCTTGTTTTTGCTCTTTATCAACAACAGCTTGACGTGTTAACTCTGCCGCCAGCTGTCGCGCTGATAATACTGGTGCGGTATTAGTTTCAACTAACGTTTGAGCCGCTTGCTTGGCTAAAAATTGCTGCGTAGCTTGTGGTAAAGAATTGATGTGGTATTCATGACCTTTACCAACAGAACACTTCCTTTTTTGCCAACTTTCTTTCGCTGCTTTCAAGCGAATATTTCTAGCGTTATTTGGTGTCCCTGGTAAGTCAGAAATTTCTAATGCTGTGAACCAATCCTTAGCCATGTTTTACTCCTATTAAATCAAAACCAATTGTTTCTGATAGCTTTGTTAATATTTCTATAGCTAACTTACGCTTTGGCTTTCGCCCTGTTTCAGGGGCAAACCACTGCACATACTTCTGTACAGTTCTTGGCTTATAACCATTAGAAATAGCCCAAGACCTGCAACTCATGCCCTGAGCAAGGAGTGCTGCATGTATATGATTTGCTTTTTCTATCTGCATAAATATAAACTCATGTTATTATCTTAAATGTTCGCAATGCGTAAGTTTTGTCGCATTTAATAAATTACGCATTGCGTAACTTATGGAACATATTAGATCCGTTTCTTGCGCATTGCAATATATATTACGCGATCCGTTTCGTTTTTTACGCACCACGAATAAGAAAACAAACAAATGACTGATTTAAAAGAAAAAAGTAATACAACGGATCGGGATGATAAGAAAGGGATCTGTGATCCCTTACTTAATAATAGAAACGGATCTCTAGCGAGTAGAGTAGAACAGGCAATAAAACCTGACAGCATACGAGCTTTTGCGTCAAGAATTGATGTATCTGAAGGTACTTTACGCAGAATTCTAAAAGGTGAAGATCCAAAACTAAGTGTTGTTGAGAAAATAGCTATGGAGGCTAAAGTAAACTTCAATTGGCTTATTAAAGGTGTGTCTGGAGATGTTAGTCCTGCTGATAAATCTGATAATTCTTACGGCTGTGCCATCGTTGACGTAGCTGAATTTAATGAAGAGTATGTGCTTATACCTGGCTATCATGTATCTGTAAGCACAGGCCATGGCGCATTGAATGGTGATGCAGAAATTAAGCGTCAGCTAGCTTTTCGTAGCAAGTGGCTAAGGTTTAGAAAACTTAACGCTAAAGACCTAGCCGTTGTATTCGCTCACGGCGACTCGATGGAGCCAACCATCCATAACGGCAACAGCATATTAGTAGACTTATCTGACACTCAATTAAAAGACGGTTCTATCTACGTACTACGTTTTGGCCAAGAACTCTACGCCAAACGCCTACAAAAACGCTTTGACGGCTCTGTATGCTTAATCAGCGATAACAAAGAGTATGACGAGCAAATAGTAAAAGAAAACGAACTAGAGCAACTAGCCATCATTGGTAAAGTTGTTTGGATTGGTAAAGATTTATACTAATAACAAGGATATGTTTATGTACAAGAAAGTAATTTACTTAATTTTAGTTCTAGCACTCGCTGGCTGTGGTGACAAGATAGACACGACAGTAGGCGCATATAAAGCTGTTAAACAACACTTTAAAAGCAGCAGTGAAGCAAAAGCATTAGATGCATTATGGGCTACTGGGAAGTTATTCAAAGTTGGTGTGATTGATAATGGAACTAACCAAAAAGGCTATGCTATGTATGTGTGCGAGGTACTTCGTGAGCATGGTATAGCTAAAAATAAAACTGTTCAGATTATTGACGTGGTAAAAGTAAAGTCAGGTAACTGGGTAGAATTAGGAAAAGCTTATTGCTAAGTTTCCCATTTTAAGCGATTTAAACCCCTAGCCCTTTAAATCGTCTTTAATTTCTCATTTTAAAACAATTTTTAAAACCTTCCTAAATTTATCTTTAAAACCCTTTAAATAAAGCCTTCCCACAAATTTCCGCCAATTTTTAGATTATCTCGGTATTTCTCATTCTTAATGACTGGTTACAAAAAGCTGGGAGCCACATAAAATAAAAAAGGCTACGAGAAATCATGGCCTTTTTTATTGTCTAAAAATACTTATTCCCAATTGTCAGTTGGTAGAGCGATGGACTGTACTCTTTAACTACTTACCTTAAGTAAATGCATGTGTCACTGGTTCGAGCCCATTTTCTTATAAAAAGCTGGGAGCCACATTACTTAGGTAAGATTTGAAACCTACTTATTGCAGTTTTTTTTTGCCTTAAAAAAGTCTATTCCCCAAGTGTTAGTTGGTAGAGTGATGGATTGTGTTCTTTATCAGTGATATCAGTAGCTCTAAACTGTTACTATACCTTCCAAATACTGAACAGCTGCACCTGAAATAATCACTCTTTCATTCTCAACTTTGCATTTTAGCTTGCCACCCCGCTTAGAAGCTTGAAAAGCGAGGAGTTCGGTTTTATTTAACTTATTAGCCCAATATGGCGCTAACCCAGCATGAATAGAGCCCGTTACTGGATCTTCGTCGCCACCATTCGCAGGCCAAAAGTATCGAGAGATAAAATCATACTGTTCAGATTGAGCAGTAACAACGACATCATAAGGGGCAAGCTGTTTTAATAATTCATTATTTTGAATAACATTTTTTACATCACACTCTGAGTTATAAACAACAAAGTAAGCTTGCTCACTTAATAGAACCTCTACTGGCTCTATTGATAAACCATTTTTAAGTACTTCAGGTATTATTGCTAGCTTATTAGGCAAGCGCTTTGGAAAGCTCATTTGAATATAGCCATTCTCTTCCTCAATCACTGATAGCTCGCCTACCGCTTTCGTTGAAAAAGTTATCATCGTTGTTGATTTATTGTTAGCAAAGATCACATACGACGCGGCAAGTGTTGCATGACCACAAAAATCAATTTCTGTTATCGGTGAAAACCATCTAATTTCATACTTTTGTTTGCCAATCGGCTTGACAAAAGCCGTCTCTGACAAATTATTTTCAGTTGCGATTAATTGCATAACATCATCACTGAGCCAGTCGTCAATAATAATGACCGCAGCAGAGTTGCCTTTAAATAAAGTATTCGTAAAAGCATTAATAAATTGCACTTTCAATTTCATGAACTATTGCCTTATATGTTTGAATCTGTTCGTTTTAACTTAAGTTAAAAATATCAGTTAAGTGATTTTTAAACAATAACCTCAACGAATTTAACGAAAATCAATTGATATACTACCCAGCATAATTACCTTTCTCAGTACTAGCTTTCATTTTTATGTTATAAATATAGAAAATATCCAATCAGCTCGGGTGAAATGAGCAATTTTATACAAAAACTGCCAAATACATTAATCCAATAGATATTAAAATATGAAACAAGAAGAAAAGGCTAATTTTGAAATAGCGAATGCCTTCAATGGCATTGAAGTTGTTAATGCAAACTATACAAAACAAACCTTCTCTAAGCATGTGCACGAAGGCTACACCATTGGCGTTATTGAATATGGAGCGCAACGATTTTATCGAAGCGGTGACTCCCATATCGCAGGTAAAAACAGTATCATTTTGGTTAATGCTGACGATGTTCACACTGGTGAATCAGCTACACCTGACGGTTGGGGATATAGAGCTATGTATCCCACGCCTGAGCATTTCAATCAAATAAGTACTGATTTATATAACGGAAAAGACATCACTCCCTATTTCCGTTCATCGGTTATAGAAGACCCGCAACTAGCGCAGCAGCTCAGGTTAATATTTGCTCAAATAGAAGTTAATAGTTCCAAGCTTTTAATGGAAACTTTATTTTATGCTACTTTGATTAATTTGACTTTGCGTCATTCTAGTACCGCTAACATTCCAAAAGATATTTCAGGAAGCAAACATAAACTATTGTTAGCTAAAGAATTTTTAGACAGCTACCCCGAAGAAGATATTTCATTAGCGCAGTTAGCAACAATAGCGGGGTTAAGCCAATTTCACTTTATTAGACAATTTAAAAGGCATTTCGATTTAACACCGCACGGTTATCAAATACAGGCTAGATTAAAAAAAGCTAAAACACTTTTAAAATTAGCGATTAAGCCAAGCCAAGTTGCTATTGATTGTGGCTTTCACGATCAGAGTCACTTTACTCATCACTTTAAAAGAGCACTGGGAACAACCCCCAGCCGCTTTCAAAAACAAGCAATTATGTACAAGAAAAACACCTGACAAAATCATAAACTACTAACAAATTAACGGGGAATGAAATTATGTTAGGCAGTCTAGATACTTCTAAAAATACAACTCATCATGGTAATAAGCAACAACTCATCTATCAAGCGACTGCTGATATATTACCATTAGCAATCGCTGTCATCCCATGGGGAATTTTATGTGGCTCGCTTGCTATAAAAATAGGTTTATCACCCATTCAAGCTCAGCTTATGTCTTTACTCGTATTTGCAGGTGCAGCACAACTTGCAAGCTTAACACTTATGGGGGGAGCAGGCGCTCTATCATCAATATTTTCTTCTACCTTTGTTATTAGCTCGAGACATTTACTTTACTCAGCCGTATTTAGGGAGCATGTTCGACAGAGTTCATTCACCACTCGCTGTTGCACGGCCTTTTTCTTAACAGATGAAATGTTTGCTGTTACCTGTGCTTATCTCGAAAAATACAAATCGTTTAGTCATTTATATGCGATCAGTGCTGGTATTGTCTTTTATTTAGTATGGAATGCCGCTACCTTTATTGGCATCACTGCTGGGCAATTCATTCCAAACATTGAAAGCTTAGGGCTTGAATTTGCCATCGCCGCCACTTTTATCGCCATTGTTATTCCCTCTATTAATAGTTTTTCAGTCTTAATGTCTGTGCTAGCAAGTGGTATCAGTGTGTTGATTCTTTCACTTATGAATAATGAGCATGCATTAATTATTGCCACTTTCATTGGCATGGCAACTGGCTTTTTTACTGCAAGTAAGGATGAAGAGCATGAATAATTATTGGCTGGCATTACTAGGTATGACATGCATAACATTCACTTGTCGCTATCTGTTTTTCGCTAAAAAACTACCTTTTACCCTTGGCGTAAAAACGAAAAGAGCTTTAGCTTATACAGCACCTTCAGTATTGACAGCAATGTGGGTGCCCATTGTTTTTTTAAGTTACCAACACATTGAAAAATCTTTTTTGGACAGTCCATTTCTGATAGCGGGTTTAATAACTATTGCTTTAAGCCTTAAACTTAAAAGTACGCTATTGGTGGTAATAATCAGCATTGCGGTATTCGTAGCTTTGCAGTTAATTTATTATTAATCTATGAATACAAAAAAGGTCTTAGCTTCAACTAAAGCTAAGACCTTTTTTAATAATCACTTTCTAGCACTTTCTAGCACTTTCTAAGTAAGCCAAGTGAATTTATTACTTCTCTGTCATAAGTTCTTTTTTATTTTCATAACTAATCACTAATTGATCTTTTTTCACACCAACTTTTGCAACACCACCGTTGACTAACTCACCAAAGAGTAATGAATTGGCGAGCTCTTTTTTCAATTTTTCTTGGATTAATCGAGACATTGGCCGCGCTCCCATCGCTTTGTCATAACCGTGCTCTGCAAGCCATTTTTTAGCTTCTCTTGTTAATTCTAGCGAGACACCTTTTTCGTCAAGTTTAACTTGTAGTTCAACAATAAATTTATCAACAACTTGCTGAATCACTTCATTATCAAGATGATTAAACCAGACAATATTATCTAAGCGATTTCTAAATTCTGGAGAAAATACTTTATTAATCTCCGTTAGGGCATCTAGGCTATGATCTTGTTGTTTAAAACCAATAGATTGACGCACGGTTTCTTGTACGCCAGCATTAGTCGTTAGCACTAGAATAATATTTCTAAAATCAGCCTTACGACCGTTATTATCAGTTAACGTGCCATGATCCATAACTTGTAACAAAATATTGTAAACATCTTCATGAGCTTTTTCTATTTCATCGAGCAATACCACAGAGTGAGGATGCTTTAATACCGCGTCGGTTAGTAAACCACCTTGCTCATAACCAACATACCCAGGAGGTGCGCCAATCAAACGGCTTACTGCATGTTTTTCCATATACTCTGACATGTCATAACGTAAGAGTTCAACACCTAAAATTTTAGCCAGTTGTTGGGTGATTTCAGTTTTACCTACCCCTGTTGGGCCTGCAAATAAGAATGAGCCAACGGGTTTTTCATCACTGCCTAAGCCAGCTCGCGATAAACGGATCACTGACGTTAATTCTTCAATCGCTGTATCTTGACCAAAAACGACTAATTTCAAGTTACGATCAAGATTTTTCAGGCTATCCTTTTCTGTCAGTGACACTGATTTTTCGGGGATGCGAGCCATTTTTGCGACAATAGACTCAATATCGGTATTATTGATTGTTTTTTTGCGTTTAGAAGCAACCACTAATTGTTGTTTCGCTCCTGCCTCGTCAATAACGTCAATAGCTTTATCAGGCAAAAACCTTTCATTAATGTATTTTGCCGACAGTTGTGCCGCAGCTCTTAATGCTGCATTGGTGTATCGAATACCATGATGAGACTCATATTTTTCTTTTAAGCCTTGCAAAATTTTAGTGGTATCTTCCACGCTAGGCTCAACAATATCTATTTTTTGAAAACGCCTTGCTAGCGCCCGATCTTTTTCGAAGATACTTTGATATTCTTGATAGGTGGTAGAACCCAGACAACGGAGCTTTCCAGCTGACAATAGTGGTTTAATTAAGTTAGAAGCATCTAGCATACCGCCAGAAGCCGCACCAGCGCCAATAATAGTATGAATTTCATCAATGAATAATATTGCATTAGCGTCTTCTTCAAGTTCTTTCAACAAGCCTTTAAAGCGCTTTTCAAAATCACCTCGGTATTTTGTTCCGGCCAGTAAAGCGCCCATGTCTAAAGCATAAATAGTCGCATCACTTAAAAACTCAGGCACTTCCTTATTTACGATAAGATTAGCTAAACCTTCAGCAATGGCCGTTTTACCAACGCCTGCTTCGCCAACAAATAAAGGATTATTTTTACGGCGACGGCTTAATACTTGTAAAGTTCTTTCTAATTCGGAGTCTCGACCTATTAAGGGATCAATATTACCTTTAATCGCTTCTTCGTTAAGGTTTACTGAGAAGTTGTCAATAGTGCGTGGTTCTTCTTCTGTAACTCGCTCACCTTCTTCAATTGCTGAACCGTCATTCGGTGAATCTATTTTAGCGATACCATGAGAAATATAATTAACGATATCAAGACGAGTTATATCCGCTTTTTTCAATATATAAGCGGCTTGCGATTCTTGCTCACTATAAATAGCGACTAATACATTAGAGCCGTTAACTTCACTTTTACCTGAAGATTGCACATGAAATACAGCCCGTTGTAGTACTCGTTGAAAGCCTAACGTTGGCTGAGTTTCTCGCTCACCTTCATCCACAGGAATGACTGGCGTAGTTTCTTGAATGAAATCTAATAAACTTTTTTTGAGTTTGGCGAGATCTGCACCACAGGCACCTAATGCTTCGATTGCTGAGGGGTTGTCTAAAAGGGCTAAAAGCAAATGTTCTACGGTCATAAATTCATGACGAGACTCTTTTGCTTGTCGAAAGGCTAAGTTTAGCGAAATTTCTAAATCTTTGTTAAGCATAGGTACTCCAAATTAAATCCTTGCGAACTTTTCTTTATTTTAAAATCTAACATCTATTAATCTTTCTCTAATACACATTTTAATGGATGTTCATTATCTAAAGCAAATCGAAGCACGTGATCAACTTTTGTTTCTGCTACGTCCGCAGTAAATGTGCCACAAAGCGCTTTGCCTTCATAGTGTATTGTTAACATAATGTCGGTAGCTTGTTCAGAGGTTTTATTAAAAAAACGACATAGTACCTCAACAACAAAGTCCATTGGCGTATAATCATCATTCAGTAAAAAAACATGATATTTAGGCGGTTTTTCTACTTTTTCTTTAACATCTTCTTCGACAAGCTCTTGACTGTCAATTAACTCTTTCCAGTTGCTCATATATTTATCTTAGTCTCTACCGTTAATTTTTGCTGTAACTTTTTTATCAATAAATCTTAAAAAAATGATAAATTTCCGCTAATATCACTTGACTAATTTATTATTTTATCTACGATTCAATAAGTGGCTATTTTTTAGCCGCGTAGTTGATTGTGAATAGCTATTATATATTTATTTTACTAATACTAAAATTAACAAAATAAAATAAGCTAGTCACAGCTATAATACTAAAGGATATAGAAGGAAGTAGATGTATGGCTCACGGTACAGTTAAATGGTTTAATAATGCAAAGGGTTTTGGTTTTATTCGTCCAGATAGTGGTGGTGAAGATATATTTGCTCACTACTCAACCATTGAAATGGATGGTTATCGAACCCTAAAAGCCGGGCAAGATGTCAATTATGAGTTAAATGATGGACCTAAAGGTCACCATGCGGCAAGTATAAAGCCATCAGACTCTGAAATAGATTAACCACTTTATAATAGTTTTCACTGTTTCATTTATAAGCATCAATATAAAGCTTATCAATGTTTATATGTCTAACCTTGCTTTAAAATATTAAAACAAACGAGCAGTTAGACATAAAAAAACACAGCATTATTTGCTGTGTTTTTTTATTTGTACTTTTTATTTCTATTTTTTATTCACTTCAGTACTTATATTTTAACAACTACATGTGCTCAATAATACAGTCGCCAAATTGCGAACAAGTCACTAACGTTGCATCATCCATCAAACGCTCGAAATCATAGGTGACTGTTTTAGCACCAATGGCTCCCGACATACCTTTTAAAAGCAAATCAGCTGCCTCAGTCCAGCCCATATGTCTTAGCATCATCTCTGCGGATAAAATAACAGAGCCTGGGTTTACTTTGTTTTTACCTGCATACTTAGGTGCTGTACCATGAGTAGCTTCAAAAATAGCAACATCATCATTTAAATTAGCACCTGGCGCAATACCGATACCGCCCACTTGCGCGGCTAAAGCATCAGATAAGTAATCACCATTTAGGTTCAACGTGGCAATAACACTGTATTCAGCTGGACGCAGTAATATTTGCTGCAACATCGCATCAGCAATAACATCTTTAATGATGATTTCTTTGCCTGTTTTTGGGTTTTTAAAACTACACCAAGGACCACCATCAAGTAGTTGAGCGCCAAATTCTTCACACGCTAACTCATAACCCCAATCTTTAAAGGCACCTTCAGTAAACTTCATAATATTACCTTTGTGTACTAACGTCACAGAGTCTCTATTATGATCAACAGCATATTGTATGGCTTGTCGAACTAAACGTTGTGTGCCTTCTTTTGATACGGGTTTAATCCCTATACCACAATCTTCAGTAAAGCGTATTTTAGTCACGCCCATTTCTTCTGATAAAAATGAAATGAGTTTTTTAGCGTCATCGCTACCCGCTTTATATTCAATACCTGCATAAATATCTTCAGTATTTTCTCGAAAAATAACCATGTCAACTTCACAAGGTTTTTTAACTGGGCTAGGCACGCCAGTAAACCATTGTACTGGACGCTGACATACATATAAATCGAGTATTTGTCTTAGTGCCACATTTAAGGAGCGCATACCACCACCGACCGGTGTTGTTAATGGTCCTTTGATACCAACCTTATATTCTTTAAACATAGCTAAAGTTTCATCAGGTAGCCAAGTTTCAGAGTCATATACTTGTGTTGCTTTTTCCCCTGCGTACACTTCCATCCAGACAATCTCTTTAACGCCTTGATATGCTTTCTCAACGGCGGCATTGACTACTTTGATCATAGGAGGAGTCACATCAATACCAATACCATCACCTTCAATAAAGGGAATGATAGGGTTATTAGGAACTAATAACTTTCCATTTGAAACTGTGATTTTTCCACCTGAACTGGGGATTGAGATTTTACTTGTCATAAAGTGCACTCCTAATTGGAAGTCTAAGCATCGAACAATGCTTATGATTTTTATAAAAGAAACAATACGATAAATCAATGGATATTAAAGTAAAGATTGATTTATTTTACTTAATCTAATAATAGATATAGCTTTTTTTGGCTAAGGTAGATTAAAAAGAGTAATTACACTAATCATTTATTGGTGATAATGAAAATAAACTTATTAAATAATACCTGAATAAATAATACCCAAAAGCACATTAAAAGAAGAGCTAAGCGTTGTAACTTAGCCCTTTAACGCATTTTACTTATTTTAATTTAAAAAATTTATAATAAAGCAGATAAAATTGTATTTAAGGTTTTACTAGGTCGCATCGCTTTTTCTGCTAACCCAGTGTCAGCAAAATAGTAACCTTCAATATTTACAGCGTCACCTTGAGCATCATTTAACTCAGTAACAATTTTTGTTTCTTGCTTAGCTAACGCTTGCGCAATGCCAGTAAAAGCAGTTTTAAGCTCACTGTCAATAGATTGCTCAGCTAGCGCTTTAGCCCAATACATAGCTAAATAGAAGTGACTACCACGGTTGTCTAGCTCACCTACTTTACGTGATGGTGATTTATTGCTATCTAAAAACTCACCTGTCGCTTTATCTAAGCTATCAGCTAATACTTGCGCTTTAGCATTACCCGTAGTCACACTTAAGTGCTCTAGAGAAGCTGCTAACGCTAAAAATTCACCTAGTGAATCCCAGCGTAAGTGGTTTTCTTTTTCAAACTGTTGCACGTGCTTAGGCGCAGAACCGCCCGCACCCGTTTCAAATAAACCACCACCATTCATTAACGGCACAATTGAAAGCATTTTAGCACTAGTGCCTAACTCTAAAATAGGGAATAAATCAGTTAAGTAATCGCGCAATACATTGCCGGTAACAGAAATAGTGTCTTCACCTTTAGCAATTCGCGCTAATGAAAATTTACATGCTTCAACAGGTTCTAAGATCTGAATATCTAAACCATCGGTATCATAGCTCGCTAAATAAGCAGTAACCTTCTTGATTATTTCTCTGTCGTGAGCGCGTTTTTCATCTAACCAAAAAACCGTTGGCATGCCAGAAGCGCGAGCGCGAGTTACCGCTAATTTCACCCAATCTTGAATAGGTAAGTCTTTCGCTTGACACATACGCCACAAGTCACCTGCTTCAACATTGTGCTCAAGCAACGTGGCGCCCAGAGCATCAACAACACGAACGCTACCAGTGTCTTCCATAACAAATGTTTTGTCATGCGAGCCATATTCTTCTGCTTTTTGCGCCATCAAGCCAACATTAGGCACTGTGCCCATTGTTGTCGGGTCAAAAGCACCGTGCTCTTTACAAAAATCAATAACTGCTTGGTAAATACCCGCATAACATCTGTCAGGGATCATCGCTTTAGTGTCTTTTAATGTCCCATCTACTCCCCACATTTTACCAGAAGAACGAAGCATTGCTGGCATTGAAGCATCAACAATTACATCACTTGGCACATGTAGATTGGTTATCCCCTTATCAGAGTCAACCATGGCAAGCTCAGGACGATTGACAAAAACTGCGGCTAAATCGGCTTCAATTTCTGCTTTTTTATCACTAGGCAAGCGAGAGATTTTACTATAAACATCACCAATACCGTTGTTCGCATCAACACCAAGCTGATCGAAAATTTCATTGTGTTTTTCAAATACATCTGCGTAAAAAACTTTAACCGCATAACCAAAAATAACCGGGTCTGACACCTTCATCATGGTGGCTTTTAAATGCAAAGATAATAATACCTTTTCTTTTTTAGCATCTTCAATGGATTGCTGATAAAACTCAATTAAAGCTGATTTACGTAATACTGATGAGTCAATCACTTCACCCGTTAACAAGGCTAAATTTTCTTTTAACACTTTAACGCTACCATCTTGAGCAACAAACTCAATTTTTACCTTAGTAGCATAGTTAACCGTTGTTGATTGCTCAGACTGATAAAAATCATCACCTGACATACTGGCAATGTGCGATGTAGACTCACTTGACCAAATGCCCATTGAATGCGGGTTTTTACGGGCATATTGCTTAACAGAAGCGGGCGCACGTCGGTCTGAATTACCTTCGCGTAAAACTGGGTTTACCGCGCTGCCTTTAATTTTATCGTAAGTGTATTTAATTGATTTTTCAGCATCATTGTGTGGTTCTTCGGGATAGTTAGGTAAATCGTATCCTTTGCTTTGCAATTCTTTGATAACAGCCTGTAGCTGAGGTACCGAAGCACTAATGTTAGGTAGTTTGATAATGTTAGCACCAGGGCTGGTAACCATTTCACCTAATTCTGCTAGCGCATCATCAATGCGTTGTTCTTTCGTTAAGTACTTAGGGAAATTTGCTAAAATACGGCCTGCTAATGAAATATCACGGGTTTCAACATTAATACCAGAAGATGCTGTATAGGCTTGAATAATAGGTAATAAGGAATACGTTGCTAAGGCCGGTGCTTCATCGGTAATGGTATAAATTATTTTAGAGGTGTCTGTGCTCATGAGCTTCCTACTTTTTTGATTAGCGTAAATTGTTAGCTGAAAAATTTAACTCGCTTAAGTCGATTAACGAATCATTGGTTAACCGTTATTATTTAACATTCATTTTATCGCGCGATATATTATAATAATTCATAGCATAGTTAAATAGCTATGTATAAGCACTAATTGCTTTTACCACAAAAACCCAAGGCAGTAATGAACAATAACAACGGTAGCATAAGACGTAGCACAAGAACGAGTACCAAGGTACGACCAGCGATAGAAGATCGCAAATTAGTGCTTTTCAATAAGCCTTTTGATGTTTTATGCCAATTTACTGACCAAGAGAACCGTCAAACATTAAAAGACTTTATTCAGATAGAGGGCATCTACGCTGCAGGTAGATTAGATAGAGACAGTGAAGGTTTACTACTGTTAACTAACGACGGTCAATTACAACATAAGATTGCCCATCCAAAAAAGAAAACCGCAAAAACTTATTGGGTTCAAGTGGAAGGTAGGCCACAGAAAAATGATTTAGATAAGCTTAGGCAAGGCGTTATGCTTAAAGATGGTATGACGCTACCCGCTAAAACCCGCATCATAACAACGCCAAATGTTTGGCCTAGAGTGCCTTCTATTAGAGAGCGCGCTAGCATTCCCACGACTTGGCTTGAAATCATTATTACTGAAGGTCGAAATAGGCAGGTACGTAGAATGACGGCTAATATTGGCTTTCCAACCTTGAGATTAATTCGCTACGCCATAGGACAATGGACTATCGATAATATTGACAACGGTTGTTATAAGATAATTAAATAACTAATCTCTTCTCACTATTTCACCAAACTAATGCGCATGGTATAATTTTGCGCCTTGTTAATTAGCACAATAACTAAAATGTCTCTCTCATCTTCAAATTCACAATCAAAATCCTTACCGCATTTTTTACCACAAGACCCTTCTCCGCAAGAAAAGAAGGTCATCGTTGGCATGTCAGGTGGTGTCGACTCCTCGGTATCTGCTTACTTACTAAAAGAGCAAGGCTACCAAGTGGAAGGTTTGTTTATGAAAAACTGGGAAGAAGATGACACCGATGAATATTGCGCTGCTGCCACCGACTTAAAAGATGCTCAAGCGATTTGTGACAAATTATCAATAAAATTGCATACCATTAATTTCGCGACTGAATACTGGGATAATGTTTTTGAGTACTTCTTAGCAGAATATAAAGCGGGTCGTACACCAAACCCAGACATCATGTGTAACAAAGAGATTAAATTTAAAGCCTTTTTAGAGTTTGCCTGTGAAGATCTCGGCGCAGATTACATTGCCACAGGCCATTATGTACAAAAAGAAAGTAGAGACGGTCATTGGAAAATGATCCGTGGTTTAGATAACAATAAAGATCAAAGTTATTTTCTCTATACGCTAGATGAAAAACAGCTTGCTCATACTTTATTTCCTGTTGGCCATATTGAAAAACCTGAAGTACGTGCTATTGCTGAACAAGCAGGTTTAGTTACTCATAATAAAAAAGACAGCACAGGTATATGCTTTATTGGAGAGCGTAAATTTAAAGATTTTTTAGGCCAGTATTTACCCGCACAACCCGGCATTATAGAATCTGCTGAGGGTGTAAAAGTGGGTCATCATGACGGATTAATGTATCACACCTTAGGTCAGCGAAAAGGCTTACGTATAGGTGGTTTAGCTGCTGCTGGCGAAGAGCCATGGTATGTCGTTGAAAAAGATTTATTGCGCAATGTACTCATTGTCGGTCAAGGGCATAACCACCCTCGCCTGTTTTCAAAAGGTCTGATTGCTAACCAGTTGCACTGGGTTGATCGCCAAGAATTATCAACGCCAATTAGGTGCACAGTAAAAACCCGTTATCGACAACAAGATGTCGCTTGTACTGTTTCACCAATAGATACACAAGCAAGTATAAACGAATACCAAATAGATTTTGATGAACCACAAAGCTCTGTAACACCCGGGCAATCAGTCGTTTTTTATCAAGATGATGTTTGCTTAGGCGGTGGTATTATAAATACCCTTGTCCGTTAAAAAACAATCGCAACTTATACAATCAACAAAACAGTTTAGAGCATAAATGAAAGATCAAACTATAACTTTTGCCGCTATATGCCAAGTAGCATATCTTGTCCAACAAATTTCTCGCCATGGGCTTTCTCTTGCAGAACAAGAAAATCACGATCTAGAAGTGCTATTGCAGAGCATAATCGAAACATCACCAGAAAATACTTTAGCCGTTTATGGTGGTCAATTAGTCAATATAAAACGGGGCCTGCAATTACTCATTGATCATTTAGGTGATAATTCGTCCAAGAAAAATAAAGTTAAAGACCCTGAATTTACTCGCTACCTTATTAGCTTGATCAATTTAGAGCGAAGATTAATTAAACAGCCTAAGCAACTTACCCAGCTTGGTGAACGCATTGAAGCCAGTAAAAGGCAGCTTGAGCATTACTCAATCGCCAGTGAAACATTGGTATCAAGTTTTGCTAGTATATATAGTGACATCATTAGCCCTCTTGGTGCACGTATTCAAGTAACTGGCGAACCAAGTATTTTAAAACAAACGATAAATCAACATAAAATAAGAGCCTTACTACTTGCGGGGATTAGAGCTGCCGTTTTATGGCGCCAAGTTGGCGGTAAACGTAGAACGGTTTTATTTAGCAGAGCTAAATTAGTAAACACCGCAAAACAGCTCTTAAATACAATTTAGCTAACATAATTTAATCAACACAATTTAACAATATTACTTTTAGAATTACTTTTAAAAAATAATCAACCTAGGAATAAACTATGGAACTTTCAGCGTTAACAGCCATATCACCTGTCGATGGTAGATACGGTAGTAAAATAAGTGACTTGCGCCCTATCTTTAGTGAATTTGGCCTAACCAAATACCGCGTTACTGTTGAAGTACGTTGGCTGCAAAAGTTAAGTGCTACAAAACAAATTGAAGAAGTTCCTGCTTTTAGCGATGCTGCCAATCAAGCACTAGATAACATTGTTAGCGAATTTAATGAGCAAGATGCGCTACGCATCAAAAAGATTGAAGCAACGACTAATCACGACGTAAAAGCGATTGAATACTTTTTAAAAGAAAAAATTGCCGATAACGCAGAGTTAAATGCGGTCACTGAGTTCATCCATTTTGCTTGTACTTCAGAAGATATTAACAATTTATCACACGGTTTAATGTTAAAAGAATGTCGTGAGCAAGTTTTATTACCAGCCATGGATGATATCTTAACGCAAATTAAAGCGCTTGCTGTGGAATATAAAACTATACCTATGATGTGCCGTACCCACGGACAACCCGCTTCACCAAGCACCTTAGGTAAAGAAATGGCCAATGTTTACGTACGATTAAAACGTCAACGTCAACAAATTGCCAAGGTTGAGTTATTAGGTAAAATTAACGGCGCTGTAGGTAACTACAATGCTCACCTAAGTGCTTATCCAGAAGTAAACTGGCACCAATTTGCTGATGAGTTTGTGAGTTCATTAGGATTAACTTGGAATGCTTTTACCACACAAATTGAGCCGCATGATTATATTGCTGAATTATTTGATGCGGTTGCCCGCTTTAATACCATTTTAATCGATTTTGATCGTGATGTTTGGGGTTACATTGCCCTTGGCCACTTCAAACAAAAAACTATTGCTGGCGAAATTGGCTCTTCAACGATGCCGCATAAAGTTAATCCTATTGATTTTGAAAATTCAGAAGGCAACTTGGGTATTGCCAACGCATTATTTAGCCATCTGGCTCAAAAGTTGCCAATTTCTCGCTGGCAGCGTGATTTAACTGACTCAACAGTACTACGTAATTTAGGCGTTGGTTTTGGTCATGCACTAATTGCTTACCAAGCAACACTTAAAGGCATTAGCAAATTAGAAGTGAACGAAGCAAATTTAGCTAAAGAGCTTGATAACAATTGGGAAGTATTAGCCGAGCCAGTACAAACAGTGATGCGCCGCTACGGCATTGAAAAGCCTTATGAGAAACTTAAAGAGCTAACGCGCGGCAAGCGTGTTAATGGTGATTCAATGCGTGAGTTTATCAATAACCTTGAGCTGTCTGATGCGGTAAAAGCGGAATTATGTTTACTAACACCTGCCAGTTATATTGGCCGGGCAGTGTCATTTATTGATGAATTAGATTAACTCGAATAATTGCTAACTTGTTACTGGTAAAAAGAAGACTTCGGTCTTCTTTTTTTGTTTCATTACTCATCAAATTCAAGTCGATCATAGCAGTGAGTATAATAATAAATAAAAACGTTTATATCGTTTGAAAAACAACCAAACATGAACTAGGCTTAAGTAAGGTTTACGATTTTCACACCCAACAACAATAACTATTCTGAGTATCGTTTCACCTAATTTTTATCTAATAGTGTTACCTTTTGACTAAGTTAACATTCACTAACGTCAAGTAATGTTAACTAAATTAGCTAATATCAGTTGCGTTAAATCATAAAAAGAATGGTTATTGAGTATGTCCTACAGTGTATCTAGGGTGGTGTGGCAACAAGCAGCACCACTATTAAAAAATGTTCGTGAAAAAGTTTTTGTTTGTGAAAGGCGTATTCCGAAAAGAATAGAATTTGATGTCAATGACCGAACTGCATTTCATATGCTAGTGTGTGATGACAATTCTCAAGAGCCCATTGCAACAGGGCGTATATCGTCTTCTGGTCAAATTAGCCGTATAGCTGTAGTCATGGAATATCGACAAGCAGCCATTGATAAAATAGTTATGCAAGGCTTGTTTCGCATTGCTGAAGAATTAGCATTAGCAGAAGTTTATATCTACAGCCCTTTAGAGCGTGTAGCCTACTTTAGAGAGCACCACTTCTATCCTGTTGGTTCAGTTTTCATGGAAGCAGGTTTGCCAAAGCAGCAAATGGCGTGTGCTATAAATGCGGCTAGAGCAGATGTTAGCCAAGCAAAATATTATCTCAATCATTAAGCCTAGCTATACCTAAACCACTAGCGTAATCTATAAGGTATAAAGCATAAGCTATAAAGCATAGGCGATAAAGTATAGATTATAATGCCTAGGCTATAAACCGCAGGCATAAGCCAAAGCTTTATTTTTGATGGTACTATTAACAACAGGTAATTTATTAATCGCGAACAAACTTATATTTCGTAATAACTTTACTAATGGTGATGGGTGGCTAAAGCTAAAATATAAAGCATCCATGGTTGATTGCATTAATAAATTGTCTTTACGTCTCATTTTTTCATAGTGAGCTAACACCTCAATATTATGCCAACATTTTCCCTCGGCGATTGCTGAAGCAATAACATTTTGCAGAGCAACAACATCTTTAAAACCTAAGTTAACACCCTGACCTGCCATCGGGTTAATAGTGTGAGCGGCATCACCAAGCAACAAGACTCTATTATTTTGATAACTATTGGCATGTCGACGAGTAAGCGGAAAAGCAGCCTTATCAATCACTTTAATTTCCCCTAATCGTTTGGGGAAGTGAGCTAAGACTTCTTGTTGTAACTGGGCATTTGATAATAATGATAAACGTTTAATTTCATCACGCTGGTGATACCAAACTAATGAAGCATAACCAACATTTTTTTTATGTTCATCTTGTTTACTTGCAAGCGATTGCTTTGATAAAGGTTTTGATAACGGTTTGGACAGAGGCAAAAAGGCAACAGGTCCGGTAGGAAAAAACTGCTGCCAAGTAATATCTTGCTGGCCAAGTGTCGTTTCAACATTAATCAACATGGCTGATTGCTGATAATCCCATGCGGTAATACCGATATTAACTAGCTTACGTACCTGTGAATTTGCCCCGTCAGCGCCAATAACTAATTTTGCAGTAATAGTATGTTGTGAAAGCGTTAACGTCACCTTATCATTATCTTGTTCTAAATTAACTAAGCTTTCAGGACAAAAAAGGCTTACGCGGTCATGCGCTGCAATTTGTTGCCATAAAGCAAGCTGTATTAGGCGATTCTCGACAATATGCCCTAAATGTTTTTGCTCTATATCTTGAGCATTAAACTCTGTATAAGCATATTCCTGCTCCCAAACACCTAAACGCTTATAAGGGCAGGCACGCCATTCTTTTACTTGCGACCATGCACCAAGTTGTTCAAGTAAATATTGAGACGATAATGAAATAGCCGACACTCTCAAGTCTAATGCTTGTTCATTGGCAAAGGTATCAGGCTGATGTTTCTCAATAACCGCAACTTTCAAGCCTTGTTCTGCCAAGGCTAAGGCACTAGCGGCACCAACCATTCCCCCACCAATAACAACACAATCAAAATCACTCATCCGTTTATCGTTACCACATTTTATATGAAAATATTATTCTACCTAACGACATTAAGTAAGCCTATCAATTAATTGATTTTTTGCTTGTTTAAAAAAAAATATTCGCTATATTAAAAGAGCTTTGTTTTAAAAGCACTTCAATATTTAATCACTTTACACGGTAAAAAGGAAAGATTATGACTGCAGCAAAAAAAGAAGAATTAAGACTACATGATGATATTAAACTAGTGTACGATTTAACAGAGAAGCCTAATAGAACCAATTTAAAATCACATCCAGATAGAGCCGTTGTTGCAAAACTACGTGCTGATTTAGTACTGCCATCAAATAAAATTTTAACGGTAGATATAGATTTTGATAGTACAAGTGGCTACCATGGCAATACTATGATGGTAATGGATGACTTTGGTGTTGAAATACTTACTACAGCCTTCGCAGTAAAATACGGGCAGCAATATGCTGATAAAATAAAACAAGCTTGGGCAGTAAAAGAGCACCCAGATGATCCACGAAAACCTACTTACCTTTTGGTACAAAAGCCCTCATCAGACGATGAACTACCGCAAGTTTTTGTCGCTTGTGGTCAAAGAGATCATCCCGAAACCAACTTTCAAAGTATCATTTAATAAAGATATTAAAGTACTGTGGCAGTTTATGCTGCCACTTATTTTATGCTTTTCTATTCTTAATAGCTTTTCTTCCCTAGCAAATAACACATCATCGATAAGTACTATGGCTAATGTCAGTAGTCTAGTACAAGATAATAAAGGCTTTATTTGGTTTGCTGGACAGCGTGGCCTCACTCGTTTTGATGGTAAGCAAATCATCAGCTTTTCATCAAACAATCAATCATGGCCACTATCATTTAACTGGCTGCATGATGTTACTCTTGATGGAAAACATTTATTATTAGCCACAGAAACCGATGGTTTATGGCGTTTTAACCCTGAAACTGGGCAAGCAGATAAAATATTTACCGATATAGAACGTAAAAGTTATTATGACGTAGTCAGCTTTCAAGGCAGCTATTTTATCAACGCTCCTGACAAGCTTTATCGTTATCATATCGATACCAAAACAATCTCCCTCATTAAAGATAATATTAAAATAAGTACGTTAGTACATAATAATAAGCACCTTTACGTAGCAAGTAAAAAAGGCCTGTACCAGTTAAACAACTTGGATTCAAAGAACAAACTAAAGCAACTACTAGCAGAGCCTATTCTAGCAACTGTTGCTCTTTCTTCTGGCGTTATAGCAATAGCTAAAACACACATTTATCATTTTGATCATCAGGGCAATAAAACAACAATAGAATCACCACACAAAATTTATGCCGCCACAAAAGAATACAGCAGTAATAATTTTTTTACCATCAGTAGCCAAGGCATAGTTAGCAAGTTTTCTGGAAAAACATTAGAGCAACTCCCCCATAAATTTGGTGATACCAACCCCGTCAGGGCAAGAAGTTTTCTACATGATAGTTCGGGTGTACTTTGGGTAGCAAGTAGTCAAGGTATTAACCAACTCACTGAGAGTACCATTAAAAATATTCCAAAAGTGTTTGATATCAGTATTAATGCCAATGAATTAGCATTATATAATGATGAAATTATCATTGGCAGTTATGGTGCTGGTTTACAAAACTTTAATTCACCTGTCTTTAATAATCACGTAAATGAAGCGTTTAGCAAACAAGGGTTAAGCATCACGAATATTGAAACTATCAATGGCATATTATATATAGCAACCTTTGATGGACTATGGCGTTTTAACCCTGAAACTCAGCAGACTGCTAAATTAACATTTTCTGATAATGATAAGCTTATTTTAAAAATGGAATATAAAGATAACTTACTTTATTTTAGTACTAACCATAATGGTGTCTATATTTATGATTTAACAAATAAATCACTTATTGATCATATAGCACCAGAGCATGGATTAAGTTCAGCTGAGATCATTGATATTTTACCCCTTGATAATGACGCGACTTGGTTAGCCACAACAGCAGGCATCGACATTGTCATCAACGAAAGTAAAGCCATTGAAAATTTAACTTTACCTAGCTCAAGTAAAGTTATTTCTTTACTCGAAGCAGATAATAAAATATTTGCTTCTACGTTAGGTGATGGTATTTATGCCTTTAATAAACAAGGGGTATTACTGGCTCAATTTGGTCAAGGTAACCGATTTAGTCATATGATACTTGTCAATGATGAAGTTTGGGTGGCAGGAAGGCCTGGTTTATATCGCTTTAACCCGAGAAATTATCAACTCAGTATGATAGAAAATACCGAGCAGTATTCCTTTGTCGGCAGTACTATATTACATAAAAATATTGTTTACGCTTCCCATTACAGTGGCATTTTGTCTTTAGATTTAGCTCCACAAGTGCAATTTAACCCTAAAGTTTACATTAGCAAAACGACTATTTCAGGTCAGTCTTATTTACTCAATAAAACCATGTCAATAGCCAGTGGTAATGATGTGATTACTTTAGACTTAGCAAGCTTAGACTTTAGACCGGGAGCACCAAAACAGTTTCGTTATCGTTTAAACAATAGCACTTGGAACCAAATTAATGGTAACCAATTAACATTAACCGGCTTAGCATCAGGTGAATATCACATTGAAATAATGGCCACTAATAGCTTAGGTCAATGGAGCAATTTTAAAGCCTACACTGAGATTGATGTTGCCTTCCCTTGGTATTGGACACCAAAAATTCGTTTGTTTTATGCCCTGCTGTTATTTTGTGTGGTTGGTTTAATCGTTTGGTTACTCTATTTACGCAGTAAATCAATTGCCTATATTCATGATGTTTTAAAGAATGATATCAATAATTACGGCAAAGTAAGCTTGCAAGTAAAAAGAAAATTAACCCTAGTACAAGATTTAATAAACCAAGACGAAGTAGAGCAAAGTAAACCATTGTTAGCACAATGTCTTGATGATTTAGGTAATCATCAAGCATCACCTGAGCCAAATACATTGGATGGCAAAACTTTATCTATCGCGTTGCCATTTTTCGTCAATTACTTGCAGCACAAGTATCAAGTTAATTTAACTTATCAACTAAATGTTCAAGACAACAGCCTTAACTATGAATTACAAGCCGATCTTTACCGGATAATATTTGAAGCCATAACTTGTGTGGTAATAAAAGGCAGTGGTCGAAATTTTAAAGTGTTGCTACAAGTGTTTAAAAACAAAGTTTGGCTAAATATTTATGATGACGAGCAAGGTTTCATTCATTTTGATAGCAAAATAAAGTTTGATATCTCTATGTATTATATTCGTCAAATAGCCAGTAAACATAAAGGCTCAATCAACACATTTCATGAACAAGATAACGGTAGCCAATTAATATTAAGTCTGCCATTAGAGCAGAACAATTAATAAGCTCGAAATACACTGTAATTTAATATAAAATACGCCTCCTTTTATTTATCGAGTATCGAAGCGGCTGTAAGCTTTGTCGTTCGGTAAGTGATTTCATACCAGTAAATAAAACGCGTAAAGAGTGAAGTAAATGACTAAGAAGTTATACATCAAAACTTGGGGCTGTCAGATGAACGAGTACGACTCGCAAAAGATAGCTGAATTATTAGACTCAACTCATGGTTTTGAGCTGGCCGAAGAGGCCGAAAGTGCTGATGTTATTTTGCTTAACACTTGCTCTATCCGAGAAAAAGCGCAAGAAAAGGTTTTTCATCAGCTTGGTCGTTGGAAAAACTTAAAAAACAATAAACCAGATCTACTCATTGGTGTTGGAGGCTGCGTTGCTTCACAAGAAGGCGAAGCCATTCGTCAACGCGCCCCTTTTGTTGATATGGTTTTTGGTCCCCAAACCTTACATCGCTTACCTGAGATGCTTAACCAGCTTTATCAAAGCAGTAACCCTATAGTTGATGTAAGTTTTCCTGAAATAGAAAAGTTTGACCGTTTGCCTGAACCGACGGCCGATGGACCCAGTGCTTTTGTATCGATCATGGAAGGTTGTAGCAAATATTGTACTTTTTGTGTCGTACCTTATACCCGTGGTGAAGAAGTTAGCCGTCCTCTTGACGATGTGCTTTATGAAATAGCCCAACTTGCCGAGCAAGGTGTACGCGAAGTTAATTTGCTTGGACAAAATGTTAATGCTTATCGCGGTGAAATGCACGATGACAGTATTTGTCGCTTTGCCGATTTAGTACGCTTGGTTGCAACGATTGATGGTATAGACCGTATTCGTTACACCACATCACACCCCGTGGAATTTACTAACGATATTATTGAGGCTTACGCTGATGTACCTGAATTGGTAAACCATCTACACTTACCCGTACAAAGCGGCAGTGATAGAATATTAACACAAATGAAACGTAACCATACCGCCTTAGAGTACAAATCACAAATTCGTAAATTGAAAAAAGTTCGCCCTGAGCTTAGCATGTCATCTGATTTTATCATTGGTTTTCCTGGTGAAAGCGAAGACGATTTTATGGCCACGATGAATTTAATTGAAGCGGTGAATTTTGATTTAAGCTTTAGTTTTATATACAGCGCTCGCCCCGGAACACCTGCCGCTGATTTACCTGACGATATTAGCGATGAAACGAAAAAACAGCGCTTACAAATTTTACAAAACAGAATTACTCAACAAGCGTTACGCATTGCCAGACAAATGCTCAACACTGAACAACGTATTCTTGTTGAAGGCCCTTCAAAGAAAAACCCGATGGAATTACGAGGTAAAACAGAAAATAATCGTACCGTTAACTTTGTCGCTCCACATTCAGTTATTGGTCAATTTGTTGATGTAAAAATTACCGATGTTTATGCAAACTCTTTACGTGGTGAACTAATTCGCCAAGAAAGCGATATGGGATTGCGTATTGCTCACTCCCCTGCTGACATATTAGCGAATAGTCACCATAAATCATCTAAATCAATCATCAGTAACGTGGATGATTTGGGCGTAGGAACACATACCCCTTAACTTTTGAAAATGACTGGAAAACACATTGAGCGCAACAACTAAACAGCAAATATTAAAGCAGGCAAACCATCAATTAACGCTTTCACCTATTGATAATGAGCGTCAAGCCAATTTATGTGGGCCAATAGATGATAACCTTAAAACCATTGAGCGTCGCTTAGGTGTTGAAATTAGTTACCGTGGCAATCAATTTAAAATACTGGGCAGTGATAAAAATTGCCAAGCAGTAATTAAGCTATTAAAGAATCTTTATATTGAGACAGCTCCAGTCAAAGGACAAAGTACTCAGATCACTGGTGAAATGGTACACCTTGCCATAGTTGAAGCGAATGTGCTTGAACAAGACTTGCCAACAAGCAAAGAAGCAGCTGAGCTTGGAGCAAATTATGACAAAATGGTCACCATTAAAACTAAGCGCGGTATGGTGAAACCTCGCAATGGTAACCAACAAGATTATGTGCAAAGTATTTTAACCCATGATATTAGTTTTGGTGTTGGTGTTGCTGGTACAGGTAAAACTTATCTCGCCGTTGCGTGTGCCGTTGATGCCTTGGAGCGACAAGAAGTTCGCCGAATTTTATTAACTCGCCCCGCCGTAGAAGCAGGCGAAAAATTGGGTTTTCTACCGGGTGATTTATCTCAAAAAATAGATCCCTATTTAAGACCTCTCTACGATGCACTGTTTGAAATGCTTGGTTTTGAACGTGTTGAAAAAATGATAGAGCGTAATGTCATTGAAATTGCACCATTAGCTTACATGCGTGGTAGAACACTAAACGATGCATTTATTATTTTAGATGAGAGTCAAAATACTACCGTTGAGCAAATGAAAATGTTTTTAACCCGTATTGGCTTTAACTCTCGTGCGGTTATCACTGGCGATATAACTCAGGTTGACTTGCCTAAACACCAACGTTCGGGTTTGCGACACGCCATTGAAGTTTTACAAAATATTGATGGCATAAGTTTTAACTTTTTTCAGGCAAAAGACGTTGTTCGCCACCCTGTTGTTGGGCGGGTAGTCGAAGCTTATGAAGCTTATGAGCAAAAAATCAATCGACAAAAACAGCAAAAAGTAAACAATCAGAATAAAGCCCAAAATGACAACAATGATGAGTCTAAATAATGGTTAATACGCTGGACTTACAAATTGTTTGTGATGAAAAAAAACTTCCTTCACTTGAACAGTTTCAATGTTGGACAGATGCAGCTTTGCAAAGTGTTACTAGTAAAATATTTGAACTGACAATTCGCTTGGTAAACACGGATGAAAGCCAGCAACTCAACCATCAATATCGTCATATCAATAAACCTACCAATGTTTTATCATTTCCTTTTGAGGTACCTGATGGCATCGATCTTAATTTATTGGGCGACTTAATTATTTGCGCCCATGTTGTTGAACAAGAAGCAAAAGCCCAAAACAAAGCCCTATTTGATCATTGGGCACATATAGTGATTCATGGTTGCTTGCATTTATTGGGATATGATCATATAAACGATAGCGATGCACAAGAAATGGAAGCATTAGAGATTAGTATTTTAGCTAAATTAGCGATAGCTGATCCTTACTAAAGCTATTTTTTATGTTAAAAACAATATTATATTTAACTTAACTTAATCAAATTAAAGGAAGATAATAAGCTCTATGAGCGATGATAGCCCCCACTCGAACAACGGCTCAAAACAAAAGTCATTATTGAAAAACATTATTCAATGGTTTAGCCCTGAGCCAAAAAATAAAGATGAGCTGGTTAATGTCTTAGCCGATGCTCAAAATCGTGAATTGATCAATCCTGAAACCAAACTAATGATTGAAGGAGTGCTCGAAGTATCAGAAATGAAAGTTCGCGATATTATGATCCCCCGTTCACAAATGGTCACTATCGATCGTAATCATAATTTAAATGAGTTTTTACCCATTATTCTTGAATCTGGTCACTCCCGTTTTCCTGTTGTCAACGAAGATATAGATCATGTCGATGGCATATTATTAGCAAAAGACTTGCTGGCATTTGGTTTTAGCAGTGAAGCGGGTGAATTTAGTTTAAAAGATATTATTCGCCCTGCGATTATCGTTCCTGAAAGTAAAAAGGTTGAACCACTTTTAAAAGAGTTTCGCTCAAATCGATATCACATGGCGCTTGTCGCTGATGAATATGGTGGTATTTCAGGCGTTATCACTATTGAAGATATCCTTGAGCAAATTGTTGGTGAAATTGAAGATGAAACTGACGATGAGATTGAAGAAGATATCAAACTACTTGCGGGTAATGTTTATAATGTTCGCGCCTTAACAGATCTTGAAGATTTTAACGAATATTTTAATTGTCAGTTTAATGAAAAATCTGCTGATACTATTGCCGGCATTATTATCGGGCAACTAAATCATATGCCCAAAAAAGGTGAGCAAGTCTCCTTAGGACACTTTGAGTTTAAAGTGTTAGCGGCTGACAGTAGACGTCTACAAATGTTACAAGTAACAGTGGATAAAAAGCATAACGTTCGTGGTAAATTGAGTGACTAAAACACGTTTATCACCACGGGTTTTTCGGCTAGCTAAGCGATTAAAAAACAACTTAACCAATAAAAAAAACTGGTTATGCTTTGCTGCTGGGTTAAGCTTAGTATTTGCTTATGCACCATTCTCGCTCTGGTATTTAGCACTTTTTATTCCCAGTATTGTCTTTTATCTAATCCAAAACAGAGCACCTAAATATGCCGCTAAACTGGTTGGAATTTTTGCCTTTGGTTGGTTCGCAAGTGGTATAAGCTGGGTGCATGTTAGTATTGACCAATTTGGTGGTTTACCCTTAGTGGTCTCAATTGGCTTAATGATAATTTTATCTCTTTATTTAGCTATTTTCCCTGCATTTTCTGCCTATTTAGCCGCACGTTTTTCAAAAGACAAAAATCTTAATTTATGGTTACTACCCTCATTTTGGTTGTTTGCTGAATATTTACGTGCAGTTGTATTAACAGGCTTCCCTTGGTTATCACTTGGCTATAGTCAAATTGACGGCCCTTTATCTGTTTACGCCCCCGTAATAGGTGAAGTGGGCATCACGGCATTGGTTTTATTGATTAATATATTTTTGGTTAAAATCATAGTTGCGATAAAACGCCGTCAAGTATCATCCTTCGTCCTTCCTATTATCCTGTTGATATTCATCACTGGCACAGGCACTTTTTTTTCACAAAGCAATTGGGTTAAACTTACCAATAAAACCGTTAAGGTTGCTTTAGTACAAGGTAACATTGAACAAGCGATCAAATGGGCTCCCGAGCAAGAATGGCCTACTATGCTTAAGTACTTAGATCTTAGCCGCGTTAACTTTGATGCCGATATCATTGTCTGGCCCGAGTCAGCCATCCCAGCCATAGAGCCGGCTGTACAAGACTATTTAACTAGCGTTAACCGCTCTGCTTTGTTAAATAACAGCGCAATAATCACTGGTATAATTAATTACAATTTTGAAACGAAACAATACTTTAATAGCTTAATAGTGCTAGGTAAAAAACATTTAGATGATGAACAGGGTTATTTTTATAATCACAGTAATCGCTATTCAAAGCACCATTTATTGCCTATTGGTGAGTTTGTACCTTTTCAAGAACTGCTTCGCCCTATTGCCCCTTTATTTAATTTACCCATGTCTTCTTTTAGTCGTGGCGACTATCAACAACAGAACTTAATTGCTAAAGAGTTTAGTTTATTGCCTTTACTCTGTTTTGAAATTGCCTTTCCGCACCAGCTAGCTGCAAACCTAACTAAAAGTACTGATTTACTACTTACGGTGAGTAATGATGCTTGGTTTGGTGGCTCTCATGGGCCACATCAACACATGGAAATAGCGCGCATGCGAGCACTTGAATTTGGTAGACCATTACTTCGCGCTACTAATAATGGTATTACTGGGGTGGTAGATCACCAAGGAAACTTTATAGCGCGCATTCCACAATTTAAAGAGGCTGTTTTGAAAACAGAAGTGCCTCTCGTTGTAGGGCAGACACCTTATAGCCAATGGCCAAGGTTGATATTATTATTAATGATTTTAGTGCCTATCATGATCATTAATATTTTTAAGCGTAAATAAATTTTAGGCTACCGTCTACTTGCTCTGTTTTGGGTGCAAACTAATCTTGTTACGACCATTCTCTTTTGAATGATAAAGGGCTGCATCCGCGCATTCAATCCAAGCTTCATAATTTTTAATACAAGGCTCGACTTCGGCTATCCCTAAACTGATAGTATAATTAACCTCAATATCATTATATTTAACAACCGCTTGCTCAACTTCTTTACGCAAGCGTTCAGCGAAAATATAAGAGTTTTTCAATGATGTATCTGCCAGCAATATAACAAATTCTTCACCACCATAACGCCCTGAAATATCAGTTTCTCGAACAAGCTCGTGGATCAAAGCAGCAAGATGGCGGATCACTTCATCCCCTACCATGTGCCCATAAGTATCGTTAACATTTTTAAAATGGTCAATATCTAGCATAACCAGTGAGCTGGAGTGTTGACTACGCGTCCAACGTTTATATTCAGCTTGTAAGCAACTTTCCCAGTGAATGCGATTAAACAGTTTAGTTAAACCATCTGTTTGGCTCAGTATCGCAAGTTCTTCGTTAGCTTTTTCTAAACTTAATTTATGCACGGCATTATCAGTGACATCATAAACTAGCAAACATAAGTGGCTTACAAGTCCGGTAGAAGAAAGCAAGGGAATAAATGTTGTGTTTTGATACATAAAGTCGGCACTACCCGTAACAGGTCGATAACTATCAAACTTAAATAAATAAGGTCGCTGCTCCCAAATAGTAAACGCTTTATTTTTAAGTAAAAAAACCGATTCAGCTTTTCGCTCAAACCAGTCTTGCGGTATTTCAGCAAATAAATCAAAAATGGATTCATCTTTTACTTCTCTAGGAAGCAAACCGCTATGATTTTCCATAAAGCCATTGAATATTTGCACTTTATAGTTTTTATCTAACACGACTAAGCCAACGTCAATGTTATGCAACATTTCCATCAACCAGTGTAATTCATTTAATTGTGAAGCTTCTAACGACATGGACAATCCCGTATGTTAACTCAGTGCTTAGCAGTTAGTGCGCTAATCCAGCAAATAAGATAATTTATTGTTAAGTGTGTGCATTGATTGTTCGGTAAACAGCAACAGCAAATCACATTTTATAGGATAGTTTTCAATGCTATAACTAATCTCTATGGCGAGTGTTTTTTTCCACTTATCAGCATTATTGGCTATTAATTCAGAGATTTTTCTATGTTGACCTAAAACCACAGGATGACCTTGACTAAAATCAATATCTAGCTGTTCTGACACGCCTTTTAAACAGGCTCCAATCAAAACATTAGCAAGATCCATCAATAACTCTAATTCAGTGCCTTTATCTTCTTCATATTGATAATTCATTAGTGAAGCGACATCTTTAAAGCTTGAGTCGTTTAAAATCAGCAGTGCTTCACCTGAAATGCCCGCGCTAATAAAGCCTTGGCAAATACCCGAAGTACTATCGTTAGCTTCAACATCTTTCAAGGCCATTCTTAATTCACTAACTTCAATAAAATTAACATTAGGAATAGGAAGCTCGACAAAAACATTTAATAAGCGAGCTAACAGATCACCTGCCCGCCCCATGGCAACATTGGCTATTTCTTGATAGCAATCTCTTAAATCAGCTGAAAGAGTTAATTCAGAAGTAGGAGCAGGTGAAGAAACACTGACTGGTGATATTTTTAATGGTGCTCTCTCTGTTTTTTTAGGAACTCGCTCTTTTACTATCGGTACACTTGCTTGTGGCTGTTCATTTTGATTACTTAAGTCAATTTCAAGGTTATTTTCATCTTTAGTAAAAACCCCATAAGAAAGCAGTACTTCAGTGAGTTTTTCTTTATTAACCGGTTTTTGAATGAAGTCTAGAGCGCCCAAACCAGTAACTCTTTTATGGGCTTCAGGTTGAATATCACCAGACACAACAATCGTTAAGGTGGGTAAGTCTTGTTGTAGAATAGCTTCCAGCACTTGATAACCATCCATTTCTGGCATGTTTAAATCAAGTAGCAGCACATCTCCTTTACCCGCCTTTATTGCTTCTATACCCTCAATACCATTAGCCGCAAAACTAACATCAACATCCCAACCGTCTGGTAATGAGCGCGCAAGTTGTTTACGCGCCATATTTGAATCATCACAAATAAGTAATTTCGTTGACATAAAAAAGTATAACCTTTGGAGAAATGATGTAGTGTTAAACTCGTTAATATTAACAATAGGTTATTCAGCATTATCTTTACAGCAAATAATGAAGAAAGTCTTTATAGAAAGTTAATAAGAAAAACGGTAAACTCAATTATTGTAACCTAATTATTCCAATTAATGATGAAATTATCTACCTTTAGTAAACTTTTATTTATATTATTTTTTACCAATTGTGTCTCTATCTATAGTTTTCAAGCTAATGCTTACCAAAAAAATTCGCTTACTGAAACGCAAAATTTAGTAAAAGCTAATAATAAGTACGTTACCTTGTTAGGCACACAGGTTCATATTGGCGAACAAGCACCTAATTTTAAAGTAGTAGATAAAAACTTTGCTCCAGTGCAATTAACTGACTTCACTGGTCAAACACTGTTAATTTCGGTTGTGCCAAGTTTAGACACGGGTGTTTGCTCTTTGCAAACTAAACGCTTTAATGAAGAAAGCGCAAAATTAGCTAAAAACATCACTCTTCTCACTATCAGTAATGACCTGCCCTTTGCACAAAAACGTTTTTGTAAAGTGGAAAATATTGATAAAATCAAAGTATTATCTGACTCTGTTTGGCGAGACTTTGGAGCAAAGTATGGTTTAATTATTAAAGATATGGGCTTGCTAACTCGCGCTATTTTTATTATTGATGAACACGGAAAAGTAAAATATAAAGAATTAGTCGCCAATATTTCACAGCACCCAGACTACTCAAAAGCATTGATTGCCATAAAAGACATTGCTCCTGTGTTAGTTGTGCAAGATGAAAATAAAGACGATGTTGCTACATCAGCAGAAACTAAAAAATAAACCATATAAATTCAATCGGTTAAAAAATAATTTCAATTTCTTATTGAAATAAAATTCCTTATCCCCATCTTTAATAATGTAGTCGCCGTAAGGGACTACATTAAACTCATTGCCTGTTCGTTAACGCCTATTTTAGGCAAGAAAGGCAGCATTATTTTATCAATGAGTACGGCTGAGTTATCTATACAAGCAATGTAAAACACTTTTAGGCAATTTAATTGGTAAAAGTAGCAAAGTATAGAAATCAACAGCCACAGCCACTTATTGCTTTAATAATATTTTTATTGCTATTTATTAGGATATTTTATTATGCGTACATCTACAGATTTCAGCCCTTTATATCGTTCATTCATCGGTTTTGACCACTTAGCTGGTTTAATAGACAAAGCATCGCGCGCCGATAAACAATCGTCTTATCCTCCTTATAACGTCGAATTACTCGCTGAAGATCAATACAGAATTACCATGGCTGTTGCAGGTTTTAGTGAAGAAGATATTGATATTGAGTCCAAAGACAACAGCTTAGTTATTGTTGGCACTAAAAATATCGGTGCTAACAAAGCAAGTGACGATAAAACAACTAACAGTCGAAGATTTTTACATCAAGGCATTGCCGAGCGCAATTTTGAACGAAAATTTCAATTAGGCGACCATGTAAAAGTCATTGGTGCTTTTATGGAAAATGGTTTACTGCATGTGGATTTACAACGAGAAATTCCTGAAGCATTAAAACCCCGTAAGATAGCAATTAATGGCAAAAGCTTACTTAGCGAAAGTTAATTGTTAAAATTTAGGCTAATTCCTCCCCCTTAAAGAATTAGCCTAATTATTGTTATTTATTTTAGTTATTTATGGTACTTTTTTGCCCAATCTTTGACTGGGCTTTTTTCTGCCAAGGCTTTTCAAAAAAGGCTTTTTCCTTAAAGAAAAGCATCAAAAAAGTAGCCAATAAAGCCGCGCAACTGGCAACAATAAACGTTGTTTTTGCTCCTTGACCATCAAGCCATAATATTCCTGCTAAATAAGCACCTACAGCACCACCCAGACCATACACTCCGCCAAGGTATATCGCCTGCCCTCGTGATTGTTGACAAGCGCTAAAGTGTTCACTAATAAATAACATGCTGGCACTATGATAAAGCCCAAAGCTTGCCGCATGAATGACTTGTGTTAATAACAATACCCACACCGAGTCTGCAAATAATGCCACCAAGTACCAACGCAACGCCGTAATCGCCAAGCTAAAAACCAATAATTGTTTTAAAGTAAACGTTTTAAAAAAAGTGCCTGCATAAATAAACACCATGATTTCAGCGACCACGCCGAGCGATATTAATAAACCAATAGCAAAACCAGAGTAGCTTAAATCACGTAAAAACAGAGCAAAAAAACCATAATAAGGACCAAAGCTTATTTGCAATAATATGCCCGCAATAAAGAACACAACAAAACGAGACTCAAAGAGCTTTGCTCGAATAGCTATTGGCGCTTGTTTATTTTTATTGAAACTATGCTGAGGCTTTATTGTTAATGTTGACAGCAATAATAACAGTAAAATTAAGCTTCCCATCAAGGTAAAAGAGAAAGTAAAACTTTCAATAGGAAAGTACTCCATCACTTGTCCGGCAATAAGTGCAAGTACAATAAAACCTATACTTCCCCATAAACGAATACGTGCATATATTTTACTACTACGACGTACCGAGTTTAATGTCAGTACTTCAAGCTGCGGTAAAACGGCAGTCCAAAAAAGGCTAAATAACGCTAAAGCGAAGCTAATAGGCCAATAACTGCTTAACCAAAATAGCAAAATAAAGCTAATGAGAGCAAAGAGCGCGCCGAGGCGAATGATCAATAACTGTTGTCCTGTTTTATCGGCTAAAACAGCCCATAGACTAGGAGCAACAATTTTTGTCGCGGTTATGATGGCAAAAATTTCACCAAGCTCTGTTGAAGTAAAACCTTTTGCATCAAGAAATACTGAAAGATATGGCGACACTAGGCCAAGAATGGCGAAGTAAAAAAAGTAGTTTGATGACAGTCGAGTAAATAATGACAAATCTTATTCCTTATCTACCCAACATTTATACAATAAAAAGGTAACTGTTCATCACCGAGCCGCGAAGCTCCACAGAGGGCTCTTCGAGCCTACACAGAGGTTTTTTCATGCTCAGTGTTCGGTGATCTCTGTGGTAAATTTTTTTAAGCTGATGATGCAAAAAAGTTGATCAATCTGCTGTGATCACGGGAGTACTACAAAGTACATCGGCATTTTGTGCTCGGTGTCTTAAATAGTGATCCATCAAGGTCAATGCCAGCATCGCTTCAGCAATAGGCACGGCACGAATACCAACACAGGGATCATGCCTACCGCGAGTAATAATGTCGGTAGACTGACCTGATAAATCAACCGTTTTACCGCTAACACCAATGCTAGAGGTTGGTTTCAGTGCTAAATGAGCAATAATTTGCTGACCTGATGAAATGCCGCCCAACACACCACCAGCGTGGTTACTTGCAAAGCCATTAGGTGTTAACTCATCTCTATGCTCTGAGCCTTTTTGATTAACAACAGCAAAACCATCACCAATTTCAACACCCTTAACAGCATTAATACTCATTAAGCCATGAGCAATTTCAGCATCTAAACGATCAAATATTGGTTCACCTAACCCCACCGGCACATTAGTGGCAACCACACTCACTTTTGCACCTATAGAATCTTTAGTACGCATAATGTCACGTAAATGCTGATCGAGTTGTTCAAGCTTAGTACTATCAGGAAAGAAAAATGGATTTGCTTCAACACCTGCCCAATCAATATTTTGCCAGTCAAGTGGCGCACCATTTTCACCTGTTGCCGTAATAGCACCAATTTGTGTTACACAAGCTTGAATTTTCATGCCAAATTTTTGTGTTAAATATTTTTTAGCAATAGCACCCGCAGCAACTCGCATGGCTGTTTCCCTTGCTGATGAACGACCGCCACCGCGATAATCACGCAAACCATATTTTTGCCAGTAAGTGTAGTCTGCATGGCCAGGACGAAAGCTTTGGGCAATATTGCCATAATCTTTTGAGCGCTGATCGGTGTTTTCAATGAGCAAACCAATAGGTGTGCCTGTTGTTTTCCCTTCAAAAACACCCGACATAATTTTGACTTGATCAGCCTCGTTACGTGCGGTAGTAAAGCGAGAAGTGCCTGGGCGCCTTCTATCAAGATCAATTTGTAGATCAGCCTCACAAAGCTCTATTCCTGGCGGACAACCGTCAATAATGGCGCCTAAGCCTAAGCCATGGCTTTCACCAAATGAGGTTACGGTAAACAACTTTCCAAATGTATTGCCTGACATTATTACTCCAACGCCTTTACTTTAAAAAAAATTCATTAATTATTAAAAATAATTACTTTAATGCCGCAACAAAGCTTGCTGCATACGCGACTAATTGTGATTTGGTTAACATAAATACTCCGTGCCCACCTCGTTCAAAGGTAAGCCAAGTAAAAGGTATATCGGGATATAAAGCTTTAACATGTACCTCTGAATTACCCACTTCACAAAACAGCAAACCATCCTCAGTAAGGTGTTTAGCACCTTCTGCCAATATTTTACGCACTATATCTAAACCATCAGCGCCACAACCTAAGCCCATTTCTGGCTCATGAAGGTACTCAGCGGGTAAAGAATCAATGTCTTGTTGATCAACATAAGGTGGGTTAGTAACAATTAAATCATAAACTTGCCCTTCAACCCCAGAAAAAACATCAGATTGAATTGGAATAACTTGTTCACTAAGTCCATGATTTTCAATATTGATTTGCGCCACATTTAAGGCATCAATAGATAGGTCAACAGCATCGACTTCGGCGTCACTGAAGTTACTAGCACAAGCAATGGCAATACAACCACTGCCAGTACATAAATCTAAAATTCTTTTCGGAGGCTTATTCGCCGCAATATAAGGAGAAAACTGCTGCTCTATTAGCTCGCCAAAAGGCGAACGTGGTATAAGTACTCGTTCATCAACATAAAAAGGTAATTGAGAAAAATAAGCAATATTAGTGATATAAGCCACTGGAATTTGCTCTTCAACTCGACGATTAAATAGCGCGAGGACAAATTCTTTTTCAGTTTCGACTAATCGACAATTCATCAAGCTGCTATTAACTTCTGCTGGTAATGATAAGGCATACATCACTAAGGTATGAGCATCACTGAAGGCGTTGTCACTGCCATGACCGTAAAACAATTCAGCTTGATTAAATAAGGTGGCGCCATAACGGCAGTAATCGGCAATAGTGTGCAACTGGTCAGTTACTGAGGTTATCTTATTCACAAAAGGTATTCCTAATTATTTTGAGCATGCTGGCATTTCACTCGATAATCTACTTGTAAAGGGCTACAGATGTTTTACACTGCCGCCATGAAAAAGAAAAATACAACTAATAAGCTACTTAGTGTAGACGATAAACAGCTATTTAAAGAGACTATTGGCAAGGTCAAGCCGATAATGGCTGACACAATACACTTTGAAAAAACAACCAGCAAGCCTAAAACGCACCATAGCGACAAAAAGTCTAATAGAGCATTGGCTCAATTTCATTTTTCAGATGAGTTTGAGCCTGATTTATCAACATCAGGCCCGATGAAATATGTTCGCGCTGATGTTGATAGCTTTGAGGCAAAAAACTTACGTCGCGGTTTTTACCAACCCGATCTCATCTTAGACTTACACGGGTTAGATCAACACCAAGCAAAAAAAGAATTAGCGGCACTATTACATGCTTGCCAAAAAGAACATGCTCAATGTATATGTATTATTCACGGTATTGGCTCGAAAATATTAAAGAATAAAGTGCCTCATTGGCTAGTTCAACACCCCGATGTCATGGCTTTTCATCAAGCGCCTTTAAAGTGGGGTGGCAATGGTGCTTTATTAGCTTTAATTGAATTAAAAAATAAGTTTGATAAAAGCTAGCTTGATACTTTTTCAGGTGAAACCAAGCCAACCAACTGTCCTTGCATGGCATTGCTATCATAATTGATCTGCGCAATGGCCCCCGTAGCAAAAATAGGCATATTTTGACTTTGAGTCAGTTGCGCCACTAAATAACTCACAAATGGCATGTGTGAAACCAGCAAAATAACTTTTTTATCATCAGCACTTTGAGCAAGTAAACCATCAATAAAGTCATGGGTTTGCTGAATATTACCTGCTGGAGTAATAAAATCTAAGCTTGTCGGCTCATTCGCCAACGATAAACCATTTTCAGTCAACATATTAACAACATGACCACAAGTTTGCTGTGCTCGCAGATAAGGGCTAACGAGTATTTCAATGGTGTTAGTTTGAATACTCGCTAACCACTGACCCATTTTTCTCGCTTCAGACGCCCCTAATGCGGTCAAAGGTCTTAAGGCATCACTACTGTTTGAAGTTATACATTGGTTACTTGCTTCACCATGGCGCATAATAAAAATTTGCATTAAATACTCATTTTTCTTAGAAATAAGTAAATTTACCCACTTAATAATAACAACCAGATTAGTGGATAAATTTACACGCAGATCATCTTTTGCGGCTATAGTAATAGAATCTTCCAGCCTTTTAAATTAACTGTTAAGAATAAAGAAAGTCTAGTTATTCCATATAGTAATTAGATAAGTTAACCTATTGTTAAAAACGATATAAATATAAATATAAATATTCATTTCACTCAGGACAGCCATGTGTTGAAGCAAAGCCCAAACGATTTAAAACAATACCAATCACTTACCTTGAGCAATGGTTTACGAGTATTACTTATTCATAATGAAGATTCTGATAAGTCAGCAGCAGCATTAGCGGTTAACGTTGGGCATTTTAATGACCCAAAAGATAGACAAGGTTTGGCGCATTTTCTTGAACACATGCTATTTTTAGGCACAGAAAAATATCCTGACGGTAGTGAATATCAAAAATTTATCAGTCAACATGGTGGTAGTAACAATGCTTGGACAGCAACAGAGCATACTTGTTTCTATTTTGACGTTCATCATCAACATTTTAGTAGTGCCCTTGATCGTTTTAGTCAGTTTTTTACCGCGCCTTTGCTCAGCGAAGAGTTTATTGTTAAAGAAAGAAAAAATATTGATGCTGAATTTAAGTTAAAGCTAAAAGATGATATTCGCCGTTTATATGATGTCCATAAAGAAACCATCAACCAAGCTCACCCTTTCTCACAATTTTCAGTCGGTAATATCGACACCCTTGCAGATAGAGACGACAATAGTATTGTCAATGAAGTCAACAATTTTTTTGACCAATATTATCAGGCTAGCTATATGACACTGGCCATTGAAGGGCCTCAACCTTTAACTGAGTTAGCTCAATTAGCAGAGCAGATGTTTAACGCAATAAAAACCACCGCTACCCCGCTTGCAAAGGTATCTGAGCCATTATATCTTGCTGAGCATCAAAGTATAAGCATAGCTATTTGCCCGGTAAAAAATGATCATCAGTTAATCATCAGTTTTGCCATGGAAAGTATTGATAAATATTATCAAGATAAACCTGAATCAATATTGGCTTACTTGCTTGGTCATGAGGGTGCTGGCAGCATTTTAGCGAAATTAAAACATGAACAGTGGGCGATGGGCTTAACCGCAGGATCAGGCATTAATGGCTCAAATTTCAAAGACTTTAATATTAGTATTAGCCTAACTGAGTATGGTGAACAACATGTAGATGACATCATAGCGGTGGTGTTTTCGTATATAGGCTTATTAAAGTCAGCACCATTACCCGAACACTATTATAAAGAAAAACAAGCGATTGCCGAGTTGTCTTTTACATATCACGAAAAAACACGGCCTTTAGATAATGTCAGTCAATTAGTCATTAACATGCAACATTACCCTGTTGATGATTATATATTTGGTGATTACATCATGTCGGGGATGGATCATAATAACATCAGTCATTTACTTGCTTATTTAAATGCCGACAACATGCGTATCACTCACATCAGTCAAAACAATCAATTCACGCAAACTAGCGCTTGGTACCAAGTCCCCTACTATGTTAAAAATATTGCTAAACAAAAATTAACTCATTGGCGTGAGCTATCTGCTGCCAATAATAAAAGCGCAGCAAAAAATGGCTTATATCTACCCGATGCAAACCCTTACATTATCGGCAACCCGCATATTTATGCGAATGTTGAACCAAAAGAAGTACCGATAAAAATTGAAGAAGCTAGTGGCCTAGCAATTTGGTATAAGCAAGACACCACCTTTAAAGTACCCAAAGGTTATATCTATCTTGGCATTGACTCTCCCTACTCTATTTTGAGTATAGAAAACATCGCCATGACGCGATTATTTGTCGACTTATACACCAATACCGTCGTTGAAGAAAACTATGATGCTGAACTTGCATGCATTCATTATCACCTTTACGCCCACCAAGGTGGTATTACCCTACAAGTTTCAGGCATTAGCGAAAACCAGCCGGCATTATTAAAAAAATTGTTATACCGCTTACAAACGCATGATGCTACCGAGCAAGACTTTGACTTATTTAAACAGCAATTAATTAGCCACTGGCAAAATACCGACAAGAGTAAGTCAATTTCACAATTATTTTCTACGCTTAGCTCTTTTACCCAGCCAAACAACCCAAATGCCGAGACACTGGCTAAGGCACTTAGCCAAATTGATTTTTCACAATATCAAGTTTTTTGCCAGCAACTATTTAAGCAAATAACCCTTGAAGCGCTTATTCATGGTAACTGGTTGCTTGAACATGCCCAAACTATTGCCAAAAATATTAAACAAGTTTTTAGCAGCAGCTACCATAAAAAGTTTGCCGTACAGTGCCCGGTTATTGATTTTAAAAACCAAAACACCCTCTTACTACCAATGATAATTCCTGAGCATGATCACGCCACAGTCGTTTACAGCCCGCTACCAAAACGAGATAATCATTTAGTCGCTTTAACTATGGTAACCAGCCACCTTTTATCACCATTCTTCTTTCAAGAAATGCGCACAGAAAAACAATACGGATACATCGTTGGGGTTGGCTATGTTCCTATCAATCGCTATCCCGGTATCGCTTTTTATATTCAGTCACCACATACCAATGCTAACGATTTAACAACCGCTATAGATGACTTTATCAACAACAGTTTAATTATGCTGGATGACCTAACCGATGAAAACTGGTCTCATCTCATTCAAGGGTTAGCTGGGCAGCTTGAAGAAAAAGACAGTAACTTGAGAATTAAAAGCCAACGTTTTTGGGCCGCTATATGCAATAAAGACCATCTATTTTCCCATAAAGAGCAATTACTCTCGGCAATTTTGTCACTCACCTTTGAGCAAGTGAAAACCTTTATTAAAGAGCAATTAATGGCAACAACTAATCCTGACAGGCTTATTTTGACTTCCACCCCTACCGAGAAGAATGTGGAATTTAGACTAAAAGCGACAACCTCAAATGCAGAAATAATAAGCAACTGCGATGATTTTATTAAAAAAAGTAAAAGAAAATATTAATACTGCCGATAATAAACTATTGCCTAAGTTATTTTAACTAATGAAGAACTAACTAAGCAAATTAACTAACGACGAACAGTAGTTGACTTAAGGCTATGCATGACTTTAAATGGTCTGGCATTTTTTAATAATAATTATCACTTTTTTCTTTATTCAGGTTGAACTGTGCTTTTAAATTTTTTCAAGCTTTCTTCTTTTTTATCAGTACCATCATCCATAGTGTTATTTTTTAATCACTATGCTTTATTAAAGCTAAAATATCTTATTCTCGGCTGTACCGCCTTATTGTCATTATTTATTGGCATAGCTCAGGCTGAAAACCATACTTCGCAAATTATTTATTCAGAAAATGAACAATTAAAATTCAGCCAACTCTCCGCAATGGATGGCCTTTCAAATTCTAATGTTTTCGGCATCACTCAAGATCACCAAGGCTTTATCTGGTTTGCCACCGAAGATGGCTTGAACCGCTATGACGGTAATAATTTTATTACCTACCGCCACAATGCCAACGACAACCATTCTATCGCCGACAATGTTATTCGAAAAATATTCATTGATAGTGATAATACCCTCTGGATTGGTACTAAAAAAGGTTTAAGTCGCTATAATCTTGAACTCGATAACTTTGATACTTTTAGCCAGATTACTAATGATAGTAACTCGCTTCGAGATAATGTTATTTGGGATATCTATCAAGATACGGGGAAAATAATAAAAGACAAATCAGGTAAAAAAGTACAACAAAAAGGCTTACTTTGGGTATCAACAACGCTCGGATTGCATACTTTATCCCTTGAAAGTAGCAATAAAAGTGCACTATTTAAACGTATTGATATACGTGGCCATAATAATAAATTTCAAGAAATAAAAACCATTTTTCAAGACAAGCAACAAAACTACTGGCTAGGCAGTTATGACAATGGCATACACCTTATCAGTAAAAATTTAACTTACATTGGCTCATTACAAGAAAATAATAAATTTGATTTAACGGTGAATGCCCAATCACTATTTGATATAAAAACTATCGACAACCATTATTGGTTAGCAACCAATAATGGTTTATTTATTATTGATGACGACTATCAATTACTATCTCATTTAACGACAAAACAAGAAAACAGCAGTACATCTCAATCACTATTATCAAATAATATTCGCGCTATTGCTCAGTATGATGATACTCATGTATGGTTAGCAACCCACAATGGTTTAAATACCATCAACCTGCTTGATGACAGCATTCATGCTTATCAAAACAATACAAATAAAAACTCTCTCAGTGAAAACTGGCTGATGGACATGTACCAAGATAACAATGGTAATATGTGGTTAGCTACTTACGGTGGTGGTATCAATAAATACTCACCACTTACTAGTTTGTTTTATCATGGTTTGGCTGGTAATGAAGCTCAGAACTACCGGGTAGAATCTTTTGCCGAAACCTCTGATGGAGTGGTTTGGCTATCTACTGAAAAGCAGGGACTATTTTCATTAACAAATAAGAAAGCAAATAAAAGATTAAGTTCAAAACTTGATGTTAAACCGAGGTGGATAATAGCGAATAACTCCAATTCTATCTGGTTACGTTCTGCAAACAACAACCTTTATGAATACTTACCTTATGACGATAAGTTATTTGAACATTTAAGCTGGTCGTCAAAATCGAATTACTCAGCAGACAAACTATTAACAATAATTGAAAATGACTTTTGGTTTATTAATGAGTCTGGTGAGTTAACTAGTTATAACACTAAACAAAAAAAATTTACTTCATACAAAACTAAAAATAGCGTTTCGATCACCAGCTTACAGTCACAAAATGATAATACGTTATGGGTTCTCACAAAAAGTAATCATATTTATAAATTCGATATTCAAAAAGAATCATTCACAAAACTACAAACCAAGCTACCTGAAGTTCTATATGGCACTTATATTAAAAAACTACAGGTAAGTAAAAACTGGCTTTGGTTTGGCTCTGATTCTCAAGGAGTTATATTAATCAATCGTATAACTAAAAAAATAGAAGTATTTAATGAAAGTAATGGCTTAAAAAATGACTTTGTTGCCTCTATATTAATTGATGAACAAGAAAATGCCTGGTTGGCAACAAATATAGGTATAACAAAAATAAATCCATTTGAAAAACGTGTAACAAACTTTGATAATGACTTTGCCATTAGTAAACCTGAATTTATTGAATTTGCCGCATTAAAATCAGAGTCAAACGATATGTATTTTGGCAGTTCAAATGGTTTATTTAAATTTAGTCCGAATGAAATATTACAAATAACACAAAACATCGCAAAACCATTGTTTACCAATTTATACGTCGCCAATAAAAAAATTGATATTACTAGTTTTACCAAAAAAGAAGAAATGACTAACAAAGAATATACGTTAGCTAAACAATTAAACTCATTAGTACAACTTGAACTGGCCTATAAACAATCGCCTGTCAGCTTTGAATTTGTTTCTCCAAACCCTAAATTACCTGCCCAAATTCGCTATAAATATCGACTAATCGGCTTAGAAAAGCATTGGATTGATGCCGCCACAGATACGGGTAGTAATAATAATCGCGCCACCTATACTAACCTCAGCGCTGGTGATTATGTCTTTGAGGTAGAAGCTTATGATGTCAATCATCCTGAAAACTCAAAAACTAGCCAGCTTAATGTTCACATATTGCCTCCCTGGTGGTTATCCACCAGCGCTATGCTTTTCTATACCCTAGTCTCAATGCTGTTTTTTGTTTATGTTATACAACAGTATCGCAATAAACAGTTATATAACTCACAAATAAAAGAAAGCGAAGAGCGTTTAAAGCTTTCCCTTTGGGGCAGTGGCGATGAAATGTGGGATTGGAATATTAAAACCGACAAGGTGTACCACACCAATACTTGGAGCAACTTAGCATTCCCTCAAGACAGTACCCGTAATGCCAATGCCGAAACCAATATTCATCATCAAGATTTAGCAAGAGTTAAACAAGCTTTAACGGATCACCTCAATGATAATAACGAGCATTTTGAAAGTACTTATCGTGTTAAAGATAAAAATAATCGTTGGATTTGGATTTTAGACCGCGGCAAAATTGTTGAACGCGATGATAATAATAAACCGACGCGTATGACGGGTACCTTAAAAGATATCAGTCACATCAAAAAAGCTGAAGAGCGTTTGAAATTGTTTGCCCGTTGTATCCAAAACATTTCTGACGCTGTGGTTATTTATGATCGTCAATTTATTACCGTTGACGTTAATAAAGCATTTCAGCGCATAACGGGTAAAAGTAAAAATCAAATGGTTGGCCGTTCAATGAGCTTTAATCAATACCCCAATAGCTTTAGTCAAAGCATCAAAAAACATTTGCTCACCAAAGGCGGCTGGCATGGTGAAATTGAAAGTTTACGTGCTAATGGCAGTAAATATTTAACCGATTTAAATCTTGATATCATTCGTGATGAAGGTGGCAACATCACTCATTTTGTTGGTGTATTTTCTGATATAACTAAACGGAAAGAAACAGAAGCTGAGCTAAGAAAACTCGCTAGTTTAGATACATTAACGGGTTTACCTAACCGCTCATTTTTTCAAGCAAATCAGGCGAGACTGGTTAAGAATAAAATCAACCATGCTCTATTAGTTTTTGATTTAGATAATTTTAAAAAAATAAACGACTCTATGGGACATCAAGTAGGCGACAATGTTTTATGCCAAGTAGCTAGTCGCATGTTGGCACTGAGTAGAAAACAAGACAGCGTCTATCGTCTAGGAGGCGATGAATTTAGTATCATCATTGAAGGAACTAATGATATTCACACTATCACTTCATTAGCCAAAAATATTTTAAGTGCTACTGCCCAGCCCTTTAAACTAAAGAATCAAGAAATAGTACTATACAGCAGCATAGGTATCGTGCTCTTTCCTGAAGATGGCAACTCAGGCCATGAGTTATTAAAAAATGCTGATACCGCCATGTATCACGCCAAAGGCAGTGGTGGCAATAAATATCAATTTTTCAGTGACTCTATGAACAAGCAAGCCGTCAAACGCTTGCAAATTGAAAACTTGATCCGCCATGGTTTAAAGGAAGACTCTTTTTCTGTGTTCTATCAACCTAAAATTGAAATATCTACTGGTAAAGTGGCGGGTATGGAAGCTTTAGTGAGATTTGAAACCCCCAATAAAGGCGTCATTAGCCCTATTGTCTTTATCCCAGTGTCAGAAGAAACGGGACAAATTATCGACATAGGTGAAATAGTCTTAAGAAAAGCCTGTTTTGCTACCAAGAAGTGGGTCGATGCTGGCTTATTTGATGGCCGAGTCGCGGTTAACTTATCCGCAGTGCAATTTACCCAAAGTAACTTGGTGGGTCAAATTGCTGATATATTGAAAGAAAGTCAACTTCCTGCTAAGCATCTAGAGCTTGAAATAACCGAAGGTACGGTAATGGACTCACCTCAAGAGGCTATCGATACCATGTTGCAGATTAGGGCTATGGGTATTCACTTGTCCCTTGATGACTTTGGCACCGGTTACTCTTCATTGGCCTATTTAAAAAAATTCCCTCTTAACACCCTAAAAATAGACAAAGCCTTTGTTGATGACATTGAAGAGTCCGAGCAAGGGAGAAATATGGTAGCCACTATTGTCACCATTGCCCATAACTTAGGCATGGATGTTGTCGCAGAAGGCGTTGAAACCAATCAACAGCTTAGTTTTTTATCTGGCTTACGTTGTGAACAGTTACAAGGTTATTTATACAGTAAACCGCTGGCTACTGAACAATTTCAAAAATACTTGTTATCTCACCAGATAACTCATAAATCCACTAGCTTCAATCAAAAATAAAGCTCTGCTTTTATTTAATAATTTAGCGTCAAAAATATAACTCCAGCTAAATACTCCGACGACAACTATTACCCTTTTATCGAAAAATAATTGCTCGCTCGTATGCAGGCTTTTAAAACCAAAGCTTTACTCCCTTCTACACATAAACACTTTTAACTTGGCATAATTTAAGCATTAGTCTAATTAGTAAAACAAATCAACAATACATATAAACAATTATATTTTAAGGAAAAGTGCATGTTAAGTTCAATTATTCTATCAATGGCAATGTCAGTTTCACCTGCTCCTATTGCTGATACTCACAGTTTAGATATTCAAGAAATTGGTAAGGCGCGTGGCTCTATGCGCATAAACGCTGAACAAGATCTAACTATTGAAAAAGCGGGTAAAGCGCGTGGCTCTATGCGTATAAACTCTAAAGAAAACTTATCCATTGAAAAAGCGGGTAAAGCGCGTGGCTCTATGCGCATATAAACGCTTATTAATAATATAACTACTCATTACTTAATTAATAAGGAGTCATATAATGATTAATCTATTCAAAGCATTATTTACGGCTAATACCGCTAAAAAAACGAAAGCAAACCCTATTGCTGCTCGTATTGAATTTAAAGAAACGTCTGCCAACTCTTGGTGGTCGTAAAAGTTAAGTCTATTTAAGACGCACTAACATGGATGTTGGTGACTTTATTATCTGAAGTATATAACCCCTCTTAGAAAACTTTTTATTTATTCACCTTCTCAGTTCTATTTAAGCTCACTGAAGCTCCTTTTATAACCCTTTTTGTACAGCAAAAAGCTCTAGGCCTTAAAAATCAACTGGTTTAATCCAAACAGATGGTTAAGCTGCATACGTTTTTTCATCATAAACATTGGCCACACCAGTGGACCAAAAACCAAGCCAGCTATCGTCCAACGTTTTCGTCCTAAGCCAGTCAGCAATGCTTGAATGTTAAAGAAAAGCCCACAAACTAGGCTACAACAGCCTATAAGTAAAATTAACAGCAACAAAACAATACCCTCATAGCAATACCTTCATAAAGAATTCCCAAGAAATAGGCTAAAAAACATTCCATAAACAATGGCAGTAAAAAAAATCGCCGCTAATATAATAAAAGCTGGGTGAATACTCAATCACTTATTGCAATGGCTATTAATATTTCACTACGTTTTACTGGCAATAACTCGCCTCTAGTAAGGAATATCTTTGCCAGCACTCGGATTATTTTTGCAGTCAAATAAATGGCGCTCTCATTATCATGAGCAATAATCGTAATATAATAAAACTAATTGGTTGCTCCGCTGCAAGCATAAAAAAACGCCAACTCCTGAAAGTTGACGTTTTTTGTAATGATGCACGATACCACTGAGTGGCTAGCATAACGTTATACTTAGGCTTAACTAATAGTATTTAGCGCCACTTTCAGCCATAGCTACTAAAGCATCACAAGGTGTATAACGTTCACCGTGCTGCTCTGCCCATCGTGATAATTGTGCAACTAACGATTGCGCGCCTATTTTATCAATATAACGTAACGGACCGCCTAAGAATGGTGGAAAGCCAATACCAAAAATAGCACCAATATCACCATCACGAGCATTACGCACTATGCCTTCATCAACACAACGTGCCGCTTCATTAAGCATCATGTATGTACAACGTTTAGCTATTTCATCCGCCGATAAACTGCCCGCTGGCGTCAAGTTCAATAAACTATATATGCTTTCATCAACTTGCTTTCCTTTTTTCATCAAGCCTTTCTTGACATTCTTACCATACAGGTAAAAACCTTTCTCTACTTTTTTACCTAAGCGACCATCATCAAGTAACTTAGAAAATGCCGAAGGAGCAGCAAAACGTTCGCCTAAATTAGCTTGTAGTATGGGGCTTATTTTAGCACCAACATCAATACCTACTTCATCAAGCAATTGTATAGGCCCAACAGGGAAACCAAAGTTCACTAAGGCTTTATCAACTTTATCAATAGGCTCTCCTGCCAGTAATAAAATGGCTGCTTCATTCATGTAAGGAGTTAAAATACGATTAACGTAAAAACCTGCTTTGTCTTTAACAACAATAGGCGTTTTACCTTGCTTTTTAGCAAAAGCAACCGTCGTTGAAATGGTTTTATCTGACGTGCTGGCATGAGGAATTATTTCCGCCAATGGCATTTTATCTACTGGAGAGAAATAATGTAAACCAATAACATTTTCAGGGCGTGCTGCTTTGGCCGCTATATCGCTAATAGGTAAACTAGAGGTGTTACTAGCAAAAATGGTTGACTCTTTAGCATGCTGTTCAATTTCTAGCACCATATTTTGTTTTAGCTCTAAATTTTCAAATACTGCTTCAACAACAATATCGATATCTTCAAAACCAGAGTAATCAATACAACCCGTGATCATCGCCATTTGCTTTTGCATTTCGCTGTTACGCATGAAGCGACGCTTTACTTTTTTATTAAGTATGTCAAAACTGTATTTAAGTGCGTGGCTAATGCCTTGATGACCAATATCTTTTATACGGGCAGGAATATTAGCCTTGGTTGCCGTAACAAAAGCAATACCGCCTCCCATTAAACCACCACCAAGCACACCTGCTTTAGCTATTTTTTCAGGCATGACATCAGCAACGCCCTGCTCTTTCTTCATCTCTGTCGTTGCAAAAAATAGGTTACGTAATTGAGCTGATTCTGAACTCATCACTAATTCAGCGAAATGTTCAGCTTCTACTTGAAAGCCTTTTGCTGAAGATTGCTCCACGCCTGTTTTTATGCAATTAATAATTTTAACCGGCGCAGGGTAATTACCTTTAGTTTTAGATAAAACAGACTTTGTTGCCTGTTTATAAACAATGCCACGACCAACTGAAGTACCTTCAAGAAATTTATTAATCAGCGATGATTTAAACTTTTCGGTTTTTTTAAAATTACCGGCCAGCGCCATCTTTTCGGCTGTGGCAATTAAAATACTATTAGGCACAACATCATCGACTAAACCTAGTTTCAACGCTTGCTTAGCTCTAAGCTGCTTACCTGTTAACATCATATCTAGTGCTTTTTGCACGCCAACAAGCTTAGGTAGACGTTGTGTACCGCCGCCGCCGGGTAATAAACCTAATTGCACTTCAGGTAAACCTAATGCTGTTTTAGGGTTGTCACTACAAACACGTGCATGACATGCCATGGCGAGCTCTAAGCCACCGCCTAAACAAGCACCATTAATCGCAGCCACGACAGGTACATTCAATTGTTCAAGCTGTGAGAAAATCATTTGACCTTGACGCGTCAACGCAACCACTTCTTCTTTGGTTTTGCAGTCATTGATCATATTTATATCAGCGCCGGCAACAAAAGAGTCTTCTTTACCACTACATAACACAACACCAGTAATAGCAGCATCAGCCTTAATTTCAGCCAACACATCCGCCACTTGCTCAGCAAATTCTGCTTTAAGCGTGTTCATGGTGTCATCAACAACATCCATAACCAAATGCACAATGCCGTTTTCTTGACGAACTAAGGTGAAAGCACTGCTTTTATTCGACTCGCTACTCAGCTCACTATTTGCAACTTGACTCTCTACTTGTAACTCATCACTATTCATTTCGCTACTCGTATCTGCTTTAGTATCTGTTTTAATATCATTCATTAGTCTGTCTCCACAACCATAGCTGCACCTAAACCACCTGCGGCACAAGCCGTAGTTAAGCCAACACCACCACCACGACGATTTAGCTCATTAAGTGTTTGGGTAATTAAACGCGCACCTGTTGCCGCAAATGGATGACCATAAGCCAACGAGCCGCCCATCACATTAAATTTAGTCATATCAATTTCACCAATGGCTTTATCTCGACCTAAATGCTCTTTAGCAAACTTGTTACTGGCAAACATTTTCATATTAGCCAGTGCTTGTGCTGCAAAAGCTTCATGCATTTCTATTAGATCTAAATCAGCTAATTCCATACCGGCACGTTTTAATGCGATTGGCGTGGCGTGACTTGGACCCATTAACATGTCTTGCCAGACATCAATCGCTGCAAAACCATAGCTGCGAATATAACCTAACGGCTTATAACCCAACTCTTTTGCTCTTCCTTCACGCATTAATAATATTGCGGCGCCGCCATCAGTTAACGGCGTACTCGTCGCCGCCGTTACCGTACCGTGTTTTCTATCAAAACAAGGGCGTAATTTTGCGTAACTTTCTAAGACAGAGTTTTCACGAATACAATTATCTTTATCGATAAAAACTTTATAAGGTTCACTGTGAGCGCTCATTACTTCGCCCGCTAACTTACCTTCTGCCCAACTTTGCGTCGCTAAAGTATGAGAGCGATGTGCTAACGCATCTTGATCTTCACGAGCAATATTATAGGTTTTGGCCATTTGTTCAGCCGTTTGCCCCATAGAAATTCCCGTTGAATATTCAGCCACAGCAGGTGCAACAGGCATAATATCTTTCAAACCTAACTTGCGAATTAAGGCGATTTTTTGCCCTAAGGTTTTAGTTTTACTTAAATCTAATAAAGTTCTTGCGAATTTTTTCGAGACACCAATAGGCGCAACAGAAGAAGAATCGGCACCGCCGGCAATACCGACATCAACAAAGCCAGCCATAATAGACTCGGCAACATTCACGGTTGATTGAAAACTAGTCGCACAAGCACGCGAGACACTGTAAGCATCGGTATGAACATTCATGCCGGTACCGAGTACAATTTCACGAGCAATATTTGGCGCTTCTGGCATTTGCACTACTTGACCAAAAACACACTGGTCAATAATGGCAGGGTCAATGTCGTGCTTTTGCAATAGCTCATTTACGACTAATTTACCTAAATCAACGGCAGGCACGCCATGAAAAGCGGTCGCTTGTTTGGCAAAAGGAGTTCTAAGCCCTGCGACTACCGCAATGCGTTCGCCTTTTGATGTGGTCATTTTTATCGTCATATACTTTATTCTCCAGTTATAGCGCTTACCTATTGCAAGAATAGATAAAGACACAAAGAGGTCTGACCTCTTGAATATTACCCTTGATTCTAACTAACTATCAAAAAATATCAATCCCTGAATTTTTTTACTACCGCAAGCATAGCTGATTAACTACAGCAAATAAGTAAAATTTTGTTACAACTAAGTTAAATATAAGTTGAATAAGGCTTGTTTTCTTTAGCAAAACCCTTATATAAAATGCTAAAGTGCATTTCAGCTAGCGCTCACTCTACTATAAATAATAAATTGAAAGACAAAATAAATATGGCTATTGAACATTTCTCAACATTAAAACAACATTTATCAAAACAAATTATTGGCCAACCTGCCTTTGTTGAAAATTTACTTATTGCTTTATTAGCAAATGGTCATTTAATTGTTGAAGGGCCGCCGGGGTTAGCAAAAACTCGCGCAATTAATGCCTTGGCTGAGGGCCTAGAAGCAGACTTTCATCGTATTCAATTTACCCCTGACTTATTACCTGCTGATTTAACGGGCACAGATATTTATCGCCCAGAAGACGGTAGTTTTGTTTTCCAAGCAGGGCCTTTATTTCAAAATCTCGTTCTTGCTGATGAAATTAACCGTGCGCCCGCCAAAGTACAATCGGCTTTGTTAGAAGCTATGGCTGAAGGACAAGTAACCGTAGGCAGAAAAACCTATCAACTGCCTGAACTATTTCTCGTGATGGCGACACAAAATCCTATCGAGCAAGAAGGAACTTATCCGTTACCTGAAGCGCAATTAGATCGATTTTTAATGCATTTAGAAATTGACTACCCAGATGCCGCCAGTGAACTTGAAATCTTAAAACTGAATCGCGGTGAGGCACTTGCCAATGCGAATCAAGAAAAACCACAATTAAGAGTATTAAGCCAAGCAGAAATATTTAGCGCTCGTGAAGCAGTGCTTAATATTCACATGGCACCGGCCATTGAAACCTACATGGTTGATTTGATCATGGCTACCCGTCAACCAGAAAAATATGACGACCAGCTAAAATCATGGTTAGCTTATGGCGCTAGCCCAAGAGCGACCATTGCGTTAGATAGATGCGCTCGTTCACGCGCTTGGTTGCATAATCGTGATTTTGTCAGCCCCGAAGATATTCAAGCGGTATTTCACAATGTACTAAGACATAGAATTTTATTAAGTTATCAAGCTGAAGCTGAAGGTATTACGGCAAATCAATTACTTGATCACTTATTAAGTCTAGTTGCAGTCGCTTAGCGCATAAGATTAATTATTAGCTATGTGGTTTAAACAAAAAACAAAAAGCAAAGATTCAGAGGCTAATAATAGCCGCTGTCAAACTCAGCTGGCAAGCTTTCAAAGTAATGGTGTTGAACTTGCCATGCCTGAATTACTTCATTATCAAAATAAAACCGCACTGATCGATTTGTCAGCGCGAAAAAATATTCATGGCAAAATGTCAGGCAACTACCTTTCTCGTAGTAAAGGTCGTGGCATGGAGTTTGATGAAGTTCGCCATTATCAAACCGGCGATGATATTCGTGCCATTGACTGGCGCGTAACGGCCAGAACAGGTAAAACTCACACAAAATTATTCCGCGAAGAATTAGAGCGGCCGGTACTTATTGCCACAGATTTAAGTGCTAGCATGCATTTTGGCAGTCAATTATTATTTAAATCCGTTCAAGCCGCTCACTTAGCCTCATTAGTGGCTTGGCATGCAAAAAATCGTGGTGATCGCTTAGGAGGCATCGTTTTTAATCAACACGAGCACTTCGAGCTAAAACCAAGAAGCCGCAAAGAAGGCGTGCTGCATTACTTGCATGCCTTATCTACGTTGCACCATAGTCAGCATAAGCAGCAATATCAACAAAGCCAAAACACGCTATCTGATAACAGCAGCAATAGCTATTTCAGCAATAACTGTGCACGCATAAGACACATAGCCAAACCAGGCTCCTTAGTATATTTAATTACTGATGGTCAATCTCTTCGGGCAATGGCCACTGATGATGCGGCACTTAAGCATAAAAATGATGCCTTACGCCATTTAACGCAAATAAGCCAACATTGTGAATTAGTGGTGTGTTTAATCAAAGATCCCTTAGAGCAAGAGTTACCAGCAAGTGCCAGCAAACTTAATGTTACCCTTACTGATGGTAATAACCGACAACAATTCACTTTAGGTGATAAAGCGACTGCCGCTACTTATAAAGAGCAAGCAAGTATTAACAAAGAGCAATGTCAACAAGCACTTATTAAAGCCGGTGCTCGTGTTATTCATTTAAGCGCTGGGCAAACGTTAGAACAACAGTTAAAAAGTGGAGTGCAATTTTGCAGCAAATAAATCCAGCTCCCGTTACCATGCCTATTCCTGCTAATGCGTCTGTGGCTAACGCGCCTATGACTAGTGCACCTATGACTAATACAATTGAATTGAATGATATTCACATACCTGCACAAGTAAGCAACTACCCCATTGCTTATGGTTGGTGGCTATTAGCGGTTATGACTCTGATAGTGATTGTTTTTTTATTCATTAAAAGTCGTCAAAAAGCTAAATTGAAACGCCATCAACAACAAGCGATAAAGCAATTAAAAAATTCCCCTAGCATGAGTAATTCTGACGTTATAGCATTACTTAAATGGGCCGCAATACATTACTTTTCACGTGTGCAGCTGGCTAAATTATTTAGCGAACAGTTTCAGCAATTTTTAATCGAAAAATTAACTGAAAAACACCAAAAAGAATTTAAGCAATTATCAACACAAGCTTTTAGTGAGCAATATCAAGCCCAAACAAATAAGTCCAGCCAAACTGAGCTTAGCGCGAAAACAAACCAAGAACTTCATCAAGCCGCTATGTTATGGCTTACGCACGCTTTACCGCCTAAACCATCTAAGCCGAAAGAAGTTATAGTCTCAACAGCGAAAGAGCAACAAGGAGCCAACAGATGATAAGTTTTGCTTGGCCTTGGTTGCTACTACTTTTACCGCTACCATTATTGGTGTACTGGTTACCTAAAAAAAGTCAAAACCGTGTCAGTGCCGCACTTATTGTGCCAGAGGTTTTATCTGGCTCGACGGTGAGCACAGCCGTTCAAGACAACAAAAAATCGCCCCTCATTATGCTCTCTTTGTGTTGGTTATTAAGCGTAATTGCCTTAAGCCAACCCCAATGGCTAGGAGATGCGATAGATATTCCCACCGAAGGCCGTGAAATGATGATTGCTGTCGACTTATCTGGCAGCATGCAAATTGAAGATATGAGTTTACGTGGCAGCACAGTAAACCGCCTTGATATGCTCAAAGCCGTTTTAGGAGATTTTATTGAGCGTCGCGTCGGCGATAGGCTTGGCTTAATACTTTTTGCTGACGATGCTTATATGCAAACCCCTATGACATTTGATAGAAAAACTGTTAAACAAATGCTCGATGAAAGTGTACTAGGTTTAGTGGGTAGAAAAACCGCCATCGGCGATGCCATAGCTTTAGCGGTAAAACGCTTTGATGCTAAACAAAAATCAAATAAAGTACTGCTATTACTCACCGACGGTCAAAATACGGCCGGGAGAATATCGCCCGAGCAAGCGCTTGAATTAGCTATTGCTAAAAATATCACCATATATGCTATCGGTATTGGCGCAGATGTTATGTTACAACAATCCTTGTTTGGCTCTCGCCGCATTAACCCTTCCAGTGAATTAGACGAGCAAACCTTAACCAAGCTTGCACAGCAAACAGGTGGTAAATATTTTCGTGCTAAAGATAGCCAAGGCATGGAGCAAATTTATCAGTTACTCGACGAGCTAGAACCCGTAGAGCAAGATCAACAACAAATGCGACCTTTAACCGCCTTATTTTACTGGCCATTAGCCTTGGCTTTATTGTTAAGCTTTTGCTATTTACTCATCATTAACTTTTCCAGCTTTAGTCGCAAAACAACCTAGGTTCATCAAGACAAAATGACATCTCTTCCCTTATTTTTAAGCCATTTTCATTTTATTAGGCCTTGGTGGTTTTTAGCGCTAATCGCCTTGTTTTTTGCGCTATGGCTACTGAAAAAGCACCGCTTTAATCATTCTCCTTGGAATAAATTTCTACCCGCCCATTTAAGTCAGGTGCTCGTTGAGGGCGCTGATGCCCATACAACAAAAACTAAGCTGAGCTTTTTCTCAAGCCAAGGAAACTTAATTAAGCCCTTTATCATGGGCTTGCTCACTATTATTGCTCTTGCTGGCCCAACGTGGCAAAAACTTCCTCAGCCAGTTTATCAAACGGAACGAGGCTCAGTACTGATTATGGATATGTCTTATTCCATGTACGCCACAGACATTAAACCTAACCGGTTAACACGAGCACGCTATAAAGCCATAGATTTACTCAATAAGCTGAATGAGGGTGACATAGGTTTGATAGCCTATGCGGGTGATGCTTTTGTCATTAGCCCGTTAACACAAGATATAAAAAACATTGAGTTATTATTACCGTCATTAACCCCTGAAATTATGCCTGAGCTTGGTGCAAACCCTTTCGCGGCGTTGTCACTCGCCCATGACATGTTACACAATGCCGGACATATTAATGGCGACATTTACTGGTTTACGGATGATGTTGATAATGAAGACATGAGCGATATTTATGACTGGTCAGCAAAATTCGGTCATCAACTCAATATTTTAGGTATTGGTAGCCAAGACGGCGCACCTATTACCCTGCCCTCAGGCGAATTACTCAAAGATAATCATGGCGCTATTGTGGTCCCAAAACTGCCAATACAAAAACTCAATGCCTTAGCTACCCGTGGTAATGGTCACTATCAAACCATTAATAATAACGATAGCGATATAGAAAGATTACTCGATAATGACAAAACATTAGAAAAAAACAGTAAAAATAAACAGCAAAGTCAACAAAATGGTGACCAATGGCAAGAACAAGGTCCTTGGTTATTGATGATAGCGCTGCCTTTACTGCTAAGCTACTTCCGCCGTGGTAGTGCTATGTTAATGGTTTCATCAATGAGCTTACCTTTTATCGCCTTACTCTCTTTTTCATTATTTAGCCCTAATACTTTCGCCAACGAGCAGCAAGTAGCCCCTCAAAAGTCAACACTACAAAAAACATGGCAAAACTTATGGCAAACTGATGATCAACAAGCACAACAACGCTATAACCAACAAGACTATCAAGGTGCCGCTCAGCAGTTTGAAAATGACCAATGGCAAGGCAGTGCCCACTACAAAGCCGGTAACTATCAGCAAGCTTTAGATGCTTTTAAACAGGGCGAACAAGCTAATAGTGCCGATTCATTGTATAACCAAGGCAATGCTTTAGCGCAAATGCAGCAATATCAACAAGCGATTGAGTATTATGAACAAGCATTACAGCAAAATCCTGACTTAGCAGATGCCAAAGACAACCTAGAGAAAATCAAACAACAACAGAAAAAACAAGAACAAGAGCAAAAACAGCAGCAACAAGATCAGCAGTCGAAAGACTCACAACCTCAAGACGAACAACAGCAAGATAAAAACGATAAACAAGATCAGCAACAAGATTCTCAGGATCAACAATCACAAGATCAAAAAGATAAACAGCAACAGCAGTCTGATGATAGCCAACAACAAAATGACACTGACTCAAAGTCTGACAACGATGCCCAAGAAAAACAGCAACAACAAAATAAGCCTGAAGATGTAGGCAAAGAACAAAAAGAACAGCAAAAATCGCCCGAGCAACAAGAGTCGCCTCAGCCAAATGAAGAATCAAAAGAGCAACAAGGTAAAGAGAAAACAGCCGCACAAATAGCCGCTGAACAACAAGCAAAAGAAACAGAGCAAAAGCATCAACAGTTATTAAATAAAGTCACTGATGATCCTTACCTGTTACTGCGCAATAAAATGCAATTAGAGTATCAAAAACGTCAACAAAGTGGTGCTGGTCAAGGAGTAAAGAAAAAGTGGTAAACATTATCTTCAAGCTAGTCGCAATATTAGCTTTAACAGCTTCTTTAGGTATAAACAACACAGCTTTTGCGTTAAGCAAAGTTACCGCGAGTATTGACTCGAACCCAGTGATGAGTAATGAGTCTATTGTGCTAACGGTTACAGCAGATGACAGTGTCGAGCGAGATGCCCTTGATACTAGCCCGTTAGCAACTGATTTTATTATCGCCCGCACCGAAGTTAGCTCACAAACCAGCATGGTGAATTTTAAAACCAGTAGAACAACTCGCTGGCAGATTGTACTTATTCCAAGAAAAACAGGTAAATTAATCATACCTGCTTTGCAGTTAGAAAATCATTACTCTAACGCAATAGCGGTTACCGTTGTAGAGCAAGGCAGTACACACTCGACAAAACAACAAGACATTTTTATTAGCGCCGAATTATCAACAAACGATATTTATGTACAGCAGTTAGTAACACTGACCGTAAAGCTACATATTGGCGTACAACTGCAACGAGGCAGCTTGACCGAGCCGACGTTATCAGGCGCTACTATTGTTCAAATAGGTAAAGATCAAGAAAGCGATGGCATCATTAACGGTAAACGCTACCGTATTATCGAACGCACTTACGCCATTACCCCAGAGCAAAGCGGCGAGTTAACATTAATTTCTCCCATGTTTGCCGGTGAAATTATGGTGCAATCACAACGTCGCTCTGGCTTTTTAAGCTTTGGTGAAACCAAGCCTGTGAATATTTTAGGTGAAAAACTCTCTTTAACGGTTCGCCCCATTCCTGACAGCTATTCTAGCAATGCCAGCTGGCTGCCCAGTGAGTTACTCACCCTACATCAAGAATGGCAACCTGTCTCTTCACAAGGCAAGAATGAATTTAAAGTGGGTGAACCTATCACTCGCACCATTACTTTAACCGCAGCAGGCCTGGCTAAATCCCAATTGCCTATCATTCCTATGAGCGCTCCGCCAGGATTAAAAGTTTATCCAGACCAAGCAGAGCTGCACTCAAATTTGTCTAAAGAGCGCTTAGTTAGCCAGAAAAAACAGAATTTTGCCTTAGTTGCTAGCCAAGCGGGTGATTATATATTGCCTAAAGTAACGATTGCTTGGTGGAATACTGTCACCAATAAATACCAGCAAGCCGTGCTGCCCGAGCAAACCATCACCATATTACCTAATAGCGATGCCAATAAAGAGTTTTCACCTTTGAATAATACCAATGCAGGTGAACATATTATTGGCTCTGCACAACAACCTCCCCATACAACAACCAATGCTTCCCCAATTATCATCAAGCAAAGTTCAATGCTGCAATGGTTATTCTTAGCTTTATGGCTGTTTACTCTTTTAGCTTGGCTTAGTCATGTTATTTACCTGAAACGCGGCAAGAAAATGAAAGCTAATACCGATAACAAGACCCCCATTAATAACCACTACCTTGCGCTTATGGCAGCATGTAAGCAAAATAATGCCGAACAAGCAGTAAACTTAATCGTGCCTTGGATAAATAACCTAAAGCCTAAATTAGCAATCACCACCTTGTCAGAAGTACTCACCTTTGCTAACGACTCAGCGTTTACACAGGCGGTGAATGATGTTCAGCAAGACTTATATGGTAAAAATACAGACATTGATACTTGGCAAGGCAAAGCGCTTTTATCCGCCGTTCAAAACATTAATGCGAAAAGCGTTAAAATAGCTGATAATGATGAAATGAAACTAAATCCATCTTAACTCAGTAAAAACAAAAAATAATTGGGAATTAAATAATGCCATCACAGGTCTCTAACAATATGGCGACAAAACAAGTTAGATACGAAGCACTAGTAAGAGCTCTGCACACTGATTTATACCGATATGCTTATTGGTTAACTCACGACAAACAGATCTCTGAAGATTTAGTGCAAGAAACATTTTTACGTGCATGGCGTGCCCTTGATTCATTGAAAGATGAGAAAGCAGCTAAGTCATGGTTGATCACAATTTTAAGACGCGAAAATGCTCGACGATTCGAGCGTAAACGCTTTGAAATGAGTGAGTATGAAGAAGCGAATGTAATGGATACCCAATCAACAAGCACAGAGCAAGAAATTGAAAACCACTGGTTAAGAGAAAAAATGGCACAACTACCGCCAGAATACTCAGAACCCTTGGTATTACAAATTTTAGGCGGTTATAGCGGCGAAGATATCGCTACCATGCTTAACCTAAATAAAAACACGGTTATGACACGCTTATTTAGGGCGCGTAATCAGTTAAAAGAAGCTTTAGAAAAAGAACCAGTAACCCGAGGTCAATACAATGGATGATTTGCAATATAGACGCAGTATTTACGCAGATCCTACCTGCCAAGATGAAGATATACTTGCGGCACAACAAGCCGATCCAGCAAAAAAAGAATTTGCTCAAGATCTAATTCAGCTTGATGAACGATTAAAACGAGCCATGCAAGTGCCTGTGCCTGACGGTTTATGTGAAAAATTAATTTTACGTCAAACCTTAGCCAGCCATCAGCAGAAAAAGCGTAAGTCACGCGTGCATTTAGCATTAGCAGCATCGGTTGCTATTATTGCTGGTTTAGCCGTAAATTATTTACAGTTTTCCAGCAGCTTTACCAATCTAGGTGACTATGCCCTAGCCCATGTTTATCATGAGCAGGATGATTTTTCTAATGATGATAAAAACCTAGTCAGTTTAACGTCATTAAATCAAAAAATGATCGCTTTTAACGGTAGTTTTGAGCAATCGTTAGGGCAACTTATTTCTGCTGACTATTGCCGATTTGATGGCATGAAAAGCCTGCACCTTGTTTTCAAAGGCATCACTGATACAGTGACCGTATTCGTGGTACCTAAAAATGAGCAATTAGCTTTTAGTCAATATTTTAGCGATAGCAAATTACAAGGTGAATCCATTGGTTTCAAAAATACCAATGTTATTGTTATTGCAGATAAAAATGAATCATTAAGTCAATGGCAACGCGCTATTAGTGACAATATCACCTGGTCGATTTAGTCATAGCTCGCTACTTTACTTACAAATACTGTAACTATTCACCACCGAGCCGCTATGCTTCACAGAGGGCTCTTCGAGCCTACACAAAGGTTTTATTATTCTCGGTGTAGTGCGCAGCATCTCTGTGTTCTCGGTGGTAACACTTTTCAAGCTGAATAAATACCAAATACTTATAAATAAGAACTTTATAAATATTTTCTACATTGAGTATCTTTAAAAGCATCAGACCTTTAGCTATGATGCTTTTTTGCCTTTATAGCGCTTCAAAATATGGGTACAACTAAGTACCACAAAAGGTCTGATAGTATTGATCGCCATCTTCAGGCGTATCTTGAAAGTTTTTAGTGCTATCAAGCTCTTGATACGGAGACTGTAATACCGTCAGAAATTCATTAACAATATGATTAATGCTGTCATTAGCAGCAACCTGTTGCGAGTCATCATTAATAGCCTCTTCACAACGAGTTAATATGGCCTCAACATGATGATTTCGAGGAATAACCACAGGGTTGCTTTTACTCATTAACGTTTGAGCTGCTTTAACTTGAATATTAACTTTATCTTGAATATTTACCTTATGTTGAACAGCCGAATTTGTACTATTGAGTGCGCACAGCCAAGTTTCATACCATTCGCCCAGTTCATTTTTTAGTGCTTCAGCTTTAACCTTACCCGTTAGAGACTGCGTTAAAGACTGCGTTAAACGATGAAAAGTTTGGGTATAATCTAAGCCTTTAGTTTGCATTATGGCTAGCAAACCATCAATCAAGTCATGATTATCCGAATTCGCTGCATCTAAACCCAATTTATTGGCATACATTGCATAATAAGCTTGCTCGAACTTATGGGTATATTGATGAATAACTGCTTCAACTTTTGCTACCGCTCGTGACTCTTGCTCTTTTGAATAGCCGCTCTTATCGCTCTTTTCATCACGCTTTCCATCGCTACACTCAAGCAATAAAGGCAATAAGCAATCGGCTAATCTAGCCATATTCCATTGAGCAATTTTTGCCTGATTAGTAAAAGCATAGCGGCCATATTCATCAATTGAGCTAAAAACAGCATTTTCATCGTAAATACCCAACATGGCGCAAGGGCCAAAATCAATGGTTTCGCCGCATATTGCCGTATTATCAGTGTTCATCACGCCATGAATAAAGCCAACACGCAACCAAGCAACCACTAAAGTAATTTGCTTAGCAATCGCTTGTTCTAAAAAGGCTAATAACCGTTGCTCTTGAAGATCATCCTCGCGACTTACCGCTGAGTTGTTTATTTCAGGGAAATGCCGGTCAATCGTGTAATCAAGTAATGATGTTAATGAAACAAGATCACCACGGGATGCAAAATATTGAAACGTACCCACTCGAATATGGCTGCTAGCAACACGAGTAACCACAGCGCCTGCTTTAGCCGTACCGCGATTTATAAGTTCACCTGTGCTCACCACCGCTAAACAGCGGCTTGTTGGCACGCCAAGGGCGAACATTGCCTCACTCATCATATATTCTCGCAGTGCCGGAGCTAACGCGCACTTACCATCACCGCGTCGTGAAAAAGCCGTTCTTCCAGAGCCTTTAAGTTGAATATCTCGGCGGATGCCATTGCTATCTAGCACTTCACCCAGCAAGTGAGCACGGCCATCACCTAATTGCGGATTAAAATGGCCAAATTGATGACCAGAATAGGCTAAGGCAATAGGTTCGGCGCCATCAAGTATATTATTGCCCGAAAAGTATTGCGCTAATAACGCTTTTTCTTCACAGGAACCTAGTGGCAAATCATTAGAAAAATTTAACTGTTTCGCCAATTTTTCATTCCATAATAATAAACCTGCTGAAGCAACTTTTTCAGGTAATATTCGCTGAAAAAATTGCTCGCCTAACTCAATGTAAGTATTAGAAAATTTTAACAATTCGCACTCTCGTCTTTGTTACTTTACCATTTAATAAAAATTAACCATGATGCGTTAACATTTCATCATGCTTAGCTAAAATGTCAGCATCATCTTGTGGGGATATTTTACTAACCACATAAATAACTAACGAGCACAAAATAAAGCCTGGCACAATTTCATACATAACAGCACTTAAGGATTGGCCGTTAATCGTGATAGGTGCGTAAATCCAAAATAGTACCGTTGCTGCGCCCGTGATCATACCCGCGAGTGCGCCATTTCTAGTCATTTGTTTCCAATATAAACAGCCAATAATCACCGGGCCAAAAGCAGCGCCAAAGCCTGCCCAAGCATTACTCACTAAAGACAAAATAGTTGAATTACGATCATAAGCTAAATAAATGGCCAGTAAAGCAACAACAAAAACAGCAATGCGACCAACCAATACCTGCTGCTTGTCACTAGCCTCTTTATGTAAAAATGTTTTATAAAAATCTTCTGTCAATGAACTTGAAGTGACGAGTAATTGTGATGAAATAGTACTCATAATTGCCGCTAAAATTGCCGCTAATAAAAAGCCCGCAATCAGTGGGCTAAATAAAATTTGTGACAGCACAATAAAAATAGTTTCCGCATCATCTAGTTTCATACCTGTTTTAGCCACATAAGCAATACCCGCAAAACCTGTGACCATAGCACCAATAATAGCGACTATCATCCAACTCATACCAATACGACGAGCCGTTGGCATATCTTTAACGCTGCGTATGGCCATAAAACGAACAATAATATGGGGCTGACCAAAATAACCTAACCCCCACGCCATCGCTGAAATTATGCCGATAAAGCTAACACCGTTAAAAATATCAAAAAGCTCTGGATTAATCGCGTTAATACTCGCTTGCATTTCACCTAAGCCCCCGATTTCATTAATAGTGACCACAGGCACTAACACTAAGGCAATAAACATAATACAGCCCTGCACAAAATCCGTTAAACTCACCGCTAAAAAGCCACCAAACAAGGTATAAGCAACCACCACACCTGCGGTTACATATAAACCTACTTCATAGTTTAAGCCAAAAGAGCTTTCAAATAATTTACCACCGGCAACAATGCCGCTAGAAGTATACAAGGTAAAGAAAACCACAATAACCACTGATGAAACAACTCTTAACAAACGTGAGTTATCCTTAAAGCGATTTTCAAAAAAGTCCGGCAAGGTAATAGAGTCATTAGCCACCTCGGTATAGGTTCTCAAACGCGGCGCCACTATAAGGTAATTTAGAAAAGCACCAATAACCAAACCAATAGCAATCCAAAGGCTACTCACGCCACTAAGGTACATAGCACCAGGCAATCCCATTAACATCCAGCCACTCATGTCTGATGCACCAGCAGAAAGCGCAGCAACGCTTGGACTTAAACTACGCCCTCCCAGCATATAACCTGAAACATCACTGGTTGATTTTTTATAGGCATATAGCCCTATTCCTAGCATGACAATGAAATAAAGTGCTAATGAAATTAATGTACCAAATGCCAAGAACTTCTCCTTAAAAGGTGTTTATGATCAATATTAAATGAAGTAGTATCAAAATTGACAGCTACGCTATCAAGAACACCAGTAAAAATAAAGCTAAGTGTTAATAACTTGCTCACAAAGCAAGCAAATAAAAGAAAAATGTAAATAAATAATGAAAAAGACACGGCTTTACCATATATTTATTAGTAATTGTTTTTTATTCTAAAGATATTGCTCAAACTATGTACTTTTATGCTGCCCGACAACCTATTCTAGATGCAAACAAAAATCTTTATGCTTATGAATTATTATTCCGTGACAGCATAGATAATGTGTTTCCTGAAATAGATGGTGATGAAGCAACCAGTAGAATGATTGAAGCAAGTAAATTCAATATGGGCATTAGCGAATTTACCAGCAGTAAACCAGCCTTTATCAACTTCACTTTAGAAACGTTGAGTCAAGGCTATCCTGAAATGCTCACCAATGAAGAAGTGGTTGTTGAGATATTGGAAACTATTAAACCAGGTAAAAAACTATTATCATTGTGCAAAGACTTACATAGTAAAGGCTACACTATCGCTTTAGATGATTATGAGCACCAAAGTGTTTGGGTACATTTTTATCCGTTCATCAAAATTATAAAAATAGATATTCAACAAAGCGATTTAGCTGAAATAAAGCAGGTTATTACGGCGATAAAAGATCACCCTCATATTGAACTATTAGCTGAAAAAGTTGAGACTTATCAAGAATACGAGCAAGCATTACAGCTTGGTTTTAAATACTTTCAAGGCTTCTTTTTTGCTAAACCTGAAATGGTGAAAGCAAAAAACTTATCGCCGTCACAACTTGCAATGGCAGAGCTACTTTACGAAACATCGAAACCTGAATTAGATCTTAATAGCATTACCGGTGTTTTTGAGCGTGATGTGTCTTTATCGTACAAGCTCTTGCGTTATGCCAACTCAGCCATTTTTAGGCGCCGCAGCGAAATATCAACCATCAAACAGGCGCTGGTTATTTTAGGCTCTAGCGAGCTTAAACGCTTTTTAGGATTAATGTTTGCTGTTACCGCCAATCCTGATAAACCGACCGAGCTCATTAAACTTGCCATGACTCGAGCTAAATTCTGTGAGTTAGTCGCAAAAGATATGAACGCAACAATTGATGATTCCATCGCTTTTTTAACCGGTTTGTTATCTATGATTGATGCAATTTTAGATGAAGAGCTAGAAATTGTTTTAGATAAACTACCTTTAGCGGCAGAAATTAAAGAGCCCTTATTAACTCGCAAGGGGACTATGGCGGCCGTGATTAAGTTACTTGAATTTATTGAGCATGCCCAGTGGGATAAAACTAACCTTGTTATGGAAAAGCTAAAGCTAGATAAAGAGCAAGCAGTAAAGCATTATAATGAAGCATTAGCTTGGGCTGACGAGCAAAGTACGCTAGCGGGGTAACTTAACCTATACAAATTACCCCATGCAAAACATGCTCATCAATTAAACTAAAAGCCTTGCGGATTCTCTGATTGCCAGCGCCAAGTATCACTGATCATAGTGGCTAAATTCCGAGTAGCTTGCCAATTAAGCAAATCATTGGCTAACGTGGCATCAGCATAAACGGTTGCTAAATCACCCGCTCGTCTAGGGACTATTTTATACGGTATGTTTTGACCACTGATTTCTTTAAAAGTATTCACTATTTCTAATACCGAAGTACCATTGCCAGTACCTAAATTAATCGCTTGGCAGCCTGATATTTTGTCTAAATTTTGTAACGCTTTAACATGGCCTTGTGCTAAATCAACCACATGAATATAGTCACGAACACCCGTGCCATCTACCGTGTCGTAATCATCACCAAACACTTGTAACTGTGCTAAACGACCAACCGCAACTTGAGCAACGAAAGGCAATAAATTATTAGGAATACCATTAGGGTTTTCACCTATTAAGCCAGATTCATGAGCGCCAATCGGGTTAAAATAACGTAAACAGGCAATAGACCAGTCACTATCACTTTTCGCTAAATCAAACAGAATATGTTCGATCATCAATTTAGTTTGCCCATAAGGGTTCGTAGCAGAAGTAGACATAGTTTCATTTAACGGCGAAACATTATCACCGTAAACCGTCGCAGAAGAGCTAAAAACCAGCTTTTTAACCTTATGCTCAGCCATCACTTTTAGCAAAATAACGGTACCGGAAACATTATTATAATAATAGCTTAACGGTTTTTCACTCGACTCCCCTACGGCTTTATGGCCCGCGAAGTGTATTACCGCTTCAATGTTGTGCTGTTCAAAGACAGCATTCATGGCGTCATAGTCACAAATATCAGCTTGAATAAAAGTAACTTTTTTAGCGGTAATTTGGGCCAGCCTATCAAGTACTTTTGTTGATGAATTAGACAAGTCATCAACAATAACAATATCTTGCGCTATCCCTTCATTAGTGGCTAAGGTTTGCAACTCAACAATGGTGTGGCTACCTATATAACCCGTGCCGCCTGTTATTAATAAACTCATCACATTTCCTTGTCTTAAATACTGTTTTAAATATTATCTCAATAAATCTTATGTGTAATATTTTGACACGCGCTCAATAAAATCACCAAGCATTTCTTCCGATAAAGCATTAATACCTGCAGCGGCAGCTCTACCACCACCCGTTGGAAATTGGGCACACAACTCTCCGGCTCCTTGCTTATTATTTAATGGCGCTCTCAAGCTAATGGTATAACTTTTGTCACTATTAAGCGTTAGCACAACATGAGCTTTATCTGGTGCAGCATTAGCTAGCTCGTTGCCAAAAACGCCACTGACTCGTCTTGCCCAGGGTTCATCAGCAAGTTGCAACGCTTTAACATGATTATCATCAAAAATAATCTCAGCGGCTTTTGCTTTCGCCATATCGGCTAAGTAAGCCGTTTTTAGCTGAGAAAACACTGAATTGGGTTGGTAAATTAAATCGAAAGGGTTCGGGTACTCAAGTAATTGTTGATATAAGTCGGCGGGATGAAAGTGTAAATCATCAAGGCTTGAGCCATAGCCGTTGTAATTAATGTAAATACCTAACTCTTGTAACAAAGATTGCTCAGCATCCGTCAAACCAAGTTTATTGGCTAGTGCTATTGCTGATGCTTGCATATTATCACCAAATGCTGCCGCAACGGCCCAAGTAGCAAACTCACCTTGTAAATGTTCATTAACCAATAAACTGGTACAAGTGTTAGCATCAAGATCAAGCAAATAAGTTAGCTTTTCTGACTGAGGAACATTGCCAGCTCGGTGATGATCAACATAAAAAACCTCAACATTATTGTTAAGCAAGTCAGTTAGCGCATCAATATTTTTTTCTAAAGAAATATCAAGTACGGTAACCGAGGTGGCCCGACTGACATCAACTTGTTTGAGTAAACTAATATCACGTTTTACCCCAGTGATCAGGGTGCTTTTTTCAACGTTGTTTGATTCTTGTTTCGGCTCTTTTTTAGGCTCATTGTTAGACTTCTTGTTAGACAAACGTAATTGTAATAAAGCAATGATGCCGTCAGCATCACCATTAAAAACATCATAATGCATAGTGTTATTCCAGGGGTAATATTAAGACAATGAAGCTGCTGAAATAAAACCTTGCTCAGCTAAGTGCTTAACAATTTGCTCGGCGCATTCGGCAATTGATTTCTCAGCGGTGTGTACATGAATCTCAGGAGATTGTGGTACATCATAGCTAGAATCAATACCGGTAAAGTCTTTTATTTCACCGGCACGGGCTTTTTTATACAAGCCTTTAGGGTCACGTTGCTCACAAATATCAATAGGGGTATCAATAAACACTTCAATAAATTCACCTTCGGCAAGTTTAGCGCGAGCACTGGCTCTGTCTTGTGCAAAAGGAGAAATAAAGGCGGTGGAAACAATGAGTCCTGCATCAAGAAAAAGCTTTGAAACCTCACTAATACGGCGAATATTTTCAACTCTTGCTTGATCAGTAAAATCTAAATCACCGTTTAAACCATGACGAACATTATCACCATCGAGTAAATAACTATGATAGCCCAGTTTAAATAATAGCGCGTCAACCGCATTAGCAACCGTTGATTTTCCTGAACCACTTAAACCTGTATACCAAAGTAAGCAAGGTTTTTGCTGTTTCAAATCAGCTCGTTGTGCTTTAGTTATATGTTGTTCATGCCAAACGGTGTTTTCAGTTTTCATAAAAAGTAAACTCTACTTAGATAATGTTGGTAAAAAAGGTCTTTTTAAACAGTGCTGCTAAAAAGGAAAAACTAGCGGGATCATTAATAACACGGTTACGCTGTAAACAATCGACACCGGCAAACCAAACTTAATGAAATCAGTTAGTTGATAATTACCAGCGTTATATACCATGATATTAGTTTGATAGCCATAAGGGCTAATAAAACTACCACTAGCAGCAAAAGCTACAGCCATCACAAAGGGAATAGGGTCAACTCCCAGCCCTAAGGCAATATTATAAGCAATAGGAAACGTTAACGCTGCTGCAGCACTATTGGTGATCAGTTCTGTCATCAATAAGGTGATGATAAAAATACCGATTAAAGCTAAATAGGCGCTATGGCCATCTAATAACGCTTCTATGTATTGTGAAATTGTCACCGCCAAACCCGTATTTTCAATGGCACTGGCCAATGTTAACGCACCAAGTACCATCATCCATATTTCTAACGGAAAACGGCGCTTTATTTCATTTACCGTTAAAGCGCCACTAAAAATAAGCGCGGCGATGTAAATAAATAAACAGCTCAGTAAGGATACAGGCGTAACCACAGAGATAAAAATAGCGGCAATAAAACCCCAAACGGTGCCGTGATCTCGCCAACCACTGAGCATATTGACCGCTTGATGTCCTGAGAGAATAAAAAAGTTTTTCGATAAATTGGTTCTACTGGCAAAGTCTTGCCCAACAGCTAGCACGAGAAAATCGCCTGACTGTAAAACAATATCGCCAAGTTTACCTGATAATGCACAACCTTCACGGCGAACCGCCACCACAGCGGCATCAAAACGAGCTCGAAAACCCGCTTTTTTTAAGGTTTTACCGGTAATGGCCGAATCAGGCTTGATTAAAACCTCGGTGAGATTATTTTTTAATAAATCATCTTGCTGTGCAAACAAGGTTAAGCCATCAAATTGCTGCAAGGTTAGTATTTTAGAAATATCGCCACTAAAAATGAGTTTATCGCGCGCCTGTAAGGTTTCTTCAGGGGTCACTGGCGATATTAATCGACCTTGACGCACTATTTCTACTAAAAATAAGGCATCTAAATTTCTCAAGCCATTTTCTTCAACGCTCTTAGCTATCAACTTTGATGAAAGTGATACTTCAGCTTCCAGCAAGTAGTCTTGCATTTTGATCTGACCTTGTTCCATATTAGGCAAGCTTTTAGCGCGTATAACTACAATGAGTAAACACGAGACTAAAGCAACAAAACCAATCGCGGTAAAGTCAAAAAAGCTAAAGCCTGAAACACCTTGTTTTATCAATAAGCTATTTACAATGAGATTAGTTGAGGTACCCACTAAGGTAAGTGTGCCACCTAAAATAGCCGCATAGGAAAGCGGCAGTAGTAACTTACCTGCATTAATCAGCTGGTTGTTTTTTACGCTATTAATGAGGGTTGCCACCACGGCAGTATTACTCATTAGCGCTGAGGCGAACGCCGTACCAATAAAAAGCCGCAGCATAGAATTAACTTTAGAGCCATTAAAAACGCTAGCACTAAGACGTCGTAAAATGCTGGTGCGCTCAAATGAAAATGAGCACAACACCAGTAATACTAAGGTCACTAAGCCAGGATTGGCGGCGTTAGTGAGAATATCGTCAACACTGACGAAAGATAGGACTAAACAGACAAGTACCGTAATAGCAAACACACGTTCCGGCACTTGGCTATATTTGACTAAACCAAGAAAAGTGATAATAAAGACGGCTATCATCGTGTACTGAGCTATTGTCATTATCATCCTTCAAATAGGTTTTATAGACGAGAGGACTTCACGCCTACATTAGCAATAAAGTCCCTTTTATACTTATTTATGCCTTGCTGATATCTCTAGCACCCCAATGTGGGAACTGCTTACGTACCAGAGCATTAAACTCTAACTCAAACGCTGAATATTCATGGTTTTGTGAGTCAATGGCATGATTAATCATACCCGCACCAACAGTAACATTAGTCAATCTGTCAATGATGATAAATGCGCCTGTACCTCGGTTTACTTGATAATCATCAAAATGCAAGGTTTCACTGACAACAAAATCAACGGTGCCAATATCATTCACGGCTAATTGTGATGCTGGTAACTTTTCCATGGTATTAACATCATACCTACTGACAATTTTATTCGCATGACCAGTGGTCATTTTACTGCCGTGTTTGATGAAGTATTCACGACCGGGCTCTAACTCATTCTCATGCATCCAAACGACTGTTGCATTAAGCTCTTTAGCCGAAATAGGTAAACTGCCTTTTTTGACAATGGTTTCGCCACGGCTAATATCAATTTCATCTTCTAAGGTTAGCGTTACCGCCATGCCTTTGTCAGCGCGTTCTAAATTACCATCAAAGGTGACAATTTCTTTAACAACACTTTCTTTACCCGACGGCAGAGCAACAATAGTATCGCCCACTAATACGTGACCCGAAGCGATAGTACCGGCAAAGCCGCGGAAGTCTAAATTAGGGCGGTTAACATATTGTACTTGAAAGCGCAGTTGGGTAAATTCATTTGTTTCTTTAACGTCCATGGTATTGAGCAACTTCATTAAAGTTGCGCCCGGATACCAAGGCATGTTGTCACTTTCTTCAACAACATTGTCGCCATTTAATGCTGACATAGGTACAAAACGTACATCAGAAAAATCTAAACTTTCAGTGAACTCTCGGTAATCTTTCTTTATCGCCTGATAACGGTCTTGTGAATAATCAACCAAGTCCATCTTATTAACCGCAACAACAATGTGCTTAATGCCCAATAATGAACAAATAAACGAGTGGCGACGTGTTTGAGTTTGCACGCCGTAACGAGCATCAATCAAAATAATAGCAATGTCACACGTTGACGCGCCAGTTGCCATATTACGGGTATATTGTTCATGGCCTGGAGTATCAGCAATAATAAATTTACGTTTGTCGGTAGAAAAGTAACGATAAGCAACATCAATAGTAATGCCCTGCTCACGTTCTGATTGCAAACCATCAACTAATAAAGCCAGATCTATCGCTTCACCAGTGGTGCCTGATTTTTTAGAATCTTTTTCAATAGCGGCTAATTGATCTTCAAAGATCATTTTTGAATCATGTAATAAACGACCTATTAAGGTACTTTTACCATCATCAACACTACCACAGGTTAAAAACCTTACTAATTCTTTGTTTTCATGTTGCTTTAAATAAGCTTGAATATCGTCTTCGATTAAGTCTGATTGGTGACTCATAAGTTTTTCCTTCGGAAATTTTAATCAAATAAAAATGTTATTGGCTAAAGCTATGCTTTAAAGGCTATTCTTTAGCAGCTATAGCTTAGAAGCCTGGGCTTAGAAGTATTAGCCTAGAAGTAACCTTCCATTTTTTTCTTCTCCATCGAGCCAGCACTATCGTGATCTATGACACGACCTTGGCGCTCAGAGGTTTTGGTTAATAACATTTCTTGAATAATTTCAGGTAAGGTATTTGCTGTTGACTCAACCGCGCCTGTTAATGGGTAACAACCTAAGGTTCTAAAGCGAACACTCTTCATTTGAATTTCTTCATCGTCAGCAATAGGCATACGATCATCATCAACCATGATCAAGGTACCATCACGCTCAACGACGGGTCGTTTTTCAGCCAAATAAAGTGGCACAATTGGAATACTTTCTAAATAAATGTATTGCCAAATATCAAGTTCAGTCCAGTTAGATAACGGGAAAACACGGATGCTTTCGCCTTTATGCACTTTACCATTGTAAATATTCCATAATTCTGGACGCTGACTTTTAGGATCCCAACGATGATTTTCATCGCGGAAAGAGTAAACACGTTCTTTAGCTCGCGATTTTTCTTCATCACGACGCGCGCCACCAAAGGCAGCATCAAAACCGTATTTATTTAACGCTTGCTTTAAACCTTGAGTTTTCATGACATCAGTATGCGTGGCACTACCATGAGTAAAAGGCCCCATGCCCATTTTAATGCCTTCAGGGTTTTGATGAACTAGCAGTTCAAAACCATAATCTTTGGCCATTTGATCGCGAAAAGCGATCATTTCTTTAAATTTCCAATTAGTATCAACATGTAATAACGGAAAAGGAATCTTACCGGGTGCAAAAGCTTTACGGGCAAGGTGTAATAGCACAGCTGAATCTTTACCTACCGAGTAAAGCATTACTGGGTTGTCAAATTCAGCGGCAACTTCACGAAAAATATGAATAGATTCCGCTTCTAATTTTTTTAAATGGGTTAAGTTCATCTGCATACAAATAAGGAAAAAATTGTTAATGCTAGAATGCCATAATGAGCAAAGCATTTCCACATAACAAACAGCTTTATTATAACAAAAAGGAATATAAATATTTGTAGTTAAACTTATTTAACCAATAAATAGAAAAAGCCAGCAATATGCTGGCCTGAATAGCTGGATTTTACCGATTATACTAAAAGTAATGTTGTTAAAATCAAATCCTCAATCGAGATTTATTAGCCATTAATACTTTTTCTCCAATGCCTTTAACCTTTATTAAATCATCTACAGATTTAAAAGCGCCAACTTGCTCGCGGTAGGCTAAAATCGCCTCAGCTTTTTTTTGACCAATTCCTTTTAAGGTCACTAGCTGGTCTAGTGTTGAATTATTTAAATTAATCACTTGCTGTTTCGCGCTTTCTTCATAAGGTATTTTAGCTTCAGCGAGTGCAAAGTGAGAGGTGAAAACCAAACAACTGGCAAGTAACAGACGAGATAATGCTTTGAGTGATATGAATTTCATAATAAGTCCTTGTAAGTTTATCCATTAATGGTGAGTTGAGCTGCTAAATTCATACATAAAAAGATAAAAAATAAATTTAACAATCATTATTAGGTGTAGAAGTAAAATAATTTTTTGTCAAATGCATTTCAAATCACATAGAATATGTAGCTATAGATTCAATTCGATAAATTATTTCACTTTATGAGCAAAATAAGCTGTTTACTAACGCCCCCTCTGGCCAAGAACAAAGCAAAAACCACAGATAAGAAATCTTGGCATAATTTATATGGCAGCAGCTCAAGCATTGCTCTATATCAAGGGGCTTTAAGCGCCGAAGCGCCTTTGTTAATAATCACTCACGATACGCCGTCAGCGTTACGTTTAGAACAAGAGCTACAGAGCTTATCGCTAGAGCAACAGCCCTTAACTATTTGTTTGTTTCCAGATTGGGAAACACTGCCTTATGATACATTTTCACCTCATCAAGATATTATTTCTCAGCGCTTAGCGACTTTGTATCAATTATCGAGAATGCAAAAAGGCATAGTGATAGTGCCCGTAACAACATTGGTACAAAGGCTAGCACCGAAACAATATTTAGAAGCCAATAGTTTAATTATTAAAAAAGGCGATAGAAAAGATTTACATCAATTACGTCAAGAGTTAGAAGGCAATGGCTATCGCTGTGTTGAACAAGTGATGGAGCATGGTGAGTTTTCTGCTCGTGGTGCTATTGTAGATTTATTCCCTATGGGCAGCAAAATACCATTTCGTCTTGATTTTTTTGATGATGAAATTGATGAAATTCGTTTATTTGATCCCGAAAACCAACGTTCTGGCGATAAAATAGACAATATCAACTTATTACCCGCTCACGAGTTTCCGACCGATAAAGAAGCGATCAGTTTATTTCGCAGCCAATATCGTCAGTTATTTAAAAGTTCAATTGATAAAGAGTCTATTTATCATCAAGTCAGTAACGGTATTTTACCCGCAGGTATTGAATATTATCTACCGCTATTTTTTAATAGTAGCAATGCTGACAGCACAGATGAGAAACACGGTAACACCAGCACCTTATGCGATTATTTAGCCCCTAATACCTTAGTAGCCATTTATGGAGATCTTGACAAATCACTGCAGCAATACTGGCAAGACATAGATTATAGATATGAAAACAGACGCTATGATCCCACTAGACCTCTACTATCGCCTGAGCAGTTATTTTTAACAAAAGAAACTTTATATACTGCACTCAAGCCTTTTGCCCGTATTACTATTGCTCCTGCAAACATACAAACAAGTACGCAAGCCAATGTGCAAGAGGCGGCGCTAAGTACAGAGCAGTTAGAACAGTTAGCGCAGCCAGAAAAATCGAAAAGCAGTGCTATCTATTTTGACGTTAAACCTCTGCCAGATTTAACGGTAAATCATAAATTAAAGCAGCCTTTTGAATTAATAAACCAATTTATTCAAGATAAAGAAAGTCCCAATAAAATTATCTTTATTGCCGAAAGCCAAGGCCGGAGAGAAAGTGTCTTAGAGCTTTTAGCTCGTGATAATATAAAACCTGTGCTTTTTGATTCACTTGATGACTTTATCAACGCTGATACCTTATTGGGTATTTGTGTTAACGCCCTAAATCAAGGTTTTTCTTTCCAAGCAAAGGGCACGGCTAAAAAAAATGCCATCGCCCTGATCACCGAAGCTGAGCTACTTGGCTCCCATGTTCGACAATCAAGAAGACGAAATAAATCTCAAGATATCGAAACTGATGCTATTTTCAAAAATTTGGCTGAACTGTCAATAGGTCAAGCCGTTGTTCATATAGAACATGGCATTGGTCGTTACTTAGGCTTACAAACCTTAGAAACGGGTGGCATTACTACTGAATTTTTAATGCTTAGTTACGCTAACGATGCCAAGCTATATGTTCCTGTTGCCTCACTACATTTAATCAGTCGCTATTCTGGCACCGACAGCGAACATGCACCATTACATAAACTAGGCAGCGACACTTGGAGTAAAGCCAAACAAAAAGCCGCGGAAAAAGTACGTGATGTTGCCGCAGAGTTATTAGATATTTACGCTAAACGCGCCAGCAACACAGGTTACAGTTTTAAACGTGATAAAGAAGATTATCTCGCTTTTAGTGACAGCTTTGGCTTTGAAGAAACCTTTGATCAACATCAAGCCATTAATGCCGTTGTTAGTGACATGCTTTCTAGCAAAGCTATGGACAGGCTGGTTTGTGGTGATGTTGGTTTTGGTAAAACTGAAGTTGCCATGCGTGCCGCGTTTGTTGCGGTAAATGATGGTAAACAAGTGGCTATTTTAGTGCCAACAACATTGCTTGCCCAACAACATTATGAAAATTTTCGAGATCGCTTTGCCAACTGGCCGGTAAGCATTGAAGTGTTATCACGCTTCAAAACCGCTAAACAACAAAATGAAGTAATAGCCAAAGTAGAGTCAGGCCAAGTGGATATTTTAATTGGTACCCATAAGCTTTTACAAAACAGCATAAAGTATAAAGACTTAGGTTTACTTGTTGTTGATGAGGAGCACAGGTTTGGCGTTAAACAAAAAGAGAAAATCAAACAATTACGTAGCAATGTCGATATTCTCACCTTAACAGCAACCCCCATTCCTCGAACCTTAAATATGGCTATGGGCGGCATGCGCGATTTATCAATTATTGCCACACCACCAGCTAAAAGACTGGCGGTAAAAACCTTTGTTCGACAACATGACGACGCCTTAATTCGTGAAGCCATTTTACGGGAAACCCTACGTGGTGGTCAGGTGTATTTTTTACATAACCACGTTGACACCATAGAAAAAACTGCCGCAGATATTCAAGCACTAGTACCTGAGGCTCGCGTTGTTACGGCCCATGGACAAATGCGTGAACGTGATCTTGAACGTATTATGCGCGATTTTTACCATCAACGCTTTAATGTCATTGTGTGTACTACCATCATTGAAACAGGTATTGATGTACCGAGTGCAAACACAATAATTATGGACAGAGCGGATCATTTAGGTTTAGCACAACTGCATCAATTGCGTGGCCGCGTTGGTCGTTCACATCATCAAGCATACGCTTATTTACTAACGCCTCATGAAAAGCGCATGACCAAGGATGCTAAAAAACGCCTTGAGGCCATCGCTTCATTAGAAGACCTAGGTGCAGGCTTTACCCTAGCAACACACGATTTAGAAATACGTGGTGCCGGTGAACTGTTAGGTGAAGATCAATCAGGCTCGATGAGCCAAGTAGGTTTTAGCCTGTATATGGAAATGTTAGATCACGCCGTTGAAGCATTAAAAGAAGGTAAGCAACTGTCACTTAACCAAGTAACCTCAAAACAAACTGAAATAGAATTACGGCTTCCGGCTTTAATACCCGAAGATTATATTTTCGATGTCAGTTTGCGCTTAAGCTTATATAAACGTATTGCCAGTTGTAAAAATAAAAATCAATTAGATGAGGTACAAGTTGAGCTTATCGATCGTTTTGGTTTATTACCGCAAGCAACCAAAAACTTAATTCAGATTGCCAAATTACGCTTAAAAGCACAAAAAATTGGTATTAACCGCGTTGAAGCTAGCAATGCCGGTGGTTCAATTGAGTTTAGCGACGATACCAAAGTAGATCATCTGCTGATAATATCTTTGGTGCAAAAACAGCCAACAATGTATAAAATGGTGCCACCCAATAAACTTAAATTTACTCGCGTAAATGAAGGTGAGCAAGCAAGGTTCAGCTTAATTACTACCTTGATAAACGAACTGACGCAAAATAATGTTAGCCCTAAAGATTAGCCCTAAAAGCTGATCCTAGAAATAAGCAGTAAATGGACACTTAATGAAATTTAAAGCACAATTTTTTTCTTCTCTATTCGCTAAGTTTATCGTGAATACTTGCTTGTTAACCCTCAGTGGTACAAGTATGTCGACTTTGGCGGCGCAAGAAGCAAAACCTGAACGTTGGTTTGAAATAGAAGTGATTCTATTTAAACAACTAGGTAATAAAAATAACTTAAAAGAGCAATTTCTCGATGACATGAGTGCTAATAGCTTACCTCAATATAAGCGTTCAGTTGATTTACTCAATGCTTATCTGCAACCTGATTTAACCGCCATTAAGCAATTTATTCCCCTGTGTAACAATACTGATGGTCAAAGTAGCTTTTCCTTAGCACAAAAAAAACTTGCTCTACTGATACCCGAACAAACGCACTTTCTTGCACAAGCGAATGCTTTTATATATCAACCAATAATAGTAGAGCAAGCGACTAGTTCAAAAAATACTGAACGAGTATATACTTGGCAAACTGCATCACTTAACAGCCCACTATTTTCTCCAAGTAAACTTTGTGTTTACAGCCAAACAGACTTTGATAAAATTTTAGATGAACAACAGCTCACCAATTTTTCACTTGATGGTTTTGCGGTTACTGCCTTACCCAAAAAGCTTAATGCTTCGGGGGCGCACATTAAATCCAGCCCATACCTTATCGCAGACAATGACTTGTTATTAAACGATATCAGCAAACGTTTACGTTGGAGTAAAGAATTTAAACCGCTATTACATTTTGGCTGGCGACAAGTGGGTGTTACCCGAAAAAAAGCCATACCATTAAAATTGTTTGCCGGGCAGCATGCTGAAAACGACTATCAACAAGCCCTAAATGATTACCAAATTGAACTAACTGAAACCGAACAGCAAACGCAATTGCTGTTTGAACAGCTTAAAGCTACTGATGATGCACAAATAAAACAGCAAGCCTTAACACGACTTTTTGCCGACCTTGATGCATTCAATGATAACAAAGTACTCAATAGTGACGATACAGAAAGTGGCTTCATTGATGAAACCATTAAGCAATTAGGCCAGCAAAACCTCGACGATTTACTAACAAACAATGAGGTTATCAGTAATGCTAGTGAGCAAGCACCAAATATGGCTAAGCCACCGGTTAAACCATTACAGCCTTGGTTTTTAGAAGGTTTTTTTAAAGTACACTTAGATCATTACCTCTATATTACCGCTGACTTCAATTTGCTTAGTAGCATGAGACAAAGCAACACTGGGCAGAGAAAAACAGGGCAAAGCAAGCCATTGATTGATGCTGAGCAAGAAGAAGTGAAACTTATCAATTTCAGCCAAAATAGACGTGTGATCAGCGGAGAAATTCATTACTTTGATCATCCCTACATTGGCATGATAGTACAAATAAGACGCTTTGATCCGTCTAAGCCTGCCGATGAAGCAGTAAGCCAAGCGATTAAATAAAAACTAACTGCCTAGTTGCTAGGCACGAGTATCGAATACACAATCAACAAAATAGAGAGCACCATGGATAAAGAAATAGAAATTCAAGCCGCGGTTTTTCGCCGTATACTCGCCCATTTAGACAATCGTAAAGATGTGCAGAATATTGAATTAATGAATCTTGCTGGCTTTTGCCGTAATTGCTTTAGCAAATGGACCGTTGCCGAAGCTGAAAAGTTGGGTGTTGAGGTTGACTTAGCCACGGCGCAGCAGCAAGTTTACGGCATGAGTTACCAAGAATGGAAAGAAAATCATCAACAGCCAGCTACACCTGAGCAGCTAGCAAAATTTAATGAGTTAAATAAGAAGTAGTAAAAAAACAAGTAGTTAAAAGTTAATAACTATTCACCACCGAGCCGCTATGCTTCACAGAAGGCTCTTGAGTCAACAAAGAGGTTTATTGTTCTCGGTATTATTTTAGGTATAGTGCAGTGATCTCTGTGTTCTCGGTGGTAATACTTTTCAAGCTGAATAAATACAAAAGTTAACCGCTGTTTAGTTAACTATATCGTCATTGCATCTTACTTTTGTGGCAGTGGCGATAACAACCTTGCGTGCACGGTAATTTCTTCACGGTCATAATACAAGTGCTTAGCATATAATTCATAAGTCATGTTGTGCTGACTAAAAGCATCTTTTATGCTTTGTAAATCATCAGTCACTTGCTGATAGCGCCCTTTCATGGGTAGTTTCAAATTAAACATCGCTTCTTTACAATAGCCATTTAACAACCATTCAGCCATTAACTTAGCCACACGTTGCGGCTTTTCAATCATATCGCATACCAGCCAATAAACATTTTGCTTCATTGGCACGTATTTAAAACCATCCATCATTTTATGTTTGACTTGTCCCGTTTCCATCAACGACTCAGCCATAGGGCCATTATCTATTGCGGTAACCATCATACCACGGCGCACTAATTGATAAGTCCAACCGCCTGGTGCAGAGCCTAAATCAACCGCATTCATGCCCGACGTTAACCGTGTTTCCCATTCATCTTTAGGAATAAAATGTAAAAAAGCCTCATCGAGTTTCAAGGTCGAGCGGCTTGGCGATTGACTCGGAAATTTAAGGCGCGGAATACCCATCACATGGTTAGAGCTATTACGAGCCAATGAAAAGCCTAAAACTACGGTTTGTCCTGTTAAAAACAAGGCATGTAAAATAGCACCATCTTGATTAACGTCAGTTTTACTTTGCTTATCTGTTAATACTTTAACTTTACGCAACCCTTGACGAAGCGGTACCGCAAGTTTTCGACAAAATTTACTTAACGCTTTACCATCATTAGTATCTGCCATTTCCATACGTAAATCATCGTATTGCCATTCATTACCTAAGGCATCAACAATAGCTTCGACACGATTATAATCGGGTAAGTCAATTTTTTCAGTTAAGGTCACAAACCATTGCCGGGCAAAAATAAGCCGTTTTAGGGGAAGATTTTTCATTAATGCTTCACCATGACTACCATCATGTAAATGAAAAAATACTAAGCCTTGATTCTTTTTAAGCTCTAAATAGCCATACATTTCATTCCAAGCCGCTTTTTCTTGAATTTCAGCCCCGCACTCTTTTTCAAAGCCAGGACGACAATATAATACAATAGCAGTCATAAGTTATTTTTTACCTTGAATTTCTGCGCTCAACAGCTCTTTTTTCAAAGCTGGAGCCGATAATATGACAATATACTTTATAGAAGTCATAAATTTTTTATACCTTCAATAGACAGTAATAACCAAGCAATCGCTAAAGATATTCCGCCTAAGGGAGTTAATTTACCAATAATGGCAAAACTGAAAAATGTTTTGATATAAATACTACCGCTAAAACACAAAATACCGATAAAAAAGCCGATACAGGCTGCAATAAGTATTTTGCTCGGTGATTTATTTATTACCCATACTAATGACGCCAATAAAGCCAGCGTGTGTAATAATTGATATTGCAGTGCTGTTTTTAAGCTTAATTGCACATTAAGAGCAAGCGCTTGCCCGCCATGGGCGAGCCAAGCGCCGAATAGTACAGAAAAGCAGCCGCTGATGCCAACAAAAATCATTAAAAATTTTGCTATTTGCCTTTTATGCTGTTGCTTACTTTGCCTATTAGTTGATATAGCTTTATGCATCATTAATTTTTCCAAATTAGTTTTTTCTAAATTGTTTTTTCTAAAGTAGTTTCTTCTAAAATAAAGGTAACGATGGCCTGTACCGCACTTTTTATATGTTGTTGATGTGTAAAGCCTGATTTCACCCTAGGCTTTAAACTATGATCGCCGTCGGCTAAAAAAACACATTGGCATAAATGAGATAACTCAAAACCGGCAATTTCCAGCTGAGAGCCTAAAAGATCTCGCTCTCCTTGTACTATCAATACAGGTTTTTTCGTTAACTGTAATGGCTCTAATCGCAATTTTTCTAACTTTTTAATGGGGTGAAAGGGGTAACCTAAACAAAACACTCCTGCTATATAGACGCTAATATCATCTTGCCCTGCCAGTGTTGCCGCAACACGTGAACCCATGGATTTACCACCAATAAACAAAGGCAACTCGGCATTAGCATGTTTGCTATCGTGCAGCTCAGTAATAACATCACGATAGCAAGCAAGCAGTTTAGGCATTCTATCGGGAGGGTAACGCTTGCCCGTTTCAACACGTTTATCCATATAAGGAAAATTAAAGCGCAGCACGTTAATATTGGCTTGATTTAACAATGCGGTTATTTGTGTCATGAAGTCATGATGCATATCGGCGCCAGCACCATGAGCAAAAATAATTTGCGCAATGGGCTTTTCGACATCATTTATAAGTTTAGTTGTCATTTGTTTACCTAGTTTACGAGTAATTAGCCGCGATGCTTCACAGAGAGCTCTTCGAGTCTACACAGAGACGTTGTTATGCTCGATGTAGTGCGTCTGTGGTAAATATTCTAAGCTGAATAAATACGTTTACGATAACCTTTCCAAAAAACAGTCATCTCGATAGTAGTTCAGCTTTAACATAGATGGCTATGAAATTTGTCCATCGGTGATCTGCTCTTGCTCTGCGGCAACCATGTCCAGTAACCAATCCCTGAACGCTTCAATTTTCCCGATCTCTTTTTGTGTTTCTCGACAAACAACAAAATAAGCATTTTTACTGACTAAGACATCATTGAACGGACAAATAAGACGCCCTGAATCAATATCAGGTTTAGCCAAAACACTATAAGCTAAGGCCACACCTTGCCCATATAAAGCGGCTTGTAACACCATGGCTGAATGGCTAAAAATAGGGCCATGATTAACATTTCCACCTTTAACGGCTACCTGCTTAAACCAGCGTTTCCAATCTTTACGAGAAGTATCATGCAATAAGGTATGATGCTGCAAATCGGCTAACGTTAATAGTGGCGGCTTACCACTAGTCACATTTTCTTGAAGCAGTAAAGGCGAACAAACGGGGATTAAATACTCGGTATGTAATTTATCAGCATGAATATTAGGCCAACGTCCCCGTCCATAGTAAATAGCAACATCGACATCTTCAGTTAGTGAATTTTCCGCTTGATCAACCGCTTTGATCCGCACATCAATGTCTGGGTGCAAAGCATTAAAAGCACTCAGTCTTGGCACTAACCACTGAATAGCAAAACTTGCTTGCGAGCTAACTGTTATTGCCCCTTTAGCACCACGTGCTAATAGTTTTTCTGTCGCTTCATGGAGCGAATTAAAAATATCTTTGATATCAAGATAATAAGACTGCCCTTCTTCTGTTAGTAGCAAAGCACGATTTTTTCGCATAAACATTTTTATACCTAAATGCTCTTCCAATGCTTTTATTTGATGGCTAACAGCCGCCTGAGTAACAAACAACTCTTCAGCAGCACGGGTAAAACTAAGCTGCCTAGCTGATGCTTCAAATGCTCTAAGTGCGTTTAATGGTGGGAGTCTACTAGCCAAAAGTTATTATTCCTTCAAATGATTTTTTCATATCGACTGCATAATTAATTACAAACAGAGCATAACAAGCTTGCATTAGTTTTTCTAATGAATAACATTATTATTTGTCATTTTTATTTTGCTGTTATCTTGGCTATTATAGCTCCCGTAGATGAAGGACATCATCTCAACGTTCTAGAAAATATAAATACAAGCTGTGCGACCCAACCCCACAGCTTATATTTTAAAGAAAAGAGCCAATGCGAGAAAAGGTCCTAATAAGTCTATTCGCCCAATTGCTGGGCATTAACAAAAACATTTATTATTAGGTCAAAACAGGATTAAAATCATGAAAAAAACTAACGCATACTCATATAAACTAGCCATTGTTGCTACCTCTTTTGTAATGGTTTACTTTGCTTCAGGCATAGTTTCTATTGCACAAGCAACTGAATCATTAAAAGCAGAGCCAGTTGTACAACATAGCTTAATTGAAGCAGCAAAAGACAGCTTAGCCTCATCATTTACAACATTAATGGTTAATGATTTCAGCGAAAATGACGCAGAGACTATGATAGTTACACAACAGCGTACTGCTGATACTAACCAATCGATGACTTTAACTAAGGTTACGCTTATCAGTGAGTAACTTAAAGCGTTACTTCATCAAGAGCGTCATCAAAAATATCACCTCAAAATGCTCGCACATTTTATTTGCATATAAAAATTAAAAAAGCTGTCAATTGACAGCTTTTTTGTTCTAACACCGTTTTAACACCATAAAGCCTCTAACGGTCAATCTGTTACCAGTGGCTCAAAGCCCTTCACTAAATCATCAATAGCTTTCATTTGTGCCAAATAAGGCTCAAGTTTATCTAACGGTAATGCACAAGGGCCATCGCACTTAGCGATACTAGGATCTGGATGCGCTTCAATAAATAAACCTGCAATACCGATTGCCATGCCACTGCGCGTTAATTGTGCTGCTTGTGCACGTCGACCATCAGCACTATCACTTCTGCCACCGGGCTTTTGTAATGCGTGAGTTGCATCAAAAATGACTGGTGCGTAATTACGCATTTCATCCATCGCCAGCATATCTACCACCAAGTTATTATAACCGTAACAACTACCTCGCTCACATAAAATGACATTTTCATTGCCCGCTTCAGCAAACTTTTTAATGATATGTTTCATTTCATGCGCAGTTAAAAATTGCGGTTTTTTAATATTAATAACCGCGCCCGTTTTGGCCATAGCAACAACTAAGTCGGTTTGTCGAGCGAGAAAAGCAGGAAGTTGTATAACGTCAACAACATCGGCAACAGGTTGAGCTTGGTATGGTTCATGAACATCGGTAATAATAGGTACATTAAAAGTCGACTTTATTTCTTCAAATATCTTTAAACCTTCATCAAGACCTGGACCTCGGTAAGAGTGTACCGATGAGCGATTAGCTTTATCAAACGATGCCTTAAACACATAAGGAATATTTAATTTTTGAGTCACTTCAACATAATGCTCAGCAATTTTCATTGCTAAATCACGTGATTCAAGTACATTCATGCCACCAAATAAAACAAATGGTTTATCGTTGGCAACGTCAATACCATTTATTGCAACTGATTTTATTGTCATAACCTTTTCCTAATAAAGTGCGCTAATAAAAGTGTTAGTAAAGACCCTTGCTAAAAGGGCAAAATACACAGTAAATAATTAAGAACCTATGATGCGAAGCAACTGTCCGCAAATCCACGCCATATAAGTACCTAAGGCATAACCTAATACCGCTAATAATACCCCAACAGGTGCTAATGACGGATGAAATGCTGAGGCAATAACAGGGGCTGATGCTGCACCACCAATATTGGCTTTACTCCCTACCGCTAAATAAAATATCGGCGCTTTAATCATTTTGCCAACAATAAAGAGTAAGAGCACGTGTACCGCCATCCAAATCAAACCGATGACCACATACTTTGGCGCTTCAATAATTTGCGTTATATCCATGTGCAAGCCTATGGTGGCAACCAATATATAAAGAAAACTACTGCCCACTTTTGATGCACCAACCGCCTCTAGTTGTCTTAATCGCGTAAAAGAAAACATCAAACCAACAGAGGTGACTAAAACAATAATCCAAAATAATTTACTGTGTAGACTGAATTTCTCTAGTTCGGGGTAATTAACCTTAAAAAAGGGTACTAGAAAGTCGGCCGCTAAGTGAGCAAAACCTGCGGCGCCAAAAGCAATGGCAATTATAAATATAAAATCTTTTAGTTCAGGGCGCCTAGCGTGATCACGTTCAAAGGCTTCCACTTTAGCAATTAATTTATCAATACCAGAGGTATCCGCACCGCTTTTGGCATCAATACGTTTATGATTAGCAGCAAAATAAAGTAAAACCGCCATCCAAAGATTGGCAACAACAATATCAACCGTCACCATAATAGTGAATATTTTACCATCAGCACCGTAGATTTCTTTCATGGCGAGCATATTAGCGCCACCGCCAATCCAGCTACCTGCCAATGCCGCCATACCGCGCCAAACAGCATCAGGGCCACTTACGCCAATTAACTCAGGCCAAATAACGGATATAGCGAGTAATGCAATTGGACCACCAATCACCACTCCAATCGTGCCCGTTAAAAACATAATAATGGCTTTATTGCCGAGGGCTGCAATAGCTTTCAGATCAATACTTAACGTAAGCAACACTAAACAAGCGGGCAGCAAATAGTATTTTGCCACATCATCCACTTGACTGATTTCTGCGCTAACAATACCAAAGGTGTTAAGTAGCGAAGGCAGCAAATAACAAATAAGTAATGCTGGCACATATTGATAGAATTTCTTCCATACCGGGTGTTGACTGTTTGAGCTGTAAAAAACAAAGCCTAGAATTATGGCTAATAGCCCTAATACAGTGGCGTCGTTTGTTATTAATGGGGTAGCTAGCGGTGCAGACAATGGTGCAGACATCTATTTTCCTATTATTATTATTAATTTTAATTTTATAAAATAAGTATTTTATTAGTGAAAAGTAGGGTCACTTAAGGTGATATTATCAAGCTGTAGCTTGAGTAACTGCGCTGCAGGATCTGTAGGGCATTGTTCAACAAAGTAACGGTAATCATCAACCGCTACTTTAAAACAATCTAACTGATGAAGCAAAAATCCACGATCACGACGTTGCCTAGGATCGTCAGGATTTAATGACAGCAACACATCAACACAAAGCAAAGCTTTATCAAATTCTTGCTCACGAATAAGGGCATTTTTTAGGGCACTCAAATGCTCTACCAATACCGCCGAACGTTTCATACTGTCAAGCTCATACTGACTTGGGTCGCCTTCAGCATCATCTAAGCATAAATCTAGCTCGTGCCAATCAAGAGATTCACCTGAAATAGCATCAAAAATAATAGCATAATCGTCATTACAGCAAAGGCGTACCATCACTTTAGTGGGCACAAAAACTAAATCACAGTGAAAACCACAAGCATTGATAATTTCACTCACTATTGCGGCTTTGATTATCGGCGACATCAAGCGCTGATTTAAACCAGTGGCCACTTTAAAGGTATCCACTGGCCAATCACTTTTCTGCTCATCAATAAACAAATGTTGATAGAACAGTTCATTCAATAATACTTCTGCTTGCTCTAACGGTGATTCAATTTCATTAATCACCGCTTGGCATTGTTCAATAATGGTTTCTATTGCATCAAGAGACTGTTCAGCTTGTAGTGCCTTGGCATCAACAGTTTTAGCAACATTGCGACCTTGAAAAATGTATTCTTCTAGCAAGACAAGTGTTTGCAACAAGTCTTTGGTATCAGATTTTAACTCTGACAATAGTAATTCTGGTAATAACGAAGTATTCATAGCAACTTAATAGTTAAATAATTTTCATAAGGTTATAGTAAAAATAATGGCTCTCTAGTCATGGCTAAACGCACAATTAGCATAACCCAGCCCATCGCTCCTAAATAACCAATAATTTGCATACCTTTATTACGGGCAAGTTTTAACGTGTAATAGCCAGTAAAAATGTATGCCAGCACTGCCAATATTTTCTCGCCAAGCCACAATTGCTCTAGCGGGTTGATAGAATACTGCACCGCCATAACAATACCTATACCAAGCAATAAGGTATCAACAATGTGTGGGGTGATTTTTACCCATTTGGCCTGTAATTTTGACGAATTTGCGAGTGTCCAAAAAAAGCGTAAAGTAAAAAGGCCGACGCTAATCGCCGCCAAAGTTAGATGTAAATGTTTAAACATTGCAGTTCCTATAGTGTTTATTGTTTTTGTAGGAGAGAATTTATTCTCGATAACTTATGAGCAAATCTTCGCGATTAAAACAGCTCCTACAAATGAAGTTAAATTATTACGGTAAAATCGCCCAAGTAATGCGATCATGACCATTCAAGTCTTGCTCGGTTTGAGGATTTTCAAACCCCAAAGCCATTAATATGTTCCGCACGATTTGTCCTTGTTGATAACCATGCTCAAAAAATAACGCCCCAGAGGACGTTAAAAAGTTGCGTGCTGCCTTGGCTATATGCTTTATATCCGCTAAGCCCTGCTCATTAGCAACAAGCGCTGATGCCGGTTCAAAACGCACATCCCCTTGACTTAAATTTTCATCTTCACCGTCTATATAAGGTGGATTTGAAACAATGACATCAAACTTCTTACCCGTTTTAACCTGTGTAAACCAATCACTTTGAAAAATATTAACTTGCGTTAACTTAAGGTTTTCAGCATTAAGCAGGGCAAGCTGTACGGCCTCGGCATTAAAATCTATGGCATCAATTTTCCATGTCGAATTTTCACTGGCTAAAGCTAACGCGATAGCGCCAGTGCCAGTGCCTAAATCAAGACAATTGATATGTTTGGTATCACCAAAGTGCTCAAGTACCAGTTCAACTAATGTTTCAGTATCTGGACGAGGTATAAGTGTTGCAGGAGAAACTTTTAAGGGTAGTGACCAAAATTCTTTCTCGCCGGTAATATAGGCAATAGGCTCACCTAAATAACGGCGAGTAAGCAAATTAACAAACTGCTCAACTTGTTTATTATTCAGGTGTTTTTCAGGCCAAGTAAATAAATAACTGCGTGGTTTATTAAGTACAAAAGACAATAATACTTGTGCATCAAGTAATGCACTGTCCGAGCCTTTTTGTAATATCTGCTGACCTTGGCTAAGGAAATTGGCAATAGAGTTATCACCAATAAAACGCATACGCATTGCCGTATTCATTTAACTAATGCTGTTCTGCAAGCTCAGCTAACAGATCAGCTTGGTTTTCTTGCATGATTGGTTCCATAATTAATTGCAGATTACCTTCCATCACTTCATTTAAACGGTATAAAGTTAAATTAATACGGTGATCACTCATACGCCCTTGAGGGAAATTATAAGTACGAATACGCTCAGAGCGATCGCCACTGGCAACAAGGTTTCGACGTGATGACTCTTCTGCACTACGGCGCTTTTCGTCTTCAGCTTGTTGTAAACGTGCTTGCAATACAGACATAGCTTGCGCACGGTTTTTATGTTGCGAGCGTTGATCCTGACATTCAACCACAACTCCTGATGGAATATGGGTAATTCGTATCGCAGAATCCGTTTTGTTAACGTGCTGACCACCGGCACCAGAGGCGCGAAAAGTATCTACTTTTAAATCAGCTTTGTTAATCTCAATAGCATCGGCTTCGGGAATTTCAGGCATAACGACCACGGTACAAGCAGAAGTGTGTACACGACCTTGAGATTCGGTTTCAGGTACACGTTGTACTCTATGCCCACCCGATTCAAACTTCATGTGACCATAAACACCTTCGCCGTTCACTTTCATGATCATTTCTTTATAACCGCCCTGCTCACTTTCATTAGTGTTCATGACTTCAATTTTCCAGCCTTTCTTCTCAGCATAGCGACTGTACATTCTAAACAAATCACCAGCAAAAATAGCGGCTTCATCGCCACCAGCACCGGCGCGAATTTCAACAAAACAGTTATTATCATCATTAGGATCGCGTGGCAGCAATAATATTTGCAACTCGTCAGCTAATACAGCAACCGCTTTTTTAGCCTCTTTAAATTCTTCCTGTGCCATTTCACGCATATCAGGATCATCATCTTTAAGCATCAATTCAGCCGTAGAGAAATCATCTTCCGCACTTCTATAATTATTAAACACGACGGTGACTTCATCTAAACGCTTAAATTCTTGGGAGAGTGTGCGAAACTTTTCTTGATCAGCGATAGTTGCGGGATCTGATAATAAGGCTTGAACCTCTTCAAAGCGTTCTACTAAGCCTTCAAGCTTTTGATATACTGACGATTTCATTAAATTAATCTTTTCTTATGGTCTTATTAATAAAGGAGTTTTAAGCGTGGCAAAACTAAACTGGCGCTATTCTAGCACAATAGCAATTTTTACATAGTCAAAGCTGCTACTATGTAAAAAGAAATGAGGGTAGTTGGGTGTAATGGTTTTTACTTGCCGTTATCGATATTAAAAATATCACGCAAATAAATAAGTTTGTCTAGCTCACCACCTTGAGCAGCAGACTGCAAGGCACTCGTTGGTGCATGCATAAATTTATTGGTTAATTTAGTCGCCAGTTCATTGATAACAGACTCGGCATTTTTACCGCTATTTAATTGCGTCATCGCCTTTTCAAGTAATAAATCACGCTCAGATAAACACTGCTTGCGATAGCTCACTACGGTATCTTGAGTGTTTAAACCACGTAACCAAGCCATAAAACTGTCTGACTGACTACTAACAATACTTTCGGCTTCAACGGCGGCTTTACGACGATTTTCTAAATTTTGGGCAATAATGCTTTGTAAATCATCAACGGTGTAAAGAAAAACATCTTCTAAGTCGCCAACTTGTTCCTCTATATCGCGTGGTACGGCTAAATCAACCATAAAAATAGGTTGATGCCTACGCTTAGTTAACGCTTGTTCAACCATACCTTTACCAATAAGTGGTAATGTTGACCCTGTCGAACTAATAACAATATCCGCTTGACTCATCACTTCAGGAATTTGCGCTAAGGTAATGACATCGGCACCAATTTTATTCGCCATTCCTTCAGCCCGCGCTATAGTGCGATTAGCAACAGTAATTTTACCGACATTGTTTTCATATAAATGCTTAGCAACCAATTCTATCGTTTCACCCGCACCAACTAATAAAACCCGTACTTTTTTAAGGCTGGCAAAAATATGTTTCGCCAAATTAACACTGGCAAAAGCAACTGACACGGCACTAGTGCCTATATCTGTTTCTGTACGTACTTGCTTAGCAACACCAAAAGTTCGCTGAAATAATCTGTCCATCACTAACGCCATAGAGCCTGCAGCCTTAGCTTGAGTGTATGCCTGCTTCATTTGTCCTAATATTTGCGGTTCACCTAGTACTAAGGAGTCGAGACCACAAGCAACACGCATAATATGGTTTACGGCTTGTTGGTCTTGATGCCAATAAATGCTGGGTAAAATAATTGAGGCAGGAACACTATGATAACTTTCTAACCATTTAACTAATCGTTCTTGCGTAATAGTTATATCACCATCTTGAATCAGATAAAGCTCGGTTCTATTACAGGTAGATAAAATGGCGACTTCACGACACTGTACCGCAGACAACATTTCTTGCAAGGCAGCAGAAAGTTTGTCCGGATTAAAGGATATTTTTTCCCTTACCGAAACGGGGGCAGTTTTATGATTAATTCCAACAGCAACAATGGACAATGTGATAAACCTATATGATCAATATTAAACAAGAGGCTGCGATACCCACAGCAACATTAAAGAGTATACGCTAATATCCCTATTATTACTCAGGGTTGGTCTTTAAAATATGAGCTGTGATAACACAGATCATAAAAACGTGACAATTTAGCGAAAAATATTCGCTAATTAAAAGGGTGATATTGAACAAGAAGGCAAGCTATGCTCAAATAGCCTCCTATTTCCAATGCTAATTTATCTTATGCTTAAAACCTCTTTTCGTTTATTTTTCTTAGCAGCTCTTTCACTATTCACTTTAATGGCTTGTGTTTCAAATAAGGTAACGATTAAGCCACTACCGGTTCAAACAGCTCAGCAACGAGCAAGCCAATTACAGCAATTAAGCCAATGGAAAATTAGTGGCAAGATAGCCTTTATCCAAAAAACACTGGATGAACAAGATAAACGCGAAAGCGCTGCTATCTCATGGCAAGTCGATGAAGGTAATAAAAACCAAACACTTAACCTAACCAGCTATTTAGGCATCAATGTTTTACATTTATCTTCAATGCAAGGGCAGCACTTAATTAAAGTTAACTCAAAAGAGTACCGCTCTGATGACTTACCGCAATTAATATACTCGCTGACAGGGCTAACATTACCGACACAGGCGCTTACTTTTTGGTTAAAAGGCCTTCCTTATCAATCATCAGATAAAATTGTTTATAATAGCAAAACTAAGTTACCCCTTAATATGACAAGTACTTATCAAAACTCTGCTTGGCAAATTACTTATGATAAATACAAAGTTTTTGAGCACTTACCAATGGCCACTAAATTTACCATTAAAAAAGATGGACTATTGATCAAGGTCTCCATCAAAAAATGGTCCTTTACTCACAATGCAAGCTAATAATACCAACTAATAATAAGTAATATAATGACTTTACCTGCAATATCGCCCAATTCAACAGCATCCCCTTACTTAAGCAAGCGCTTTAGTTTTCCATCCCCCGCTAAGCTTAATTTATTCTTGCATGTAGTTGGGCAACGAGCTGACGGTTATCACGAGTTAGAAACTTTATTTCAGTTTGTTGATTATAGCGATACGCTAACAATATCAGTCACTAATAGTACCAACATCGAGTTATTGACGCCTATTAAAGATGTAAAAAATGAAGACAATTTAATTGTCAAAGCAGCCCAATTATTACAAAAGCATATAGAAAGAAAGTACGGCTCTATCATTTATGGTGCCCAAATTAGTATTAAAAAAGTTTTACCCATGGGAGGAGGATTAGGCGGTGGTTCGTCTAATGCGGCCACTATATTACTGGCGTTAAATACACTCTGGCAAAGTGATTTCACCAACACAGAGTTAGCCGAAATGGGCTTGGTTTTAGGCGCTGACGTACCTATTTTCATTCATGGTTTTTCAGCTTTTGCACAAGGGATTGGCGAACAGTTAACACCTGTAGAGCCTGATGAGTGTTGGTATTTAGTCACTAAGCCAGAGGTGAGCATTTCAACCGCCAGTGTTTTTACCGCCAAAGAATTACCTCGAAATACAGCTAAGTTAATACATCATAATTTTAGCGACTTCTATCACGATAACGACTTGTTTAACGAAGATAAATATCATAATGACTGTCAAACCATGGTAATAAAAAATTACTTTGAAGTTGCCAAGCTACTCGCTTGGTTGGTAGAATACGCGCCGTCTAGAATGACAGGAACGGGCGCGTGCATTTTTTCGCGTTTTTCCAATCAACAAGAGGCGTGTGAACTGCAAGCAAAACTTCCCAACGGGATTAGCTCGTTTGTTGCACAGGGGCTGAACAAGTCGCCTTTATGCTCAGTAATTGAGCAGCTGAAAAAATCAAACTAATTTGCTGAAATTAGTGTTTATAACTAGCATTAATTTTGGTTTTATACGGCTCAATGTTTAACACGTTTACTGTAAACAGAGAGTATATTTTTAATGTCAAAAGTTTCTGAGGAACTGACTGTGCCTGACATGAAGATTTTTGCGGGTAATGCCACCCCTGAACTGGCCAAACAAATTGCCAATCGCTTATATATTACTTTAGGTGATGCCAAAATAGGCAGTTTTAGTGATGGTGAAATAAGCTTTGAAATTAATGAAAACGTACGCGGCAGCGATGTTTTTATTATTCAATCAACCTGTGCCCCAACGAACAACAACCTAATGGAACTTATTGTGATGATCGACGCTTTTCGTCGCGCATCAGCAGGCAGAATTACTGCCGTTATTCCTTATTTTGGTTATGCTCGTCAAGACAGACGTGTACGTAGTGCCCGTGTGCCAATTACGGCGAAAGTAGTTGCTGACTTCTTATCAAGTGTCGGTGTTGACCGTGTATTAACGGTTGATTTACACGCCGAGCAAATTCAAGGTTTCTTCGACGTTCCTGTTGATAATGCCTTTGGTACGCCTATTTTATTAGAAGATATGAAAAACCGTGATTTAAACAATCCGGTTGTTGTTTCTCCTGATATTGGTGGTGTTGTACGTGCTCGTGCAGTCGCAAAATTATTAGATGATGCTGACTTAGCTATTATTGATAAACGTCGTCCTAAAGCTAATGTTGCGCAGGTAATGCATATTATTGGTGATGTAAAAGACCGTGATTGTATTATTGTTGATGACATGATTGATACTGGCGGTACTTTAGCAAAAGCGGCTGAAGCTTTAAAAGAACATGGTGCAAAACGTGTTATTGCTTATGCAACTCACCCGGTACTATCAGGTAATGCGGCTGAAAACCTTAAAAACTCAGTGATTGATGAAGTTGTTGTTACTGACTCAATTCCATTATCAGATGAAATTAAAAAGCTTAAAATGGTTCGTCAATTAACCTTAAGTGGCATGCTAAGTGAAGCTATTCGCCGTGTATGTAACGAAGAATCTATTTCAGCGATGTTTGATCACTAGTCTCTAGTCATTAATTACATCCAATAAAAAGCAGATATTATCGCAATATCTGCTTTTTTATTGCCTTTTTATTATTCTTAAGTAGTTATCAATAGCTTTAGCTAAGCGCTAGTGTTATTATGCCGCGCCTTTTTTATCTAACAAATTTCATTATTGAGCGTTTGGCTAGTTTAAAAAAGCAAACATCCTTGTTTTTGGTCGCAAAAAACAAGACTTAATTTTATCAATATTATATAAGAGTATTTATCATGACTGATTTATTCACTTTAGAAGCTGAAGTACGCACAGATTTAGGGAAAGGTGCGAGCCGCCGCCTACGTCACGCGAATAAAGTTCCTGCTATCCTTTACGGCGAAGGCCAAGAGCCAGTATCTTTAACTTTAGAGCACAAAAATGTTTTCCGTGCTCAACAAGAAGAAGCTTTCTACTCGCACGTTTTAACGTTAAATGTTGCTGGTAAGCCAGTTGAATGTTTAATCAAAGACATGCAACGTCATCCGTTCAAAAACATTGTTATGCACATGGATTTTATCCGCATTGATGCAAACCATGCTTTACATGCTAATGTTCCTGTTCACTTCATCAACGAAGAGAATGTTTCAAAAGCAGGTGCAACTATTGCTCATCACGTAACTGAAATTGCCGTTACTTGTTTACCAAAAGACTTACCTGAGTTTATTGAAGTTGATTTAGCTGATTTAGAAGTGGGTCAAACACTACATTTATCAGACGTTACATTGCCTAAAGGCGTAACTTCTGACGAACTAGAAAAAGGCGAAAGCCATGACCAAGCCGTTGTTACAGCTAATGCCCCTAAAGGTAACAGCGACGACGATAGCGAAGAAGCTACTGAAGAAGCACCAGCAGCAGAATAATAGTTAATTTAATAAAATGACTATTAAAATGATTGCGGGGCTGGGTAATCCTGGCCCCGAATATACAAGAACACGTCACAATGCTGGTGTTTGGTTTGTTGAAGAACTGGCACAACGCAATAACATTTCTCTCCGCGCAGAAAAAAAATATTCCGGCCTCTATGGCAAAGGTATTATCGGTGGCGAACTCGTCCACTTATTAATTCCTGCCACCTTTATGAATAGAAGTGGTCAAGCGGTTGCTCCTTTAGCAAATTTTTTCCGTATCCCCGTTGATAATATTCTCATTGCGCATGACGAGTTAGATATCCCCCCTGGTAGTGTTAAAATAAAACAAGGTGGTAGTCATGGCGGACACAACGGCTTAAAAGATATTATTGCTCGTATGGCAAACAATAAAGAGTTCTACCGTTTACGTATTGGTATCGGCCATCCGGGACATAGAGATAAAGTTACCGGTCATGTGCTAGGCAAAGCACCACAAAATGAACAAGTACTTATTGAAGACGCCATTGATGAAGCAAGCCGTTGTTTCGATATCTGGCAAAAAGATGGTTTAACAAAAGCTCAACAACGTTTACACGCGTTTAAGGGCGTATAAGTTGGCATTTATGCCTTCATTATTAATAGGCTAACCCCTACAAAACTCAATACTCTAGGAATGACTCCTGAGTTCAAATTAACATATTTAACAGGTATAAATCATGGGATTTAAATGTGGCATCGTTGGTTTACCCAACGTTGGAAAATCAACTTTATTTAACGCACTCACTAAAGCAGGTATTGATGCAGCAAACTTCCCTTTTTGTACTATTGAGCCAAATACTGGCGTAGTACCAGTACCGGATCCTCGCTTAGATAGATTAACTGAGATAGTTAATCCTGAACGTGTATTAGCCACCACTATGGAATTTGTTGATATTGCAGGTCTTGTTGCTGGCGCATCAAAAGGTGAAGGTTTAGGTAATAAATTTTTAGCCAACATTCGTGAAACTGATGCTATCGGTCATGTAGTTCGCTGCTTTGATAATGACAATATTATTCATGTCGCGAATAAAGTCAGCCCTATTGATGATATCGATGTCATCAACACTGAGTTAGCTTTATCTGATATGGACACCGCAGAGCGCGCTATTTTTCGTTTAGCAAAGAAAGCTAAAGGTGGCGATAAAGACGCAAAATTTGAGATGCCTGTATTAGAAAAAATATTAAAGCATGTTGAAGAAGGTCAGATGGTGCGTTCTTTAGAGTTATCTAAAGAAGAGAAAGCCGCTGTCGATTACTTAAATTTTTTAACACTTAAGCCGACGATGTATATAGCGAATGTCAATGATGATGGTTTTGAAGACAATCCTTACCTTGATCAAGTACAAGAGATAGCGGATGCTGAAGGTGCGATCGTTGTTGCTGTTTGTGCTGAAATTGAAAGTGAGTTATCTGAAATGGATGACGAAGACCGTGTTGAGTTTATGGCTGATCTAGGCTTAGAAGAACCTGGTCTAAATCGTGTTATAAATGCTGGTTATTCCTTACTGCACTTACAAACCTATTTTACTGCCGGTGTTAAAGAAGTACGCGCGTGGACAGTAAAGCAAAATGCTACTGCACCTCAAGCAGCAGGTGTTATTCATACTGACTTTGAGAAGGGTTTCATTCGTGCCGAAATAATTAGTTATGACGACTTTATTGAATTCAATGGTGAGTCGGGTGCTAAAGAAGCGGGTAAATGGCGCTTAGAGGGTAAAGACTACCGCGTAAAAGATGGTGACGTAATACATTTCCGTTTTAATGTTTAATAAAAGTAGTGAAGAGAAGCCAAAAAGTTATCTTGAAATAAACGCTATTTATCTAAGAGGCTGAACTCTCAAAATGCATACTTCGATTTTAACAAGTCAGGGATGCATTTTTTGTGCAGTTTACCGCCAATTTGCACAGGCAATAGCCAAACGAATAAAAAGTCGCGTTTTTTGAAAAAAAACGGTTGACGTAAGCCAAGCAGATTTGCATAATACGCGCCACTTGCTGAGAGGCGAGATGAAAAGGCTACATAGCTCAGCTGGTTAGAGCACATCACTCATAATGATGGGGTCCCAGGTTCAAATCCCGGTGTAGCCACCATTTTACTTCGGTAAAAAAGAGTTTAACCTCTTAAAAAGTTTAAATGTAATACGGGTTTCAGTATTGCAAAGTATAAGAGTTCAAGTCTCTTTAAAACTTGGATGTAATGCGGGTTTGGCGGAATTGGTAGACGCGCTGGATTTAGGTTCCAGTATCGCAAGATGTGAGAGTTCAAGTCTCTTGACCCGTACCATTTCAAAGCAACAATAGTTGCAAATGTAAAAAGTAATAACATTGCAGGGATATAGCCAAGCGGTAAGGCAGCGGGTTTTGATCCCGTCATTCAGAGGTTCAAATCCTCTTATCCCTGCCATTTTTATTAAACTTTTATAAAACAATGTTTAATAGATGTTTTAATAAAATATGTAATGTAATTACCCCTCAGTAGGGATATAGCCAAGCGGTAAGGCAGCGGGTTTTGATCCCGTCATTCAGAGGTTCAAATCCTCTTATCCCTGCCATATTTATTTAAAGTAAAAAAGCAAAATCATCAAAACGATTTCGCTTCGCAGTGATATCAGAGTTTCAAATTCTCTTATCTTTGCTATATTTATTTAAAAAAGTAAAACATCAAAATGCGGGTTTGGCGGAATTGGTAGACGCGCTGGATTTAGGTTCCAGTATCGCAAGATGTGAGAGTTCAAGTCTCTTGACCCGTACCATTTTGATCCCCTTCTAACTTAATAAAATCAATAAACTTCAATCAACTTAATAAAATTACATAGCGGAATTGCCAGACGCGCTGCTTATGTTAGAAAAAGTAGGTTCCAGTATCGCAAGATGTGAGAGTTCAAGTCTCTTGACCCGTACCATTTTG
>MAAE01000047.1 GCA_002162675.1 Colwellia sp. 39_35_sub15_T18 | reverse complement strand
AAACTAATCACATTTCAGACTCATCTTATGATGAAAATCGACCGGCACAAGGTTTAACCGAGTTTGGGAAAAAATTGGTTGTTGCAATGAACAACGTTGGCGTGATGGTTGATATTTCTCATGTTTCTGATCAAGCTTTTTATCAAGTGATGGCAATAAGCAAGGTACCAGCTATTGCTTCCCATTCATCAGCGCGTTTTTTTACCCCAGGTTTTGAGCGCAATATGTCTGATGACATGATCAAATTGCTAGCCAAAAACGGCGGCGTTATTCAAATGACCTTCAGTGGTATTTTTACTTCACAAAAATTCAGAGAGCAAAGTGCTGTTTATAAACCACTTAAAGCTGAATTTATCAAAGCGAATAACTTAAATGAAGAGTTGCCAGCAGATGAAAGTAAAATTGACGCGTTTGAAGAAGCCTACAAATTAGAAAACCCATACCATGTCGGTACTTTAGCACTTGTGCTTGATCATTTTGATCATGTCATCAAGTTAGTTGGTATTGATCATGTTGGTATTGGCTCTGATTTTGACGGAGTGAGCGGTATTCTTCCTGAAACGTTAAGAGATGTTACTAGTTATCCTAACCTTATCGCCGGTTTGCTAGAGCGTGGTTATAGTGAGGAAGAGATTAAAAAACTACTGTCTGGCAATATAATGCGCGTGTGGCAGCAAGTTGAAGATTATGCAGCGATGCATAAAACACCATAGTAGCTGTGCATAAAACACTACTGTAGCTATACGTAAAACACTACTGTAATAACGCACAATTGACACTGTATAAAAACTCAGTACAATGTCGGTATGAAACAGGTAACGGCTAAGAAAATAATTCATATCGACATGGACTGCTTTTATGCGGCAGTAGAGATGCGCGATTTCCCTGAATATCAAAATATTCCCTTAGCTGTGGGTGGTGATGGCCCGCGCAGTGTTTTATCTACGTGTAATTATCAAGCGCGAAAGTTCGGTGTCCGTTCGGCTATGCCCGCCATTAAAGCGAAACAGCTTTGCCCTGAATTAACAATAGTGCATGGGCGTATGGCAGTTTATAAAGAAGTCTCTGTTCATATTCGTGAAATATTTTCTCGCTATACCGATATTATTGAACCCTTGTCTCTTGATGAAGCTTACCTTGATGTTACCGATTCAGCGTTGTGTCAAGGTAGTGCCACGTTAATTGCTGAGCAAATTCGTGCTGATATCTTTAATGAACTTAACCTGACCGCTTCTGCGGGTATAGCGCCCAATAAATTTATTGCTAAAATAGCTAGCGATGAAAATAAACCTAACGGCCAATGCGTTGTTTCTCCTGAAAAGGTAACGGCTTTTGTTGAGCAATTATCATTGAAAAAAATCCCGGGCATTGGACCAAAAACCTTTCAAAAATTACAATCATTTGGTTTTTCTACTTGTGCCGATATCAGATCTTCTTCCATTGCCAAGTTAACCACCATTGTTGGTAAATTTGCGACAAGTTTGTATCAAAAAGCTCACGGCATTGACAACCGAGAACTTGAAGTGAGCAGACAGCGTAGATCACTCGCTATTGAAACAACTTTAGCGGCCGATATATACAGCGAAACGGAATGTCTAGCAATTATAGAAAAACTATTACCGAAGTTGATAGTACGATTAGAAAAAGTAAAGGATAGAAAAATAGTTAAGCAGGGAGTTAAGCTTAAGTTTAATGACTTTAACCAAACTACGGTTGAGCAACAAAGTTTAGCAGCACAGCAAGATACGTTTAATGCCTTGCTAGCTAAGGCTTATGAACGAGCTAACGGACGAGGAATTCGTCTGGTTGGTTTAACCCTTGGCTTTGCTGAGCCTAACGTTGCCGATGAAATCAAGACTAAACAATTAACTTTGCTATAACAGATAGCTATTTGACAGATAATAAAATGAAAGATGAAGAAAACCAAGAGCCAATAAAGAAAAAAAGACAAAAACAAACTGCACTACACTGTGGTGTGGGTTTATTAGCCAGACGAGAGCATTCTGAATTCGAATTAAGGCAAAAACTTACCACACGTGAATTTGAAGCTGATGCTATAGAGCAAGCCATACTACGGTTACTCGAAAAAGACTATTTATCTGATGCTAGGTTTGCTCAAAGTACTTGTCGGTATCGTGTTAATCGAGGTTATGGTTGGCGTTATATTGCTAATGAACTAAAGCAAAAAGGTGTTTGCTCAACAATTATTCAACAATTGCAGAAAAATTGCGAAATAGATTGGTATCTTCAAGCCGAGCTTGCGTATAATAAACGTTTTGGTGAAAGTAGAGTGGTAGCTCTACCAGCGTGCCAAAAAGAAAAAGCGAAAAGAATACGATTTTTACAATATCGTGGATTTTCATCCGATGAAATCTTTTCGATAATAAACAATGAATAATAAACAACTTTAAAATTGTAGGTAGGCTTTAGCCTGTCATTTTTTGACAGCCGAGCCCCTACCACATTCAGAATAAATGTAATAAACAGATTGATTAAGGCTCCCATGATTAAAAGCACTGCTGAAGTACGTCAGGCATTTTTAGATTTTTTTGCCACCAAGCAACATCAAATAGTAAAAAGTAGCTCATTAGTACCCGGCAATGATGCCACATTACTTTTTACTAATGCCGGTATGGTGCCTTTTAAAGATGTATTTTTAGGCGCTGAAAAACGCAGTTATACACGTGCTACTTCTGCACAGCGCTGTGTGCGCGCTGGTGGTAAGCATAACGATTTAGAGAATGTTGGTTATACCGCGCGTCATCATACGTTCTTTGAAATGTTAGGTAACTTTAGTTTTGGCGACTATTTCAAAGCAGATGCAATAAATTATGCGTGGGAATTTTTAACGGGCGTTTTAGGTTTACCAAAAGAAAAATTATTAGTAACGGTTTATGAAAGCGATGAAGAAGCTTTTTTATTTTGGAAAAACGAAATTGGTATACCGGTAGAAAAAATTATTCGCATTGGTGATAAATCACCAGAGAAAAAGTTTGAATCCGATAACTTTTGGTCAATGGGCGATACTGGCCCTTGTGGTCCTTGTTCAGAAATATTTTATGATCATGGCGCTGATATTTGGGGCGGCCCTCCGGGTTCACCTGAAGAAGATGGTGATCGTTTTATTGAAATTTGGAACATTGTTTTCATGCAGTTTAATCGCCAAGCCAATGGTGATATGGAGCCACTACCTAATCCTTCTATTGATACGGGTATGGGCTTAGAGCGTATTTCTGCCATTATGCAAAATGTGCACAGCAATTATGAAATTGATCTTTTCCAAGCCTTAATCAAAGATACGGCTAACTTGTTGGCGTGTAATGACCTCGACAATAAATCACTGCGTGTTATTAGTGATCATATTCGCTCTTGCTGTTTTTTAATCATTGATGGTGTTGTGCCTTCAAATGAAGGCCGTGGTTATGTGCTACGCCGCATTATTCGTCGTGCTATCCGTCATGGTCATAAGCTCGAAGCTCAAGAAAACTTTTTCCATAAACTCGTTAAATCATTGGTCGAGCAAATGGGTGAAGCTTACCCTGAGCTAGCGCAACAACAAGTCATTATTGAAAAACTATTGCGTATTGAAGAAGAGCAATTTGGTCGCACATTAGATCGCGGTATGTTGTTGCTTGAAGATATTCTCGCCAATTTAGATGGCGATACGATTAGTGGTGATGATGTTTTTAAACTTTATGATACCTATGGCTTTCCTGCTGATTTAACCGCAGATATTGCCCGTGAGCGCCAGTTAAACATTGATCATAATGGTTTTGATGTTGCGATGAGCGAGCAGCGAAAACGTGCACAGCAGGCCAGCAATTTTGGGACGGATTACAATCAGCAGTTAAAATCTGATCACAAAACAGCTTTTAAAGGTTATGACAACGACTCTTATTCAGCGACTATTGTTGAATTGTTTAATTATCATGAACAAGAAGCGGTTGCGCAATTAAGTGCGGGAGAACAAGGTTTAGTGATTTTAGATCACACCCCATTTTATGCCGAGTCAGGTGGACAAGCAGGGGATAGTGGTTTGTTACACCTAGATGGTGGTGTATTTGAAGTAGAAGACACCATTAAATTGGGTAATGCTTTTGCCCATAAAGGGGTCGCTAAAACAGACATGGGTTTGAATCGCCGTGTTAAAGCTGAAATTAATACTGAACGTCGTGCGGCAATTGTTAAAAACCATACCGCAACGCACTTGCTACATGCAGCGCTTCGTAAAGTGTTAGGTGAACATGTTGGCCAAAAAGGCTCGTTGTGTGATGATGAAAAATTACGTTTTGATTTTTCTCATTTTGAAGGTGTTACAGCGCAAGAGTTACACGACGTTGAACAGATGGTTAATGATGAAATTCGTCGTAATCATGTCAAAAAAACTGAGTCAATGTACATTGAAGAAGCGAAAGAGAAAGGTGCCATGGCGCTCTTTGGCGAAAAATATGATGATGAAGTGCGAGTGGTTACCTTAGGCGAATTTTCAATAGAACTTTGTGGTGGCGTTCATGTAAATCGCACCGGTGATATTGGTTTACTGAAAATAGTTTCAGAGTCTGGTATTGCTGCTGGTGTGCGCCGTATTGAAGCGGTTACTGCAACGGGCGCATTAGCCTTTATTAATGAGCAGAGTGTAACGTTGAACAAAGTTGCAGGCTTAGTGAAAACTGATGTTGCCAGTGTTGGCAGCAAAGTTGAGCAGCTTATTAGCCGCTCTAAAGCATTAGAAAAAGAAATTAGCACACTTAAACAAGAACTTGCAGCACAAGCCGGCTCAGATTTAGTGAGTAAGGCCATTGATATTAACGGTGTTAAAGTATTAATTGCTGATCTTGACGGTGTCGAAAGTAAAGCGCTTCGCGGCATGGTTGATGAGCTGAAAAATAAAATGCAGTCTGGCATTATCATGCTTGCTACCGCTAATGATGGCAAAGTTGGGCTTATTGCCGGTGTTACTAAAGATTTAATCGCTCAAGTAAAAGCGGGTGAACTAGTAAACCTAGTGGCTCAACAAGTGGGCGGTAAAGGTGGTGGTCGTCCCGATATGGCACAAGCAGGTGGCAGTCAACCGGAAAACATTAGTGCTGCTTTAGCTTCAGTGCAGCCTTGGTTGCTTGAAAAATTAAGCTAACATGTAATTATATGAAAAATAGCCACTTAATATTTGAGTGGCTATTTTGCGTATGTTGTAAAAGCTCAGTTAAAACTCGTTTCCTCTCTACAGATTTATTACCAACCGTCGTAATAAATATTCTTCTATTTATAGCCATTTATAATGATCATTTCCTCTGACAATTTTAGCTACTGATTATCTCAGGTACTTAGGTGCGTGGGGAATTTGACCATTTTGCTCTTTATCATGCTGTATCAGCAGTTTTGCCCCTGTAGTAGCAATCAGCTCATTAATTGATTTCATACTTTCAAGTGTTTGCTTGTGATCATAATTAAAACCTGGCACACGGTTAAATTGATGATTCGAGCTGAAATGCCATAGATCCCCTGATAATAAAACCGGCCCGGAAGGTAAATTAACCAACAAAACCTGATGCCCTGGCGTATGACCTGGTGCTGGAATGATCACTACCGAGCCGTCGCCAAAAATATCATGGCGTCCATTGAGTTTCACGGTTTTGCTCTCTGCTAATTTGTTATACGTTTTAAGGTTAAAATTAAGTTTTTTGGCTAATGGACTAAAAGCAGCCTCATGCTCTGCTTGTTGTACATACCAAGTAGCGTGCGCAAAAGCGTTCGCGTTACCTGCATGGTCAGCATGCATGTGAGACAAGGCTAAATGTTTAACTTCTTCAGGAGCAACCCCAAATTCTTGTAAAAGCTTAGGGAAGGGCGTGTCTAAGAATAAGTTTATTTTCCCGCCAGCTATTGAAATACCGTCAGGCTTTGATGCTATAGCGGCAGGTAAACCAGTATCCCAAATCATCAAACCATTTTTGTGGCGAATTAAATAACAACTCGCGACCATGTCGTGTTTTACATTGACATCTACGCCCGGAGACCAAAAGGAACGATCAGGTGTGCTTATTTTTCCACATTCAAAGACGACAATATCATTGACAGTACCTGCTGCCCATACGGGAAGACTCAAACTTGCCAACCCTCCTAGCACCGATATAGTAAAGGCTGTTGCCCAAGTTGACAGAGTGAATTTTTTGAGTTTTCTATCGCTGTTTATCAATGTTTTTACTCCAATTAATATTACCACCATGTTTAGGTGAGAATAATTTAAGTATACAGATCTGTATACATAGATTTAGATTAACTGGTTTTTTTTTAGCCGTCAATATAATTTTTTACTTTAATAATCATAGTGTTTACTATGCGTTATAAATTGTATTGTTTTTATCTATTTAAGAGTATTTAAAAACTATATACTTAATGTTCTATAATGATTTTTTAAGGAGCAGATTATGCCTATCCTGTCTAAAAGAGAAAGTATCATTTCGCAAGCCCTTAAACTGTTCTACCAGCATGGCTTTAACGCTACGGGGATCGACCGGATCATTGCCGAGGCTGGGGTGGCTAAAAAAACGCTATACAATCATTTTAAATCGAAAGATGAATTGATACTGGCGGTATTGCGAAAACGGGATGAGTTGTTCAGAAATAAAATGATGCGTGAGACGGAAAGCCTTGGCAAAACACCGAGAGACAGATTATTGAGTATTTTTGAGGCGCATCACCTGTGGTTTCAAGAGCCTTCCTTCGTCGGTTGCATGTTTATTAATGCGTCAGCGGAATTTTCAGCGCCGGAAGATCCACGCCATTCAATTTGTGCCGAGCATAAGCGGTTAGTGCGCGAATATATACAAGATCTTGCTAAACAGGCTGGCGCCGAAAACCCTGAAGCTCTATCGCAACAACTTAATTTATTACTGGAAGGTGCCATTGTCGAGGCTCATGTTAGTGGCAATAAAGAGGCTGCTAATCAAGCAAAGGCTATGGCAAAAGTTTTTGTTAATTTAGCTTTCTAAGTAAGCCTTATCAGATCAAACCGTTGGTACTTATTGTGTGTTTTTTGACGGCAAATAATGCATTGATGAAATATAGGCCGTAAAGTCGATGTGGTTTGTATTGGTTCTTTGTTCAGCCTTTTGTTGAGTTTCTTGTGTCGTTTTTAATTCATTCAGATGTTGATTGTATTGCTGCAAGGTTTGCTTACTAGGTATTGGTACCGTACTTAATACCAGCACAACATTTTTATAATTTTCAAATTCTATGATGGCGATATCAGTAAAAAACTTGCTGGCCATGGTTAATATGGCTAATAGGTTTTGTTCGCTTTTGGGATCAATATTAATAAATACCACACCGCTTTTAGCTAGGTTTTTTACTATATCTTTATAAAATAACGGCTGATTTATACCAACAATATTTTTTTTCTGGGTAAAAAGATCACATAACACCACATCAAATGGCTGAGTATTTTGTTGTAAAAACTGCTCTGCTGATTGGCAATGCACGTATTGCTGCTTAGGTAAGCTAAAATAGGTTTTTGCCATGGTTATAACCTGTGTAGATTGCTCTACCGAGGTTAATTCTATATTGGCTTGATTATCAAAAAAACGCTCAAAAGTTGCTCCACCCATACCTAAATTAAGTATTTTTAAAGTGTTATTTTTCCACAAAGTGAATAACAACATCGCTTGGCAAATTGGCATTAATACTTGAGTAGAGCTTTGCGTATTCATCATGGCTTGTATCGTATCATCACCAAAATGAAACCAGCGATAATGCTCTAGCTCTCGTATTTCAATTTCTTCGTTGTTGAGGCAATAACGTTGAACGACACGTCCTTGCTGCGCATGTAATGTTAATAAATCCATTAGTTACTTTCTTGGTTATTATTGTTCTTTTTAGGATAGCAAATTATGCGTTGATTTTGCTTGTTTTGAAGGCGTTAGGGGGCTTTTTAGTGAGAAACACCCACTTAATCTTTGAGTGGGTGTCTTCCTTATGCATTCCCTATGCAGTAAAAGTGCAGTAAAAGTGCAGTAAAAGTGCAGTAAAAGTGCAGTAAAAGTGCAGTAAAAGTGCAGTTAAAAACTCGCTGCTACCCTGAGGTTTACTGTGCGGGGCCTACCTAAGGTTGCTGAGCCAGTGCCTAGATCCGCTGTTAATACATATTCCTCATCGAGCAAGTTGTCTGAAGTAACAATAGGTTAACGATAATGATTGTTATTTATAATAGTATTGGTGATTGAAAGTTTGTCTATGCTTTGTAATAATAATAGAAATTATTTGCATTAATATTCGGTTTTCATGATTGTCGTATTTATAAGTGTGTTATTAGTATGGTTTGCTTGTTTACTCGCTTACCTTTCCTCGCCTAAACAGCAGCTTTTGGATAAGTCATTGTCAAAATTATCCGCCTGGTTTGGCTTTACTGGTTTGCTAACGATGGCGCTTTGGGGTTTTAGTGATACCTATAGCTATTTAGTGTCTAGTTTGCTGATGCTTATGCTGGTTATGGTGATGTGGACATTACTCATTTTAGTGGCATCACATAAAACTAAGCGTATTTTTAGTGTTGTTTCATTGGGAGGCTGTTTATTTTTGTTGATCACGGCGGTGACATTTATTGGAGAGCATTATGTGGTCTAAATCATTGGCAGCTTGCGTTTTTGGTTTGTTGTTATCTATCAGTTTGATGTTGAATTTAAATAGGCTATTACCGTTTGCTATTGATATTCAGCTTTTTGTCGGCTTGCTACTTGCTTTTTGTATCTGGGTGGCAGTGATGGTTTATTGCTATAGCTGTAATTCTGCAAAAATAGCGAGTGTTGGCTGTACTAAAGTGTTATTGGTATCAGGTTTACTGAATGCCTATTTATTGATAGGTAGTTGATTATGAATAGTAACGAAGTTGAATTAATCAGTAATGATTCAGAAAAAGAAGCACCTACACTGGTTAAAAATAAAGTTATAAAAAATCTTACCGAGGCACATAGCTGGCTTGGTGTAATTATTTCGGCGGTATTATTTTTAGTGTTTTGGGCTGGTTCCGTTACCTTATTTTACGAAGAAATAAAGCAATGGGCGGCGGTTCCACATTACCCTGTTAATGTTAATGCTCCAGATATGCCTTTACAGCAAATTGTTGAGCAAAAATTAGCAGAATATGACTTTGACGCTAAAGAACATCTATCTGTTTTTATGCCTACCGAGCATTATCCTTATTATCGTATGAACATTGATCTAGTACGTGAAAAAGGCAAAGAAGATCAGCATGGCGAGGTGGTTAACCTTATTATAAACCCCAAAACGGGTGAGACGATCAGCGATAATAATCCCTTTAAAATGGCTGATTTCATTTATAGTTTACATTATGATCTTAACTTGCCCGGTGGCACCTATATTGTTGGTGTTATTACTTTATTCTTTTTTTTCGCCTTAATATCAGGAGTTTTTATTCACGCAAAAAAAATGTTCAAAAACTTTTTTCAGTATCGAACTAATAAAAGAAAGCGTGATAAATTATTAGACATGCATAATGTGGTAGGAGTGATGAGTTTACCTTTTACTCTTATGTTTGCAATTAGTGGTTTAATTTTTAATTTAGCCATTATATATCAAATATCTTTCGCAGTATTTTTATATAAAGGTGATCAATCAGCTTTGCTAAAAGATGCGGGTTATGATTTTTTCACTGAGAAAACGGTCGATATTAAACAAGATATGACCAAAGCATTTGATTTAATAGTACAGTCACGAAATGATGAAAATCAAACGTTGAACAGAGCTACTTTTTACAATTATGGCGATCAAAATGCAGCAATAGAGCTAAGAGGATCAGACAATGATAATTTTGCTCAACGTAACGAGGTGTTCTACCGTGTAAGTGATGGCTCAGTTATCAGTAAAATGGATATTGAGCAATATAATACCTTGAGAAAGGGCTTGGATGTTATTGCCACCTTACATTTTGGCAACTTTGCGGGTATTGATTTACGTATACTTTACTTTATTTTAGGTATTGCTGTTTGCGCGATGATTATTGTTGGCAATATATTGTGGTTAGATAAGCGCGTTTTACAGCAAAATGTCTCTAAACGCAGTATTGGTTTTGTTCGTAGCTTAACCGTTGGTTTATGTAGTGGTTTTGTGGTGGCAACTGCGGTGGCACTTTTAGCGGAAAGAATACTGCCATTGTCGTTAATCGGTAGAGGTGCTTGGGTGATTTATGCCTATGTTGCAGTGTTGAGTCTTGTTGCTATTTCAGCTTTTTGGGTGATAAATAACAAGCGTTTTATTGCTCGACTATTGCAAGTAACCGTAGCGCTGGTGTTATTGACCATTGTTGCCGACTGGTGGTTGTTCGGTACTAGCTTACTGACTTTGTGGCAAGATGGCTTTAGAGGCGTGATTGGTGTCGAAATAGGCTTGTTATTGTTTGCCGTTGTTAGTTTATGGATAGCTCAATTGTTATTAAAACAACCTATAAATGAGAAAAATAGACAAGTAACAGCAGCGCAACCAATGCTGATGAATGTATAGCTAAAGCGTTTTACTATATTCAAAGACTTCAAATGCAAGATTAAGAGCGCCTCTTGAAGTCGTTTGAGTGTGTATAATGTTCAATTAGATAGTTCTCCCTAGCTTTGTTAACCGCTAGGGGAGGCTATTTAAATAGGTAAATGTAAAAGTCACTATTATTTTTGTGGATTAATTTTAATCTCATTTGTTATTCAAGTGTTAATATCCACGTACAACCCTCAAAAACAGCACAAAAAAACAACTTTTAGACCTATCCAAAGTTAAGATAAGCTTGTTAGAATAGCTAGATATTTTGATAAGCCTTAGGCATAGGAGTCTAAACTTATCAAAAAATGGCTTTTTTCAAAATATTTACTATTACTTATAGTGTATTAAGGAAAAAACAGACTAATTTCATATATTTTACTAGCTGATATATTTATTTAGTGATTCTCAATTTTAGAAAAAGGAAGATGTATATGTTAATATTAACACGACGCGTTGGTGAGACATTAATGATAGGTGATGAAGTCACTGTGACAGTCTTAGGCGTTAAAGGAAATCAGGTACGAATAGGTGTTAATGCGCCAAAAGAAATCTCAGTACATCGTGAAGAAATTTACATGCGTATTCAAGCTGAGAAGGATGATAATGAGGCATCTGGTAACGTATAGTTTTATTAAGCAAATTAAACGTTCTACAAAAAGCACCATAATTGATGGTGCTTTTTTGTTTTCTGGGTAATGATAATGGTTGAAAAGTGACGTTTTTGTTTGAATTGTCTACAAACAGCGTAAAAACAGAAATAAATGCACAAAAATGTTTGACTTATTTTTGAGATCCATTAGTATTCGCACCCATTGGAGAGGTGGCCGAGTGGCCGAAGGCGCTCCCCTGCTAAGGGAGTATCTGGTTTATAGCCGGATCGAGGGTTCGAATCCCTCCCTCTCCGCCATTATTTACTTTGTGTAAATAATGGTAGTGAATCTTTACTAAGATGTAAAACATAGTAATTGCGGACGCGATGTCAGTTGGATAGAATATCTAACTATGCTGGCTACGGATAACGTTCGTTTTATCGGGTAAGTAACGATATAAAATACATCTTAAATTGCGGACGCGTAGCTCAGCTGGATAGAGTACCTGGCTACGAACCAGGCGGTCGCAGGTTCGACTCCTGCCGCGTCCGCCACTTTTTCTCTTTATTGAGGGAATGTGGTAAAATAATATAGAACAGCTTCTATTAAGGCTGTATAAAGAAATTTTTAGACCGCGGACGCGTAGCTCAGCTGGATAGAGTACCTGGCTACGAACCAGGCGGTCGCAGGTTCGACTCCTGCCGCGTCCGCCACATTCTCTTAGAGAAGATTAAAAACCAGTCTTTTGACTGGTTTTTTTTCGCCTTTAATTCATGAAGCTACTGATTGCTACTAGCTACTTTAAAGTTTATGAGTCAACAATAATATCTTTTGAAATATCGCTTATTTTAGTGACACCGGTCAGCGCCATTGCTACCCGCATTTCTTTCTCGAAGATATTCAATAGCTGCGTAACGCCTTGCTCACCCTCTGCGGCTAATGCATAAGCCCAAGCGCGACCTAACATACAAGCATCTGCACCAAGCGCAATGGCTTTAATAACATCAAGGCCATTGCGAATACCACCGTCTATGATTACTTTACAGCGCTTATCAACCGTTTTTACAATGTCGGGTAATACTGACAGTGTTGCTGAAGCGTTGTCTAGTTGACGGCCGCCGTGATTAGATACCACAATGGCATCAGCACCCAGTTTTACCGCTTCACTGGCGTCTTCACAGTCTAAAATGCCTTTAATGATCAAGTTTCCAGACCAATTATCGCGGATCCAGTCAAGATCTTGCCAAGTCATACTGGCATCAAACTGGCTATCAACCCAACCTTTAAAATCATCTAGTGAGTTAGCATTGGGAACCGCATCGACTAAATTACCAAAGGTAAGGGGTTTTCCTTTTATTGCCACATCCCATAACCATTTGGGATGGCTGGCTATATCTAATCCTCGTTTTAATTTACCTAATACTTGTGCACTGGCCTTGCTGGCACTTAAACCGTTGCGTATATCTCTATAGCGTGCTCCTAAAACAGGTAAGTCTACTGTTAACACTAAGGTGTCACATCCGGCTTGCTTGGCGCGTGCTAATAATTTTAAGGCAAAGCTTCGATCACGAATAACATAGAGTTGAAACCAAAAATTCTGCTTTGCTTTTGCTTGTAACTCCTCAATCGAGCAAATACCTACTGTGGATAAGCAAAAAGGGATGTTGGCACTATTTGCGGCAGCGAGTGCTTGTTGTTCGCCTCTGCGAGCATAACAGCCTGCTAGTCCTATCGGCGCAAGCACTATAGGCATAGCTAGCTGTTTATTAAACAAACTATAGCTTAGGTCTATGTTGCTAACATCACGTAATATCCGCTGTCTTAAGAGCGTGTTAGAGAATGCTGAAAGGTTATTTTTTAGAGTAACCTCTTGATAACTACCACCGTCAATATAATCAAACAACTGGCGAGGTAAGCGCTTTTTAGCTAATAACCGAAAATCTTCAGTGCTCGCGGGAGCAATATTTAATCCATTTGATAACATAAAGAACCTTGATTCGTAATAGTATGAAAAACATCCTAAATTAGTTGCAAAGATTTAACAAGTTCATGAATAGATGGCTAGTATGCATAATATGCAGTGTTAGTGAATAAGTAATGCTTATGTGTATATTGTATAATATGCGCTAGTTTTCACCTCTATAGCCAGTATTCATTGAGTTAATATTGTATACAATATCTTGTTTATGCAATTTATGGTGAATAATTAGTGAAAAATGCTGAATATTCCTTCTTTTTAGGGTTGACGCTGAATTATTTTTCTGAAACGGCTAAAAAGTGTTTGTTTTTAATTATTGGAGTGATTATTCTAATTCCTGAAATTTTTAAATGAGAAGAAAAAATGAACGATATGCAACAGCAGTTTATAGAAGCTGGCACACTTATGTTTGCAGGTATGGTGTTTGTATTTGCTTTTTTAAGCTTATTAATCATTTTCATTAATACTGTATTAGCAAAACTAGCAATCAAATTTCCTGATCCTGCTGCGCCAAGTCGTAAGCGTTCAGCTAAAAAAAATAATACTGTAGCAACTGGCGAAGTATCACCCGCTGTCGTTGCTGCAATTAGCGGAGCGGTCACTCGCTATCGTCAACAACACTCTCAACAAAATGTTAAGTAAAATAACGAAATAAGGGCACAGTCATGAGCAAGCCATTAGGTATTACCGAAGTTGTCTTAAGGGATGGCCATCAGTCAATTTTAGCAACTCGTCTTCGTTTAGAAGACATGTTACCCATTGCAAAAACGTTAGATGAAGTTGGTTATTGGTCAATTGAGTCGTGGGGTGGGGCAACATTTGATTCTTGTATTCGTTACTTAGGAGAAGATCCTTGGCATCGTATTCGCGCGCTGAAAAAAGCGATGCCCAATACCAAACAACAAATGCTATTTCGTGGTCAAAATATTTTAGGCTACCGTCATTACGCTGATGATGTGGTTGAAAAGTTTGTTGAACGTGCTCACATTAATGGTGTTGACGTCTTTCGAATTTTTGATGCCATGAACGATGTTCGCAACTTGCAAACCTCTATTAAAGCCGCAGTTAAAGTTGGCGCTCATGCTCAAGGTACATTAAGTTACACTGAAAGCCCTGTGCATACACTTGAAGGCTGGCTAACGATGGCCAAGCAGCTTGAAGATATGGGTGCACACTCGTTGTGTATCAAAGATATGTCTGGTTTATTAAAACCTTACGATGCTGCTGAGTTAATCTCAAAGCTAAAAGAAACGGTTTCTTTACCTATTGCTTTACACTGTCATGCAACAACAGGTTTGAGTGTTGCCACACAAATGAAAGCGATTGATAGTGATATTGATGTAATCGATACCTCAATTTCTTCAATGAGTATGACTTATGGTCATTCACCTACAGAAACTATTGCCTCAATAGTGGAAGGTAGTGTTCGCGATACTGGCTTGAATATTGATAAAATGGCAGAAGTCGCTGCTTACTTTAGAGAAGTACGAGAAAAATACGCACAATTTGAAGGTAGTTTGAAAGGTGTTGATGCTCGAATTCTTACCGCACAAGTGCCTGGTGGCATGTTAACCAATATGGAAAACCAGTTAAAAGAACAAGGTGCGTCAGATAAATTTGATGAAGTGCTCACTGAAATTCCAAAAGTACGTAAAGATTTAGGTTATATCCCCCTTGTTACGCCGACCTCGCAAATTGTTGGCACCCAAGCGGTACTTAACGTACTAACCGGCGAACGTTATAAATCTATCACTAAAGAAACTGCCGGTGTCTTAAAAGGCGAGTATGGCGCTACCGCGGCTCCAGTTGATGCAGCGCTACAAAATCGTGTTTTAGATGGTCAAGCAGTCATTACTTGTCGTCCTGCAGATATACTAGACCCAGAAATTGATAGATTATCAGAAGAGTTACAAGGCTTAGCGCAAGAGAAAAATATTTCTTTAGCCGATGATGTAATTGATGATGTATTAACTTATGCCTTGTTTCCACAAATAGGGTTGAAGTTTTTAGAAAATCGAAATAATCCTGATGCTTTTGAGCCTGTACCTACTAAAGCAACACCTAAATCAGAAAATAAAGCACAAAATTCATCTGCAACTGACCCTGAAAACTATGCCGTTAGTGTTGATGGTAAAGTTTACGATGTTATTGTTGCTCCAGGTGGCTCTATTGAGTCAATTACTCATCCTGCGGGTGATGATGCCATTAAGCAATCAGCCTCTATTTCAGCCGAAGAAACATTAAATGCACCACTTGCTGGTAATATTTTTAAGGTTTTGGTTGATGAAGGTGATCAAGTTGCAGCTGGCGATGTGGTGATTATTATGGAAGCGATGAAAATGGAAACTGAAATTCGTGCAGTTAATGCAGGAATAATCACTAGTTTACATACTAAAGAAGGTGACGCCGTTGCAGTTGGCGATGCCTTACTTAGCTTTTCGTAGGGGATAGCATGGACTCGTTAAATAAATTATGGCTATCAACTGGCTTAGCTAACTTTGAGTTAGGCCAAGTGATCATGATGCTAGTGGGCTGTGGTTTACTCTACTTAGCTATTGCTCGCAACTTTGAGCCATTATTACTTCTACCTATGGGGTTTGGTGCTATTTTGACCAATATTCCCGTAGCAGGTTTCTCAGAAGTGGGTGGTTTACTTCACTACATTTATTATGCAGGTATTGATACTGGGATTTTTCCTTTAATTATCTTTATGGGTGTTGGTGCTATGACTGACTTTGGCGCACTGATCGCCAACCCTAAAACCTTATTATTAGGTGCCGCAGCTCAGTTTGGTATTTTTGCCACCTTGTTTGGTGCCATTGCTTTAAATTATGTGCCGGGTATTGAGTTTACCTTAAAAGATGCTTCTGCTATCGCTATTATTGGTGGTGCTGATGGACCTACCGCTATATTTTTGGCCTCTAAACTGGCGCCTGAATTATTAGGTGCTATTGCGGTTGCTGCTTATTCTTATATGGCATTAGTACCCATTATTCAACCACCAATAATGAGAGCATTAACCTCGGAAGATGAACGTAAAATTGAAATGGCGCAGTTACGTCCCGTCACTAAAATTGAAAAGATTGTTTTCCCACTTGGTGTGTTATTGATGACCATATTCTTTTTGCCGTCAGCAACACCTTTAGTGGGTATGTTCTGTTTAGGTAACTTGATGCGTGAGTCTGGTGTGGTTGATCGTTTAAGCTCTACAGCTCAAAACGAATTAATTAACATCACCACTATTTTCTTAGGCTTAGGTGTTGGTTCTAAGTTAAGTGCTCAGGCATTCTTGAATGTGGAAACTTTAGGTATTCTAGCGCTGGGCGCGGTAGCGTTTTCAATAGGTACTGCCTCAGGCGTACTCATGGCTAAGGTAATGAATAAGCTTTCTAAAAGCCCTATTAATCCCTTAATTGGTGCAGCTGGCGTATCAGCGGTGCCAATGGCTGCTCGGGTTGCTAATAAGGTAGGTTTAGAAGCTAATCCGCATAACTTCTTACTTATGCATGCTATGGGACCCAATGTTGCTGGTGTATTAGGTTCAGCGGTTGCTGCGGGTATATTATTAGCGCTTGTTGGTGGTTAGTTAACGCTTAACATTAACATTGATATCACCACTGATATGAACGTGTAAAAAACGCTGAGCTGGTCTCAGCGTTTTTTTTGACTGGTAATTACTAATATTTATCTAAGCGTATAGTTGATAATGCTAACTTAGCTAATATTGGGTAACTAATACTTGGTTAATTCATATTTTCTTAATGAATATTTACGCTGGTGGTGACTTTATCCACTAAATAAATAATCGACTGGTAATCAATACCAGCGTGATGTGATAAGCCTATTTCACAGGTTCTACTATTACTATAGCCAGCCTTGCAGTCTTTGGGTACTTGAGCCTTTAATGGCGCAAGCGCATTTTCATTAAGCTCAGGCGTGGTAAAGCCTTTGTCACCGGCAAAACCGCAGCACTGAATATGCTCAGGTAAAATAACGTCGGTACTACAGCGCTCTGCAAGCTGTTGCATTTTTGTTGCTAAGCCCATTGTTCTGCTAGAACAAGTCACATGCAACATAACGCTTTCATCTATCGGGGTGAAGTTCAAATGCTGTAGCAGGATGTCTTCAATAAAACCAACCGGTTCATAGATTGATAAAGCACTGATTTTTTCTTTATTTTCTAATAACATTGATTTACACGGGCTAGTATCAATTAAAATAGGATATTTACCTTGTTCACTTAATGCTCTCAATTTACTTAGTAAAGCGTTACTCTTCTGATTTGCTTGCGAAAACATGCCTTTGCTATTAAATGGCATACCACAACACTCGCCAGTGAAGTCTGGGCTTATCACCTCAAAGCCTGCTTTTTCGAGTAACGAAAAGGTAACTTGCGTTAGTGAACGTTGCTCTGTCGCCGTGCTCGCTTGCCCCATATTACGGCTTGCGCAGCTTGGCATATAAACCACTTTTGGACGTGACGTTAAGGCATTAGTTAAGGTATTCGTTAAGGCATTAGTTACGGTACTCGCTAATATATCGCTGTCAGCATTTTTAGGGTGATAGTGAGCTTTTTGCGGTAGATATTTACTCCATAAGGGGATTTTATTGGCAGAGAGTTTTCTTATTGTTCCCGTTAGCCCGCCCATTGCCTTACTACCAAGAAGTCGATGGCTAAAACCTGCAATAGCAAGAGAGACACGGGTTATTTTTTCTACGCTAGCAAAGTTATTGGCGAAAACTTTAGCGACACCTTGATAGCTTTTATTGTTGCGATGGCGCAATTCACGGATGAGATCGCCGGTATTGATGCCGACAGGACAGCGCTCTGCGCATAATCCCGTTGCCGCACAAGTATCTATGCCTAAGTAGCTAAATTCTTTTTCAAGCTCTGCTAATAAGCTAGAATTTTCATTACTGTCGGTAAGGCGGCTAATTTCTCGATAAATAGTGATACGCTGGCGAGGGGTAAAACTCAAACCATTGGCAGGGCATACTGGTTCACAAAAACCACATTCAATGCATTTATCAATAATGGTATCAGCGGCTGGCAGTGCCTTTAAATGCTTAATATGTGCATGAGCATCATCATTAATAATAACGCCGGGATTCAGCAGGTTTTGGGGATCAAATAATTGCTTTATTTTTTGCATTAACTCCAGCCCTTGCTTGCCCCATTCTAACTCAACGAATGGCGCCATATTACGTCCCGTACCATGCTCAGCTTTTAGTGAACCTTGGTAGTCAACCGCCACTAGCTGACACACGTCATCCATGAATGCTTGATAGCGATTAATTTCTGTTGGTATTGCAAAATCTTGAGTGAAAACAAAATGCAGATTGCCTGCTAGGGCATGTCCAAAAATAATGGCTTCATCGTAGTGATACTTGTCAAATAATTTTTGCAGATCTGCTACGCCATCGGCTAGCCTATCAACGGGAAAGGCAACGTCTTCAATAATCACTGTCGTGCCATGTTCTCGCACCGCGCCAACCGCAGGGAAAGTCCCTTTTCTTATCGCCCAAAGTTGCGAGTATTCGCTGGCAACATCGGTAAATTTGATGACATTAGTTTGTTCAAATACTACTAGTAAGGATTCAAGTTCAATGATCTGTTGAGTCAACAATTCAGTATTAGCGGCGCAAGTTTCAATCAATAATGCGGCAACATTTTTATCAAGGCTTTTAATAAAGTCTGGCAAGCCCTCCATATTGCTAACCGAAGCTAAAGCTCGTCTGTCCATTAACTCAACTGCAGAAACATTGGCATTAGCCAATGCCGTTACTGCATGACAAGTTGTTTGCATATTAGGAAAAAATACTAGCGATGATGCTCGGTATTTATGTTCAATAACCGTGTTATACGTGATAGAGGAAATAAAACCTAAAGTACCTTCAGAGCCAATCATTAAGTGGGCAAGAATATCAATGGGCTCAGCAAAGTCAATTAACGAGTTTATTGCATAACCTGTGGTATTTTTTAGCCGATACTTGTGGCTAATTAATGAGGATAAATCTTTATCATTGCGTGTTGTTATTGCTAATGTTTTTAGGTTTTCCAGTAAGCGACTATGGCTTTTCTTAAACTCAGCAATATTCTCTTTATTACCGGTATCAACGACAGCACCATCATGCAAAACCACTCGGATGCTATCTAAGGTATGGTAGCTATTTTGGGCGATACCACAGCACATGCCACTGGCATTATTGGCCGCAATACCGGCGACTTTACAGGTATTAATAGAAGCGGGATCAGGCCCTATTTTTCGGCCATAAGGTAATAAGTATTTATTGGCATCGGCGCCAATAACGCCAGGTGCCAGTTTTATTTTCAGCCCAAGCGATAATATTTGGTGATCGCGCCAATTGGTTGTTAATAAAATCAGTATTGAGTCGGATTGCGCTTGCCCTGAAAGGCTGGTACCTGCTGCTCTAAAAGTTACGGCCAATTTAGCTATAGCTGCTTGTTTTAATACTTTTACAACTTCCGCTTCGGTATCAAGCATGAGCACTAACTTAGGCATTAGTCGATAAAAGCTGGCATCAACGCCATAGGCAAGACGTTTGGCATAACTAGTAATAATTCGCTTTTTTGGCAAAAAACCAGCTAACGTATTGGCAAAAATTTGATATTGTGCAGGTAACATAACAACTCTCTTATTAACTATTTAACAGCAAAACAATAAGCTTTTTCGAGCCATGAGCACCATAGTAGCAAGTGAAGTAATATATTGCTCAGTTAGCGAAAATTAACAGGCTTAGAGGCAAGGCCTTGATTGCAGCGGATGAAACCGGCGATTATAGGTGGTTTTTCTAGCTGCTTACCGTTAGTTTTTCTTCGCATATCGAGATAGCTTAAGTATAATAAGCAATACATTACTTCTTTAATATATTTAAATTTTTATGAAAAATATAACTGTTTTTTATAGTGTTTTTTGTGCTGTGTTATTGTCATTAACGGCTTGTTCTACCTCTTCAACTGGCCGAAATCAGGTTTCTTTATATTCTGATACTGAGCTAAATAATATGGGCTCAGTCTCCTTTGAACAAATGAAAAAAGAGATAGCCATTAGCACTGATGTTGATACTAACGCTTTTGTGCATTGTGTTGCTAATGCTATCACTGATAATGTGCCAACATCAGCACATAAAGGTGAATGGGAAGTGGTGGTATTTGATTCGGAGCAAATCAATGCTTTTGCTTTACCGGGGGGAAAAATAGGCGTTTACACTGGTATTTTAAATGTCACCGAAGATCAACATCAATTAGCCGCCATTATTGGTCATGAAGTAGGTCACGTGCTGGAGCGTCATTCAAATGAACGTTTATCAGCAAGCAAACTGTCCAATGTTGGTTTAATGGTGGCGACAATAGCCTTAGGCGCAAGTGAGGTTGAAAATAAAGGCTTGTGGGTTGCCGGTTTAGGCGTTGGCGTACAATATGGACTTATTATGCCGTATAGCCGAGCTCATGAAAGTGAAGCTGATATTATTGGTCAAGAATTAATGGCTAGATCTGGTTTTAAGCCCGAAGCTAGCATTAAATTATGGCAGAACATGTCAAAGTTAAGCAAAGATGCGCCACCTGAATTCATGTCAACACACCCTGCTAATGACACTCGCATTAAACAGTTGAGTAAACACTTAGCCATTTCAAAAACGGCTTATTTGACCAGACAAAAGCAGAGCAATATGCCACAGTGCGTTAAACCTAGCATTATCCCTGCGCCAGTGAGCAAAAAGAAGTAGGTAATTGTTTACCACCGAGCTGCGATGCTGCACAGAGGGCTCTTCGAGCCTAGACAGAGACGTTGTTATTCTCGGTGCTCTCTGTGGTAAATATTACTAAGCTGAATAAATACAAAATAGTAAAGCTGGTATTGCGGATGTAATTATTATCCCTGCGCCAGCGAGCAAAAAGAAATAGGTAACTGTTTACCACCGAGCTGCGATGATTCGCAGAGGGCTCTTCGAGCCTAGACAGAGACGTTGTTATCTTTGTTAGTCTCGGTGTCGTGCGATAGCACCTCGGTGGTAAATATTTCTAAGCTAATAAATACAAAGAAATAAAGTAACGGCTCACCACCGAGTCGCGATGCTTCACAGAGGGCTCTTCGAGCCTGCACAGAGGCTTTGTTATTCTCGGTGTTGTGCGAAGCAAGGCCTACATGTAGGTCACTTAGGTTATGCATGGAGCATATAACCTGCCTCGGTGCTCTCTGTGGTAAATATTACTAAGCTGAATAAATACAAAATAGTAAAGCTGGTATTACGGATGTAATTTGAAATTCAGCCAGTCATTTTCCTGCTTTTCAAAACAGACTCTATCGTGCAAACGGCTGGCTCTACCTTGCCAAAATTCGATATAAGTAGGCTTTACTCGCCATCCTCCCCAAAATTCAGGATGGGGTACTTCTCCTTGAGCGTATTTGTCACTGAAATGTGACATGCGCTCTTTTAGTTCATTGTCATGTTGCAGTTTTTGGCTTTGTTTTGAAGCCCATGCCCCTACTTGGCTGCCATGGTCTCGGCTATGAAAGTAGTCAGCAGACTCTTGCAGGCTCACTTTTTCAACGGTGCCTTCTATTCGTATTTGTCTTTGTAAAACACTCCAATGAAACAACAAGGCGACCTTGCTATTTTCGCTTAATTCATGACTTTTTCGGCTACCGTAATTGGTAAAAAACACAAAACCTTGTTCATCAAAGTTTTTTAATAACACCATACGCGAGCTGGGCTGTCCATCACTGCTACAACTACTTACCGACATGGCTTCGGGCAATAAAATGCCTGATTTATTTGCGTCTTCAAACCATTGCTTAAATAATGGCAAGGGGGTGGAATTAGACGATATTTCTGGCAAGGGAAGAGCAACCCCTTGACCAAAAGTAAGTAAGCAGCGAAGTTTTTCAAATAAAGTCATAATAGCTATTTTAAGCAACAGAAGAATGTATTGCGCTATATTATCAGTATCTTAGTTAAAGAGAAGTGATAGTTATCAACATTTAACGGTTAGTTAGCTATCACTTTTATAAACTTAGTGATGATTACTCATATAATCTAGGGTTAAATTAGTTAATAATTTAACCCCTAACTTCATACCACTTTCATCAATTTGAAATTCAGGAGTATGATGGTCGGGTGCTTTAGAGGCTGGCATATCCTTAGCCCTACCACCAACGAATAAGTATAAGCCGGGCACTTTTTCTTGAAAGAATGAAAAATCTTCTGCGCCTGTCACTGGGTTGGTTACTTGAGTATTTGTAACGCCAGCGGTTGCTTGTAATACCGGTAGCATTTCAGCCATTAACTTTTCATTGTTGAAGGTGATCGGGTAGCTGTAATCAAGGGGTAAAGTTACCACTGCTTGGGCGTTCATACTTTTAGCAATACTAGTAGCCTTATTATGTACAGATTGGTGAATATGTTTTCTGATTTCTGGATTTAGTGTACGAATGGTACCGACTAGCTCAACTTCATTAGGAATGATGTTTGAGCGTGTTCCGCCATGTATCATGCCAATGGTAACAACAGCAGCGCTGTCTATTAACTCAACTTCACGGCTAACAATGGTTTGTAAACCCATAATGATTTGTGCTGATGTGACAATAGGATCAACACTATTCCATGGATAAGCGCCGTGTGATTGCTTGCCTTTGACCACTATTTTAAAGGGATCAACAGCAGCCATAATGCCACCTGAACGATAATGAACGGTGCCAACTTCTTTGCCAGAGCTAATATGTAAACCAAAAATAACGTCAACATTAGGCGCCGATAAAACGCCTTCTTTCACCATAACCTCTGCGCCACCGGTTTCTCCTTCAGGCGCCCCTTCTTCAGCAGGCTGAAATATAAATTTTACTTTGCCATGCAATTTATCTTTCATTGAGGTTAATATTTTTGCCGCTCCCATGAGCATGGCAATATGTGTATCATGGCCACAAGCATGCATTACACCGACACTTTGACCATTATAAGTGGACTTTACGGTGGATGCGAAGGGTAAGTTTACATTTTCTGTGACGGGTAAACCGTCAATGTCGGCACGTAGCGCGACAACCGGCCCAGGCTTTCCTGAATCTAAAATGGCGACAACACCTGTTTTAGCGATACCTGTTTTGACCTCAAGTCCTAATGATTTAAGGTAGGTGGCAATCGTTTTAGCGGTTTCAAATTCTCTGTTCGATAATTCAGGATGTTGGTGAAAGTGACGACGCCATTTAATAACATCAGCCTCAACTTGAGTAGCAAGGGCTTCTACCTGAATATTGTTAGTGGGCTCTTTGGCTTGAAGGTATTGGCAGGTACTTGTTAATAATAGCAATGGCGCTAATGTTTTAGCTGCTAGCTTATATTTTTTTTGTTTCGATTGATGTGGTTTTATCATTGTTTACACTTTTATTATTATTGAACTTATGTGTAGTTGTATATAAAACATACTTTACTTATTTAGTAAACACGAATGTTATTAGCGGATGATTTTGCACACTACCAGTCATCCTCATCATCAAGTAATTCTTTTAGCCTCTTTTTCTCGATGAGTTCATCAATGCGCTTTCGAGCTAATAAATTTCTTTGTGCTTGAATTTGCGCTTCCTTGTCAGCAAGCTCATCCGCTTCAATATCAATTGTTTGCTCATTCTCACCATCATCGGCATTAATATCATCTAAAAAATCGTCATTACCTACCATAAGTTCTACTCACTAAAAATATGGGTGATTTAAATATATATTAATCAACATAGGCAAGTAATAGCGCATTTTCAATAACTTTTTCTACTTTTAACTAAGCTTGCTTGTTAAACTCTTGTCCTATAAAGAGTTTAACTTACAATAAATATTATCATGATAAATGAAGCACTCATTGAGTGGTTACAAAGCTTTCAACAACAAGCATTAGCGTTCAATGAGCGTCGTTTAGTTGTGCTGGTGGGAGATGAATTGTGGGCACACTCATTATTAAAGTCTGTTGATATTATAGAAAATAGTCACAGCGCAAAAAATCGCTGTTTTATTTATGGCGACAACGAGAACATTCAGCCTAATGTCTCTGTGCAGCGTTTTCGAGATAAGCTCGGCAGTGAAAGTGATTATGTGGTTTTTGCCGATAGCCAATACTCTATTGATGCTTTAGCTGCACTCTCTGGTACTTTAGTCGCTGGTGGGATATTTTTCTTATTAGTTAGCGATTATACCAAGCTCGAAACAAGCTTGTTCTTCAAACGTTTTTTAACGGTAGTTAACCAAATGCCAGCGCATGTTGTGCTTGCACAAAAAAAGCTTGTTTTACCGGCTTTAGCAAGTGCTGAAAGCGTTAGCAAAGAGACAAGCACAGAAAAAGTAAAGCTTAACTATGCCTGCGTTACTCAAGAGCAAGTGACTGCTGTTGATGCCATCATAAAAGTGGTTACGGGTAAACGAAAAAGGCCGTTAGTGTTAACAGCAGATAGAGGACGAGGAAAATCATCGGCACTAGCACTTGCCAGTACTGAGCTACTCAAGGCTGCCAAAAAAGATAACCCTGTGCATATTGTTATTACCGCAGCGGATGTGAATTGTTTGCAGGTTTTTTTTCAGCAACTGCAAACAAGTTTGCCCACCGGCGTTTGGCACAATAATTGTTTTACCAGCGACAAGGGGAGTGTTGAGTTTATTGCTGTTGATCAACTACTTAAACAACACCATAAAGCCAGTTTGCTCTTGGTTGATGAGGCCGCTGCCATTCCTGTTTATCTGCTTGAGCAACTTGTTAAAAATTATCATCGCATGGTCTTTGCTAGTACTGTGCATGGTTATGAGGGGGCGGGGCGGGGCTTTACCTTAAAGTTTCAGCAAAGGTTAAATTTTATTTGTCCTCATTGGCGTAATTTGCATATTCACCAGCCGATACGTTATCGCGCCGGTGATCCGCTTGAGCAATTAATATTCGATGCTTGTTTGCTTAATGCCGAACTCGATGACTTAACTTGCGATCAGGCTAAGTCATCAAACTCATCACTGCTTGATGCCAATACTGGCACTAATCTTAATATTGTTACTAATGCTTTGACGTTTGTACATTTTACTGGCCAAGCACTAGCAGAGGATGAAGCCTTATTAGCACAAGTGGTTTCGGTGTTGGTTACTGCTCATTATCAAACAAAACCGAGTGACGTGAAAATGTTGCTCGATAATCCCAGCGTACAATTACTGTGCTTATTGTCTGAGATCAACAACAAACAGCGTGTGGTTGCGGTGGCCATGTTAATAAGTGAAGGAAATTCAGGAACTGAGCCAGTAAGTGCTGCGGATATTAGTGGGATAAAAAACTCAAAAAGACGACTCAATAACCACTTTACCCCACAGTCTTTATTGACACAGTGTGGTGTTGAACAAGCTTTTGATTTTCATTATTTACGCGTGATGCGTATAGCGGTTCATGTACAGCTGCAACAACAGGATATAGGTTCGTTTTTTTTAAAAGAAATTAATTACTTTGCTAAAATTCAAGGAGCCGATTTTCTTGCCTCAAGTTTTGGCGCAACTAAATCCTTGCTTTCTTTTTGGCTGCAGCAAGGTTATCAGTTGGCTCGACTTGGCTTTACTAAAGACAAAGCCAGTGGTGAGCATTCCGCGTTAGTGTTAAATGCCGTCAGTAATAAAGCAATCAACCTTGAGTCAGTAATAAAGCATGAGTTTTATCGAAGCTTTGATCATTTACTTAACGACGAATATCAATGGCTGGCAGCAGATTTAATTGCCCTAATTCAATACCATTGCCCTAAAGCTTGTCGGGTTAAATTAACCGCGCATGACAACGCCAATGTAAGCGCTTTTGTGCAAGGACATAGGCAATACGCTTGTTGTGTCTTTAGTTTGCATTTATGGCTAAAAGAGCGATTGCTTAACGAAAACCTTGCCGATCAAACCGATGTCGCTGTGCTGATTCAGCGTATTATGCAAAAGCAAAGTATCACTGAACTATGCCAGCAACATGGCTTTACTGGCAAAAAGGCACTGGAGCAATTTTTAACAAGCAAGATTAAACAACTGAACACGTAACTTATCTATTTACCACCGAGCCGCTATGCTTCACAAAGGGTTCTTCGAGCCTAAACAGAGGTTTTATATTCTCGGTGGTAATACTTTTTAAGTTGAATAAATACTTGAGCGCTGATTACTTTGCCATTGCCAATACTTGTGCATCACTAAATAATCGCATCGTTTACCACCACAAAAATCAATATCATCATGGTGTAATAGCCGAGCCAAGTAATAACTAATGGTTTTGGCTAAGCCACAACTTGGATATTCTTTATAGGTGGTGATTAGCATGGTTAACCAGTTTTCAAGTTGCAAAAACTCTGTTGAAGACTTTAAGCACATAATTTTCCCTCATTTGTTAGTTCTGTATTAGCGGTGCTAGTTAGCAATGCTTGCCAAAGTACTTTTTTAGCATCTGCATTTAAGCATTTGCAGTCGCTACAATGTAGTAAACCCGAGTTGAGTAGTTGGATCAGTAAGCTGCTAGATAACTCAACTTGTACTTTACTAGCCATAGCAGCATTTAATGTTTGCATAGCCATAACAGTCTCCTTATTTTTAAGCTGTGATAAAGATAGAACAATAAAAAATCAAATGCAAATAAGAATTGTTATCATTTGTAGAAATAAAGTGCCTTTAACTAAAATTTAAGTACAATAAAGTTAATTATTTTATTCAGCTTAAAAATATTTACCACCGAGATCACCGAGGCAGTTTATATGCTCCATGCATAACCTAAGTGACCTACATCCATGTAGGCCTTGCTATGCACTACACCGAGACTAACAAATCCTCTGTGTAGGCTCGAAGAGCCCTGTGGAGCATCGCGGCTCGGTGGTGAACAATTACATTATTTTTTACTCTGTTATTCGATATTATTACTGGTTTGAACTAATTTTTAGGAATGTTTTTTCCCCGAAGTTATCGAGGATGAATCCTCTGCTACAAAAGTAATAAAGCAATGAGTGATAGTAGAGTTATTCTTTACTAGGGGGGGATTACGTGAGTATCGCTATTTGTGTAGAAAATTTGGTTAAACAGTATAAAGATGTAACAGCGGTTGATAACATCAGCTTTACGGTTAATAAAGGCCATTGTTTTGGCTTGCTTGGGCCAAATGGTGCCGGAAAAACCACCACCATAGAAATAATGGAAGGGATCATTGCCCCCAGCTCAGGTCAGGTGTTATATCAAGGGAGAGAAGTTGATGCCAGTATTTCACAGCAAATAGGTATTCAATTTCAACATACTGCTTTACAATACTTTTTAACAGTAAAAGAAACTCTGAATTTATTTTCATCATTTTATCAGCACACTCTTGAGCAAGAAAGTCTCATTGAACTTTGTGATTTAGGTGATTTTTTAAATCGAGATAATCGTTTGCTTTCAGGGGGGCAAAGACAGCGCTTATTACTTGCTTTAGCCTTAATTAATGATCCCGAAATAATCTTTCTTGATGAACCGACAACGGGTTTAGATCCCCATGCCAGACGGAATTTTTGGCAGCTCATTAAAAATATAAAAGCGCGCAATAAAACCATTATATTAACCACTCATTACATGGATGAAGCCGAGCAACTCTGTGATGACATTGTTATTATGGATCAAGGTAAAATAATTGAATCGGGCACGCCAACTCAATTGTTGAGTAAACATTTTAACGAGGTTTTTATTTATTTGCCTAAAGAACAAGTTCCTGCTGAGTTGAGCGCAGAGCATTCGTGGCAAAAGCATGGTGAACGCATAGAAATTACTACCGCTAATGTTGAACAAACCTTAGCCTTGCTAATGAAAAAGAATGTCTCGCTAGATGGCTTACATGTAAAATCAGCCAACTTAGATGATTTGTTTTTACATTTAACCGGGCACGCATTAAGGGGAGAAGCATAATATGAAGTTAAAACGTTTTTTAGCGGTTTTTAAAGCACGCAATATTGAGTTTTTCCGAGATAAGTCTTCACTGAGTTGGAACCTAGTATTTCCAATATTACTCTTGGTCGGTTTTTCGTTTATCTTTTCGGGGGATGGCCGTTCAGCTTATAAAGTAGGCTTGGTGGTTAAAGCTCCTTTAACGGCAGCAGAAGTTTATAATAATAACTTTACCGACACTCGTTTTATCACTTTTATTGATTATGAACATGTTGTTGCCGCGAAAGAAAGGTTATCACGACATACTATCGACTTAGTGATAGATAGCCAACAGCAACAATATTGGGTCAATGAACAGTCTGCAAAAAGTTATTTAGTTGAACGAATTTTTAGTGAGCAACTTAATGGTTACTCACGATTAGAAACCTCAGGTAAAAAAATCCGTTATATTGATTGGGTTCTACCGGGTATTCTAGGCATGAATATGATGTTTAGCTGCTTATTTGGCGTGGGCTACGTTATTGTTCGATATCGAAAAAATGCGGTACTAAAACGATTAAAGGCGACACCATTATCAGCGTTTGAGTTTGTGTCAGCGCAGTTGCTATCGCGCTTGTTTATCGTTATGTCTATGTCAATAGTGGTCTACAGCGGCTGTAACTTATTGTTTGATTTTTTCATGTTGGGTCGTTACATCAACTTATTTATTTTGGGCATGTTAGGGGCTTTTTGCTTAATCAGTTTAGGTTTACTCGTTGCTAGTCGGAGCAAAAGTGAAGAATTGATCGGCGGCTTATTAAATTTAAGCTCGTGGCCAATGATGATGCTGTCAGGTGTTTGGTTTAGTTTAGAAGGTGCGCCACCGGCATTAAAAATATTTGCAGACTTTTTACCGCTAACGCATTTAGTCGCCGGGGCGAGAAAAATAATTATCGAAGGGGCAAGTCTTGGCGACATTAGTTATCATGTAAACATATTACTGATAATGAGCATGGTCTTTTTGTCTTTAGGCGCTTACTTTTTTAGTTGGAATACCGAGCGATAATCGACAAAAGATGTTAAATAAAATACACTTATAGCCATATCTATTTAGTTGAGAGAAGTAATGTCTGTTGTAATTAGTGGTACTGGGTTATTTACCCCGTCAGAAAGCATTTCTAATGATGAACTTGTTGTGTGTTTTAACAGCTATGTTGATCAATTTAATAGTGTTAATGAGCAAAGCATTGAAAAAGGCGAAGTAAAAGCTTTATCGCATTCAAGTAGTGCTTTTATTGAGAAGGCATCAGGTATTAAAAGCCGTTATGTGATGTCAAAAAGTGATATTTTAAATGTTGATTTAATGCGACCAACTTTTAAAGAAAGAAGCAATGAAGAGCTTTCATTGCAAGCTGAAATAGGTGTTGCCGCAGCAAAGCAAGCAATGGCAGCCGCGAATAAAACCGCAGCAGATATTGATTTAGTGATTGTTGCCTGCGCTTATACTCAACGCTCGTATCCGGCTATAGCGATTGAAATACAACAAGAGCTTGGTTGTGGTGGCTGGGCATTCGATATGCTAGTGGCATGCTCGGCAGCAACGTTTGGCATTATCAATGCCGCTAATGCTATTCGCAGTGGCACCGCTAAAACCGTATTAGTGATTAATCCTGAAATTCTAACTCCACAAGTTAATTATCGTGACAGAGATAGTCATTTTATTTTCGGTGATGTCGCTACAGCGTCAATTATCGAAGATGAGGCAACCGCGACAGGTGAGCACGTTTTTAAAATCATTGGTGAGCAGCCTATCACGCAGTTTTCAAATAATATTCGCAGTAATATTGGTTATATGAACCCATGTAGCCCTGAAACTGAACATGCTGACGATAAGTACTTTATCCAGCAAGGCCGTAAAGTCTTTAAAGAAGTGCTGCCGATGGTGTCTAGTTTAATCGCTTCACAAATGGAGAAAGCACAAGTAGCCCCTAGTGATATCAAGCGCCTTTATCTACATCAAGCGAATATCAATATGAATAACTTTATTGGTAAAAAGGTTTTAGAACGAGAGCCGACAGCTGAGGAAGCGCCGATTATTTTAGATGAATATGCTAATACGAGTTCTGCTGGTTGTATCATTGCCCTACATAAACATCATGATGGTTTAAGCTCAGGCGATAAAGCGGTGCTTTGTTCGTTTGGTGCCGGTTATTCGGCTTGTTGTTTAGTATTAGAATATACATAGTTACTAGGTAACTATTCACCACCGAGCCGCTATGCTCCACAGAGGGCTCTTCGAGCCTACACAGAGGCTTTGTTATGCTCAGTGTAGTGCGCAGCAAGGTTCGTTTGGTGCCGGTTATTCGGCTTGTTGTTTAGTATTAGGATATACATAGCTACTAGGTAACTATTCACCACCGAGCGGCTATGCTCCATAGAGGGCTCTTCGAGCCTACACAGAGGCTTTGTTATGCTCGGTGTAGTGCCAGCAAGGCCTACATGGATGTAGGTCACTTAGGTTATGCATGGAGCATATAAACTGCTTCGGTGATCTCTGTGGTAAATATTTTTTGAGCTGAATAAATACACTACGAGTTATTAGCTACGAGTGTCGAAATGAAGATCTGTAACTCGAAACTCGTTATTTTTAATTATAAACTTGCTGTAATTTCTGTAATCAATTTAGCGGTTTCTTCTGGGCGTTCGAACGGAAACATGTGACCGCCATGCGTTGTTGCTAATGTCATATTGCTATTGAGCTTGGCAAATTTTTTGAAGAAAATGTGTGGGCAAACATCCGTTTGCTCTGCGTATACTAAAGTGGCAGGTATTTTAAGCTTGTTTTTATAACTAGATAAGTTTTCAGCTAAATTCCTGAAAATATCCGCTTCAACCTGGGCACTAAAAACTAACTCCAACTGATTATTACGTTCAACAATACCATGGCTAACATAATCATTAAGACAGCGTTTATCAAAGTTTTTAAATAGTTGTCGGCGAGAAAATAACTTGGCAATATCTGTACCTAATGGCCAATGCGTGCGTCTTACTTTGGCTTTACCTGAAGGGCTGAATTTATCAATTAATTTAGTTTTTTTGATAAACTTCATCACGAATGCCGTGGTGCCAGTCACTACGGGGGGATCAATCATTACCAAGCCTTTAAACAGGTGCGGCTGTTGACAAGCGGCAATAAAAGCAAGTACACCACCAAAAGAATGACCTACACTGATTAATTTTTCTTGTTTATGTAAGGCTAATTGCTGTTTTACATAAATAATAAGTTCATCCACTAAAGGCTGCCAGTTATCTTGCACTGGGTGAGCCTCATTATGACCATACATTTCATGACCAACCACTTGATATTGTTCTGGAAAATAATTGAATAGCGTTTGATAACTAGAAACGGGGAAGCCATTGGCATGGACGAAGTTAATTAAGGTTTTTGACATTTTTATAACGAATTCTTTATATTGGAACGGTGTAAAGTATATTCTAAGTTAAACGGGTGTTTGAATTTTGTCAACGATTTCGTGTTGATTTTAGTTTACTTTGCTTAAATGTAATTGATTTGAAAGCATTAAAAAGCCCAGTATGACTGGGCTTTCAATGATGAAGAAAGAGCGGTATGTTGGGCGGTAAACTAAAACTCTTCCAACATGTATTCTAATGAGTCCTCATAAGCTTTAAGTTCTTTTTCAAGTTGAAATCTGTCTCTAAGTTGTTCTATTTCACGCCATTTTCTTTTTTTATTCGACGTTGCTTTCCCTTTTGCTGGCTGACTAATTGATTCTAATATTCGGTTTAAATTATCCATAAAGCACCCCTTAAATGACTCTACACGGCAAAATACCAATCAACTACCCCTTTTTAATACCATACTTTTCAAGCAATTCAAATAAAAAACGCACAATTTAGTTAAAAATTGTGCGTTTATAGTACTTTTAGCCTTACTTGTTTTTCGGGGCTTGTCTATTTAAAAGCAGGATTAAAAAAGCTCTACTAATTGTTTCTCAAGCTTTACTTGGTCAATAGCGAAGTTGCGAATACCTTCACTTAGTTTCTCTGTTGCCATAGCATCTTCATTCATTAGCCAGCGAAATTGTGCTTGGGTCAGTGGCGATTCATTGCTTGCTTGAGCAGCACCTGCTTTAAGTTTTTGCTCTACGGTGTCGCTACATTGTGCCAATTCGTCCATAAGCTGTGGGCTGATGGTTAATCGATCACAACCCGCAAGGGCTAAAATTTCGCCTTTGTTTCTAAAACTAGCGCCCATCACTACCGTATTATAACCTTGCGCTTTGTAATAATTATAAATGCTGGTCACTGATACCACGCCTGGATCTTCATCGCTTGGATAGTCAGTGCGACCGGTGTCTTTTTTAAACCAATCAAGAATTCGGCCAACAAAAGGGGATATAAGATAAGCACCTGCTTCGGCACAGGCTCTAGCCTGAACAAAGCTGAAAAGTAAGGTGAGGTTGCAGTTAACCCCTTCTTTTTCAAGTTGCTCTGCGGCTTTAATGCCTTCCCATGTTGAAGCTAGTTTGATCAAAATACGATCATTGCTAATTCCTGCTTCGTTATACATAGCTATTAATTTGTGCGCTTTGGCAATAGAGGCCTGGGTGTCAAATGACAAGCGAGCATCAACTTCGGTAGAGATACGACCAGGGACAATTTTTAATATTTCTAAACCGATTAAAACAGAAAGTTTATCGGCGGCATCAGTGACTTGTTGCTCGGCATTAGTCGATTGCCCTTTAGCCCACATAACCGAATCGTTAAGTAATTGTTGATAATTGGGCAAAGCTGCGGCTTTTAACAGCAATGAAGGATTGGTGGTAGCGTCTTGCGGCTGAAATTTAGCAATTGCTTCAATATCACCAGTATCAGCAACGACTGTGGTAACTTGCTTTAATTGCTCAAGTTGAGAAGGGGAGTTGGTCATGACAATACCTTATATGTTACTAGAAATTAATGAATTAAGTTGATGAAATATTACTACATAAAATAATAAATGTACGCTATTTATCATAGATTTGTTGCAGGTTTTGGTGATTTTTTATGAAAAGTACTAAAAAGAGCGCCAATGCGGTAAATAGGAAGAATGCATTTACCCGGTGTTATAGTGGTGCTATCCTAGAAAGCCGTTTAAAGGCATAGAAAAATATTATGTTACTTGTTGTTTCTCCTGCGAAAAAACTCGATTTTGATACCCCGTTAGCGACTAATGAATTTAGCCAAGCTACCTTGCTTGAATACAGTGAGCTATTAATGGCGCGCTGTGTAAAACTTTCTCCTGATCAAATAGCATCGCTGATGAAGCTAAGTGATAAATTAGCAGGATTAAATGCTGCACGTTTTGGTGAATGGTCATTGCCGTTTACCCCTGACAATGCTCGCCAAGCTATACTTGCTTTTAATGGTGATGTTTATACTGGCTTAGATGCTAATTCTTTTTCTGATGCAGACTTTAGCTTTGCTCAACAGCACTTTCGCATATTATCGGGTTTATATGGTTTGTTAAAACCATTAGATTTAATGCAAGCCTATCGCTTAGAAATGGGCACTAAACTTGATAATGTTCGCGGTGACAACTTGTATCAATTTTGGGGTGATATTATCACCGCAGAATTAAACCAAGCATTAACCGAGCAAGGTGATAAGGTTTTAATTAACCTTGCCTCAAACGAGTACTTTAAAGCCGTTAATAAAAAAATGCTTAAGGCAGAAATTATTACGCCACAGTTTAAAGATTGGAAAAATGATCAGTATAAAATGATCAGCTTTTTTGCCAAAAAAGCGCGAGGTTTAATGGCGAGGTTTATTATTCAAAATCAGCTAACGGATATTGAGCAGCTGAAAACTTTTGATTTAGCCGGTTATGAGTTTAATGCTGATTTAACTCAGGGCAATGATTGGGTTTTTACCCGCAAAGAAATATAGAAAAATACTAAATAGACATTTTATTCTAAACGACTAACCCGGTGTTCGTAACTAAGGTAAAGGATTAAAGATGTTAACGCTATTAGCAAAACAACTTATTTTCTACCGGAGAAATGACGGTGAATAGTCAATTTTAAGTGGTAAAGTTAGGCGATCTAGCTGGCGATGGTCAATCAAATTACCAAGGACAAGAGAATGCCGTACTAGAGCGTTTAGTGCTTAAAGTGAGGCGTTTGTAGCTTGAAGGGAATATTTTGCAGGCAGGGAGTGCTTAGCTGTTATTAGTTAAAATAAAACCGCTAAGGTTAACTAGCGGTTTTAGCTTAGTGTTATTGCTTACTTAAGCGATACTAGAATGTGTATTCAGCACCGGCATAGTAAAATGCACCGTTAAAGCCAAACGGCGCAGAGCGACGAGAGTAGGTAAATACCCCTTGGCTATCGACAATCGAGTTACCGTTACCATCAACAATACTTCCTGTACGAGAGTTACCAATCTCATTCTTGTCTGGGTAAACATCAAACAAGTTATTACCGCCAATATTAAATGATAAGTTATCCGTCATTTGATAGCTAACACGTAAATCCGTTAATATTTCAGCGCCATAAGTTTGTGTGCCGCCATCAGTAATGGTGTATTCGCCATAACGATTAAAGGCTAAATTGACAGTGAAATCACCCGTTTTATACAAGCCACTTAAGCTTATACGGTCTTGTGGTTGCCAATCTTCAATAATAGAAATATCTTGTTCAGAAAAAATATCTTCTGGGGCAATATTACCTAAACCGCTATCTTTTGGTGCAAAAATGCTGACCACATCTGTTTCGGTGAAGTTGGCTGCAAACGTTAAGTCTAAATCACCACCCAACAGTTCAGTATTCCAAGTGGCGATAATATCAATACCTGTGGTTTCAGTATCAGCACCATTTAAGAAAAATTGTCCACCGCCAGCGCCAGAAGCGGTTAAAGCCGCATCTAATGCAGGAGATAAACCTTCGCCTAATGAATTACTAAGCACGATACGATCGTCAATATCAATGGAATACCAGTCAATAGTCAGGTTGATATTATCAGCAAGTCGAATAACGGTACCTAAACTTAAGTTAGTCGCTTCTTCTTCTTTAAGCTGTGGAATGCCAATAGCTTGCGCTAAAGTAGAGTCATTTCTAAAAGTACCCACTTGAACGGCAATTTGGTCACCACCAGGATCATCTGGATTGCTTTTAAACTGAGTACTGATATTGTTAAAATATAGTTGTTGCATTGATGGTGCTCTAAAACCTGTACTTACCGCACCACGAATGGCTACATCTTCGGTTAACGACCAGTTAGCAGCGAGTTTAAAGTTGGTGCTATCGCCAAAACCTTCATAGTCATCATAACGAGCGGCACCACTAACAATTAAATCTTCAGTTATTTCCATTTCTACATCCGCGTAGAAAGAAATAACATCACGAGTTTCATCAACTTCAGAAACAGGGCCTATGCCACCAAAACCTTGGGTACCAGCACTTCTATCTGTGTCAAACAAACTTTCACCCAAAATTGTATCGTAATCACGATAAGAATACTCATCACCCGGGGTAATTTTATAAGTATCGGTACGAATTTCAGCGCCCATTGCTAATGAAAATAGATCGAAGTCTTGAGTATAATCAAGGTTCAAGGTTGATAAGGCTAGTTCTAACCCGTAAGCAAAAGCTTGACGAGGCACAGCGCTGCGAATTTCATCAGGGGTAATGTTGGCAAGAGAGCCGTCAGTATTATATTGCAATGAGTTAGCAAAAGATGAATTGATTGTATTACTCGTTGTATAGTCAATATTGTTTTGACCATAGGTATATGAGAAGTCTAAACTCGCACCATTTTCAAAGTCAGTTTGATAACCAAAGTTATAAGACATATCTTTAATATCTGAATTGATTTTAGGTAAAAAACCTGCCGGGATAGTAGCATCGCCATCTTGTAAAGGGGCATTACCACCATTATTAGCATTATGGCGGAAAAAGGCTGCGGATTCATTGTCACGTTTTGAATAGGTGATAAAGCCGTAAAGCTCGCCATCACCTAATTGGTAACCTGTGTTAACCGTTAAGCCAAATTGATTTGAATCAGCATCACCAATTCTAAAGGTATTACGCGTTGCTGTCGCTTCACGTGGGTCACCTAATAACATACTGCCATTACCAGCATCGGTACAGCCAGAAAATTGACAAGAGCCATGTAAGCCCGCTCTGTTGGTAAAGCCGCGGTCACGAAAGTTTAATGTAGTATTTAAATAACCACTATCACCTAAAGCAAAGCCTTTAGTTATATCGATGTTGGTGGTTTCACCATCACCTTCTGAGTATTCGCCATAAGATACTGCTACTTTACCGCCTTCATCAGTATCATTTAAAACAATATTAATTACCCCAGCAATAGCATCAGAGCCATATTGGGCTGCTGCACCATCACGTAATACTTCGATACGTTTTATTGCCGATGCGGGAATAGCATTCATGTCTGTACCCGCTGTGCCACGACCCACTGAAGTATTAATGTGAATTAAACTGGCTTGATGGCGACGTTTACCATTAATCAATACTAAGGTTTGATCTGGTCCTAAACCACGTAAGGTCGCTGGACGTAAGGCATCGGTACCATCACTAATCGCTGAGCTAGAAAAGTTAAAAGAAGGAGCAATAGCCTGTAGCATTCTACCCACTTCAGTTTGGCCGGTATTGGCTAAAGCTTCAGCTGAAAGAATATCAACGGGTACGGGTAAGTCATCTGCTGAACGTCCTGCAACACGACTGCCGATAATAGATATTTTTTCTACTTCTTGCTCTGTTACTTGTGCTGGCTCTTGAGCCAAAGCAGTTTGACTGGCCGCCCCTAAGATCATGGGTACCAAAATGGTTTTTATTGTTTTATTTTTCATTGTTGTTATTCCTCTATAGTGTTTATCAACTTGAATGCTCAGTTGACCAGAGTTATTAACAACAGCGATTAAACCAGAGCCTTTTAATAATTTTTTTAGGCCTGACTGTACTGAATAGTAGCCTTTTAATGCATTTGCTTGGTGTTGTTTAGTTAAATCAAACGAAAATATAATAGTTTGATTTGCCTTTTGTGCAAATGCAATTAAAGCTTTGTCAGCTCGTTGTTTGTCAATATCAAAACGATTCAAATCATCAGCATAAACTTTTGAAGCACTAAGCAGCATTAACACGGTAGTGACAATGGTGATGGTGCTTTTGAATGACGCTGTGTTTTGAAGCAGGCGAAATAACTTTCGCCAACTGCGCAATATTAATAAACAAGTGAGCAGGGGAAATCCTCTATAGTTTTTTTTATTCTTTGAGAATTGTCTAAATTAAGTTAAATAGCTGAAAATAGCCAGTAATATATAGAGAAAGTAAGAGGGATAAAATTAAAGATAGATGATTTAAGTCTTACTCAGCCAAAGCGAGTAATATTGTGTTATCAGCACGTTTGCTAAAACTGATATTAAAGTTGCTATTTAGTGACGCTAATAAACCGTCAACATCATTAGCTTTAAAATAACCAGATACTTTAACATTGGCTATTTGAGGATCTACTATTTCAAAGTGGCTTGAGGTATATCGACTAATCTCAACCAATGCCTTTGATAATAATTCGCCATCAAAGACAAGCATGCCTTGTTGCCAAGCAAGATCTCGTTGTACTTGATCTAAAGATACCTTTTGTACTGGCGTGGCAATATGTTGCTCTATTACCGCTTTTTCACCTGAGGTGACTAAAATTCCGGGAAGGTCTTTAGCAGAGGTATGCTCATTTGAGGTCAGCAAGGTTTGCTTTATTATTTCAATGGCTGCACTTGCCTTGGTAATCAATACTCGACCTTCAGTAACCATTAATTCCATTTCATGATCACCATCTTTCTGCACATTAAAAATAGTACCTAAAGCGGTAAAAGATTTTTCACCTGAGGTGACGGTAAATGGTCGAGACTTATCTTTAGCAACATCAAATCTCGCTTCACCTTTAACTAAAGTTAGTTGGCGATACGATGCAGTATAAGCGACTTCAACAACGCTATTAGTGTTTAATTGAATATGAGTACCATCGTTCATGGTGAAAGTACTTTGTTTACCAATGGGGCTACTCAAGGTTTGAGTTTGCGTTAAGGTGTGCTCATTAAGAGAAGGTAAAAATGGTAAGAATGATTTACTCATCAATGTGTTAGCACCGAGTAAAGACACAAGTGCAACACTGGCTGCTAAGGCAAAAACAGCAAATTTATTACGGGGTTGATTATTTTTTTCTAAAGGGAATAAGCCACTTAACTCATTGAGTACAGAAATATCATCCCAATAAGCAGCCATTTCAAGCAAAGTGCTATGATGGCTGGTATTTTGATTACACCAAGTAACTAAATCTTGCTGTTCATTTGGGCTTAAGCCTCGATCCATACGACTTATCCAAAGACAAGCTTGCTCTTGAATTTGTTCTTTAGAGTGGAACTGACTGACATTATTGGTTTGCTTATTCATCTACTTACTCATTTACGCAACAAGTTGTTGCACTCAACTTATTACCCATTTGACGATTGCGATTTTGTTTTTTTTACTTTATTTAGTTGAGCTTTAGAGCCTTGCTCGGTGTTATAGTTCAACTTTTGCATGTATTGTACACTTTTTAATAACCCTTTCGCTACATGCTTTTCAACGGTACTTTCACTCAGCTGTAAATATTGCGCTATTTCTTTTTGGCTTAAACCATAGACTTTTTTTAAAATGAAGCACTTGCGTACAGAGCCTGATAGTTGATCTGTGGCTTTGCAAAAAGATAAAAACCGTTCTTTTGATTCATAATCATCTTCAAAAGTTGTGCTAGTTAATTCGACAGGTGGTTCAATAAAATCCTCTATAGAGACGTTGAATTTATTATCCCACTTGGCATTATGATTAAAAGCGAGGTTTTTGGCTGTTTTAAGCATATAGCTGCGAGCGTACTTGATTTCTTGCTTAAGGTTAGCTTCATAGGTGCGTACAAATGTTTCTTGCACTATGTCATCAATATCGTCAGGTTTTACAATACGACTAATAAAACCACGAATTGTGTTTTGATAACTTATAAAGGTATTAGTGAACTGGTTTTTATTATTTTTGTTGGTCATTTTAGTGGTATGAAAAACAGTTAGGCTGACAGTGTAGACTGGATTTTAATGTAAAGTCTAACTTTTTAATCTAAACACATGGATGTTTATTTAATCGACAGTGATTTCAACAAAACTTTTTAATTGCTGCATTAAGGCTTGGTGGCTGTTAATTAATTCAGGTTGAATTTGTTGTATTTCTACTAAGTTAGCACTTTTTGCGGCTAACTCTAGTTCTCTGGCAAGACGATGTAAGATGATACCACTCAAATTGCCGGCAACGCCTTTGATACTATGAGAATTTTGATAAATTTTTTCAAATAAAATTTGGTTTGCTTCTTTTTTTAGCTGAATTTTTTGACTTAAAAGTTTCGTTATTAATACCGTTAGCGAATTGATCATCATCGGTGTATCTTCGATAAAAAGAACAATTAAACTTTTCAGTAATGCTTGGTTATTACTGACTCTTTTTAAACAAGCGCTTTTATCCCAAACTAAGTCAGTTTCTTGTTGATTTATCGGCTCATTTACTCCCTCAATAATAGCGGGACTAGCTATTTCTTGGTAATGCTTAGCTTGTGTCGATAAAGTACTATGTGCACCATTGCTAGTGGTATTAATGTTGAGATAACGTGTTAATTTTTCTGCCAGTAGCTCTGGTTCTATAGGTTTTGCTAAGTAGTCAGTCATGCCCGCATCAAGGCATTTTTGTTTATCACCTGTCATGGCGTGGGCTGTCATAGCAATAATAGGTATATTTTTAAACAATTCACCTGCACCGCCGTTGCGAATTTCTTGGCTGGCTTGGTAACCATCCATTTCCGGCATTTGGCAATCCATTAACACTAATGTGTAAGGGCATTCATTCCTTGAGCTTGTTAGCGCATCAATGGCCAGCAAACCATTAGCAGCAATATCAGCAGTTAAGTTAAGTTTTGCTAATAACCCTAAAGCAATCTGTTGATTTATTCGGTTGTCTTCTACCAATAAAATTCTATAATTTTCAGGGTGTTTATTCATCTTTATGTTTCACTTAATTTATGTTGAAGAGATTATTTTTTAGTACTGCTTGCTATGTTTTTCAGGGAAATTTTCAGTTATATACTGTGGTTAGTTACTCGTATCGCTTAATGTTCGCGCGGATTAGCACACTATGTTGACTGTATGGAGGTTTGAACTGCACGATAAAGTCCTTTTTAATAAAGTAGTACTCAGGCTTTAGTGTAGTAGAGGTTTTTGATTTGTAAAAATCAGAGAAAAAAATAGCCACTTGTTATTAACAGGCAGCTATTATCTTGGTAATTATTGATAGGGATTGCTTAAGATTTCGCTTTCTTAGTTTTTTTCTTTGCTTGTTTTTTAGCCTTAGCTTTTTTCTGGGCAGTCGTTAACTTCACTTTTGCTTTTTTGTTGGCTACGCGAGATTCTTTGTTTTGAGGACGAAGTTCATCAATGACACGACGCTGAAGGCGTTCGTTTTGATAACGCTCAATTTTACCAATAACGGCCATATCATGCGCTTCAACTAAAGAAATTGCCGTGCCTTTAGCGCCAGCTCTGCCTGTACGGCCAATGCGGTGAATATGAATATCTACTGTACGTGGCATATCAAAGTTAATAACATGACTAATACCGTCAATATCTAACCCTCGAGCAGCAACATCAGTGGCAACGAGTACCTTGACCTCGCCATTTTTAAAACGTTCAATCGCTCTGTTACGTTTGTCTTGAGGCATTTTTCCTTCCAGCCAAACACAAGGTAACTCTTCAGCGTATAACTTACCCGATAGGTATTGTACTGTTTCACGTTTGTTGGCAAATACCACAGTACGGTCAACACCTTCTTGTTTGAGGATGTTTACCAGTAAATTAAGTTTATGTGGTGCACTATCAGCAAGGTGCAACCATTGGTGAATTTTCGCTTTTTCTTTGCGAGATGGATTCGATTCTAAAAAGGTGGGTTCGGTCAACACCTCTTTTGCAAAACGAGTCACCCCCGCGCCTTCTAATGTCGCCGAAAACAACATGGTTTGTTTGCGCCAGCGAGCTTCACCAACAATACGGTTAATGGTTTCGCGAAAGCCCAAATCAAGCATGCGATCCGCTTCATCAAGCACTAAAATTTCAATTTCACGGGCATCGAATTGTTCGTTTTCAATGTATTCTAATAATCGCCCGGGAGTGGCAACAAGAATATCTGTGGTGCTGTTGAGAATATCATTGTGGCTACCATAGTTTACGCCACCTGTGATCACGCCGGTTTTTATTTTAGTTAATTGACTGAGTTTTTCGCTGTCTTCGCCTATTTGAATCGCTAATTCACGGGTTGGCGTTAAAATTAATACTCTAGGAAAGCCTGGCTGTGTACGAGGATAATCTAATAAATGCTGGGCAATGGGCAATAAAAAGGCTGCGGTTTTACCCGTACCTGTAGGCGCTGAAGCCAGCACGTCTTTGCCTGTCATAGCGTGTGGAATAACCAATTCTTGAATAGACGTTGGTTTTTTGTAGCCTAACGCTTTAACAGCGGCTAATAATTCAGAGTCGAGATCAAATTGCTCAAACATAAGGGAAATCACTAAAATAGGGAGGAATATTAATATGGTGGCAATTATAGTGGTTTTAGGGAGAAGGATCTAGGAGAAGTGAAACTTCTAGTAAAACCTAGCACTACTTCTAACACTTAACGTCTATTATTGATAACTTATATGTAGATCTAACGATTAGAAAGATCAGGGGGGGCATTATATCTGACAGGCAGCTTCAAGCTCATTGCTGCCTGTGGAGTTTCACCTCAGAACGCTAACCTTTACCAAAAACGGAAGTTAAGAGTTAGTGTTGAAATAACATTTAGGATTAGATTTTGTATTGATAACTACCAAAATAACCTGCACTTTACCTATTGATTTCTTTAGCGGTCAAGAACTATCGCTTCAATTAAACGTCCAGACTCCAAAACACACCTGCCTCGGAATTTACCTTCTACGCCGATGGCACTCTTAGCGGTAAAATTAATCTCAACAATGTTACGCCCGACATTTTCTACAATTCTGCTGGAAGTCCCTGTAAGTAAAGCAGGGTTGTAAGTAGATGGAATCATTGCCTTCGAACGTAATTCAGTGCTACAGATATTGATTGCCACAAGCTTAGTTACTGCTGTTGCTGGTGGTCTGGAGTTACCAGCTTTTAAATCACCACGGGTCACCCAATATCTATGTGATTTGTCTGAGTGATCACTGCAATCAATGTAAAACATATCATTTCGCACTACTGATTTTGAAGCATCAACTAGTACATGACAATTCTTATCGGTCTTCATCAGATTGGCAGTAAAGCTAGTCATCCATAGGGCTTCTTGTTTATCCATATTATAGATACTTGGGTTTTTGATGAACCGTGATGACAGTCCATCAATAATCTCATCTCTGGACTTTGGATTAGTGCCACATGGAAGTCGTTCACCAATGAGTTTATGCTTGATTGATTTTCCGTCATAGCTCCAGTATTTAGAATCGGAACCTAATTTATGAATGGTTCCATCCTCATGACGTATCTGAGTCATTTTTCCGTTCTGAACGGTAATGGTCTTTAGCCCACAGTAGATCGTCTCTGCTTTCACTACTTTAGCTGAAATGGCGATAGAGGCAATAGCCAAGAGCCATGTTACTACAACTTTGTTTTTCATTCGTCTCCTCCATTCTCCAAGCATAAAAAACAAATTAGATGATTGATATAAAATGCCATTTAAACATACCCGCTGGTGACTACAATGCACAAATGTGTAAGTGTAGAACATTTAACACGTATTCGAAGAAGTATTATAATACATATCGCTAATGTTTTAGCCCTCATGCCTCAACGCGCACGATTAAAATATGGCAGAAAAGACACGAAAAAGACATTAGTAAATATCATTGATTTTTGAAACAGTTAATTTTATTGAGTGAAACTTTAAGGGCAGTAGTACCACTTTGCAGAAGTAATCCCGTGTTATATTTGAACAAAAAAATTGCCTGTTATCAGGCTTTGAGCAAACTTCTAGTCATTTTCTTAATCACATTTTTTTGCAGTCCCTAGTAATGTTTAATCCGGTAAACTATATTTCTAGTTAGCCCTTTAAATTATAGGAATATATATCATGATAAAAAGGCTGTGTTTAATGCTATTTACCTTATTATCCATGCTAGGTTGTGCGTCGCATCAATATGACGGTATGGCAATGAAAGATGCTGGTGATGGCACTAATTATAATATTAATAAAGATACTTTGACGGTTCAATACCAAGAATTTCAATTTTACCCGAATACAACCAAAGTTCTTTTGAAGTGTCGGAATGTGTCCAAACAATTAGCCATTAAATATTAAAGTGGTAAGTTTTGACTATGTCACTGAGAGAAACGCAGCACTCATGCCTAGCTTTTGGTGATATTGATAAAAGTGTTCGATAATGTAAATTTAATTACTTGACCTCTTGGCTGTTAATAGTTGAGGGCATTAAAAAGATTATCAATGTGGTAAATGGGCAAGGCTGCCGCTTAGCTGTCTATATATACTGCTAGCCTCCTAATTTATGGCCACCCTTCTCTGATATAGAAGACTAAACTATTCCGAACCTTCTCGCGAGGTAAGTGTTGGGCGGCAGCTCACTACACAAATAATACACTGATAGTCAATTAATTGATTTGAAACTCTGAGCTTTCCATAACTCTGTTTCCTGTCTTAAGGCTGCCCCCTTTAACAACACCGTACTTCGGCTATACTTAAGAAAATTTGTTTCGGGTTAGGTAATAATGAAAAATTTCTAATATACATTAATTACCCTTCGTGTTTTAGCAATGATAACTCTCAATTTATTGTGGATGAATACTATTTTTATCAATTCGAAATATGAGTAAATATTGGAGGAATCTGAAATGAACACGATTAAAGGCTTAGCAATCGGTATTTTCGCTGTATGGATTTTAGGAACTGGCTTAGCCCGAATAATTTACGCATTTGATGATAGAAAGGAGTGCATTGACAAAGAAGGATGGTTAAAAGGTTTGTTTTGGTGTGATGAAACACCTAAAACAAGGTATGGGGTTGGTGCATATAGCACAGAATTGTGGATTAAAGGATTGAGTTGGCCACTACTTTTATTTACAGAAACTGATCATGAAGTGACTAAAAGTGTATCTATGACGAAAAAATTGGTGAGTATGGCAACAAAGGAGCAAACAAACTCTGCATCTTGTGCGCTTATTGAAATGCCTGCACCCCAGAAAACATTGTTGCTGAAGGCTACAGATCTGTTTGCGAAAACGAAGGATAGTATTGCTCTATCGAAGGCGTTTGATATTGATGAAGTCCCATTGTATTTAACGAAATGTTTTCAGGTGCATGCAACAGTTACTCTACAAAACAGAAATAACGAACGTGACTTTATACACTTTTATGACCTCAGCGAAAGAAATATGAGAATGTTGTTGTTTGTTGAGGTTGCAAGATCGAATGGTATGAACTCCGCAGAATTAAAGTCGTTAAAAAACGATATATGGAATGAATTTTATCGCCTAAATTACGAATATTACTGATTAAAATTGCACTCTCAACACAAATGAGACATCGGCGGTTCAGAGTTAACAGAATAGGAAATGTTAGATTAAGTCGAGACAAGACATATAATGAGGGCAATCTACATACAATCTTGTAGCTATGCCTCCTGCAAGCTCTCAGCGGGTGTTGGCAGAGAATAAATCATAAGAAATCAGTTCAGAATGTTAACTTGCTGAATGTTAGCGAAAATGCAGTTTATATTCGCACTTTTAAGTTTGCTATACTTTTTCTAATGGCAAGTATTAAGCAGGGAATAATTTGGAGTATCAGAATGAAATATCTAATTTTAATAACTTCACTGTTAAGTTTGGCTATGCCTTCAATGGCAGATGATTTAGATTACACAATTAAGAATGACAGGTTTATAACATCTGAAGGTGATATACCTAATGGCTGCTTTGGTCAATTAATGACAGAGTTAAATGGTGATAACTACATTGCAGCCGTATTCATTAATCGAGCAGATCTTAGAGGATGTATTGCCGCTAATTATCCTGGTAGTAATGAGATTAGCTACCAAATAATTGAGAGACTCAAAAATGACTCTTATAAATTAGAAGTGTGTGATGTAGTTCACGGAAGTATGGGTGCTTCATGTGACAACATATTAGTCAAATTTGTTAATCGTGACTATTTAATCGATGGAAAAATAAAGCAGGTATTGTCACTTGAGAAATTAGGCCAATTTTAGTTTTGCTTTATTATTGCTCTTAGCTCTTCTGAGTTGAGCCATTCAGGTGTTTTTTCATCTGGGAAATTTTTTGTAAAAGTCTTAATGATGTTGTCAGTAGTACTTATTATTTTGTAACACCGCTTAATAGTAACGTTTCCCCATTTTGTTTTATCATTTCTCATTGTCGATGCTAATTGAGGGTATTGTCTCATCATTATCCCGGTGTTACTTCTTCCTATCGATATTGCACTAATTAAAATAAAGGGGAATTGTAACTTTACTATTTGATCTTGAAGTGATCTATGCTTTTCATTACAAAGTTCCAACATAGTCATTATTGTAATTGAATCTTTCACATTTTTGTTTACCCTAGATTCTGAAATACTCGGATTTTGAGCGGCTACAACGTTAAATGAAAAGCCTGTTATTGCATATATTAGGATAATAAGATTTTTTATATTCATTTCGAATTCTCCTATTTACAAATGGTATAAATTTTATCATTTATCATTTATCATTTATCATTTATCATTATAGGATATTCCCGCTTGATAACCTCAAACAGTATGCGTAATCACGAATCGTTGGAAATTAATTGTTAAATTTTCTCATGGCGTGACACGTTTATCATTATTGATGAAGCACCACAGTTACTGGGACGGCCTCATAAGAATTCATTAGAAAATATATAGCAAAAAGTTTTGAATCCTATGTCTATAAAGCGCACATTTAAAATGTAAATGATGAACGACGGCAATGGTGGCTTTTGGGACTGTCAGGTTTGATTAAAACCTATAAAGTCAAAGTGTCAGATCGAATTTGACATCACTATAACTCAGCATACTCAATTAAAATTTGCTCACACCACTGGTTAATTCTATCTTCACTCAAATCATACTGGTTATCTTCATCAAGTGATAAGCCAACAAAATGACTTTTATCGGCACTAAGAGCCTTCGAGGCAGAAAACTCATAACCTTTATTTAGCCAGTAGCCTATTAATTGTGCGCCTTGTGCTGTTACTTGCTCATGCAGCATGCCTAGCGCGTCTTGAAACCACTCGGTATAGCCTATTTGATCGCCCATGCCATATAAGGCAATGGTTTTTCCTGAAAAATCAAGGTCGGCGATGTCTTGCCAGCATGACTCCCAATCTTCTTGCAACTCGCCATAATCCCAGGTAGAAATACCAAAAATAATGAAATCATAATCAAGGCAATGGGCCAAAGGTTCATCTTTAAGGTTATGTAGTTCTATGAGCTCTGCGCCAATGGTCGCCTGAATTTTTTCTGCGGCTATCTCTGTATAACAAGTGGTGGAGCCGTAAAATAAGCCGATTTTCATGAAAATTTCCTGATTATAATGATTGGAAACATATTTGAGGGCGATTTTAGCAAAAGCATTTAGTACAATTCAATTTATTGTTGCAAAGTTATCATAACGACTGTAATTTCATTGGCAATAAAACGGTCTACATTGTCTAGATAACTAAAGATTGAAGTAAATTTAGGAAAATTAACTATGTTTAAGAAAATATTAATTGCCGGTGGTTTAGCGGTTGTTGCTGCAAGTGTGTTTTTTTCAGTAAATGAGTCGGCTGTGGCAAACAATTCATTGGTGCCAAGTAGTATAGCAAAATCAGATCCTACGCAGTTAAATGCAGAATTTTTAAAAGCTAAAATTAAAGGCAAATTGGGTATAGACGTTGAAAAAGTTGAAGCAACACCTGTACCCGGTATAGCGTTACTTATCACTAACCAAGGCTTGTTTTATGCAAGTTATAATGGTGATTATTTCATTCAAGGTAAAGTTTACAGCTTAGTGACCGAAGTGACTGACTTAGCAGAACAAAGTTTGGCTAACATGCGTTTAGAGGGTTTGGAAAAGTTTAAAGACGACATGATCGTTTTTAAAGCGAAAGATGAAAAGTATGTCGTTACTGCTTTTACCGATATCACCTGTGGTTATTGCCGTAAAATGCATAAACAAATGGCAGATTATAATGCGCGCGGTATTACCTTTCGTTACTTAGCTTATCCACGTTCAGGCATAAAAAACAGAGCAGGTGATTATAGTCAAGGCTTTAAAGATTTACGTTCAATATGGTGTGCAGATGATCCAAAAGCAGCGATGACTTCGGCTAAAAATAGTCAAAGTATTGCTTATCGTATTTGTGATAAGCCGATTGAAAGTGAGTTTGATTTCGGCCGTCAGGTTGGGGTGAACGGTACCCCTGCCATTGTGTTATCTAACGGCATGATGGTACCTGGCTATCAACCACCCGCGAAATTAGAGCAATTATTAGAAAACTTATAATTAAAACTATTCACCACTGAGCCGCTATGCTTCACAGAGGGCTCTTCGAGCCTACACAGAGACTTTGCTATTCTCGGTGCTCTCTGTGGTAAATATTTTAAGCTGAATAAATACACTTATAATTAGGTTTAGCTAGGCTTATATCATTACATGACGACAAAAAGATGACTACAACAATATCTCGCCGTGAATTAGTTGCGGATGATCATTTACCCCATGATTTACCCGCAATTATTAAGCAAATTTATGCTAGTCGTGGCGTTACTTCAGCGAAAGAGCTAGATCATCAAGTTGCTAATTTGCAGGGGCTGAGTGCAGATAGCGCGCAATTAAAAGGCTTAACGCAAGCGTGTGAAATTTTACTCCCTGCTATAGAAAATAACACCGCCATTGTTATTGTCGGTGATTTTGATGCTGACGGTGCGACGAGTACCGCTTTGATGATGTCAGCGCTTAGCATGTTTGGCAGTCATAATCATAGCTTCATCGTGCCAAACCGCTTTGAATATGGCTACGGTTTAACACCTGAAATTGTTGATATTGCCGCCGCTCAAAAGGCGCAGCTTTTAATCACGGTAGATAATGGTATTAGCTGTATTGCTGGCGTTAATCGCGCAAAAGAACTGGGCTTGCAAGTCGTCGTTACTGATCATCATTTACCCGGAAAAATAACGCCAAACGCCGATGCTATTGTTAACCCAAATCAACATGGCTGTCAGTTCGAAAGTAAAGCGCTTGCGGGCGTAGGCGTGGCTTTTTATTTGATGCTGGCGCTGAGAAAACATGGTCGAGAACAAGGCTATTTCACCAAACGCGGCATACCTGAGCCTAATATTGCCCAATTACTTGATTTAGTCGCTTTAGGCACTGTGGCCGATGTTGTGCCGCTTGATGCCAATAACCGTATTTTAGTCGCGCAAGGGTTAAAGCGAATTCGCGCTGGGCAAACTCGCCCCGGTATTCAAGCCTTAATAGATATTGCCAAGCGAGATCAAAGCCAACTGATCGCCAGTGATTTTGGCTTTGCTTTAGGGCCACGCATTAATGCCGCTGGTCGTTTAGATGATATGGCTTACGGTATAAATTGCTTACTTGCCCCTGATTTAGCTAGTGCTAGAGTTATGGCACGTGATTTAGATGATCTTAACAAAGCGCGTCGTGAAATAGAGCAGGGCATGCAAGTTGAAGCTGAACAAGTGCTTAAATCCCTTAACTTTAATGAAGATAACTTGCCAAGTGCCATTGCACTTTATCAACAAGATTGGCATCAAGGTGTTATTGGCATTGTTGCCGGGCGATTAAAAGAGAAATTCCATCGACCTTGTATCGTTTTTGCTAATAGCAGTGACGAAACGGATGAAAATTATGAAATTAAAGGTTCGGCTCGCTCTATTTCTGGTTTACATATTCGTGACTTACTAGAGCATATCTCCAGCCAATACCCTGATTTAATTTTAAAATTTGGCGGTCATGCCATGGCAGCAGGCTTGTCAATTAAAGGGCAAGATTTTGATAAGTTTCAACAACTTTTTAACAAAGTCGCTGAGCAATGGCTAACCAAGGAGCACTTACAATCGGTACTGCTTAGTGATGGGAAATTATCAGCTCAGGAGATGACGTTGACATTTGCTGAGCAATTAAGAAATGCCGGTCCGTGGGGACAAAATTTTCCTGAACCCCTATTTGACGATGAATTCACCCTTGTTCAGCAACGTATTGTTGGCGAAAAACACTTGAAATTGGTGGTGAAAAAAGCAGGGCAAATATTTGATGCCATCGCTTTTAATGTTGATATTAAAGCTTGGCCAAATTTAAAGGCTGAAAAAGTACAGCTTGCTTATCATTTAGATATTAATGAATTTCGTGGTAAACGTAGCGTACAGTTAATGGTAAAACATATTACCATCTAGGCGGAATTTAAAGCGTGCTCTAGCATGTTGTTACGTAGGCGGGATTTTAATCGCGCTCTGGCATATTGCAATGTAGGCGGGATTTTAGTCATGCTTTAACCTCTCAAAAAAGCGTTTATTTGCCCGGCTATTTAAGCTACAATGCCCGACTATTTTTTAGCTGAAATATAAGCTCCTAGTGCATATATTTCGCAGACTTATCTTTTTTGAAGGCTCATGTTCGAAGGCTTATGTTTGAAATAAATCCTATCCTAAATAAATTAAAAGAAATTCGTGAACGTGCTGACCTACTTCGGGGGTATCTTTGACTACGATGTTAAAGCAGAACGTTTAGTTGAAGTGTCACGGGAATTAGAATTACCTGATGTTTGGAATGAGCCAGTACGTGCGCAAGCATTGGGTAAAGAACGTAGCGATTTAGAAGCCATAGTTAACACCATTGTTGAGTTAGAATCAGGCTGTGAAGACATTGAAGGTTTAGTTGAGTTGGCCGTTGAAGAAGAAGATCAAGATACTTTTGATGACGCGCAAACCGAAGCGGCGGCTTTAGATACACTGTTAGTTAAACTCGAATTTCGCCGCATGTTTTCAGGCGAGCAAGATGGTAACAACTGTTATTTAGATATTCAATCGGGCTCAGGTGGTACAGAAGCGCAAGATTGGGCTGAAATGCTGATGCGCATGTACTTGCGTTGGGGTGAAGCGCATGGTTTTAAAACCGAAGTGGTCGAAGTTACCGACGGTGATGTTGCGGGTATTAAAGGCTGTACCATTAAATATAGTGGTGACTATGCTTATGGCTGGCTACGCACCGAAACGGGCGTGCACAGGCTAGTGCGTAAATCACCTTTTGACTCCAGTGGCCGACGTCATACCTCGTTTGCCTCAGCGTTTATTTATCCTGAAATTGATGACAATATCGACATTGAGATTAATCCCGCAGATTTACGCGTCGATACTTACCGTGCTTCTGGCGCAGGTGGTCAGCATGTAAATAAAACTGACTCGGCTATTCGTTTAACGCATATCCCCACGGGTGCGGTAGTACAGTGTCAAAGTGATAGGTCACAGCATAAAAACCGTGCTAGTGCGATGAAACTATTAAAAGCGAAATTGTTTGAGCTAGAAATGCAAAAACAAAATGAAGACAAGCAAGTGCTTGAAGACGGAAAATCTGATATAGGTTGGGGCAGTCAAATTCGCTCTTATGTATTAGATGATAGCCGCATAAAAGATTTAAGAACAGGCGTTGAGAATCGCAACACGCAAGCAGTACTAGACGGCGATTTAGATAAATTTTTAGAAGCCAGTTTAAAGTCTGGTTTATAGAAGAATTAAAGATTAATTTACATATACGTAATGAGAAATAAAATGACTGACAATGCAAAAAACAGCCAAGCGCCAGCACAAGATGAAAACAAACTTATTGCTGAGCGTCGTATCAAGTTAGAAAAAATTCGTTCGAATTGCTCAGCAAACGGTTTTCCAAATGATTTTAACCGTGAACATTTAGCGGCAGATATTCAAGCAGAGCATGGTGAAAAAACCAAAGAAGAGCTTGAAGCTTTACAAGTTACTTATGCTATTGCCGGCCGAGTTATGGCTAAGCGCGGGCCATTTTTGGTACTACAAGACATGTCTGGCCGCATTCAAGCTTACGCTGAAAAAACCGTACAAAAAGAAATTAGAGCTAACTCTGGCAGCTTAGATATCGGTGATATTGTTGGCGTAAAAGGTATTTTGCACAAATCAGGTAAAGGCGATCTTTACGTTAATATGGACGAATATTCTTTATTAACTAAATCGTTACGTCCGTTGCCTGAAAAATTCCATGGTTTATCAGATCAAGAAATGAAATATCGTCAGCGTTATGTTGATTTGATCATCAATGAAGACACGCGTAATACCTTTAAAATGCGCACAAAAATTGTTGATGGCATTCGTCGTTTCCTCGTCGATCGTGATTTTATGGAAGTTGAAACGCCAATGTTGCAAGTTATCCCTGGTGGCGCCACGGCTAAACCCTTTCAAACGTATCATAATGCTTTAGATATCGATATGTACTTGCGTATTGCTCCTGAACTTTATCTTAAACGTTTAGTGGTTGGTGGTTTTGAGCGTGTTTTCGAGATTAACAGAAACTTTAGAAATGAAGGTTTATCAACTCGCCATAACCCAGAGTTCACCATGATTGAATTCTATCAAGCTTATGCTGACTATAACGATTTGATGAACTTAACTGAAGAAATGCTACGTACGGTTGCTCAAGATGTACTGGGCACAAGCATGGTTCGTAACACGGTGAAAAATGCTGATGGTGAAGTGGTAGAAGAAAAATTCTACGACTTTGGTCAACCATTTACACGTTTATCTATGGTTGACGCCATTATTAAGTATAGCGAAGAAAGACATCAAATTAATGAAGCGGCATTACGTGACCCTGAAAATAACTTTGATGCTATCAAGGCCATGGCAAAAGCTGCTGGGGTTAAAGAAGGAGATGCGGCTAAAGTGTGGGGGCCAGGTAAATATATCTGTGAAATTTTTGAAGAAGTAGCAGAGCATTTATTAGATCAGCCAACTTTTATCACTGAATATCCGTGGGAAGTTTCTCCGTTAGCGCGCCGTAATGATAACAATCCTTTTATTACCGACCGTTTTGAGTTTTTCGTTGGCGGCCGTGAATTAGCGAATGGTTTCTCTGAGCTTAACGATGCTGAAGATCAAGCAGCACGCTTTAAAAAGCAAGTGGAAGAGAAAGATGCTGGTGATGATGAAGCGATGCATTTTGATGATGATTATATTCGCGCCCTTGAGTATGGCTTACCACCAACGGCAGGTGAAGGTATTGGTATTGATCGTCTAGTGATGTTGTTTACAGACTCACCAACGATTAAGGACGTTATTTTATTCCCGCACATGCGTCCAGAAGTAGAGTAATATTTACTGAGATTACTGCGGTAACTGTTAAAAGTGACGGTATTGGTTATAACGACCAACCGTCATTTTACTTATTGTAACTGTTCAGCACTGAACGTTGATACACCATAGAGGGTGCTTCGAACCGACACAAAGGATATGTTTTTGGTGTAGTGGGGGCTTTGGCTCTCCCCGTGGTAAATTTTTAATTGTTGTCGATGCGCGATGTTGCTCGCATCACCTGACTGAGCCGCTCACCCACTTTCTCATTATCGTCACTGTCTTCTTTTTGATAAATTCTGACTTGGTTACGACCATGATTCTTGGCAAAATATAAGGCCTGATCAGCATGGCTAATCATTTTGTCGTATTCTATTACTTCGCTGTTATCGGTTAAACCAATGCTTACCGTGATATTTAAATCTGGCGCTATTTTAGCAAAAGCATGGTTTTTTATACTGGCGCGCACTAATTCGCAAAAATCATAAGCCTTTGTTTTCTTATCACTAATGAGAAAAGTGAACTCTTCGCCTCCCCATCGCGCTATTTTGGTTTGCGGTGAATGGTTTTGAACAAGTTGCTGTAAAATATCGGCGACTGTTTTAATGACTTTATCGCCAATTAGATGAGAAAACTCATCATTGACATGCTTGAAGTTGTCAATATCAAGGATGGCGATAGTTAATGGCTGCTGAGTTGCTTTTGCCAGCGCAAAGTCTTCATTACACCAATGATCAAAAGCCCGGCGATTAAACAGGCCTGTTAGCTGATCATGATTAGCTTGATAGGCAAATAATTCTGCCTGTTTTTGTAAGTCAATCGTTTGCCGTGCGACTAAATTTTTCAGTTTTATTTGTCCACGCTCGATAGTTACCATTCTAAGGCGATAGACAGCATAGAGGGCTAAGCACAAGCTGAGTGCCACAAATAATTTAAAGAAAATGGTTTGCCAAAAAAAAGGCATGATAGTAAAGCTGATGCTGGCCAGATTTTTTTGCCATTGGCCGTTAGGATATTTAGCGCGCATTTGGAAGGTATAGTGGCCAGGGTCTAAATTAGTAAACTCAGTAAAGGTTTGGTTATCTTTGTTTTGCCATTGAATATCAAAACCAATTAATTGAGTTTGATATTCAATATGTTTTGCCAGTAAAAACCCCAAACCAGCATAATGAATGGTGATGCGCGATGAGCCTGCTGGCAATTTGATCTCATCATCAGGATATTTTTGTTGGGTTCTATTATCTTGTGTAAGTGAACCTAGCGTAAGTGAATCCTGTGTAAGCGAACCCTGTGCAAATGAATTCTGTTTAATGTTTATATAATTATTTATAGGATAAGATTTACCATCGACATTAAACTGTTCAATAACCACGGGGATTACGGTTTCAGCCATACGTTGTAATCTTTGATGACTGACTTGGCCAACCCCTTTTGCTGTCGCAACCCAGACACTGCCATCTTTATGAAGGGTTGCTGACGGAGTTGAGCCACCATTTGCTTGTGAGCTCAATAGGCCCGCGCCTTCAGCAAATAGCTCATAATGCACGGTTTGACTTTTACCTTGAATAACATTATTAATTTGTGCTCTAGTAACGCTTATCACGCCGCGATTACTGGTTAACCAAAAGGTGTTGTTATTATCAATAACCACTTGAAATAACTTGTCGATGGGTAAGCCATTTTCCTTAGTCACTGCGGTCATTTTATGACTGTTTAAGTCAATATGAATCAAGCCTCTGTCTGTTGTCATCCATAGAGAGTTAGGTTCAATATGAAAGCCAAAAGCGTACTCTGCATCAAATTTATCATGCAGGTGATAAGTTTGTAGAGTTCCTTGGTTATAAGCAACGATACCATTGCCTGTACCAATCCATATAGTGCCGCGGCTGTCTTCGGCAATTGACATAATAAAGCTTGCCGGTAAACCGTTTTGTTTATCGAAATGCTCCTGAGTGCCATCGGGTTGTATTTTGACTAAACCTGATGACGTGCCCAGCCAAATATTTTCATGAGAGTCTGCTAATATGCTGCGAATCTCATTACTGGGCAGGCCTTGTTCCGTTGTCAGTAAAGGTGTTAATTTATTGTTGATAACGCTATAAAGACCGCTATTGTATGTTCCTACCAAAACTTGCTGATGTGAATTTTCTGCCAAGCTTAATACTGACAACTGCTGATTGTTGTTAGCTATTGCTATTGCTATTGTGCTAATGGTATTGTTTTGCAGCTTATTTAGGCCTTTACTGCTGCCAACCCATAAACTGCCATCAGAATGAGATAGAACACTACGAATATAGTCTCCAGCTAAGCCTTGTTTACTCGTTAAGGTGATAAAAGGAGCTTCTCTTAAACGAAATAAACCGCCACTGGTGCCCACCCAGATACTTTGTTCTTTATCTTGATAGAGCGCTGATACTTTATTAGTGGGTAAACCGTTGCGGTCATCTAACTGTTCTAAATCTTTTTTACTAAGCCTGAAGATACCGTGATTATCGGTGCCGAGCCAAATATTATTATCACCGTCTTGTAATATACTGGTCACTCTTTCATTGACCAGTTGCGCATGTAATGGTTTGAAAAAGCCATTAACAAACTTATAAACACCTTGTTGAGTGCCTACTAATAATTGTTTGTTTTTTGTAAAGACCACGGTATATGCAGGGGCGTTGGGTAAACCGTGATTTTTATCAAAATGTTGGACTAAAGTTTTGTTTTTTACTGAAAACAGGCCTTTACTGGTAGCTACCCAAACAGTCTCTTCGTTATCTTGTGCTATTTTATAGGCACGAAGGTTGTCAATTATTACCCTGTCTTGTTGCGTATCACGGTGCCGATAAACTAAGCCTCGACCTTCTAATGCTAACCAAGTATTACCTTCGTTATCGTAAATGGCATGATTGATCATAGTGCTCGCTAAAGGCTTTGCGGACCAGAGCTTATTGACTCGCTCTGATAAACCACCGCGAGCACCAGCAACTAATAATTTACCTGCTTTGGTGGCAACTAGGCTTTTCACTGCTGAGTCAGGTAAGCCAACTTTTGAACCTCGAGAAAATACCTTAAATGCTCTACCATTAAAGCGTGCTAACCCTTCCCATGTACCAATCCAAAGATAACCATCATTGGTTTGTGATAAGGCATTTATACCGTTATGGGGGAGGCCGTCTAAGGTGCTCCACGACTGAGTAAAGTAATCAGATAAGGGGGGGGATTTATTTATTTTAGCTAGGTTGTTAGCGTTAACAAGGCTAGTGGAGAAGATCAAAAAGCAGATAACAAAAACAGCAAATAATAAGCACTTATTGATTAACGTTAGGGGTTTCAAGACAGACCTTCCTTTGATGATGACTTGGTTGATTAAAAATAACTTGTTTGATGAAATAAAGCATCAATATTATATATTTTTTGGCGGCTATTTAGCAAAAATGAAGTGTGATTATATTTATTTAGCTTAAAAATATTGACTACAGAGAAATGAAGTCCAGCATCGCAGCTCAGAGGTGAACAGTCATTGCTAGTTTAATTAAATGTGTTTAGGTAAATCAATCAGGAAACATTTATTATTTTATTGATGAACTTTACAATAATCTGTAACAGCATAATTACATTAGCAACAAAATATATTTTTTATAACACTATTTTTTTTGTTTACTTTTAAGTAAATTAAGCTGCTATCACTTGGGTCATACTAGTGGCAATAATGAACATAATAATGAGATCTATCAATGAATAATGCAAGAGGCGGCTTTAGTTCGCGTATGGGGTTTATTCTAGCGGCGGCTGGTTCAGCGGTTGGTCTAGGCAATATTTGGGGTTTTCCAACGCAAACGGCCAGTAATGGTGGTGCAGCATTTGTATTAGTATATTTAGTGCTGGCATTTTGTTTAGCTTATCCTGCTTTTATGGCAGAGCTGCTAATCGGCCGCTATGGGCAAGCTAATGCGGTGAGCTCAATGGAAAAAATGTCACGTAATTCAGGACAAAGGCGGTTTGCTTTTGTTGTTGGTTTTGGGGGGATTATTTGTGCCACGTTAATTTTAAGTTTTTATGGCATTTTAGCGGGTTGGATGATGTCTTATGCCATTGAACCAATTACCTCGCTCCTTGGACTGAATGAAGCGTCAAGTTGGCTAACTTCACAATCTATTGCCCGTAATTTAATTTTTACGGCGTTATTTATGATGCTCACCATTGCTATTATTCGCCGCGGTGTTGAACAAGGCATTGAAAAATGGTCTAAACGCTTAATGCCAATGTTGATTGGTTTATTAATTTTACTGATTATTTATGTTTTTACGCTAGAAGGTTCAAAAGCTGGCTTTGCCGCTTATTTAAATCCTGATATTTCGCGGGTATTTGAGCCAGACTTACTGATTAGTGCCCTTGGGCAAGCGTTTTTTTCTTTGTCGTTAGGCACAAGCGTGATGGTGATTTATGGTTCTTATATTTCTAAGTCAGAAAACTTAGTGTCTCTTGGTGCGCAAGTTACTTTAATTGATGTCTCAATTGCCTTTTTGGCTGGGTTATTAATTATTCCGTCTATGTATGTTGCTCAAGCACAAGGTGTGGCCATTTTTAGTGATGATGGTGCCTTAATTTCAGGCCCCAACTTAGTGTTTGATGTACTACCAACATTATTTAATGGTATGGGCGCTATTGGTTTATTTGTTGGTTTTGGTTTTTTTGTTTTAATGTCAATCGCGGCGCTAACGTCATCAATTTCAATGCTAGAAGGGCCTGTTTCGTTTGTGGTTGAACGCCATCATATCGAACGGAAAAAAGCCACCACCTTAATAGGGTTTGGTATTTTTATCTTCAGCGCTTTAATTGTATTAAATTTTGATGTGCTTTTTGGTTTGGTTATTTCAATTTCTACGGTTTACGGACAACCTCTTATTGCCATGCTATGTTGTGTTTTTGTCGGTTGGATCTGGCAACGCAGCGGTATACTGGCTGAAATTAAGCTCGGTAATGAGGATGTTGAGCACGGCTTGTTTTGGAAAATTTGGCCGTGGTACACCAAATTTATCTGCCCAAGTGCTATCGCGATTGTGTTTTGGCATTCGCTTTAAGTAATAGGTAGAGCTAAGCTGCCTTTCTTTGGATTGAATTTATTGCCCTTTGGAGGGGATTAGTTATCAAATCTTAGGCCAATTTAACAACCATGGCTGTTTGATTTCGTTTAAACAGCCATTAAAATTATCTGATAAGTAAAAACGCCCTTCACTTGGCGGTAAGGTAAATTCATATACTTTACCTGAAAATTCAAATCGTAAAGCGTAAGCGTGCAGATAACCTCGGTCAGTAAACAATTTAGCTTGCTCTGTTGAATCGTTACTTGAACGGGAATAATACAAGGGATCACCAATAATAGGCGCGCCGATACTACTAAGCGCCACTCTTAATTGGTGGGTTTTTCCTGAATGAGGTTTTAACAAGTAAAGTCTTTTATTATCATTTAAGGGGTAAGAAAAAAACTGAGTGATGGCGGGGTTTTCCATACTGCGCATTAATTTATACATACCACGTCGACTTTTTGCCATATCTCCCTTGAGCAAACCTTGTTTTTTATTGGGTTTTTTATCGCTAATGGCAAGGTAGTATTTTTCAACTAAATGGTGTTTAAAAAGCTCAGAAAATAGCTGAGCACTGATTAAGTTTGTGGCAAAAATAATCAGCCCTGAAGTCATTTTATCTAAGCGATGTACAGGATAAAGCTCAGTAGTATTGGTGTGTTTTTGAAGGAAGGCTTTGACCTGAGAAAATAAGCCAGCGCCAATATCCCCTTCGTCATGAAAATTAACCCCTGCACTTTTGGAAACAACAACAAAATCGTCAGTTTGTGTAATAATTTTATACATTTATTTGGTCTACTAAGCCGCTTTTTACATGCTATGATAATTCAATCTACTTGTTTTTACTCTGCTTACAGGATGTTATTTTGAAAAAAATTTCCCACTTAATCGCTAGTCTTAGCATCGTTGCTTTGACGACGTCTTTATTATTTGCATGCACAAGCAATAATAATAGCAATAAAACTGACGATGATGCTGTTTTACCTGCTGGCGTGAGCTTAGTTGAAACGGTTGTCGCGACAAAAGAACGGTTAGCTATTCCCTTTAAAAAATATACCCTTGCTAATGGCTTAACGGTTATTTTACATCAAGATAATTCTGATCCCTTAGTACATGTTGATGTTACCTATCATGTTGGCTCAGCCCGTGAGCAATTAGGCAAGTCTGGTTTTGCGCATTTTTTTGAGCACATGATGTTTCAAGGTTCAAAAAATGTTGCTGATGAACAGCACTTTAAAATAGTGACTCAAAGTGGCGGCGACTTAAACGGCACCACGAATACGGATAGAACCAATTACTATGAAACAGTACCCAGAAATCAGTTAGAGAAAATGCTTTGGTTGGAATCAGACCGAATGGGGTTTCTTTTAGAAACTATCACTGAAGAGAAATTTGAAATTCAACGAGCAACAGTAAAAAATGAACGTGGTCAAAATGTTGATAACCGTCCTTATGGACGTTTAACTGAAACGATTAATCAAATGATCTATCCCAGAGAACACCCCTATTCTTGGCCCGTTATCGGTTATATGAGCGATTTAGATCGCGGCACCGTTACTGATTTAAAAGAATTTTTTAGCCGCTGGTACGGCCCTAATAATGCGGTGTTAACTATTGGTGGTGATATTGATGAAGAGCAAACGTTAGCTTGGGTTAACCAGTACTTTGGTGAGTTAAAAGCCGGCCCTAAGGTTGATAATATTGCTAAAACACTAACCACATTAGAAAAAAATCGTTATTACTCTTTTAGTGATAATGTTTCTTTGCCGTTACTTTATATTAGTTTTCCTACGGTTTATGGCATGCATGAAGATGAAGCCGCATTAGATGTGTTTGCTAACATTATTGGCAACGGTCCAACGTCACTGCTTTATAAAAATTTAGTGAAATCAGGTGTTGCCGTGCAAGCGGGGGCTAGTCATCCTTGTAAAGAATTAAGTTGTCAAATGAGCTTCTTTGCATTACCAAATCCGCAGCAAGGTATGGCGTTGTCAACAATAGAACAAGTAATTAATACAACCTTGCTTGAGTTTGAACAACGTGGTGTTAATGACGATGACTTACTCAAAACTAAAGTGAGTATTGAAACCGGTACCATTTATGGATTACAAAGTGTGTCGGGTAAGGTGTCAACCTTAGCTCAATATCAAACTGTTTTAGGTGATGCTGATTATACTCACGCGCAAGTTGCCCGTTATAATCAAGTGACTAAAAATGATGTCATGCGGGTTTATAAAAAATACATTAAAGGTAAGGGGGCTGCGGTATTATCTATTTATCCCCACGGGAAAAAACAGTTTATTGCTAAAGCCGATGATTTTGTTTTACCTGACGTGAGTAACCCGCCTGAGTTAGCGGTACTTGATACAGCAATAATGAAAAACACCAGCAGTTTTGATCGTACCATCATGCCTAAAGCGGGTGTTAATCCGCAAATTGAGGTGCCTAAATTGTGGCGTGATAGCTTTAGTAATGGCATTGAAATTATTGCCACACGCAATAGCGAAACCCCCACGGTGAGTTTGTTACTGAGCATTGAGGGCGGTCCTTTGTTAGATCCCATTAAAAAAGCCGGTCTTGCTTCACTCACCGCAAGTTTGATGAATGAAGGCACAACAAATTATAGTAAAGAAGCGCTTTCAAATGAGTTAGCAAAACTGGGCAGTGATATTTCTATTGGCGCTTCAGGACGCAATACGTATATTAAAGTAAGCTCTTTGGTTAAAAACCTTGATGCAACTTTATTATTGATGCTGGATATGATGCTAAATCCCGCTTTTGAGGAAGCTGATTTTAATCGGGTTAAAAATCAATTAATTCAACATTTAGAGCAAGGCAGTAAAGATGCTAGTACATTGGCAAGCAGAGCCTTAAAGCAAGTCACTTATGGTGTAAATAACCGTGTCGGCTTACCTAATAGTGGTACTGTTGCCACGGTTTCTGCTATTAGCCTTAAAGATATTAACGATTTTTATCAACAATATTTTTCACCAAAACAGGCCAGTTTAGTGATAGTCGGGGATATTAGTCAAAATGACATTATGTCTAAACTGGGTTATTTAAAGTCTTGGCAAGGTGGAGATTATAGTATTCCTAGCTATAACCACTTTCCAGAAGTGAGCCCGAATAAACTCTATTTTGTTGATTTACCAAAGTCTAGCCAGTCGGTGATCAAGTACTCTCGTCGAGCGATGACTTACGATGCAACAGGAGAATACTTTAAATCGACCTTGATGAATTACCCGTTAGGCAGCGCTTTTAACAGCCGTATTAATTTAAATTTACGTGAAGATAAAGGCTACACCTACGGCGCTTCAAGTTATTTTTCTGCCGGTAAAACCTTAGGAAGTTTCGCGGCGGGCGCGAGTGTCAAGAAAGAACATACCTATGATGCCATGATTGAAATAGAAAATGAGCTGAGAAATTATCAGCAACATGGTTTAACTAAGGCTGAAGTAAACTTTATGCGCCAAGCTATTTCACAAAATGAAGCGCTCAGTTATGAAACACCCAGTCAAAAAAGCGGCTTTTTAAGACAATTACTACAATTTGACTTAGCCGATAATTATGGTGAGCAACAAAGTGAAATTATTAAAACCATCTCACTTGAGCAATTAAATGCGCTGGCTAAAAACAAATTAAGCAAACCTATGCAATGGATTGTGGTTGGCGACGGTCAAGTGATTAAGCCACAATTAGAAAAAATGAAATTAGACATTGTTGAACTGCAGTTGGCTAAGTAAATTGTAGTGGTTCACCACCGAGCCGTGATGCAGCACAGAGGACTCTTCAAACCTATACAGAGGCTTTATTATGCTTGCTGTAGTGCGAAGCACCTCGGCGCTCTCTGTGGTAAAGCTTTTTAAGTTGAATAAATACAGTAAATTTAACTTTGTCTAACCATTGAAAATTAACAAAAGCCCCTCATTTATAATACATTAAATAGGGGCTTTACCTTATGTTCTCTTAAGCGTAGGAATTATTTTGACATTATCATTAAACGATTACATCACTGCATTTAATCAAGAGAGTAACCTGAACGCCTTAACTGGTATTGGTCGTGGCATTGAACGCGAAGCGTTAAGAGTATTGCCTGATGGCGAATTGTCAAAGCACGGCCATTATAGCCAGCTTGGCTCGGCATTAACTCATGGTCAAATTACCACTGATTATTCTGAAACCTTGCTTGAATTTATTACCCCAGTAAGTCATTCCCCTGAGCAAGCGATAGCCCAATTACAAGATATTCAAAAATATACCTTTGCTAACATTGACGGTGAGTTATTGTGGCCGATGAGCATGCCTTGTTTTGTTGACGAAGAAGATGACATTCCACTTGCGCAATACGGTGATTCAAATATTGGTAAAATGAAAACGGTGTATCGCCAAGGGTTAAAAAATCGCTATGGCTCAATGATGCAAGTTATTGCGGGTATTCATTTTAACTTTTCATTTTCCACTGAGTTCTGGCAAGTACAACAAGAGCTTCATGAAGATAAAGCACCGTTATCTGATTTTATTTCAGAGCGTTATTTCTCTATTTTGCGTAACTATAAGCGCTATTGTTGGTTGATTCCGTATCTGTATGGTAGTTCGCCAGCCTTGTGTGACTCTTTTCTACAAGGAAAGGAGCATCAATTACCTTTTAAAAAATCGCCTGGTGGTGCTTTGTATTTAGAGCACGCAACCTCTTTGCGCATGAGCGACTTAGGTTATACGAGTAGCGAGCAATCGAATTTAAAAATTTGTTATAACAATTTAGATGGTTATGTTGATGGTGTACAAAAAGCGATAGCGTTAAAGTCAGCGCAATTCTCTGATATAGGCCTGAAAGTTAACGGTGAATATCAACAGCTTAATACTAATGTACTGCAAATTGAAAATGAATTATATGCACCAATTCGACCTAAGCAAGTGATTAAGTCAGGTGAAAAACCATCACAAGCTTTACGTGACCGTGGTGTTGAATATATAGAAGTACGTGCGCTTGATGTAAACCCTTTTGCAGATACGGGGATTAATATTGAGCAAATTTACTTTTTAGATATATTTTTGACCTATTGTGCTTTTGTTGATAATAAAGAATTTGATTGTGACTCACAGCAACATCATGAAAATAATATGAATGATGTTGTTATGCGTGGTCGAGATCCCGAGTTGTTATTATCTGATGCTAATTGCCAAGGTGAAGTCATACTTAAATCTATTACTCAATGGGGCAATGAGCTGCTTGATAATATGGCACAGGTAGCGACGTTATTGGATAAGGCTTATCAAAGTGATAATTACAGCAAGTCAATTGCTCGTGAACGCGCAAAAATCAATGATGCGCAATTAACCCCTTCGGCACAAATTCTAGCGATTATGCTAGAGCAAGAGCAAAGCCTTTCTCAATACTCGTTAAATAAAGCGGCTCAATATCGCCAACAAGCGTTAGCACGAGATTACCAGTTCTATTCAGAGCAATTTTTTATTGATGAAGCTGAAAAATCTCACCAAGCACAGAGTGAAATAGAAGCTGGTGACGAATTAAGCTTTGACGATTTTTTAACGGATTACTTTCAACAGTAAGCACCTGAAAAACTTCCTCACAAAAGCAAAAAGCATAAAGATAAAACACAGACAAAAAAAAGCGCGTTAGGGCAACGCGCTATGGATAAAGCCATTCGGTTTGTCTAAAAAACCTTAAACAACTCTATAAAATAAAACAATATGAAAGCAGTTCAGGGAGTGTTGCTTTCATTTATTAAGACGCGGAAAAAAACAAATAGTTCAAAAAACAAGCATGAAAAGTCAACCTGTTTTTAATGTGCTGATCTTCTTAGTTTTATTCATTTCTTGAAAATCAGAAAAAAATACACCTAGATAAATAGGTGCATAAAACATGAAACGTATCTAATAAGAGCGGGAGTAACCGCATGTTATTTTATCTTGTCCCATCACCTGAAAATCAGGCAAAAAAATGCATCTATAAAATAGATGCATAAAACATGAAATATAACTAATAAAGAGAGGAATAACATAACATTACTGATAAGTAAGAGTGTTCTTTTTAGTTTAAGTTCAAAATTAATTTATGTTTTTTAATTTTAATTACATAATCTGAAAATTAGGTAAAAAAAATGCACCTAGATAAATAGGTGCATAAAACATGAAACGTATCTAATAAGAGCGGGAATAACTGCATGTTATTTTATCTTGTCCCATCACCTGAAAATCAGGCAAAAAAATGCACCTACATAAATAGGTGCATAAAACATGAAACGTATCTAATAAGAGCGGGAATAACTGCATGTTATTTTATCTTGTCCGTCACCTGAAAATCAGGCAAAAAAATGCATCTATAAAATAGATGCATAAAACATGAAATATAACTAATAAAGAGAGGAATAACATAACATTACTGATAAGTAAGAGTGTTCTTTTTAGTTTAAGTTCAAAATTAATTTATGTTTTTTAATTTTAATTACATAATCTGAAAATCAGGCAAAAAAAATGCACCTACATAAATAGGTGCATAAAACATGAAACACTAAGGGAATAACATAACATTACTGATAAGTAAGAGTGCTGTATTTAGTTTAAGTTCAAAATTAATTTATGTTTTTTAATTTTAATTACATAATCTGAAAATCAGGCAAAAAAAATGCGCTTAAAAATATAAGCGCATAAAACATGAAATATAACTACTAAAGGGAGGAATAACATAACATTACTGATAAGTAAGAGTGCTGTATTTAGTTTAAGTTCAATATTAATTTAAAATTTATGTTTTTAAATTATTCACTTGAAAATCAGGCAAAAAAAATGCGCTTAAAAATATAAGCGCATAAAACATGAAACATATCTACTAAAGGGAGGAATAACATAACATTACTGATAAGTAAGAGTGCTTCATTCTGATTAAGTTCAATATTAATTATAAAAAATATAAAAATATTCAACCTATTTTAATTTATCTTCGATAGCGTTATATAAATACTGCAAATTGATTGAAAACTCTGGCATTATTGAGGTCAGTACTTTCTGTTAATAGTTTTTTTTTATGTTGTTCGTAAAACCTATTTGTGTGACCGCAATATCTATTTTACTTTTATCAAGCTGCGCCACCCCTCCACCTAAAAATCCTGAAAATATTTGTGAAATTTTCCGTGAACATCGAAATTGGTATTTTGCCGCGAAAGATGCCAGAGAGCGTTGGGGAGTGCCGATTCATGTGCCAATGAGTATGATGTATCAGGAAAGCTCTTTTAGGCATGATGCTTTACCGCCACGGGATTATTTATTGGGCTTTATTCCTTGGGGAAGAGTCAGTAGTGCTTATGGCTATTCACAAGCCAAGACGATGACTTGGGGTGATTATGTCCGCGAAACGGGTAATTCAGGAGCTGATAGAGATGATTTTGATGACGCTATTGATTTTATGGGTTGGTTTATTTATAAAACACAAAAAATCAATGGTGTTTCTAAATGGGATGCCTATAGCCAGTATTTAAATTATCACGAAGGCTGGGGTGGCTTTAAGCGTAAAACATATAAAAAGAAAGGCTGGCTGGTGAAAGTAGCGAGAAAAGTAGATAACCGTGCCCGTCGTTATTCGTCACAATTAAAAAGCTGTGAGGCTGATTTAGATCACGGTTGGTTATGGCGATTATTTTTTGGTTAAAGTGTGCTTGTTTGATTCATGAACAATAGTGATAGCATCGCATAAATCTTGCCAGTTTGTTCATTTTATTATGAAAATTTTTAGTATTGCTCGCTAGGCAAGTAAATTAGCACTTATATAGAGTCATCTTTATTTAGTTAAAATAAAGATGACTTTTTTATGAAATAACGGTTGAAATAGTTAAAAGCTGTAACCGATAGGGGTTGACCTTGTTATCCACAGAAATTGTGGAAAGCTCATTCTATAAAATCACCTGTGGATAACTTTGTTATTAACTTTTTCCTGCCTTTAAACTGATTATTCTTCCTCGGCTGTTTCGCCGATAAAATATTCAGGCATAATACGCACTGTTTTGATCATGCTGCCCGTCACGTTAACAATTTCTATAGGATAACCCGCTATACGAACACTGAGCTTGTTTTGTGGAATATCTTCTAAATATTCAATAATCAAACCGTTTAATGTTTTGGGACCATCGGTTGGTAGCTGCAAAGACATTTCTTTATTTACATCTCTAATGCTGGCACTGCCATCCACTAAATAACTACCATCGGGTTGTAAAGTTACTTCATCACTAACGGTTGGTGTCATGGTTGTGGTGAAATCACCGACAATTTCTTCCAAAATATCTTCTAGTGTGACTAAGCCTTGAATATCACCATACTCATCAACGACCAAGCCTAAACGCTCTCTAGCATGCTGAAACTTTAATAACTGAATGTTTAATGGTGTGCTTTCAGGTATAAAATATATCTCTCTGACGGCGCGTAATAGGGTTGCTTTAGTAAACTGACTTTTTGATAAAAGTTTTAAGGCATCGCGGGCATGAATATAACCAACAACATCGTCAATGTTATCACGATAGAGTAATACTCGAGTGTGATTAGCTTGAGTTAGCTGTTTCTGAATTTTTTTCCAATCATCGTTGATATCTATGCCTACTAGTTCGCTACGAGGGATCATAATATCTTCAACACTGACTTTTTCTAAATCAAGAATGCTCATCAGCATACTTTGATCTTGCTCATGCAATAATGCGCCAGACTCATGCACTACCGTACGTAATTCTTCAGAGCTTAAGCTATGCTGCTCGCGCTGCTCTGAACTAATGCCCAACAACATTAAAATGCCATTGGTGATCCAATTTACTGTGATAACAAGCGGAAAGAGTACTTTGAGTAACATTGATAATAATATTGAGCTTGGAAACGCTATTTTTTCAGGATAAAGCGCAGCTAAGGTTTTTGGTGTTACTTCGGCAAAGATTAAAATAACAAGGGTTAATATAATAGTGGCAATAAGTACGCCCATATCACCAAATAAACGTAAACCTATAATGGTTGCAATGGCAGAAGCGGCAATATTAACTAAGTTATTACCAATGAGAATCAAACCTATCAGTCTGTCAGGGCGATTCAGCAGCTTACTCACTCGTTGCGCGCCTTTATGTTTTTCTTTTTCAAGATGTCGTAACCGGTAGCGGTTAAGTGACATCATGCCAGTTTCGGAGCCTGAAAAATAGGCTGAAATGAGGATCAGTATGCCAAGAATTGTAAATAGCATCTGAGTTGATATGTTATCCAAAAAGGGGATCCTTTTGTTGTTTTTGTTGTATTAGTGAGTTGAGCGCCAAGCTAAATGTAACGCTAAGATAGCAGAAACTCTTGCACGAATCGACTGCCAAAATATGACAAGGTTAGTATGGCACTAGCCGTTATAGTTAACACTAATACTTTATGCCCGCGCCAGCCTTGTTTGAAGTGACCAAATAAAATAACGGTATAGATAAATAATGCGATTAAAGAAAGCACGGTTTTGTGAATGTTTTCTTTGGCAAAAAAACCATCAAGAAAGAATAAGCCCATTAGCTGACTGGCAAACAGGGTAATAGTACCCACCGTTAAAATGGTAAATAACTGTTTTTCAACCTGCATTAATGGCGGTAAATGTACTACCGCAGTTAAATTTTTATTCTTCAATTTCATATTAATATAAGCAACTTGAAAGGCATACAAGGTGGCAATAATTAAAATACAATAAGCAATAAGCGCTAAGCTTATATGGCTAACAAGAATCACTTTTTCAGCCACTAGCGGCATTGACTCGACTTTAGGAATGAAAATCATGACTAGCTGCCAAATACCAGCAAAACCATATATCACCGGCAATAATAAATTTACTTTACTGCGCAATGCGACTATTGAAATAGTAATAGTGATAAATAAGCTAACTAAAGAGATAACATTGGGCAAGCTAAAGTTAATGACTTCTTGATTAAAAAGTAATTGCACTTCATTGGATAAATGGGTGGTTATGGCAATAAAGGCGAGTACTAAAGCTAGTTTAAGATTAGGGCCTTGGGGATGAAACAAGCGCGATAAAATTGCTACTGTCGCAAGTAAATAAGCAATAAAAGCTATGCTAGAGCCGATAACCAAAAAATCCACTAAATTAAACTCCTAAAAAGATACTGACACGAATTTTATTGATTCTATCAGATAACCTCATAACTACCATGACAAATATTCCATTACTTGATGTAGGTTAAAGCACTAACTTTCTTAATGGTTTTATCGCTAATAAAGTAATTAATGCCGCACAAAATAGACCAAACCAGTGAGGAAGAATTTCATGAGCATGTTGCATTTGATTATTAATGTCGATGTGATAAAAATTCAAACCAAAATCAAGTAATGTCGCGAAACCTATGGCGCATAATGAAACACCTAACAAATAGCGTATTAGTACGGCGCTACCCATTTCATTTTTAATCACCCCTAAAGTCGAAATGTTAGTGGCAGGGCCAGCCATCATAAATACTAATGCGGTACCTGGAGATAAACCAGCCATAATAAAACCTGCGGCAATAGGGGTTGAGGCTGTGGCACAAATATACATGGGAATAGAGATAACAATCATTAATAACATAGCAGGTAAACCACTGCCGTAACTTAATAGAAACTCTGCAGGCATAAAAGTGCGTACAATAGCCGCAAAAGTAAGGCCAATAACCAGCCAGACAATAATATCATCAATTAATTTAGTTGCGGCGTAATAAACACCTGTTTTAGTCTTTTCGAAAAAGTCATTCAAAGCTGATGGTTGTGTTAATGGCATGTCTGTTATTGTTGCGGTTTCGCTAGTTGCGCAACATGAACTGGACTCAGGTTTAATTATTACTTTTTCAGCAGTTGGTGTTGAACTACAACATGAGCTCGTTGTGGGAGCAGGGTTTTGTTTTTTTACAGTTTGGCTTGAACAACAAGAGCTAGCACTGGTTTGTGCTTCAATAACGGGGGATTTTATTTTTTCATCTTTAATCGTGGTAACCAGAAGGCCAGTAACAATAGCTGACATAATAGCAGCCAAAGGACGATAAACAGCAAATACAGGGCCTAGTAGGGCATAAGATACTGATACAGAGTCAATACCCGTTTCAGGTGTTGCTACTAAAAATGAGGCGGTAGCCGAGGCAGAGGCGCCACTGCGTCTAAGCTCGGTGGCTACGGGAATAACGCCACAAGAGCATAGTGGCAGAGGTGCACCTATTAAGGCTGCTTTTACGACTGCAGATTTTCCTTTTCCTAAATGTTTGCTTAATATCTTACTTGGTACCCAAGCTTTCATTAACCCGGCAATAAGTAAACCTAGTAATAACCAAGGGCTTGCTTCTGCACTTAGGTCAAGAAGATTATTAATCAGAGAAGTTAGTTGTTCCATATCTATGCCTATGAAAGTTACCACAAAATCAACTTCCACATCATACCATGTTTTTATCAAAACAAGTGTTTACGATGATAAATATTGGCGATATGTTACTCCATATATTTATGTTCAAACTCACAAATAAACAGTAGGTTGATGCTTGCCTCGACAATAGTCATAGCACAGGTATAATAGCGACATTGTTTTTCGCAACTTTTCGCTATAAATAGCGCTATTAGAGTTATTCATGTTTGAGAATCTTTCCGATCGTTTAGGTAAAACCCTTAAAAATATTAGTGGCCGTGGTCGCTTAACTGAAGATAATATTAAAGATACCCTACGCGAAGTTCGTATGGCTTTGCTTGAGGCCGATGTCGCTTTACCCGTTATTCGCGAATTTGTTGCTAAAGTAAAAGAACAAGCGGTTGGCGTAGATGTTTCTAAAAGCCTGACCCCAGGACAAGTATTTGTCAAAATTGTTCAAAAAGAACTTGAAGCTGCTATGGGCGGCATTAATGAAACACTTGATCTGAAAGCCGCTCCGCCAGCAATAGTATTGATGGCAGGTTTGCAAGGTGCGGGTAAAACCACTTCAGTTGCTAAGCTAGCAAAATTTTTGACAGAGCGTGAAAAGAAAAAAGTGCTGGTGGTGAGTGCGGATGTATATCGCCCTGCAGCGATTAAACAACTTGAAACCTTAGCAACAGAAATAAATGTTGGTTTTTTCCCAAGTGATATTAAACAAAAACCTATTGATATCGCCAACGCTGCTATAGATCATGCCAAGAAAAATTTCTTTGATGTGCTAATTGTTGATACTGCGGGTCGTTTGCATGTTGATGAAAGCATGATGGATGAGATTAAAGACCTACATGCCGCTATTAACCCTGTAGAGACCTTATTTACTGTTGATGCCATGACAGGTCAAGATGCGGCGAATACTGCTAAAGCTTTCAATGACGCTCTACCTTTGACGGGGATTATTTTAACGAAAACCGATGGTGATGCACGTGGCGGTGCTGCTCTTTCAATTCGTCATATTACGGGCAAGCCTATTAAATTTATGGGTGTTGGTGAAAAAATTGAAGCGTTAGAGCCGTTTCATCCCGATCGTATCGCTTCACGTATATTAGGCATGGGGGATGTTTTATCACTTGTTGAAGAGATAGAGCAAAAAGTAGATCGGAAAAAAGCGGAACAATTAGCTAAAAAAGTTAAAAGTGGTAAAGGTTTTAGTTTAGAAGACTTTCGTGATCAACTTGTGCAAATGAAAAGCATGGGTGGCATGATGGGTATGATGGATAAATTACCTGGTATGGGCAATATGTCGGCCCAAGTTAAAGATCAAATGGATGATAAACTTACCGGCCGAATGGAAGCCATCATCAATTCAATGACTCCTAGCGAGCGTGAACGACCAGATATCATTAAAGGCTCTCGTAAACGCCGTATTGCATTAGGCTCAGGGACACAAATTCAAGATGTAAATAAACTATTGAAACAGTTTACTCAAATGCAAAAAATGATGAAAAAAATGTCAGGCAAGGGCGGAATGAAAAAAATGATGCGCAGCATGCAGGGTATGATGCCACCAGGCGGAGGAATGGGTGGCGGAATGTTTGGCCGCTAAATAACGATTTTATATCTTATATAGAGCTATAACCATCACTTCAAAGTTTAAAAAGCCCCAAACAGCTTAAAATAAGTATGTTTGGGGCTTTTTTTGTTTTTAATCATATTCTCTTTAGCAAACCAATGCTTGCATTTTTTCCTTAAAAGCGTAAAATACGCGAGCTTTTCTGTCGCCTGTCGGCAGAAAGTGTCTGGAAAAATCCGTTTTAACACTAAAATATAAGAGGGCGATATGGTTACCATTCGTTTAGCTCGTGGTGGCGCTAAAAAGCGTCCATTCTATCAGGTTGTTGTTGCAGATAGCCGTAACTCTCGCGATGGTCGTTTCATCGAGAAAGTTGGTTTCTTCAACCCAACAGCACAAGGTCAAGCTGAGAAATTACGCTTAGACCTAGACCGTATCAACCATTGGGTTGGTCAAGGTGCTGGTGTATCTGATCGTGTGGCTAAGTTAGTTAAAGACGCGCAAGCTTAATTGCATCTTTGATAAAACTTAGTAGGTAATAATAGTAGTTAGTGAGTTGTTATGAGTAAAGAAAATCAAATTATCTTAGGTAAAGTAGGCGCTGTTTACGGTATCAAAGGTTGGTTGAAAATTCATTCATTCACTGGTGAACTTGATGCCATACTTGACTATTTTCCTTGGTCATTAAAATTAGGAAATAATACACAAACAGTAGAAATAACTGATTGGCGTAAGCATAACAAAGGCTTGATTGTAAAAGTTGCTGGTGTTGATGACAGAGATGAAGCGCAAGCATTAGTCGGCTCTGAAATACTAACCAGTGAAAATGCGCTACCGGGTTTACCGCAAGGTGAATTTTACTGGCGTGATTTAATCGGCATGAATGTTGTGACCACCAAAGGTTACGATCTAGGGGTAGTTTCCGACATGATGGAAACTGGCGCTAACGATGTACTGGTTGTGAAAGCGAACCTTAATGATGGCTTTAGTAAAAAAGAACGGTTAATCCCTTATCTTTTAGAACAAGTTGTTGAATCGGTAAGCATTGAAAATAAACAAATTTGTGTTGACTGGGACCCAGGTTTCTAACTTGTGACTAGTGTTGATTCTGGTAGTTATACTACTAAGAAAGAGAAGAGCAGAATGTGGATAGGGGTGATAAGCCTTTTTCCCGAAATGTTTGACGCTATTACCGAGTATGGGGTGACAGGCCGAGCGATCCGCGGTGGGTTAATTGAGTTTCATAAATGGAACCCAAGAGACTTTACTCATGATCGACATCGCACTGTTGATGATCGCCCTTATGGCGGTGGTCCAGGCATGTTGATGATGGTGCAACCACTACGTGATGCCATAACTTCTGCGCGTAAAGCAGCAGAGGATGCTGGTAGAAAAGCTAAGGTTATTTATTTGTCGCCACAGGGACGAAAATTGGACCAAGTGGGTGTAAGTGAATTAGCGCAAGATGACTGCCTGATATTTATAGCAGGTCGTTATGAAGGCATAGACGAGCGATTAATTGCGTCAGATATTGACGAAGAATGGTCGGTTGGCGATTATATTTTAAGTGGTGGAGAACTCCCCGCGATGAATGTAATAGATGCCGTAGCACGATTAGTGCCGGGTGTATTGGGACATAAAGAATCAGCAGAGCAGGACTCCTTCTCGAACGGTTTATTAGATTGTCCTCATTATACTAGGCCAGAAGTATTGGCTACCTCGAACGGGGATGAAATGTCAGTACCAAAAGTTTTGTTAAGCGGAAATCACGAACACATACGCTTATGGCGCCAAGAGCAGTCTCTATTAAGAACATGGATCAGAAGACCAGAATTATTAACAAACCTAGCTCTGACAGCTGAGCAGGAAAAAATGTTAGCTCTTATTAAGAAAAATAATAAGAAGCAAGCATGATCCACTTATTGTCTGTGCAAACTAGGAAGAAGGTATTATGAGTAAAATTATTGAAATGCTCGAACAAGAGCAATTAAAAAAAGACCTACCAGCATACGCTCCGGGCGACACTGTTGTAGTGCAAGTAAAAGTTACTGAGGGTGAGAAATCACGTCTTCAAGCGTTTGAAGGTGTTGTTATTGCTGTTAAAAACCGTGGCTTACATTCTGCGTTCACTGTTCGTAAAATTTCGAACGGTGTTGGTGTAGAGCGTGTATTCCAGACACATAGCCCAATTGTTGATTCAATTGAAGTGAAACGTCGCGGTGACGTTCGTCAAGCTAAACTTTACTACTTGCGTGAACGCTCTGGCCGTTCTGCACGTATCAAAGAGAAATTGGCTAAGAAGTAAAATTGCTAAAAGCAGTTTTTTCTTAAAAAATGATGATAAAAAAAGGGTGAATATTAAATTATTCACCCTTTTTGTTTTTAGGCCGTCTCCTATCCGTTTCCTATGTGTCCCACTTATGTCTCACTTATTCCTCATTACGCAGTAATTCTCATTAAGCTAATTTTACCAAACTCGATAATGGCTAAACAAGGTTAACGATAAAAAACGGTGAGCCTATCTGTCGAAATAATATCATCGCTAATAGTTTCTAATAGCTCGTTTTTAGTTAAATTTGCGGGTATTTCAGTATCGGTATCTAAGCCGTAAAGCGTAAATTCGTAACCATGTGATTCATCAGCGGGAGGACAGGGTCCTCGATAGCCAATTTGCTCACCATTGGTGAAACTATTTATTCCTTGAGTGGCACCGGTAAGTAACTGAGCTGTTTCAATTGTAGGGGTATTCGGGAGAGACGATGGAATTGAAGAGACGTCTTTGTCAATATTATAAAGTAACCAGTGCACAAAGGGATCATTGGTTGGCGCATCGGGATCCTCCATCACCAGAGCCCAAGACTGAATCGTATTATTTGAATTAGTAATCGCTAGCGCAGGGCTGATATTTTCACCATCACAGGTGGCCGATAATTCAAAGCCATTATCACTGTTCCATCCATCGGCTTGTAGCCTGATATTTGAGGCACAAACAATACTGTCAGGATGAATCCCCATGATGCTAAAAGTTGAGCCATTTGTCGCTTCAGCTACTAGCTCTGCATGGCTTAGAGGCGTCAGGTCATCGTTACAATCCACATAAGTGTTATCTGTTACCGAATAGTAAAGGCGCCTTATTGCTCCGTTAATCTGACCATGAACAAAGATACCATTGTCGCCAGCAAGGGCATGAGTTTCTAAGGTGCTCCAAGTATTGATAACGGATGTATTATTAACATTATTCGACTTGATAGTTTGAGTGACACCTACAGCTGGGGCTGTGCCGGTATCCCATGATACTAAAAACGAAACAAGGCCGTTGCCTCCCATATTGGCGACAGCACCGTCTTGGGTTTCACCAAAACCTAAAGTTGTAATAGCGCCGTTAGAATTGTCAAAGGATTGCTTTTTATAAATTTGAGTTAATCTGGGGACTTTTGCGGCTCTGACATCATCGGCAGCGGGTGATATTTGCAGCTTAAATGGCTCACTAGGTAGTGAATGACATGAACTACAAGCTTGTTCAAAGCCAAGAAAGCCAGCTTGTTGAAACCTATTAAGTCCCGCTTCTGGATCGCCAGCCAACACCTCAGCTGAGAAAGTCCTGTCGAGTGTAAGGTTTGGATTAGGGTGTAAAGTGATACTGTTAATAAACTCACTTAATTTTTGCATATCTGCACTGTTAAGTTCAACACCACCCATTATTTTGTCAAAATTAACGTTGAAATCTAATAGACTCGGCATTTCTCCACGCCAATGATAAGGCGCATGATCTTTTAGGCCCGCTAATGTTTGGGTGACCATCGGCCCTTTCATTGGGTGCATGCGTTCTATAGTTCCAGAGATGGGATCGGTGACGCTGACCATTGCACCTTCTAAGTCGCCTAAATTCCAAGCTAGGTTGTCGGTCGTGCCATCAACATGACAAGACGCGCAGGACGCTGTGCCATTACCGCTTAATTTAGCATCATAAAAAAAACCGCGTCCTTGTTTGATTACTAAGAGTGTTGGGTCATCTCCAATGGTGGTTTCATTTAGAATGCTTAACGTTTTAGTATCAATGGTTGTAAGGGTGTTAGAGAGGCGATTTTGTACGTATAAACGTTCATCTGCAGCCTTTAGCGCTAACCCGCGAGGGCCTCGTTTATTTTCTGAGTCCACCAGTGAGCCCGGCGTATTACCTACTTCGATACGGGCGATAACTTCCCCTTGAGTATTGACCTTAGCAATACGATCGCTACCAAAAGATGCTAGCCACATAAAGTCACCTGAAGGGTCAAATAAAATATCTGTAGGTTGCGCTAACGTGGTTGATAATGCTGAATTGTTCGGGAGTTGGAAATAATCTATATCAGGGTTTAAATCAAATGATGTGCTGGTAAATGTATCATTGGTCGTCACTCGGGTAATTCTATTATCAACAAAATGACCGCGCAAATTTTGTAAAAAAAAGGTTAGATTAAGCGCTTCGGTATTGGTGACAAAAAGATCGCCATTGGTTGGATTGACGGTTAAACCAAGGTTGACGGTACCAACGCGGTCGTAATAACGGCTTAAGCTTTGGTTTGAGGTGAATATTTCTGCGATATCGTGATCTAAAACGGTGTAATCTAAAACTGAAGGAAACCATTCTGGATCCGAAGCGTCAATAATTAAACCTGTTCTTGGCGCTAGCGGAAGACCTGAAATTGCAGGTTCTAGTGGCGGCATAACGCTAGCGGTACGAGGTACTATGGTTGTGTGATTGCCAGATAATGCAAAAGCGACATACACTTTTTCACCATCTGGACTCACCGTCAATGCCTGAGGATACTCGCCTTGCAAAGGGATTATTTTAACTAGTGTATGTGTGCTCAGATCAAAGACACGAACTTCTTTAGAGCGCGCCACAGAAACATAAGCATGTGCTGGTGAACCTGCGACCACAATGTCAGCGGGCTCGTCTCCTGATGCAATGGTATCAATCACTAATTTTTGTGATACTGAAACCACACTAATACTGTCAGAAACATGATTAACTACCCACACTTCTTCGTTACTGATTGGCCACACAGACACAGGATCGATACCGACTGGTATTTCTGCAATTAGTGCTGGGGCTGACGGATCTGATAAGGAAAAAACAGAGACAGAATTGGCCGCTGTATTGGCTGCGAATAAATGACTACCATCGGGAGATAAACGCAAAGGGTGCGTTTGCCCACTTTCAAAGTTTGTATTAAACGACGACTTATTTGTCTTGGGTGTAGGTACGTCTTCGTCGACTGGGTTTTCACATGTACTTAAATCGCAAGGATCTATTGTAACGACTTCTTCATCAGTGGTTTCTGAGCTTTCACCACCACAGCTGGCTAGACTGAACGCTAAACAAAGTAATATTAACAAGTTCAATACGCGAAATGATCTTATTTGACCATAAGTGATGTAAGTTAAAGTGCTGCTCATAATTTACCCTTTAAGTTTTTTAAATAAAATAAAGCATTTTTATTTCCGAATGCATTTATCCTTTATAACAAAATTTAAGTAAAGAAAAGTTAGTGAATTGTAAGTTTAGTGTAAAGATGAGGTTGGTCTGAAAATGTTCAAACAAACGGGGTAGTAATTAATCCATTTAATCTGCACTACACAGTTTTTATTAGTTTACTGAAATGACACAGATTTGTGAACACTACTATTGACGTTGTAGTATCAAGCACCGAGGATCAGAGCGTTGTGCATAACATAATTTATAATGAGCTTTGTCAGATTGGTGTACATAATCAAAATGAGTAAAATTACTTCGCTCATCTCTTTGATAAAATTGGTGGAACTTCTGTTGTTGCAATTTCCTGTTGGTGAGTTCTATTCGTAAGTGCTATTAATAACCCAATCTAGTTAATGTTTTATAGCTGATAATAATTAAAGGTCAATATGACGAATATAATGTTAGTTTCCAAAATAAAATGCCCTCAATGTGGTTTTGAAAAAGAAGAGACTATGCCAACCAATGCTTGTCAGTATTTTTATGAATGCACTGCTTGTCACTCTCTTTTAAAGCCATTATCAGGTGATTGTTGTGTTTTTTGTTCATTTGGTACGGTTAAATGTCCGCCAGTTCAGCAAAGTAAGGCGTGTTGTAAATAATTTTATATAAGCAATTAAAGCCGAGTTAGACCATTTTGTGTTCGTCTGTTGGCTATGGTGTAGCTATTGCGATTAAAAAATTGTTATGATAATTTTTTAATCTTATCTGTGATGTAAGGTGTAATGAAATTTACTCTTGGTTTTAGAAATGTAAAACATGAAGATCTTGATTTTTTGTTACAGTTGCGAAAACTGTCAATGAATAAGCATTTAGAGAATGCCAAAATCAAATTGACACAAGAGCAACATATTGAGCGAATAAAAGAACATTATTATGACTCACATATTATTTTACGCGATAGAAAACCTATCGGCTTAATAAAATTCGGCGTTGTTTCCCTTAAAGGTACCAGTAAAAGCTTACATATTAGACAGTTGCAAATATTACCTAAATATCAAGGGCAGGGTATTGGCAGTAAAGTGTTGCTGGTTGTTAAAAAGAAAGCGTTACAGCTGCAATTACCTATAACGCTTAATGTGTTATTAAAAAACCCGGCAAGAGGGCTTTATTTAAGACACGGTTTTCAAATAGAAGGTAAGAACAAAGTTGAATTTCAAATGCGTTGCCCGCTTGAAGTGATCGCTGCTTAATAGCTTGTGCTTAAGAAATTAATACCGATAATTCATGTCTATTAATTACGGTTTGTCTTCAAGCTAGCACCTTTAATCCCCGCTTTACTGCTTCGCGTTGAGAAACCAATTGAAACCAATGATATAGATTAGGGTATTGCTCCCAGTTTAAATCCAACCACTCCCAACGAGCCAACCAAGGATAAATGCTAATATCTGCGATGGAATAATGCTCGGCAAAGTAATCCCTGTTTTGCAACCAGTTATCCATCACTAAGCAGAGCCGATGAACTTCACTCATGTAGCGTTGTACGCCATAATCTATGCGCTCTTTGGCATATTTATAGAAATGTAATGCTTGTCCAAAATTAGGTCCTACTCCGCCCATTTGGAACATCAACCATTCCAGCACTTGAGTTTGTTGCTTTGGATTTTCAGGAAGTAATTCGCTACTAACTTTATTAGCAAGGTAAATTAAGATAGCTCCAGACTCAATAATAGTGATTGGCTCGCCATCAGGCCCATCGCTATCAATGATTGCTGGAATTTTACCGTTTGGGTTGATTTTCAGAAAAGCATCGGTTAACTGCTCTCCATTATTAATGTTAATAGGGTGATAACGGTAAGGTATTTTCATTTCTTCAAGCATGATAGAAATTTTTCGACCGTTGGCTGTATTCCATGAATAGAAATCAATCATAAATATTCTCGCTAAATGTGTAAATTAATGGGATTGTCTTTACGTCGGAATAAATATAGCGCCAGTGTTGGTAAATAAATGATATTATTATCTTGGCTAAATGATAAATTTTACTTATCATTTAGCCAAGATAATGCTAATTAAGAAAAATAATGACTTACGAACAACTTAGGGTTTTACATAGCGTGGTAACAGAAGGTACTTTTCGAGCGGCGGCAGAAAAACTCTATAAGTCACAACCTGCGATTAGCGCCATGATTAAAAAACTCGAAGAGGAGTTAGGGATTTCGTTATTCTCTAGGGACAACTACCGTCCAATACTTACAGATTCAGGACGAGTGTTCTATGAGCGATCTTTAGAGGTATTACAAAAGACCCATCAACTTGCCAGTTTTGCTAAACGCTTATCCAAGTTTGAAGAGCCTCTAGTGACTATTGCTATCAATGCCGTTTGTCCACTACCGCCAGTGCTTGAAGCCTTAAAACTCATAGAGCAAAAATATCCCGCAACTCAAATTCGCTTAGCGACAGAGCAAATGGGCGGTGCTACAGAAAAGTTATTTGACGACAGTTCTGATCTGGTCATTACTACTCAAACAGGTATTGATCTGGATATTATGGAAGCGGTGCCTTATCAAAGTATCAGGATTATTCCGGTAGCTCATTATAGCCACCCTCTAGCACAAAGCTTGGGTATACATTCAGTCAATGATGTTAAACCCTATGTGCAAGTCATTGTCACCGACAGCAGCCAGTCGCGAGACAAGCAGTCTCTCGATTTGATACCACAAAACAGACGTTGGCATGTCACAGACTTTGCTGCTAAAAAAGATATTATTATGGCGGGAATGGGGTGGGGAGGAATGCCAGAACATGTTATTGCCCAAGAGTTGGCATCAGGTAAATTGGTTCGGGTTCATGTAGACAGTTTTGAGATACGTAATTCACAACAATATCTTATTCGTCGTACCGATAAACCTATAGGTACTGTGGCAACGGCAATTTGGGATATGCTCACAGTAACCAAAAATCTGCTTTAGAAATCTATAGTATGGGATTATTGAAAGCTATTTATTATGCCTTCTTTTTACAAATCCAGTAGCAGAGGCTGATTTTTAAGCTCAGCCTCATGCGCTAATTCAGGCGTAGCGCAGCAAATTAACACAGCATTGTCAGATACAGAACCAACAGACTGGTGTACTTTTCCTTTTTTTATCGTTGTTATACAAGCATGACACTGGCCATTGCGGCAGCCAAAATCAGGGCTGAGTCCTTCTGACTCTGCTAGCTCTAATAAACTGCCTAATTCCGGCTTCCAAACCGTTTCTTTTTGAGAACGTGTAAATTTCACTATCACAGGAGCTTTAGCACTTTTAGTATTATCTTGATTGATCCGTGTTTTATCGCTTTGTGTAGCCTCACCCTGCAAAGTATTTTCATCTAAAGTGTTATTTAAAATAGTACTGTGTCCAAAAAATTCATAGTTGATCCTTTCTTTAGTAATATTTAACTCTGTGAGCAGCTGATATGTTGCTGTCATAAACTCACTGGGACCACATAAATAAAACTCATAATCATCAATAGGCAGAATTTGTTGCAGCACTTGTTTATTAACGTGCCCCGAAAAATATTGAATTTTATCTTGATTTTGACGAGTAAAAGTTTCGTTTTCGACACTCTGTTGACTATAACAATAAGCAACCTTTAGCCAAGGTGTAGTTTTAGCTATTGAATCGACTAAGTCACGAAAGGCATGGTTTTGGCTATGTTGAGTGCCATAAATAAAATAAATTAATCGATTCGCCCCTGTTCTGACATTATCTTCAATAATTGATTGCAACATGCTGATCATCGGTGTAATGCCTACTCCTGCACTGAGCAGCACCACAGGGCGCTGGTTATCACTGAGTACAAATTCACCTTTTGGTGACATACTTTCGAGTAAAGAGCCCACCTGTAGTTGCTCATGCAACAAGTTGGAGACTAAACCTGGAGCATCTCCCACTAGTCTTTTTACGCTGATCCTATAGTGATTTTGGCTTGGGGAGTCTGATAAACTATAACTGCGAAAATGTGTTTTACCATCAGCAGCTTTGATTTTAATAGGGAGGAACTGTCCCGCTTTAAATGGCAATGATAATGGTGCAAGGGGTTGTTTACTTGTTGCCTCTAAATAAAAGGAACGAATATCTTTTGTCTCATCCTGAACTTTAACAACTTTATATGATTGATATTGGTTAGTTTTTTTTTCAATTTCTTTATTGTATTTCCTTCTGTTTTCAAGCTCTATCCATGAATCTGTGGCTGCAAGAAAAGGCGAAGCATCGACGGTAGACCATTTCAATGGATAAGCATTGGGGATATAAACAGCTTCGTCTAACTTAAACCTTACCAAGCGTTCTGCCCCCTCGTATTCGTTAATATCTATACCGTCCCAAATAACTTCAGCATGACCGGTAACACTGAGCATACTGCCGGTTTTAAAATCTAAAAATAATAAGCCAGCTCTGGGGTCTTGCTGAAGGTTTCCTAAGGTATTGAAATAAGCATTACCGTTAAAATCAGGCCATTGAATAGTGTTATTATCGACGAATTTAATAAAGCCTGGTTTTCCTCCACGATGAGACATATCAATACCATAAAGCTCCCTTGATGAGTTTTTTTCTTTAGTCGATAGCTCATCAGGTAAGTGTTGAGTCGCGATAAAAAAAGTATCTGCGGCTTCGATAAGTTGTCTTTGTTCCTCAGAAAATTTATGGCTATGTTGAAGCGGTGAGAGGGGTTTTTTTACTGTTGTCATGCCTTTATTGTCTAAAATTATTCTGGATTGAATATATTTAGGGCAATTACCAAAGGCTTGATCGACGCTGATAGTTAACGATCGGCGAACTAATGAATCAGCTATTTCCCCTATAGCCGGTGAGTGAGTGGTAATGAGACGAGATTTAATACGTCCATTCATTCTGTTACGACGTCTGCTGCCAAAATCTAAACCTAATAAACCCACGGCATCGTTTTTAGCTAAACCTTCCTGTATAGGTTCATTACTAAAAGGTAAGCCTGAAATTACCATTTCGTTTTCTGTCGGTGTCTTGAGCAAACCCTTTTTACCAACAATAACACTGGCCCAAGGCCGCTGTTGCTTATCTTGAGCGGCGATAAAAATTAATGACTGCTGATGATAGAACTCACGATGCTGTTGTGGCATATAGTCATGAATGTTGCGCCGGCCAAGATCAGTGTCTCCTTCGACACCAGCCTTTTTTTGAACCCGTATTTCTCCCTCATGAAAAAGTGAGCCAACATCTAAGCCTTCATCGTGAGCCATTGTAGTTATCCTGCATAGTTTAATTTATCTACGGACTATCAGCTATAAACTAGTAGTCCGTTCAGTAAAAATCATTATTAATTTGGCCATTTAAGCAGCTAAACCAACTTTGGTTGCTGCCATCGCTATAAAGCCAGATAAAGCTTCTATACGTTTTAACCAAGCGGTAACGTTCACGTAAGGTGCAAGTGATACATTGCCTTCGGGTGCATGGGCTATGTAGGTATATAATGCTATATCAGCAATGGTTGGTTTATTTTCTACTGCAAAGTTATTATTTTCAAAATGTTGCTCTAACATTTGTAGTAATGTGTTGGCCTTCGCGATTAATAACTCATGATCCAGATTATAACCAAATACAGTAACTAAACGGGCCGCCGCAGGTCCGTTAGCAACTTGATTAGCAGCAATAGATAAAAAGCGTTGTATTTGTGCTCTGACTACAGGATTTTTTGGATACCACTCACCACTTGCATCGTAGGTTTCAGCCAAATACACTAAAATCCCGTTTGAATCTGAAATCACAGTGTCTTTGTCCTGTAATACGGGTAGCTGACCCAGCAGATTAAGTTTCAGGAAAGCTTCGCTTTTATGCTCGCCATTGGCAAGATTCACTTCCACAAGTTCGACCTCTTTATTAAGTAGCGACAGAAACAGCTCTGCGCGATGACTATGGCCTGAAAGTGGGTGTCTGTGTAGTTTTATGGTATTAGAGTTCATCATATTTTCCTTTTAATTTATTAGTTAACTGACAAGCTGGAATTGAGAATCCATGCCAGCGTTACGTGTTTCAATAAGCGCTTGATATTCGGGAGATTGATACCAGTTATAGGCATCCTCTTTGGTGGGAAAGTTAAGAATAACTTGCATTTGAAAAGCAGACTTGCCATGAAGTTGTTCTACTGGACCTTTTGCTAAAACTTTTCCAGCATACTTAGCTAACGTGGCAGGCACAGATGCTCCATATTGTTGCAATGAGCCGGTATCTTTTGGGGTAAATCCGACAATGATATAAGTAGACATGTAAATTCTCCGTTGATTAATTTGAAATTAATTGTGTTGCTGGCAATAAAACGTTTTCGATTACTTATTCGTGCTGTTATATAGCTCTTTAATCGCCAAGGGCTTACTAAGCTCGGTACAAAAAGACACCGAGCCTATTCGCTATGAAATTTTAATACCACTTAAGAGCGGCCAGCGACATAACCACCGTCCACATTAACTACCGTGCCCGTTTGAAAATTTGCATCAGCCAAATACAGCGTGGCTCTGGTGGTATCTTCAACTTCACCTACACGATTTAGTAAATGTATTCCCGCGTGACTATCGACGGCATCACCTTGTAAAGGCGTACGAATCACGCCTGGAGCAATGGTGTTAACACGGATTTGGTGCTCAGCCAGTTCGCTAGCTAAGGCAATGGTTAACGCATGAATGCCGCCTTTACTGGTGAGTGCCGCTGAAGCTTTAAAAACGCTATAGCCAGAATCAACCAATACCGTGCCGATATTGATAACAGAGCCACTGCCTTGCTTTATCATTTGACGCACAGCCGCCTGAGTAGTCAAGTAAGTACCTTTAAGATTGACATTAAAAAAGTGCTCTAAATCTTCTGTTGTACTATCAATAAAGGCTTTAGGGTAAAACTGACCGGCGTTGTTCACGAGTACATCAACACTGCCAAAGTGCTCAAGTGCCATTTCAACTATTTTTTTGCCGGTATTAGCGTCTGAAATATCACCCGCTACTGTGATGACCTGACCAACGCTAGGGTTAGTATTACCGTCATCAAGTTTTTGTTTGGCTTGTTGTAATTTAGCTTCATTACGTCCGTTAATAACAACGTTATCACCACGTGCAATAAAGGCTTTTGCCATATCAATGCCCATGCCGCCATAAGCGCCAGTGATAACAACAGTTTTTGGGGTATTTGCAAGTGTATTGTGTGACATAAGGGTATTCTCCAGTTAGGTTTTGTTTTATTAAATTAGTTAAATAAATTGGTTAATTAATTTGTTAAGACTTTTGCCTCTCAACGGAGAAAGATATTATCGACTCATAACAATAATTAATAATATTGATATTTTATCATTACGATAATATATAGTTATCATGCTGATTGGGGTATTGTTATGCTTTGAAGCAGCCTATTATCTCTGATGAAGATAATAGGCTGGCTTTAAGTTTATAAATGGATATGAACTAGACTGATATTCTATTGCAAGTAGTTAGAGGGAGCTATTAGGGGGCTAGTTTTAACTCAGTCGACGTTTGAAAAATAAGTTGAGCGTTTGAAGAAAAAGGCCGTAAAGGCAGCTAATAAATAAGTCCTTTCTTTTTAACTAAATTAGTATCAATGCGTGATGGTGTTATTTTTCCATCAACTAAGGGTTGAGTTGCGATAGCTAACGCTTTAATCACTTTATGCAAAGAAGGTAAGTTTAAAGACGCTAAGTCATCACTCACTTGATGGTAATGCTGGTCTTTGTCGAGCTGTGTACTACTAAAACTATGCGCGGGTACCCCAAGCCTTGCCAATGTTGCGTTGTCTGAGCGATAAAATAGTCCTTGTTCAGGATAAGGGTCTTGGTGAATTTTCATGCCAGTACCTATTAAGGCTGCGTTTAATTGTTCACCTAAATCAGAGCGTTCCATACCTGTCATCCAGACAGTGCCGGCACCAAACTTTGATGGCTTACCTATCATTTCAATATTAATCATGGCTGTTATCGTGCGAGCATCTAATTGTTTAGAAAAGTATCGTGAACCAAAGCCACCAATTTCTTCAGCGCTAAAAGCGGCAAATAATAAGCTTCTTTTATTATTGCCTTGCTGAGCAAAGTGTTGTGCTAAGTTAATAACCGCAGCTGTGCCTGAAGCGTCATCATCGGCGCCATTAAAAATGGTATCAGTTGCCCCAGTGTTTTCTGTTGAGCCTAAATGGTCGTAATGGGCACTGTAGAGTACAATTTCATCTGCCTTTGTTGTGCCAGGCAACATAGCAACCACATTAGTTAGTTTGCTGATGCTAATTGTGCTAGTGGCGATAACTGAAAAGCTGTTTAGTTGTTCAGTAGAGGTGTCGGTTAAGGCAATAACAATAGTGCCGCCTTGTTGGGAGTTAGTCTCACTGCTAGCAAGTTTTGTCAAACCTTGGGCAAAATAATGCTGATAGCGTTGGAATATATCCTTATGTGCCGAGTGTAATAATACTAGGTGTTGACCACCTTGATTATTTAATTCACTTAACGCTGCTCGCATATCGTCTTTTTTACCAATGCTATGTACCTTAACTGAGGAAGGCTGCTTTTTAGTATCAGGCATAGTCCAAGTAAAGTTTTCAACAGTGCTGGCAAAAGCTAGCTTTTCTGTTGCGATTGATTGGCCATTAATATGCAGTTCAAGTGTTTTTGGGTGGATCTGTTGCACGGCATATTCTTGATAGAAACCATCATTGCCAGCAACGGGGGATAGCCCTGCTTCTTTAAAACGTTTGGCTATATAATCAGCTGCTTGGTGGATGTCAGTAGAAAAATTACCACGGCCATTAAGGGTATCGCTGGCTAGGTAACTTACGTCTTGAGTAACTTGCGCAAGTGTTATTGTCGCTGTGTTATTAACAGACATTGTATTAATAGGCGTTGTATTGGCAAGCGTTGTTAAACTGAGACTAGCGCTAATTATAAGTGCTGTCAGTTGTTTGCTCTTTATATTGAACATGATATTGAACATGATATTGAACATGTTTTTCCTTAATTATTCACTTGCTGATTGTAATTTTTTGGTTTCTATTAGCAAAGACTCATCACCACTGCTTAACCATAATTGGCCATCTTGAATACTGCATTGAAATTCCATCGTTCTCGTTAATAGTTTGGTTAAGGCATCAGTGGTGCTTTGCTCAAACTGTTCAATGTTAAGTTTAGTGTATTTGCTTAAAGCGGATTGCGATTGAGACCACCAAGTGTCGACACTAGAGCCATAACAATAGAGTTTTACTTGTTTTGCTTTGTTACAGGCTTTTTTAATGCGTTTTTCATCTATTTGACCAAGCTCTATCCATAATGCTATTTCATCACTGTAATTTATTTGCCAAAGGGCTGCTTCATCTTCATCACTAACGCCTTTGCCAAACTGCAAGTCTTGATGAGCATTGAGTACATAACAAATTAAACGCACCATAAAGCGCTGTGCTGTTTCAGAGGGGTGCTGTGCTAAGGTCAATTGTAATGAATCGTAGTAATTGCGATCCATGTCTGCCAGCTCTATATTGGCTTTATAAATTGTTGCTTTGAGTGCCATTAAAGGTACGCCATTGTTGGTTTATTTATATCGTAGAATGATAACAGTAAGTAAGAGGATTAGTGTTATATTTTCATAGTGAATAGCTGAGATAAAAACTATTAATTTAGTAAATGATTTCAACTAATGATATGCTGCCAACATTAAATTCATCTATTTTTCTGCGAGATTATCATGACTATTCAATCTTTTATACCACCACAGCGAACCTTAATGGGACCTGGGCCTTCAGATGTAAGCCCAAGAGTATTATCAGCATTAGCAAGACCAACCGTGGGTCATCTTGATCCTACTTTTGTTGGTATGATGGATGAAGTTAAATCGCTACTGCAATATGCTTTTCAAACAAAAAACACTTATACCATGGCTATTTCAGCGCCAGGCTCTGCTGGTATGGAAGCTTGTTTTGTTAACCTTGTAACCCCTGGAGATACTGTTGTTGTTTGTCGCAATGGTGTTTTTGGCGCTCGTATGATTGAAAATGTGCAGCGTGTTGGTGCAAAAGTGGTAGTAGTTGATGGTACTTGGGGAAGAGCGGTAGACCCTCAAGCATTAGAAGATACTTTAAAGCAAACGCCACAAGCTAAATTTGTTGCCTTTGTGCATGCCGAAACGTCAACGGGTGCACTTTCTGATGCCAAAACGTTATGTGAAGTGGCGCGTAAATATAACTGTTTAACCATAGTTGATGCCGTTACTTCGCTAGGTGGCGTTGAATTGAAAGTAGATGACTGGGGAATAGACGCTGTTTATTCTGGCAGCCAAAAGTGTTTGTCTTGTGTGCCAGGTTTGTCTCCGGTGAGTTTTAGTGAGCAAGCAGCACAAGTGATTAAAGATAGAAAAACAGCAGTGCAAAGTTGGTTTTTAGATCAATCATTAGTGATGGAATATTGGTCAGGCGAGGGCAAACGTAGTTATCATCATACTGCGCCAGTTAACTCTTTGTATGCCTTACATGAATCGTTAGTGATGTTGCAAAATGAAAGCTTAGAAAAAAGTTGGGCACGCCACCGTGCACAACATAATAAATTAGCCGCGGGTTTTGCTGATTTAGGACTAGACTTTATTGTGCCTGAGCAAGAGCGTTTGCCACAACTTAATGCCGTTTATATTCCCCAAGGTATTGACGATGCTAAAGTACGCCAATGCTTGCTAAATGAATATAACTTAGAAATAGGTGCCGGTTTAGGCCAGTTTTCGGGTAGCGCTTGGCGCATTGGCTTAATGGGTTATGCAGCACGTAGTGAAAATGTTGCTTTATGTTTAGCAGCGCTTAAAGACGCGCTAACGAGATAAATGACTGGTTTGAGTTTGCCAAATGGTGAACTCTGCTTTACCAAACGCCGGTATTAGCCATGCTTAACCATGGCTCTTGCGGCGTTAAAGCGGCACCTTTTTGCAGTAATTCAATAGAGACATTGTCAGGTGACTTTATAAAGGCCATTCTTCCGCAGCGCGGTGGGCGGTTAATGACTACACCATTATCTTGTAGGTGCTGACACGTTTGATAAATGTCATCCACTTCAAACGCCAAATGGCCAAAATTACGGCCGCTACTATATTCTTCTACAGAGTCCCAATTATGGGTTAATTCAATTTCAGCTTCACCTGCTGCTGTTGCCAAAAAAATAAGCGTAAACTTACCTGCTGGTACCTCATTACGTTTGGTCTCTATTAAGCCTAGTTTGTTGATATAAAAGTCGAGAGATTCCTCAACGTCACGAATACGTACCATGGTGTGTAAAAATTTCATTAGTATCCTTAAATTTCTTATCTGTAGTACTAGTCACAAGTTTTGTCTTTAAA
>MAAE01000030.1 GCA_002162675.1 Colwellia sp. 39_35_sub15_T18 | reverse complement strand
TTGCATCAAGTTTAAATTCTTTGGTATATTTTTTACGTTTTGTCATTTGATTCTCCAGTTAAGCTTATTATGTCTTAACTGGGGTAGTCGAATCCATTAAACCACGTCATATAACTAAAATTTGAGTTAGGTGGAAGCTTATAATATTTAGCTTGTAAAAAAGTATCTGAAACACTTTGAGAGACTTTATCATCAACAAAGTTCTTAATTAAATTTGCTTCTTTAATCTTTCCTTTAATTTTAATTCCTATTGACTCAATAGTTACTTCACCGCTATTTATTACAGTTAGTTGCTGAACACTCTCTAAAACTTCCCCATTACTAAGTAACAAGGGAATAGGCTCAGTCAAATAGTATTGTAGTTCTACTTTATCTTGGCTAAAAAAATAAGCTGAGTAACTACCAATAATTACCACCACAATCGGCCAAAATATATTAAAAAACTTACCTGTCAAAATAATCTCCAAAAAACATAATACTATGAGAAACAATAAAAATATGAAGATATAGAATACATGAACACTTCCAATTTAAAAACCGCCCCTTTATTTTTTCTTATAACAATCAACGAAAAATACACACTTCAAACAAGCTCCGCTTGTTCCAGAGAGCGAAGCGATTACAAACAATCTTTGATTTTTAAAAAATGTATTCGTTATATTGTGAGATCTCATATCATTTGAATACTATCTAAAATTATAGATTTTCTTATCCTAGTATAAGACTTAAGAAAGGGGTTACTTGCAGCTCCCATTCTTAAAGGATCGATTTTTCTATTTTGTATACTGACAGTATACAAACTAACAACTAACAGTCTCATTTTTTCTTTATTTTTGAGACTGTCATTATTTTTTTAGATAATAAGCGTCTCATTATTTAGATTTAAAATGAAACTCCCCCACTTACTCCCTATTCAAAAATTATTTACGTTTGACACTTGACAAATCATTTTCAACTGGCATTTTGAAATCATAACAACCAAAAAGAGGAATGATTATGAGTGAAAAAAGTTCAGTGAAATTAACAAGATATAAAATAAATCCATTTGTTAAGGATTTAGAAATTTCAGTAAGAAATAAAAATATTCGAATATCTAAAACGGGTAAAAAAGATAATGTTGCATTAGTAGATATGGACTCAGGAGATAAAAAAGGAACATATATTAGTACTAAAAAACTAGTTGATAGTGAGAGTTTTTTAAAACTTTTTACTGGGAATATAGCGCTAACTTTTGATTTAAAATCAGCAGGAATAAAAGCATTCAATGTCGTGTGCTGGGTAATGCAAAATTCTTCAATAGACAAAGATCTCATAATTATTGATAAATATACAGTAGAAGATTTTAACGAAATCCATAAGAAAAAATTATCAAAACCTGTTCTATATCGAGGTTTAAAAGAATTAATAATTAATAAAATAATAGCAAGATCACAAAGAGAAGGTGACTATTTTATAAATCCAGCAATTGTTTTTAACGGTGACAGATTAGTTTTCACAACCATTATCGGTAGGTAATGAAAAGATCATAGAAGTTGCGTAATTACTTACTCCTCCCCCTTTAAGACCATTTTCTTTACGAAAAACTCTTCTATCGTCAATTGATTTTAAAATAGTAGCCGCGCCATTTTCTAAAACAGTAATTACACTATGTTCATGCGAAGCTCGATTAGTATCTTTTAAATAATTAACGTGATTTAAAAAACCATTCTTAACTTTTCTACCTGACCCCGATATTTTTGTATATGTGGTTTTTCCAGTTTTTTTATTAATGTTTTTCTTATGTTTAAATTTTGTGCCGTGGTCGAAAATCTGTTTAGTTTTTACAGTCCAATTCTTTATCATTATTATAAATCCGCTCTATATAATAATGTCTTAACACATCTATTTTTATATCAAAATTTTTATTGAAAAAAGATCTTATTTTCAAGATAGGGGGATTAAATGTGCTGCGCTTTTTAAACCTCCCTACTTGCCAAAGGGTAAACCCCTTGGAACCCAAAATCGCAAGCGATTTTCAAAAGCTAAAAGCACTGTATAAAGACTGTTCATAGCAATTAGAGCCCCTAAGGCTAACTTAAAGAGGTGTATCGCCATATATAACATAAACTATAGTATGGTAAATAAAATCGAATCTGATGGCTTTTAGAGGGGTTTAATGAATTAAACTTTTTACTTCTGTTTGAACTGTGGTAATATATGTATTGTGAAAGGCAAAAAAAAACCACCCTGCAAGGTGGTTTCATTTTAAATTGATATTTTTTCAATTTAATTGCTAAATTCACAAAGAACGGCAATCAAGTAAAAATAATTTCAATGTTTAGAGACTGCGAATTATAGTTATTTACACTTGTTTGTCAATTAAAACTGAACACAAGGAAAAATAATATGGCAGCAGCCAAACGCGCACGTGATGCAAAAAACGGTCAATTCATTCCATTAAAAGTAGCAAAGAGAAGACCAGCTACAACAGTGGTTGAAACTGTTAAACCAAGAAAGAAGAAGTAATAACCTTTTAAACTTGGTATTAATAAAGGGTGTAGAAATACACCCTTTTAATTTTTCAACCCGTTACATTTTACAGAATAGCTAATAATCAACTTCCTCAATTACACCTTTCAAAGATGACATTTTGGTCGAAGCTTTAGCACCATATTTATCATAAGTAACGTCAACAGACGAGTGTCCAATTATTTGCCTGGTTAAATAATCATTAATACCTTTAACTTTTAAAATAGAAACAAATGAGGTTCGAAATGCGTGAAAGTCTAGCATTGTATTTCCTGCCGCTTCTTCTGTTTTATCTACGCCAATATTGCGTAATAAAGTGCGGTTAAACCATTTTGATATAGGCTCAGCCCAACCGTCTTTGCTTGACTCACTTTTCCCCTCACGAATTTGTGAAAACAGTATTTTTTCACCTGTCCCACGTTTATTTTTAACAAACTCCAACAGACCAATGCTAATAAGTTTAGAGTGAACAGGAACAACACGCTTAGACGTTGAGGTTTTTAAATTTTTATCGGTTAAATTGATAAAATCAATACCATCCTGTATTTGAAAGTCGTCAACCGTTAAAAGTGCTATTTCATTTAACCTCATACCTGTATACAGTGCAATTTTAGGAAACCAAAAGATATCATTACGAATATTTTTAGCCTCACGTTTGTCTTTTGGCTCATAAGTCATAATCGCATTAATTTCTTCCTGCGTATAAGACCTACGTTGAGCTGTATTTTTATCCGTTTCTTTAATTTTCATGTCTTCAAACAGCCCTTTTTCATTAATAAAATCGTGAGAGCAACACCAATTTAGAAATGTTCCATAATTCGATAAATACTTATTAATAGTGGCAACTGAAACAGTTTCTTTATTGCATCCTTTTTCACTATTAGACTGTTTAGCCATAACCGCTTCTTTTATCTCAAACGATTTTTTCCTATCAAATAGGGTTAAGTCGAAATCGTCACCAATAATTGTATATAAAAAATTAAATGCTATCTGATACTGCCTTACGGTATCAGGCTCTGTAGAAATACTTTTTTCTGCCATAAATTTTTCAGCGATTGGTTTAATAGGCACGGCATTGCGTTGTTTCTCTTTTAAGACTTCACTTTCCTTAAAACCTTGAATCGTTTTCAATGTTTCATTTAATGTATCAAACATTTGTTCAAATGAATTAAGCTGTGTTGGTGATAAGCTAGTCTTTTCAAAGTCACTATTATCAAATGAATTGTAACTTTCTTCATATTTTTTGAGCTCTTTCACCAATGATTTTTTAAAGTCAAACTCTAAGGATGCGTGCCGAGCAATAAAGCGTTTAACAGCCTCTGCGTCAGGTTCTTCTGCATAAATTTCAAACGGGTATGCTCGAAAGTAATCCACCCCAAAACCTGTCTCAGCAAAGTCTTTTTCGGGGGCGGTAGATTGTGAAAAAGGAATATTTATATTTTGGGGCTTGTTTGCTCGTTGGAAGAGTGTTGAACGAGTGAATTCTTGGTAATCTTCTAAATAGCTAAGTAAATAGCCTTTATTAGCAATTAAATCGATACTCTTAGCCATATCATTGTTATCAATCGAAGACTGTAAATACTGGCTAAATAAGGCGTTTTCTTGTGGTGATACTTCTTTAAGTTCTGAAAGATTATCTGTAAGTGACGTTTCAGCAATTATCATTTGCTTACCCCAAGAAAGATACTCATTAAAACGACTTTTTAGATAGGCTCTAAAATCCCACTTATCACCTGTCTTGTTTTGTTCATATTGGGCTTCTCTGAATTCTTGAAGATCTTGAAGTGCTTCCGAATAATCATAATCCATACAACTGAGTTCCTTATCAAAATTGGACTTAATAATTAATGCCAAGCGTTGCGCATTATTTTTGTTTGAAGTTCTTAGACTACTGATAAAAAACGGATTTACAAGAGAGTATTTCTGTATTAATTGATTTGGTATGCGAATTTTGAAATAAAAATTATTGGAATGAGGATATTTATATAGATATTGAGGTAACCGAACCATAACTTTGCCTTTTGTGACTAAGTTATGTGGCTAAGTTGAAAAACCCTCAAAAAACAGACTTGTAAACAGTTGTTTTTCAAGGGGTTTTACAGAATATGGCGGTGAGCGAGAGATTCGAACTCTCGTTAGGGATAAACCTAAACACACTTTCCAGGCGTGCGCCTTCAGCCACTCAGCCAGCTCACCATTTTACTTTAATTTTAAAGCTGCGCTATGGTAGAGAAAAAGCCCATAACACGCAAGTCTAAATAAATAATAAGTTAATAAAACCAAGCTATTGCTTAAAATAGAAGCTATTTAACTTACTTAAGCATTGCCTTTAACTTTTAACTTATTTTCTGCAGCAAAACTTAACATTCTATGCAATGGAATTAAGGCTCTTGCCGCAAGTTGTTCATCAACAAAAATTTCTTTACCTAATGGGCTTTCTAACGCGTCAGCGATAGATTTCAAGCCGTTCATTGCCATCCAAGGGCAATTAGCACAACTACGACAAGTTGCGCCGTTGCCACCCGTTGGCGCGGCAACAAAGGTTTTATTAGGGCTAGCTTGTTCCATCTTGTAGAAAATACCTTTATCGGTAGCAACAATAAAATGTTGATTAGGCATTTCTTGGCTAGCTTTTATCAATTGACTCGTTGAGCCAACCGCATCAGCCATTGCTACCACATTAGCGGGTGATTCTGGATGAACCAATACAGCCGCTTCTGGATATTGAATTTTTAAATCGTGTAAGGCTTTGGCTTTAAATTCATCATGAACGATACAAGCCCCTTGCCACATTAGCATTTCTGCGCCGGTTTCCTTTTCAATATAAGCGCCCAAATGACGATCTGGCCCCCATAAAATAGGCTTACCTTCACTCTCAAGCATATCAACAATTTCTAAGGCTATGCTTGACGTTACCACCCAATCGGCACGCGCTTTAACGGCTGCTGAGGTATTAGCATAAACAACAACGGTATGATCTGGGTGTTGATCACAAAACGCAGAGAATTCTTCAATAGGACAACCTAAATCAAGCGAGCAAGTTGCTTCAAGTTCAGGCATTAATACGGTTTTTTCAGGCGTTAATATTTTTGCCGTTTCACCCATAAATTTCACACCCGCGACGATCAATGTATCTGCTGGGTGCTGATTACCAAAACGTGCCATTTCTAATGAGTCAGCAACACAGCCACCGGTTTCTTCAGCCAATGCTTGAATTTCAGGGTCAGTATAGTAGTGAGCCACTAATACGGCATTTTTTTCAATTAACAGCGCTTTTATTTTTGCTATGTATTGCGATTTTTCATCAACACTCAATAGTGCTGGTTTAGCTGGAAATTGAAAGTCAAAATCAACAGCGGCATTAGATTGGCTCATTTTTTATCTCTGTATCTCAGGGTAACGAAATGTATTTAAACGCGGTGATTATAAAGTAATGGACAATAAATGTGTACTATAGAATGCTTGGTACGAAAGCAACGCTAAACATGACGAGATAAAAAACTGTTCTAAATGAAAATATACAGGAGGGAATAGTTGTTCTGATAGTTATTACTAGAAATGGTCGGCCGTGAACCTTCGACTAACTTGGATGAACTGGTTAAAAACCTTGGCTTTTTATTTGTAGCGATGACTAGAAGTGGTCGGCCGTGAAGGATTTGAACCTTCGACTAACTCGGATGAACTGGTTAAAAGCCTTGGTTGTTTTTTGTTCTATAGCGATGACTAGAAGTGGTCGGCCGTGAAGAATTTGAACCTTCGACTAACTCGGATTAACGGGTTAAAAGCCTTAGCTCTTTATTTGTAGCGATGACTAGAAGTGGTCGGCCGTGAAGGATTTGAACCTTCGACAAATTGGTTAAAAGCCAACTGCTCTACCAACTGAGCTAACGGCCGTTTCTAGTTTTACTGACTATTATAATTTCTTGAATTGGTCGGCCGTGAAGGATTTGAACCTTCGACAAATTGGTTAAAAGCCAACTGCTCTACCAACTGAGCTAACGGCCGTTTCAAGATTTATAATTTACTACATTTAATTTATCGTTTAAAAAACAATAAATAAAATTTGTTATCGATGAAGAATTCGAATCTTCGACCAACTCGGATTGACTGCTTAAAAGCCTTGGCTTTCATACAACACAATTAAATCCAAAAACATATTCAAAAACATATTTTAAATAAAAGTGGTCGGCCGTGAAGGATTTGAACCTTCGACAAATTGGTTAAAAGCCAACTGCTCTACCAACTGAGCTAACGGCCGACATTGCGATAACGTTGGTGCCTTAACGCGCCGCATATAATACTGATATAAAAATTTAGTGCAACAACAAATTCCACTTTTTTAACTATTATTTTTTTGTTTGCCTAAAAACACAGCAAAGCGCTACATTTGTCGGCAATAAAAAATTAAACATTACTGTGTTAGACTTTCTAAACGAGGTTTTGCTAATTGTGCTGATGTTGAATCTGGGTATTCACTCAATAATTGACGGTATAAATTCACCGCTTTAACCGTATTATTTTGCTGTTGAGCTACCATCGCTAGTTTCAATAAGGCATCAGGTCTTTTGCTAGTTTCTTTAAATTTATCAACAACGATAGAAAACTCTTGCTCTGCTGCCGCTATTTCGCCTTTATTAAACAATAATTGCCCTAGCCAATAATGGGCATTAGGTGCATAAGACGATTGCGGATAAGTTTGATTAAAATGACGAAAAGCAGGAATAGCTTCTTCGTAACGCTTATCTTTAAGGACAAGATTAAGCGCTTTGTCATAAGCTTCATTTTCAGTTAAATCGTTACTGTAATTTTGTGGGGCTGTAGTCGTGTTAACCGCTATAGCCGCAGGCACTTGCGCTGGCCTTAATGCCTCGCTTACACGTCGGTCAAGCTCTTGATAAAGCTCTCGCTGACGTTCAAGCACTTGAGATAGCTGATGCGTGTGTAACTCAGTAACACCGCGTAATTCATTGACCTGAGTTTGCATGTCATCCAGCTGACGCTGAATATTAACTTGCGCTCGGTTACGAGAATCTAGCTTGCGTTCTACGCTAGCTAATTGTTCGGCTAATGAGCCGGTAACTTGTGAGGTTTGATTCGATGAACTAACGTCTATAACTGGCGCTTGGGCTGCTAGCACAACAGGTGCGCTAGCAGTTAATATAATGCCAAATAAAGCCGTTCTGTTTGGAAAGGCTAGTTTCATTTATTGACCTATCTATAACTAAGACTATTAGTAAACAATAACAGCACGACGGTTTTTAGCGAACGCATCTTCTGAGCGGTCTTTAACCATAGGCTTTTCTTCACCGTAGCTAACAACAGATAATTGCTCAGTTGCTACACCCATATTTTCTAAATAAGTCACTACGGCTTTAGCACGACGCTCACCTAAGGCAATGTTGTACTCAGGCGTACCACGTTCATCCGCATGGCCTTCAATTAATACTTTAACGTTAGTATTAGCGGTTAAAAATTTAGCATGTGCGTCTAAAACACCCGCAAAATGGTCACTAACATCTGATACATCAAAATCGAAATAAACAATATGTTCAGAACGTAATTTAGCAAGCTCTTGACGTTTTTGCTCTTCAATTTCTGCGGCACGTTTTGCGGCAGTAACTTGTACGCTATCTTCAGCAACTTGTTGTGTTACTTCGGTGTTAGCATTTGTACCAACAGAGCTTTGCTCATCACTGTTGTCATTAGAGCTACAAGCTGCTAATGCTAAAAGTGGTAAAGCAATAGCTGCATTTTTAAGTGTTTTGTTCAAGCGCATGTTATTTTCCTTATTTGCAAAATAGTAATTTAAAATTGTTTTCATTTAAGTTTTTACTCGCTTTATCAAGCTTTATCAAAAATAAGAGTAAAAACTGTATTTTTTGTTATAACTACAAAAATGGTGACCAAGCTGGAGATTTCACTTGCCCATCCAGTGCAGGTAAACGTGCTTTAAAACGCCCATCTACCGACACTAACCCCAGCACTTGTCTTTTATTATGCAAGGTTGAGTATATTATCATTCCGCCATTGGGTGAAACACTAGGCGATTCATCTAAACGAGTTTTGGTCAACACCTGAAATAAACCTGAGTCCAATTCTTGCTTGGCAAGACGGTACTGACCACGTGTTCTATTAACCATAATAAGCTGTTTACCATCTGGGGTAACTGAACCACCTAGGTTCACTTCACCATCAAACGTTAACCGCTTAACTTTACCGTCGAGTAAATTTACGCGATATAGTTGCGGTTTACCACCCCGTTCTGAACTAAATACTAAAGAATTACCGTCAGGTGACCAACTTGGTTCAGTATCTATGGCTCGGTTACGGGTTACTCGGCGTAATTTTTTACTGGCCAACGTCATTACATATAAGTCGGGGTTACCATCTTTTGATAACACCATCGCCATTTTTTTACCGTCTGGTGAGAATCTCGGTGCACTATTAATACCGTTAAAAGAACTGACCAATTTTCGCTGACCAGTATATATATTCATGGTATGAATTTGTGCCTGACGATTTTCAAATGAAACATAAGCCAGTTGCTCGCCGTCAGGGTGCCATGATGGTGACATTAACGGTTCATTAGAACTTAACAATACTTGTTCGTTAAAGCCATCATAATCAGCAAAAGCGAGTTGATACGGGTACTTTCCTTGATCACGAACAATAACATAAGCAATTTGGGTCAAAAACGCGCCTTTACTTCCTGTTAATGACTCGTATACCGCATTACTGATTGTATGAGCATAACGGCGAAATTGCTTACTACCTATTTGCGCACTACTTTGACTTAATAGGTGATCTCTGGTTTTCACCAATTCACCGTTACTCAGCATTGATGTTTGACCACCCGTGATTTGACCACGAATAACATCCACTAATTGATAGCTAACTTGATACTTATCTAAGGTAGTTTCTTGAATTTGCCCAATCAGCACGGCTTCCACACCTATGCTAGCCCAAGCACTGTAATCTATGTTGGCAGCCGATGTCGGTGATTGAGGAAACTTATCTGCCTTAACCGGGCTAAATTTGCCACTACGCAATAGATCATCGCTGATCACTTTTGATATTTGCTCTGGTAATTCACCACTACCTTGCCATTGGAACGGTAATACAGCAATAGGGCGAGCACTATCAATACCACCCGTTATCACTATTTCTAGTGTTGCCATGGCAGAGGTAGAAAGTAAGGTTATAAAAAGTCCAAGGAGTAATTTAATTTTCATTGTTCACTTATTTATTCTATTTAGGTTTAATTAAACTAGTTAAAAATCTGGCACTACCGAAACATCAATCTTACTCATTTCTTTAAAGACTTCAGGATCTTGAGATACAGGTAATATGCCCGCTTTATATATCGCTTTTTTCGCTGCATCACAAACAATACGATCGCCCGTGCCATTGGTAACAAACTGCACATTGCCCGATGGTGCAAGACTTATCGTTAATTTACAAGACTTTCCTTCCATAGTGGAACGATCTTTTATCATTCGCTGGTCAATCACATTAGTGATAAGCGCAGCGAAACGTTGTATTTCCGACATCATTTGTTGTTTACGTGCTTTATTTCGAGTCGCCATTTCAGCAGCCATTTGCTCTGCTAATAGTTTTTCACCCGCCGCCTTGTTTGCCGCTTCTTGCTCTTTACGTTTACGCTCAGCTATTTGCTTTTTGCGAACGTCATCGGCTTTTTTCGCCGCTGCTTCTGCTTTTAATCGTTTGGAGCGTGCTTGCGCTGCTGCATCTTCTGCTTTTTGCTGCTCTTGCACTTTTTGTTTTCTTATTTTTTCAGCTTTCGCCGCTTTGGCTGATGACTCTTTTGCCGCTTTGTCTGCTCGTTTTTTCTCTTGCTCTTTTTGCTTACGCTGTTTTTCTAATTTCTTAATACGTGCTTCTTCTTTCGCGCGACGTTTTTTTGCTGCATTAGCGCGCTTTTCAATATCTTTAAGGTGTTTTTTCTCCGCCGCTTTATCATCAGCTTTTTGCTTTTTGATTTTATTGATAGCTTTTTGTAATTTATTGGCATCAACAACGGTGGCTTGTATCGGCTTAACTTGCTCGGCAACAGCTGAACTTTTCTTTGGTTTAGTCTCGGTACTAAAATCCCCGATAAACAATATGGCCACTAACGCTACATGTAAAACAACACTTAACCAAATAGCCTTAATAAATGTGCCGCGATCATACATCTGACTCACCTTATTGCTCCACTGAATCAGTCATTAAGCCCACCGATGGTACGCCAGCAACTGTTTGCAATAACACCATCAATTGGATTACTGCATCATAAGAGACCGCACCATCGCCATTAACCACCACGGGAGTGTCAGGGTTTACAGCTAAGTGTGCTTTAACCAAAGTTGCCACTTCTTCAGCCGACAAAGGCTCTTTATCATTAGCGCCTAGGGTAATATAGTACCGCCCTTGAGCATCTACAGAGGCGACCAACGGCGGTTTAGTGTCTTTATCTAACGGCTCAGCTTCTGCTTTAGGCAAGTCAACTTTAACCCCTTGAGTAATCAGAGGCGCGGTAACCATAAAAATAATAAGTAGTACTAACATAACATCAATGTAAGGAACGACATTGATTTCAGCAACTTTACGGCGTCTAACTCTTTGATACATAATTTTCGCCCTTTATTATGCTTGCGGCTCAATAACTGATTGACGTTGTAATATGCTAGAAAACTCTTCCATGAAATTACCGTAGCTATTCTCAAGTTTTTCAACTTTATGGCTAAAACGGTTAAATGCCATAACCGCTGGAATAGCCGCAAATAAACCCATGGCTGTTGCAATAAGTGCTTCGGCAATGCCAGGTGCTACCATAGATAAAGTTGCTTGCTGCACCGAGCCTAAACCAATAAAAGAGTTCATGATGCCCCAAACAGTACCAAACAAACCAATATAAGGACTAATAGAGCCGACAGTAGCCATGAAAGGCAGGTGAACTTCTAAATTATCAACTTCACGTGACAATGCCACACGCATGGCGCGGTGAGTACCATCAACAATGATATGGGGATCAGTAATTTTACTTTTACGTAAACGGGCAAATTCTTTAAAACCAGCAACAAATAAACTCTCAATGCCTTGTATCTGATTTTTCGTTGAAATTTCACTATACAACTTGCTTAAATCAGTGCCACTCCAAAACTTATCCTCAAACTGCTTCAGTTGTATTTTCGCAAGGTTTAATGCTTGTCGGCGTTGAAAAATCATCGCCCAACAGGCAATAGAAAAGCCAAGTAATACCAACATAACAAATTTCACCAATAAGCTGGCTTCTAAAACAAGTTCAAAAATTGAAAATTCAGCAGACACGTTTAAACGCTCCTAATATAGATTCGGGAATAGCCACAGGTTTTGCTCTTTGCCCGTTATGACTTTGAAAATCAACACAAGCAACCTGTACTGTTGCAGTACATATTATGTGTTGTGCTTGGTTGGTTATTTGTTGATGAAAAACTAAACTGGCGCGTTTAAGCGTAACAATAGTGGAGTTTACATTAAGTAGGTCATCTAACTTTGCCGAAGCAACATTATTCATTTCAACCTTTCTGACCACAAAACCTATGTTTTGTTCTAAAAACTTTGCTTGGCTTATATCCAGTGATCGTAACCACTCTGTTCTTGCCCGTTCAAAAAATTTCAAATAATTGGCATAATAAACGATGCCACCAGCGTCGGTGTCTTCATAATAAACTCTTACAGAGTAATCTTGGCTTGTCTTTGGCATTTTCTTTGGCACTTACAGCAGTAATTTAAACGAATAAAAAAAGTGAATCTATAATAATAGATAACCTAACAGACAAACAAGGCGTTGAAGATAATAATTACACTTTGCTACAAAAAATAAATCATTCATAAAAACTTAACTGAACAAACAGTAAGAATAACTAATCGTTAAACCATTTATTTACCGATAAAATATTCATATAACAAACTAAAAAGAAAAACCATTATAGAAAAGCTTCAGTGCATAATTACTCACATAACTTCACACTAAAGCCCTCAAACAAATACATTAGTTTTTCTAATGCGAAAAGGTATTTTTTTTAGTTTGTCAAAAAAGCTATCAGCGCCTAAACTAGCTTTGTTTTCTGGTTTAGCTTCTAAAGCTAGTGCACCGATGAATTTACTCTCCCCGTAGAAACATCTTTATCCAGAAAACTTTTGATTAGATACTGTTGTTATCTTTTCTCTCTGACATGTTTCTCGAAGCTTTCTCTTTGAAAAAGACTTCCTTCTATCAACTTGAAATTTAAGTTGGCCCGCAAAATTTTTGCGGGCTTTTTTTTGTCTGTTTTTTGCCTATTCCTTGCCTATTCCTTGCCTATTCCTTGCCTATTAGTTAATGACAGCTCAGCGCTACAATTGCCCTAACACTTGTGCAGGTTCAACTTTAGTTGCGCGCCATGCCGGGTAAATAGTCGCTAACAAAGACATAATAAGTGCGGTAATCACGGTGATATAAACATCAGACATAATTAATTGACTGGGAATATGGTCGATAAAATAAACATCGGCAGATAATAACTGCATAGCAAACAGTTGCTCAAAAAACATCACTATCGCGGCAAGGTTTTCAGCTAAATAAACACCGAGTAAACCACCTATTAAACTGCCTAAAATACCATTCACTAAGCCCTGATAAATAAAAGTTAGCATAATAACGCTGGCAGGTGTCCCCATGGTTTTTAAAATCGCAATGTCGCCTTGTTTTTCATTCACTGCCATGATCAAAGTAGAGACAATATTAAAACTTGCTACGGCAATCACTAACACCAACACAATAAACATCACCATGCGTACTAATTGAATATCATTAAACAAATGCCCTTGGCTGCGAGTCCAATCCATAATATAAACGTAGTGATTGAAGTTGTAAGCTACTTCTCTGGCAATATTGGGCGCGGCAAACACATCATTAACTTTTAATCGAATACCTTGCGCCTCACCCGCCTGATAGCCTTTAATTTCTGACGCTTGCTCTAAAGAGATATAGGCTAAGGTTTCATCGATAGTGCCGCCAAATTTGAAAATAGCCACTATTTGCACATGACGCTTGATCGGCGCTGCAAAAATTTGCTGACTATCACTACCCCCGGTAGCTTTTGATAAAGAAGCCGATGACGAAGGCAGTAACAATTGCACAGTATCCCCCAGCTTTACCGACAGTTTTTTGGCTACGCCGGCACCAATAATGATCCCTTGAGCTTGTTGCTTAACACCTGTTTTAGCAAGTGCTTGCCAACTACCTGCAATAATATAGCGTTCAATGTCTGACACGAGTGTTTCAAGATTAGCTTCAACACCTCTAATTTCTAAAGCTTTTAAGCGAGTTTTATGTTGCATCATGCCCGTTAGGCTAATAACAGGAGCGGCGGCAACAATTTGCTGGTTTGCTTGTACTTGCTTAACACTAGCAGGCCAATTACTAATGGGTTTATTCACCGACATTAATTCAGCATGGGGCACAATAGACAGTAGTCTTTGTGCTAACTCACGCTCGAAACCATTCATGGTACTTAGAGCAACAATAAGTACTAAAGTGCCTAACGCGATGCCAATGGTTGAGGAAGCAGAAATAAAACTAGCAAAGCCATTGCCATGTCGACTGCGCACATAACGTAGTGCTAAAAAAACACTTAAAGGCTTAAACATGCGTGCTTTGTTGCTCTTTAGCAGAGTTACCATCTGTATTTTGCTCAACACTGGTGTCAATATAAGCTTGAGCAGGTATAAATGGTGCTAATTTACCGTGATCAAGTTTCAGTTGTCTGTCCATACGCATTGCTAAGGCAATGTCATGAGTGACCACCACAAAACTAGTTTGCACGTTTTCATTTAGTGCCCTAATGAGTTGATAGATTTGCTCGGCGGTGTCGCCATCTAAATTCCCCGTCGGCTCATCGGCTAAAATAAGCGCAGGTTTAGTGACTAATGCCCGTGCAATGGCGGTTCGTTGCCGCTCACCACCAGATAATTCACTAGGTCGATGGCCACTACGGTGCGCTAAGCCTACCTGCGCTAACACTTCACTGGCTGCTTTCATTGCTTGTTTAGGACTATCACCACGGATCATCAATGGCATAGCAACATTTTCAAGCGCGGTAAATTCCATCATTAAGTGATGAAATTGATAAATAAAGCCAATATGTTGATTACGAAAAGCCGCTCTTTGCTTGTCTGATAACGTTAAAATATTGGTGCCATTAATAAAAACTTCGCCTGAGCTAGGTAAATCTAAAGCACCTGCAAGGTGTAAAAAAGTGCTTTTACCACAGCCTGAGCTACCAATAATGGCTAACAACTCACCTTTTTCTACACTCAATTCCAACTTATCTAATACCGGTGTTGCTATTTTGCCTTGAAAATATGACTTAGATAATTGACTACAATGTAAAACCTTACTCATTACGTAATACCTCTGCCGGTTGAGTATTTGATGCTTGAAAAGCTGGATATAATGTTGCTATAAAACTCATGACTAGTGCAGAGACGGCAATAACAATGACATTCATCATGTCTAATTGCATAGGTAATTGCTGCATAGCATAACCAGCACCGAAAATATTAACGCCGAAAAAAGCAAGAAAACCGTTTAAATATTGGCTTAATAACACACCTAAAAGACTACCCAAACTAACTCCCCAAAAACCATTCACCATGCCTTGAGTAATAAATATTTTAACCACGCCCATTTTCGATAAGCCTAAGGTTTGTAAAATACCTATTTCACCTTGCTTTTCAACGACCACCATAACGAGGGCTGAAACAATGTTAAAGGCGGCGACAGCAACAATTAAACTCAGCATTAGCCACATCATTTTTTTCTCCATATTTACGGCAGAAAAAAGTGCCCCTTGACTGTCATTCCAAGTGGTATAGGCTAACTCTTGCTTGCTATCAGCGCTTGCTTTTAGGCGGGTGCTTTGCATCAATTCTTGTACTACCGTATTAGCATTAAAGGCATCATCTAAATACAAGCGTAACTGCCCAATACCATCGCCTTTGCGTCTTAATAATTTAGCGCCGTAGTTACTATGCACATAGACCATAGCATCATCAACTTGTGAGCCAACATCAAAAATACCCGTAACGGTAAAAGTACGTTGCACAGGAATACGCCCCATAGGGGTAAAGATGGTTTTATTAGGTAAGACAATGCGGATAGTGTCATTTAAAGATATTTTCAATTGATTAGCCAATGAGCGACCTAAAACTATGGCATACGCTTGCTCAGACAAACTTGATAAAGAGCCGGCAACCATGTATTCACTAATAATGTTTTCTTGCTCAAACTCGGGGATAATACCTTGCAGCAGCACTCCCTGTAAATTATCAGGAGATTGAATAAGCGCCTCACTACTTAGAAAAGGGGTAACTTGTTTAACATGATTTTGTGCTAACAACTGCGCTCTTATTTTTCGCCATTGTGGCAATTTACCCTGCCCTGTAGCAGAGTTACTGGTCACAACGACATGAGGGACAATACCTAAGATTCTTTTCTTTAACTCCCCTTCAAAACCATTCATCACAGAGACCACGGTAATTAATGAGGCAACACCAAGCAAGATGCCGACCGTAGAGAAAAAAGTGATAAAAGAGATAAAACCAGTGCGATTTTTACTGCGGCTATAGCGTAAACCAATGAATAAACTAATGGGTTGAAACATTTGATATTATTCTTGAAAATTTTTCATGATGACTAGTAGAAACCAGCTTAACACAGCCACAACTATTTAACGCTATAGTTAAATGTAAAAATAAAAAAAGTGTTTTGATTGGCCATTATCTGCTATAAATTTGTTATTAATGATTTTTCATCCAGTGATGTAACGCAAAGGTAAAAATGACGACTAATAAAGAAACTATTGAGCAAAAACTAACAAAATATCATGAATTTTTTTCTATCAGTCATGAATTTAGCATCAATATATTACCCGTTGATGCCAACAAAGTGACCAATTTTGAACAATTTATAGCCGCTATGCCCGCCCCTTTTAAAATGGCGAGTGAAATAACGACCATAGATCAAGCGGCACTGCGTCCTTTGCAGGGTTTATCTGGGGTAGCCAGCCAACTCGTTGATTTTTTAAATCATCAAAGTGAAAAAATAAATTTATTGATGGGCTATATTTTAAGCCAACAAGACGAAGAGCAACATCGCTATCAAGGGGTTAAATTTGGTGGTGGCGGGCTACTATTTGTCGCTGATAACACCTTTGAAGTTGGTCAACTAATAGAAATGAAGGTTTTTTTGTTAGCCGAAAGTTGTGCCGTTTATTGTTACGGTGAAGTCATTGAGATAACAAAAAAAGAAGATGGTAATCATCATAAAACCATTTTTCATTTTATTCGTGAAGACGACAGAGAAGTGCTTGTTCGTACTAGTTTGCATGAGCAATCTCGACAATTGCAATTGTTAGCTAAACAAAGAGATCAAGACACGCAAACATAAAAACACTAAACACTAAACACAAATTCTATTTAGCGTGACATCAACATCAGCCGACGTTTGTTGCTGCTGTTGGGCATGATCAGCAACGGCAGCTAAACCCGCATTGATTTCTCTACTTAAAGAGACCACTACCATCATATTATCATTAATTGACGCCGTAGCACTTTGTTGTTCTTGTGTGCCATTAGCAATTTGAGATGTTAAGGTGTCAACTTCTTGAAACGCTAATCCTATTTGCTCAAGGGCAGCAACAACCTCAGCAGACTGAGACAAACTAGTTTCTGATAAGCCCTGCCCTCTAGAGACTGCCGCAACAGCATTTGATGTTTTAGCTTGCAAGCCTTCAACCATAGATTGAATTTCCACCGTTGCCTCTTGTGTTCGGTGGGCTAACGCCCGTACTTCATCTGCAACAACAGCAAAACCGCGACCTTGCTCTCCGGCACGCGCCGCTTCAATAGCGGCATTCAACGCCAATAAATTGGTTTGATCCGCAATGCCTCGTATCACATCTAATACCGAGCCAATACGAGCACTCTCTTCTTGTAAGAGCGCTAAATCATTAGCCATACTTTCAACTTCACTGGCAAAAGAGGTGATAGTTTTTTGACTGGTATTAGAAGATTCTACACCATGATTTAAGGTGCTCATCACCACACTGGTTGTTTCGCTCACCTGCATAGCACTATCTGATAAAGCAGCTGACGTACTGGCCACATTTTCTATTGATTGTGCCATCTGCTCCACTTGGTTGACAGACTCATTCACAGAGCCTACAGACTCTTTCATTTGCTCAGCTAGGCTATTCGAGCCTTGACTAAGCATTTCAGATTCACTGCGAATTTCACTAATGACATCGGCTAAACCGATAACAAAACCACTTAACTCGTTAATAACCTCCCCAAGATCATCGCCACTAGTATCACTTAAAGGTTTCGATGGTGCTTGTTCAGTGCTGACCACTTGTTCTAAATAACTTTTAAGAGCACTTATTCGTTGAGTTAAGCGTTTTGAAGAAAATAAATAGCTTGCTATGACTTGTATCGATACCAGCATAAAAATTATCGCTAAAACATTATATTTACTCAAACTATCGGGAGCAAATAAGAGTGCTAACATAAAAGTAATGCCGACAACCAATAGTGGTGTAAGCAGTTTAATACCTAAACGATTATTCATAGCTTTATCCGAAAAGAGTTATAATGTTTTTCAACTTTGTTACAATAACTTACCTGTAAACAAATAATTTAGCTATTGTTATTTGAATCAAAGTAATACAAAAACATCAAAACAGGATGGAGATCATTTATGGCAATTATTGTCACGGTTTTAGCATTAGGAATGATTATTGGCGGTGTTTTGTTGTTAAAAAAATCAGCAAAAAAATTTAATTTAACTCCTGAGCAGCTAGAAAAAATTAAACAACGTAATCAAGCATTAGATGACGAAGACTCCGACGAGTAATGTTTAATTACCTGACTTTAGTGACGATACTTTTAATGTCGATTTTTTAATGTCGATAAAGCGTTTTAATCAAATGATAACCGAATTTAGTTTTTATCGGCCCATGTACTTTTAATAACTCTTTTTTAAAAACAACATCATCAAAAGCTTTCACCATTTGCCCACGACGAAACTCACCTAAATCACCACCCTTTTTCTTTGACGGGCAAATAGAAAACTTTCTTGCTAACTGAGCAAAATCTGCCCCTTTATCTAACTTAACCTTTAGTTCTAACGCTTGTTTTTCAGTTTTAACCAAAATATGAATTGCCGCTGCACTTGCCATAAGAATACTTATTTACTGTCAATTAAATTTTAATTATTATAACCAAGAATTAATTTACAAGTAATAGCATATTTTACTTTTACTAATGTTTATCTTGACATAAAATGTCATTTAATTATCTCAATCACAGTGTGATAATCGTTATCATCTAGGTCAAAATCATGAGCACAATAAAGCATTTATTTGAAAACAATAAACAGTGGGCAGATAAAATCACCGCAGAAAACCCTAATTTTTTCAAAAATCTCTCTGAGCAGCAGTCGCCACAATATTTATGGATAGGCTGTTCAGACTCACGCGTACCCGCCAATGAATTATTGGGTATGCAACCTGGTGAAGTTTTTGTGCACCGCAATATTGCCAATCAAGTCATTCATACTGATCTTAATTGCTTGTCCGTAATACAATTTGCTGTCGATATTTTGAAAGTAAAAGACATTATTGTCTGTGGTCATTACTGCTGTGGTGGCGTCAATGCGGCTTTTCACAATGAAAGTCATGGCTTAATCGATAATTGGCTACGACATATCCAAGACGTCTATCGTTTCAACCAACAAAAATTAGACGCGGTTATAGATGAAACAGAACGAATGAATCTGTTTTGTGAATTGAATGTTATTGAGCAGGTAGCAAACGTTTGTAACACCACGGTACTTCGTAATGCTTGGTTGGCTAAACAAAATGTAACCGTACATGGCTTAGTGTACAACATACATGATGGTATTTTAAAAGACTTAGATGTATCAGTTAATAGTAACCAATAAACAAAAAAGTTACGGTCGCGAATTGCTAAACAAACGTGCTTAGCAAACCGCTTTCGTAACTCATAACGCTCAACTAATAGTTATCAGCTCGTAACTACCAACAGATAATTATCAACTTAAAGTTAAAGTACACCACGCTCCATTTGGTTTAGTTCAATAGACTTAAATAACGTTGAGAAATTACCTTCACCAAAGCCTTGATCGTTTACTCTTTGGATCATTTCAATAAAAATAGGTCCAAATAAGTTTTTAGTGAATATTTGCAATAAATAAGCATTTTCAGCTTGGCTATCCACTAAAATTTGATGCTCTCTAATTTTATCTTTATCTTCTTTAACCCAAGGTACGCGATCAAAAATTTCATCATAATATTCAGGTACTATATTAAGCGTGTCAACAATATCTCGGTCTAACTTATCTAAAGAGCCAACTAAATCATCGGTGATAAATGCTAAATGCTGAACACCAGGACCATTATATTCAGTTAAATACTCATCAATTTGATTGTCTTTACTGCCTTTACCTTCATTGATAGGGATACAAAATTTTCCGCAAGGTGATTGTAGTGCATAAGAAATTAAAGCTGTTTTAACACCTTTAATGTCAAAATAACGTACTTCAGTAAAGCCAAACACGTCTTTATAAAAATCAGCCCACTTGTGCATAGTGCCTTGATAAACATTGTTCGTTAAGTGATCTACCGCTAAAAAGCCCTTATCAGCAACATTCACCGGCGTATCATGAGCAACAAAGTCAGTATCATAAATAACGCCTTTATTTTTACCTTCATTTCCCTGATCAGGTGCAAAGTGTTCAATAAAGTAAATTAAACTATCACCAATACCGAAAATGGCTGGATAAGGTAATTTATTTTCTGCATTTTCTGCTGATTTAGCACCACGCTTAATCGCTTCTTCAAAAGCAAAGTTTGCATCTTCAACACGCCAACCCATAGAGCAAATAGCAGGCCCGTGACTTTTAGCAAATTCTTTTGAAAACCCCGTTGTTTCTCGATTAAGTAAAAAGTGAATGTCGTTTTGGTTAAAGTAATCAATATCACGACCCTTAAACTTTTTAGTTTTTGAAAAACCAAAACCATAAAAAGCCTTTTCCATATAATCGGAATCAGGGCTAGCATATTCAGTAAACTCTATGCCGCATAGTTTTAGTGGGTTTTTATTTGAATCAGTCATATCTCTATCTCTTTTTCTGAAATTATCACACTCAATATTATTAAGCGCGTTATCAACTTTATTAATGGTATAACGTCATTATCTAGAGGAATTCGCTTAAGCGAAAGCCCAATACAAACAGAGCTTAAAGCGGATATGTAAATGAAAATGTACGAGATAAAATGACGAAAAATAGTTTAAGGCTAGACAGACTAGATAAGCATTGGCAGAGACCTGTATTCTTTTGTTTACATTATAAAAAACGGCGAGCCAACAAGGTGTTTTTTAAAGCAGATTCATTGAACATCACTTTGCAGTAGTCAGTATTATTGTCAGTTTATTGAAGGTATTTCTGTCATTATGAGCTGCTTACTGTATTAATGGTTTCACTTAGCTTCAGTGAATTCTAAAATATGCAGCCTGCAACTTTAGGTAAAAAATACGACAAAATTGATTTTATAGTGGCGTAGCTCAAAAATACTAATAAAAAGTCGGTGTTATTTCAAAAATGATAATGCACGCCCTTATTAAGGTTAAAAAAAAGACGCTAAAAAGCGTCTTTTTTATTGGTCAATTCAACACAATGATTAGTTATTACGTGCTGGACGCTCACTACGACGAGGACGTTGGCTAGCAACTTGCTCATCAGAGGCTGTAATTGCAAGTGGTTGACGACGTACACGCACACCTTTTAACTGCTTAAATAAATCAGCAGGAATACCTTTAGGTAACTGTACAAAGCTGTGTTTTTCATGCAAGTTAATAGCACCGATATAACTACTGTCTAATGATATTTCATTGGCAATAGCGCCAACAATATCACCTGGACGAGCACCATGCTCTTTACCCACTTCTAGGCGGTAAGTCTGCCAATCGACATCATTACGATTTACTTTCGCTTTACGTGGTTTGTCATCACGAGAACCACGTTGACCATTTCTATCACCTCGGCTATCTGCACGAGAGTCACGACGAGAATCTCTACCGCGATCATTACGATCACGGCCATTACGCTCACGGCTATCTCTTTCACGAGAATCACGACGCGGCTTAGGATCTTCTTTTGGTTGTAATGGTTGCTTAAGTTGTTTTTGGAATAACAACGCGGCAGCTAAATCAACCATAGACAGTTCAGACTCACTCGCCATCGCTTCAATAATTTCGCGCATGCTAGTTAAATCTTTTGCGGCAACAATACCGGCTATTTCATCACGAGCACGTTCAATACGTTTTTTACCAAGTTCTTCAATGTTTGGTAATTCATACATATTCACTGTGCCAGATGTTAAGCGTTCATAGTGACGTATTGAATACATTTCACGTGGGCGAACAAAAGCAATTGACATGCCTTCACGACCAGCACGACCTGTACGGCCAATACGATGCACATAAGCTTCGTTATCACCCGGTAAGTCATAGTTAATAACTAATGAAATACGCGGAATATCTAAGCCACGAGCAACAACATCGGTTGCTACTAAAATAGATGATTTACCTGATTTCATTTGATCAATACAACGCTCACGTTGTGCTTGGTTCAAATCACCATTAAGTGCTAATGCCGGGTATCCAGCACGTTCTAATTTTTCAGCAACATCAACAGTATCATTACGAGTACGCACAAAAATAATCATGGCATCATAATCTACAATTTCAGCAATACGCTCTAAAGCGGTCATTTTAGTAATGCCACCTACTTTCCATGCATATTGAGTAATATTAGCTTTTGCTTGTTTAACGGCGGCTATTTTAATGTGCTCAGGATCTTTTAAGAAACGATTAGCAATTTTACGAATGGCTGGCGGCATAGTTGCAGAAAACAAGCACATTTGCGTAGTTTTTGGTAAATGATCCAAAATCCATTGAATATCTTCTAAAAAGCCCATGTTTAACATTTCGTCAGCTTCATCAAGTACGCATACTCTTAAATCAGCTAATTTTAGGCTCTTACGACGTAAGTGATCCATTAGGCGACCTGGCGTACCCACAACAACTTGTGCACCACGTTCTAACTGTTGAAATTGTGGACCATAAGATTGACCACCGTACAATGTAGCAACACGTAAACCTTTCATGTCTTTACCGAAAGATTCGATTGCCTCAGCCACTTGCATAGCCAATTCACGCGTTGGTGCTAACACCATTAGTTGTGGTTTTTTGATAGAAGTATCAATTTTTGCTAAAGCGGGTAAACCAAAGGCTGCAGTTTTACCTGTACCTGTTTGTGCTTCACCTAAAACATCCTTGCCTGCTAACAACGGCGGAATGGTTTGTGCTTGAATAGCGGTAGCTGAGCTAAAACCAATATTAGTTATAGCCGTTAATAAATTTTCAGGTAAGCCTAAAGAATCAAAGCCAACTTCATCGTTGCTTTGAGTGTTAATTTGATCAGTCATTTAATATGTCATCTTCTCGAGGCAGGTATAGCTCGCAGCTTTAAATTTTTTGACAAAAGAGGTTCACCTTCATACGCAACTATGATCACGGAAGCTGATTGAACGGTCTAAATTTTAAATTGCTAAGTCTTTAACCTGCGTACATCATACGAGGAAACCACCAGGAAGACTTAAAGCGCATAGCGTATTATCACGCTATATTTCTGCTGAAAACGAAATGTTCAGCTGGGCAAGTCTATTGGGCGGAAAACCCCTACTCATTTTTCGATGGGCTTATTTATTATGTTATTCACTAACTATAAATAAGCAGCTACCTAATTAAATATTAGGCGTTTATTGTGGTTTTGTTGAAAAAACCAACATCCCTTCACCGAGGCGCGCATTATACACAAACTAGGCGAAACAACAAGTAAAAAAACTCCCTGCATTTTTTTAAAAATGGTTAAACTTACTTAACAGCGAACAATTCACTTAAGGTATCAGGCAATACCCCCCAAAAAACACCCAGAAATATAAGCGTGATAACCGTAAGTTTCTGCATAAATTTTAGTGCCGGTAAAGGCAATATATGCTCCTTGCTATTACTGTTTGTCTCTTGACCAGTATGAAAGACGATAAAAATAATATTTAGATAATAAAATAACCCAATGCCACTGCCAATGATTAACGCACCAATTAGCCACCACTGTTGCGCCTGTACTGCAATATTAAGCAGATAAAACTTACCAATAAAGCCCATGGTGAGAGGAATACCCGCCAAACTAAGCACCGCAACAATAATAAGTAAAGCCAATGAACGGTGCTGCCAAAATAATCCTTGCCAATCTTTTATTTGCATCATTGCACTATCATTTTTAGCCTGTGTTAGCACCAGTGCAGTGAAAATGGATATTGTTGCTAACACATAAGCTGACAAATAAAACAGTGCACCTTGCCAAGCTAGTTCAATGCTTTGTGGTGAAACAATTAGCAGCACAATTAATAAATAACCTATATGTGCAATTGAAGAATATGCCAATAAACGCTTAATGTTTTGCTGTTTCAGTGCTAAAGCATTACCCACCAACATAGAAGTAATGGCCAATAAACTGATAATTAATAACATTTTTTCGCCGCCATTATGTTCTGAAAATATATAGCTTTGACTAAACCAATATTTCATCAACACAATAAACATCGCAACTTTTGAAACTGAAGCTAACAACAAAGTTATTGGTACTGGTGAGCCTTGATAAACATCTGGCGTCCAAAAATGAAATGGCGCTAACGACAACTTAAAAGCAATTCCTACCAAGAAAAGCAACATGCCCGCTTGATAAAATAGCCCATAATCGCTATCAATATTGGCAGGTGCAAAACTTAATGAGCCCGTTTGGCTATAAATAAAAGCAATGCCAAGCAGCATAAAGCTTGAGGCACTGGCGCTTAAAATTAGGTATTTAAATGAAGATTCAACACTAAACTGACAGTTTTTGCCATAACCCACTAAACCAACTAGCGCGATACTTAGTAATTCGAAGCCTAAAAATAAGGCGGCAAAATGGTCGCTCATCACTAAAATGCCAGCACCTAATACAACCAATTGTATTAAGACAAAATATTCGTCATGCACCTCAAGGCTATTTGTTAACCACTTTGAGCTTAACAAACTAACAGCCATACTCGCTAAAAGCACCAAAATAACAGCAAAATTTCCATAGCCATCTACCTTTAATAGTGCTGTTACCTGCACACTTTCATTAATGTTAATGGGCAGTGAAATACTTGCCAATAAGGCACACGCAAAAATAAGTAAGGTAAAAATTAAAATAATTTTTTGTGAACGATGCCACGCAATCAATAACAGGGATAAAACAATACCAAAAGCAACAATCAAAAGCGGTAATAAATTGTGAAGCATCATCAGAGTCATTGTACTGCTCCGGCAAGATTATGATTCACCAACGCAATATCAGCCGTTTGAAAAAATGTTAAGACTAGATTTGGATAAAAGCCAATAACGACCAATAACGAAACTAACGCAGAGCACACCAATAATTCTCGTGTTGAAAGATCCTTAAATAGGCTTTTTTCTGGTGCTGGCAAACTAGCTTGAAAACGCCCCTGAAAACTATTTTGAAATAACACCATGCCGTAGATAGCTGAGCCAATAAGACCTAACGCTGCAAATATAGTTAACAACGGATAAACTTGGTACGCTCCCACTAAAGATAAAAATTCCGCAACAAAATTTGCTAAGCCCGGCAAACCAAATGCCGCTGCGGCAAAAACTAAAGCAAAACCGCCCATACGTGGTGCGTTTTGCCAAAAGCCGCCCATATTCATTAAGTTACGTGAATGAATACGGCTATAAATCATACCGGCAAGTGAAAACAAGGCCGCGCTACTCAAACCATGTGCCACTAACGTTAATATCGCGCCTTGATAAGCAATGGCATTAAAAGAAAATAGCGCCAGCATAACGAACCCCATGTGACTAATGCTGCTATAAGCCACCAAACGTTTAAGGTCTTGTTGAGCAAAAGCCATTTTTGCTCCATATAAAATACTCACCACACCTAATGTGGCAGCAAAAGGGGCAAAATTTAGACTCGCTTCCGGGAACAGTTGCAGTACAAAACGAATAAGGCCGTAAGCTCCTGTTTTTAATAACACCCCGGCCAGTAAAACGCTACCAGCCGTCGGTGCTTGAGTATGGGCATCAGGTAACCAAGAATGTACAGGCACGCTAGGTAGCTTAACCGCAAAAGCAATAAAGAAACCCAGCATTAAATATTGAGCCAAAGATAACGGTAGATCTAACGCCAACCAGTCTTGATAGAAGAAGCTCAACTGCCCTGTTTGTTTAAAGTGCACCGCTGCCATGGCAATAATAGCGACTAGCATTAATAAGCTGCTTACTTGGGTAAAAATAAAAAATTTAATGGCAGCAAAATGTTTATTTTCATGACCCCAAATCGCAATTAATGCGGTCATAGGCAACAGCATGACTTCCCAAAAAAAGAAAAACAAAAACATATCAACCGCGGTAAAAACGCCAATAATACCGGCTATTGAGGCGAGTAAATTAAAGTAATAAAAACCCACTTTTTCTTTAATTTCATGCCAAGAAACTAAAATACATATAAGTGATAAAAAGAGTGTTAATGACACTAAAACAATACTTAAATAATCAATAGCCAACGCATACTCAATGTTAAAACGGTTAATCCAAGCAACACGCACTAACAGATGCAATTGGTTATAATCTGCACTTGAATTAGTCATTATCAAGGCAAAAACAAAATAAACACTGATGATTAATACCAACAACAAGGCTACATAACGAGCACTGTTTGCTTTAACTCCTTCAGCAAACCAAGCAAGCCCGCCCGCAATAAGTAACGAGCACATCACAAAAGTAATACTCATCAGCTGGCCTCCATGCTAACTTCGCCAACATTTACAGTTAAAAGTAACGTTAACAATAACAACAATGTTGTTAAACCGATTGCCGCAACGTACCAACGCAATTTGCCATTTTGACTACTGGTCAAAACATCGTGACAGAGGGATACATACCACGCATTAAGCATCAGCAGCTGATCAAAAATATCTTTACGGTTCAGTTTAGCCAACGCGCAATAAGGTTTAACCAAAAGCCAAGTATATAAACTGTCAAAGCCAAGTCCTTGTCGACAAAAACGGGCTAAGCCACTAGAGTTTTCAACAATTTTCACATCACTAACAACTCTATATTTAGCAAAATAAAACCAAGAAAAAAGAATACCCACAAAAGGAGTAGCAATAGCCACGCTATGTAACCAAGTAGGCTCATTAAGTATTTCAATAACCGGCGCTGCAATGAATACAGGGGCTAGGCTTACCATTAATACATTCTCGAAAACGCCACCAATAATGGATAATATAGCCAATGCAACAAGAGAAAACCTCAGCAATTTACTCGATGATGGCTGTAAACTTGTTTCAAATCTAGCATTGCCCATAAAGGCAAGAAAAAATAAGCGGCAACTATAAATACTAGTTAACAATGCACCAACAATAGCGCAAAACCAAAGTAATGGACCCGCCGTAGTTGACGAGAAAAGCTGAGCAATAATAGCCTCTTTAGAGAAAAACCCAGAACTGCCCGGTAAAGCCATCAAGCACACTAAACCTATACTAAATAATGTCGTTTCCAATGGTAATCGTTTTAGCAAACCACCCATTTTGAAAAGATTCTGCTGATGGTGCAAGGCTAGAATAATGGCTCCCGCTGTTAAAAATAATAGCGCTTTAAAAAAAGCATGAGTCATTAAGTGAAAAACGCCCGCAGAAAAGGCGCCCGCCCCTAATGACAACATCATGTAACCAATTTGACTCATAGTAGAGTATGCCAGCACCCGCTTAATATCTGTTTGTGTTAGTGCTGCCACACCAGCAAGCAATAAAGTTAATGCGCCCAGCCAAGCAACATACGTCATCACTTCTGGTGCTAATAAAAAGATACCGTGCATGCGAGCAATCAAATACACGCCTGCCGTTACCATGGTGGCGGCATGAATTAAAGCACTGACTGGTGTTGGTCCAGCCATAGCATCAGGTAACCAAGTTTGTAAGGGTAATTGTGCTGACTTACCCACCGCACCGCCTAACAATAATAAGGCTATCCAATAAGGCTGACTATCGCCGACTACCCATAAAGCCCTAGCACTTTCATTAACATCTATAATGGTTAATTGGCCTATTTCTTTAAAAATCATAAACAAGCCAATAGCCATAGCGGTATCGCCAACTCGCGTGACAATAAAGGCCTTTCTGGCGGCTAAAACATTGGCTTTTTCGTGATACCAAAAACCAATCAGCAAGAAGCTGCACAAGCCAACACCTTCCCAACCTAAATAAAGTAGCACTAAATTATCTGCTAACACTAAAATCAGCATTGCGACAATAAATAGATTCATATACGCCATAAAGCGGGTAAAGTTTGCATCCTCTCTCATATAGGCCGCAGCAAAAATATGAATCAACAAGCCGATGCCTGTCACTACACAAATCATCACCGCAGCAAGACCGTCTAAGTAAAAACTAATATTGACTTGTTCACTAGAAGATAAAGTAAACCAAAGCCATAAATGTGCGGTGATCACGGGGACATCAACTGATAATTGTTCAATAACAACAAAACTAGACAAGGCACTTAACACCATAGCGCCAACACTTATTGTTGCCGCGACATGCCAAGACAAGCGTTTAGCAAAACTAATTAATAGCACAAAGCTCACTAGAGGATAAACAGGTAATAAGGCGAGTAAAGTTACGGTTATGCTTTCAGACATACATCACCCCTTCAACTTACTGAGCAAGTCAATATCAAGAGATTTAAATCGTCTTTGCATTTGAATTAATAGTGCCAATCCGACAGCAACTTCGGCAGCAGCAAGTGTCAAAATTAAAATAAACATCACTTGCCCATCTGCTTGTTGCCAGGCACTACCGGCACCGATAAACGCAATGCCAACCGCATTAAGCATCACCTCTAAACTCATCAGCATAAACAAGGTATTTTTACGCACCACCACACCCATAAAACCAATGACAAACAAAATACTGGCAAGTATTAACACATGACTTAAAGGAATTGCGCTCATGACTACTCTCCCTTTTCATTGCTTGGTTGATGCAAGCGTAAATGATCATCTTGACCATCAGGTTTAGCAAAATGATAACCCGCAATTAAACCTGCCAGTAATAAAAAAGACGCGATTTCAACGGCCAATAAATAAGGTCCATAAAGCAATGCCCCGACTTGCTTAGCACTGATAATATTAACTGTTAGTTTTTCTTGCAGCTCACTACTGTCAATAACAAACACTAACTGTGCAAGTAGTATAATGGCGATACAGCTTGGTCCTATCCAAATACTTAATGAAGCAATTTTTGGCGTATATAATGTTTCATCTTGCCCTAAACCAAACATCATAATGGCAAAAACGAATAACACTAAAATCGCCCCTGCATATACAATCACTTCTAAACCCGCAGCAAAAGGTGCCCCCATTAAATAGAAACATACCGCTACCGCCAATAATGACACCACTAAATAAAGTAATGAGTGCACGGAATTTTTACCGCTAATAACCTTCAAGCTAGCGATAATGGCAAGCAGTGCCGCAAGATAAAACATCAATTGTAATGGCGATAACATCATCATGGCATTAACCCCTTGATATCAACAGGTGGTTTCTCATTAGTGGCCTGTCCTTTGCTCTTTCGTTGACCATTAATATCCACTGCAACACCGCTGTGACGATAAAAACTATAATCAGGATACTTCCCTACCCCTTTGATTAGTAAATGTTCTTTTTCATAAACCAAGTTTTGTCGTTCGTATTCTGCCAATTCAATATCGGGGGTTAGTTGAATAGCATAAGTTGGGCAGGCCTCCTCGCAAAAACCGCACAGGATACAACGAGAAAAGTTAATACGGAAAAAATCAGCGCGTTTTCGGCCATCATCATCAACTGTTTGTTGTAGGGCGATACAATCAACAGGACAAGCAGCAGCACATAAATTACAGCCGACACAGCGCTCTTCGCCATCAGGATCGCGCGTTAAAACAATACGACCTCGATATCGTGGCGCTAAATAAGGTTTTTGTTCAGGGTATTCAACCGTATCTGCTTTAGTGAAAGTGTGTTTAAGCACTAAGCCCATGGTTCTTAATTGACTAGTGAACATATCAAGGGCTGACTTAATAGCGCCGACTTTTGGACTTGCTTTAGCCATAAAATCCCCCGGTTAATTTAAATGCCGCCGTAACCAATAAATTAAGCAAAGCTAAAGGCAGCATGTACTTCCAACCAAAACTGAGTAGTTGATCAAAGCGTGGCCTAGGTAGCGATGTTCGTAACAAAATAAAAAACAAAACAAAAACAAAAACTTTTAAAATAAACCACACCAATGGCGGTAACCAAGAATCCAAAGGCTCAGGCATAAGCCAACCGCCAAAAAACAACACCACAGACATTGATGAAATTAAAGTGACACTCAAATATTCTCCTAAAAAGAATAAAGCAAATTTCAAACCTGAGTATTCCGTATGAAAACCTGCGGTAAGCTCTGTTTCAGCTTCTGGTAAATCAAAAGGTAAACGGTGGCTTTCTGCAATACCGGCAATTAAAAAGATAATAAAACCCACAAACTGCGTTTGGATAAGCCAACCACTTTCTTGCGCCAACACTATTTCTCTTAAATTAAAAGTACCTGTTAACAGCACGACTCCCATCACAGATATTCCCATAAACACTTCATAACTTACGGTTTGTGCTGCCGCGCGCATTCCACCTAATAAAGCATATTTAGAGTTAGACGCCCAACCTGCTAACACTACGCTGTAAACAGCAAGTGAGGCCATAGCAAGAAAAAAAAGCAAACCAATATTTAAGTCTGATACGCCAATAGAAGGTGAAAAGGGGATTACCGCAAAACTCATTAATACACACACGGCGCCAATCACAGGCGCGAGTACGAACACTAAACGGTCGCTAAAAGGCGGTATCCAATCTTCTTTACCTAATATTTTCAATAAGTCTGCTACTGACTGTAAAATACCGATAGGACCAACACGATTTGGGCCCAATCGGTCTTGCCAAATACCTATCATACGGCGCTCCACCCAAACTAACATAGCAGCAATGGGGATAAGCAATGCGATAACTATAATTATTTCTAACAGCTTAAACAGTATGTCAATCATATTGCTCTCCTTCGTTATTCAAGAAGGAAATAGGAATAGTTTGATCTTGCGCTTTAAGCCTAACTAGCGTGTCAGCTTTTTCTTTGCTGGCTGTCGCTATGCGTGACTTTTCAGCTTGCGCATGGGTAGCCGCTTCATCTTGATTAGCTTTAGTTATTTGTGCTAATTCAATCTGGCAATTATTAACAGCCATATCTAGTTCAAAAACACTCACCAATACAACATCATCAGACAGTTTTTCATCTATATTAAGTTGAGCAAAAAAATGTTGTTTATTTAAGACTAGTTTAGCTATATCACCAGCATTACAGCCACATTGCTCAGCTAAATCAGTAGACATTGTTATACTATTGCCTGTAAACATTAAGGTGAATTCAGGTAATTTTTTACTTTGTTGCTCGACTAAAAACCAAGGGAGGTTTTGAATTAATACCACTGCATGATTTTGACTTGTTTGCTGAGCAATATTTGGACATAGTTGATTTGGCCCGAGTTGATTTGGCCACAGTTGCTCAAGCTTATCGCTGAGTGAAATACTTGGCGTTTCATCAAAAAATGCCGAAAGGTTTAAATTTAATAAATTTTCATGTTGGCTGTGTGCTAATTCACCGTTCACTTCCTGCTGATGTTGGAGAATCGCTTGATTAGAATTCCAAGCTGGTGCCCATGTAAAAGGCATATTATGATTTGACGTTGCACTAGCCCCTTCCATGGAATAGCTGAACATTTCCTCTTTACTGTTTTTGTCCTCAAAATAAGTTTGTACTTCATGCACTGACTGATTTGCCATCATGGCAGTGCGACCACTTGCTCGATGAGTCTGCCTAACGATTCGTTGTTGCTGCTTACTTTCATCATAAGTAAGCACTTGTAATGCCCAAGGCTCTCCATGCTTAGCAAAAAAACTATACAGCTGCTTTAAACTGGTAAAATTTATTTCCGCGTGAGCAAACAAGCCTTTTGCCAACAACACCAAATATTGCCAATTTTCCATAATAGGTTTAATGGCAATGTGGGCAGGATAAAAGGCTTGTAGATTACTTTGGTAATTAACAAAGTGACCACCACTTTCACTCACAGCTGCCACAGGTAAAACAATATCGGCAAGTTGAGTTAACTTATTTTCACTGTGATCAAGCACTATCATGCTCTTGCAGTGACTACGTAATAAATTCAACTGTTCGGTACTTATTTGCGCTAAGTCTTGTTCAAGAATGACCAAACTTGTTGCTTGGCTTACCTCCTTACTTGCTTCTTTAGAGCTATTCACACTCACTAAACGAGTGAGTACTTGCTCAATAGATAGTGAATACTCAGTTAAAAAATGTAGATTGCCAACGCTATTACATTCAGGAGCAACTATCGTTAGCTCAGGCGCAATACGATGAGACTTATGACTAAGGCATGCCATTAAGTCATCAATAGCGCTAAGTAACGCAGCGCTTTTTAAACTTAAACCCGTGACGATTAACGGCGCACTTGCCTGCGATAAAGCCCTAGCCAATAACAATAAAAATTTATCGGCATTTTTATCAACATGGTGACTTTCAGAGCTCTTATCTAGCTTACTTTGCCTTACTTGATTATCCTCTGCTGCTTGTTTATTCAGCGGCACTACAGTGTCATGAGCAAAATCATCATGGAGCATTTTGGTTAGGCGCTCCACCATAGTAGTTATTTTTTCTGGCGATAACAGTAAAGCGCCATTAGCCATATCATCAAAGCTAGTATTTTGTGTTTGCAGTGAAAATAACGGTGTGCTTGTATCACTGGCATAAGTGCGTACAGCAGCATCTTGCCAGTGCTTTACGCCAATACTATCGGCTTTATCTAAGGCTGCATTCCTTAATACTTGTTTAATACTAAGCGCTAAACGCGGTGCGGTTTGCTCCAAATTTTCACCAATGATTAACACTAAATCGTGTGGTAGTTCACCATGACCTCGTCGACTCAAGTTTTCCATACCCGCCAAACTTTGTTGTGGATATTGAGCAAGTAATTGCTTATGCCTAAGCGCAAGCTGCATTTCTTCGTTGGTGTAACCTAAAGAAAAGTTTTCTCGACCGACAAGGTATTTTAATAAGCGATTACCCTCAAAAGAAGCGCGGGCGGAACCAATACCAATAAAGTTCTCGCCACTATGTTCAGCCATCGCTTTACTGAAACTTTTTTCGTTGAACATGCCCGCCAATGGTTCGCCTACTTTAGTTTTAATGCCTTTGATGGCGCGAATGCGGCTGCTAGTATTAACAAAGCCAATGCCGTATCGTCCACGATCACAAAGAAAATAACCATTAAGATCATGATTATAACGATTCATAACTCGTCTAACCGAGCCATAACGCTCCCCAATGCTGGTATTACAACCTACCGAGCAATGCGCACAAATAGAAGGTGATGATTGTAAATCCCATTTTCGGGTATAGTGAGCAGAAAAAAGTTTATTGGTGAAAACGCCTGTGGGACATACTTCCACTAAATTGCCACTAAATGGGCTCTCTAGCACGCCATCTTTTTGTCTGCCAAAGTAAACTTGATTGCGGCTACCAAAGACATCAAAATCTTTGCCGCCGGCATAGTCTTTATAAAAACGCACACAACGATAACAGGTGATGCAGCGATTCATTTCATGACCGACAAGCTCTCCTAAATATTGATTGGTAAAGGTACGTTTTTCACCACAATATTGTCGACTAGTATGCCCTGTCATGACCGTCATATCTTGTAAATGACACTCTCCACCTTCAGCACAAACAGGACAGTCATGTGGATGATTTGTCATCATGGCGGCAATCACTTGCTCTCTAAATTTAGCAGAAGCCTTATCTGTTAAGCCGATACGCATACCATCAATTACTGGCGTCATGCACGACATAATCATGCGGCCACGAGTATCATTTTCATCTTGATATTGAGTAACCGCACACTGCCTGCATGCGCCTACAGAACCCATAGACGGATGCCAACAAAAATAAGGAAGGTTAAGCTTATTCGATAGCACGCCAGCCAATAGGTTATTGTCAGCAGAGACTTGGTAAGGGTTATCATCTATAAAAATAGTGATTTTTGCGGGTTTTTTATTATCACTCATAACTCGCCCCTAGCTGATTTTGAGCTACTTTTTTATACGAACAACAACCTTGTTCAATATGCTGCTCAAAATCAGTTTTAAAATAACGCATAGCACTCTTTAACGGTTCAACGGCACCCGGAGCCAGTGCACAATGGGTTTTTCCTAGCCACATAAAGTCACACAATTCATCTAGCTGGCTTAAATCTGCGTCAGTGCCACTGCCAGCCTCAATACGCGTTAATATTTCTACCGCCCAAGCGGTACCATCACGACAAGGTGTACACCAACCACAAGATTCTTGTGCGAAAAAACTCAATAAATTTAATACCATAGCAACAGGACAATGCTGATCACCTAAAACAATCAATCCTCCTGTACCTAGTCGGCTGCCTGCTTTAGCAATAGAGTCAAAATCCATCGGTGTATCAAGGTGCTCGGCTGTTAAAAAATCGGTTGATGCGCCGCCGGGTAATAAGCCTTTTAACTGCAAACCGTCTTGCATACCGCCAGCATGATCATAGAGTAATTCTCGAATAGTCACTCCCATAGGCAACTCCCAAAGACCCGGATTTTTAACTTGCCCACAAGCCGCATATATTTTTGTACCGGGATCACTATGGGGTGATAACGCTTTAAACCACTCACTGCCATGTTTTAAAATATGCGGTAAATTACTTAAGGTTTCGACATTATTCACTACGGTAGGCTTGCCAAATAAACCACTCACTTGTGGGAATGGCGGCTTAGCCCTAGGGATGGCTCGCTTACCTTCTAAAGCATTAATTAATGCGGTTTCTTCACCGCAAATATAGCGACCTGCGCTGGTATGTAAGTACAAATCTAATTGATAGTCCGTACCTTGCACTTTCGCCCCCAACCAGTTGTTTTCATAAGCTTCATCAATGGCTTGTTGTAAACGCTGTGCTGCTACGTGATATTCGCCTCTTAAAAAAATAAAGGCTTTATTAGCACTAATGGTATAGCTGGCAATAATCATGGCTTCGATGAGCTGATGTGGTACACCTTCAAGCAAGTATCTATCTTTAAACGTGCCTGGCTCCATTTCATCACCATTACAGATCAAATAACTATTGCCCTGCTCAGTATTTACATGCGCGGGTGGTTTCTCTTGCAAAGCAGGCACACAGCTCCATTTCATTCCCGTAGGAAAACCCGCACCACCACGACCCTTCAAGCCAGAGTCGCTAACAAGAGCCAATACTTCTTTCGGGGTAAACTCTCGTAGCGCTTTAGTCGCTCCCATATAGCCACCCGCATGTACATAACTATTGAAATCAAGTGGCTGTTCAAGATTAACCAAATGGGTAAGGGGTTTTGTTAACGCTTGTGCTAAAGCTGCCTCTAACCAGTGATTATCTGTCATAGCTCTTGCTCCACGTTTTGCTTTAAACCGTTAATAATGGCGATAACAGATTCAGCAGTCAGTGAATGATAATGTTTTTTGTTAATCATCATGGCTGGAGATTTATCGCAATTACCTAAGCAAGCATTTGACAACAAGGTAAATTCTCCATCGGTCGTTGTTTGCCCATAACCAATGCCTAAATGCGCTTTTATTGTGTGTAAAATATCTTCATAACCCGTTAAATGACAGCTAATGCTATCGCATAAATGAATGACATAGTGACCCACTTGTTGCCGATAAATTAGGTTGTAGAAAGTAGCAACCCCCTCTAGTTGCGCGCTAGAAATGTTTAAACACTGCGCAATGGCAAGCAAACTATCATCACTTATCCAACCGCGGTGCTCTTGTACAACTTTCAAAGCTTCAATGCCTGCAGCTTCACTGTTTCCCATAACAGCCACGTCATGTTCAATCGCGGTTATTTCAGCCGAACTAAGGTATTGACGAAAATCAATATCTTCATCCGTTAGCATTTCGCTAGGTATTATTTGAGATGAGCTACAGCCACTATTGCTATTTTGCATAAATACCTTGTTTTATTTTTTGAAAGCAAAAACACCTTCCTGCCTTCCGTTTTATCTATCAACATCGGCCATGACATAATCAATACTACCCAGAGTTGCAATTAAATCAGCTACCATTTGGCCACGACTTATCAAAGGCAGTATTTGTAAGTGAGCAAAACTTGGTGTGCGCACGCGAGTACGATAACTCATAGTGCTACCATCACTAATTAAGTGATATCCCATAATGCCCTTAGTGGCTTCTACAAACATGGAGACTTCACCAACGGGGATCACAGGCCCCCAAGTTACATTGACAAAATGAGGAATTAAGGTGTCTATATCTTGCATGGTGCGCGATTTATCAGGTGGCGTTGTTTGTGGATGCTCAGCTTTATAAGGTCCTTGTGGCATATTATTTAAGCATTGCTCAATAATACGAATACTTTGGCGCATTTCTTCAACCCGCACGCGACATCTGTCGTAACAATCACCTTTATGGCCAAGCGGTACTTCAAAATCAAATTGATCATAACCGCTGTAAGGACGCTGCTTACGCATGTCCCAAGCATAACCAGTTGCACGCAAGCCTGGCCCTGTTATTCCCCATTCCAATGCTTCTTTGCTAGAGTAGGCGCCAATGTCAACGGTACGTTTTTTCAATAACGCATTTTGCATGACCATTTTTTCATATTCATCAAGACGCTTTGGCAAGTAGTTAACATAATCTCTTACCAACTTATCCCAACCTAGCGGTAAATCTTGCGCAACACCACCAATACGAAACCAGCTTGGGTGCATTCTCGCGCCAGTAAAAGCTTCAATAATACCGAACAGTTTTTCTCGGTCGATAAACATATAAAAAATAGGTGATAAAGCGCCAATATCTTGAGCGAACGTACCGTAAAATAATAAGTGCGATAAAATGCGAAACATTTCAGCGGTCATAATACGAATAACTTTAGCTCTATCAGGCACGGTAATGCCGGCAAGCTTTTCCACTGCCATTACATAAGGAAAGTTATTCATCACTCCCCCTAAATAATCAATACGATCGGTGTAGGGAATATAGCTATGCCATGACTGCCGCTCGCCCATTTTTTCAGCGCCACGGTGGTGGTAACCAATATCAGGCACACAATCGACAATTTCTTCGCCATCCATTTGCAAAACAATGCGAAAAGCACCGTGAACGCTAGGATGGTTGGGTCCTAAATTTAAAAACATAAAGTCGTTATGTTTGTTTTGTCTTTTCATCCCCCAAGCTTCGGGGTTAAATTTTAATGCTTGTTGTTCTTTGTCTTGTTCATCGGGTGGTAGGGTAAAGGGTGCCATTTCGGTAGCACGTGCAGGGTGGGTTTTTAACAGCGGGTGTCCTTGCCAAGTGTTTGGCATTAAAATTCGACATAAATAAGGGTGGCCAGTAAATTCTATGCCGAACATATCCCAAATTTCTCGCTCATACCAATTGGCATTAGACCAAATACTAGTAACGCTATCTAATTGCTTATCCTGCTTACAAAGGGCTATTTTCAAGCGGATATCTTGGTTTCTGTTGTGAGAGCGAAGGTGGTAACTCACCGTAAAGTCGCCAACATGAGCTCCTTTGTGTTGACGCTCAGTTTCATCAATCGCGGTTAAATCAAAGCACATATCAAAAGGTTTAAATAAATCATTTTTCAAGGCCTGCATAACAGCGCATAACTTAGCTTTATCAAGCCAAAAACTAGGAATATCATCAACAATATTTTCCACTGCCGTTACCGGCATTAAACCTGCACTGGGCACTAATGCTACAATTTCTTGATAGATATCAATAACGTTATCTTGCTGCCAGTCATGGCTAGCAGAAAAGTCTAATTTACTTTTAATATTCGTTGCCGCCATTAACTCTTCCCTTTAACAACCGTCTGGTGAGTCAAGACTGGTGACTTGTATGCGTTGTGCATGTTTAATATCGCGCAACGAAGGCTTGGCAATGGGTGAAACTGATTGCTCTCCAACAACCCAACTTAACGGGCGTGGTTGATGCTGTATTTGATTTTGTAATAATAATAAACCTTCAAGTAAGGCTTCTGGGCGCGGAGGGCAACCAGGTACATAAACATCAACCGGGATAAACTTATCGACCCCTTGCACCACAGAATATATGTCATACATGCCGCCAGAATTAGCGCAAGAGCCCATAGAAATAATCCAACGGGGTTCAAGCAATTGTTCATATAAATGCTGAATGACGGGTGCCATTTTGCGAAAGCAGGTACCTGAAATAACCATTAAATCGGCTTGTCTTGGCGTTGCACGAATAACCTCTGCGCCAAAGCGAGCAATATCATGGCGAGAAGTAAAGCTAGTTGCCATTTCTACATAACAGCAACTTAAACCAAAGTTAAACGGCCAAATAGAGTTTTTTCGTCCCCAGTTCACCATATCATCTAACTTTGCCATAAAAACACTACGTTGCAACTCTTCTTCGCTAACGGCTTTTGCTTGCAGCATTTCTTCATCAAGTTTAGCTTTAGTTAATGACCACTCCATTAAGAATGCCCCTTATTTTCAAAATTTAGCTGTTGTAGACGGCGTCCCTGATGGCGATGTTTTAACTCTAGGGCTCCAATTCTGATCAGGTAAACAAGTGCCGCTAACAAAACAGCAATAAAGATGCTGGCCTCAATAAAGCCGAGCCAACCTACTTCATCAAAGGCAATCACCCAAGCAAAAAGAAAGATAGTTTCTAGATCAAAAATGACAAAAAAAATGGCATATAAAAAGAAGTGATTTCCAAAGCGAGTTTTATTATTATCAATGGAAACTATGCCCGACTCATAAGGGGTGTTTTTCGCGAGTGTTTTTGTTTTAGGCCCTAAAAAATGGGACAATATCATCATAAAAATTAGCATAGCGACTAAAATGATAAAATATGCCGCTATTGGCCAAATATCATCAATTTGACTAATTAATTCCACTACGCCCCCAAATTCCTATGTTGTTATTATTTTAAAGCCATACACGGTATAAGCTTGGCACAAACTATTAGGATATTTTTTTATTAATATTTTATTGAAAAGATGGTAGACAGCGAACTTACCAAGTTGTTATTTTTCAAGCATACTGTTGATAAAACAAGCATAGTAAAGATTTGAGGAAATGGAAATTTTTACTGAATTTCATGCGGCATGTTTTAGGCAATAGTAAGCAATAGAAGATATAAACAAGGTTAGACTTGTGTATGATTAGAAAGGATAGTGGAAAAATGAGGAAAGAGGCTAAAACTCTAAAGCAAATAGAATTTCACTTAGATCAGGCTGCCATTGAAAGTCTTTAAGCTTTATTCTAGTACCTATCACCACTACCTGCTCATCTTGTAAGTGCTGCTTTTGTTTTTCAAAATTGTCACTGCCTTGCTCAAATGAGATTTTTCCTTGCGAATTTATCACCCTAAACCACGGCACAGTTTGCCCTTTAAAACCAATATCTGGTACTTTACCTAACGCTTTTCCTACTAAGCGCGCTCTACCGGGTAAACCGGCTAAGTCAGCTATTTGGCCATAACATGCCACCTTGCCTTGAGGAATTAATTGCACCGTTTGCCATATTTGTCGATAGTGCGGGTTTATGGGGGTATTAGACAAAGTAGCTCCATTAAAAGTGAGAATAAGTTAATCACTCACCACCGAGTCGAATGCGATGACCACGGTGATCTCGGTGGTGAATATTTCTAAGGTAATATTTTTAAGATGAATAAATACAAATAAGTTATCATAGCAGCGCTAAAACTAACATGATTGAGAACAACTATGAAAATTTGGGTCGATGCCGACGCCTGCCCGGTGGTCATTAAAGAAATATTATTTAAGGCCGCCGAGCGCACTAAAATACCAACAACTTTAGTAGCTAATCATTCTATTCGTATACCTCCCTCAAAAGTTATCAATTTTATGCAAGTGAGTTCAGGCTTTGATGTCGCTGATGATGAGATTGTAAAACGGATCAATAACGGCGACTTAGTGATCACCTCAGATATTCCATTAGCCAATGAAGTGATTGATAAGTCAGCACTAGCATTAAGCCCAAGAGGCGAGCTTTATACCAAAGAAAATATAAAGTCGCGATTAAATATTCGTGACTTTATGGACACCATGCGCGCCAGCGGCATACAAACGGGAGGCCCTGCGGCGTTAAGTCAAAGTGACAGACAAGCGTTTGCCAATAATTTAGATACTCTACTAACTAAGTATCAGCAAAGTATAAATAAGCAATAACACCTTAACTTTTTAGCGTTCTTTTGTAAGCACAGCGCTATCGCCACGGACTCTTTGACTACAAATACTTACCAAAGATACTTCCCAAAAACACTTGCAAAACGATTATAATGCGGCATCAAAGCTACTTATAACAAATTAATTTAATATAAATACCACTATGTATCAAAATACTAAAACAGCCTTTACTAACCTTAAAAACAACAAGTTTTTCGAATTAACCGTTATATGTGTAATCATAATTTCTGCACTCGAAATCGGAGCTAAGACCTTTCAACTGTCTAGTACCGCAACTTCCATCACTTCGCTCTTAGATATCTTTATCACTGTGTTTTTCTTATTTGAGATATCAATAAGATTTCTAACCGAAGAAGATAAGAAAAACTTCTTTAAGTCCGCTTGGAACATCTTCGACACCCTTGTTGTTGTCATCAGTTTAATACCCATCAATGATGCTGAAATGGCTTTGTTAGCTAGATTAGTCAGAATATTTCGCGTACTAAGAATGGTATCTGTTGTACCTGAGCTACGAGTCCTCATTAATTCACTTGTAAAAGCATTACCTCAATTAGGGTATGTCGTGCTTCTTATGTTTATTATTTTCTATATCTACGCAGCCATTGGTAGTTTTTTATTTGACAACATAAACCCCAAATTGTGGGGTGACATTGCCATCTCAATGTTAACGCTTTTTAGGGTAATGACATTTGAAGATTGGACTGATATACAATATGAAACCATGGAGTTTTACCCTTATAGCTGGATTTATTACATGACGTTTATCTTTTTTACTACCTTTGCATTTCTCAACATGGTGATAGGAATAGTGGTCAATGTTATGGAAGAAGAGCACTCCAAAGAAAAAAATAAAAACGAGCCCTCCATGTCCGAATTAAAAACAGAAATAACAGAATTAAAAGAACTCATTTTGAAGCTTGGTGGCCAAAAAAGTAAATAGTGAATTGCTATACCAGACTTATTATTAACCTGAAAATTCATCTACTTATATTTATTTTATAATACTGAAGCATTGAAAAAAAATCATAAAAAAACCAGCACACGTTATGCTGGTTTATCAATGTAACTAACTATATAACTAGATATCACTACCGAAAGTTGTTATTTAGCAACTTTAACCGATTCTTTTACCAAGTTGCTTACTTCTTCTGACGTTTTAGTTACCACGTCATAAGCTTCTTTTGCCGAAGACGTTACTTTGGCTTGTAGAGCTTCATTAAATACTTTTTGAGATTCAACCGCAGCAGAGAAGTCAGTTTGAGCTGATAACGCTTTAGTTTGCGTAATACTATCATTCAGTATAGTCGTCAATAATTCTGTTTGTTTACTAATTAATGTTTCAACAGTTTTTGTATTAAGTTCAACAAGGCTGTTAAATGGCTTCATTGCAGCAGATAATTGTTCTGTGCTATCAAATGACTTCATTGCGTTAGTAAATTGTTCGGTTAATTGAGTTAACATAATTAAAATTTCCTTTATTATACTGCGTAGCAGCAATTTGATTTAGGAGGAGTATACCGAGCAGGATTATTTAGGTCAACCTCTTTTTGCTGCATCGCAACAAAAAAATATAAAGTATTTATTAATATGGTATTAGATATAAAAAAACCAGTATATAAATATACTGGTTTTAAAATTTATCTCTATTCTACACTGACAAAAATTATGCAGAAGCTTCTTTTGCTGTAGTTACTTCAGCAAAAGAATTTTGCACAAGGTTCATCACTTCTTCAGAAGTTTTAGCGACAACATCGTATGCTTCCTTGGTCGAGTTGGTCACTTTAGCTTGCAGTTCTTCAGTGAACGTTTTTTGAACCTCAACCGCTTTAGAAAAATCAGTTTGTGCTGATAATAACTTTGTCTGAGCAACGCTATCATTCATGATCGTAGTAATTAAAGCCGTTTGCTGATTAATTAACTGTTCAACAGTTTTAGTATTAATTTCTACTAAACTATTAAAAGGCTTCATAACAGTAGCCAGTTGATCAGCATTATTGAAAGATTTCATTGCAGTAGTAAATTGTTCTGTTAATTGAGTAAACATGATAAAGCTTCCTTTTATTTTACTGCGGCGCAGCATTTGAATGTTGAATAAGTATAATCATCAAGAATTAATTCGTCAATAACTTTTTTGCTGCATAGCAACAAATATTTAAAATAATACATAACAATTTGATATTTATAAAGAACCTATCCTATGATTAGAAGGGTTCTTTATAAGAAAGATAGGTAACTTTAAGCTTTCGGCGTTACTTTAGTTTCAGCCTTAGCTTCCACTTTCGGTGCTACCTCCGCTGCTGCTTTCGCCGTTACTTTAGTTTCAGCTTTAGCTTCCACTTTCGGTGCTACCTTAGCTGCTGCTTTCGGCGTTACTTTAGTTTCAGCCTTAGCTTCCACTTTCGGTGCTACCTTTGCTGCTGCTTTTGGCGTTACTTTAGTTTCAGCCTTAGCTGTTACTTTCGGCGTTACTTTAGTTTCAGCTTTAGCTGTTACTTTCGGCGTTACTTTAGTTTCAGCTTTAGCTGCTACTTTTGGTGTTACTTTAGCTGCTGTTTTCGGTGCTACCTTAGCTGCTGCTTTCTGCATTACTTTAGTTTCAGCTTTAGCTTCTACTTTCGGTGCTACCTTAGCTGCTGCTTTCGGTGCCACCTTAGCTGCTGCTTTTGGTGCAACAGTGTCTTTTACTACCTTGCCATTAGCAGTCATTTGAGGTATTTTTTTAAGCACAGGTTCACTGACTGATTTAGTAATCTCAGCAGAAAAAGTAGCAAAAGAACCACTTATAATAGACTCTGCGCTTTTTTGTGCTTGAGTAATAGTATCAACAGTCTGTTTTACCGTTTCAAATACTTGATTTTGAATTTCTGAACCAAATTTCCCCTGGTCAGATACCATGATAGATAAATCAATATCCGTAGAAACATGACGAGAATAGCTAATACTCTCATCAATAATATTAGCGATAAGTAATCCCTGTTGATGGGCAACGCTATTAACAGTGGATATATTTAGTTCAACTAGCTGATCTAATGGTTTTAGTGAGGATTTAAATAACTCGTTAAATTGATTAAACATGCAGTTCTCCTATTTTTGCTGCAACGCAGTATTGATTGGAATTTAATCAATTTTTAGGAGCTAGTCAATCATTATTTTGTTGCAGTGCAACAAAATTATTTTTTCTCTTTCTTTTTCTGAAATGTATTCCACATATTTAGATTTTGCTCAACAAGATTGTTGAAGATACCAAAAGGTGAATTTTTGTTAATTTCGCTGGTAATTTTTATAAGATCGTCTTGATGTTCAATAAAAGTAGTCAAACTCTGCTCAAGAAACTGTTGTAAATAGTCTTGATTATCATTGCCATAAAAGCAAATTAACCTTTTCAACAAATTATTAGTTAATAAAGACTGTCGATCACTGGTTTCTTCTTCACTGATAATTTGCACGAGAATGCTACGGGTTTTATCTTCTAACGTCTTTGAATCTACTATTTCAAAATCTTGATTGGCAATAACTAATTCACGAATATAGTTTAAATTAACATAATGGCTTTGCGAGGTGTCATATAGACGACGATTGGGATATCTCTTTATTGTAATCAACGCGATCTCAGTGGGTTTTAATATCTAAAAAATTATTAATGCTGTATTAATGCTCACCTATCAGTATAACAGAAATATATTATATAAAAAGCGACCTTAGTGGCCGCTTAATACTAAACAAAGTCGTCATTTTCAGGTGTTATGGCTTTTAAATACGTTTAAGTACATAACTTCCTGGAGCCGCTTCTATTGAACTATAATTTTTTGAACCTTGCTTACGGGCGTTAACTTTTTTACCTGACTGAGGTAATATCCAATTTTGCCAATCTGTCCACCAAGAGCCTTCTCTCTTGGTTGCTCCCTCAAACCACTGCTCGGCACTGTCAGGTAATTCATCATTAACCCAATGTGGATATTTACCATGCTCAACTGAATTAATTACGCCAGCTAAATGACCTGAGCCCGCTAAAACAAACCTATTCGGTCCAGAAAGGGCTTTCGTTCCTTGATAAGATGCTTGCCACAAGACAATATGATCCGCAATGGTGGCCAGAAAATAACTAGGGGTATTAATTTCTCTTAAGTTAATGGCTACACCATCAATCTTAACAACGCCCTCTTTTATCAGGTTATTTTCTTGATAAGTATGAGTCATATAAAAATCAAATGTTTCAGCCGGTAAATTAGAAGAATCACTGTTCCAATATAAAATGTCGAATGGTGCTGGATCTTTACCTTTTAAATAGTTGTTAACAAAATATGACCAAAATAAGCTATTCTCACGAAGCATACTAAAAGCTAAACCTAAAACTCGGCCATCTAAAATACCTTTTTCTTTAATATTCTTTTTCAAAAATGGCATCATTTTTTCAGAAAGATACACGCCTATTTCACCTGGCTCCTTAAAGTCTATCAAGGTGGTCAAAAACGTTAAAGAGTTTATCCGTGTATCACCTTTCGCTAATAAATAAGCCTGTGTTGTTGCTAATAAAGTACCACCAATACAATAACCGGTGACATTAACTTTAGCTGAGCCCGTAACATCTTCAATAACATCAAGTGCTGCTATAGGGCCCTCTTTAACATAATCATTAAAACCTTTATGAGAAAGTGAGGCATCGGGGTTTATCCAAGAAATAACAAAAACCGTATGACCCTCACCAACAGCCCATTTAACCAATGATTTTTGTTCGTCCATATCTAAAACATAATATTTATTAATAAACGGAGGGATAAGCAACAATGGCACCTCATTTACTTTTTTAGTCGTTGCCGTGTATTGAATGAGCTGCATCAAATCGTTTTGATAAATAATATCACCGGGCGTATAGGCAAGGTTTTCACCCAAGGTAAAAGCATCGTTGTCTGTTTGACTAATTTTTAATGCTTCAGCAGGGCTTTGCTCTAAGTCCTGCATAAAGTTTTGCAAACCTTTAATTAAATTTTCGCCGTTAGAGTCTAGTATATCTCGACATACTTCGGGATTAGTTAACACGTGATTAGTAGGAGAAACAGAATTGATATATTGTCGGGTATAAAACTTAATTTGCTCTTCAGCTTTTGGGTCATCAAAATGCAGTGTATCAACCATTTCTTGCATCATAGTCGAGTTGAGTAAATAAGACTGTTTTAGGTAATTATAAACCGGGTTTTCCGCCCACTCACTATCATTAAAACGCTTATCACCGCGTTCTTCTTTAACAACAGGCTCCGTTTTACTGCCTAACATCTCTTTAGTTGCATTTTGCCAAAGTTCGGCCTGCTGATTCATAAAAGCCATTTGTTTATTAAATAGCGTTGCCGTATCGACTTTCACCCCTTTCGAGAGTAAATCGGTTAATTTATCAGGATCTAACATTGAATTAAAACTCGACTTGTCAGAGTCGCTGATGACTTGTTTAACCATGGTGTTAAAAAGCTCTGAATAATGTTCTAAAAAATCAATGACTTCGCTTTCTTGACTTGCTTCCATATTATGTCCTTATTATTTATGTGGTTAATAGTGATTTATTTAAAGATATTCGATTTCTGGAAAGTTATTAAAATAAAACTAAATCTTTTCGTGGGCAATTACAACAAGATACTGGTTAAGTCACAACATTAGTAAGTTAGTAGCCTTGCATCTACCTTGATATTCACTTTATAGTAGTATTGTTACGTATAGTTTCGTATTACGTAACAATACTTTAAGTTATAACTAGGCTTCATCCATAAACTAGCCTCTTTAGATAGATACTTTAGGATAATTACTAGACATATTACTAGTTAAAATTTAACAGGAAGATAAAAATGATGTACCAAACATACGACTTTTATAGTCGTTCAGCTGAAATGATGAGTGGCTTCATAGCAATGAGCCAGAAATTAATATCGCATCCCGGTAATCCATTTTCTGATACATTATTAGGAAAAGGCATTAAAGCAGGCCTTGATAGCGCTTACCACCAAACTAAAGTTTATAAAAAGCTTCCTTTTGATATTAAAGCTACCTGTATCGAAGGGAAAGAAGTAAAGGTTACAGAAGAAGTTATTGTCTCCAAACCTTTTTGTAATTTAATTAATTTCAAGTGTGATACTGACGTTCAACAACCTAAAGTTTTACTCATTGCCCCTTTGTCAGGACATCATGCAACGCTGTTAAAAGACACGGTAAAATCTTTAGTTACCGACCATGATATATACATTACCGATTGGCTTGATGCTAAAAATATTCCTTTGTCGGACGGTGTTTTTGGTTTTGAGGATTATATTAGTTACCTTATTGATTTTATGAATGAACTAGGTGAGAACACTCACATGCTAGCGGTATGTCAACCAACCGTACAAGCCTTAGCTGCGACAGCAATAATGGCGAAAGAAAATAATCCTGCTACGCCTAAGTCGCTAACACTCATGGCAGGTCCAATTGATACCAGCATAAACCCTAACGAGATTAATGCTTATGCTAACAGTAAAGATCTAAATTGGTTTGAGAATAACGTTATTATGACAGTACCTGAGCGTTTTGCTGGCGCTGGTAGAAAGGTTTATCCTGGTTTTATTCAATTAAGTTCATTTATGTCAATGAATATAGACAGTCATATTAACAAGCATAGCGACTATATAGGCGATGTTTTTCATGGCCGCGATGAAAAGTCAGCCAGTCACCGAACATTTTATGATGAATATTTAGCCGTATTAGATTTAAATGCAGATTATTTTTTAGAAACCATTGATCGTGTTTTTATCAATCAAGACCTCGCGAATGGAAAAATGACTTATCAAGGCGAGCTAATAGATTTAAAAGCATTAACAAATACGCCTCTACACACTATTGAAGGCGAAAAGGACGATATATGTTCATTAGGTCAAACACAAGCGGCGCAAACCTTGTGTTCAAATATACCTAAGGAGCTTAAATTACATGAAGTCTTTGAAGGTGTCGGTCACTACGGTACTTTTAGCGGCTCAGGTTTCCGTGAAAATATAGCCCCAAGTATTAGCCAATTTATTAACAAGCATAATGGTTAAGCAGTAGTTTTTATCATATACCCATTTTACCACAAGATGCAGGATTCAGCTGAAAGTATCATGGGTATAAACAATACAATAAAAAGTAGCTTGATTAAGCAAGCTACTTTTTTATTACCAAGAATCATTTTAATACCAATAAACTCTACGGTTAACAGCTCTCGCTCGTTATTTTGTCACCCTGCCACCATCTAGCGCCATGGTTTGAACAATTTCCCCCCATTAAGATCAATAAATATACGTTATAACCAAATACTATAAGACAGCCCGGTACAATAAACAGTCAGGCTTTGCTTTAAAAACAGGCAAACACCTTGATTGATGTAACTTAGCAAGCCCACCAAAATAAAATTCATTGTATGTGCCATTATAGAAATTTAATTCAGATTAATTTTAGACTTTAGTTTTCTAGTTGAATGATAACGCTTGATATATGATTGATCTTGAACATGAAAACATTATCAGTAAGCAGATTAAAAACCTCTACACAGTAATTTTTTTAAGCACCAAGGAGTTTAATTATGGAACGGATAGCATTAGTAACAGGTGGAACACGCGGCATAGGTGAATCTATCAGCGTGATGTTGAAAGAAAATGGTTATACAGTAATAGCTAACTATGGGGGTAATGATCAAGCTGCTCAAGAGTTTACTGAACGAACAGGTATTCAAACATCAAAATTCGATGTCAGTGATATTGAAAGTGTATTAACACACATTCAAAGAATAGAAGATGAAGTAGGGCCTATTGATGTTCTAGTTAACAACGCAGGTATCACACGGGATGGCACAATGCACCGTATGGACTTTGAACAATGGAATAAAGTTATACAAACTAATTTATCTTCATGTTTCAATACCGCTCGGGCAGTAATTGGAGGGATGCGTGCAAGAGATTTTGGCCGTATTGTTAACATTGGCTCAGTAAACGGACAAGCAGGCCAGTACGGACAAGTAAACTATGCTGCAGCTAAATCAGGCATTCATGGTTTTACTAAAGCATTAGCTCAAGAAGGTGCAGCCAAAGGCATTACCGTTAACGCTATTGCCCCAGGTTACGTAGAAACTGATATGGTTCGTGCTGTACCGAAAGATGTTTTAGCAAAAATTGTCAAAACAATACCTGTCGGTCGCTTAGGGCAACCTGAAGATATTGCCCGCTCAGTTTTATTTTTAGTTTCTGATGATGCTAGTTTCATTACCGGTTCTACGCTGTCGATTAATGGCGGACAACACATGTACTAAACATTCATGGCACTATATTTTTTAATATGGTTTGAACGTTTTAAATGTAGGTGAATTACCACCTACATTTTTATTTACAACGACAAAATCAATAAAGCTATACTTAATTTCTTAACGCTGTCCTAATGCGATATCACTCACATAAGGGTTGCTTTGTCGCTCTTGACCTAAAGTGCCCATTGGCCCATGTCCTGGAATAAAACGAACATCATCCCCTAGGGTAAATAAGTTATTACGGATAGAATCAATTAATGTCGCATGATCACCACGTGGAAAGTCGGTTCTGCCAATAGAACCACAAAAAAGTACATCCCCCACTTGAGCAAGCTTAGAATCGCGATGAAAGAAAATGACATGACCGGGTGTATGGCCGGGGCAGAAATAAACCTCTAGGATAATATTACCAAAAGAAACACTGTCACCTTGTTGTAGAAAGCGGCTTGGTGTAAATTTTTTCGCATAAGAAAAAGCGCCACCGAAGCGCTGCTTTTGCTCTTCAATTAAATCGATCCAAAATTGATCTTCTTTATGAGGCCCCTCAATAGGCACGCTAAAACGCGTTGCTAAAGCATGAGTTGCCCCCGCATGATCAATATGGGCATGGGTAATTAATATTTTTTCCAACGTTAATTTTTGACTTTCAATAGCCGTAATTATTTTTTCAATATCACCGCCGGGATCAACCACGGCGGCTTGCTTGGTTTCATCACACCAAAACAATGTACAGTTTTGCTCAAAAGGCGTTACCGGGATAATTTTATATTGCAGCTTACTATTTGCCATAGAGATCTCATACTTATCAATACTTGTCAGGAAAGAGCAAATTGTAGCAAAAATATTTAACGCTGGATAAGCACAACTGACGAAATAAACATTTTAAATGATTTAATAAACAGCACAATGATAATGCCTAGTGAACAAGTTTATTAATAAAATTATCTTTGTTGAACAAGTAGCTATCCTAGTCGACAGCAATAATTCGCATCATAAGTTCAAATAAACTTCATCCATGCTGGGATATTCCATAAGTAGGAAGATTTATATTTGCTCGTGTGCGAAAGTTTTTATAACCCAATGAGCAAACAAAGTGAGCTCTACTTTATTTTCCATATTTTCATGCTGAATTAAATAATATCTATCGTTAGTATTTAATTCTTCATCAAATAGCTTCACTAATAACCGTTCGCTAAACCATGTTTTACTTATAGGTAATGGCACTAAAGCGATACCCATGCCTTGTTGTGCCGCTCGAGCAACACCAAACATACTGTCAAATTGTATAATTTGCTTCGGATCAAAGTCATCGACGCTCACGTTGTCAGCCCATTGGTGCCATGACCAAGGGCGAGATCTATGTAAAATTAGCGGAGTATTCTTTAAGGCAGCAATTCCAACATTTTTAAGTTTTTTATAGAGCTTTTTATTACAAGCAGGTGCATAACGAACAGGAAATAACTCATGAACAATGCTCGCATTAGGTTTTCCATTGGCAAGTACTATAGATAAATCCGCACTTTGTGACGGCTTATCCCCGGCTTTTATGGTTTCTAATTGAAGGTTAATTTCTGGGTTTTTCTCAGACCATTCGCTTAAACGAGGAATGAATAACTCACTGGCAAAAAATTCAGGCAAACTGACAACAATCGTTTTGTTTTGCTGGTTGTGAGTAAACTCTGAAATGGTTGATTCAAGCTGATGAATAATAGGCTGTACAGCGTGATAAAACTGTTTCCCTGTGCTGGTTAGTTCAATTGAACGTGTGCCTCGTTTAAAGAGTACAAAGCCTAATTGTTCTTCTAACTGTTTTATTTGATGACTTACTGCTGACGGTGTTAAAAACAATTGTGCGGCTGCATGTTTAAAGCTTAAACATTTTGATGCTACGCAGAATGAACGTAAACCACGTATTGGTGTTTGAATAGGCATATTTTAAAATACATTAATGAAGACAGTTACGAAAAGCAATACTCATACCGATTCATAACCACATAATTTAAAACAAAATAAACATATAAAAAATAAGTTATAACGTTTAAGTTGCACTGTTTTAGTTTGTTTGCACTAAAAGAATTATCGTATAAATCAGCATAAAAAAAAGGACATCAAATGATGTCCTTCAAATGGAACAAATTACACAAATTGAACAAGTGTTATGAAAGAATCTGGGGAGATTCAAAAAACAAGTTTATAGTAAGTTTTTTAGTTACTCTCAGCAAACGAGATAATTTCACTTGATGAGTTAAATATTTTCACCTGTTAATCTGTAGTGGTTAAAATATTTGTTTACCCGCAAAATCAGCGCTGGTAGACACTATAGCGATACAGTTTTTTTGCTTTATATCGAGAGAAAATTTATAAAGGCACTGTGTTCGGTTTTTGCGGAGCTCATCATATAATTTAACCCACGCCAAGCAATGAATGATTCGCGTGCCATAAGCAATTAGCGAACATGTTTGTACCCACGGTAAAATATCTTATAACTTTGCTATTGCCGAATACCGTCTTGAAAAAACGCTGTAACAAAGAAAGTATTTTCTATCGCATAAACTTCTTTTACCCTTCCCTAAAGGCATATTACTGGGTAAGCTTAAGCTCTCTAAAAATAATAACTTTTCTCTATGTCTTCTACTACTCGCGACTCTTTTCACTCTCGTCTTGGCTTTGTACTTGCTTCTGCTGGCGCTGCCATTGGTTTAGGCAATATTTGGGGCTTTCCAACCCAAGTTGCCAATAACGGTGGTGGCGCATTTTTGTTGGTGTATTTAGTGGTTACCGTATTGCTAGCGCTACCTGCGCTGTATGCAGAAGTGTATATTGGTAATCAAATGCAAACCAACCCGGTGGCAGCGTTAAAAAAAGCCTGCGGCGAACGCTTTGGCAAGATTGGAGAAAGTGCCGGCATTATTGGCTTAATTGGCGCGCTCATGATGTTAAGTTTTTATACTATCGTTGCTGGTTGGATGCTAGCTCATAGTTTAAGCCCTGTAGCTCAAATGCTAGGTTCAACGGAAAGCTCTACATGGTTAGCAAGCTCTAGTACATTGCGTAATATTATTTTTACTCCCGTTTTTATTGTGCTCACCGCTGCAATAGTTCATCAAGGCGTACATGCCGGCATTGAACGCTGGTCATCACGTTTAATGCCACTATTACTGGTGATGTTATTAGGGTTGATTATTTATATCTTGCAGCAAGAAGGAGCAATGAAGGGAGTGGAGCTTTATCTGATCCCCGACTTTAGCCAAATCACCGATGCTAACTTAATTATTGCCGCAATGGGGCAAGCCTTTTTCTCGCTCGCTATTGGCGTTGGCGCCATGATGGTTTACGGCTCATATATGAAAAAAGATCAAGATATTGGCAAGCTTGTACTCTCTATTGCCGCCTTAGATACTTTTATTGCTTTTATTGCTGGCTTATTGATTATTCCTGCACTGTTTGTCGCTTTACATCATGGTCAGCAAGTATTTGAAAATGGAAAATTAATTGGTCAAGGACAACTTATTTTTCAAATCTTACCTTCTTTATTTAGCTCTTTTGGCTTTATCGGCTTACTACTCACTTTTGCATTATTCACCCTACTCTCTATTGCCGCCCTTACCTCAACCATTTCTTCAACTGAAGTCGTCGTTGCTTATTTAGTGGAAGCAAAAAGCATGAGTCGAAAATATGCTACCAACGGCGTATCGCTGTTAGTGTTAATTGCCAGCATGTTGATTATTATTAATTTTGAGGTCATTTTTGCTTTGGTTATTCAGCTACTCACCACCATTTTACAGCCGTTGATGTCACTATTTTATTTTATTGTCGTGGGTTGGATATGGCATCGAGGCAACAAATTAACTGATTTAGCGCAATTACAAAACAATAAGAAATTACAGCTGTTTGGTTTTTATTTACGCTACATTTGCCCTACTTTACTGATAGTTGTTTTTATTCACCTTGCTTTTTAACCGTTAAAAATTATAACTGTAACTAATAAACAAGCGACTTATAAATCAGGCTCTTACGAGTCAGTAATAGCTTCTAACGCTTCAGCTTCTTTTGTCAGCTCTACCTGCTCTATTTTTTCAAAACGAGAAGATATTTTATTGGCTGAAGTATGAATTTGTTGTACATCACTCGCGGCTTGATCTATATGCTTGGCTAAGTTAGCAAATCGACCTTTAAAACGCTCAAAGTCTTGCGATAAATGCGATAAATGCGCTTGAATAATATGAATTTGAGTGCGAGTGGCTTCATCTTTAAGTACCGAACGAGCGGTGGTTAAAATAGCCATTAAGGTTGTAGGTGAGGCTAACCAAACTCGCTTTTTATTCGCGTAGTCAACCAAGTCACTTTGATGACCATGAATTTCTGCAAAAATAGCCTCGGCAGGAATAAACATAATAGCGCCATCTGCGGTTTCTTTATCAATTAAATATTTGTCGCTAATATCGTTGATATGTTTTTTTATATCTATTTTAAATTGCCGTTGGGCGGTTTTTCGCTCTAATTCACCTTGCTCAATATCCATCATAGTCCGATAATTTTCTAACGGAAACTTGGAATCTATAACCACATTGCCCGTTGGGTCAGGCAAAAATAATACACAGTCAGCAATTTTTCCGTTTGATAAGGTGTGTTGTAATTTAAAACTTTGCTCGGGCAAAACATTACGAATTAAGCCATTAAGCTGCACTTCGCCAAAAGCACCACGAGAGCGTTTGTCGTTCAGCACTTCTTGCAAGCTCACCACATTATTAGAGAGATCGGTGATTTTTTTCTGAGCATCATCAATCAATGCTAAGCGCTGTAAAATATCGCTAAAGGTTTTAGTGGTTTTTTCAAAGCCTTCACTGAGGCGCTTTTCAACACCATTACTGATTTCTTTTAGGCGTAAATCCGTATTTTGAGTTAAAGCATCGATACGCTTAGCCATTTGTTCACTACTTTGACTAAGTGACTTGCCAAGCTCTTCTCTATTGGCTTGTGTAGCTTTATTTAAGTGGCTGATCAGTTGATCTAATGCCTGATTTTGGCTCTGACTTAGGTTTTGGTTTAGCTGCTCTTTCTGACCACTTAACTCTCTGAGCAGCTTGATACGCAAATCAGCCATTTGCTGCTCGAATATATTTTGCAGCTGCAATTGCTGTTTTTCCATCAATTGCGCTAGTAAACTTTGCTCTGTTTTGCTTGAAAGATCTAAGTTAGCTGTTGCAGTCTGTACCAGCTGAGAAAGTTGACTAAGACGAAAGCTGTGCCACAGCATTAACAATAAAAAGACTAAGCCAAAAACAACAAAAATAACTAATGGGTCAAGCTGGCTGAGGTTAACAGTCATAATAAAAACCAAACACTGTAAATAATAACAGTTATTAAATCATAAGTTTTGCTTAGCCTCCAGCGGTTTTTCTACAGAACTAGCCTAAGCGCTCAACATTTTTAGCGCATAATTGTAAAGCCGGCAGAATTTCTTCTACTATTTGCTGCCTTGCTGTTTGTGACATGTGGGTACTGACATTAAGCGCAGCAATCACCTCACCGCTACCACAACCGTAATTATTACGCACAGGCACAGAAATAGACGTTAAGCCAAGCTCTAATTCTTGCTCAACCATGGCATAACCTTGTGCTTTTACTTGCGCAATTTCAGCTTTCAAGGCCTTTTTTTCAGTGAGGGTATATTGGGTAAATTGCTCAAAATGACAATGATCTAAAAAGTTTTCTAACACAGGCGCTGACATATCAGCTAATAACACTCGCCCCATAGACGTTGCAAAAGCAGGTAAGCGAGTACCTACATTTAAGGTGATAGACATTATTCGCTTGGTAGTAGCAACACGGGCAACATAAACCACATCACTGCCATCAAGTACTGCTGCCGAGCACGACTCGTTAAGTTGCTCAACTAAGGCAGTCATTAAAGGCTTGGCATTGTGCCAAATATCAAGTGTTGATAGATATGAAAAACCTAAATCTAATATTTTAGCTGTTAATGAAAACTGTTTATCCGTTTGTTTGGCATAGCCTTCATTCACTAAAGTCAGTAAAAATCGACGGCTGGCAGCGCGCGTAAAACCAGTTACATTAGCCACTTCTGATAACGTCATGCTGGGTCTTTGTTGATTGAAAGCCTTAATAACGCTTAAGCCCTTCACCAAAGACTGCACTAATTCACTTGATTTGATTTCAGTATTCAAATGGATTCTATCTGTCATTATTTTTGTTCTTCCTCTCTATTTCATTGCCATTTCATTGCCATTTCATTGCCATTTCATTGCCATTTCATTGCCATTTCATTTGACATTTAAATAGCCTAATTCTACACTCATGCATAGTGTTCGATATAGTAACAAATGTTCGCATATCGAACAAGATTATTTTAAACAAGCGCCTTTTTAATAAATGGCTTTGAACAAATATATTATCTTTTTGTGAGTACTACTAATGATAGATAAACGAGTAACAAGTTGTGCCGCTGCCGTTGTCGATATCCAAGATGGCGACACAGTAATGATTGGCGGCTTTGGTGAAGCAGGCAGCCCAATAGAATTAATTCATGCTTTGATTGATCATGGCGCAAAAAATTTAACCGTAGTTAATAACAATACCGGCAGTGGCCGTGTTGGTTTAGCCGCACTAATCGAAAATGGTCAGGTCGCTAAAATGATTTGCTCGTATCCACGCACCGCTAATTCACTGGTTTTTCCTGAGCTTTATCGCAGTGGTAAAATTGAACTTGAATTAGTACCGCAAGGCACCCTAGCTGAACGTATTCGCGCTGGTGGCGCTGGTATCCCAGCTTTTTTCACGCCAACCTCTGTTGGTACTCCGCTAGCTAAAGATAAAGAATCTCGCACTTTCGATGGTGAAGACTATGTGATGGAGCGTGCTATCAAAGCTGATTTTGCGCTAATAAAAGCAAAACAAGCAGACAGATATGGCAACCTCACCTTTAATAAAACCGCCCGTAACTTTGCACCAATCATGGCAATGGCAGCCACGAATACCTTAGTGCAAACCAATAAAATGGTTGAACTGGGTTATATAGATCCAGAAAACGTAGTGACACCGGGCATTTTTGTTAATCAAGTTATCGAAATTACTAATCCGCAACAAGAGTCTAAATTAGTAAAAGAGGGAGTAGTGTACCCATGAAAAAAGAGCCCATGAAACAAGAGCCCATAAAACAAGAACCCATGAGCAACATAACAGCAAATATTGGCTGGTCACGCGAGCAAATGGCGCAGCGCTGTGCTCAAGATATTAACGATGGTAGCTATGTCAATTTAGGTATAGGTATTCCTGAAAAAGTTGCTCAATACGTACCCGCAGGTCGTGAAGTTATTTATCACACAGAAAATGGTCTATTGGGTATGGGCACCGAGCCCAGTGCAGATGAACTCGACCCTGATTTAATTAATGCTGGTAAAAAACCTGTCACCGCTATTCCTGGTGCCGCCTATTTCCACCATGGCGACAGTTTTTCAATGATCCGCGGCAAGCATATTGATGTTTGTGTGTTAGGCGCAATGCAAGTCTCCAAGCAAGGCGATTTGGCTAATTGGTCAACCGGAGCAGCCGATGCTATTCCGGCGGTAGGTGGCGCAATGGATTTGGTGGCGGGTGTTAAAACCATTTACATCATTACCCAGCACACCACCAAAACAGGCGTAGCAAAAATTTTACCCAAATGTTCATTTCCATTAACAGGTAAAGGGGTCGTTAACCGTATTTACAGTGATTTATGTGTGATGGATGTCACCGACAAAGGCTTAGCATTAATAGAGTTAGCCCCTAACGTGAGTTTTGATTATGTGCAAGAACGAACGGCTGTCACTCTAATTAATTCCTTAAGTTAGTTCCTTAAATTAGTCCTTTAAGTTAACTACTTAAGCAAATACCCTGTAAGAACAATGAGCAACAAACCATGACCACAAAAAGCGAACAATTATTTTCTCAAGCGCTAAAAGTTTTACCCGGTGGTGTTAGTCGTAATACCATTTTTAGAAAACCACAGCCTTTTTATGCCGAACAAGGTGCAGGTTGTTACGTTACCGATGTTGAAGGCGTAAAGCGTATTGACTTTGCTAATAACATGGCCTCACTTATTCACGGTCATGCCTATGCACCTATTGTTAAAGCCGTAACTGCGCAACTAGCCAAAGGCAGCTGCTTTACTATGGCAACTGCCGCAGAAGTAGCATACGCCACACTATTATGTGATCGCGTACCTAGCTTTGACAAAATTCGTTTTGTTAACTCAGGTACAGAAGCGGTAATGGCCATGTTAAAAGCTTCTCGTGCCTATACTGGCAAAGCTAAAATAGCCAAAGTTGAAGGCGCTTATCATGGTGCCTATGATTACGCTGAAGTCAGCCAAACTGCCAATCCAAGCAACTGGGGCGATATCGATAAACCCAGTAGTGTACCCGTAGCCGTTGGTACGCCAGAAAAGGCGCTTGCCGATGTGGTGGTTATTCCTTTTAATGATGTTGAGCGCGCCATCAAAATTTTAGCGCAACACAAAGATGAAATCGCCTGTATTTTAGTTGACTTACTACCTCATCGTGTTGGTTTAATTCCTGCTTCTGAAAAGTTTATCTGTGCCCTACGTCAATGGGCTGATGACAATGCCTCATTACTGGTATTTGATGAAGTGATCACCTTTAGAACCAACTATGGCGGTGCTCAACAAAATTACAGCGTTGACCCTGACTTAACCGCACTGGGGAAAATTATTGGTGGTGGTTTCCCTGCTGGTGCACTGGCAGGCTCAAATGAGGTGATGAAAGTTTTAGATCCCACAGAGCCTAAAGTGTTATTACCTCACTCAGGTACGTTCTCAGCAAATCCTATCACCATGACCGCAGGGTTAGTTGCCATGCGTGATTTTGATCAACAAGCGGTAATTAATCTTAATAACTTAGCCCTTTATGCCAAGGATGAAATCAACAAAGCAATAGCCGAAGTGGGTATAAACGCTTGTGTAACGGGTGCTGGCACTATATTTAGAGTACATTTAAAAGCACAACCACCTCAAAATTATCGTCAAGCGTATGTTGATAAAAATGAAAGTAAATTGATTAGTGAACTATTAGATCATTTATTCGATAATGGTGTCATGATGATCAATACCTGCTCAGCCGCATTATCCACTAAAATGACAAAAACAGAAGTTGATCATTTAGTGACGGCACTAAGATCAGGCTTTGAAATGCTTAAGCCTAAAATGAATAAGAAAGGATAGAGAGAATGACTGAAGTATACATTTGCGATGGTATTCGCACTCCCATTGGTCGCTACGGTGGCGGCTTAGCGAACGTTCGCGCTGACGATTTAGCGGCAATTCCACTAAAAGCACTAAAAGATCGTAATCCTGAATTTGATTTAAGCCAAGTTGATGATGTTATTTTAGGCTGTGCTAACCAAGCTGGTGAAGATAATCGTAATGTAGCACGCACAGCTTTATTACTTGCTGGCTACCCACAAGAAGTAGCGGGAATTACAATTAACCGTTTATGTGGTTCTGGTATGAATGCCATTGCCATGGCAACTAACGCAATAAAAGCAGGTGAAGGTGACATCATTATTGCTGGCGGCGTGGAAAGCATGACCCGCGCCCCTTTAGTTATGGGAAAAGCCGACACTGCTTTTAGTCGCACACAAGAAATATTTGATACCACCATGGGTTGGCGCTTTGTTAACAAGAAATTAGACAAAATTTACGGCACAGAAGCCATGCCAGAAACCGCTGAAAATGTTGCCGAGCAATTTAATATCAGCCGTGAAGATCAAGACAAGTTCTCCCATTGGAGTCAAGTAAAAGCAAAATCGGCTCAAGAAGATGGCCGCTTAAGTGAAGAAATTGTTCCCGTGATTATTCCACAGCGTCGTGGTGATGATATTGTTTTTGCAAAAGACGAACACTTACGCCTTAGCCCATTAGACAAACTGGCGACACTCAAAGCACTATTTCGCCAAGGTGGTTCAGTAACCGCTGGCAATGCCTCAGGCATTAATGATGGTGCCGCAGCCGTTATTTTAGCCACTAAAGAAGCCGCACAAGCAAATGGCTTAACCCCTAAAGCCCGCATAGTTGGCTCAGCCGTAATAGGTATTGAACCGCGAATAATGGGTATAGGCCCGGCGCCTGCTAGTGCCAAGTTATTGAAACGTTTAGGATTAACTATTGATGATATGGACATTATTGAATTTAACGAAGCTTTCGCAGCACAAGCCTTAGCGAGTGCCCGAGAACTAGGCATAAAAGATAATGATACTCGCTTAAACCCACAAGGCGGAGCCATTGCTTTGGGTCATCCTCTTGGTATGAGTGGTACTCGTATTGTACTTTCGGCAATGAAGCAATTAGAACGTTCTGATAAACGCTATGCTTTATGTGCTATGTGTATCGGTGTGGGTCAAGGCATTGCCATGGTGATTGAAAAAGTTTAGCGATCTGCAAGCTGCATTTTTGCAGCTCTTTTTTGGCTAAAAAAATCTTATCGACTACCCTTAACTTATCGTCAGTAAAAATTAAGGGTTAAGTTATGTCAGATCATCGCACTTATAAAAAACTAGAACTTGTTGGCACCTCGCCTAATAGTATTGAAGAAGCTATCCAAAATGCTATTTCTGAAACAGCGGTTAGTGTAAGTAACTTAGATTGGTTTGAAGTAACAGAAACCCGCGGACACATAATTAACAATAAAGTTGCTCACTATCAAGTGACAATAAAAATAGGTTTTAGGATTGAGAATAGCTAAAGAGTATTGCTCATCCAAAAGGCACTATTATCTATTATCTGAAACCGCTGTAAGTACTAGCAACTTAGATTGGTTTGAGGTGATTTTGAGGTAATATAAACCCGCGGACACCCTGCAGACACATAGCAGACACATAATTGACAATAAAGTTGCTCACCAGCAAGTGACAATAAAAATAGGTTTTAGCATTGAGAATAGCTAGGTGTTTTTATTAACAACTATTAATGATAAAATAGCCAAATTATTACCTTAGCGTTTAATTTTCGCTATTTTATGCATTTGTAGAGAAAAACATGAAAACCCATTTCGATGAACTATTAGATTTTCCCACTGTATTAAACTTTAAAGTGATGGGGCTTGCCTGCGATGAGCTGCCAGACTTAATTATTGCCGAGTTACAAAAGCACACGCCCGGCGACTATACAACCAAAATCACCCCTAGCTCTAAAGGTACTTACCTCTCAGTTTCTATTCCTGTTAGGGTAACAAGCAAAGAGCATATTGAAAAAGTTTATGAAACTTTGAATGCTATAGAGCAAGTACGTTACGTTTTATAACCTTTAAAAATAGCTTTTATTTTATTTCTTCAATATACATAGAGATTTCTTGTGTCAGAGCCTTTAGCTAACCTTCCTTTAATTATTCGTCAGTTAAACTGCATGGACTACAGCCAAGTTTGGCATGCTATGCAAGATTTCACTGACGATAGAGATGACAGTATCTTAGATGAACTGTGGCTGGTAGAGCACCCACCGGTATTCACTCAAGGACAAGCAGGCAAAGAAGAGCATTTATTAATGCCCGGTGATATTGAAGTGGTAAAAGTAGACAGAGGCGGCCAAGTAACCTATCACGGCCCGGGTCAACAAGTTATCTACTTTATGATCAACTTGCGCCGTAGAAAAATGGGCGTTCGACAACTGGTCACCCTAATTGAAAACGCTATAGTCGCATCGCTTAACGATTATGATATCAAAGCCTATCCAAAGGCTGATGCTCCAGGTGTGTATGTTGACGATAAAAAAGTGGCTTCGCTAGGATTAAGAGTACGTAAAGGCTGCTCTTTTCATGGCTTAGCACTCAATGTCAATATGGACTTATCACCATTTTTACGTATCAACCCTTGCGGTTATGCGGGCTTAGAGATGATACAAACTTGTGATCTACAGGGTCCACAAACTACCCAAGATGCTAGCAAATCATTAGTGAAACACTTAACCACTTTACTCCAAGCGAGTGATGTGCTTTATCAACATGAATTACCTGATCTACACAAAATTGCAAAGAGCAAATAATGACCGAAAAAACAATTGTAAAATCAGCAAAAATAGCCCCTGGCACTAAATTACGTGATGCCGACAAAATGGCGCTCATTCCGATTAAAGTAGTACCATCAACACGTGAAAGTATGCTCAGAAAGCCCAGTTGGTTACGTATTAAATTACCACGTTCAAGTGAGCGTATTGATAATATCAAAGCCAACTTACGCAAACACAAACTCCACTCAGTTTGTGAAGAAGCATCGTGCCCTAACCTGTCAGAATGTTTTAATAACGGCACGGCTACCTTTATGATTTTAGGTGATATATGTACTCGTCGTTGCCCATTTTGCGATGTGGGTCATGGCCGACCATTAGCAGTAGATACTGAAGAACCAAAAAAATTAGCATTAAGCCTAAAAGATATGACGCTAAAATATGTGGTGATCACCTCAGTTGACCGTGATGATTTGCGCGATGGCGGCGCTCAACAATTTGCTGATTGTGTTAAAGAAATTAGCGAACAAGCACCAAACACTAAAATTGAAATTTTAGTGCCTGATTTTCGTGGTCGCATGGACAGAGCCCTTGAAATACTGAACCAAAACCCGCCGCATGTATTCAACCACAATTTAGAAACAGCACCACGTTTATATACCAAAGCTCGTCCCGGCGCTAACTATCAGTGGTCTTTAGATTTATTAAAGAATTTTGGCAAAGCAAATCCAACAGTGACCACTAAATCAGGTTTAATGGTTGGGCTTGGCGAAACTAACGAAGAAATACTAGCAGTAATGCGTGATTTACGCAGCCATGGCGTTACCATGCTTACTATTGGTCAATACTTACAACCAAGTAAAGATCATCTACCGGTAGAACGTTATGTCCACCCTGATGACTTTGCCATGTTCCAAGAAGAAGCCACTAAAATGGGCTTTGAACATGCCGCCTGTGGGCCTTTAGTGCGCTCTTCATATCACGCTGACAAACAAGCAGCTGGTGAAGAAGTAAAGTAAATCAACCTGTTACCGTTACATTCGATAGTCAAAACTTTAGCTGGGTACCCTAAACAAGGTGCCCACATTCACATCAATGTGGAAGTAAAGCATTTAACCTAAGCAAAGTAACTTTATAAAATTTGCTAAAATGTGCAACCGAGCAAACGGTTACAAAGTCGACTTTAAAATTTTTTTAATCAATTACCACCCGTAACATCAACAAAAATTCCTGTTACAAATGAAGCTTCGTCTGATAACAACCAAGCAATGGCATTGGCTACTTCTTGTGGTTTACCACCACGCTGCAAAGGTATATTAGTACTTAACCTATCAACTCTATTTGGTTCACCGCCATCACGATGCATTTCGGTATAAATTAAACCGGGTCTAACACAGTTAACACGAATTCCTTGTTTGGCTACTTCCAACGAAAGACCTTTGGTTAACGTGTCTATAGCACCTTTAGATGCGGCATAATCAATATATTCATTTGGTGAGCCAGTTCTTGCAGCTCCCGATGATACATTAACAATAGCACAGCCGTTTTTCATGCGTTTAACTGCTTCTCGACAACATAAAAAGCAACTACTGATATTGGTGGTAATAACCTCATTAAAGCGCTCTAAACTGATATCACTTAAACGAGATTGAGTAAATAAAATCCCGGCATTGTTAACTAAGTGAGTGATAGAGCCAAACTTTTGCTCTGTTGCTGCAAATAATTTTATTACCTCTGCTTCATTAGAAACATCGGCAGCAAAAGCAAATGCTTGCCCTCCTTGAGCTTTTATCTGCGTTACTACTTTTTCTGCGTACTCATGGCGGCTGCGGTAATTAACACAAACAGCGTAACCTCTTTCTGCAAGCAAGATTGATGTTGCCGCGCCAATACCACGACCTCCTCCTGTAACAATAACAACCTTATTCATATTACTCCTTAATGTATTAGCAAGTTTTTAAAATCGCAGTGCAGATTTTTAGCTCCAGACAAAATCTAAGTTCCCACATCCGTGTAGGCAAAAACCGATCCTACACTCAAGAACGCTGAATTAAATATTGCCCCCTGAACAAGCTACCTAGCCATCAATATTTTCGATTTAATACCATTAGAGTAAAGCTGAATAATGGACTAATACATACTATTAGTGAGTGATTTTTTATAGTCAAGTTTACAGGCCTGATACACGCTTTCTGATATTTCGTTACCAAAACACCGTGTGTGAATAAACTCGCCTTCCTTATCGTAAACACTTGAATTATAAAGTATGTATTTTATTTTATGCTTGCCGTATACCATCGCAGGAAAGTTTGAAAAGGGTTCGAATTTCGCCAGCTTCATCATCATTTGCTCTAAACATGACTTGTCGAATTGAAACTCAGAGACATGATGACCGACATATTCTTCTTCAGTGTAACCTAATACCTTTAATTCATGCTCGTTAGCATATTTAATGATGCCGTCAGGTGAAACCGTGTGAATTCCAATATTTGAATTTTGAATAAAATCTTCAGCATTTTCTATAAGCATTGGTTTAGACACCTTATTACAACCTATTAACAAAGATTAAGTATATTCAATATTTGTTAATAGGTAAAATTTAACTTAGCGTCACTGGTATTATTTTTATTCGCTATTCTAAATAATCTGTTAGCGCTTAAATTCGATTTTTAGGCAAAAAAAAACACCCGTCGGTGCTTTTTAATCTGTGAACTTTTCGTTGCTATCAATTAATGGAGCATAGCTAAACGTATTTGTTGTTGTCTTTGAAATACTTCTTGCTCGCGTTCGACATATTTAGCCCATTGCTGTGCCGTTTTCTTAATTTTAGGCAGTTTTTCAGCTTCAACAAAAGCCGTTAACGAGGAACTAAATTCTTTCAGATTAAAGTTAGCCATGCCTTTGGCAAGGTACATATTACCTAAATAAGACGGTTTGCTTTCATCTTTACTCTTAGCAATCGCTTTGTCGGCATAAATAAGTGTTTGTTGCCATTGCTCTAGGTTTAAGTATGTTTGTGCTAATAAAGCATCATACTTACCCTTTTCACCCAAATCAGACAATTGCTTTAGTACATCAATAGCCTTCTTAGGCTCTTTGGCTCCCAAATAAGCTCGGGCAAGTAAATCTAAACTTTTTTCTTGGGCGACAACCGTTCCTTGTTGAATGGCTTCGTTTAATAACTCTGCCGCTTTAAAAGGGGCGCCATGAAATTGATATAATTGCGCCAAGGTCATAATTTCACTTGTTTTAGTAATGTAACCCGCTTGGTAAGCTGCTTCCATTACCGCCACTTGCTTCTCTTCTTCGCCAATTTCACCGTACATACCCGCAAGTTGTAACCAATATTGCGGTTTGCTGTACAAACGCACAAGCTGCTCCATCACCTTGGTCACTTTTTTAGGTTGATCCAACTCATAATGGGTAGCACGTTGTAAAACAAGCCAGTTTTCTTTCGGTGGCTTATTGTTGGTTTGCGCGGTTTTCATGGCATTTTCAATGTGAATTAAACTATCAACATATCGTTTATCTTGAAAATACACTTGTGCAAAAAGCATTTCTTGATTAGACGTTAACGGTTTAGCATTAACTCTTTGCCACTGCTTTAAGTGTACCAATGCACCAGCATAATCTTGCTTTTGCATAGAAAGTTGCGCTAGAGAATAACGTGTAGAAATAAGCAAGCTATTAGGAACCGCAGTTTCATTGCTGATCACTTTATTAAAATTCACTATCGCTTGTGCAATATCATCATTGGCATAATGCATAAAACCATAAAAGTTATAAAGCATTGCTTGCTCATAACCATTTAAGCTATTAAGGCGTCCTTCGACTTCAGACAACACCTCAAAACCTGCCTCTTTATTACCTTCATCGGCTAGTGCTTGTGCTCTAGCAAGTTGAGTGTAAACGCGATTACGCATAGCCGGCACTTTTTTACTGGCACGATAACTTTTGTACTCTTGCTTCGTGTCCGCTTGCTTGGTGCTTGCTTGCTCATTGTCTTTAGCTATAACATGGCTTGATGGTAACAACGCCATCAAGCCTAGGGTTGAAGCTAATAATAAGGAAATTTTCACTTTCATTTTATTCTCCTTTTTTTTAATGCTGTTCATTTACTGTCAGCTGTATTGGCGACGAGTTGCGTTCTCAAAACCTGCCCCTCGCCTCTTTACTAGCCTGCTCTTTATTAACCGTCTATTTCAAAACTGATTTTATTTTGTACACCGGCAACAGCCATAGCAACACCATCAACAACCCGAGGTTTATATTTAAACTTCACCACAGCATCAAGTGCTGCGCGATCAAATATCCCCTGAGGTTCGGCATCTATCACCATAGGATTAGTTACCGCGCCCGTTTTAGTGACGGTAAATTCAACAATAACAAAACCTTCTATGCCTCGTGCTTGTGCACGACGAGGATAAACAGCAGACACTTTAACAATGGGTAGATAATCACCATCGTTACTGTCTAAGTTCAAGCCACCAGATAAACCAGCATCGGCCTGAATGTCAGCCGAAAAACTGCTTTTACTCGCACTGGCATTGGGATTACTTTGCTGCATCGGGGGTGTTGTCATTTGTGGTGGCGGCTCTTTAGGCTTAGCGGGCTTCTTCACTTTGCGTTCTTTTTTCACCACTGATTCATCTTTTTTCAAGCGGATGAAATCAAGCACATTGCCTTTTGCTGGCTCTGTCATTGCCTCATTACCACCAGCAATAAGCTTTTGCATGCCCCATAACAGTAAAAATGTCATGCTCAGTGCCATTGCGCCAGCAATAACATAACGAACGCCGCTGCGTACTATAACTGTAGCCACGTAATATCCTCCAACGCTAGCTACGCTTCTTGCGCAGCGATAGAAACATCAAACACACCAGCGGCTCTCGCTGAGTCCATCACCTTAATCAAGGTGTCCGTCGTCGATTTTTTATCCGCTTGAATCACCACGGTTCCTTGTGGATTTTCAGCTTTCAAACGTTCAATGTTCGCTTGTACGCTGCGAATATCGACTTTACGTTTGTTGATCCAAATATCACCTTTATCGCTAATAGCTACCAGTATATTGGCACGTTCTTTTTTCACCGCTGTGGCGGCTTCTGGGCGATTGACATCAATACCGGCTTCTTTAACAAAAGAAGCGGTAACAATGAAGAAAATTAATAAGATAAACACCACATCTAACATCGGGGTCATATCAATTTCTTCTGATTCTTCCTGCGCTTGTAACATTCTATTTAAATGACGCATTACTTTATTCCTACTTTATTTTATTTTACTTAAGTTAAGTTAATTCAATTCAATTTAATTTAATTTAAGTTAATTAATGTCTTACTACCAAACTATCGGCTAATAGCTCAGTTTCTTTTTTAGCATTTCGTCTGAGCCAAGCAACAGTGAATACACCTGATAGTGAACCCACCATGCCAGCCATGGTTGGAATAGTCGCCCGAGAAACCCCTGAAGCCATTGAACGGGCATTACCACTACCAGAGATAGCCATAACGTCGAACACTTCAATCATGCCAGTTACCGTACCTAACAAACCGAGTAACGGACACAACACCACCAGTGATTGAATTAAGACTATGTTGCGATTCAACTTAGTGGCCCCACGCGATATTATCGCGTTACGAATTTGTTCACTATTCCAAGAAACATGTTCAGCTCTACTCTGCCAAGAATTAATGTAATGTTTTTTAACGCTTTTATAACTAACAAGGATAAAAACAAAGCGTTCAAAAATTAACAGCCACATAATAAAGATAACTGAGCCAATAACGGTTAATACTTGTCCGCCGGTATCCATAAACTCAATTATTGCATCGTACATTTCTGCTAAGAAAATCACGGCTTATGCTCCTTGACCTGCTAGCTCTGCATCTTCACAGCGCTGTGCAATAATACCTGTGCTCTCTTGTTGCAAAATATTGATAATATTTTTACTGCGACTGTTTAAGTAGGCAAAGATGAACACCATTGGAATGGCAACCACTAGGCCAAGTACCGTAGTCACTAACGCTTGTGAAATACCACCCGCCATTAATTTAGGGTCGCCCGTTCCAAATAAGGTAATCGCTTGGAAAGTATTAATCATGCCTGTTACTGTACCGAGTAAGCCAATTAATGGTGCCACTACTGAGATGATTTTAATCAGGGTTAACATACTCGACAGCTTAGGTAACTCACGCAATATTGATTCTGAAAGTTTCAACTCTAGTGTTTCAGTATCCAAGTTAGGGTTATTATCTTTAACCTGCATAACACGACCTAACGGATTGTCGCTTGAAGCTTTATTTGATTTAAGTTGACGTTTAACTTTAGCACCGACCGACACTAAATTGATGAGACGCACTAAGGCGATAAGCAAACCGACTGCGCCGATAGCTAAAATGATATAACCCACTACGCCGCCTTGGTCGATACGCTCACGTGTATCGGGGGCTTGTACTAGTAAGCTTAAAATTGAGCCACCCGTTGGGTCTAACGCAAAAGCCGTGGTATCTTTACTTGTAGTTAAGGCATCAACGGTTGATAAGTAACGGTTTGAAGGTTGTCTAATTAATTCAGCCACCGTCCCTGTTTCATCGATGTATTCTAAATATTTACCGTCGGCAACTAAATTAAAACCCCCGATACGGGTAACGTCAGTGGCTTTTCTTTCGCCGTTGGCTAAAACAACTTCACGATTAAAAGTATGAATTTTGCCACTTTGCGTCATTTCACGCTGTAATTCGAACCATAAACGCTCAATTTCGGCAATAGACGCTAATTTACTGCTTGAACCCATGCTTTGGGCAAATTCATTTAAGAATTCACCACGGTTAGGTATTTGCGCTGAAATCACTGACGTTTGAAATTTACTACGGGTGTCGCCTGACACTTGTTGCAAGACACCAAACAACTCTTTTAATTCACCCAAACGCTTGTCTAAGGCATCGGTTTTATTGGCTAGTTTAATTTCATTATCAGCAAATGTTTGCTCAAGTTTAGCACTTAATTTTATCGCAGAATTTCGTTGGCCTTTAACGTCATTAAGCATTGCCTGCTGTTGATTAACTTTGCTTTTAAATTCAGTTTCTCTGGCAACGTTTTGCTTAGATTGAGCTATTTTTCCTTGTTCAAGCTGAAGTAATAAATCATCTAAACTTGTCGCCTGCTGCGCCATGCTCACACCACTTAGCATAAGAGAAGCAAGTGTAAATGTTTTTAGGGCTGTCAGGGCTTTTTTAGAACGTTGGCTAAAAGTTGCCAACGGTTTAACATTATTGATCATTGTCATCATGGTTACTCTGCTATAGCTGGGCTTGGGTATTGGTTAATGGCACCATAATTAAATCGGGTGCTAATTGCTTACGGGCAATACGAAGTGCTTTGTTAATACCTAAACGGTAATCTTGAGACAATGATTTCCATTGACCGCTTTCCTGATCCCATTGGCCTAACTGGCTACCGTCACGAGTTTGGTAAATAAAGCTCACACGACCTACGCGTAAAAAATCAACATCCATTTCTTGACCTTCAACCGCTAAAAGTCCGCTGTATGCTTCTATAGTGCGTCCGTAATCAACTTCTATTTGGTACGCTTCTAATACGCGGCGAAACTTCTCAGCAACAGAAGTATCAGCACGTGTCATCATCTCGTTTAAGTCATTGATACGCTTGCTACGCTCTGCGGCTAGAAAAGGTACATCAAGCTGAACGAAGTTTTCTAAGGTAGAAATCATCCGGGCCATCAAAGGAGAAATTTGACGTTCAATAACGCTAACTTCTTCGATAGATTTAGCTAGCTGAGTAAGCTCTGCTACTTGGTTATCAAGTTGAGCTTGCATTTGCTGGTTATAAACATTTAAGCCATCTAATTCTTTAGTTACCGTATTAAATTGCTGTAACTTGCTTTGAACTTGCTCAGTAAAGCCATTCACTTTTAATTGTGAACTTGCTGCAGATTCATTGATTTGTTGTCCTGCGGCTACCACGGCGTCTAGTTGTTGCTCTTGACTCTGTGTATTGGCGCTGACACTTGTATGTAGCAAGCTGGTAGCACTAAGGCCAACTAATAAACTTGCTTTGGCAAGGTGTGATAATTTCATCGATTTACCTATCTCTTGTCATAAAATAATTGAGATAAATTCTACCGAGCAAATGTGACACTTAAGTTATAGAAATATTACGGTTTTATTTCATCATTTTAAATAAAAAGCCCAACCATCATAAAAGTGAAACATATATCCCTTAACATTTATAAGAAATTAATGGATCGCTTCAGTTGAAGCAGCTTTGATAGTTTTAATATTGCTCTGACAGGTATTAAGTGATTATCAAAACATATAAAACATAGTTTGGAGTAATGTTTAAATGAATTTTCTTGAAAAAGAACTTAGTTGGCTTTCGTTCAATCACAGAGTACTGCAAGAAGCTCAAGATGAAAGTGTACCTTTATTAGAGCGATTAAGATTTTTAGGCATTTACTCCAGTAACATGGATGAATTTTATCGTGTTAGAGTGGCAAACGTACGTCGTAACGTACTGTTATCAAAAAATAAAGTACAACAAAAGCAAGCCATAAATTTGTTTAATCGTATTCAAGAAAAAGTGATTTCTTTGCAAACCAGTTTTGATGAAACTTACTTAATATTGCTGCAACAGCTAGAAACGAAAAACATTCATCTGATCAATGAAATACAATTATCCCCTGAGCATAACGTCTGGTTAGAGCAATACTTTAAAGACAAAATACGTCGCTATATATTTCCTTTAATTTTAAGCGAAGACGTCAATTTGGCTGATCACATTAATGATAATTCTACCTATTTAATGGTATCTATGCGCAAAGGTGAACAGTATCAATACGCACTGGTAGAAGTGCCTAGCAGCAGTGTGCCCCGTTTTGTTATTTTACCTAATACCAATAAAAAAGACGTCAGTATAATTTTACTCGACAATGTTATACGTCATTGCTTAACACAAATATTCAGTGGCTTTTTTGAGTTTGACAGCATTCATGCCTATTCAATGAAACTCACCAGAGATGCTGAGTTTGATCTCAGTAATGAGTTTAGCCAAAGTTTATTAGAGCAAATGTCGTCTAGCTTAAAACAACGCATTAAAGCGGAACCCGTTCGCTTGGTATACGATAAAAAAATGCCCCAAGAGATGCTAAATATTTTAACTGAGCAGTTATCTATTGTCTCGAATCAAGGCTTAATTTCAGGGGGTCGTTATCATAGTTTTAAAGACTTCATTGAGTTTCCAAGCCTTGGCGATAAATCATTAGAGCATGAAAAACTGCCAGCATTTGAGCAACATTACTTTACTCGTTATGACAATGTTTTTAGCGCGATAAAAATGCGCGATATATTACTTTACTATCCGTACCATAAGTTTTCTCATTTTAGTGAAATGCTACGCCAATCAGCTTATGACCCGAAAGTAACTAAGATTCAAATATCGCTTTATCGTGTCGCCAAAAAATCTCGGGTAATCGCCGCACTGATTGAAGCGGTAAAAAATGGTAAAAAAGTTTTCGTTAATATTGAATTACATGCTCGCTTTGATGAACAAGCGAACCTTGAGTGGGCTGAAATACTCTCCAATGCCGGAGCCAATGTCTCTTTTGGTATTTCTAATTTAAAAGTGCATTCAAAAATATGCCTGATCAGTCGTAAAGAAAACAACAAATTAGTGCATTACGCCCATATTGGTACGGGCAATTTTCACGAAAAAAATGCCAAGATTTATACCGACTTTAGCTTATTCACTTGTCAAACTGAAATTACTCAAGAAGTCGCCCAAGTTTTCAACCTGATTAAACATCCTTATTTAAAGTTTGATTTCAAACACTTAATTGTTTCTCCCATTAATGCACGTAGCGCTATTGAATCACTGATAGATAACGAAATTAATGCCGCAAAAAATAAACAAACCAGTGGTATAACCTTAAAAATAAATAACTTGGTTGACACTGAGTTAATTAACAAGCTTTACCAAGCGAGTAATGCTGGCGTTAAAATTAAGCTGATAGTGCGTGGTATATGTTCGTTAGTCACTGGCGTTAAAAACCAGAGTGAGAATATTTCGGCTATCAGTATTGTTGACCGTTTTTTAGAGCATCCTCGAGTTGCTATTTTTGAAAACAACGGTGCGCCAAGTGTTTATATTTCGTCGGCTGATTGGATGAGTCGCAATATAGATCAACGAGTTGAAGTGGGTTGCCCCATATATTGCCCGGAAGTGAAAAAGAGTATTATTGACATTATATCTATTCAGCTAAATGACAACACTAAAGCACGGGTGTTAGACACAACACAAAGTAATATCTATCAAAAGCATGAGCAAAAAGTTAAAGTACGCGCCCAAATTGATATTTATCATTATTTAAAAGAACAACAGATGATGAAAAAACAAACACTTTATAAGTCTAAAAAAAGCCCAGCTCTTAGCCATGCATAAAACATTAACAGCCATAAAAGTAGAAAGTAATGAACAGGCAATAGCCGCTCAAGTTGATGAAAAAACCAATCACTTAGTCGCCGTTGATTTAGGTTCAAACAGCTTTCATATTATTATTGCTAGAGAGCAAGACGGTTGTTTACAAACAATGTATCGGCATAAATGTGCGGTAGAGCTTGCCGCAGGTTTAGATCAACAAAACCGATTAAGTGACCATGCTATTGATAAAGCCATGGCTTGCTTGCGTGAGTTCAATTTGTCATTAAGGCAACTACCCAGTAGTGCTATTCGTATTGTCGCCACGCATGCACTGCGAAAAGCTAAAAATATTGATGAGTTTATTCAAAGGGCTAAACAAGTATTACCTTACCCCATTGACGTTATTTCAGGGGAGCTTGAAGCTGAATTGATTTATCAAGGCGTTGCACATATTCAGGCACTTAATAAACAAACATTGATTATAGACATTGGCGGCGGCAGTACTGAATTGGTCATCGGCAGTGGTTTTACCTCTAACATTACTGATAGTTTAGAAATGGGCTGCATCAGCTTTCAACGCAAATTTTTTCTTTGTGGCGAGATAACACACAATAAAATAAGCGCAGCACAACAATATGCGCTAACACAATTAAGCACTATTAGTGATAAATATCAACAGCATAACTGGCAGGCCACTTTAGGTACATCTGGCTCAATAAAAGTAATAAGTCGCGTTATGCTAGAGCTTTATGGTGATGATGAAATATCGACAAATCGCTTAAATGCTTTAATAGAAAAGCTGGTAAGTTGGCAGCATTGCGATAATATTCCCTTGCGCTCTATTGAGCCGAAACGACGCCCCTTACTGGCTGGTTCGGTAGCGATTCTATCCAGTTGCTTTCAATGCTTGTCACTAACTCAAATGAATTTTAGTGCCGGTGGTGTGCGTGAAGGGGTGCTTTATCAATTAAGTGCATCACGCACGGATATTGATACGCGTGAAAGAACCGTGCAAAGCCTGATAAAATTACACCATGTAGATCAAAACTTTAGCCATAGAGTATTATGGCAACTAAATGATTTTAAAGATAAATTAGCAAACACATCAGCACAATTATCTAGTAACGAATTTCAGCTATTACATTGGGCGGTACAGTTACATGAAATAGGCATCACCATTAATTCAAAAAAACGCCAGCTACACGGCGCTTATATTATTGAACACAATGACTTGCCTGGCTTTAGTGAGCAAGAGCAACAAATAATGACACAGTTAGTTGCTAATCATAGAGGAAAAATACAGTTTTCTATTGATGAAGCGCTGTCTGTACCTGTTAATAAACGTTTGTTATTGCTAATACAGCTTTTACGCCTTGCTATATTATTAACACAAGGGCGTTTACCGCAAAAAATCACGCCAAACACACTAACCTATCATGGTGACACCTTGTTTTTAACGCTATCAAGGCAAGATGATTTACTTACCCAGCTCGACAGTGAAATTCAAAAGCAGTACGCTGCTGGCTTAAACCTCAACGTAAGGTTTTCATAAACTTTTATAAAAACCTTATGTTATAAGGAGTGTTGTAAAGAGTTGGTAGAAAGTGTGGTAAAAAGTGTTATAAATAACATGGTAAATAGTGGCTTGAGCTTACTAGTCACTTCTTTTTTCAAAAGAAAATTCAGAGGCTTTTATCGCTTGACCTGATCTATCTCTTGGCGTGGTATAAAACTCAACATTAAGATTATTTAACTTGTTGTCTAGCTCAACATGAGCAAACCCCCAAACAAAACTTTTTGACCAAAGCAGCTGATATTGCGGATAATGTTTTGCTTGTTGCTCAGCAAAAGGTGTATGTTTACCGCGCATTTTAGAGGCGGCACCACTAATAATGAGTGGTAATGGCGGTCTGTTATTTTCTCCAAAATTTGAACAGTCATCGGTGAGTAATTCAAGATCATGTTCATGCCCAGCAATATAAGCATCGGCATATTGGCAAAGTGTCGGTAAAAGCAAACGCCTTAATACATGCCCTTCAGCGTATTTAGTTCCGCCTATAGACCATAAAATATGGTGACCATAAACAATTTTCCATTTAGCATCTGAGTTAGCTATACCGTTAATAAGCCAAGCGAGCTGTTGCTCATCTTCATTTTTTATTGGTAATTCATGTTTGTCAGCCGTATCTAATTCTGCGCTACCATCGTTTAATGCCTGCGCTAAACTTTTTTCACTGCCATCGGCATTTAAAGGAATATCATAAATTTTTTGTCCTGCTAGCAGCATATTGGTATCTAGCACGAAAAATTCAACGTCATTACCCTCCTCCCCTAAGCGATAACTATAATATCCTTGCTCATCAAGATGAAAGTTTGCTTGCTCTTTCATCCACTTGGTTTGCATGGCTACCCCGTGTCTTGAGCTTTTCCAGTCATGATTACCTAACGCTGAATACACCATCAAGTCTTCATTTTCTTTAAATAAAGGCTTTAAAGGTGCTAAAATCAAATCGTCCATGCGCTTAGTATCATCTTTACTGTCGTTTGCTCCAGCGCCATCTGGGTAAATATTATCACCCAGTTGAATAGCAAATTGGCATGCTTTGCGGCGACAAACTTCGGTCATGGCTAAACCTACCGCTTGTGCGCCTCCCTGTTCGGTCGCGATATTAGTATGGGGATAAACATAAATAGGCGTATAGTCAAATTCAGCTAACGGCCGGCCATCTTCAAGCCAATCCTCTTTTTCCTTCGCAATAAAGTCTGCTTTATTTTTGGGGTACAAGATATGTTTCTTTTTCGGATAATCAACATGATAGCCACCATCACCAAAGGCTATGAAATTGATATTGCTGCTGTTTACGCCCTCTAAAGTATCTTTTGCTAGCGAGGGGGGTTCTGTAGGTAAAGTTGCGTTATTACTACAACTTGTTATGGCTAAAACACTAAGCAAAGACAAGCCCGTCATCATCAAAGGCAATGTTTTTTTCATCTTATTTTATTTCCAATGGTTTAAATAACGGAGCGCTTTAACAAAGCTATGATTTAACAAAGTCAATCACTTAACCTCATGAAAGCGCTCGTTGAATTTTAGATGGCTATTTACAAAGAAGTAAATGTTACCCCTAACTCAAAAGTGCGACCATATTCTTCATATTGATAATTATATTGATTTTCACCGTGGTATAAATAGTATGGTTCATCATTTAAGTTACTGACGTTGAAGTAAAATTGAACCGTATCTGTCATGTAGTATTTACCACTAAAGTCAATTTGCGTATGAGCATCTTGATAAACATCGGCATCATTGTCTGCAAATTTATAATTCTCACTTTTATAACTCGTGCTTAGTCTTAAACTGATAGCGTTATTTTCATAACCAACCATAATATTGGCAACGGTATCGGCTTGATTAGGTAATTTTTCATCGGCATCAATGAAAGTACCATTAGCGCCTAATAATAACCCAAAATCAAAGCTTTTATTCCATGCCAATTCAATACCTGTTAACGAAGCATTACCACCATTTAATGGCTGTATAACTTCTTCAAAACCATGCCATTCGCCATTATCTTGTACTTCTTCGTAAAGAATATAGTTTTCTATGTCTTTATAGAAAAGCCCTGCTGATAATACGCCAATAGTTTCAGGGTAATACTCTATGCTGATATCGAAGTTACTCGACTCATAAGGTTCAAGATCTGGGTTACCGACTTCAGCTTTACGTTCTATAACCGTGGCGCCATCGTCTTCATTAATTTCTGTTTCTATTAATTGATAAGCCGCTGTATCACTAAAGCTTGGGCGAGCTATTGTTTGCGTATAGGCAAAACGACTCACCAATTGCTCATTAATGTTATAGCGCACGTTTAAACTAGGGAAGAAATGCTCATAATCTTTTTCGCTATGCCAAGGGTTAATCTCAACACTTTCATCACCGCTAATATCATCAGTAATCAATTCAACTTTGTTACCTGTGGTACTAAAACTGGTATCTTCAAAACGCACACCTGCAACAATATTCCAGTCATTAACCTCGACAGTAACCATGGCATATAAAGCCAGAATATCTTCATCACTGGTATATGAACTTCCCTGGCTTTCAATCTCTGTTTTTTGCGTGTTTAATTCAAAGTCATCCATATTGGCCAAGGCATATTGGCTTAAACCACCTTGAGAAAGACCCGGACCAAATTGACCTAAGGTATAATCAACCACGCCTGAGTTAAATTGTTCAGCTAAAATATCATCGCCTGTTGAGTCTTCAAAACCGCCATCATAAATTTTCGCATTAACACTATTAAATTTTTCTCTGCTGCGGTATTTACCACCAAATTTAATTTCACCATTGTGGTTTTTCCAGACAAAATCTTTACTGATATCAAGCGCAAAACTAACTTCTTCATCTTCAGTGCTATTGTTTTCATAGACTACTTCATCCAAGACGAAATTAGTTAGGTTTTGCGAGTTACTATTAAAAGTCACTTCAGGTATGGGACCCGCAGTTGCATAACCGTAATCAAGCCCTTTACCCACAAAAGTAGTATCAAGGCGATCCGGCTCCTTCTCACTTGATTTAGAATAGCCAATGTTATATTCAACAAACCAATCACCAAGCTGATTTTCACCGCCCGTAATAACCGAAATAATTTTTTGCACTTCATAGCGATCTTTAGTATCACGCTCTATCTTGCCGTCATAAAAATCAGCTCTGATGTTGGTATTATTGGTGAGATCAATTTGGCCTTTATCAAATTTGTATTGATTACGTAACCTATATTCGTCATCAGAAAAGTCACTGTACAAGGTGCGTAAGTAATATTGGCTGGTTGATGAGGTTTGTAAATCAAAGTTTAATGCTGCCCCCAAACGCTCGCGAGTAATGGCATAAAAACGCTGCTCTATTTCTTCAGCGCCGAATACTTCAACATCGTCTCCGGTGGCTAAGTCTTCAAATTCAAAATCAGCCCAACCGCCATCGGTTTCCATATTTTGAGAGCCAAAATCACGTTTAAACCAAGACAGTGCCCCTGCTACGCCTAGCTGGCTATTACCTAAATCGAAAATATCACTGTAGCTACCTGAAAGCTTAGGGCTAGTATCAGAAACGAGTTCATTGTGAGAGGCTTGAGCGGTAAAACTGTAGCTGCGCTCACTGCGGTCAAAAGCAGAGAGGCTTTTAACTTCTATCGAGCCACCAATAGCATTAGCATCCATATCAGGGGTCACCGTTTTACTGACTTCTAACGATGAAATGAGTTCACTGGGGATAACATCTAAAGCGACACTGCGAGTGCCTGATTCTGGCGAGGGCACATTTAAACCATTAATAGTGACATTATTCAGGCTAGGATCTATGCCTCGAATACCGACAAAACGCCCTTCACCTTGATCACGTTCAATAAAAATACCGGGCATGCGTTGTAAAGCTTCAGCCGCATTTTGATCGGGTAATTGCCCAATGGCATCACTACTTACCACCGAAAGTACTCTATTAGCATTTCTTTGACGGTTAAAGGCATTCGCTTGACCAGAGCGTTGACCACGCACGATCATATTCTCAAGTTCAGCTTCCGCCCCTGTGCTATTGGCTGTAATAGCAATGTTTTTGGTGATAATTTTACCATCAAGCACAGACACTTTTTGTTTAACTTCTTTCGCACCCTGATATTTAATCACTAAGGTGTAATCGCCTTCAGGTAAGTTAGCAAAACGAAAAGAACCATCACGTTCACTGACCGTAGTTAGGTTTAATTCAACCAAACTAACGTGAGCGCCTTGAAAGTAAACCTTGTGCTGACTATCACTTATGCGTCCTTCAATGGTACTTGCTGCTATGGCATTACTCGCCGTTAACAGTGCCAAACTGCCCGCGAGAATAAGCGATATTTTATTCAGAGAAAATTTGGACTTTATTTGTTTGAACTTTATTTGCTTAGGTTTTATTTGCTTATGCTGCTTAGGGTTCATGTTGCTCTGCTCTTAAGTTATTTTTATTAAGGTAAATAGTTAAGGTAAATAGTTGAGGTAAATAGTTGAGGTAAATAATCTAAGCGCTAAACTAAATGACCAATATGACAAACAAGTGAAAAATAAAACCGCTACATTTTCATCGATAATTTAAACGCTATTTCCTTATTAATTTTTACATAGTGACAAAATAATGAGCTAATTTGACCCCCTTGTAACTCGTAAAAATCCGTAAACAATCCGTGAATAACACCATAAAATGAACTCTTCAGCACAAGGTTCACATTCACGAGGCAAAGGGAGAGATAAAAGCCAGTCAAGCCGGTAATTTTTACTGGCTTGTGTAAATAAACTGTCATCTGCCTGAGCTAATATGACCCTATCAGGTGTAATTGGCTTTGTTATGCTCCCATAAACACTATTGTTATAAATGCTGATATTGATAAGTTATGAAAGACAGTTTTATTCCACATCACCTAAAATTAATCGCTATTTACCTGTTTACCTTAAGTGGAACTATCGGCTTGGCATTTTTTTTTGGTGACCTTAAAGCAAGTAGTGCCTTTGACTATGTTGACGCCTTAGGTGAAGGCGGCATGACCTTAATAACCTTTATTTGGATTGGTTTTACTTTATTAAGTCGCCCTAAAGGTAAAGTCACAAATTGGCTTTTTTCTGGTTTATTACTCATGCATGTATCGATGCTATTAGATTTTCTCGACGAATTTATTAGTTATGACCAAAACAACAACTGGTTAACTACTATTGAGTCTTTGCCTGCACCTGTCGGCATGGTCATTATGTCGATGGCGCTTTATCAGCTATACCAAGAACAAGTTACCATCAATGCACAATTAAGACGCACCGAACATTATTATAGAGATCACCGCTTAACTGATTTTATTACCGGCCTTTATAGTGCTGAATATATGAAACAACAATTACAGCGTTTACTCAGCCATGATTGTGATAATTTTTCTTTGATCATGTTAGATATTCGCCAGTTTGACCATTTTAATAGAAAACATGGTCATCATCACGGTGATAGGCTGCTAAGAGAAATAGCGCAACTGACGTTAATGAATATTCGCGATACAGACCTTGCCTGTCGTTACGCCAGTGATCGATTAATAATACTGTTGCCAAGTAGCAGTAAAGAGCTGGCTGAGGGAATTGCCTTAGACATTGAAAACAGTATCGCCCATCTGGCTTTTAAAGTAGGCGAAAACCCACAAGCGCTATTTCAACAAGCTACTTTGTTCGCTGAAGAGTTTAATAATACTCAGACATATCACCATGTCCTTAACACCATGAACATGCATATAAGCCAACTAAAAACACAAGTGCGTAGTCAACCTCAGGTTGCTTGATGAATTACTATCAGCGCCATGATGCCGTAATAAACGACCAACAATTATTAGTAAACTTCATCGACTTAGCTAAACAACGTGGCCTGCATCCTGATAAATTACTGAAAGGGACCAAAATTTTTCATCCCGATTTATCTAAAGAATTTCAGCCTTATTCCGCACAAACATTACTCACTATTATCGAAAACTGTAGTAAACATTTAAATGCTCATGATATTAGCTTTTTATTAGGTCGGCGTTATTTTCCTTCGCATTTAGGAACATTAGGACAAGCTTTGATGAACTGTCGGCACTTAGCCGACATGTTAAGGGTTTGCCAATGCTTTCAGCTGATTAGCTTTCCTATGATGAATATCGAATTAAGGCACTTTAATAACAACACCCATATAATTTTTACCAGTGCCGTGGGCGCATTATCTGAACGGCAAGAAATTTTTCTCAGTGAATTTTTACTCTCGACTTTATTAGGTGCGGTAAAATATCGCTGTCAAAACTTCCCTGAGTTAAGCATTCACTTAGCCTACAATGAAGTAAACCATATAGAGCAATACCAAAGTCATATTACCTCATTAACGACTAAGCTCTATTTTCGACAAAAAATATCAATGCTAAGTATAGCAACACCTTTGTTATACCAGCCTTTCAACGATAGTTCATCAAGCTTAAAAGCCATGGCTTTGTCGCAAGTAAAAACGCAAATAAAGACGCAACATGATGGCCGAGTGCGCATCAGTTTTATGCAAGCAGTTACACAATACATGGCTAAACAACTGCTACAGCAGCAAGCGCTGTCGTTAGCACATTGTGCGCAATATTTTGGCTATAGTAGCGCGACCTTCAAACGAAAATTATCTGATCACAAAGTCAACTATCAAAGTTTACTTGATGGTATTAGAGGCCAACAAGCAATCTTTCAGCTGATTGTTTATCAGCATAGTAATGAAGAAATAGCGGCAAGTTTAGACTTCACTGATGTCAGTAATTTTCGTAAAGCATTTAAGCGATGGACAGGAATGACACCCAGTAATATGCGTGCACAAGTTTGTTGATAGCTATTTAAGCTCACCTGCAGACTAAGCAGTGGTTCCGGTAGAGGTGATACAGCGGTGTGGGCAAATGAGTGCGGCACCACTAACGAGTTATACTCGTAGAACTGCCTATGCTTGCTGTTATTCATTGCCTACCTCAACCGAAATTAATTGCCTAATAGAATGTGAGCAATTGTCCAAACTTAAAGTTGTTTAAACCACTTCAAATTGCTCTAAATGCTCAGCACCATTTTCTTGACTAATGGCCTAGTACCTATCAAAATGATAGGTACTGTATTAATAGGTGACAGATTTATAGGTGACTAGTGCAGAATAAAAAGCCGCAAGGTGCTGATGAGTTTCCGTTAACTGAAGTAACGGCAAGACAGATCATTAATGATTTAGCACAAAACTTCACCCATAGAATCAGGTGGAGTAAACACGTTAAGCAAAGAATGACTGAACGAGGTGTTACATCCGGACAGATATTAACTTTACTAAAGAGCAAGCGTTCAGTATTCCGTGAAGGTCCTTATGAAGAAAGTAATGGCGATTGGAAATTCAATTTAAAAGGCATGGCGGCTGGCAAGGTAATTGAACTGACCGTAGCATTAAAGAGTCACCAAAACGACCCAAGTTCAGTATTAGTGACTGTCTGGATTAATTAGGAGAATGAGCATGTATCACTACACAGAATGCGGATTATCTAACGTATTTTTAAAAAATGGTTTTATCGTTGAAGAGATCGACGGTGAAGAATATACGAGTATTGATGAAATGAATGGTCTTCATCGAGCAATTGCTCAAATTGTTGTTGATAGTAATACACCACTAACCCACGAAGAATTTAAATTTTTAAGAATCGAACTTAATGTTTCTCAAAAGATGTTAGGGACTCGTTTTGGTGTTTCTGAACAGACGATTGCTAGATATGAGAAAAAGAGTTCCGCAATTCCTAGAACAACTGATGCTGCACTTCGGTCTTTATATATGGAAAGTTTAGAGAAGAATAATCCGGTCAGTTATTTCTTAGATTTACTGTCAGATGTTGAAGCAATGAGTGCAGCCAAAGAAATTAGATTAGAAGAAATAAAAGAGCATTGGGAAGTTGCGGCTTAATAACTTGTGTTTTCTCGAATAGTAGAGCTAATTAAGAACCTAATGACTTTTTTGGTAATTAGTCGTTGCGCATACATGCCTATTCCTAATATTCATTCTCTTATCCTTAGGCATGAATATTATTTAAATCACGGGAGAATCAACCAAAATGCCATTTGATAATTTAGCCGAAGCTTGGAGTTACCGGTACGCAAAGAATGGGAGTAATATTAGCAAGAGCCGCAAGCATAGGACTAGCCATTAAAAAAGCAATCAAGGCTCTGGCAAGTATGACCGTTGAACTATAGCAAACAAAAAAGGCGCTTGAATTAATTTCAAGCGCCTTTTTTCACGTTGACCATATTAGCTTAGTAACTAAAATTATCATTATCTAAAGACAATGATTTTAAAGCTGCTGTTACTAACGAATTAAAATTCGTATGAGTAATTTAGGCTAACAATCATACCCACTTCTTTAGATCGCACTATAATATCTGACTGAGTTACTTCTTGATCTTCATTCAATATATTTTTAACTTTTAACTTAAGGCTTGAATCAAACGTTGGGTAGTAAGTATAAACAACATCTAACGAGTGAAATGGTTGTTCAAAGGCATCTTCACGCCCACCAACACCAGAAGCAAGTATACGCTCACCAAACACATTATATAAAAGCGAGGCGCTGTGATTACCATTATCTGAATCGTAGCCTAATTGTAAATTTACTACGTATTGTGAATGACCATTCATACGTTTAACGGTATTAGTTAAATTACCTGCAAAGGCCGGGTCAATAGATACTTCTGAGTCACTCAAGGTAATATTACCAGAAGTAAATAAACCATTGGTTAACCAGGTTAAATTTTTCAGCCATTCAACTTCAACACCATACACTTCAGCTGTTTCACCATTAACAAAAGTCATGGTGTAGTCTTCATCACCAACTGATAGTACATTTTCAATAGGTGATTGAATGTCTTTATAAAAAGCGGCAACAGTGTAGTTATCGCCATTTTTGCCATAATACTCAAAACGGGCATCGTAGTTTTTCAGTGGGCTACTTTTAAGACCTGACTTACCAATAGTACGAATATCGGTTAACGGGTCATAATACGCCACGGGTACAACTTCTCTGATATCAGGTCGTACTACTGTTTCACCATAACCAAGACGTAGTTGATAGTCGCTTTCACTAATATAAGTAAATGAAAGTGCAGGATAAAAATCATCTTCTATAATTGAACCTTGTTCGATTTTTTCAGGTGAGTAAAATATATCTAACTCATTTTTACCAAAAATCAAACTTGAGGTACCAATCGATACTTGTTTAAATTCTTCATAACGTATGCCACCACTAACGCGCCACTTATTATCATAAAACACATCAAACTCACCATAATAGGCATCTGTTTTTTGTGCTGCTATGTAATCATCAGCATCAGGAGGCGTTGGTTCATTAAAATCAACTAATATTGAGTTGGCATCTAGTAATTCATCGTTCAAATAATTAGTGATATCTAATATATTATCAGCATTATTGTTTACCGGTATGAAAACACCCGTTTCATTATTAACGCCAAATGTTGAAGTGTTATACACACGAGCTTTGTCAGTGAAGTCGTATCCGCCTTTAAATTCCATTTCAAAGTTACCGACATAAACCGGTAAAACCAAGTTGCCACCGTAAGATTTAACATTATCTTCTAGGTCAATAAATGAATAAACAACACGATTATCATCACCTGATATTTCAGATTTACTGTATTGACCATTAAGATAGCTGTCGTCAAATTTGTAAGTGGCATCAATAGGAATATCAGTTTTCGCTGTAGATTCAGTATATTGCCAATCAAAACCTAAACCACCAAGCTCTAAGAAGGTATGTTGACCAATAACTTGCGTTATACGTAATTCGCGATCTTCATAGCTAAACTTATGAGTTCTATCCGCTTGTCCGTTGCCAAAAATAGTATTTACCGTACTACCATTAGGGCTTTGTAATGTAGAAACTTCTGTTTCGTCTTCTGAATCAGTTAAATAAATTTCTGATAAAGACACCTTATGGTTGTCAATACGATAACCAAGGTTTAACACAACATTTAATTTTTCATTTTCTGTGGTGATTAAAGATTCTTTTACGGTATTAAAACAAGAGTTATCAGTGTCATCAGCGTTAAGTAACTCAGTACTACAACCTTCTGAAAAATTTTCACTAAGCACTGATTGAAAACGTTCAGAACTTTTCCACTCGTTTTTATAAGATCCTGCCAGTAAAAAACCTATTTCACCGCCAAACCACTGTTCATCAAAATTATTACCAATGTGAGCTTTAATATCATAGTTTGGATCAAGCGATTCATCCGTCATGACCATGTCGCGCGGTAAAGTTTTTAATAAATCACTATTAATAGCTCTGGCTCGCTCCGCTCTATCATCACCGACTAAATGCTCATTATTAATAATACTACGTAAACTAAAGTCACCTCTGTATTTTACAATCGCTTCACTTAACTCATTAGAGATACCACTATCATCACGATTATAAGTATACCCTGAGCCTGAATTTGAATTATAACCCACACCTAAATCAATACCCGCGGTAAACTCTTTGGGGACAGTTTTGGTACGAATATCAATATTACCACCACCAAATGTTGCGGGCATAGAAGGAGAGTAAACTTTTTGTACCGCAATACTTTCAATAATACTGGATGGGAAAATATCTAACGGGACAACATTTCGTGTTAAGTCTGGGCTTGGAATGCTAGCACCATTTAAACGTGCACTTGAATAACGCTCACCCAAACCACGTACGTAGATAAACTTGCCGTCAACCAAGGTTAGGCCTGTAACACGGCGCAATGCTGATGCAGCATCGCTATCACCGGTTCTAGATAACTGTTCCGAACCTAGAATATCAGCAACAAATGCTTGATTTTTTCTTTCTTCAATCACTGCTGCCGCACTACCTTGCAAACGCGTAGCAACCACAACTACTTCTTCCATTGCTTCTTGTTGAGCTAAAGTATCTTGCTCTTGGGCGCTTAAATTACTAGTGTGTGATAGCAGCCCTAAGCTGATCGCAAGTGTCAATTTCTTGAGTTTATGTTGAGTTTTCATCTGGAAATTTTATCCTCAAATAAAAAATAGGCGCATATTAAAAGCACCTATTTTTACAACCTATTCTTTTTGGAATTATGATAAAAATGTATAAAAAACACTTTTATCAATTCGTTTAAAAGAACTAAAATTAATCTTGATCAGCCGCAGTAATTGCTGTTTCAACCCACTTATACCAATTTGAGCCAGTATCTTGATCAGATACAGCGCCAACATAATCTACTGTCTCAAAGAAATCATCATTTAAAGACGTTAAATCATCAGCCGTTACTGTTATATCTGTAGAAGCAGTATCCGTAGCAAAACCGTTTGCAACAAGCACTGAGGCATTACCGCCAATACGTTCGTTTGCACCTGAGTTATCAAACCAAGCAGTTTTAGCTGTTGCTTGTAATGCTACTGGAGCAGAGTCACCAAAGGTATCGCCTTTAAATTCGTTTACACATGCCATTGCTGAGCTTGTGAAAGAAAGTTGATCGGCACTTTTCTCACCGTCACCTTTAAACTGCACACAATCAGTACCGTTAGTACCATCAGTTTTAACCATTAGCACGTTATAGTAAGCACCTTGAATAGCATCATCGAATTTAAACGCTTGAGAAGGGTCACCATCACGTAAAGATTTACCATCAGTCGTAATAACAGTTACGTTAGCAATGGTAGGATTAGAGGCTGGTGCTTGGCTATATTCTGCGCCTGAATTTTTCTCACCATCGGTTTCAAAACCATTGTTACCCATAAATAATGGTGTGCCCGCAGGAAAGATTTCTTCTGGTTTTTCTTCAACACCATCCTTATCAAAAATAGCAGGACTTATTACTTCTCTTTTACTCTCAACAGTACCGTGTTTAACTAATATGTATTGAGCTTTACCTTGCCAGCCGCCATCAATATCAATACCATCATCTTGCGTATCAGTAACAACAATATGCTTAAGCGTTGAAGCACCACCAAAAAACTCTATACCATCATCAAAACCTTGATGAATATGGATATAATCAAAAGAAGAGCCTGAACCAACAGCATTTAATGTTAATGAGTTAAGATCGTCACCAGCACCACCCGTTTTAGGACCAGAGCCTGCATACCAAATTTTAGCGTATTGAATAGTTCCGCTATTATCAGCATTGTCGTTACCACCAAAGTGGCTTAATACACCTTCGGTTGGTGCATTACAAGTAGTCGCATCACGTTGTACATCAGTACATTGATTAGTAATACCAAAACCATTAATAATGATACCGCCCCAATCAGCAAATTGCGCACCATCACCCACAACATCTAGGCGAGAATAAGAATTAGCAGAGGTAAAGTTAATAGGTTTTTCTAATGTACCTATGGCATTTATTTTTGCGCCTCGAGCAATGCGAATAATCGCTTCACCTGAATCAAAAGCTAAATCAGCACCCGCTTCAACCGTTAAAGTAGGACCATTAGCGACCACGGTACAAGCAGTAGTAGTATCACAATTTTTACCAATTAATAACGCACCGTTAAAAACATGCACACCATCACTAGCAAGGTCAGCAAAAGTAAGGTCTTCTGTAATTTCTACATTTTTGCTGGCAAAAGCAGCACTATAAACACAATCTTGACCGTCATAAGCACCTTGTAAGTCACCACGTGTAGCACACGGGTTGGTATCTACAACAGGTGTCTCTGTTACGTTATTAGAATTATTAGTGCTGTTATCAACACTCGTGTCATTTACTGTTGGAGTAACATTTATATCACCGCCACAACCAGCCAACGCTAATGCACCAGCAACTATACTTACTTGAAAAATATTTTTTAATGTTATTTGCATTTTATCTCTGCTCCGCAGAATTGTTGTAGACCAAGTAATACCAATTGGTATCAAGATTAATTTGGGCTACATGCTACAAGAGAAAAATGACAGAAATACTTTAAAAATATGACTCTTTATTGACAGTAATATTTCATTTAAATGACAAGGCTTATTTTTCAATGAATAAAGGCCATTAAATAAAAGTCATAAAAAAAGCGCCAACTGGCGCTTTTAGGTAGGTACTAGCTACGATACTAGTTATGGTATTAGTTACGGTATTAGTTTACCGAATATTACGATTAACCACCGTGAACAATACGTTTATCAATTAAGTCTTCCACCACACTTGGGTCAGCAAGTGTTGAGGTATCACCTAAGCTGTCTACGTCATTTTCAGCAATTTTACGTAAAATACGACGCATAATTTTCCCTGAACGTGTTTTAGGTAGCCCCGGCGCCCATTGTAAGTAATCAGGTTTAGCAAAACGGCCTAATTCTTTCGCAACAAACTCTTTTAGCTCTTTATTAAGCTCATCTGACTCTTCTGCATTGGCCATTAAAGTTACATAACAATAAACACCTTGGCCTTTTATTTCATGTGGATAACCAACAACAGCCGCTTCAGCAACCGTAGGATGAAGCACTAAAGCACTTTCAATTTCAGCAGTACCTAAGCGATGACCCGATACATTTAACACATCGTCAACACGACCTGTGATCCAATAAAAACCGTCTTCATCACGTTTAGCGCCATCACCAGTGAAGTAATTACCCGGATACTGACCTAAATAAGTTTGATAGAAACGATTATGATCACCATACACAGTGCGTAATTGCCCCGGCCAGCTAGCCGTCATCACTAATAGGCCTTGGTTTTCCCCCTCAAGCGTATTACCGTCTTTATCAAATAAGGCCGGTTGTACGCCAAAGAAAGGTTTACCGGCACAACCCGGTTTCATATCAACCGCGCCCGGCAATGAGGTGATCATGATGCCGCCAGTTTCTGTTTGCCACCACGTATCAACCACAGGACAGTTGCTCTTACCAACCACCTCATAATACCAATGCCACGCTTCAGGATTAATGGGTTCACCTACTGTTCCTAATAAGCGTAATGATGACAAATCAGCTTTTTCAACCAATTCGTTACCAAGACTCATTAAGGCGCGAATTGCGGTCGGTGCGGTATAAAATACATTAACCTTATGTTTTTCACATACCTGCCAAAAACGACCGGCATCAGGGTATGTTGGTACACCTTCAAATACTAACGTTGTGGCACCATTAGCTAACGGGCCGTAAAAAATATAAGAATGACCCGTAATCCAACCGGCATCGGCAGTACACCAGTAAATTTCATCTTCTTTATAATCAAATACATATTTATGGGTCATAGCAGCGTACAAAATATAACCACCACAAGTGTGAACCACACCTTTTGGTGTGCCTGTTGAACCCGAGGTATATAAAATAAACAATGGATCTTCAGCATCCATAATTTCTGGTTCGCAAACGGCCGGTAAATTAGCAACAGCATCGGCGTAGTTAATATCTACTTTTTCGTTCCAAGCGACATCACCACCAGTACGAGTAACCACAATAACCGAATGAACGTTAGGGCAATCAACAACTGCCGCATCAACATTGGCTTTAAGCGGTATACATTTGCCGCCACGTACAGATTCATCTGCGGTGATAACTACCTGACAGTCAGCATCAAGAACGCGGGCTTTAATTGACTCGGTAGAAAAACCGCCAAAAACCACCGAATGAATAGCACCAATACGCGCACATGCTAACATGGCATAACCCACTTCTGGGATCATCGGCATGTAAATACAAACACGATCACCTTTTTTAACGCCGCGTTCTTTTAATAAGTTAGCAAAACGACAAACATGATCATGTAACTCTTGGTAAGTCACTTTCAGGTCATCTGAAGGATCGTCCCCCTCAAAAATAATGGCCGTGCTATTTGCTTTAGTGGCTAAATGACGGTCAATACAGTTATAGCTGACGTTTAATTTAGCCCCTGAAAACCAGTTGATTTCAGAGTTTTTCAAATCAATTTTACTGACACTATCCCAAGGTTGATACCAATCAATAAACTCTTTCGCCTGCTCCCCCCAAAAAACATCAGGTTGCTCGATAGACTGCTTATACATAGCATCGTAAGTGGCACTATCAATATGGGTATGCGCCTTAGCTTTGTCTGACACGGGATAACAAGGTTTCAATTCATTCATGAGATATTCCTTTGGGGTTATACACCCAGTGTAATAATTTTTAACTAAATTTGATTAACTTAATGCTAATTTTTTTATGGTTATTTTTATATACGCCTTTAGTCTTAAATAATAATCATTTTTCCCGTAACAACCAGTAATGATTAAGTATAAGCTATGTTCAAGCACTAGCAGCAGGTCGTAATAAGGTAAATTAGCTTAAGAGATAAAGCACAAAGACTGCCCTAAACTTTCTCTAAATGCACAATATATCTTGGTCTATTGCAAATATGTGCGATAATTCAGGCCGAAATAACATACCAACGGTTAATTATGAAACTTTTAGTTCGTAACCTTTCACGCTCAACTACCGAGCAAGAAATTCGCATTATATTTTCAGCTCATGGTTCTGTCACTGAATGTAACTTAGTTTTAGACCAAGAAACAGGTAAATCAAAAGGCTTTGCCTTTGTTGAAATGCCTAATGAAAATGAAGCAAAATTAGCAATAGCTAGCCTACATGAAACAAGGGTTGCTAAAAACAAGATCCGAGTAAAAATAGCTCAGTAATATTGTTGTTAATATTCAATTCAAAACCAGCTTACTTTAAATGCTGGTTTTTTACTGCTTAAAAAACGCTATGCCGCTACAAACCATTAGTTACCATTTCTTTAATTTTATAAGCTTTAACGAAATGATCTAATTTATGCGTTTGAATCCACCAAGTAGCCACCTCCATAAGTAACTCTGGGTTATCATTTTTATTGGCGAAAAAAGCATAAAATGAAACACCAACATTATCCCCTTTGCTGGCAATTTTCTTATCACAAACCTCAATAATTTTAGCTCTTAGTTCTTCTTTCATTATTTACTCATAGCCCTAAATATTCACAGTGTTTTGCCTTATGCTACAGCCTAAACACCCATCAAATGGAAGATTAATGGCTTATGAAATATTTTTTTCAACAATATTAGTGTCCAAACCATCAAGGCTTTTTTGATTTTTCTTTTGCCAATACTTTTTAATACCATCATCACCTTGCTTAATCGCCCAGTTTTTAAGTTGCTCTCTATCTTCATCATAACTATACAATGGCACTGACTTGCCACAAGAGTTTTGAACAAGATCAACAGACAAATCAAATATCTGCCTTGAACCTGGCAACAAGGTAAAATGAGAAGCAAGTTCACTCCATGTTTCATCATTTTGATGGATGACTTTTGCCTGCCCATATAACCGTAATATATTAGGGCTACCATCAAAGGCTAAAAACATAATAGTCATGCGATTATCTTGTTGAATATGAGCAGACGTTTCATTGCCACTGCCGGTAACATTAAGCCAAATAACTCGGTTTGGGCCTAGCACTTTAAATGAATCCATGCCCTTGGGTGAAATATTCACACGACTATCTTTAGTGGCAGTACCGACGAAATACATTCTTTGTTCACTGATAAATTGAATATTTCTATCCGAAATCTCTAAATATTGTTGTCCCAAACCTAAATTCTCCTAAATATATGACTTGAAAACGAGTAAAATCAATATAACTAAAAGTACCATCATTGATTTATTAAAAACTTATTGATGCTAACACTTTTCAAATACTTTTTGACTGTTGCGCCGAAAAATAACCCTATTGCAAAACAGAACGTCAACGCTCATTTAATGGGCAAATAATAGTTGGTTAAAATGGCGACGCAGGAGCAAAAACCAACTGTTATTTGTCCTGATTAATTTGTTTGTTAGGTGTTTACTGCCCACCAAACTAAAATTATACGCACCGTTGCCTGTACGACTTACCGATTTATTTGAGCCACTCACAATCGGTCGAACCGACAATAATAGTTTTGCCGCATTACGCAGTAATAAAAGCGCAAAGCTTATTAGTGAGAAAACCTAACCTAGTTTGGCGAAAGTTAACTGACGTAAAAAATAATATTACGCTGTTAAAACTTTATTTACACCAAACAAATAAATACCACTAAAACAAAAAACACCTAACGCCCTAATAATGGGCAAAAAATTGTTTGCTAAAATGTTGAGGAACGAAAACAGCAAACTGTTTTTTGTCCTTATTTATTAGCTTGTTATGTGTTCAATTACGAATTACCGTTGAATTTTCAGCTTTCGCGGCCTCAACATGTTGCGCATGTAATTTATCGTATTGCTCGTCAATACACTTATTTAGTTCGATATTAATTAGTCCATAACTATCGCAACGCCTTTTAGCCTCTTTTTTTAATGCTGTTATTTCGTCACCAACAGGTGCTGCACTATGTGCAGCATTGTACATTTCCAAGTGTTCAGAGGTAATACACCCTGATAATGCTACGCATAGAATGAATAAAATAAATTTTTTCATGATAAATTTATACCCTAAATATTATGTGAGATTAACTAAATAGACGATCCATTATTATAGTTTTATCATTGGTTGACGGTTTATCGATGTAGAAGTAACTTTCGGTTTCTTCGTAGTTAAGCCCTGTGAATATTGACTTATGATCTACGCTAACAGCTATCCCACCATGATCATGAATTGTTAGTAAACCGTTCAAGCCATTCTTAATAAATTTAGTCTGCTTGATTTTTCGATAAACTTTCATAAATACTCCAAATGTCATGAACACATAGACACAATGACTCCCCACGAGGTGCTAGCCTCTGACCGTGGGTTAGTTTTAAAACCAGAGCCATAATATATGTGTCAACAATATAAAACAGAGGCTAGCATGATAAAACAT
>MAAE01000064.1 GCA_002162675.1 Colwellia sp. 39_35_sub15_T18 | reverse complement strand
GCTTTTTACCTTCTTGAAGTGCTTTTACTGCTTCTTGAAAATCGAATTGAGTTGTCATATGTCATTCCTGTTTTTACTAGTTTACTGAAATGACACAGATTTGTGAACACTACCAAATGTGATAAAGAAAGCACCCGCACTCGGTTTTTAAATTTTCTGCTTATTGCTAAGTTTATTTTCTTAAATTAGCGGAAAATAACAATAAGTAGTTTACTTATTCACCTACTACCTATATAGTTACGCCGTTATTTATTCTCCTCTCGTTTATTTAACTGATTATTTCTTGAAATTACTCCTTGAGATTACCCCTTGAAATAATCACTGTTTTGTCTTTCCCTTTCACAGTCAGTCATCACTCAAATTATTAAGCTTAAATTATTGTCTGGTTATCGAGATTTGATCTCGAATTGAGTTGATATTTATAAATATCTAAAATTTTTCACACAATAATATAGCTTTTCTTATTCATGCGTTTTATACCTATTGGTATCGCGAAAATTAAAAGAGTTTTATTATGTCTTATACATATAAAGGTAAGGTTTATTCAATTAAATCACCGGTTAGATCAGTTTCAGTTAACAAACATAATGTTGTTGTTACTGATCAAGATGGCGCTAAGTTAATCCAGTTTACTAACGTAAATGATTCAAAGTGTTTTTTAGCCTGGGTTTATCAAGCCTAGTTATCTACATCACAGAAAAGTTATACATCTATAACTTTTCTCAACGTTTTCCTATAGAAAAGCCGTCTTTTAAGACGGCTTTTGAGTTTTTATTACTTTTTTAAAAAAGTATGTCCTTAAATATTTCAGTAACTATTGGCTCATCATAACCTGTTAATAAAGGTTATGATGATAATAGCGAGACTTAGCGCTGCTAAAAAAGCAAAAAAAAAGCGTTTACTTAAAATTAAGTAAACGCGTAATAAAACATGAAACACTAAGGGAAATAAAAGTCTCTCATATAGTAAGAACTGTTATTGACGTTAAAGTTCCATTTTTTTTAATATTTATAGCCTGAACTGCGACCCTGTAAATAACTTTTAGTAAAAAACCGATAGTAAACAATAGCTTGGCTACGCTGAGTGGCTTTAACTATTTTTGTGAATAGATAAAATATCTTCAATTACCGCATAACCCGTTTCTAATCGTCCCGCACCTGGGCCAATCAAGGTGATATCGCCTAATAATTCCGTGCTATAAGTAATGGCATTCGTCGCCCCTAGAATAGAAGCGAGCGGATGATCTTTGCTTACCATTTCCGGTTTAACCGAAGCGATAAAGCCAGTGGCTGTCTTAGCAACCGTGCCAATCAACTTCCACTGTTTATTTTGTGCTGATGCTTTAGCGATATCAGCTGCTGAAATATGACTAATACCGCTACAATCAATATCCGCTAACGTTAGCGCTAAATCCATAAATAAATTACCTAAAATAACGACTTTAGCGGCGGCGTCATGGCCGTCTACATCACCGGTAGGATCCGCTTCGGCATAACCTAATGCCTGCGCTTGTGTTAGCGCGACTTGGTAATCTAAGCCTGCGGCCATCTCACCTAATATGTAATTAGTGGTACCGTTTAAAATACCTTGAATTTTAGTGATACCAGCGGCGAGTAACATTTCATTACCCAAAGCTAATGACGGTGTGCCACTCATTACTGTGCCTTCAATGCCTATTTGGACATTGTTTTTCTTCGCAATATCTCTCAGTTCAGGAAAAGCTAAAGCAACAGGGCCTTTATTGGTCATAGAAACATGCATGCCATTATTAAGTGCTTGCTTGACATGACTCAGCGCGGGCTGACCCGTTTTTAAATCGGTATAGGCCAATTCAATTAAAATATCTGCACCACTGTTATCAATAGTTTCTTGAGCATTCCAAGTAGTGTGCTGTGCAGGTAAACTTTTTAAGTTACCTTCTACTTCAAGGCTGTTTAATAACATCTTCGGATCTAGGCCGTCAGAGTCGGCGACACTGCCTTTATATAAATCACAGACCGCGACAATTCGAATGTCAACGCCAAAGCGCTCATTTAATAGTGTATGTTTATCGCTAAGAATTTTAGCTAATCCTTGGCCGACATTACCAAAACCAATAATGGCTAGTTTATATAATTTGCTCATAATAATTATCCTTTGTCCTTTCTTTCTAAAGTTGTAAACAAGCTGTTATTTACGTAAGTTGAAACAATAGGTTTTTGCTGCTGTCATTTCATGAATAGTGCTCATCACCCCTTCACGGCCAAGCCCTGAGCCTTTGACACCACCAAATGGCATAGCGTCGATGCGGTAATCACTACTTTCGTTAATCATCACGCCACCACACTCTAAAGAGTCGGCAACCTTGAAGGCTAAATCTAAATCACGGGTAAACACACCCGCTTGCAAGCCATAATCTACGTCATTGGCCATAGCAATGGCTTCTTCAATATCATCAAATCGGTAAAGTAGCGTAACGGGGCCAAAAACTTCTTCTTTAGCAATCAAGCAGTCATTACTAACATCAGCGAGTACGGTGGCTTGATAGAAAGCTCCTTTTCTATTACCACCACACAATAATGTCGCGCCTTTACTTAAGGCATCGTTCACAAGAAATTCAACCTTGAGTGCCGCTTTCTCATTTATCATTGGGCCCATCTCGGTATCTTCTTGAAGTTTGTCGCCCATCAGGATAGTTTGGGCGCGTTTAACAAACGCTTGTGAAAACTGAGCATATAACTCGTCTTGAATATATATTCGTTGTACATGCAGGCAGTTTTGTCCGGCAGCCCAAAATGCGCCACTGACCGTTGCATCAAGTGCGTGCTCAATATCGGCATCGGCTAAAATAACCGCGGGACAATTACTACCAAGCTCCATAGCCACTTTTTTCAAACCTGTTTGCGCTAATATTTTGTTGCCAACGCTGCTACCACCCGTAAATGAAACCATGTTGACACGAGGGTCTGACACCAGTACATCGCCAATGATCTCACCGCGACCAGTAACTAATTGCAAAACTCCTTCGGGCAATTCCGTTTTGGCAAACAGTTCAATCAGCATTTTTGCCACTAAGGGGGTTTCACTGTGTGGCATTAATATTACCGTATTACCCGCGGCTATTGCCGGACCAATTTTATGGGCAACTAGATTAAGCGGGTCGTTAAAAGGCGTGATAGCGACCACAACGCCGAGTGGCAATCTCTTGTAATAACCAAATTTATTTTCTGAGCCAGGGGCTTGATCAAAGGCAATGGTTTCACCGGTTAAGCGTCGTGCTTCTTCGGCACTAATTCGCAAAGTATCGACGCAACGTATGGCTTCTTTTCTCGCTTCATTAATGGTTTTAATGCCTTCCCGAGCTATCATTTGCGCAAACAGCTCTTTTTGCTGGAATAAAGCATCAGCCACTTGATTAAGTACCGACATACGTACATGGGCAGGTAATTTTTTAGCTATACCTGCTGCTGCAACGGCTATAGCTATAGCGCGTTGAGCATCAGCTTCATTGGCACTATAAACTTCACCAACGAATGATCCATCTTGTGGATTAACCACAGTAATCGTTGACTCTTTTTCTATAACACTGGCGACCATTGACATAGTAAACCTCAGTAAAATATAAACGACTGACTTGCTTGAATTGACACTGCTAGGTGCTAACAACAAGTCTTGAAATAACGGTAATACTTTAGCAAACTGATTTAAGGCTGTTGCGTCTACTTGTTGGAAATTACGAGGTGTAATTATCGATTTTATTTAATATATGATGTAATGTAGTCATGAAATTATTATTCGAGGTTCGTATGGAATTAGATAATCAAGACTTAAAAATATTATCAATATTACAAGTCGATGTTAAAGCCAGCATGGAAAAATTGTCAGAGCAGGTAGGTTTATCTTCAGCGAGTATTCAGCGTCGTCTCAAACGGTTACGCGATAACAAAGTCATCACTTCTGAAGTTGCCATTGTTTCACCTAAGGCCGTCGGTCAAGCAATGACTTTTTTGATTTCGGTGGAATTACGCAGAGATAATGTTAATTGTTTTAATGCCTTTAAAAGTAAAGTCAAAAAATCACCGCGCGTGCAGCAGTGCTATTACGTGACCGGTGAGGTTGATTTTATTTTAATTGTTACCGCCAAAGACATGGAAGATTTTGATGAATTTACCCAGCAGATGTTTTTTGCCGACAGTGATGTACTACATTTTAAAACGTCGGTTGTGATGGAGCGAACCAAAGTGAGTTTAGCGCTGTCTTTGTAAGAGCTTTTTGTAAGAGCCGTGCTATTAAAAACTAAGTTGTTCTCGTTCAGTATTACTAGGTAGCCAGGGCCAAGTAATCTCAGCTAGGTAACCTAGGCCAAGTAACCTCGCTCAAGTAATCTCAGCTAATATATCTCAACTAAGTAAAGAAAAAAGGGCAATAGTAAACTATTCCCCTTTTTCTTAAAAACCAATAATCAATAATCAAAAACCAATAAGTGATAACTCATACCTTATTGTCATTGAGTCTTAGTCAATTATAAGGTGTTCCACTTGAATTTAAGACCAAAAGTGCGTGGCTTACCCCAAACACCATAACCCCAGTCGTCACCAAGAGAATTCTGATAAGTAAAGTATTCCTCATCTGCTAGGTTTTGAGCGAAGAAAGACACCCCCCAAGCACCGTCTTCTGATGTCCAATCTATACTAGCATTAGCAATACCGTAAGAGGGAGACTTTGAATAAGGGTCATTCTCTACTTGTAAGAAGTGCTCATCTTGCCAAGAGTAATCTAATTGTAGCGACACATTGCCAATATAATAACGACCGATCAGGCTATAAGATAACTCTGGCGCTGATGGTAGTGAAACACCATCAAGGCTTACTGTTTCACCAGCCACTATAGTGCTTTTATCTGAGTCCAATTCAGTGTCTAGTAAACCAAGACTAGCAATCACTTCAAAGTCTTCGGTAATAGCATAAGTTAAATCTAATTCAGCACCAATACCGTCAACATCACCCGCGTTCAGTATTACGCTACCCGTGGCCAATGTTTCAAATACTTGTGCTTGAAAACCTTCAAGTGTATAGCTAAATACGGCACCATTAAGTCGTGCTTTACCGTCGAGAAAGGTTGTTTTAAAACCGGCTTCAATGCTGGTGTTTTTCTCTTGTTTTACTGGTTCAAAAGCGGCTGGTTTTGCGTTGTAACTTGCTGAAAAACCACCGGCTCTTAGTCCTGTAGAGACACTAGCATAAAGTAGCGTATCAGCATCTAAATGATAATTAAGCCCTAATCTGCCAGAAAAACCATCTTCATCTAATGTATCGTCAACAGGGTCGTTAAAATCACCATCGCCATCCGCATCGGTAGGATCTAGTAGTCCATAGTAACTAACAGGTCGCTCATAGTGATAGGTACGATCGTCCGTGGTATAACGTAAACCCGCGACCAAGGTAAGATCGTCAGTGAGATCATAATCAAGCTGACCAAATACTGCCCACGACTCTGTTTCAAGCAATACATCTTCTTGATGAGCAAAGCCAATAGGTACTGCAGAAGCAAAATCAGCGCCAGCCGGGTTTTGAGTACGCATTTGTCTACTGTCGTCATAGTAATACAAACCTGCTACCCATTTTGTCTTTTCGGTATGACCATTTAAGCGCAATTCTTGTGTTATTTGCTTGGTATCAGAGCGATATTGTTCATCAAAGAAGACATTAAAACCAACACCCGAAAGGCCAACGCCATCACCGTCATCTTGTAAAAACTTATCCATTTCTTCTAGTGCAGTAATGGAGGTTAGCTCGATATTATCTGTTAACGGAATCGTTAATTTAGCTGAGATACCCGTGGTTTCTATTTGTGTTACTGTTCCGCCACTAATGCTCGATGAAACATGCTCTGGCCCCCATTGACCACCAGCTTCGGCAATACCTGTAGTGCCAAAAGTGTTGCTAGTACATTCCCCGTTATGGATGCGTTTAATAGAGCATCTATCGCCGGTAGTCGGGTCTAAATAACCCATGTGAGCAAAACCGACAGACGTTTGATCGGCTTCACTACCGTGAAAGTCTAGTAATAACTCTGATCCTTCACCAATATCAAAAGCAAATTTAAGGCGATAGGCTAGGCTATCGGTACTATTTAAGTCTTGGGTGTCAACATCAAGTCCGTAATCATTAACAGGCGAAGCATGGTTGGTTTGCCAGCCATCGGCCTTATTCATTTTTACCGCTAACCTAGAGCGAACGCCGTCAGTAATAGGCATGTTTAACACCCCTTCGACGATTTTTTGATTATAAGTACCAAATTGAATAGAGGCTTTAGCTTCAAACTCATCGTGTGGATTATTGGTAATGTGGTGTACTAACCCCCCAGTGTTATTACGACCAAAAAGAGTGCCTTGTGGCCCTTTTAAAACTTCCAAACGAGAAATATCGAACAACTGCATAGCAGAGCCCGCGGGATTACCACGATAGACATCATCTACGTATATTGAAACTGGAGATTCCCATGAATCTGAATAATTCACTAGGCTGATGCCTCGAATACTCATAGAAGGGCTGGAGGCTTCACCAAAAATGGCAAAGAAGTTCATATTCGGTACGTGCTGGGTTATGTTAAGCCCTTCTTGTAAACCCAGTTTTTCAAGTGTTTCCCCTGAAAAGGCAGATACTGCCATAGGAACTTCTTGAATGCTTTCTGAGCGTTTACTTGCCGTTACTTGGATAACTTCTACTACCGATTGTTTTTTGACTGCTTTTTTGGCTTTATCTTGCTGTTCTTCAGCGGCCATGGCCATTGGTACAGTAGCTATATAGAGTGCAGTGAGTGTTGTTATCAGCGGAAAGAGCCTTTTATTGCCCGTTGGGGGTGATATATTCATGTTCCCTCTTTAATTATAGTTGTTTGTATAGTCATGTTTGGGAGATGGAAATATTATTTTATTTATTAAATTTTCCCCTCCACACTTAAAATATAACCAACTCACGGGCAGGAGTTATTCTGTTTTAAGCTCCTTATTTGGTGTTTTTCTCTAAAGATGAGCTAAATTCAGACAAAACTAGTCAAAGGCGCGTAAAGAGCTAATCATCTGCTATTAAGTTAAATTTGAATAGTGATGATGGTTATACCATTTGGATTAATTAAGGAGACAAAACTCAATGAGAACAAATGACTTATAAGCTCCTTGAACTTTTAAATCCAAGGAGTTATCCGCGCTGTGTTTTATATTAAATCGAGTGGAAACAAAGCTATTTGTGGAAAGGTAATCACTAGTATTACCACCAGTAACAATAAGAGAATAAAGGGAAATAAACCTTTAACTACGTCCATATAGGGGCGCCTAAATACGGCAACGGCAGTAAATATATTACAGCCAAAGGGTGGTGTTACTGCGCCAATGGCAACTTGTAAAGTGATCAATATACCCACTAATACTTTATCCAGCTCAAGGCGCTCAATTTCGGGTAAGAAAATAGGCACTAAAATCAGAATAACAACGATAGAATCAACGAACATACAAGCGACGAAGAAGGCTATTGAAATAACAATGAGCAGCTCAACTTTACTGGCATCGGCAAGACCAATGCTCGACATCACCGCTTGCGGTATTTGCGCATAAGAAATAATCCAAGAGAAAGCAGCACCTGCCGCCACTAAGATAAACACCACGGCGGTTATTAAACCGCTTGACTTAGCGCTATCAATAACTTCACTCATTGACAGTGATTTAAACACCCATACTTCCAGGATCAATGCATATAAAACACAAGTTGATGCGGCTTCGGTCGGACTAAAAATACCGCCATAAATACCAACAATGATAATCAGTGGGAAACCCAGTGGCCAAATAGCTTGTTTGGTCATTGCCCATCTGCGTTGAGGAGATACTTTGTCAATAGTGGGGATATTATGTTTTTTAGCGTAATAAACCGAGTACATGGAGAATAGCAGTAATAAGAGTAACCCCGGCATAAGACCGGCGATAAAAAGATCTGAAATAGAGGTATGGGAAATACCGCCATAGATGATCATGCCAATACTTGGCGGGATCAATAATGCGATGCCACTGGCGTTAACAATTAACGACAATACAAAAGAGTCGTTATAACCGTTTTCTAATAGTTTGGGGCGCAGAGGCGAGCCGATGGCAACAACGGTTGCTTGAGTAGAGCCAGAAACCGCACCAAAGAGTGTACAAGCGGTTGCTGTACTCACCGCTAGGCCACCTTTACGATGACCCATATAAGCCATTACCATATCAATTAAGCGATTAGCCGAGTGTCCTCGGGTCATGATATCAGCGGCGAGAATAAACATAGGTATCGCGACTAAAGAAGCCGGCTTTACTCCCGCGATCATTTGTTGGATCATAAATTGGGCATGCTCAAAACTGTCGAACATGAGGAAAAAACCGATGAGCGAGCCAACAAGTAGTGGGATTTTCATTGGGAAGCCAAGTAATAACAGCACCACCATAACCGTAAACATTAATGGCATCATTTCCATTATTTTCTCTCCTGAATAGACGAGCTAGTTATGAAGGAGACACTTAGGTAGGTGTTCGCTAATTGGGCAAAACTTAGTCTAGTAAAGAATAGTCGAGCAAGACTTAGCTGAATAAGGTTTAGTTGAGTAAGCATTAATTGGGTAAAGCTTAGTTGAGTAAGGCTTAGTTGAGTAAGTTTTAACTGAGTATTAATCATAAATATCCCCCTTAATAGATGAAGACATATACAACTCGTGATGAGTGATATTTTTTGTCGCAGTCAGTAGGTACTCTAAACCCGTTAAAAACAGACTGACAGGCACCCAAAGATAGGTTAAATAAACCGGTATTTGCGTTGCGGGCAGCACCTTACCCTTGGGCGCAATCCAGTTAATATACTCAACAGAAAAATAACACATCATCCACATAACCACAGCCGTTAATAAAGAAATAACAATCAGGGCAATTTTTTTATATAGAGGTGATAAAAGATCAAAAAGCGCCGTCATTTTGATATGTCTCGCGTGACGGCTAGCATAGCTTGAGCCAGCAAAAGTGATCAATACAATTAATATGCTGTTGAGCTCTTCGGTAAAAAACAAACTTTCTTGAAAAACAACCCGACCAATGACATTGGCAATATTATTAGTCGCCATCAGTAACACGCTTACAACCAGTAGAAAAGCTTCAAATTTGTTGATGAAATGGTAAAAAGATTGATACAGCTTACTGATAAAGTGTTTTTGATTATTCATGCTAGCCTCTTATTACCAACACAAAAGCGTGACGATACAATAAATTTAACGGTTTTTAGCATCATTTAAATCCTCTTTTAACTGTTTGAGTATTGCTTTTCCTGATGGACCTGTTGCCTCAATAAACTTGCTTTGAACCTTTTTAGCTGATTGGCGAAAGGGCTCCCTTTCGGCATCGGTTAAGGTGATATATTGAACGTTAGGTTTGGATTTTTTAATTGTTAATTTGGCACTAACTTCTAATTCTCTTTGGTATTCTATAATGAAGTCTGTTGCTGCTTTTGTGGCGCGTGATATCAGTGCCTGATCTGCTAATGTGCTACTTTCATAAAACTTTTTATTAGCCATCACTGCCGTGGTGTAAAGGTTATGGCCAATTTCTGTGATGACATTACTGACTTCATACAACTTTGCTGATTCAAGGTAAAACCACGGATTTTCTTGGCCTTGTATCATATTAGTTTGTAAGGCGCCAAAAATTTCACCGGTAGGTAAAGGTGTGGGGACAGCGCCAAAGGCTTTATAGGTTTCAATTAATAGAGGCGAGCTCATGACCCTAATTTTCATACCCGACAAACCTGCTTTGGAACGAAAGACCTCGCGGGTGGTAATGGCAACATTGCCTTCGGGAAACATGGTCAGCAGCTCTAAGTCTTGTTCGCCGTAGAGTTTATGAAATGTTTGATGAATAGTTTTTGAATGTTTAAAGAAATAAGCAATTTCACTGTGTTTTTCAGGGAGCACATAAGGCAAGAGAAAAACTTGCGCTTCAGGGATTAACGTCCCGATGAACCCAGGTGATTGATCGACAAATTGCAACAAACCCGCTTGCGCCTGTTCAAGTAAATCTGTCGACTCACCTAACGTACCAAAAGGGTAAAGTAGTACCTTATGCGTTGAGTTTTCTTCAATAATTTTTTTAAATCGACTCGCGTACACCCCTTGTATGTCGGTCAGGGACTCTTCTATGGCGTAGCGCCATGTATCCGCTTTGGTTGGTAAGGCAATGAACAATTGCATAACTAAATAAAAACAACTAAAAAACACCGGCAGTTTTGGGAAAAGTGAATACTTGAGTTTGATCATATAGGGTCTTGTGAGCGAATTTGCTTGCTGTTATCCCCTCACATTATCCTACAAAAATTGACAATTCAACTTGCCCCATGGTGAATACTAGCCTTAATTTAGCACTTGAAAACCGATTGGCTTGGTTTGTTAGATAAATGTGGATGAATTAGTGCTTTCAACAGGAGAAAACAGAGTGAAACAGTGTACATTTGTCGGTTTTTTCTAAATTTACTTTGCCTGAAAATGTAGGCTTTAATTTGAATTGCCAACCTTAACTATCTGATAGATAATCGAATAATTATGATGCATTTGGAGGTTATAGCCATGATTGAAAATCGTCGCCGTTTTAATAAACAAGAATATAATGACAGAGTGCTTAAAACCCGCAAGGCCATGTTTGATAAGGATGTAGAGCTACTTATTGTTACTGATCCGGCTAATATTAACTGGTTGACTGGTTATGATGCTTGGTCGTTTTATGTTCATCAATGTGTCGTTATTGGCACCGATAACACCTTGTTTTGGTTTGGCCGAATTATTGACGCAGCGGGTGCGGCAATGACCACAGATTTGAGTGCTGAAAATATCATTGAATACCCTGACAACTATGTGCAGTCAGAGCAAGAGCATCCAATGGAATACTTAGCGGAAATCTTGCAGAAAAAAGGTCTTAGTAACAGTAAAATTGGCCTTGAAAAAGACAACTATTACTTTTCAGCTCGCGCGGCAGAGTCGCTTTATCGTGGTTTACCTAATGCTAAGTTTGTTGATGCAAACGGTTTAGTTAACTGGCAAAGGGCGGTGAAATCTAGTCAAGAACTGATTTATATGCAACGAGCGGGTCAGGTTGTTGAAAAAATTTATCAGAGAGTCATGACCGTTGCCACTCCCGGTATGCGCAAAAATGAATTGGTCGCTGAAATATTACACGCGGGTACTTTAGGTACTGATGAGCATTTTGGTGATTATCCATCTATTGTCCCTTTGCTCGGGGTAGGTGAAGAAAGTGCCGCTTGCCACCTGACTTGGGATGGCGGTGTCATACCCGCAGATTCAGGTATATGTATGGAGTTAGCGGGAGTGCATGCGCGTTACCATACTCCTTGTTCGCGTACTTTATACTTTGGTCAGCCGACACAAGAATATTTAGACATGGAAAAGATGGTTTTAGAGTCTATTAATATCACCTTGGAGATGTTTCGCCCGGGTAATACCTGTGGTGAAGTGGCCGATGTTTTTTTTGATTTTCTCAAAAAACAAGGTTTCGATAAAGCCAATCGCGTTGGTTATCCTATAGGACTAAGCTATCCACCTGACTGGGGCGAACGTACTATGAGCTTGAGACGTTCTGATACTACGGTATTAGAAGAGGGCATGTCTTTTCATTTTATGCCAGCAATATGGCTTGATAATTGGGGTTTTGAAATTACAGAAAGTGTGGTGGTGACTGCTACAGGGGCAAAGTGCTTGTCTAACGTACCCAGAAAATTGTTAGTGATAGAGTAAGGTATATTAGTATGAGAAATAATCCAATTAACGCCAGCATTGATTTTGACAAAGAGGGGATTCAGCACGGATTCTTAAGCCTGCCTTATTCTCGTGATGATTCAGCTTGGGGCTCTGTGATGATCCCCATCACCCAAATAAAAAATGGTGACGGCCCCACGGCGTTACTTACTGGTGCCAACCACGGTGATGAATACGAAGGCCCGATAGCCTTGCTCAGTTTGGCAGAGCGTACAGATTTCAGTAACATAAATGGCCGCATTATTATTATCCCGGCGATGAATTATCCGGCATTTCAAACGGGTACACGCGTGTCACCGATTGACAGTGTTAATCTTAATCGTGCCTTTCCGGGTAAAGCTAATGGCACGGTAACACAGATAATTGCTGACTATTTTAGTCGAACACTATTACCCATGGCTGATTATGTACTTGATATTCACTCAGGTGGTAAAACACTCGACTTCTTACCGTTTTCTGCCTGTCATCTGTTAGCCGATAGTGAACAGCAAGCACGATGCCGAGCAGCAAGGGATGCTTTTCAAGCCCCCTATCAAGTGATGATGTTAGATATTGATGCCGAAAGTATGTATGACACCCAAGTTGAAAATATGGGCAAAGTGTTTGTGACCACTGAACTGGGTGGCGGAGGTACGACAACGCCAAGAACAGTGGAGATTGCCAAACGAGGCGTTGATAATTTTCTTATTCATAGCGGCATTATGGCGGGAGAGTTACTGGCTTGTGATGAGGACATTGTTGAGTTAGATATGGCCGACTCAAGCTGTTATTTATTTTCCCAGCATGCCGGGTTATTGGAGCCTTGTGTTTCCCTTGGAGACACGGTGCAACAAGGTGATTTAATGGCAAAAATTCATAGCACAGAAAGAACAGGCATAGCGCCTGTTGAATATTATGCTAAACGTGATGGCCTTGTTATTGCTCGACATGTACCTTCTTTAGCTAAAATGGGCGATTGCTTGTATGTTATTGCTGATGTTGTTACTGATGTTGTTAAATAAGGATTTAGCAAGAAATGTTAATTAAGCTTTCGCATTAGGCTAGTGGCTGTTCAAATAAAAAAGTAACAAAAAAGGGGTCACTAATGACCCCAATATTAACCTTCAACATTAACTTTCAACATTAACCCTCAACGTTATTTTAACGCTAAAACAACGTTAAAATAACCAAGGGAAAGGCGATTATAAAAAGGATAATGCTTGCTCTAAATCAGCAATCAAATCTTCTACATCTTCAATACCGGTCGAGTAACGAACTAAACCTTCAGGTATGCCAGCCGCGGCACGCTCTTCATCGGTACATTCAACATGACTTGTAACTACTGGAGGACCTACCACCGTTTCAACACAACCTAAGTTTGCCGCCATGTGTGCATAGTTAAGTTTTGGTAAGAAAACTTTAATCGCCTCTAAGCCACCTTTAACTGAAAAACTTAACATACCACCAAAGCCGCGCATTTGTTTCTTGGCAACGTCATGATGAACATGAGTTTCTAGCCCAGGGTAGTTAACAACATCAACCTTAGGGTGCTGTTGTAAATAAGTAGCAATTTTCATGGCACTTTCGTTTTGACGCTCAACACGTAAACTTAACGTTTTCATGCCACGCAATAAACTATAGGCATCCATTGGCGCGAGTGAAGCACCATTTATTTCACGATAGTGATAAATCTTTTTAACTAATTCTTTATTACCACAAGCAACACCACCCAATGCATCAGCATGGCCACCTAAAAATTTAGAAGCGCTGTGAAGGACAATATCAGCACCTTGCTCTAATGGGTTTTGGTTAATGGGGGTGGCAAAAGTATTATCAACAACGACTAAAGCACCCACGGCTTTACCTGCCTCAGCTAGGCGCGAAATATCAGTTATTTTCACTGTTGGGTTGGTCGGGGTCTCCAAATAGAGCATTTTACAGCCTTTAGCGACTTCCGCTTCTATTTCTTCATAGTTCGTGGTGTCACACAAACAGACTTCAATACCCATCGGTGGTAAAAATTCAGTGAATAATTTATTGGTGCCGCCGTAACTGTCTTTAATTGAGACAATACGGTCGCCAGGGCGCAAAAATGTGCCAAAAATATTACTGATTGCCGCCATACCACTAGAAAAACTCGTTGCTGCCTCTGCGCCTTCAAGTTCTTTTACTTTGTCTTCAAAAGCACGCACCGTTGGGTTGGTATTACGTGAATATATATGACCTTCTTCTTTTTCTAGCGCTACCGCATGCCATGTTTCAATGTCTTTGTAACCAAAAGATACACTGTGAACTACGGGGACTTGTGTTGAGCGCTCATAAGCTTCGTGTTCTGTTTCTCCGCCCCAGATAGCGATAGTTGATTTGCTTGGTTTTGTCATAAGTTTATCCTCAATGAAACCGCAATAAATTATTCGGTTTGTAAATTATGTTATCTTCTACCTGTATTGGCTTACCGATAGTCTGTTTGTAAGTCATTGTCAATAATGGCATTAGTGATATTAGAAAGCCTGCGTATATCTATCTACGATCTACGTCAGCCAATTTTCAAAGCAAAGCAATTAAGTCTGCAAGGAATCAATAATGCTATATTTGATGGCATCTATTCTAACAAAGATAAAAAAACCTCAATAGCGGGTTTCTTTTGTTTTGATGGGCAAAAATATCGCTTTTCTCTGATTTTCACGTTAATTGTTACTAAGATTTCTAAGTACTACTTTTGAGGAAGTTTAGAGTGCCGCGATTTCATAAGTCGCTAAACAACTTGGGGCTATTGAACTTAGGTTGAATTTTATAGGTAAGTGATAAGCTGACATGATTTTTTGCCAAGAAAACAGCACGAAATAATTATGCTTAAAGTCAGAGAAGCTATTATTTAAAGGTCTGGTTTGAAGGTCTGGCTTGAAAGCATGTTGCACTAACATGCTTAGTTATTTAACGGCTAAAATGAAAAGTTAACAGCGCTAGAGGAAGATAGAATTTAACAGTGGCTCTGAAAGCACGGAAGACTCTTTGATTTTTTTAGTGACAATATAAGTGCTGTATTTTAACAAGCCAATTTCTGAGTCGAGCATTCTGTCAACGAAAGCTTGATATTCATCAATATTAGCAACCACAATTTTTAGAAGGTAATCTAATTCACCACCAACAGCCCAGCACTCAAGTACTTCATCCATATTCTGAACCGCACTTTCAAACAAGTTAAAATCATGGGCTTGATGGGAGGCTATTTTTACTTCCATAAAAATAGTGGCGTAATTACCAATACTAGTAATAGATATTTGCGCACCGTAACCTGCGATTATACCGGCTTTTTCTAAACGCTTTATTCTTTCCCAGCACGGTGTTGGAGATAAAAATATTTGCTCTGAAAGAGCTGTTTTGGTAATTCGCCCGTCGCGTTGTAGTACAGAAAGGATTTGTATATCTTTGTTATCTAGTTTTATCATGAGGTTGTGTTTGAGTTACTTAGCGTTTTATATTCTCTTACTTTCTTGAAAACTACAACAAAAAATGTCAGTTTTAAGGAGTTTTAGCCGCTTGTTTAGTTGAGGTAATGTCATCGAGGTTATGATTTTTTAGCCTGTTTTTTTCTTGGTTTAGGCTAACTTAATGGCTTTCATGGTTTGCCAAAAAGTTTCATGATTACTGGAAAAAACGGCAATACCGAGTTCTTTTTCTAACTCAGCTTTTATTTCAACTATCCTCATGGCAGTACAAGAAATAAAAAGTGCTTCGGCTGACGGAGCAACGGCCGCTTTAGCCGCGGCAGTGATAATTAACAAGGACAGTCGCTCAAATTTTTTTGAGTGGTTATTTAGCTCGTGCTATTATTTTCTTTCAGGTTACTTTATAAGCGAGTGTCCTAGTTAATTTTAGTAGTGTTGAATACATTTCGCATTAGGTATGATAATGAAGTTGGCAGCGTTGCTAATGCGTTTTATATTGTGCTTTGCTAGCTTTAACGCCCTGTTGCACTAACAGTCCGATGATGTTGCTTAATTCATTTGGACATTGATATTGGTTTACTGATTTTTGCAATACCAAGGTTTTAAGTTCTTGCTGAGTTTGTAATAAAACTTCTTTAACCTCCGCATAGCTAGAGTCGCTTCCTGTCTCTAAATTGAGCTTTAAAGGATTAACTCGTTGTCTTTTAATGGCCCCCGTTAACTTTTTTTCACAACTACAATTGGCACATTCATTAAGTAAGCCACAGCTTTTATTGGTAAATTCAACGACTTTAGCTCTTGCTCTAGATAATTGTTGACGAAAGTTACTTTTGGAAATAGACAATACTGTACTTGCTTCATCATGAGCCATCTCCAAAATATCACCTAGAATGTATGCCATTCGATGAGGAAGATTTAAGCACAATAGCATTGCCATTGTGCATGATATTCTTAATTCATTTAATTGTGCTTGATAATCTGGATTGTCTTTTAACTTAGTAGGCTCTTGTAGGTCTTGCTCTAAATCCATTTTAAAAAGATCAAACGTTAAACCAGCATCTCTTTTGACAACTTTATTGGCTGAAATGAGGTGGTTTGAGGCAATTCGATAAACCCAAGTATTAAAATGACTATCAAACCTAAAAGAAGATAAACTTGTGATCACCTTTATTAATATATCCTGAGTTGCGTCTCTAGCATCGTTGGGGTTTGCGAGCATTCTCAAAGATAAGTAGTAAATGTTATCTTGAATGGCGACTGTAATGTCTTCTAAAGCTGACTTACTGCCATTAACTGCTTCTTTAACTAATCGTTCAACTTCCATCATTTTACCTTATGATGTGCGTCATCAAAAACGCACACATCCTTATAATTATTAGTGTATCGTTATTTTTATTGTTCCATCAATGCTTGTCCATTAGGATTATCTAAAACCATCAACCAATCTCCATTCGTCTGCTTTCTTAGCACGGCAATAGATAAACCACTTTCTGAAAGTTCTGTGCCGTCCGGTGTATTACCAGTCATCACCCATGGAGCTATATGCAAGGCTATATCATTGGCAATGTATACTTCATGACCTTTCGGGTAAGTAAAATTAGCATTGATTTGAAAAAATCCTTCAAACATCTTTTGAATAACGTCAGGATCCGTAATTGCTTTGCCGGGTTCAAACATAATAGCACCACCATTTTCATAGCTAGCCATTATTCCCCTCATATCTTTTTGATGAAATGCTGCGGTCATAGATTTAATAGTATTTAAAGCTTTGCTTTGTTCTGAGTTCAAAATTTTATCCTTTATATTGTCAGCTAAAGAAACATTACATAGACCAACAATCAGGAGAACAAATAGTGATTGTTTTAAATAACGGTTAATTTTCTTGTCTTTCATATTTCTCTCTCGTATTAAGTTAGGTACGTTGATTATTTTTAACGTACCTAGACTTAGACTTTGCTTAACCACAGGTGTGACAAAAAAATTGATTTATTTTTGAATCATGCCAATGAATAGTGCATCAAATTGATTTACTTACTTGATAGCAAAGCATCATTAGGAAATATATGTCAAAAACTAGGAGACTGATCTCAGGAATGCACATAGGTCTTCCCATTTAAAAAAAGATCTTTATTTTGGTAAAATAGATCTGCGCATAGCCGCGCATTTACTTATAATTCTTTCCATTATTATTTCTTTTAAATCATTCGGTAAATTAGAGCTTGGAATGATGACATGAGATTTTTTTTCTATTGTATCGACAAAGTTAACGATTAGTTTTTTAGCTGCACTGCTGTTAATACCTAATGATTGAGCCAGCAAATAAAAATCTTCAAAGGTGTAGTAGCCATAGTTTTCATAGCTAGGGCTAAAGCTCCCATCTACTTCTGATTCTAGCAACGATAGACTAAGTTCAGTGCCAAAATAGCCTTTATACGGATATACGCTTAACATATCGTAAACGGGTGAAAAACCATCGAAGGTAACTGTTTTATTTTCAGGGTTACGATAGAGAGAAAAGTTTTTTAAGTGCATATCATTATTACCCACGACATAACCCAGTATCAACATCCGTAAAGCGATTAAAGCTGCTGCTTGTGCACCAGCGCAACTCGCCACCATCTGCTTTAGAGTGCTCTCATAAGAGAGCGAATCACTGTCTTTGTGCTTAGGGGCGACACCGCAAACACTTGCACCATCTTCGATAAATAATTTAACTTGAGATCTATTTGTTAAATCGAAGCGTTTGGTAATAAAGGCGAGTTCACCGTCTTCAAATGGTATAACAGAGCATTGAGCTGTTTTTAGTCCAACGGCTGCAGAAAGTTTCATAATGGCGTGTTCGTTTTCAGATAGTTTTCTAAATGAGGCAGGGGTTGGCTTAACAATGAATTCACCATTATTACTAGGCATGAGAAACCCGTTTTCAATGTGCATAAACATCTTACGTTGTACACCTGAAATAGATGTACCTGTTGTATGATCCATGACAAGTTCATCGAATTTATCTGCAGTGCCTTTGATACTAATTGGTTGTGTTGCGCCATAAAATGACTTTAAATGGCTTTTGCTATAGCCATCAATTGAATTGCTGGTTTTGACAGGCTTTAAGCTACCTCTACAAATATTGTCAGTCATGTTGTAAGTCTTTATCAGGGAGCACAGAAATAGCGCCAATAAGTTCATTACCATTAGCTAGTAATAATCCAAAGTAATCATCTTTGCTAATGTTGGCTTTTTTACTTTGGTGAGCTCTAAGCCATCCTTCACTTACCAGGTTAGCGAAGAAAGGGGGAAAGTGATCACTCTTATATGCAATGCTTGTTAAAGGGTAATGATGGCCAATAGGTGAACCGTGAGATAAATAGTTATTGTTGTACTCAAATACAAATTCTTCTTTGCTGAGGTCGGTGTATTCCGTTATTTCACCAGCGACCACGCCATTAACGATCACAACACCTTTTCTATTTAATTTTAGCATTACGAACGACCGATCAGCACTTGGTAGCCAATAACGTTAGCTAATGATGTTATTGTCGACATAGTCGATTTTAAGGGATTTTTAAGTGCCTGAGTAAGTGTTGTTGACGATATACCGGCAAGCTCACAGATGTCGGATTTTTTTATGCCGTTGCTGGTGCAATACTTTTCAATAAGGTCTGGAAAATCATTGAGGACAACGAATTCCTTAGATGTATTGCTTTGCGCCTCTAAAGCTTTGACTTTTTCTTTTAGGACATCTAATCCTTCAATGACCCGTTTGTGTTCTTCGCTCATATATAAATCACAGAAATATTGTAGTTAACTGTCATATAGTTACTATAATCAAACTATTCCTTGATATCAACTTATAAATCAAGGAATTATTTATATTTGTGAAGATTTACCTTGCATAAGTAAAGAAATCTTTGATTTAGATTGATTTAACAACATAAAAAATAATGACTTGCCAAAGAATATTTGACTATATTGAAGTTGATTATAACAATAATAGAAGGAATAGCTCTCTTGGCTACTTACGTTTTGAACACATTAAAAATTAAAAGCTGCGGTGGGTATTTGATGTTGACAACAAAAACCAACGATGGTTAAACCACTGCTAACTTGATCTTTGAAAATGTTTTGAAGAAATTTACGTAAACTAAGGATAATTTATTAGATGCATTTACCCTGACGCTCACCAATCTAGGCTAAGATATAACTTTTATTTATAAATCGATGGTTAATTAAATCAATGACATATATTATGATGACACTTGGTTTTTAATCCTTAAAAACAATAGTTCATACCCAAACCACCTCAAGATGCAGGATTCAGCGAGAATTTAACGGCTTAGAGGCAAGGCATTGATTGAAGAGAATGGTTATTCCCTTGTCAAAATCAATAACGATGTATATAAGCCTTTAAAACTCTCCTTTTGGGGACGACTGAACAAATCATCTTCTTCGTTGCATTAGTTATTAAGGGAGTAACCATTAATTAAAAAATGCGTCTTGAATATGAATCGTTCAGTCGTCCTGAAACGAGCATCTTGAAGTGGCTTGGGTATATATATTCATAAATAAAGGAAAATTAGTTGTGGCGATTACAATAATAGGATTAGGTCCAGGCAGTGCAAGTTTATTGACTCGTGAAGCATGGGATATATTAAGTTCGAGCCAGAAAGTCTATTTTCGCACCTTAGAACACCCTTGTATTCCAGACTTACCAGAGCATATTGAACGCATGAGCTTTGATTATATTTATAATCGTGCCGAGTCTTTTGAGCAAGTTTTTAGCGATATTGTTAATGAGCTTTTATCCTTGGGAGAAAATGAAGACGTTGTGTATGCCGTACCTGGCCACCCTTTCATAGCAGAGTCTTCCGTTACGTTATTAGTTAAAGAAGCTGAAAAAAAGAATATTCCTGTACGTATTGTCGCTGGTTTGAGTTATGTAGAATTGTGCTTAACAGCCGTGCAAGTAGATGGTATTGAAGGGTTGCAGCTATTTGATGCGATTGAATTAGAGCAGCAGTATTACCCATCGGTAAACCCTGATTTTCCGCTACTTATTGGTCAAGTACACTGTAATTTATTAGCTGGTGAGTTAATTACCGTGTTAACCCGAGTATATCCAGAAAACCACTTAGTCTATTTAATACATTCGGCGGGTAACACCGATCAAGTAGTCGAAAGCGTACTGCTTGATGAAATAGATCTCAGTAAACAAATAAACCACTTAACGACTCTTTATTTACCTCCTATTACGGAAGTATCATCACTGGCAGGACTTGCTGAAACAGTCGCTGTAATTTGTAGTCCAGAAGCTGACTTTGTTCTACCAGATGAACAAAAGCTAGTCACTGATTTTTCAACTATAAGCAATAAGACCATCTCAGCAATTGAGCAGAAAGATGATGATGAAATTTGCCATAATCTGGGAGAATTACTTCATCAAATAGTCCTGCATGCAGAAATATCTTCATCTGATGGCGGATTTAAATTAAGTAACGTTATTGCTCATATTAATAGCAAGTTAGAGTCTATACATAACCAAATAGGGGCAGACAAAAACAACTAACTTGCGGATATGAACCCTATTAAAATAATTATTTACCGCTAGTTGTTGCTAGCAAGTTAGTATGGCTCGTTAATTAACTGTTGAGTTAGTGAGCCATACTTACTCTCAAAATCAACATTGTTTGTTAGAATGCGATTTTACCCTGAGAAAAAGGGTAGTTAACAGCTAATTATTGACTCAAAATTAAAAGCAACATAATATTTATGCTACTTACTATGCTTTATTCCATATATGGTATTAGCCATCGTTATCGGCTGATAGTCCTTTACCCTCTTATGCCTTAGCAAGGAAACTACATGATTTCGATCACTCTCAATGGCCGCGAACAATCGTTCGATGTCGAAGCCGATATGCCTTTACTCTGGTTGATCCGTGAAGAAGCGGGTCTTCGTGGCACTAAATTTGGTTGCGGCATTGCACAATGCGGCGCGTGCACGGTACACGTGGACGGCCAAGCAGTGCGTTCTTGCATGTATCCCGCTGTCGCCGCACAGGATAAACAGGTAAATACGGTTGAAACCCTAGGTTCAAAAGACGCGCCTCATGCCTTACAAACTGCATGGATAAAACATCAAGTTCCACAGTGCGGTTATTGTCAGTCAGGAATGATGATGGCTGCCGCCGCCTTATTGCAAAACAACGCTAATCCAAGTGGCGAAGACATTGATGTTGCTATGACTAACATCTGTCGCTGCGGAACTTATAGCCGAGTCAAAGCGGCCATTCTCGATGCGGCAAAGGAGATATCATCATGAGTATGACACGTCGGATGTTTGTTTTTGGTGGCGCGGCGATTGGCGGTGGCTTGGCGCTAGGTGTGATTGGTCTAGGTACGCACTTGGCCGTTCATGATCGCCTTGCCGTTCAGCGAGAGGGTAACGGCAAAGATACTTTGCTCAATCTGTGGCTTCGTGTTAACCAGGATAATACGGTCACACTGCTATCTCCACATACCGAAATGGGTCAAGGTGCGGGCACAGGTTTAACCCAAATTGTAGCCGACGAGCTTGACCTAAACTGGGATCAAATCAAACTGGAACTCGCGCCCCCGAGCACTGAATTTTCAAACGGTGGTGTCTTCGAAGGTTTCATTGGTGAAATGATAGGCAAAGCGCCGAAATGGGCTGAGCATATTGCCAGTAATGCTTTTAACCGCTTAGCCGACGTGCTCAACATGCAAATGACCGGCGGTAGCGCCTCGATTCGTTTCACTGGCTGGAATATCATGCGTGAAGCTGCCGCTGCTGCGCGTCAAATGCTAATTAACGCGGCAATAGATAAACACAGTGCCAGCGCCAATACCAGCACCGACTCTGGCTTTGTGGTTGATGGCGATAATCGCTGGAGTTATGGTGAATTGGTTGAGCATGCGGCGACCTTAGCGGTTCCCGAAGATTACGTCTTACGCTCACCAAGCGATCGTAAATTTATCGGTAAGGCCATGCCTCGACACGATCTACCCGATAAAGTATTCCTTAAAACCCAATACGGTATTGACCGTTATGTTGATGGCATGCGCTACGCGGCTATTGCACACAGCGGCGTTTTTGGCGCCGACGTGGCAAGCATTGACAACCTAGATGAAATAATCGCTATGCGCGGCGTGCTTGCCGTTGAAAAAATGGGGCTATCAGTCGCTGTTATTGCTGATAATCCATGGCGCGCAGAAAAAGCGGTAAAAGCCCTAAAAATCACCGCAGCTTCCCATGAAAATAGTGATATCAGCTCAGCCAGTATCGAGAGCTTTCAACGCCAGAGCCTACAAGGAGAGCTTAGCGATGCGCACGCCGTTGGCGACGTGACATCGGTGCAAGATGGCACTGGCGAAACCATTGAAGCAGAATTTTGGGTACCTTATTTAGCACACGCCACGATGGAACCGATGAATGCCAGTGCATGGATGGAGGGCAATAAACTTCATGTTGCCGCTGGCGTACAAAACCCGCTGTATGTGCGAGCACACGCAGCGAAAATCGCTGATATGGACATTGAAAACGTCGTTTTTCATGCTCACTCAATGGGGGGCGGTTTTGGACGTCGGGTAGGTTTTAGCATGAGCGAAGACAATCCCATTATGTGGATTGACGAAGTCGTCACTTTGGTAAAAAAATACCAGTTTCCAATCAAACTCACTTGGTCGCGTGAGGCCGATACCCGACAAGATGTCTATAGACCTGCAATTCTTGCTAATTTTTCTGCGCAGCTTGATGAAAATGGCAAACCGAGTTATTGGAAATCCGCAAGCTACGGCAGTGAAGGTGGTGCACCAGCAGCCATGACGCCATACAATATTGGCAACGTGCAGGTTCAATTCGCCAATCACCCGTCTCCAATTCCTGTCGGCTTTTGGCGCAGTGTTGAAAACAGCCAACACGCATTTTTCAATGAAAGTTTTATTGATATTTTGGCTGAAAAAGCACAAACGGATCCGATTGCATACAGACTATCTCTACTAAATAAAGACGATGATCACGCCAAATGCCTAACCGAAGTGGCCAAATTGTGTAACTGGCAGCACGGCGTTAGTGATGACGGCAAAGCCATGGGCGTTGCTGTACAGAAAAGCTTCGGCACTATGGTGGCAACGGTGGCCGAGGTTTCACTGCAAAATAACAAAGCGCGTGTGCATCGTGTTTGGGTTGTTACCGACAGTGGTGTGGTGGTAAATCCTGATTCAGCAACCGCGCAGATTGAAGGCGGCATCATGTTCGGATTAACCGCTGCACTGTACGGGCGTTGTGATATTGAAAATGGTGGTGTTAAACAAAGTAATTTCCACGACTATCCGATCGTGAAAATGACCGAAGCGCCCATTGTTAAGGTAAAACTTCTTCAAAGCGACAATATACCGGGTGGCTTTGGTGAAGTGGGTGTACCAACCATTGCCCCAGCCGTTGCAAATGCACTCGCGGTATTAGGCAAGAGGCTAACTCGACTACCAATTAACGCGTAGAGTTTATTTTTTTGTGGGAGGAGATGAGAGAGGAGGGGACGCTTTGAGTCTTGAATTCAGCCGATGGATGAAAAGTATAAAGTGTTGGTAAACTATATTTTTAGAATAAATTTTTACGTACCAATACACTTTACTCAGGAGATCAGTAAGCAGGTTTAGTTTTCACCTGTAGGAGAGGATTTATCCTCGATCTTTTTTTAAAATCGCGGTTCAGGTTTTTAGTTCCAGACAAAACCTAAGTACCTACATCCGTATAGGCAGAAACCGCTCCTACAAACAATGGCACGGATTAAATAATAGCTCCTGAGTTTACCTGCATAACCATGTTGTTTTATGTTCTAAATCGCCTTATACGGAAAAAACTATTTTATTTTTATCTAAATCTCTCGCATAGGCGGAAAATTTAGGCCCTCGTTGACCTGGCTCGCCCTCACAGGTGCCGCCTAATTCAATAACCTTGTTATGAAGCCTTTTTACTTCTTCGATAGAACCAACATTAAAACCAATCATTGTTCCATTGCCATTACTTGCGGGTTCCTCATTAAAGGGTATCGCTATTGCAAATGCAAAGTCTTCACACTGCCAGAAGGTCATTCTGTCAGTTGATAAAACTTGGTTAAGTTCTGTTTGTTCGAAAAGTGAATCATAGAATCTAATCGATGCTTCCATGTTGTTTGTTCCAAGAACGCAATAGTCCATTTTCATAATTTAATATCTCATAAGGTTAACGGGGTTTTAGGCGGGATTTCGTGTTGCCCAGAATTGATAAGGCAAAGTATATCCATGCAAATATTTGCAAGCAATGTCCGAGATTGCATAGTGGACATACGTATATGCATGGCGAGTCGGCTTATTTTACAACTTGGAAATGGCTTTATTCACTCAGTTCAGCGGCTAAACAATCAAATACAACTCGTAATCGACGGCTAGTTTTTAATTCTCTATGTGCAACCAGCCAAGTCTCTTTTTCAAAAGCCGGGAATGTGGGTAAAACCCTTTCAACTAAAGGCTCTGCGTCACCGATATCTGATGTCATAAAGCCAATGCCAATACCGCGTTTAACCACTTCCCACTGTACAAGATGATTAGCAACAATGACGGGGAAGTTACTAGAACTTAGCTGAAAACCAAATTTGTTAAGATACGATATCACACTATTGGAACGGTCAACCCCGAGGAAGATTGCGTTATTTAAATCTTGTGGAGACTGTCGATGTTCAAGGTTTTGTATATAATTTTTAGCAGCGTATAGATGGCCTAAGGTGTTTTTAACACGTCTTGCGATAAGATCCTGCTGTGTTGGGCGATAATTGCGGATGGCGATATCCGCCTCACGGCGCGATAAATCGCTAGTATCGCTTGAAGCGATTATTTCTATTTCAATTTTTGGCCATCGGTTACGCAACTTTTCTATTATAGGTGGAAGAATAAAGGCCGCAATCATCTCCGTAGCACTTATACAAACACTCCCTTCAACTGTCTCAGCATGACCTGACGCCAATCGAGACAAATTGGTTGCAGCTTCTGCCATCGCTTTTACTTGTGCCATCAAGTCAGTCCCACTTTGTGTAAGTACTAACCCTGAATTTGTCCTTTCAAACAATGAAACACCTAGTTCTGCTTCCAGCGCAGATACTTGTCGACCAACAGTAGGTTGCGTCATATCTAGTGCTCGGGCAGCTGCCGATAGAGAGCCTTCTTCCGCAGTCACAAGAAATGCCCGTGCTCGATTCCAATCAAACTTGATAGCGCGTCTATCCATGCAATATGTATATCCTATGTGTGCTTTTGAGTAACGTTCAGCTATTTTTGCATAGATATTATCAGTGTTAGCGTAAAGATACGACTACCACTAGAACAAAAAAGGAGGTAGTTAGATGAAAAATTTAAGGCATAAGATTTGTTAACAAAGGTACTACTAACACCATTTTTCGAACCGACGGTTTCAGTATGATTATTGTGAGAACTTTATAGTTTCTATCTCACTTTGGAGGCGTTAGCGAGATAGAATTAGATTATTAAATCTTATTCTATCTTATTAAATATGCTGTTATTAATCCATTTCGCTCTAGAGAGAAACCTATTGAGTAATTTTTCCGTTAATATTTTTGCACTTCGACGCTGGAACATCAAAGACTACAGGCGTATCTGTGGCATTGATGAAATATCAATAAATCCGTTTGAAGAAAGGTTAATCGGTGGCTAAATTACGATATTGTCGTGGTGATATGCCTACTAGCTTTTTAAAGTAACGTCCCATGTGACTTTGGTTAGCAAAACCACACTGCAAAGCAATATCAGCGACACTTTTCATCCCTGTACGCATACGTAACTTCGCTTGCTCTATTCTAATTGCCAATAAATACGCTTGTGGTGTTTGTGCCAGACTTTGTTTGAACATTCGACAAAAGTGGTATTCACTCAGCTGTGCTAGTTCTGCCAGTTCAGCAAGATAAACCTGACGATGAAAGTTTGCCTGCATGTAATCACACACTAAGGTTGCGGTTTTAGGTGATAAACCTCCTTTTATCGGCGTTAATAGTTTAGTGATACCCATATTCTGTAACATCGATATTAAGATAGTATTCGTCGCTTGTTCCATCGCGAGGTGATCATCTTTATTTCGCCAATCACTGGTTGCCATGCAATGTCGAAATAAGGCTTCGGTGGCAGCGTCATCGGTAAAAGTTAATTCCGGCAGCTGTAACATACGTGGGTCAATATCAAATACTTTCAATGCTAGTTGTTTGAGGTAATCATCACTGAAATATAAGTGCATGAATTGCTGCGTTTGCCCAAGTTGCCAATGGCTTTCAGCCCCTTTTGGCATAAGACAAAACTTGCCCGGTGCACCAAATGTTGAGTGAACATCGGTACGATGTGTGTCGTAACCACCAGACAGGTACAAGCTTAAGGTATGTTGTTTGTCATTGACATAATATAAGCGGTCATTTTCATTTTGATAATGCGCCCATGCTAATGAATCTGTTAATGACGTTTGTCGTAAGCAGATTTTACTGGTTGAACGCTCAAAGCTGGTTGCCAGAGACTCAAGAGGCGTTGTAGCACTATCCAATGGTAGATTCATTACCTGATTCATTACAGGATTAATTACCTAGTTAATTAAAGTCATAACAAAATACTACCATTAATGTCAGATAGCTCAACTCGAATAGTGACTATGGCCGTTATTAAACCGCAATATTGTGTTAGTTTTGTCGGTATTGTGATATTTCCAATTTGATAAAGCCTTCATCATCTACCTTAATCAATGGCGATGGTAATTATAAGGAGCCAATATGTCAGCATTACTCTATGTTTCAATGGTATTTATATGGGGGTTATCGTGGATATCAATTAAATGGCAACACGGTGATGTACCGATGGAAGTTTCTATCTTTTACCGTTTCGCTATTGCAGCTATTGTTATGTTTATTGTCGGTAAACTGTGGCGGAAATTACAACCAGTAAAACGACAAGATCAGCCTTTTATCGCATTACAAGGCGTGTGTTTGTTTTGTTGTAATTTCCTCGCCTTTTACAGCGCTACTTTGTATATTCCAAGTGGTTTAGTGGCGGTGTTTATGGCTACGGCGCCAATATTCAACGCTTTTCACAGTAAATTATTTTATCAAACGCAAACCACTGCTAATTTCTGGTTAGGGGCGACACTCGGCCTTGCCGGTATTAGTTTATTATTTGCAGGAGATCTACTGAAAACTGATTGGTCACAAGACACCTTATATGGGCTGTTTTTTGCGTTATTGGGGACGTGGTGTTTCTCTATTGGCAATATGTTGAGCATGCGTAATACCAAACATAACATTCAGCCTTTTACGGCGAACAGTTATGCGATGGTTTATGGCTGTATCGCGTTGTTATTCATTATCTTAGCCCGTGATATTTCGTTTGAATTTACGATATCGACACAATACATCGGCAGTTTATTATATCTCGCTATTCCGGCCTCAGTACTTGGCTTTACTTTTTATCTTATCCTAGTCGATCGTTTAGGTGCTAGTAACGCCGCCTATATCTTAGTGTTAACACCTATTGTGGCGTTAAGTGCCTCTGCTGTTTTTGAAGATTATCATTGGACGCTGTATTCAACGTTGGGCCTAGTCTTGGTAATATTAGGGAATGTGTTAACCCAACGTAAGCAGCCGCTGATCGCACGCAGTAAAAGTAGGACTTTACAGGCGAATTAATCATAACCATTCTTTTATATTGTGGAAACTTAGCGCCCTTGTTAAATACTGTAGCCGCATGTATGAAAGTCAATAAAATTCTAATACACTGCCATATACAAAATTCGATTTAAAACAGGTGGTGCTATGTCAGAAGTCAAACCCTCGATACAACTATTTTCCTACCCTACGAGTCCCTACGCCCAGAAAGTAGGTTGTTACCTAAAATATAAGCAGTTGGATTATAAGTTTGTCGCCGTTAACCCGCTCAATAATGCAGAAATACGTTTTACCCGTCAAAGGCAAGTACCCGTTCTGCAAATTGGAGAGCAATGGCGCAAAGATTCGAGTGAATTAGGTTTATGGCTGGATGAACTCTATCCGCAAAAACCTATTATGCCCGTTGAGCAAGCTGATCGGGCTAAAGTGTTGCTCATAGATCGCTGGATTAGCGATAGTCTGATCCCAACGATTTTTCGCCGTGCAGTCGAATGGGAAAACTCGGTGGACTCTATTCTTAACGGCTGGAAACTGTCAAGAGCCGTTAGTGATGCCACGCCATTGCCTCGGTATGTGCGACTGATGTGGCCATGGGGAATTAAGCGGGCGCCTTTTATTGTCAATATGGTAAAAGCGTTAGACTTGACTGAATCAATACCCGCAATGACTGCTCGCTTGCAGCGAGAATTTGTTGAGCATTTGGGAAGCGGTCCATATTTAGGGGGGCAGAGCGAGCCTAGCTTGGCGGATTTATCAGCTTATCCTATTGTAGTATCAGGTCATTTGATGGGCATGAGAGTTAAAAATTCTTTGCTAGATCATCCCGCTATTGTGGATTGGAGTAGAAGAGTGCAATCCCATTTACCCGATAATCCTTTGCTGGTTCCTGACCGACTGCTAATGCGCACGCACTTATAAATAACTCATTTATGAACATAAATTGACAGGTGTAGACAAGTCTGTCTATACTTGCTTTTCAAGTAGACAGATTAGTTTCTTTTTTTGTACTTCAAAGATAAAAACATATTATTTAACCTTAAGTATTTCACCCAGCTATTTAACGTTAATGATTTACTTGCTCGGCTATAACGAATGAGGAATAAAAATGAAAGCAGAAATAGCAATGAAAAAACCATTACCCCCTTTTACTCATGAAACAGCGCTACAAAAAATTCGTATGGCTGAAGATGGTTGGAACGGACAAAACCCTGAAAAAATAGCTTTAGCTTATTCTCAAAACAGTATTTGGCGTAATCGAAGTGAATTTGTTACCGGGCGAGAACAAATTATTCAGCTCCTCACGCGTAAATGGCAAAAAGAGTATAACTACCGCTTAATTAAAGAACTATGGGCTTATAGTGACAACCGTATTGCTGTGCGTTTTGCTTACGAGTATCAAGACATACAAAAACAATGGTTTAGAGCTTATGGTAATGAAAATTGGCAATTTAACGAGCAAGGATTAATGACCCATCGCCATGCTAGCATCAATGATATAAAAATATCTGAAAGTGAGCGCAAGTTTCATTGGCAGCTAGGCGTCAGACCTGTGGAACACACTAGTTTGAGTGACTTAGGCTTGTGAAAATTGTTCAAAGTAATTATGTACCGTAATCATGTACCGTAATTATTTTCAGTAAAACGAGAGGCATTTAAAATAAATCACTACTTTGTTATATCGCATACTCAACAGCTTTCTTTGCATGAATATAGGTTGTATCTAGTAGTGTTATATCGGTATCACTTTGATTTATTAGTATTCCAATTTCAGTACAGCCAAGAATTACTGCCTCAGCACCTTGATTAGCCAAGTCTTCAATAATTCGTAAATGTTCAGAACAGCTGGACTTGTTTTAAAACACGATCGTTTGTGGCCGATATTTTTATGGTGGACGATACTGGGCTTGAACCAGTGACTCGGTGCGGGCTGTAAAGGGTAGAAGGTGCTTTCCAACTGAGGCAATTGTCTGCTATATAAAATATAAAAATCTATTAGTAATGTAGGTTTTTTTGATTTTAATAAGATTGGTGGACGATACTGGGCTTGAACTGGTGACTCGGTGCGGGCTGTAAAGGGTAGAAGGTGCTTTCCAACTGAGGCAATTGTCTGCTATATAAAATATAAAAATATACCGGTAATGTAGTTTTTTTTGATTTTAAAATTATGGTGGACGATACTGGGCTTGAACTGGTGACTCGGTGCGGGCTGTAAAGGGTAGAAGGTACTTTCCAACTGAGGTAATTGTTTGCTATATAAAAGATAAAAATCTATCGGTAATGTAGGTTTTTTTGATTTTAAAATGATGGTGGACGATACTGGGCTTGAACCAGTGACTCGTGCGGGCTGTAAAGGGTAGAAGGTGCTTTCCAACTGAGGCAATTGTCTGCTATATAAAATATAAAAATCTATCGGTAATGTAGGTTTTTTTGATTTTAAAATGATGGTGGACGATACTGGGCTTGAACCAGTGACCCCCGCCTTGTAAGGGCGGTGCTCTCCCAACTGAGCTAATCGTCCATATATCAGAAATGATATGAATCTAGGATTTACTTTGAAATTTAAATGATGGTGGACGATACTGGGCTTGAACCAGTGACCCCCGCCTTGTAAGGGCGGTGCTCTCCCAACTGAGCTAATCGTCCGAGATATCATTTTTATTAAACAAGTGGCGGAGTGGACGGGACTCGAACCCGCGACCCCCGGCGTGACAGGCCGGTATTCTAACCAACTGAACTACCACTCCGCAAAATCTTGCTTAACTTTTGAGTTTTTACGGTGCTCTAACCGTGACAAATATAAGTGGCGGAGTGGACGGGACTCGAACCCGCGACCCCCGGCGTGACAGGCCGGTATTCTAACCAACTGAACTACCACTCCGCAGAATATATCTATCTTCGAGTTTATTACTACAATGAGTGAACGGGACTCGAACCCGCGATAAACCATCCGGCGTGACAGGCCGCTTACGTTAAACAAAAGCTAACCAACTGAACTACCATTTTGCAGAATATATTTATCTTCGAGTTTATCACTATAAGTAGTTAGCGGGACTCGAACCCGTTTCGATAAATATAAGTGGCGGAGTGGACGGGACTCGAACCCGCGACCCCCGGCGTGACAGGCCGGTATTCTAACCAACTGAACTACCACTCCGCAGAATATATCTATCTTCGAGTTTGTCACTATAAACAGTGAACGGGACTCGAACCCGCGATAAACCATCCGGCGTGACAGGCCGCTTACGTTAAACAAAAGCTAACCAACTGAACTACCACTCCGCAGAATATATTTATCTTCGAGTTTATCACTATAAGTAGTGAACGGGACTCGAACCCGCAAAAGCCATTAAATAATAATGGTGGACGATACTGGGCTTGAACCAGTGACCCCCGCCTTGTAAGGGCGGTGCTCTCCCAACTGAGCTAATCGTCCGTCTCTGTGGGGGCGTATTATAGGGAGATCCAAAAAGCTGTCAACATAAAAGCTACTAAAATGGCTAATTATTTTCAAATAAGTTGCTGTTTGATTTATTTTTGTTCATTACGGCGTTTTTGTCTGCATTCGTATCAAAATATATTCATCACTTTAATTATTAGTTGCAAACAAACCTTGTTAAAAGATGAATTAACTTAAACACAGTGGTAAAATGCCGTCAATTTTTAGCCCTATTTACTTTTCTGAGCCATCACTTTCGTTGCTTAGGCTTTTGATATTGAGAATCTTATGACTTTAACTACTCGTTTCGCTCCTAGCCCCACAGGTTATTTACATGTTGGCGGTGCACGTACTGCTTTATATAGTTGGCTTTATGCACAAAAAAATGGCGGCGATTTTATTTTACGTATTGAAGATACCGATATTGAGCGCTCTACCCAAGCATCAGTTGACGCCATTATGGATGGTATGAACTGGCTAAACCTTGAGTGGACTCACGGTCCTTATTTTCAAACTGAACGTTTTGACCGTTATAAAGAAGTGATTGAGCAATTGCTTGAATCAGGCAATGCTTATCGTTGTTATAGCACGGTAGAAGAAATAGAAGTAATGCGTGAGGAAGCCAAAGCTAAGGGCGAAATTGAAAAGTATAATGGCTTATGGCGTGAACGCACTGATCACCCAACAGATAAACCTTATGTTATTCGTTTTAAAAATCCATTAGAGGGTGATGTCGTTATTAATGATATGGTGAAAGGCGATATCACGATTAGTAACCAACAGTTAGATGACTTAATTATTGCCCGCAGTGATGGCACACCTACATATAATTTAACGGTTGTGGTTGATGATTGGGATATGAAAGTAAGTCATGTAGTACGTGGCGATGATCATATTTCTAATACGCCTAAGCAAATTAATATTCTTTTGGCATTAGGTGCGGATCTTCCTGAATATGCTCACATTCCGATGATTTTAGGTGATGATGGTAAACGTTTATCTAAGCGTCACGGTGCCGTGGGTGTTATGCAATATCGTGATGACGGTTATTTACCCGAAGCTTTGCTAAACTATTTAGTACGTTTAGGTTGGTCGCATGGCGATCAAGAGATATTTTCTCGTGAAGAAATGATTGAGTTATTTGATTTGAAAGACTGTAATCGTGCGCCATCAGGTTTTAATACCGACAAACTTATCTGGGTAAACCAGCATTATATGAAAACCTTAGCGCCTGAATATGTTGCTGAACATTTAGCATGGCATATAAAAGAGCAGGGCATTAATACCGAAAATGGTCCAGCGTTAGCAGAAATTGTCAAAGTACAAGCAGATCGCGTTAAAACCTTAAAAGAAATGGCTGAAATTTCTCGCTATTTTTACGAAGACTTTACTGAACTTGATGCTAAAGCGGTGAAAAAACATTTGCGCCCTGTGGTTAAAGAGCCATTATTATTAGTGAAAGCGAAATTAGCTGCGTTAACTGATTGGCAGCCAGCACTTATTCATGCGGCAATTAATGACACCGCAGAAGAGTTAGAAGTTGGTATGGGCAAAGTAGGCATGCCACTGCGTGTTGCTGCCACAGGTGGCGGTAATTCTCCTTCGCTTGATGTTACTTTGGCTTTACTTGATAAAAACAAAGTACTTGCACGCATTGACCAAGCTCTAGTGGTTGTTGAAGAACGCATTGCGGCTAATTAATCATTTTTTTGGCAAGATAAGTTTGGGTTTCGTAGGTTTAGGTAAAGTGTTAGGAGATATAGGTGCAATTTAGTGATTTTGGCTTAGAAAGTCGTTTAATCGATACGGTAGAACATTTGGGTTTTACTGCGCCGACTGAAATTCAGCAGCAAGCAATACCTGCTGCAATGCAGGGGCATGATTTAATTGCTTCATCAAAAACGGGTTCAGGTAAAACACTGGCGTTTATTCTTCCTGCTTTACAGCGGTTAATGAAAAATCGTGCTTTGTCTAAGCGCGATCCTCGAGTGGTTATTTTAACGCCAACGCGAGAGCTGGCGAAACAAGTGTTTAGCCAATTGCGTTTGTTTACTTCCAATACTCAATTTAAAGCAGTACTTATTTTAGGCGGTGAGAATTTTAATGATCAAGTGAAGGTACTTGAAAAAGACCCGCACTTTATTGTTGCCACGCCGGGACGTTTGGCTGATCACTTAACGCAAGGACACTTTTATTTAAACGGCTTAGAGCTACTGATTTTAGATGAAGCCGATCGCATGCTTGATTTAGGTTTTGCTAAACAGTTAAGCCAAATCAATGAAGCCGCGGATCATCGAAAACGTCAAACTTTGCTGTTTTCTGCCACCTTAGATCATGCTCAGGTTAATGACTTTGCCCAAGAGCTATTGAAAAAACCAAAGCGTATCGCCATTGGTGGTGCTTTTACTGAGCATAATGACATCCATAAACGTTTTTATTTGGCGGATAATCTTGACCATAAAGAGGCTTTATTGCAGCACTTTTTAAAGGCTGAAAGCTATCAGCAAGTGATCATATTCACCGCAACGCGTAGCGATACTGAACGCTTGGCTAATTTACTGATTGAACAAGAGTTAAGTGCTGTCGCCTTAAGTGGTGAGTTAATTCAAAGCCAACGTAACCAAATAATGGAAGGCTTTAGTAAAGGACATCACAAAATATTAGTGACCACAGATTTAGCTTCGCGTGGTTTAGATTTAGTGAATGTGTCACTGATTATTAATTTTGATATGCCAAAGCATGCTGAAGAATTTATTCATCGCATTGGCCGTACAGGTCGCGCAGGTAGTAAAGGTGATGCTATTGCTTTTGTTGGCCCGAAAGATTGGTTAAGTTTTAAAAATGTTGAAGGTTTATTAGAGCAAACTATTAGCTTTGCTCAGGTTAAAGGCTTGACGGGTAAATTCAAAGGCTTGAAGCCGAAAAAAGTTAGTGCTAAAGCAGCTAAAGTTAAAGATATAAAGACAGATAAGTCACCAACGACTAAGGTTAAGAAAGCTGCTAAAAAGACTTTTCATGTCGCGAAAGATGTTGGCGATATGCCAATAATTAAGCGCAAGAAAGCGTTAACAGCGCAGCAAATAGAAGATAATGATCTTGATGAAGTTAAATAAAATATAATTATTAGCTATTCATGTTATTCCCGTTGTCTCTTAAGCTGGAATCTACTTGTTTAAAGCAGAAATTACTTAAGGTATTAAGTTGATGAAAAATACGGGTAGCTGTTTATGTAAACAAGTCACTTTTGCCGTTGATAAGTTTCAAGGCCCTGTTGGGCATTGTCACTGTAAAATGTGTCAAAAATTTCATGGTGCAGCTTTCTCTACATTTGTCGAAGCAAAAACAGTGGCTCTACATTGGTTATCAGGTGAAGAACTTTTAAAAGAGTATCGCGCTAATAATGACACTGTACGAACTTTTTGTCGTTGTTGTGGCTCAAGTCTGTTATTTGAGTCGCAATATAACCGTCGTGAACATACCATAGAAATTGCTTTAGCTGCTTTTGATAAACTTGAGCCCGTGCATCCCGATGCGCATATTTATACTGAATCAAAAGCGGATTGGTTTGATATTAACGACAATTTACCGCAGCATCGTCAATATCGCCGTTAACTTTTAAAAGCTTTTTTTAAAACAAAAATTTTATTATTCAGCAATGAGGTGCTCAACAGTAAAATTTGAGTCTGTATTGCCTAGTTTAGTTTTTAAATAAGGTAATACTTCATTCATCTGGGCAGCCAACTGCCAAGGCGGGTTAACGATAAAGAGCCCAGTGCCAGTCATACCATATTCATCAGTATCATCGGATAAACAAAACTCTAGTTGTAATAAGTTTTTAACTTCACTATTGACGAAAGAAGCCTTCATACTATCTACTAACTCACGCTTAACTACTGGATACCAAAGTATATAAGTGCCGGTAGCAAATTTTTTATAGGCCTTGATGATAGTGTTAACTGCTTTGTGATAATCTTCTTTTAGCTCATAAGGGGGATCAATAAGTACCACACCACGGCGGCTTGGCGGCGGTAATAAACCTAAAACCCCTTGGTAGCCATCACTTTGCTTAACAAATACTTTTTTCCAGCGATAACAAAAATCAGTCAAATGTTGAATGTCGGTAGAATGTAATTCAAATAAGTGAGTGCTGTCTTGGCGGCGCATAAAACGTTTGGCAATGCCTGGTGAACCGGGATATAAATCTAACTCACCCGTGCTGTTACTAGGGTTGAGTTCTTTAATTAAATCAATATAGGGCTGCAAAGCCTCTGGAATGTTGTCGTCATTGATTAATTTGGCAATACCGTTTTTATATTCACCGGTTTTTTGTGCATATTCATCGCTAAGTTGATACATGCCTGCACCGGAGTGGCTATCAATATAATGAAAACCTTTTTCTTTGCGGGTCATATAATCGAGCACAAGTGTTAATACACTATGCTTTAATACATCAGCAAAATTGCCTGCATGGAAGGCATGACGGTAACTTAACAAAATAAATCCTTATTACTATAGATGTTTAATTATAGGTGTTTAATTTTTAGATAAACTTATTTTCAAGAAGCTCAATATAAACAAAGGGCAACTGTTCACCATCGAGCCGCGATGCTACACAGAGGGCTCTTCGAGCCTACACAGAGACTTTGTTATCTTCTCAGTGTAGTGCGTTAGCACCTCGGTGCTCTCAGTGGTAAATATTTCTAAGCTAAATAAATACAAAGAAATAAAGTAACTGTTTACCACCGAGCCGCGATGCTACACAGAGATTTTGTTATTCTCTGTGCTCTGAGTGGTAAATATTTCTAAGCTATTGCCAGCTTATGCTTGGCTGGCTAAGTACTCATCATACGTACCGGCAAAGTCTATATAGCCATCTTTAGTTATTTCAATAATTCGGGTCGCTATGGTGGATACAAACTCTCTGTCGTGACTCACAAATAACAACGTACCCTCATAGCTTTCTAAAGCCATATTCAATGATTCGATTGACTCCATATCCATGTGGTTGGTGGGTTCATCTAATACCAAAATATTAGGTTTTTGCATCATTAACTTGCCGAATAACATCCGGCCTTTCTCACCACCTGAAAGTACGCTGACCATCTTTTTAATATCATCGGCAGAAAATAATAAACGCCCTAAATAACCTCGAACCGCTTGTTCGTCATCGGTTGCTAGACGCCATTGGCTCATCCATTCAAATAACGTCATATCGTTTTCAAATTCGTATTCATGATCTTGTGCGTAGTAACCAATATTGACGTTTTCAGACCAAGTAAACTCACCTGAGCTTAGCTCATAACCTACTTCGTTCATTAAACTACGTAAAAAGGTGGTTTTACCAATGCCGTTTTCACCAATTATCGCAATACGTTCACCTACTTCAATCAACGCCGAAATATCTTTTAGGATATGAGTGTCATCAAAACTCTTGTTTAATTTTTCAATAACGAGGGCATTACGGAATAACTTCTTTTCTTGTTCAAAGCGAATGAATGGATTGCTACGGCTAGACGCTTTCACTTCGTCGAGTTGAATTTTATCAATTTGCTTGGCTCTTGAGGTCGCTTGTTTTGCTTTAGATGCGTTGGCAGAAAAACGAGCAACGAAGGCTTGTAGCTCACCAATTTGTGCTTTTTTCTTGGCGTTATCTGATAATAAACGCGCACGAGCTTGCGTTGCGGCCAACATGTATTCGTCATAATTACCTGGGAATACACGCAGTTCACCATAATCTAAATCAGCCATGTGCGTACAAACACTATTTAAAAAGTGTCTATCATGGGAAATGATGATCATAGTTGAATCACGTTCATTAAGTGTTTCTTCAAGCCATTGAATGGTGTGAATGTCCAAGTTGTTGGTGGGCTCATCAAGTAATAAAATATCTGGATCAGAAAATAAGGCTTGTGCTAGTAGAATACGTAACTTAAAGCCCGGAGCAATTTCGCTCATTAAACCGTAGTGTTGCTCAACAGGAATACCAACGCCCATTAATAATTCGCCAGCACGGCTTTCGGCAGAATAACCGTCCATTTCAGCATATTCAGACTCTAAATCACCGACTTTCATGCCATCGGCTTCACTCATTTCTGGCAAGGCATAAATTCTGTCACGCTCTTCTTTTACCGCCCATAACTCAGTGTGCCCCATAATAACGGTATCAATAACACTGTAGGTTTCAAAAGCAAATTGATCTTGACGTAATTTACCTAAACGTTCACCGGTATCTAAGTTAACATTGCCTGAGGTTTGTTCTAAATCGCCGCCTAAAATTTTCATAAAGGTTGATTTTCCACAGCCATTAGCGCCGATTAAACCGTAACGGTTACCGCCACCAAATTTTTGTGAAATGTTTTCAAATAATGGCTTAGCGCCAAATTGTTGGGTAATGTTGTTTGCTGCTAGCACGTTTATTTATCCTTTATTTCGTCATCAAACTGGAAAATTCAGTGTCAGAAGTGCTTATTGATATTCGTCAACTCTGCGCTACTTCTTTGAATTTTCTACGTTGATTTTGAACTAAATGGATGAAGCTAAGCTTTAGGTATTTAGTTCAAAAATTAGTTAAGTTTATTTATGTCTATTTTGAACTTTAGCTTTGCTTGGTTTACGTTTGCTAGGTGTTCTGTCGTTAAATTGGTTGTCACTAAAGCGCGTTAAGCCCTTCTTAGCTTTATTCTGTCCGGGGCTACTCTTAAAGCCTTTGGCATTATTTTTACCTTGTCTTCTATCTGAGCTTTGATTACGTTGCTCGCTACGAGTTTCTCTAGGCACTAAGCAGTTTGGTGCTGAGCCAATCAACTTACTCAAGCCCATTTTAGTTAATGCGGCACGTATTTCAGGCCAGTTGTTTGAGTCGTGATAACGTAAAATCGCTTTATGTAATCGCCTTTGAATTGCGCCTTTAGGTACCGATATCGTGCCATCTTTTTTGGCAATATTTTTACTGGTGATGTTGCGCAGTGAATTTAGCTCAGTATGGTAAAGGGTGGTGGCATTTGCCAATGGCGAAGGATAAAAATTTTGTACTTGATCTAATTTAAAATCATTACTTTTAAGCCACAGCGCCAAATTAACCATGTCTTTATCGGTTGTCCCCGGATGTGCTGAGATAAAATAAGGAATTAGATATTGTTTTTTACCGGCGAGTTTAGAGTAGTGATCAAACATCTCTTTAAATTTATCATAACTGCCCATACCGGGTTTCATCATGTTATTTAAAGGACCTTCTTCAGTATGCTCTGGCGCTATTTTTAAATAACCGCCAACATGATGAGTGGCTAATTCTTTCACGTATTCAGGATGTTGTATTGCTAAGTCATAACGAACGCCTGAAGCAATAAGTACTTTTTTAATGCCTTTTACTTTTCTGGCTTTACGGTAAAGTTCAATCGTAGGGGTATGATCGGTATCTAAATGCCCACATATAGTTGGCCAAACACAAGAAGGCTTCCGACAGGTTGCCTCGGCTTTTTCGCTTTTACAATTAAGCTGATACATATTGGCGGTTGGCCCACCTAAATCTGAAATTACTCCCGTAAAGCCTGGCACTTTTAGTTTAATATCTTCAATTTCTGCAATGATAGATTCATGCGATCGTGATTGAATAATGCGGCCTTCATGCTCGGTAATAGAGCAAAAAGTACAACCACCAAAACAGCCTCGCATAATATTGATGGAGGTTTTGATCATGTCATAAGCAGGAATTTTTGCTTTGCCATAACTAGGATGAGGAACACGCTGATAAGGCAAGCCAAATACACCATCCATTTCGTCTTGTGAAAGTGGTTTTGCTGGTGGGTTTAACCAAATAATACGTGTGCCGTGACTTTGTACTAAGGGTTTAGCAGACGTGGGATTGACTTCTTGATGAAAAATACGCGACGCATGGGCGTACATTACCTTATTATCTTTTACTTGCTCAAAAGTAGGTAAATTAATATAAGTGTTTTCCCAAGGCTTGGCTTTGTTCGCCCATGTTTTATTTCGGGTATAGCTTGTTTCCGTAATATTGATCACTTGAGCTGTTTTAGTGACATCTTTAGAGGCATCGTCTTTAGTTATTTGAGCTTCATTATCACTACAGCTTTCTGGCGTTATCTCTTCATAAGGATTAGCAATAGGGTCTATCTTTCCGGGTCTGTCAATATCGCGTGAATCAACACCTTTCCAGCCGGGTAGGGCGTGGTTAGCAAGAAAAGCACTACCACGGACATTGGTAATTTTTTTCACGTCTTCGCCATGGGCAATGCGATGAGCTATTTCAATTAATGGTCGTTCAGCATTACCATAAATAAGTAAATCGGCTTTCGAATCAAACAACACCGAGCGGCGTACTTTATCAGACCAATAATCATAATGAGCAATGCGGCGCAGGCTTGCTTCTATGCCACCAATAACCACAGGCACACCTTTAAACGCTTCTTTACAGCGTTGCGTGTAGGCGGTTACGGCGCGGTCTGGGCGCTTGCCGCCTTCGTCATTTGGCGTATAGGCATCATCATGGCGCATTCTACGCTCAGCAGTATATCGATTAATCATTGAGTCCATATTGCCAGCGGTGACGCCAAAAAATAAATTTGGTTTGCCAAGCTGCATAAAAGCATCTTTTGAATGCCAATCTGGCTGAGCAATAATGCCAACGCGAAAACCTTGTGACTCTAACATGCGGCCAATAATCGCCATGCCAAAGCTTGGATGATCAACATAGGCGTCGCCAGTAACAATAATAATGTCGCAGCTATCCCAACCTAAAACATCCATCTCAGCACGAGACATAGGTAAAAAAGGAGCAGTACCGTAGCACTCCGCCCAATATTTTGGGTAGTCGAATAAGCCTTGTGGCTGATGATGTGCTAATTGATTCATATTGTGCTCCTATAGATAGCAAGCGCCAGGCAAAAAGGAGTAGCATCTGTAAATCCATAACACTCAGCCCAATATTTGGCATAATCGAATAAGGCTTGTGGCTGTGCTTGGCTCATAGTTTACTCTACTTAGGTTTGATAATTTAACCACCTAAAAGGTGGCGCGCGATTATAGCAAGAAATGAATAGATTTTCTAAGAGAATAACCTGTTCTGGAGTAATTATTTGTTGGGCAATTTATTTGCAGTTAATTATGTACAGCTATTATTTACAGTTGAGCTCGATAGCATTTAATGAGCAATATTTACAACCGAAGAGGCTTTTGTTTTAATCAGGGCACAATAATCTTTCCATAAAAGATAATTAGCATGAAATTAACCCTTATAAGCACCACGATAATTACCGCTTTCGCGTTAAGTGGTTGTGATAAATCTAGCTCAGCCGATACTGAACTAAATCAAGCAACGCAAGCAACACAAGTAAAGCCTGCTGTGGTTGAGCAAACTAAGTCAGTTAATCATGCTAATTTAACGGCAGATGAGCTTTATCAACAAGCTTCACAAGCTTTGTTTAAACTAAGAGCGCCAGAAGCGACCATGTTTGGTTTATCAAGTGACGATATTGGTAAAGAATTTAATGATCAACTGGCCGATTTTAGCCCCCAAAAAGAAGCTGAACTGCGCCAGACATTAGCAAGGTTATCAACGCAGATTAGTGCTTATAAATTATCTGAGGCCACCAATACGGATAGAGACAATCAACAAGTAATGGCGGGGATCACGCAATATTTTGCCGGACATAAACACTTCTCCATCGGCTATATTGACGTGTGGATGGGCTTGTCGCCCTTTATTGTCAATCAAATTAATGGTCCGTTAATTGATATTCCCCGTATCATGCAAAATGATCAAGCGATCACTTCTAAGCAAGAGGCACTTAACTACATTGCCCGTTTAGACAAATTTGACACTATGATTGCCAGCATTGAAGAGAAGCTTAACTTTGATAGTGCACAAAATTGGCTGCCACCTAAAAGTACCGTAACAGGTGCCTTACGCTATTTAAAAGGTTTTACTAACGCAGAGCCAAAAGCGCACGTTTTTGTCACCAGTTTCACCGATAAGTTAACCGAGATTACTTCCCTTTCAGAACAGCAAAAGCAACAGTTAACAGCGCAAGTTATTGAAAAAGTAGCTAAGGTGGTTTACCCCGCTTACCAGTCAATAACAACAGCAACCGAGCAATTGTTAACTAAAGCACGCAGTGAGGCAGGTATTTGGGCGCAACCCAATGGTGAAGTTTATTATCAAGAAGCTATCCGCCAGTTAGGAGACAGTTCATTAAGTGCTGATGAAATTCATCAACTTGGTTTAGATGAAGTAAAGCGTATTAGCGAGCAAATGAATAGCATTCTTGTTAGTGAAGGCTACAAAAAAGGTACTGTTGGTGCTCGAATGGTCTCATTAAATGAAGAATCGCGTTTTTTGTATGAAGACTCGCAAGCAGGCCGAGAGCAGTTGTTAACTGATCTTAATGGTTATATTGATGAAATTACCCTGAAAATGGCACCTGTTTTTAAAACCAAGCCGAGCTATCAAGTACAAGTGCGCGCTTTTCCTGTCGAAATTCAAGATGGTGCGCCAGCAGTTGATGGCTCTAAACCTGGCATCTATTGGATTAATTTACGCGATATGAAAGCTAACCCTAAGTTTGGTTTGAAAACATTGACTTATCATGAAGCAAACCCAGGGCACCATTGGCAAGCGTCGTTGAATTTGGATCAAGCATCACTGCCGTTTTTACGTCGTATAGCGCCTTATAATGCTTATGCAGAAGGTTGGGCGCTCTATTCAGAAAAGGTAGCAAGTGAGTTAGGGCTTTATGAAAATGATCCCTTTGGTGATTTAGGACGTTTGCAGGCAGAGCTGTTTCGTGCGGTACGTTTAGTGGTTGATACTGGCATGCACCACAAACGTTGGACACGCGAGCAAGCAATAACCTACATGAGTGACATTACAGGTACTGCAGAGTCTGATGTTGTTGCTGAAATAGAGCGCTATATCACCTGGCCGGGACAAGCATTGGGTTATAAGTTAGGTATGCTTAAAATTTTGTCTTTACGCGAGCAAGCTAAGACTGAACTAGGAAATAAGTTTGAGTTAAGTGCCTTTCACGATGTGGTGCTACTTGGCGGTGCTGTGCCTATGGTTGTATTAGAGCGTAATGTTAAGCAATGGATTAAAGAACAGCGGTAAATTCATAGTAATGACACTAAAAGCCACGGGCACTTTTAGTGCTCGTGGCTTTTAGTGTCAGAGTAATAAAGTATGCCTAAGCGGCATGAGTTCTTGCGTATTTTCTAATGCAAAATACGTTTTTTCAATAACACACATTGTGTTTTTCCTGCGCAAGCTGAGTTTTCTAATTGGGTGATCTCTTCACTTGCAAAGTCAGTATTCGACAAAATAACCGCAGAGCAGTTGCCCTTACTTAATACTGATTTTATCTGCTCTAAATCTATTTTGGTATGAGATTTTATCGCACTTTTATAATTCACCATTAATATTTTTGATACGTCAACACCGTGTGTTTTGGCGAGTTTTTCTATTGAACTTTCTTCTGGATTGATAAATAAAACCCACTTTTTCTCTTGCTTATGTTGTTGGCAAATATGGGCATATTGGTTGGATAACTCATAGTTGTTGTTGACGTTAGTATGCTGTAACCAATTGACATTTAATTGAGAGACGGTATTGTCACCATCTGCTATCATGTTGATATTATTGCTGTTTACGTTAAACATAACCAATTACCTCTAACTAGATTAAGTAAAAATAGATATACTGTATAGATGTACAGTATATCTATTTTAAGTGATATTCAAGCATTATTTTGAAATCAATACTTTCAAAGCAATGACTTGTTTCTGCTTATCTTATTACAGCTATTTCTTGCAATATTAGATAATGCTCATATATGATGAGTTAGCTAAGTTTTTTATTGATAAAATTGCGAGGAGCAGAATATGAAAATAGAAGTAAATTTACTTGACGGGCAACAATTACAGGCTAATTTTGGTGAGCATCAAATCATCAGTGATCAAAGTATTGCCGTTGGCGGTAAAGCAGAGCATCCAGAGCCCTTTGATTATTTTTTAGCAAGCATGCCTTTATGTGCCGCCTTTTATATGCGTAAATTTTGTCAGCAACGAGACATCAGCACTACGGGTTTGAAAATAGTGCAAAATAATGAAAATATTTCTGAAGAGGATAGTTATAAGAAAAAAATTACCCTTGAAGTTATTTTACCCGACGGTTTTCCTAACAAGTATAATAAGGCAATTTTGGCTGCGGCAAATACTTGTACGGTTAAAAAAGTTATTCAAGCCATGCCAGAGTTTGATATTGCGATTATTTAACTATTTACGTATTTATTCAGCTTGAAAAGTATTACCAACACAGAGGTCACCATACTCACCGAGAATAATAAAAGTTCTGTGTAGTCTCAAAGAGCCCTCTGTGAAGCATCGCGGCTCTGTGGTGAATAGTTACCTATTTACTAAATAGTACCAGTGAGGAATAGTAAACCTCGCTAGAAAAATATTGTTTTTTAGCTTTTATCTCTTGATGGATGAAATTTTATCTTGAAAAAGAATATCTATTTATTAAATCATGTTATAGATATTTCCTATGAAAAACCTTAAATCATTACTTATTACTAGCTTATTCTTTTGTTCGAGTACGCTTATGGCTAAAACTATTGTTAGCCCTGCACATCAAGTCAACTTAGTTGAAGTATACAGCTCTCAAGGCTGTAGTAGTTGCCCTCCAGCAGAGAAATGGCTGGAGCAATTTAAAAGCCATCAACAACTTTTTAAAAAATTTATCCCGATCAATTTCCATGTTGATTATTGGGATCACATTGGCTGGAAGGATCCTTATGCGCAGCGACAGTTTACCCAACGACAACAGCGTTATAGTCATTTAAATTATATCCATAATATTGCGACACCGGGCTTTGTTGTTAATGGCAAGGGCTGGAATGGTTGGTTTCGCGGTAAGTCCTTACCAATAGACAATCAAAAGAAAGTGGGTAAATTAAGTGCCAATATTGATGACGGATTGATCAAAGTACAATTTGCACCTGAAAGCGAAACTGCCATTAAAATGCAAGTTCATGTTGCCATTCTGGGGTTTGATCAAATCACTCAAGTGACGCGTGGTGAAAATCGCGGACGTGATTTATCACATGACTTTGTCGTGCTAGGTTACAAGCGAGAAAAGTTAGGTAGGGAAGAAGGTCAATTATCAACCCAAATGTTACTGCCAACAACTAATGGGCATATTTCAGAGAAGCAGGCTATTGTTGTTTGGGTAGCTGAGCAAGATAATCCGCAGCCAATACAAGTGGTAGGAGATTGGCTGTAATACTCATTGAAGTTAACTATGAAAGTTCACGGCTAAAGCGCCAAGCGATGAAACGACTTATTTTTTGTCCTTGGGCCATATTTATTACTTTTATTTGTGCTACGTTAGCTTTTTTAAGGCTCAATTTTAGGGCCGATAAATGATCTTTTTTAGAAACTAAGCAAGTAAACCACAGCACTTGTGTTTGAAATTGCTTACTCTCTTTAATCATTTGGCGAATAAAGGCTAATTCGCCACCTTGACACCAAAGCTCTGCTTTTTGACCGCCAAAATTAAGCGCCGCTTTATGGTTACCTTTATCGGGCTGGTTCTTATTTTTCTTGTTCTTGTTCTTATCTTGCTTGTTTAAGTTTTGCCACTTTCGGTTAGTGCCTGCGCTGGCATCGGCTAAAGACTTATGAAAAGGTGGGTTACACATTGTTAAATGGTAATACTCACAGGTATTAATGATGCCGTCAAAAATACTTGTACTATTTTTTTGTAATCGACAGCTGATCTGTTTGGCAATATTCTTATTGGCATTAACATTGGTGTTAGCCATTTTAATAGAGATGGGGTCAATATCTGAGGCAACAAAATGCCAACCATATTCACGCGCACCCAAAATAGGATAGATGCAAGTAGCACCAGTACCAATATCTAATACAGACACTTTACGTTCAGCAGTTACCTTGCTCTCGGTTAATAAATCTTTAAGATAGTGAATATAATCAACTCGTCCTGGAATGGGAGGGCATAAGTAGCCCTGAGGAAAGTCCCAATGTTGAATTTGATAATGTTTTTTCAGTAAAGCAAGGTTCAACGCTTTCACGGCATTGGCGTTGCTAAAATCTATTGTCGCTTGTTGGTTATGCTTATTCTGTATAATAAAGGCAGATAAAGCCGGGGACGTTTTAACCAGAGCCGCAAAGTCATAACCCTGACGGTGTTTATTGTTTGGATGTAATGCCGTTTTGGTTGTCATTGCTTAGGTTTTTCACCAATGTTGAAATAACCATTACTGGTAAATTGCACCACCTGCGAGCGCTTTTTGCCAATAAGAATAGAGCCATCATCCATAAATAAGAAATTTTTCCAACAACGAGCAAATGTCGCCCAGGTAGTTTCAATAACATTGTCTCTGTTTGAGCAATAATAAATCACAGTATTATTATCCCAAGCGATATGGCTGGTAATTAACTCAGGTAAACTGTCTTCATTGCTGTCCCAAATACCTTCCCATTTACCTTGCTCTTGCCAATTGTTTTTATTAAAAGGCCAGTCACCTTTTTTAAAAAAATCAGGGTGATCTGCTTGGCGGCTAATAAAGGTATCCCACAGAACATTAGCACGCTCTTTTACCATAGGTTTGATTTTAGTTAGATCACTTTCAGAGATGGGTAAGCTTTTATGTTTGAAAATCCAAGCATTTTTTAATTGTTCTAACGGGATGTAACTCATTAATAGGCTCTGTTTCTTAGTGAAATGGGGACAGTGAAATATGAATAGGCTAATTATACCTAGAAGAGGAAAAATTAGTAAGTCTCAAGTTAGAATTGAAAAGTAAAAGTTTATTATAAACAAAAATAACTACTCCTAGGCAGTTTTGATGAATAGCGGTGATTTCTTAACACAGTAAATTGTACGTCTGTTAAACGTATAAGGGTTTGTCATGGTAGCTGTAGTATTGAAAAAAGATGCATGGTTAGATTTGAGAACAACCGTTCAAAATAAAAAATTACTCGCTCAAACGGAATTACTACATGGTGTGGATATGACTACCTTCACTTTTATGGCCACTATCTTCAAGGATAGCTAGCATTAGAAGAATATTTCTAAGGCGCTATCGCCGATATTACTCGTTACACTAAGCATTTTCCAAATGCGCTACTACAAAGAATATCGAAATAATATAAGGACATAAAGTCCAAGCAATCGTGCCAACAGTACCGTATAGTCGACTAAACAAATGACATATATGGCAATTTTATTTCTCGCTGAATCAATCGGAATTAGTGTTTAGCTACCAGTAACCGTTAGATTACAATTGATCAGCTCTTTAATCTCTGGCACACAGGAACCACAGTTAGTTCCTGCTTTGCAGGATTTACCCACAGCCTGTGGCGTAGTTAATTTACTGTCTTTTATTGCTGATAAAATTGTCTTTTCGCCGACGTTAAAACAAGCACAGATGATTTTACCTACATCCGGTGTACCCAACGGGGGCTTTCCGGTTAATAAGGCCATGCGCTCATCGTCCTTTAATGGCTCAGTGCGTAATGAATCAAACAATGAACCGATCCAGCCTCTCTGTGGTAAGCGACTATGAGGACTGATGATTAGTACGGCTTGTAATTCGTTAGCAGAAAAACAGGCGGTACGGAAAAGTGATTTTTTATCATCCTGATAGGTCTGCCAATTGAGTTTATTAGTATAAGGTGAAAGTTGGTTGGCCAGATGATATTGCCAATTGCGGATCTTTCTACTGCTGGCTACTTCGTAATGAAAATAACCGTTACCTTTAATCAATACCGTGTAATCAATACCATCTAATACTAGCGGGTGGCGGGAAATGATAAAACCATGCCACTGCGCATCATAGGCTTTAATCTTAACCGGTGTATGTTTGCTCTCCGGTTGTTTCGAAATAGGATCTATGACGGGGTTTACCAACGCCCCCATACGACCTTGACTACTGAATTGCGCTGTCCAATGCATGGGTACAAAAATAACACCTTGAGGTAGCGTCTCGGTGACAACTACCCGGGCTAGCATTTTCCCCCACTCACTTTCGATCTGAGCCAGTTCCCCCTGAATCAGGCCGTAATCGAGTGCATCCGCCGAGGTGATTTCGACAAAGGGTTCAGGTTTATGTTGATTCAAACGGGGCGCTAAAGCGGTGCGTGTCATGGTATGCCATTGGTCTCGCAGCCTTCCGGTATTTAATATCAATGGCCATTGCGGGTTGGGTAAGTTTGCCGGCAGTTTGAACTGTATTGGGGTGAAGTTGGCTTTTTGTGTCGGCGTAAAGAATTTTCCTTGGGAAAAAAGACGTGCCGTGCCTTGCGGTCGCTTTGCGGTAATGGGCCATTGTGTTGGGGGGAAATTGTTGTAATCATCTTCACTGATATCGGCCAACAGGGAAATATCAAAGTCACGTAATCGTTGCTTTTTGTTATTCTCAAAACCAGACAAGCGCGCGTGTTCACGAAATATTTCAACAGTAGACTGGTAAGCAAAACCATGGGTAAAACCCATTTTTTTGGCCACCTGCGTAATGATCCACCAGTCAGGTTTAGCGTCGCCAGCCAGCGGCAGTAGCGCTCGCTGGCGGGAGATGCGGCGTTCCGAGTTGGTCACTGTGCCGTCTTTTTCACTCCAGCCTGCTGCCGGTAATTTAATATGAGCCAAATCTAGGGTATCAGTGTGGGCCACACAGTCTGAGACCACCACAAACTCACACTTTTCCAGCGCCTGTTTAACCTTGTCTGCATTTGGCATACTCACTACCGGGTTGGTGGCCATGATCCAGATGGCTTTAATTTTTCCATCAGCCACGGCATCAAAAATCTCGGTGGCAGTAAGACCGGCTTTATCGGCTATGTTATCACTTTGCCAAAACCGTTTAACTCGCTCGATATCTTTAGGATTAAAATCCATATGTGCCGCGAGCTGATGTGCTAGACCACCGACTTCACGGCCGCCCATGGCATTGGGTTGACCCGTTAAAGACAGCGGTCCACAACCAGGTTTACCAATACGTCCTGTGGCCAGATGGCAATGTAAAATAGCACTCACCTTGTCAGTTCCCGAAGATGATTGATTCACCCCTTGACTATATAAGCTCAAGGTTTTATCTGTGTTTTTATACCAGCGATAAAACGTTTCAAGAATGTGGGGGGCAACCTGACATTTCTGGGCGACTGTGGCAATATTCAGAGCGTCATTTTGTGCAGCGATAATGGTTTCTTCAAACCCCTGAGTATGCTGCTGAATAAACGCCTGATCTAGGGCATTCTCCTGATACAGATAACTTAATAAACCATTAAACAATGCGACATCAGTGCCAATTTTTACCGGGATGTGAAGATCCGCGATATCACAGGTTGAGGTTTTTCGTGGGTCAATGACCACAACCTTGAGCCGCGGATTATTTTCTTTAGCAGCTTGAATACGTTGAAAAGAAACAGGGTGACACCAGGCGGTATTGGAACCAACTAAGATAATCAGCTCGGCCTGTTCATAATCGTCATAACAGGCTGGCACTGTATCGGAGCCAAAAGTTCTTTTATGACCCGACACTGATGACGACATACACAGGCGGCTGTTGGTATCGATATTGGCTGAACCAATAAAGCCTTTCATCAGTTTATTGGCAACATAATAATCTTCAGTTAATAACTGACCCGAACCATAAAAGGCAATAGCGTCAGGGCCGTATTGCTCGATAACCTGATTAAATTTGTTAGCCACGGTCGCTAGCGCAGTGCCCCAATCTGCCGGTTTGCCATACACCTGAGGCACTAATAAACGGCTAGACAGTGCCAGAGTTTCCGCTAATGAAGAGCCCTTAGAACATAAACGTCCAAAGTTGGCTGGGTGATCGTCATCGCCAATCACAATAACTTCACGGGTATCACTATTGACCTTAGCGGTGATCCCGCAGCCGACCCCACAATAAGAGCAGGTGGTTTTGACGGTGGTGGCAATCAAGTTTTGTTTTGTTTTATTTGTCATCTTAACTCTCTACTACCAAGTTTTGTTGAAAATAAGCTTGGCCAAAGATTAGTAATTCCCGCATGTCTTCGATATTGGTTCGTTGTTCTAGCAAACTTTGATACCAGGCGCCATCGCCAGTTGCGCCGAAAAGTACCAGGCCGATGATATGTTTGTTTTTGATCACCAACTTTTTATATACTCCGGCACTGGGATCGCTAAATTGGATAATTTCGCAGTCCTCGTCACCATTAAATTCACCCAACGAAAATAGATTAATACCGGTAACTTTCAGTTTGGTCGCGCTGGGCAGGGTTTTATATTGGGCAACACCATGATCGCATAAGTGGTTAGCACACACTTTAGCTTGCTCAAACAACGGCGCAACCAAGCCAAAGGTATCACCCCGATGTTGAATACATTCACCAACGGCATAAATACTTGGATCATAGGTTTGCAAGGTATCACTGACAACGATGCCCTTATCACAGTAAATACCGGCACTTTGTGCCAGAGCCATATTGGGGCGAACGCCAATAGCCATAACAAACAGATCACAGGACAGCTCACTGCCATCGGCAAAGGTCACGGCTTTAACATGGCCCTTGCCATTATCAACTAACGTCAGGGTTTTTGCGGGCATTTTAAACCGGACCTCGCGTTGTTCTAATGCTTGCTGTAACAGATATCCTGCGGTACTGTCTAACTGACGGTTTAACAGGATTGCGTTGCTGTGCACAACAGTCACTTGCATGCCTCTTTGCGCAAGCCCATTAGCAGCTTCCAGCCCTAGCAAACCTCCTCCTAGCACCACAGCATGTGTTTTGTGTTTGCTGTAGTCGAGCATTGTATTTACGTCATAGACATCACGAAAGGCAACCACCCCCTGAAGATCATGGCCTGGAATTGGCAAAATAAAAGGGTTAGAGCCGGTAGATATTATCAATCGGTCATAGTGGACCTGAGTGCCATCTTTGCTGGCAACGATTTTTCGGCTGCGGTCTATGTTGATCACCGTCTTGTCAGGACCCGCATGCAAAATTATGTTGTTGTCTTTATACCATTGACGATCATTAATCATAATGTCTTCAATAGATTTCTCGCCACACAGTACAGGAGATAACATGATGCGGTTATAGTTGCCGTAGGGCTCAGCACCAAAAACAGTGATGGCATACTTTTCTGGGCTGTTAGATAATATCTCTTCTACGGCTTTCATTCCGGCCATGCCATTGCCGATTACCACAAGTTGCTGTTTCATTTATACTCCATAAATGTCAAGCCGATCTGCTTTGGCTCCTTTCAAGTCTATAAGAGGCAATTTATGTTCCATTATTTTCTTTGCGTCAGTAATCCCTTTTGAATCTTGATGTTACTGGTTTTGTCGTTGGTAGTGTTTTTATTCATCGTGACTGAACTCAAATATTGCGTCGAGATGGTGCACTGACTTGAATCTAGTTATAGAAATTGTGCACTGACCTGAATCTAATTATATAGGCTATCGCTAGCAGAAATAGCGCGGGTGGTATTATTGAGTCGCTCGGTTGTATTCTCAACATATTGTGTCACTCAGATTGGTATTAACAAAACGGGACATGCTGATTTTTTGATAATGGCTTGACTAACACCACCCAGCAGTATGCCAGTAACCACACCATGTCCATGAGTACCCATCACAATTAATTCAGCACTAATTTTTTGTTCTACTTCGAGTATTGATAGGCTAGGAACACCTTTTATAAATATAGCATGTGTCTCAATGCCATCGTTTCGAATCCTTTTAGCAAGTGCATTCAGCTTTGCTGTTTCATGGGGATAATCATGAGTCATTTCATCAACTGGGTCGCCGTGATCCCTACCACTGATATCCCTAATAGGTTGCTCTATATGCACAAGGTAAATAGACCCAGAAAATGCCTTTGCCATTTGCATAGATTTTTGGATTATTTTCTCCATGCCATTGGAAAAATCTATTGGCACTAAAATTTTCTGCATATTTTTATACTTTCCAGTTAGATGTGAACGTCTCAGGCCGTCAGAAAATTAATTTTACCTGTATTGCGGTATAGCTACGTTAAAGTAACAAGAAACATAGCTAAACTAACTAAATATCACACACTTTAACTTTCAATCTAGTCGCTTATTTTGATTAGTCAATAATTAGTCAACAATCATTCGATAATTGATATTTTAACTGAATATACTAGCGGAGTAGCATGCCTAAAGCGTTACTGCTTACGGGTCAACCACTAACGAAAACACGACTATTTCTCCGAAAAAAATTATACATCCTATCAGTATCGCTAATGAGCTTCTATACTCAAAACACTGTGTTTTTTAAGACAGAGGAAACTAATCAATGAACCGAAAAAATATCATTGTCATCGGAAACGGTATGGTAGGTTATAAATTTTGTGAACGACTGTTCAATAAAGATACTAAAAAACAATTTAAAATCATAACCTTCTGTGAAGAGCGACGTCCTGCTTATGACCGCGTTCGCCTCTCTGCTTATTTTGAAGGTAAAACCGCCGAAGATCTGAGCATGGCGAGTATTGATTGGTATAAAGAACGTAATATCGATCTCTATCTCGAAGATAAAATTATTAGTATTGATCGTGTCAATAAAACGGTGACATCGAGTAAAGGTAAAACATTAAGCTTTGATAAAATTGTCATGGCAACAGGTTCAAGCCCTTTTGTTCCCCCTGTGCCTGGGATTGATAAAGCAGGTGTTTTTGTTTACCGAACCATTGATGACCTAGAAGATATTATTGCCTATGCTAAAAAGTGTAAAACCTGTGTGGTCATCGGTGGTGGTCTGCTCGGTCTCGAAGCGGCTAAAGCGGCTCAGGAACTCGGGCTGAAAACCGATGTAGTTGAGTTTGCATCAAGACTGATGCCGAGACAGGTAGATGACGCTGGCGGGGAAATGCTCAAGCGACTTATCGAAGCTCAGGGTATGACGGTTAATTTAAACAAAAACACTAAAAATATCGTCGGTGATGTTAGTGTTACCGGAATGAAGTTTGCTGATGATAGCGTAATAAATACGGAGATGATCATCATTTCTGCTGGCATCCGTCCTCGTGACGAACTCGCTAAAGCATGCGGTGTGACCGTAGGATCTCGTGGCGGTGTATTAGTGAACTCTTCTCTGAAAACGTCTGATGATAATATCTACGCCATTGGTGAATGTGTAGTTTATGGCGATATGATTTATGGTCTGGTGGCACCCGGTTTTATTATGGCAGATGCCGTGGTCGAACAACTCACCGGCAATTCAGCTGCGACATTTACTGGTGCGGATATGTCGACCAAGCTCAAACTGATGGGCACAGACGTTGCCAGCTTTGGCGATATCGAGCCACAGGATATACCATGCAAAGATATTGTCCTGAATAATCCACATACTGGAGTTTACAAGAAACTGCTAATCTCAGAAGATGGCAACAGGCTACTCGGTGGCGTTCTTGTTGGTGATGCAGCAGAATATGGTACTCTGCTGCAAATTTATCAAAACAAAATGCAGCTTCCTGCTGATCCCATGAGTCTTATTCTTCCTCGAAATGACGATGCTGAAAGTGGTATTGGCATTGGTGATCTTCCCAACACTGCGCACATTTGTTCTTGTGAAAATGTCACTAAAGGTGATGTGCTTGATGCCATTGAAAATCAAAACTGCGACTCAATAAGTGCGATAAAATCATATACTAAAGCCGGCACCGGTTGTGGTGGTTGTGTGCCTATGCTGACCGATCTTTACCAATATAAAATGGCTCAGGACGGTATTGAAGTCAGTAAAGCGCTTTGTGAACACTTTGCACTCAGTCGTGAAGAAATGTATCAGGTTGTCCGCGCTACCGGAATTAATACTTTTGCTGATCTTATTGCTCAACACGGGAAAGGTACGGGGTGCGAAATATGCAAACCAACGGCTGCGTCTATCTTTGCCAGTGTTTTTAATGAACATATCCTCAGCCATGCCCCTCTTCAAGATAGCAATGACGCCTTCCTCGCTAACATTCAGCAAGATGGCACATACTCAGTCATCCCCGGTATTCCTGGCGGCGAAATCACCCCTGACATGCTAATGGTTATTGCTCAAGTAGGCAAAGACTTCGACCTTTATACAAAAATTACTGGTGGTCAGCGCATAGATCTACTTGGCGCTCGGCTCGATCAACTGCCTGCTATCTGGAATATTTTGATTAATGCGGGTTTTAAATCAGGTCATGCCTACGGAAAATCACTGCGAACCGTTAAATCTTGTGTTGGCTCTACTTGGTGCCGATATGGTGTTCAGGACAGCACTAGCTTGGCTATTGAACTCGAAATACGTTATCGGGGTCTGCGTTCACCGCATAAAATTAAGGGCGCCGTCAGTGGCTGTACCCGTGAATGTGCTGAAGCACAATGTAAAGATTTTGGGGTTATTGCCACGGAAAAAGGCTGGAATCTCTATGTTTGTGGCAATGGTGGTATCAAGCCTCGCCATGCCGATCTGCTGGCTTCGGATATCGACAAAGATACGCTGATCAAATACATCGATATCTTCCTGATGTATTACATCAAAACCGCCGATCGTCTGCAGAGAACGGCGAACTGGATGATGAAACTCCCTGGCGGGCTCGACCATCTAAAAGCCGTTGTTATTGACGATTCATTGGCAATTAATACCGAACTCGAAGCACAAATGCAACATGTGGTTGACACCTACGAGTGTGAATGGACAAGTACTCTCAACGATCCTGAAAAACTCAAACGCTTTAAACACTTCATTAACTCTGATGACCAGGATGAAACAGTGCAGTTCACCAGAGATCGTGAACAGATCCGACCGTTACAGCACAGTGAAAAAGGCCTGAGAGATGTTTAATCACTAAACTAAACTAAATAAACAGAGATGCAAAGTACTAGAAGCGCTGGCATCATTGGCATGAGACAATAACAGAGACTGATATTATGAACAAAGAATGGATTAATGTTGGCGCAGTAGTAAACTTTGCTAAAGACCTAGGATCCTGCGTTAAGGTCAATGGTCTGCAAATTGCTGTTTTTAACCTCCCCAAAAATAACCAATGGTATGCCGTGCAAAATCTTTGCCCCCATGACAAGCGGATGGTTCTTTCTCGCGGCATCATAGGTGATAAGGAAGGCGAGCCGAAAGTAACTTGCCCTTTGCACAAAAACAGCTTTTCCCTAAAAAACGGCAAACACGTTAGTGAAGGCGATGTTGACGATATCACTACTTACCCGGTAAAAGTCAAAGACGGAGACGTATTTTTGGAAGTCTCTGTATAAAATAAGCTTTACAGGCTGACGATTTTGAGGAGAAGTGGCGCCCGCTAAAAGTTGTCAGGCATCAGAATATTTTACGCTGGCTAATTCGAGCGGTAACACAGGCACTATTTTCGTGACTCGATATGCAACTTAGCACATCAAGATTCTATGTCAGTTTTATGATCATCAAGCCGAGGTCAATGTCGAGAATAGTTTTGCTGCCGCAAAGCTGTGTCGCAAGGTATGCATAGACACATTTTCGATGAGCACATAGCATTTGATATTAGAGATTGTGGTAAGGCAAATATCTTATTGTTAAACCGCAGAGTATTCCATCTACTGAGAGCTTTGGAACGCCAACAATAACTCAAGGTTAGTTTATAAAATTGATATATTTTAAATTAATCGATGAAAGATAAGTTTATGCTAAAATATTTTTAGTGCAGAAAAATAAAAAAGCCATTGTGTACATGGTAGTGCACACAATGGCTTTAAGTTAGTTATTACTAACTCGGAATTTGGTGCTCGCTGCGGGACTCGAACCTGCGACACCTTGCATGTCATGCAAGTACTCTAACCAACTGAGCTAAGCGAGCTTAATTTTTCTTATTCATAGTGTTGATTGAATGTTTCAACGGGCGCTATGTTAGCCGCCTACTTATGTGCTTGCAAGTGCTTTTGAGTAAATCTACCAAATTTTAATTTGATTGCTTATTTTTAAAGCAAATTTAGCTTGCCAAAGCAAAACGTCTTTGAATTACCTTTAAGCGCCAAGCAAGTAACACGGCAGCAGTTGTTAAGCCAATAATAAAACCTATCCAAAAACCATAAGGCCCCATTTTTGGAACAACCCAGTCGGTAATACCTAAGATTAAACCAACGCTTAATCCCACTAACCAGTATGAAACAAAAGTGATGTATAAAATAGATTTAGTGTCTTTATAGCCCCTTAATGCACCAGCAGAAACAACTTGTACTGTGTCTGAAAACTGATACAAAGTGGCTAGCAACATAATGTTAGCCGCAAGCGCTATGACAGGCGCTTCAGTGGTATAGATACTAACAATAGGCACTCTAAAAAGTACGGTAATAGTGGCTGTAAACACCGCAAGCAGTAAACCTAATACAATTGCGTGAGTTGTATAGTCTTGTGCCTGTTTATTATTGTTGTGCCCTATGGCGTAACCTACTTTAATTGTTGTTGCCATGGCTAAACTTAATGGCACCATAAATATCAAACCACTGAAATTGAGTGCAATTTGATGACTTGCCACCACTTCTGCGCCAAATGGCACTAAAATAATAGCGACAATAGCAAATAGGCTTACTTCAAATAATAAAGATAAAGCAATAGGGATACCTAAATTAAGAATATGTTTGATTTTTTGCCAATCAGGCCAGTAAAATTTATCAAACAGTGACGTTTGCTTTAACACTTTAGAGTTAAAAGCATAAATCGTCATGCTGATAAACATTGCCCAATATACTAGTGCCGTGGCTACGCCGCAGCCGGCACCTCCTAATGCAGGTGCACCAAATTCTCCGTAGATAAAAATGTAGTTGGCGGGAATGTTAACTAATAAACCAATAATACTAATGACCATGGTTGGTTTAGTATAAGACAAACCTTCAGAATAATTTCTTAACACTAAATAAAGGCAGTAACCCGGAGCGCCCCAAACAATATATCGTAAGTAATCAAATAATAAGGGCTTTAGCTTGCCTTCTAATTCAATGGCGGGTGCAATAATAGGCGCAAGCAGATAATACAAGCCAATAAGTGATAAGCCTAGCGTTAAGGCAATCCAAGCGGTTTGATAAGTTTGCTCACTAATAGCAAGGTAGTTTTTTGCGCCAGCAAGTTGAGAAACGATGGCGGCAAGTGCCATGATCAAGCCGTAAACCGTTAATATCAACGGTAGCCAAATACTGTTTGCTACCGCAACGGCCGCCATATCGGTAGCGCTAACCCGACCCGCCATAACAATGTCAACAAAGCCCATAAGGTTTTGAATCAGTTGTGCGATTAAAATTGGATAAGCAAGTTTTACTAAACTTTTAGTATGAGAAAAAAAGGAGGTAAGGTTCATTAAGTTTTGAAAATATATTATAGGATGAAAAAATAAAGTTAAGTCATCATATTGAAGATGTGGTGTGCAGGCAACTAATTAAAATATTTGTTCATCATCACTATCAATAGCAAGTTGAATTTTTTGGTGATACTCGTCAATGTGTAATTTATAATGGATTTCTTTACAGCAGGCAGGGCATTCGTCATAAAAATCTTGATCACCGCCAGATGAATCAATGGTTATTCTTAAGTGATGGCCACAATGTGGGCACTCAATTCGTTCTTCGTTAATTTTTTTAGTCATGTTTTTTACCAATAGTTACTTAATTAATATGAAAAATCCCTGTAAAATTTATTAATAATGAGTAGGGTTTGTTTCCTTAAAATTTCCATTATTCAAGTATGATTCAAGTGTTATTCATTGCTAATTTCCCAAACCTTAATTAGTGAACTGTAGTTGATATTATTCTAGATAAAATAGCTTTGGCTTGTTCTATATATATACCACCAAAAATATTGGCATGGTTGAGAACATGGTAAAAGTTATAGACTAATTTTCGTTGTTCATAGCCATCATCAAGAGGATATTCAGCTTGGTAGCCATGATAAAAGTCATCAGGGAATTGACCAAATAATTCAGTCATCGCAATATCAACTTCTCTATCACCATAATAGCAAGCCGGATCGAAAACCATGCCTTGTTCAAAGGTGAAGCCAGTATTGCCTTGCCATAAATCTCCGTGCACTAAACAAGGGGTTACGTAATGGTGTAGTAAAGCGTCGTGACAAATTTTAGCAATGTGTTCAATATTACCCAGTAAAATGGACTTTTCGCTAAGTAATTGCAGTTGCCAAGCAATACGCTGCTCAGAGAAAAATGTTGTCCAGTTACTACTCCAATGATTAGGCTGAATGGTATTACCAATAAAGTTGTCATGTTGCCAACCAAATTGACCATGAGCCGTTTCTTGATGCATTTGAGCAAGTTGTTGGCCTAATTGGTACCAAAGCACAGGTTTAGCCCTGCTAAAGGCGATGTAATCAAGCACTAAAAAACTCTTGTCTAAACTAATGCCTATGGTGGTGACGTCAGGACAGGCAATGTGAGTGAGTGATTTTAGTTGTTTGAGTGAATAAGCTTCCGCTTGAAAGTTGATTAAGTTTTCTTTGCTGTTCAGTTTGACGAAAAAACTTCGGCTACCATCTGATATTTTAAATGATAAATTGAGCGGTTGATCATTGGCGTCCAGAGGCGTTCCGCTAGATAAACCCGCGGACAAAGGCACTTTTTGTGTAATAACAAATGGAATGGCTGTTTCTGCACTAATAGCTTGCTCTATAAGATGCCACATAGTTTCACCAGAAGCTTGCTTGTATTTTAACGGTTGTTAAATTTAGTATAGCCGCTTTTAATGAAAGTGACGGCGGTGTCTTTATTTTCAGTGAAATATCTCTTTTTTGACTTATCCTCTGCATTAAATACAAACTCTTGTTTCAACTAACCATCACTCTCAGGTAAAATAGTGGCTTATCATATTTTCCTTTTTATTTTGGATTTCAAAACATGCTGCGTTTAACTGAGATTAAATTACCCTTAGATCACCAAGCTGATGCTATTGAGCAGGCTATACTGAAAAAATTGGCGATAACATCGGATGATTTAATTGAATTTACCGTATTTAAACGCGGTTATGATGCCCGAAAAAAGAATAATATTTTGCTCATTTATACGCTAGATATCAGTACCCATAAAGAGGCTCTATTGTTAGAAAAATTTAACCAAGATCCCCATGTGAAACCGACGCCTGATATGGAATATAAATTTGTTGCTCAAGCCCCTAAACAATTAACACAACGACCTGTGGTTATTGGTATGGGCCCTTGCGGTTTGTTTGCTGGTTTAGTGTTAGCACAAATGGGTTTTAACCCTATCATTCTAGAGCGAGGCAAGGAAGTTAAAAAACGCACTAAAGATACCTTTGGTTTTTGGCGCAAAAAAATTCTTAATACCGAATCAAATGTGCAATTTGGTGAAGGTGGTGCGGGTACTTTTTCTGACGGTAAACTTTATAGTCAAATAAAAGATCCAAAACATTATAGCCGTAAAGTATTGCATGAATTTGTTGATGCGGGCGCGCCGAAAGAAATTTTATATGTCAGTAAACCGCATATAGGTACCTTTAAATTAATCATGATGGTAGAAACCATGCGCGCCAAAATTATCGAATTGGGTGGTGAGGTTCGTTTTGAGCAAAAAGTTGAAAAAATTCATTTTAAAAATGATGAGAGCATCACTTTTGAAGAAAGTAACCTTACAGATTTTACTGCTAAGCAAGTACAAGGGGTAACACTTGCCAGTGGTGAGCATATTGAAACTAATCATATTGCACTTGCCATTGGTCATAGTGCTCGCGACACCTTTAAAATGTTACATGATGAAGGTGTTTATATTAAGGCTAAACCTTTCTCTGTCGGATTTCGAATTGAGCATGAGCAATCTGTGATTGATGATGCTCGCTTTGGTGACAATGCAGGCAATAAAATTTTAGGAGCAGCAGACTATAAACTGGTTCATCATGCGGGTAATGGCCGTAGTGTCTATAGTTTTTGTATGTGTCCGGGAGGGACTGTAGTGGCAGCAGCATCAGAAGAAGGACGTTTGGTGACCAACGGCATGAGTCAATACTCCCGTAAAGAACATAATGCCAATAGTGCTATTGTTGTTGGTATTGAACCTAAAGATTATACGTTAGGTAAATTTGCCGCTAAAGATGATTCTGTACTGGCTGGCATTGAATTTCAACGTCGGTTAGAAGAGCAAGCATTTAGGCTAGGCGGTGAAAATTACGATGCACCAGTGCAACTTGTTGGTGATTTTTTAGCGGGCAGAAAAACAGGTGAGCATGGTCGTGTTACTCCCTCATATAAACCGGGTGTAACTTATTGTGATTTAAGTGGCGCTTTACCTGATTATGCGGTTGCCGCTATTCGAGAAGCCTTGCCTGCGTTTGAGAAAAAGATCAAAGGCTTTTCCATGAGTGAAGCAACTTTAACCGCCGTTGAAACGCGTACGTCATCACCCATTCAAATCACCCGTGATAAGCAAAATATGCAAAGTTTAAATGCGAAAGGCTTGTTCCCAGCAGGTGAGGGGGCCGGTTATGCGGGCGGTATTTTGTCAGCAGGCATAGATGGCATAAAAATAGCTGAAGCTATGGCATTATCAATGTTAGAAAGTTAGTCCAATTTAGTTGTGTTTTAAAAGTGTGCTGGCGTCGGGGTTATCATTTAATAACCTCGTCATATCTTCAATACTTAATGGTTTGCTAAATAAATAACCTTGACCATAATCGCAGCCTAAATGTCTTAATGACTCAAGCTGTTGCTCTGTTTCAATACCTTCGGCAACCACCTTTAAATTTAACGCATGTGACATAGAAATCACCGCGTTAATTAATGCTTTATCTTTATAGCTGGAGGTCATTTCACTGATAAAGCTACGATCTATTTTCAATACATCAAAAGGATATTCTCTAAGGTAGCTAAGCGAAGAGTAACCAGTACCAAAATCATCCATAGCCATTTTAATACCAAGTTCGGTAATAGTTTTCAGCACCTTTTTCACATGGACATGACCTGATAGCAGAACTCCTTCGGTAATTTCTAGCTCTAAAAGTGCGGGTGAAACCTTGTTTTTTTCAAGGTTTGCTTTGATCATATCAATGAGTTGTAAGTCTCTAAATTGTCGAGGTGATAAATTTACGGCAACTTGAAAATTAATATTAAAATTTTGTTGCCAAATAGCCGTTTGTTTTAATGCTTCTTGCAGCACAAATTGACCAAGTTGAATAATAGCGCCAGTGTGTTCAGCAATACTGATAAATTCATCAGGAGGTACATTGCCCAATATAGGATTATGCCAACGCAGTAATGCTTCTGCCCCCATTATTTTGGAGCTAACAATATCTACTTTAGGTTGGTAATAAACACAAAATTCATTTCTAGACAGTGCACCATGCAGTTGCTCCTCAATGGCTAAACGCCGTTGAGCGCATTCGTTCATTTGGCTAGTGTAATAAGAATAGGTATTTCTGCCACATTCTTTGGCAGCGTACATAGCCGAGTCTGCATTACGAAGTAATTCAGAAGAATCACTGGCATCATTAGGATACACAGCAACACCAATACTTGTTGTCAGTAGTAACTCTCTTGAATTAATGACAAACATATTTCTAAATTGTTTCAGTAAGCTCTCTACTATGGGTTGGGCTTCTTTAGGCGTTTTTAAGCCGCCAAGTATGATAATAAATTCATCACCACCTAGGCGACCTACTGTATCTATACTACGGACAACATGGCGCAAGCGATCGGCAGCATCAATTAATAGTCGATCACCCACTTCATGGCCTAAAGTGTCATTCACTTTTTTAAAATCATCCAAGTCTAAAAATAATAGTGCAACGAGCTCATTATTTCTTTTGGCTTCTTTACAGGCAATGGTTAGCCGGTCTAGGGATAAGAAACGGTTGGGTAAAAAAGTTAACGAGTCGAAGTGGGCTTGATGAAGAATTTTTTCTTCATGCTCTTTTTGCACACTAATATCTGAATGTGTGCCAATAAAGCGTAAAGGAGTGCCATTTTCATCACGTTCGACAATTTTACCTTTGCCGTGGATCCACATATAAGTATTGTTCTTTCGTAAAAACCTAAATTCAATATCAAAGTTACTTGAAGTGCCTGCTAAATATGATTGACAGCTATTAGTGGCGTGAACAACATCATCTTTATGCACTCGTTTTTGCCATTCTTCAAGTGCATAAGGAAATTCGTCTTTTTTATAGCCAGCCATAGTGTAGTAACGTTCATCAAACTCTACCAAGCCAGTATCAAGGTGCCAATCCCAAACACCGTCATTGGCTATTTGTATTATTACGCTATTGCGTTTTTCACTCTTTAATAAAGCTTTTTCGGTGACTATTCGTTCGCTAATATTAAGTACGGTACTCAAAACATAAGCTTGCCCAGTTACGGTTATATTTCGGTTAACCACTTCTGACATGAAAATAGTGCCATCATTTTTTTGCAATAATACTTGTGCTGTTAAGTTTTCTTTGACGGTTTTAGTTTGCCCAAAAGAAGCATGATCTTGTTCAGGCGCTTTCAGATCAAAGACGGTCATCGTTAATAATTCGGTCTCGCTATAGCCCATCATTTGACAAAAATAAGGATTAACAAAAACGTAACGGCCTTTTAAATCGGCAACACTAATACCTTGTGATGATTCATTCACTAGGGTTTGGAAAAAAATTTCACTTTCTGTTGATGATTTTGGACTTTCTAAATACATAACAGCATCTTGCCACTATTTAAGTTGATTTTTGTTGTTAAATAAATAATAGCCTACTTTTATTAATTTTTTATGTTTTCATCAGATATTTGGTTAATATTACTTGTGTATGAACAGCAAGGCTTTTACAATTGCTGGCAATTAATGTAAATCATTTTTTTAAAGAGCTATAGATACTCATGTTATCTCAATATGCAGGAAACTCGCATACTTGAAGTATCATGGGTATGGCTCTTTTTCTATTTTAAATATCTCTAATAAATGTCACGTGACACTTGGTATGTGCCACCACTGATAAGGAAAATTTCATGCCTATAATTACTCTCCCTGATGGTTCAACCCGTTCTTTTGATTCTGCTGTATCGGTAATGGATGTCGCCCTAGATATCGGTCCAGGCCTTGCTAAAGCAACTATTGCTGGCCGTATTAATGGTGATTTAGTCGATGCTTGTGAATTAATTGAAGCCGATGCCGCCTTACAACTTATTACCAGTAAAGATGATGAAGGATTAGAAATAATTCGTCACTCTTGTGCGCATTTATTAGGTCATGCAATTAAACAATTATGGCCTGACACTAAAATGGCTATCGGCCCTACTATCGATAATGGTTTTTATTACGATGTCGACCTAGAACATACCATCACGACAGATGACTTAGTTAAACTTGAAAAGCGTATGACCGAATTGGCGCGTACCAATTATCAAGTGGTGAAAAAAGTAGGTTCGTGGCAAATAGCCAGAGATGCTTTTGAAGAACGTGGTGAAAGCTATAAAATTGAAATTTTAGATGAAAATATCTCTCAAGATGATACACCTGCTTTATATCACCATGAAGAATATATTGATATGTGCCGTGGTCCACATGTACCTAGTATGCGTCATTGTCACCATTTTAAATTGATGAAATTAGCGGGTGCTTACTGGCGCGGTGATAGCGACAATAAAATGTTACAACGCGTTTATGGCACAGCATGGGCTGACAAAAAGCAGCTTAAGGCTTATATTCAGCGCCTAGCTGAAGCCGAAAAACGTGATCACCGTAAAATTGGTAAAACCTTAGATTTATTCCATTGGCAAGAAGAAGCGCCGGGTATGGTGTTTTGGCATAATGATGGTTGGACTATTTATACTGAGTTAGAAAAGTTTATTCGTGAAAAATTACATGAATATGATTATGACGAAGTTAAAGCACCTATGATGATGGACAGAAGCCTGTGGGAAAAATCAGGTCACTGGGATAAATATGCTGATGGTATGTTTACCACCACGTCTGAAAAGCGTGAATATGCCATTAAACCAATGAATTGCCCAGGTCATGTGCAAATTTTTAATCAAGGTTTGAAATCATACCGAGACTTACCATTACGTATTGCTGAGTTTGGTTGTTGTCATCGTAATGAACCATCAGGCTCACTACACGGTTTAATGCGTGTACGTGGCTTTACCCAAGATGACGCTCATATTTTCTGTATGGAGTCACAAGTACAAGCGGAAGTAACCAAATGTATTGAAATGGTTTACGACGTTTACGGCTCATTTGGTTTTGAAGATGTTATTGTTAAATTATCAACACGTCCTGAAAACCGTATTGGTAGTGATGAAATATGGGATAAAGCTGAAGCGGGTCTTGCGCAAGCATTAACTGATAGCAACATTGAATTTGAATATTTACCGGGTGAGGGCGCATTCTACGGTCCTAAAATTGAATTCACCTTAATGGACTGTTTAGGTCGTGCGTGGCAATGTGGCACAGTGCAGCTTGATTTTGCCTTACCAGAGCGTTTAGGCGCGACTTATGTTGGTGAAGACAACGAACGATATACTCCTGTCATGATCCATCGAGCTATTTTAGGCTCATTAGAACGTTTTATTGGTATTTTAATTGAAGAGTACACGGGGAAGTTCCCAACGTGGTTATCGCCAATTCAAGCAACAATTATGAATATTACCGACAAACAGGGTGAATATTGTAAAAAAGTTGTTAAAAAACTAAAAGAAAATGGCTTTAGAGCAAAACTAGACTTGAGAAATGAGAAAATAGGCTTTAAAATCCGCGAGCACACTTTAAAGAGAGTTCCTTACCTTTTAGTTGTCGGTGACAAAGAAATGGAAGCAGGTGAAATTGCTGTCAGAACTCGAAGTGGTGAAGATTTAGGAAAAATGTCTGTTGATGATTTTATCGCTAAGTTAGGTGAAGAAGTTAAAACGAGACAATAAACAAAGTTTCGAGCAGTGAATTTATAAAAATGATTTGCTCAGGAACTTAAAATAAATAATAGCTATTTAATTTACACAGTTTTGTAACTTAGATAGCCGATATTTAGTTCTATTTCTAGGCGGAAGCGCGGAGTTGACGAACGTCAATGAGCACTGACAACAACGAAATAGAATTAAATAACAAATATATAAGTCAACAAAAAAGAGTTTCTGTAGGAGGAACATGGCTATTAAAGGTGGACAACGAGGCGGGCAAAAAGAGCCAGCACATCGTTTAAATGAGTTAATCACGGGTATTGCTGGTAATGAAGTTCGTTTAATAAAATATGACGGCGAGCCAGGTGGCATAGTTTCATTAGATGAAGCTATGGATCAAGCTGATGATGCTGGTGTTGATCTTGTTGAAATAAGTCCAACGGCCAAACCTCCTGTTTGTCGTGTTATGGATTACGGCAAGTTTCTTTATGAGAAATCTAAAGAACAAAAAGAACAACGTAAAAAGCAAAAACAAATACAGGTTAAGGAAATTAAATTCCGTCCTGGTACAGATGAAGGCGATTATCAGGTGAAATTACGTAACCTGAAACGCTTTTTAGAAGGCGGCGACAAGGTCAAGGTTACATTACGTTTCCGTGGCCGTGAGATGGCCCACCAAGAACTTGGTTTAGAACTACTAGCTCGCGTTAAAAACGATTTAGCAGAACTAACCGTAGTTGAATTCTTTCCGCGTAGAGCGGAAGGGCGTCAGATGGTGATGGTTCTAGCCCCTAAAAATAGATAATCTTTGGTTTGACAAGTAATCAGTTTAGTGACGAGTAGTGCGTTCATAGTAACGAACTTCAAGTCGTTAGTTGATTCACCAATTTTATCTTTACGCTGGTAGTACAGGCTTGCAAGTAAATTAATTATTCGCACTTTTAGTGAGAATAATTTGTTTCGCCCTCGCTACTTAATATTTGGCATATACCTATTCTACTTTTAATAGTTAAGGGTATAAATTTGAGAGTTATCCCATGCCTAAAATGAAAACCAATAAAGGTGCTGCAAAGCGCTTTAAAAAAACAGCTAATGGCTATAAGTTCAAACAAGCTGGCCTTCGTCATATCTTGACTAAGCGTCGTACTAAAGTTAAGCGTCATTTGCGTGCTAAAAGCATGATCGCTGCAGCTGACATTAAGTCAGTTAAAAAACTTTTACGTCACGGTTAATAGGAGAGATAGAAAATGGCAAGAGTAAAACGTGGTGTACAAGCTCGTGCACGTCATAAAAAGGTTCTAAAGCAAGCTAAAGGTTACTACGGTGCCCGTAGTCGCGTTTATCGCGTTGCTTACCAAGCTGTAACTAAAGCTGGTCAATACGCTTACCGTGACCGTCGTCAACGTAAACGTCAATTCCGTCAACTTTGGATTGCTCGTATTAACGCAGCAGCTCGTCAAAATGGTTTATCTTACAGTAAATTCATTAATGGTCTTAAAAAGGCTGCTATTGAAATTGATCGTAAGATCCTAGCTGACATTGCAGTATACGACAAAACAGCATTCACTTTCTTAGTAGAAAAAGCACAAGCTGCTTTAGCTGCATAAGAATTGATATGTGATTTAGAAAAGGACGCTTAGGCGTCCTTTTTCTTTTTTTAATGATTCTTACTTGTCTTTTAGCCCATTTTCTGCGTTTTAAAGTACTCACTAATAGTCATTAGCTCCGTGCTTTAACCTTGAAATTGAACTGAAATCCGTCGTAATAATATATTAAAATTACTTTGTTATTATATCGAATATTATTTTATTAGTGCAAAATGATATTCGCTATAATTAATTTAACTATTGATAATTAAGGTCTAACACCATGAATCTAGCTGATAAAGTTTTAGCGGTAAATAATGATTTACCTATTCGCACTGATGCACCAGTACATAGCGGTAAGGTACGCTCTGTTTATTGGTTAACTGAAATAGACAGTAAGCGTTTAATTGAAGAGAAAGGCTATGATGTCCCTAGCGATACTCCCTTAGCTATTATGGTCATTAGTGATCGTATTTCTGCTTTTGATTGTATATGGCAAGGTGAGGGCGGAATGAAAGGTGTACCAGGTAAAGGTGCAGCACTCAATGCAATCTCGAATCATTGGTTTAAATTATTTAAAGAGCAAGGGCTTGCAGATAGCCATATTCTTGATATTCCACATCCGTTTGTATGGATTGTCCAAAAAGCAAAACCTGTGATGATTGAGGCTATTTGCCGCCAATATATCACTGGCTCTATGTGGCGCAGTTACGTAAAAGGTGAACGTGAGTTTTGTGGCATTGAATTAAGTGAAGGGTTAACTAAAGACTCTAAATTAACCAAGCTTTTACAAACACCATCAACTAAAGGCATTTTGGAAGGCATTCCAGGGGTTCCTGCGGTAGATGACGTGAATATAACCCGTAAGAACATTGAAGATAACTTTACAGCATTTAACTTTAAATCTACGGATGATATTGCTTTATATGAAAAGCTATTAACGGAAGGTTTTGATGTTATTTCAAGTGCACTAAACAAGCTTGATCAAATATTTGTCGATACCAAGTTTGAATTTGGTTATGTGAAAGATAAAGCGGGTAATGACAAATTAATTTATATGGATGAAGTGGGTACGCCTGATTCATCACGTATCTGGGATGGTGAAGAATACCGAGCAGGTAACGTAGTTGAAAACTCTAAAGAAGGTTTCCGTCAGTTATTACTTAAGCACTTCCCTGATGCTGATATTTTATTAAATAAAGATCGTATGCCTGAGCGCGAAGCATTAGCTCGTGATAATGAGTTACCATTATCTGTCTTGATGGATGTATCTAAAACGTATACGGATATTGCGGAAAAAATTACTGGTGAAAAAATTGTATTAAGCGATAATCCAAAAGCCGAAATTGTTAAAATTTTACGAGAACAATATCAGTTAATTGATTAAGTTAATGATTGAGTTATTTGAAGTGAATCACGGTTACTATTAATAAAGGGCATGATATGACACAAAAGCAAGACATGACAGCTGAACAACAGCAGCAATGGATTAGAGAGCAATATCAGATTGCTACTAAGTACTTAGCAACTCAAGGTTTAGTCACCGATAGTGTTATTGTTGAAGAAAGCCGTTATTTAGTACCGATTATGTCAATATGGAAACTTAAAGTACTTGATGGTAGTTACCTTTGGGTTATTTGTGGTGATTTACCCAGTGATCATAATGCCTTTGATGTTGCTCCAAATGCACGTGAAGCTGTACGTCATTTTTCGTTCAAATGGCAGATGCAAGCTGAAAATTTATTGAAAACAGGTGATAAAGAACAAGAGAAATTTGCTCAATTATTGATTGGTAGCGCCGAAGGTTTATACGATATGTATCAGCAAGAAAAACTTTGGCATCTTGAATAGTTGTCAATAATAGTCAGTAATCGTTGCTAATATTCAACGCTAACATTATTCCCTCAAACAATAAGTTTGAGGGAATAATTCTTGAAATCGCCGTAGCCTTACTGGCTACTTACCACCCTGGTTAATTATTTCACGCGCCATTTCATCAGCAATAATGCCGGTAGGCTTATTTTGCTGATCAGCTTTAGTAAATACATCAAGTAAAGTATGGTAAATCTCTTCTACCTTTTTAGTGGCTTTTTCAGCGCAGTAATTTTCTTCAAAAGAAATATTGATAATGCCACCAGCATTAATAACATAATCAGGTGCATATAAAATTTCAGCATCAACTAATGCTTGATCATGACGTGGTTCAGCGAGTTGATTATTGGCACAACCAGCAATAATACTGGCTTTGATACGCTTGATGGTATCATCGTTAATGCTAGCACCAAGGGCACAAGGGGCATAAACGTCAACATCTTGATCATAAATATCATCTAAACCAACAATCGTGGCACCAAGTTCGGTGGCTGCTTTATCAAGAGCAACACGATTGATGTCGGTAACAAATAACTCGACTCCAGCGTTATGTAAATATTCACATAAACCATAACCCACGCTCCCTAAGCCCTGTACGGCTACTTTAAGGCCACTTAAATCATCACGATTAAACTTGTGTTTAACACAGGCTTTAACGCCTAAAAATGTCCCTAAGGCTGTGAATGGGCCAGGGTCGCCACTTTTACCTTCGGTTCCTGTTACAAACGGGGTTACTGTATTAGTTATGGCGATATCAGCTGTCGTTATATTGACATCTTCCGCGCTTAAATAACGGCCATTTAACCCGTTGAGTGCTTCACCAAATGCCTTAAAAAGTGCTTCAGATTTGATTGCCTTAGCATCACCAATAATCACTGACTTTCCACCGCCCATTTTTAGGCCTGCCATAGCATTTTTATAAGTCATACCTTTAGATAAGCGCAAAGCATCGACGAGTGCATCTTCATCACTGGCATAATCCCACATTCTACAACCACCTACGGCTGGACCTAGTGCGGTACTATGAACAGCAATGATTGCTTTGAATCCTGATTTTTCATCACTGCAAAAGACAACTTGTTCATGGTTGTCAAAATCTGCTAAATCAAAAAAAGCCATGCTTATATTTCCTCATTTTTTCTGTGAAAGAGTTACTTTTATATTTGAATGAACCTTATCACTTCAATTTTGTGCACACTAGTCGAGGTAAAGTAATTATAGGCGAGTTGAGGAGGGTAAAGTGTTCAGATATAGGTACAGAAGAATATACGTATTATGGATGATGCATTTTAGTTGACGATTTTGTTAGACACAAAAAACCAAAATAGCATATTTTATAAGGTTGCTTTGGTTTGAAGGGGTTTTATTGAGTGTGGGGTTTTATCAAAATGGTACGGGTCAAGAGACTTGAACTCTCACATCTTGCGATACTGGAACCTACTTTTCTCAACATAAGCAGCGCGTCTGGCAATTCCGCTATGTAATTTTATTAACTTGATTGAAGTTTATTGAAGTTTATTGATTTTATTAAGTTAGAAGGGGATCAAAATGGTACGGATCAATAGACTTGAACTCTCACATCTTGCGGTGCTGGAACCTACTTTTCTCAACATAAGCAGCACGTCTGGCAATTCCGCTATGTGTTTTCATTGAAATTAAGTATTGAGTTGGGGGTTATCAAAATGGTACGGGTCAAGAGACTTGAACTCTCACATCTTGCGATACTGGAACCTACTTTT
>MAAE01000052.1 GCA_002162675.1 Colwellia sp. 39_35_sub15_T18 | reverse complement strand
AACTATCAATTTTTTGTCAAAATATGCTCAAAGAGCGAACCCGACCAGAGATAAAGAAAAAGGACGATTAAAATGCGGCCTGAATCCAATGATCTCTTAATGTCCAACCTATGAGTAGGAGTTAGATTAGGCATTGATAAAGTTGCAGTTGAAGAACTAAGGAGAGGATCAATTGTCTCAATACCGAACCTTGTATTTTTCGCTATCAACTGCTCTATAGAAACGGCATCTTCTAGTCCTAAACTGACATCTACGATTTTTTCAATATTCTCTTCACCAATGGTTTGAAAACCTAATTTTATAACGGAGTCTTCATAACCAACACTTTTAATAAAATTAAGCTTATCTGTTACTATTTTTTCAAAATTTCCATTGAAGTATATTTCAAGCGTTGAATTGAAACACTGCCCTGATAGCTCGGCCATTTCACAATGGCCATCATATTTAACGATCATTGTTTTTTTATTAAATTTATTGTCTTTGTCGCTGGCATTAATAGAATGTATTTTTTTCAGTATTTGCCTTATGAGATCATTGTCTACTAAGCGTAGAAATGCTTTTTGAGGTGTAGATTGACCATCGTACTCTACAAATAAAAAGAAATAAGGGAGAGGATCTATCGCCATTGCTCTTAAATTAGATAGAGTTACTTGCAGCTTTCTGTCATTTTTATCTGTTGCTTTTACTTGTACTTTACATTTTGGTGCTGACTGATGGACTTGATCATGACTAATGATATTAGATAATGGAAACTCTATATAGTGATCCCAACCCATATTATCTTGCTGAGAAGTATTTACGGTAAGTCCTGCTTCTGCACACCACATGCTCAGCAGGTTTTCTGCCATATTCCCTATGTTTCTCATTTGAAAACTTCTTATTATTAGTTAAAACTGATTTCTAAACTTCTCTGCCATAACACCAAGCTTGAACATGATATCTCTCGACTTTGCTTGTTCATGTCCATCAGGTGATAAAACTGTCATGAGTAAATAGCAATTTTCATTTAATGCACCTTGGCAATAAACAAGATGAATATCACTGGTTTGATAGAATTGAATTTTCTTCAAAGGGAGAGGCTTATCTTCACTACCTAAATGAATGTGTTGAATTTGTTCAGCTAATACGATTGGCAAATTATTAGGGTGGTCATAAGGTACATCTCGCCCAAAATTATCAGGCGCAGTTCCCGTAAGTTTATAGCTTTTAAAATCACCGACTAGCGCATCAAGCTCTTCGTCTTTCATAATTTGACGAATGATGCTGCTTTTAAATACTCGTATCACTCGGCAAAATCGCCCAATTCATCTTCTGAAGCAGCAAGTAAACTTTTACTACCATGCTCTGCAATTTGCGTTAATCGAGCATGTGACGGCCTAAAGCGAGATGTTTTAGACTGTAAACCAATAAGCTCTACCATTTGCTCATACAACTCAGCACTAACCATATAACCAGCGGTCTTATTGTTAGACAGCACGGCAACTGGCTCATCCATAAAATAGTCACACGGCTTCTTTCTCAGCTCTGTTACTGAAACTGTCTTTTCAGCCAATATAGATTGAACAGCCATAAATCACCTCATCTTTACATAATAAATATCGTACTCAATTAAGTACATAATTAATTATACTCTTCGTTATGATAAAATCAAATAAGCTGCAAAAAAAACGTTATTCATCCTCTATATTTTTAGCCGCAGGGTGCGTTTTCATATACGTTTCACTTAGCTCATCAACGGTAACATGAGTGTATATCTGCGTGCTTGTTATGTGTTGATGACCTAACATTTCCTGTACATGTCGTATATTGGCACCACCTCTCAGCATGTTCGTTGCCGTTGCATGCCTAAAAATATGGCATGACCCTTTATCACGAACGCCAGAACGTCGAATATATTTACCTACCAACTCAGTGACTTTATTTTTATTCAAACGCTTACCGTTTCTACTAATGAAAAGTGCATTACTCGATTCAAACGTTGAATGTTTTGGTCGTAGCTCTTTTAAATAACGGCTTACCCAATCTAATGCTCTGGGTGCAATAGGCACTCGTCTATCATGATCACCTTTGCCTTTTCTGATGTTGAGTAATCTGTATTTAAAATCAATATCACCAATGTCAAGTTCGGTTAATTCACATCGTCTAATACCAGTAGCATTGTAGACCTCAAGCAACGCTCGATTTCTTATCATTAACTGCCCACCTGTTAAGGCTTGAGTCATAACAACCTCTAGTTCGTCACCATCAGGGACATCCATTGGTAGACGTCTAGGTAATCTCGGCAGTTTAAAGTACTCAAGGAAGTTCGATTTGATGACATTGAAGTAATAAAGCCTTTTCAAGAAGGTAGTCACAGCAATTAATCGTTGTACTTGAGTAGACAGAGATAAAGGCGTTCCACCTTGAGCCTTACGGTAATGATACAAATAACGTCGATAACCTTCTAGGTATTCGGTATTTATTTTTGCAGGTAATGTACCCCTTCACTTAAGCACCACGTTTCAAATTGAGCGAGCAATAGCCGTTTTGAGTTCACTGTTGCATCGCTTTGACCTCGCGCTAACGAATCATCTAAGAAGAAAGCTATGCACAGCGCAAAGTTACTCTTGTTAGTGATAAATACTTTCATCAGGCTTTTCACCGAAGTCATGTTGTATTTGATTGCTGCTTAACGTTTTCATCAACTCTTTACGAGTATAGGAGGACAATAAACATTGATTAACATCTAAATCTTTAGGTAGTTTAAGAAATCGTACCTCAACACCTGCTTATGTTAATTTCCTCTTAATTTTATTGGTATATGTGCTTTTTTCACAAGCTAATACCACCACATTAATATTATGCTGAAGCAGCTTTTCAATATGGCCAATATTACTTGACCACTTCAGTCGAACAGCCAATCGCAGGAGATGAACTTCGAGCGATCAAACGATATCTAAATATGCGGACTGATAATTTACCCTGGTTATTTATCAGTGAGCGAGAACAACCTTTAACTAGGCAAGCTGTCAACTACATCATCAAATGTGCGGCCAAGCGCTGTCAGTTAGTCAATGTGCATCCTCATACGTTACGGCATTCCTGTGGATATTACTTGGCAAACAAGGGATCAGATCTTCGACTTATTCAGGATTACTTAGGACATCGAGATCCAAAACATACAGTTCACTACACAAGAATAGCAGGTAGCCGGTTTGAAGGGCTTTGGTAATGTCATTCCAATTATAATTCTATAAATCTTGATTATATATTTAGCTATCTATATGGGCACAAAACCCCTTAAAGAGTTAGCCTTTGCTAATTAACTTATTTAATTCTTTTTTAGCCAGAAAACTGTCCATTGATGAGCGCAATAATTTATACAGCAAAATCGAGCCATCAATTTCTTCTTTTCGATTGGTTAAACTTTCGATGTTTAAACCCAAGGGTAAATTGTAAGGTATTACCGCATCTAAAATTTGTTGCAAGCTGTTGGCGCAAATTCGTATCGACTCATGCAAAGGGCTTTTTGAATTTAAAATGCGTAAACTGGTGGCTTCAGGAACACTCACCCCTAACCATTCAATAAACTCTAAGGTTTTTTTACTGCCACAAGGAGAAAAGGTTAAAATTAATCTTTGCGGCTTTAATCCTTGTTGCTGGCATTCAATCGCGTAACGCGTCAGCATGTCTATTGTTGCTTGAGGGTTATAAATGGCCTGAGTAATAAAGAAATTACAGCCTTGGTGATATTTCTCAATCAAGCGTTGGTGTTCATTACCTTTACTTGCATGGCGCTCTGCTATGGTTACGCCACCAATAAAGAAATCATGTTTGTTTTCGACAAGCGTTTTATAAGCATCTGACAAGGGTAATGAAATAGTATTATTTTTAGATGGGCTGCCCACCAGTACAACATCTTTAACGCCATACTCTTCCCATGCTTCGTTGGCCCATTGCTCAAAATCAGCACTATTCGATTGAATAACACTTTTATAAGTAATTACTGGTCGGTTGGACTTTTTATTAAGTAACGAAGAATAAAGTCTGGTGTCGTGTGTTGATTTAAAAGGAAAAGGCCTAGACATTTTGGTACGAGAGTCTTCATCTTGAATGTCATAAACAACCAAACCATCAATATCAATATCACTCACGCGCTCTAGCAGTTTTTCTGCAATAGTTTCAACGGCATCTAGTGCAATGTCGCTTTTTGGTGGTGTGGTGCCAATAAAGTACACGCCTCTATTTATATCGTTATATCTTGCTTGAAGTTCAGAGTGTTTATTTAAAGTGCTCATTTTATTAAAATTGCAGTGTAGACGTTTAGATGGCTGTATGGTCTTATGGATAGCGTTAATTGTCAACCACTGATTTAGCCAAATTGACAAAATTGCCGTATAATCACCAGCTTTAGCTTCAAGCTATAATGGCTGAAATTTCACTAATTATTCCATGTTATCAACAAGGTGATGCCTTTTATGAGAGTACATTTTTCGCAATCTATTTTGCTTTCTCGGGCTATGATACTGGTGCTCTATGTGCCACTGTTTAATTATATTTTTTTTGCTTTGGCGGTGATTAACTCGAGCCGGTTTAATAATGTTGAGCTGTTTACCGAAAAGTTCAGTATCACATTAGCTCTGTTTATATGGAGCTCCTCGGTGTTATGTTTGTTATTTGCTAAAATTTATGAATTCATTGTTCGCCATGCTCAAGGCTCTACGTTAGCATTTATTATCAAATATACCATTTGTGCCATTATAGCGGGTATGTGCGGTTTTCAGATTATTATCTGGTCTGGTTTTGTGCCCGCATCAGGGCAACCAGAAGCACCTATTGTACCGCTGATGATCGTGTTAATCGAAGTGATGCTTATTTCTGCTTTACGTTTTATTTTCTACCAAAATCAGCGCCATTTGATTTTAGAAAATAACTTTAAGCAAGTGCAGTTTCGAGCCTTGAAAGCACAATTAAACCCGCACATGTTGTTTAATACCCTTAATTTAATTTCCTCAGAAATCAGTCATAATCCCGATAATGCCGAACGCATTTTAGACGAATTGTCTGAATTACTTCGTGGCGTGTTAAAAGGCTCGGGGCAAGTGTTACAACCTATATCCGAAGAAATAAAATTAACTGAACATTATCTCTTTATTCAAAAAATGCGTTTCGAAGAGCGACTTAATTACCAGATAAACGTTGACGAAAACTGTCTGGAGGTGTTGGTGCCTACCATGATCTTGCAGCCTTTTGTTGAAAACTGTATCGTCCATGGTTTTGCGGGCAAAAAGGCGGCAGGGCTTATCAACATTACCATGGTTCGGCGAGAGCATAAAATCATCATCAAAATAGTTGATAATGGCGATGGTTTTGACAGTGAGACAGCGGTTCAAGGCTATGGTGTTAATATTGCTCGTGATACGCTAGATTTATTGTATGCCGACAATGAAACCCTGTTAATTGAATCACACATAGGCAAGGGCACTACCGTAACGCTGAACTTGCCCATTTCGTTGTAGTAGAGAGCTGATGATAGATAAAAAATATCTCTATAAAAAAGTTTTACTGGTTGATGATGAGCCTGCGGCGCGGAGGAAACTGCAAAAAATGCTGCCGATGTTTTGTGATATTGAACAGGTTTTTGAGGCAAGTGATGGTGAAGAAGCGGTTAGCATGATTGTTGAGTTTCAACCAGAACTTGTTTTTCTCGACATTCAAATGCCAGTGATGTCAGGCATTGAGGTTGCTTTAGCGACGCGGTTAGACAAATATCATCTGGTTTTTGTAACGGCTTTTGAACATTTTGCTATACAAGCTTTTGAAACACATGCGGTTGATTACTTATTAAAACCCGTTAGCGCTAAACGGTTACAGCAAAGTCTCGAGAAAGTTCATGGCCTACAAGCACGAATACCCGATGCGCAATTGCAACAATTAGCTGAGGTATTACAATCAAAAAAAGTGTCAAAAACCATCGCGGTAAAACGTGGCGATGTTACGGTTATTATAGACAATAATCATATTGCTTACGTTGAAGCGATAGGTGGTTATACGCGTATTTTACTTACCGAAGAAGGACAAAATAAGCAACAAATTGATACCTTGATTTCAGATGTTACCCTTGAGTCAATATTGTCGCAACTTGACGATGATAACTTTTTGCGTGTTCATCGTTCTTATATCGTTAACAGCAGGCAAATAAAGGCTTACTTTATTCAAGCTAGGCGTATGTTCATTAAGTTAAGCGATTTTCCAAGGCTTGACTTACCCGTGTCACGACGTAATTCAGTGTTAATCAAACAGCGTTGGCAAAGCTTATAATTATTCTGTTAATACTGCTAAATACCATGTGAATCACTGCCATTAATTGCTACTGGTGTACCACTCAAGTAGCAATTAGTACCACTCATCAACTCGTCTGTAGTTAATCCCCGATAACTCATTTACAGTCTACGCTGACTTATAAATACGGGATGTTTTTCTGATGAATTCCTTTCTGCTCATTACCTTTATCTTGATAATTATCCTGTTTACCTTGTTAGTTTGTTGTATTTATAAATTTGAATATAACCTCAAAAAAAAATCCGATGTTAAGCAAGATAATCAACAAGAAAAAGAATAAGCCTTTTTCTTTAATGGCATCGTTATTAATCATTTTTACCTTTTTAAATAGGCTAAAACCATGAAAAAATTATTATTATTGACACTTTTTACCTTACCTTTAAGCGCAACTGAATTGGTCACTCGCTCATTTTTTGACAATGAAATTACATTGTCAATACCTAGCACGTTTGAGCGCGCTCAAGGAAGTTTTGCGCAAGCAAAGTACTTGGCAGAAAAACAACCTAAAGAAACCTACTTGAGTAAAAACAGCGCGGCAGCCGTGGCGTTTACGTTAACCGATAAATCAGTGAAAGGTTGGCAGTTTAGCTATGTTAAAGATAAATTGTCAGACAAGCTTCATAACCGATTTCCGCAAGCAACATGGCATCGTGAAGAGCTATTGAAAAACAATGAGCAACCGTTACTGGTGTATGAGTTTGTTTATTTAGTCGATAAGGTGCCAACAAAGAAAACTCTGTATGCCATTTTAGTCGGTAAAAAGCTGGCAATGATCTCTGTCGATGTGGCGACAGCAGAAATTGATGATTGGTCAACATTTAACGCTGAACTGATGAATACTCTAGATCAACGCTAGGGTATTTATACCGTTTTTATTCGCTGTTGCACCTGTGGTCTACACTAGTCAACAGGTTAATTATATAAATAGGTTTTACATGATTAAATTAATCGGTCTTTTATTGGTGGTAACTTGTGCGACGTTAAGTGTTGATGCGCAAGCTTATGCACAGCGGGTTACCTTAGCAAACTTTTTATCTATGTTAGCTTCGCATCCGTATATGCTAGCCCAAACACGATCTTCAGCGATAGAAAAATTAAATAGGGACAGTGTCGCGGGTGGCCAAGATTGGCAATCATCAATTAAAAGTGATGCCAGTTACAACGAGCAAAAAGACCGTATTAATCCCCAATTTGAAAACTCAACCACGTTAACAACGACGATGGGACTGAGCCGGAAAATTTGGTCGACAGGGGGCGATTTTAGCGTCGACTATAGCCATAGTAACCAAGATACAACACCAATTACCTCAGTATCAGGTCAAATATATCAATACAACAGCAATACCTTAAGCGCGAGTTATTCACACCCTTTATTGCGTAATTTTGCCGGTAATCAAACTAAGCTAGATTATGACTTGGCGGTATTAAATATTAATACTACTGAACTAGATGCTTTTGAAAATAAAGAAAATTTTTTGCTTGAACAAGCACTGATTTTTGTTGATTGGGTGGCGCTTCATCAGCAATGGCTGGTTAATGAACAACGTTTAAAGTTAAGCAAGCAAGACTTATTATCAACACAGAAAAAGTTTGATGCGGCTTTAGTTGAAAAAATAGATGTTTTGCTGCAACAAGATGCCGTACGTTCGGCGGAGCAGTCGCTATTGCTAAGCCAAGCTGATTTAAAAGCGGTGCAAGCCTTATTAGCCAGTAATGCTGATATGGCGACTATTTTAACTAGCCAACCTCAAATGGACTTATATCAACTGGTAGCCGTACCTGCTTTTATTGAATCTTCACAACAGATACTGACTCGTTCACGAGTGCTTAAGTCTTTGCAAATACAAGAGTCACAAGTTAAGCGACGAAAAGTTGCCATAAGCGATGGTAAAAAACCAAAGCTTGATTTAGTACTAAAAGCATCTATTGCTGGCGATGATGCTAATTATTTTAACTCCTTTGGTGATGCGGCAGGCTTTGAAGGCTCAGATGTGAGTATCGGCATTGAATTTTCTTATCCATTAGGTAACCGCAGTGCCCATGCTGATTTGGCTAAAGTGAATGAAGAGCTATATCAACTTAAAGATAATAGGCATGCGGAACAACGAAATTTGCTATCAAATGTTCATTCATACACAGCTCAGTTGCAGGTTTTTACGCAATTGCTGCAACTCAATAAAAAGCAAATACAAGCGGCAGAAAAGCGTACTGAGGAAGAGCAAAAACGCTACCAACAAGGACGGGGTGATGCAACTTTTGTGATTCAAGCCATGGACAATGAACAAACGACAAAATTGAGTTACATCAATAATGCCGCGAACTATCAAAAACTTATTCTTCAATATCAAGCAATCACAGATCAATTTCTTGGTCGAGCGGGCATCTTACTATGAAGGCATTATTTTTCTTTTTCGCCAATCGCAATAAGGTTGCGACATTATTTACGGCATCTATGTTACTACTGGGCGTTTATGCAATCACCAGTATTCAACGAGAAGACTTACCACAAGCCGATTTATCGACTATGGTGATAAAAACTCGTTTTGCGGGGGCAGCACCAGAAGATGTTGAAATAAACGTCACCAATAAAATTGAAGACGAATTAAAGTCAGTCAGCGGTATTGACACCATACAGTCATACTCAATGGAAAATTTATCCACCATTGAGGTACAGATTGATGCCGATATTAGCGATCAAAAAACGGTTAAGGATGAAATCAGGCAAGCGGTGAATCGTGTTACCGATTTACCTGATGAACTTGATTCCTTACCTGTGGTGACAGAAGTTAAGTCAACCTTACGACCCATAGTCGAAATAGGCTTAACGGGGGATATTCCTTATCGTGAAATGCGCGCGATTGCCAAACGACTAGAAAAGAAAATAAATCAGTTGCCAGGGGTAGCGCAGGTGCGTAAATACGGTTACCGAGCCCGCGAAGTGTTAATTAATATTGACCCTAACAAGCTCGATGCTTATCAGCTTTCTGTTGGCGTGATCCTCGATGCCATTCGGGCACGCAATATTCAAGCTACCGCGGGGAGTTTTGAATCCTATACTAACGAGCGTAATGTGGTAACGCTATCACAGTTTAAAAACCCTTTAGCGGTAAAAGATGTCATTGTGCGCTCCGTTTTTGACGGTGAAAGTGTGCGTATTAGAGATCTCTCCGTCATCGAAGACAGCTTTGAACAGCCGATTACCTTAACGCATTTAAACGGTCAGGCGGCAATTTCACTACTAGTACAAAAACAAGATAATGCCGATATTATTCGTACGGTTAATATCGTTAAATCGGCGATGGAAGCAGAGATGCAATACTTGCCGGCAGGAGTCAACTTAATCATCACCGGAGACGAGTCTCTGGCGGTAGATGCTCGTATTGGCGTGGTCGCAAAAAATGGTATCACCGGGCTAATTTTAGTGCTTATTGTGCTTAGTTTGTTCCTTAATTTTAAAACCGCATTATGGGTGGGTATTGGCATACCGGTGACTTTGCTTGGGGTTGTTTTTCTATTGCCGGTATTTGATCAAACACTTAACTCTTTAGCACTTGCTGGCATGATACTAGTGCTAGGTATTGTTGTTGACGATGCCATTATTGTCGCAGAAAACATCCATCGTCATAAAGAAATGGGTAAATCAGGCATTGAGGCGGCAGTAGACGGTTTGCAAGAAGTTTTCGTGCCCGTTTTAACGACTATGTGCACTACCGTACTGGCTTTTTCGCCGCTTTTTTTCATGGATGGGCTTATTGGTAAATTCATTTTTGTGATTCCTTTGGTGGTTTGCTTGGCACTCTTTATTTCGTTGTTAGAAGTCAGTATTGCCTTACCAGCACATATTATTGATGACAAAAAAGTAGTCTCTCAACAAGGAGGCGTTTTTCGTCAGGTTCGACAAGGATATTTATGGTTGATCAGTAAATTACTGCGCTGGCGTTATGTGGTTATTGGTTGCTTTATTGTGCTAACCACCTTTACGGTAATGAAAGTAAAAGATGATTTAATTTTGATCATGTTTCCTGCTGAGTCTGCTCGCATCATAAAAGTTGCCGCTGAATTTCCCTCGAATACCTCGCTGCAAGCAAGTTCAGATAAAATTAAAGGGGTTGAGCAATTAGTGGCATCACTTGCCAAAGAAGAATTGGAGTCATTTACCACTCGGGTGGGGCTACAAAGTGATTTTCCTGAGGTTGAACAAACTAATATCGCCGAATTGACAATAAATTTAACGCCCTTTTCTAAACGCACCCGTACCGCAGAACAAATAATGGCTGAATTGAGCAATAAATCTAAAACGATGCAAGGCTTTAATAGTTTAGTGTTCACCGTGGTTGGTGATGGTCCGTCAACGGGAGACCCCATTTTATTGCGTGTAGTGGGCACCGATGATGTAAAAAGGGCAGCCGTCGCTGCTGATATTGTCGAGACACTTACGGCTATTGCTGGCGTTAAAGACATTGAACGTGATGATAAGGCCGGTAAGTCGCAAACAGCAATTAATATAGATTATGAAAAATTAGCCGCGCGCAAACTTACCGTCTCAGATGTTGCGGCAACATTAAGGGTTGTTTTTGATGGCGAGGTGGCAACAACGATTCGTTATGGTGACGAAGACATGGATTTTCGCGTCATATACAACAAGCAAGCGAGAGACAGCTCTGATGATTTATCATTGATCACTATCGCGAACAGTGATGGTCGGTTGATCCCCCTTACGGACATTGCCAGCTTTGAGCAATCTCCAGGCCCAGCCAATTTTTACCATTATGATTATGACCGTGCGATTACCATTAGTGCTGGTGTCGACAAAACAGTCACGACAGCCGTTATGGCCATCGCTCAAGCACAAGCCTCAATTGATAGCTTACAGCGTAAATGGCCTGAAATTCGGGTAGAAGTAGGTGGTGAGTCAGAGCAATTGTCTGATTCTATGGTTGATTTATTTAAAATATTTTTACTCGCGGCTGTTGGCATCTATTTCTTACTGGTGCTGTTGTTTAATTCGTGGGGGCAACCATTACTAATATTAGTGGCGGTGCCTTTTAGTATTTTGGGTGTGATATTGACCTTTTATTGGCATTCAATGGCACTTAGCTTTTTAGCGATGTTAGGCAGTGTCGGCTTAGCTGGCGTTGTTGTTAATGACTCGTTAGTCATGGTTGAACATTTAAATCAGCTCATTAAGCAAAATAAGCAAGACAGTGTTATTGCCCTCGTTGCTGAAGGCGCTACTAATCGCTTGCGCGCTATTATTTTAACAACGTTAACGACCGTGGCGGGTGTTATGCCGTTAGCCTATGGTTTGGGGGGCACTGATCCTATGTTAGCACCGATGGCTTTAGCCTTAGGCTGGGGATTGTTATTTGCCACCGTATTGACCTTAGTGCTACTGCCTTGTCTTTATATGATAGGTAAAGACTTAGTAAAAATTAGTTTACGCTAGATGAATGTACTAACCAACGGGCTGTTTGTACCATTGGGCTAATGCAAGGGCGATTGTTTATACATCTTCAGATTATATTAACGGCTCTCTTATCTGCTAAAAGAAAGTCAATATGAAAATAAATAAAAATATACTCGCGGTAACGGCTAACCTGTTGGTACTTGATGCTTCTGCTGCTGCCTTTCAATTGAATGAGCATAGCGCTACGGGTCTAGGAAGAGCCTTTGCTGGTGAAGGCGCCATTGCTGATAATGCCGCGGTTTTGGCCAGAAACCCTGCGGCGATGTCAATGTTTGAACAGGCTGAAATTTCGGTACTCGCCACGGCAATTTTCCCCGATGTGTCACTTGAAGGTGTTTCTGCCCCGCAAGGGATAGATGCTGAAACACTAAACCTTAGCAGCATTGCCCCTGACGCATTTATTCCATCAATTTATTATATTCAGCCCATTAACCATGAGCTAGCGATTGGTTTTGGGGTTTTTTCTAATTTTGGTTTATCAACAAAATTGCCAGAGGATTATGCTGCGGGCTTACTGGGCGGTGAAACATCGCTGACCACGGTTAACTTTAATGGCAGCGTGAGCTATAAAATTAATGAAAAATTAAGCTTAGGGGCTGGACTTAATCTAGTGTATGGCGATGCTGAGTTATCACGGAATTTGGGTGCTAATCAATTTAACCTGCCTAATGCAACCATTGCAGCCAACATGACCGGTGATGATTATGGTTTTGGTTGGAATATTGGAGCCTTATATGAAATTAATGCCCAGAACCGTATTTCATTATCTTATCGAAGTCAGGTTGATTTAACGCTAACAGGAGACTATTCCAATGATTTACCGATTGCGCTTGGTGGCTTAGAAGGGCAAGTGCTGGCGGGCGACTTAGCTATTGCTTTACCAGATATTGCTGAATTGTCAGGTTTCCACCAATTAAGCGATAAGTTTGCTATACACTACAGCGTTATGTGGACCGGCTGGAGTAGTTTTGAAAAATTAGAAGCCTTTGCTCAAGGTATTGATGACCCCGTTTTTTCAAAAGTAGAAAATTTTGAAAATTCGATGCGTTCATCGCTTGGTGTTAGTTATGATTTTGATGAGGCGATAACCTTCAGAGCCGGTATCGCTTACGACGAAACCCCTGTTCAACAAGCATATCGCTCTATCTCTATTCCAGACAGTAACCGAGTTTGGTACAGCACAGGCTTTAGTTATCGCTTTAAAAATGCTTCCTCTGCTGATTTTGGTTTCAGCTATGTCAAGGGACAAGAAGAAACCTTTACCGAAACGGATGACTTTGGCCAGCAATGGCAATTTAATTCTAGCGGTGATGCCTTGATCATGTCAGCGCAATATAACTATCGCTTTTAGTGCTAACCTTTGGAGAAAGTGATGATCTTTATATTTAATAAAGTAATATTCAATAAAGCAATATTTAATAACACATTGCTCAAGAGAAAAGCTTGCTTAATATTCATTACGCTAGCTTTTATATTGCCAACTTCAGGGTGTGCCCTCCCCGTTGTTGAAGGGGTAAAAAGCGTTATGGCTAAACAGAACATTGAAGAATTTACTGTTGCCGCAACAAGCGGTGATGCCGAAGCTCAATATCAACTAGGTAACAGTTATTGTTGTGGTAATGGTTATCTATTTGATACTTATCAAGCGCTATATTGGCACTGTAAAGCGGCGGTGCAAGGGCATAAATTTGCTCAACTTGAACTGGCAAATATTTATGCGGGTAAGATAGGGTTAATGAACCAGTTTAAAAGCCAAGGCATGGCGTATCAAGATTTAGTGTTGGCGTATACTTGGTACACGAAAGCGATAAATCAAGGAGTAGAGGAGGCGATAGCTGTTCGGGAAAGCATTCAAGGCGAACTCACACCCGTGCAGCAGCAACAAGCATTATTAAAAAGTAATAGCTTATTAAAGACCACTTGTGAACTTAGGATAGCTGAAAACCCGGCAGTATAGTTTGCTACCTTTGGACTCAAACTTACAATGTTTAGAGCAGGTTGAGTTTTTGTACTGAAAAATAGTTAAACAAGTTCAGGGGATATGTTATAAAAAGCCATGTCCCCATGAATTTTACCTATTAAAGTAACATGGCTATGATTATTAACATAAAAGTAGTATTACTATGACTGAGCCGTTACCCATTTCAATTCATGTTGATGATGATTTAAAACAGCAATTTATAAAACTCACCTCTGCTAGTAATAAGCTTGAAGCGCAATTTAACTTTCAAACCATGACGGCTAATTGGTACAGTGATGAAGATAATATTTTATTTGTGCAGTTACGCTTAGAAACACCGCAAAGCTTTGTCGCTCAGCAACAGGCACAACAAAAAGCACAACAACAGGCGCAGCAGTGTGAAGTAACTATTTTTTCAGATGATGTTTTTAGTTTTTATAACAAGGGCAGTGAAGCGCCATTACTTATATGTCATATTGCTATAACCGATGCTGAGTTAACGTTATTGAAGCAACAAGAGCAGTTATTAATCGCTTTAATACAGGTTAAGCTTGAAAAAGTACTTAACCTTATTGCTAAACAATTAAATTTACCCACTATATAGCTATAGCGGCGAAATAACCGCGAGTTTTTTATATGTCAATTAGTCGTGCTCGCCTCGATCGTTTTATTAGCGATAAGTGTCAAATTAATCGTAAAAAAGTACGCTTATTACTCGCCCAAAAACGCGTGCGTGTTGATGGTATTATCGCCACAGATATCGCGCAAGCCATTGATAAATTCTCTGTTATTTTATTTGATGATAAAATTATTCAGCAGCATAAACCTTTATATATTATGTTGCATAAACCCATTGGGATTGTTTGCGCCACAAAAGATGATAAACATGTCACTGTGATTGACCTATTGGCCGACTTAGTAACACCACAAGAGCAGGCAAGCTTGCATATAGTGGGGCGCTTAGATTTAAATACCTCGGGCTTAGTGTTACTAACCAATGACAGTCGTTGGTCAGAGCAATTAACGTCACCCCAAAGTAAAGTCGCCAAACATTATTTGGTGACCTTAGAAAAGCCATTAACGGATGAATATATTCAAGCCTTTGCTCAAGGAATGTATTTTGCTTATGAGGATATCACCACCAAACCCGTCAGCCTGAATATTCTTTCCAAATATCATTGTGAGGTGATTTTAACGGAAGGTCGTTATCATCAAATAAAAAGAATGTTTGGCCGCTTTAATAACCCAGTTACTGAGTTACATCGAACATCCATTGGCTGCTATGTTTTAGATGAGCATTTGAAAGTAGGGGCAAGCAAAACTATCAGCATAACAAGTCTTTAGTCTAACAAAGCTCTAGCATAACAAAGCCTACACAGAGACGTTGTTATTCTCGGTGCTCTCTGTGGTAAATATTTCTAAGCTGAATAAATATATACTTACCATCCTAAGTTCACTCTTATTTAACGCCAAGCTCTTGCAATCGCTCGAGCAAATAGCTGGCTTGAGTGTGTTTTTCTGACAGCTTAACTTCACTACGAGGGTGTAAAAATAGCGGTAGCGAAATACGTGATTTACCCGTGTTGCCGCCCGTGGGATTAATAACTCTATGGGTCGTTGACGGAAAATAGCCTTGTGAGGCTTCTTGTAACATGTCGCCAATATTGATAATTAAATTGCCAAAGTCACTGGGCACGTCTAGCCAGTTGCCATCAGATAATTGCACTTGTAAACCAGGCTCATTAGCGGCAGGTAAAATAGTGAGTAAATTTATGTCTTCGTGGGCGGCCGCGCGAATAGCGCCTTGCTCTTCATCGCCCGTTAATGGCGGGTAATGCAATATTCGTAACAGCGTGTTGGGGGTATTATCTATCATCTTAGCGAGTGGCTGTGAATAATATTGTGCGACTTCATCAGGACTATACTGCTCAACCCAATCAAGTAGTTCGCTGGCTAACGCTGAGGTAAGTTGATAATAGTGCAGTATCTCTGCTTTTAATTCTTCAGGAATTCGCCCCCAAGGATAAACATGGTAATACTCTTTAATATCTTTATGTTGATGACCTTTGGCCGTTTCTGATATTTCAGGGGCAAAATAGCCGTCTTGTTTTTCAACATCAAAAGCAAAGTTGTGTTTATCGTCACTATTAAAAAAGGCTTGCCAATGGTTATAGATTGACTCAACTAATGATTGTTTAATGGGGTGATTGGTCAGTACACCAAAACCAGTTTCTCGTAGGCTTTTTACAAATTGTTGCGGGGCATCTTTGGCGGTGTAATCAACGACAGGTAGTGACATAATAGCTCTCTTGTCTTACTTTTATATATGCATGAAGTGTACTGATTTTATCTATATCTTCAAGTTTAAGGTGTATATAATGTTGTTAATAATAATTTCAAATAATTAATTTAAGCGAAGTTCAACATGAAACAACCCCTTTATATTACCTGCTTGGCCGTTGTTGCCATCGCGGGCTGTTCAAGTAATGATAATGCTTGTGAAGATATTACCTTGGCATCAGAGCAAATTCAGCAATGCCAAGCCTTGCATCGTCAAATTATTAATGCCAAAGGCCAGCCGCTCATTCGTACCGAGCTTGAACGCCGATATCAGCAGGATTGTATTGATATCAGATATTACCGTGATGAAAAACAACTCGCCATTTGTGGTAATAAGCATCGTGAAGAACAAATTCTAGACACAGCCCAACAAGAAGCTAAACAATAGCTTTATTCGCTTGGTAAAAGCCCACTAAAGTGTCAGCTGCTATCACTTTAGTGGATTTTTTTGTGATAAAAGTTCATTATGATTGTCTGATGGTTATCTCTTTTTACTTGGTGAGAGAATAGTCCGTACCTAGGTATAAAGTTTGACATGGTGGTTATTTAAATTTATGACAAAAAAGCACACTGACAGTGTTGAAGTAAGTGAGAGTAGCAAAGTATTAGCCCAAGATTTGCAAGCGAATACTGATGCGCCGACATCGTTGCAATTGACGCCGTTGCAACTATTACAAGATCAGCACCAAAACTTACAAATGCGTTATACCGCGTTATTCCACCTTAACCAGCTTTCTCAAGAATGTGACGAGTTGGAAAACTTCTACCCCCAAGTTCACCGTACTATTGCGTCATTAATGACCGCGAAAAACTTTTTTATTGTTAGTTATGATCAAACTTTTGCAACCATGGAGTTTGTTTATTGTGTCGATGAAAAAGATGATTGGCCAAAAGGTGCTATTGATTGTGAAAAATTTTCTGGCTCTTTTACTAATTTAGTTATCGAGTCTATGCAGCCTTTATTGGTGACACCAGCCCTAGAAAAAAAATTACAAGACAATGGTAAAGTTAAGGTTTATGGCACTACAGGCACCGATTGGTTAGGTGTACCCTTGCTACACGACGGTTTAGTTATTGGTGTTATGGTGGTGCAAAGTTATAGCGAAAGAGTGCGCTACACAGAACAAGATTTGAGTATGTTAACTTTTGCGGCTCAGCATGTTGTGGGGGCAATGACTCGTTTGCAAGATAAAGAGCAATTAACCAGTGCGGTTAATGCCAGAACTCGTGAATTAATGGCGCAGATCAGAGAGCGTGAAAAGTCAGAGTTACTGCAAGAGTCTTTATATCGAATCTCAGAGCTAACCAGTGATGCCAGTATTGATATTAATGATTTTTATGCCAAAGTGCATAATATTATTGGTCAATTGATTAATGCCACAAACTTTTTTATTGCTAAGTATTACCAAGAAAGTGACATGATCGAATATGTTTATGTTGTTGATGAAGGCTCAAGTGACTCTAAAAACTTTTTTCAAACAAGAAAACTATCGAACCATCATTCAGAGTTAGTTATTCGCCAACAAAAAACGGTGCTGTTGACTCAAGAAGATATGAAAGCGTTATTTGAAAGTGGCCAAACCCGCGAACCAACCTCAGGGGAACATTCCTGGTTAGGAGTGCCGCTATTGTATGCAGGGCAATTGCTTGGGGTTATGGTGCTGCAAAGCTACGATACTGATACCACCTATACTCAACAAGATGCCGAATTACTTAACTTTGTTTCCACCCATGTTTCTAGCGCTATTAAGCGACGTGAGGCATTAGATATTGAACGTCAAAGTCATGAATTGTTAGAGCAGCAAGTTAAATTAAGAACGCTGGCACTTGAAGAAGAAATAGTACAACGTAAACAAGCTGAAAAAAAATTAAAACACACCGCAAGTCACGATAGTTTAACGGGGCTACCTAATCGAGCTGTTTTTATTGATTTACTCAATCATGCCATTGCTTGTAATAAACGTAAGCCTGAATTAGCGTTTGCTATTCTCTTTTTAGATTTAGACCGCTTTAAAGTGGTTAATGACAGCTTAGGTCATCATGCGGGCGATGTACTTTTAAAACTTATTGCGCGTGAGCTGTCAGCGATAGTTCGTGATAAAGATACAGTCGCCAGATTAGGCGGTGATGAATTTGTTATCTTGATTGAAGATCTTAAATCAAATAACAAAGCTTTTGAAATTGCCCAACGTATTACCGAATTTTTAGAGCAGCCTTTCACCATTGAAAACCAACTTGTTTTTACTGGCACAAGTATTGGTATTCTATTTAGCGATGAACGTTACGATAACGCAGATACTATGCTGCGTGATGCTGATACGGCTATGTATCATGCTAAAGATTGCGGTAAAGGACGCTATGAAGTTTTTGACGCTAGCATGCACCAAAAGGTGCAAAATGCCTTAACCCTTGAGGCTGATATTAGAGAAGCGATTGAATGGCAAGAATTTGAACCCTACTTTCAGCCAATATTAAAACTAGATAATGAAGAGTTACAAGGCTTTGAAGCTTTAGCTCGGTGGCAAAGTACTAAACGCGGTTTTGTTTATCCTGACGATTTTATTCCACTGGCGGAAGAGACACATTTAATACAAGCGATTGATTTACAAATTTTGCAAAAATCGTGTCAGCAACTCAGAGTTTGGCAAAAAAAACTATTACGAGACGATCTTTATGTCAGTTGTAATTTATTTTGTAAGCAGTTTTTTAGACCGACATTACCCGATGATATAGCTAAAATTTTAATGCAAACAGAATTAAAACCTGAGCACCTAAGAGTTGAGTTAACTGAGCGAGCTTTACTGGAAAATACTGATATTGTCTTAGCGAATATGAAAGCGTTAAAGTTGTTGGGCGTGAAAATATTATTGGATGATTTTGGCACGGGTTATTCAAGTTTAAGTTATTTACACCGTTTTCCTATTGATGTGTTAAAAATAGATCGCTCATTTATCAGCAACGTCAATGAACATAAAAGTAACAAAGCCATTATTAAAACTATTATTGATTTAGCCACTAATTTACGTATGGTAACGGTTGGCGAAGGTATTGAAAATTTAGCTGATGCACAATTATTGCAACAAATGGATTGTTTATACGGACAGGGGTTTTATTTTTCAAAACCCCTACCAGCCACTGAAATGGAACAATATATTGTGGATAAATGTGTTTAGTTGTACTAGTCTAAATTTGTTTTTACAAATTCAAATATAGAGTTTACATTAACTGATAACTTTGAGATATGTGGCAAGGTAACTTTGTGCACTAAATAAGTCATTAAGCAATTGATAAACCGCTTTTATCAATTAAGAAATTGGCTAAGTTAGCCTTTCATTCAGTTAGAGAGATATATTGATAAGAAGCAGCCCAGAAGATCTCTAACGCAGCTGACTTAACCACTCCATCGCAGTACTTATTACTTACTTCTTACTATATTTTTAATGTTAAAATCTGTTTAGGGGCTGTAAGGCCAGCCAATTGCAGCAACTTCGCCAGTTATGATGTTGTATTGGATGGTGGGCACTCTATCGCCCAACTCTCCACTAAAACCACCAAAATAAGCTTTTATATAAACAAAGTGACAATAGATGTCCTCGGTTTCTCCTATTACAGAAAGTTGACTGCCATTTCTCACCCAATCATCATTTGACACAGACGCGGACCAACCATTTGAGCCTGTAATAAACCCTAAACTTGGCGCGTTGTCTTGCAAAAGGTCGTACCAAATAATGTCGCAATCACTTTCAAATGCAGTTGCCAGATTTGAACCCCCAGCGGGATATCCTTGCTCTGATGGTATACTTGAAAAAATACCAAAGGCTGAATCAGGCTGACCTTTAGCTCGCCATTGTAAGTGATACATCTTGACTGCACTTTTTACCGAGCCTAGATTTGTGTCAAAGACTGCTTGCTCAGTCTCCTTGGTCAAGTCTAAAAATTTAGGTAGGGCTGTAGCAGATAATATTCCTAGCAACACAATAACTATTACTAGTTCAATTAGGGTAAAGCCAGATTGTTTAGGTAATAATTGATGGTAATTCATAGGTTTACCTATAGCTAACAGGGATATCTTCAGGTGTTAGTTTATGAGTTAACTCACTTATACTACATTAGTTTTATTAATATTAAAAACATCATCTAGTATAGCCGGTTTTACTCATGGTCACTTAGGCAGAAAGTACTTTGAAAATTGTAAAACCATAGATGAACTACTACACCTTAGTTTTTAAATTCTTTAATGACTACTGTGGTCTCAAGGCTTTTTCCTTGGCGATATAACTTGAATAACAAGGCGGTATTTGGCTTGGTTTCAGCAACAATATCTAATGCTTGAGTAATACTTTCGATGGGCACATCACCTATTTGGTAAATAACATCGCCCGCTTGAATATTGGCAGTAAACGCTGGGCTGTTAGGGTTAACGGCTTGTACAATAAAGCCTTTTACATCGCTTAAGTAGCGGTCTGCTGAAATACCAAGCCAACCACGTACCACTTGGCCATTGGCAATGATTTCACGCATAACCTTGTCAGCCAACTGGTAAGGTATGGCAAAGAAAATTCCTTGAATATTTAGCTGTGGGTTTGATTGGGTAAACTTACGTGAGTTAATACCCACTAATACGCCATTGCTATTGACCAGTGCACCACCTGAATTACCCTCATTAATAGCGGCATCCATTTGCAGGAAATCTAAATAGCTGGTGTTACTTAAGCCGTTGCGACCGGTGGCACTAATAATGCCTTGGGTTACTGTTTGCCCTAAGTTGAGCGGATTACCTATGGCTAAGACGATATCACCCGCTAAAGATTGTTGTTCGGCTTTTTGCGGAATAACCGGTAAATTACTGGCGTTGACTTTTAATACCGCTAAATCGGTCACTTGATCAAAACCAATTAACTGGGCAGGAAAAATTTGACCACTTTGTAGTAACACTCGAATTAAATCAGCATTTTGAATAACGTGTAAGTTGGTTAAAATATAACCGTTGCTATCCATAACCACACCTGATCCTAAGCGAATCGATTTGCGCGCTTTTTTGCCATAGCCGGGGTTAGATTGAATTTCATCTGAATAAATATTAACAACGGCAGGACTAGCTAAACTCACGGCTTTCGCATAAGAAAGTGGTGCGGGTGTTTGCTGTTTTTGATTAAATAATTGCTGTAATAGCGAGTTGGTATTTGAACTGGGTACTAATAATAAAAAGGCAACAGCAAAAAGTATTCCGTAACTTATAGCGTTTAAGATGTATTTTAATGCGGATTTTAATTTCAAAAGAGAGTTCCAACACGGCAGTATTTTTTGTTATATAGCAATGTTACCTCAAGATGCTGGATTCAGCGAGAATTAAAGATTAGTTTCCACGTAACTGTTTTTTAAACGGAGTAAATACGTTTTCACTAGCCTTTAATTTTACACCACCGAGCCGCTATGCTTCACAGAGGGCTCTTCGAGCCTACACAGAGGTTTTGCTATCTTTGTGTAGGCTCGGTGTAGTGCGCAGCAAGGCCTACATATATGTAGATCACTTAGGTCATGCATGAGGCATATAACCTGCCTCGGTGTTCTCTGTGGTGCTGCTTTTCAAGCTGAATTAATACAATTTTTATATCACTACCTAATCATTAAATATTGTGAATAGTTATCGCGAATAATATTTAGCGCGAAAACACCTTTTCTGTCTTTTAAATAGCTGCGTAAATCGGCAATATTATTGATGCGAGTTTTATTAATGGCGGTAATTAAATCACCTGAATGTAAACCAACCATCTGCGCTGGTGAGTTATCAGCCACTTCGCTAATGCTAACGCCTTTATTGTTAGCGCTATTCTCTAACTTGGCACCTTCAAACATGCGATGAATGCCTGCTGCTGCAATGTTGCTTACCTGCGATTGTTTTAATGTCACCGTAAATTTTTCTTCATCGCCATTGCGGATGACGGTTAATTTAACTTTTTTACCTGCGCCGATAGAGCCAATTTTACCGCGTAATTCATTAAAGGTTTTTACTTTTTTACCGTTCACTTCAATAATAACATCGCCAGGTTTAATGCCAGCATCATCAGCGGCAGAGTCAGGCATTACTTGTTCTATAAAGCCACCTTGGTTAGTTTCAAGCTCCATTGCTTTGGCAATTTCACTGTTAACGCTACGTCCAGACACCCCTAAAACACCGCGATGCACTTCACCAAATTCAATGATTTGCTTGGCTAAGTTGTGCATCATATTGCTAGGAATAGCAAAACCAATACCGATATTTCCGCCATTAGGGCCTAAAATTGCGGTATTGATACCAATGAGTTCACCTCGTAAATTCACTAATGCGCCACCTGAATTACCGCTATTGATAGCGGCGTCAGTTTGGATGAAGTCTTCATAATTTTCGATGTCTAAGCCGCTTCGGCCTAAAGCACTGACAATGCCTGAGGTAACAGTTTGGCCTAAACCGAACGGGCTACCAATAGCGACGGCAAAATCACCGACACGTAATTCATCTGAATCTGAAATTTTAATCTCGTTAATATTGTCGGCGTCAATTTGCAACAGGGCAATATCACTATCGGCATCTGAGCCTATTTTTTTTGCTTCAATTTGACGGCCATCTTTTAAGGTAATTATGATTTCATCTGCGTTATCAACAACATGATTGTTAGTGACGACATAACCTTCTTTGGCATCAATAATGACACCAGAGCCTAAACCGCGAAAAGGACGTTGCTGTGCTTGGTTTGGGTTTTGACCAGGATTGCCAAAAAACTTAAAGATGTTAGGCACACTTTGCTTTACTTCATGAGTACCTTTAACGGCGATGCTCACCACCGCTGGGGTTGCTTTCTCAAGCATTGGTGCAAGGCTAGGCATTGTTTGACCATCAACAGCGCTAGGCCATGCAGCCATGGTAGGTGCGCTTGCTAAAACTAAAGAGCTAGAAAGAATGACGGCGTTAAGGGCAAGGGACATTTTTTTCATACGGAAGAATTCTCCTAAAACTTAAAAATATTACCACATTGGTAAACAGACCCTAAAATAGACATAAGCAAACACACTTAGTTCATCTCGGCGAGTTTGCTATTTGTAACACTTTATTTCTGGCTGCTTAGTTTATGGTTAGTCAGCGCTTGACGTTCGCTGTTTTTCATCAACAAATAATCCGCTGGCTTCACCAGAATAGTCTAGTGGTGCTTCTGTTGCGGTTGCAACATTTTTGCTAGCGCGTTTTGGGTGTCTTAATCCTGCTGTTTGAGCCAGTTGTTGCTGGGTTTCTTGTGAGAAAAATGGCATGCCGTCAACATCACTTGTTGTTGCGCGTTGTAATAGCTGGGTGCTTTCTTCCATTTGCTTCATGGCGGTTTGGCAGGTTGAATTCATTTGATCTAACAAGTTAGCGGAGCTTGCTAAGTGGTCGGCAACATCTAATTTATATTGCGCTAATGCGGCCTCGCTTTTATTCACTTGTTCAGCTAGTTTACGTTGCTCTTGGTTAGCAGACGATACAAAATGATTAGTAAAAAAACCAACAATGCTGCCGACAATGAAAACAATTAATGCAGTTACTACTGTCATAGGGTTACCTTAGGTTTATTGGAAATAAAATTAAAAAAGAGTAAAAAAATACTGCCTTGATAGTTTACAATATTACCTAAACAATGTGTTTATATAAATACATTGTCAGCAAATTCTTTTTCAGTTATGCCAGTTACATTAATTAAGTAACCTATTTTATACGTAGTAATTATTAATTTTAACAAGTAGAAATGATTACTTAGTTTGTGTGATTGGTATTAGCTAATAGTAAATAAAATACCCCAATAAATATGGTTCCTTGATGATAAAACTCACCCCTATTGATAAGTATAAGCAAGATTTAACACGAGATGATTTTCTTTTTGATGCGGCACAAGAAAACGCGGTGAATCAATTGCAACGGTTATATGAAGACCTGCAAGCTAAGCCCGTTGCAGTTTCAAGCTTTAAAAAAGTACTTAATCGCTGGAAAAAGGTTTATGCCAAACCCGAAATAAAACCAGTAAAAGGGTTGTATTTTTGGGGTGGAGTGGGCCGAGGGAAAACCTATTTAGTTGATACCTTTTATGATTGTTTACCCTTTGAAAATAAAATGCGCGTCCACTTTCATCGCTTTATGCATAGGGTACATCAAGAGCTAAAAGGGCTAACTGGTCAGTCTGATCCCTTAAAAATTATTGCTAAAAAGTTTGCGCAAGAAACCCGTATTATTTGCTTTGATGAATTTTTTGTCTCTGATATTACCGATGCCATGATTTTAGGGGCTTTATTTGAAGAATTATTCGCCCGCAATGTCACTTTAGTGGCAACTTCAAATATTATTCCCGATGAACTCTATCGCAATGGTTTACAACGAGAGCGTTTTTTACCGGCAATAAAATTGATTAATGAACACACCGACATTGTCAATGTTGATAGTGGTGTTGATTATCGTTTACGTACCTTAGAGCAAGCTGAAATTTATCATTACCCATTAGATCAACAAGCGAATGATAACTTACATCATTATTTCAAGCAGCTTTCTTGTGAGGTAGGTAAAGAGGGGGTTGATATTGAAATTAATAACCGACAGTTAGCAACTGTTTCTGTTTCTGATGGTGTTGTTTATTTCGACTTTTCAGTGCTTTGTGAAAGTGCCCGTAGCCAAGGTGACTATATGGAAATTAGCCAGTTATATCACACAGTATTAATGGCTAATGTAAAACAAATGGGGCGCGAAAGTGACGACAGCACCAGACGTTTTATTGCCTTGGTTGATGAGTTTTATGAGCGTAATGTCAAATTGATTATTTCAGCTGAAACCGCTCTTGAAGATTTATATAGTGGTGGCAATTTAGCCTTTGAATTTAAACGCTGCTTAAGTCGACTACAAGAAATGCAGTCGCATGATTATTTGGCCAGTGAGCATTTGCCATAAGAAATGCCCAAATCAACATAATGATTACCTAGCCAGTGAGCATTTGCCATAAGAAATGCCCAAATCAACATAATGATTACCTAGCCAGTGAGCATTTGCCATAAGAAATGCCCAAATCAACATAATGATTACCTAGCCAGTGAGCATTTACCATAACAGCAGTTGCGAGTTTCGAGTAACGAAGTGCTTATCTCTATTTTCTTCGCAACTCGAAACTTTGCTTTCTCGAAACTAATACATTAGCGTATATAATTTACGGCGGTACTTTGTCGCTATGGCATCACCGTCAGGTAATGACTTTAATACATCTAAAAACAATGTTTTGCTCGCCTCTTTAGTTTCTGTATCGCCTGCCTGCATTAATCTAAATAATAATAGCAAGGCATCTTCATGACGATTCACTTGGCTATATTGTGCCGCAAGCTGGTGTTTAAGTTCAATATCATCAGGTTTAGTGGTCAATTGTGCTTCTAATGCTTGGATCTCGGGCGAGTTCGCCGCTTGGCTAGCCAATTCTAATTTTGCCAATAATGCTTGGTAGTAACTGCCTTGATCGACCATCATGATGCCATCAAGCAATGTTTGCGCATCCTCAGTCTTACCGAGCTGAATGTTGATATCGGCGAGTAGTAGCTTGATGTCGGCACGTTCATTATTAATTTGATACGCTTGGCTTATTACCTTTAACGCCTCATTGAAATTGCTTTCGGTGAACAAATTTTGTGCTTGTGCGAGTAATAAGTCTTCTTGCTTGGGTAGATGTTTATCCAAAAAGGTGGCAATCGTTTCATCCGTTTGCGGACCTGATAGACCATCAAGGGGTTGTCCATCTTTAACGAGTATTGCTGTAGGCAAGCCTTGAATGCCAAATTGCTGGGCAATTTGTTGTTCGGTTTGACAATCAACCGTCGCCATTAGCATTTGTTCGGGAAATGGCGCTACTTTTGCCGCTAACTTATCTTTTAGCTCAACACTTTCAGGTATTTGCGCAGCCCAAAATGCCACTAACACTAATTTGTTTTTTGATTCATCCAACACAACTTGTTGAAAGTTTTCTAGGGTAATTGCAATCATATTTGAATTCACACTTTATTTTTTTACGAATGTTTTTTAACTACTTTTTTATAACTAATGTTATAACTAATGTTTTAACTCATATTTTATAACAAGTTTATGGTAACTAAGCTCTTTTAGCCAAGAATAAACCATAATAAGCCCACGCCTAAAACTAAACGATAGATAACAAAAGGCATCATGCCTATTTTATTTAATAGAATAAGAAAGTAATGAATACAAGCATAAGCACTGACAAAAGCCAGTAAGCTACCAAGGCCTATTGCTTGCCAGTCAACACCTTCGGTTGATAATACTAGCTTTAATGTTAAATAACTGCCAGCCATCGCAATGGCAGGAATTGACAGTAAAAAAGAAAAGCGTGCGGCATTATCACGAGACAAACCTAACATTAAGCCGATGGTCATGGTTATGCCTGAGCGAGAAGTGCCGGGAATTAACGCCACAGCTTGTGCTAAGCCAATTAACATTGCTCCTTTAAAGCCAAGTTTCTCTAGCGGTTTGTGGCTGTTTCTATGACCCGCTTTAACATCGGCAAAACCGAGTAAAAAGCCAAACAGTAGCGTGGTTGCCGCAATTACTAGTGCGGAGCGTAAATGCTCTTCAATTAAATCTTTACCCAATAAGCCAAATAAACCCGCGGGAATGGTGGCAAAAATAATCCACCACGCTAACTTACCTTCAAAATTTACTTGGCTATCGCTGTTATTTTTAGCTGGGCCAATATTCACCGTGCCCAACCAAGCGACCGACATAGCGCCTAATTCTTTACGAAAATACAGCATTACCGCTAATAAAGTGCCGACATGTACCGCAACATCAAAAGCTAAACCTTGGTCTTGCCAACCTAAAATTTGTGAGGGCAGTATTAAGTGAGCAGAGCTGGAAATAGGCAAGAATTCCGTTAAGCCTTGCAGTAGTGCCAAAATAATTATTTCTAAAGTACTCATTTGCTCTTTTATACTCCTTGTAGGTTGAGGGATAGTCCAATATTAATCATTGATATATTACATTTATTCAGTTAAAAATTTTACCACTGAGAGCGCCAAGGTACTCTACTTTTTGTTTACCAACATTTTTCCACAATGCTTAACTGCTGACTCTTTTTATCGTAATCTTGCCACAAATCTTGATAACTTTTATTAAGTAAGGGATGTATTAAAGTAGGGGCAATTTCACTTAATGGCCATAGTACAAAAGCATTTTTGTCTATTTCATCGCGTGGCAATTGCGCCGGGATTTCGGTAATTAAATCATCAAAGAGGAGTAGATCAAGGTCTAACGTGCGCGGGCTGAATTTTTTAGCATTAACGCTACGGCCATAACTAAATTCTATCTCACGCAACATAATAGCCACTTGCTCGACATTGTGTTGACAAGATAAACCGACCACCATGTTATAAAAAGGCTTGCCGTTGAAACCAACCGCGTCACTTTCAAACAGTGATGAGAGTTTAAGTGCGTCAAATGGCAAGTTAAAAGCGTATGCTAGCGCTGTAAGGCCACATTTTATGTGATATTTACGCTCAACATTGCTGCCTAATGATATGTATATTTCAGCCATGATTTTATTTTTCATGACCAAGTTGAATTGGCGTAAGCTGACCACGTTCAATTTCAACACCGACCGTGTCAGCATTATGAACCGCACCCGGTTTACCTATTTTAAGTTGCAACCAAGGGATATGATATTGCGTCATTAAAAATGCCGCCATGCGCTCCGCTAATGTTTCCAATAAATCCACGGGATTATTGTTGGCAAAGGTTTCAATGGCGGTTGAAATTTCAGCATAGTCTAAGGTTTTTGCTAATTCATCATTAACGGCTGCTTTAGCGGTATCCCAAGCCATAGCTACGTCGATCACCAGCGTCTGCTTTATCTCTTTTTCCCATTGAAAAAAACCAATGGTGGTTTGAATATGCAAACCTTTAATAAAAACCTTGTCCATTTTCAGCCTGTTAATCACAATTATTACAAAATAAAAAGCGAGTTTACCTGCGTGGCAGTAGAAAAACTAGCAGATAACAAGATAGAATGAAGAATAATGTTAATTTTTTATGATTTTTCATTGCCATGCTGCTATTGACCCTTGCCATGATTGTTGCTGCCTATTTAATAGGTTCAATTTCTAGTGCCATTTTGATATGCAGGTTATTAGGTTTACCTGATCCTAGAACGACTGGCTCTCATAATCCGGGTGCAACTAATGTCTTGAGAATGAGTAATAAGCTGACCGCTGGCACTGTGTTATTGCTTGATATTCTAAAAGGTACAATTCCCGTTTGGGGCGCTTATTTCTTATATGCTCATCTTGGTGAGCAAGAGCCTTTATATTTGGGGGTTATTGGTGTTTTTGCCTGTTTAGGGCACATGTATCCAGTGTTTTTTAATTTTCAAGGTGGCAAAGCGGTAGCGACAGCATTGGGGACATTATTACCCATAGGTCTAGGCTTAGGTACCTTATTAATAGTTACTTGGCTGGCGGTGGCTAAGTTAACAAAATACTCAAGCTTGGCAGCTATTGTGACGGTGTTTATGGCACCATTTTATGTGTTTCTACTTAAACCTATCTATGTCTACCCTACGCTAATGCTGAGCGGTTTAATTATATTTAGACATAAAGACAATATAATTCGCCTATTTAAAGGCAAAGAAAGCAAAATATCGACTAAAATTAACTTTAATGAATAGCGTATTTATTTTAGGCATTTTATGAACAAAGTAATCAAACTTCTTTTTATGTCTGTGTTGAGCTTTTCTTTTACTCTGGCCGTATCGGCGCAACAGTTTCCGCCAGCTAATGTTAATGTTATTAGCGCCAAAATAACCTCGTTAGCTCCGGTAGTTTGGGTGTCGGGTACTGTGGTTAGTCAAAATGATGCCGATATCGCGGCAGAAATTTCTGGTCGGTTAATCAGTTTATCTGCCATTGGCGCCAGAGTGAATAAAGGCGATGTTATTGCTGGTATTGACGATAAACAGCTGAAGATTTTATTTAAAGAAGAGCAAGCTAATGTACTCAATAGTCGCGCAAGTTTGCGTTTTTTAGAGTCTGAAGTTACCCGTAAGACACTATTGGTTAAGCAAAACCTGTCTCCTGCCACAGAATTAGATAAAGCTATTTCGGAGCGAGATATTGCTAAAGGTGATGTTATTGCGGCGCAAGCAAGGTTGGCTAGAACGGAGCAAGATCTAGCTTACACGCAATTAAAAGCGCCCTTTGCTGGCATTATCGCACAGCGTATTGCTAGCTTAGGCGAATATGTTGATAACGGCAGCGCTATTGTACGTTTGGTTGAAACAGCAAACCGTGAAGCCACAGTGTTTGCGCCTATTGTTGCTTATCAATTTTTAAAACAAGCCAAACAGTTAGTGGTTGAATCTCCCTTGGGCAGCGGCAGTGCCAACATTAAAGCTTTAGTGCCAGTTGCTAACGCTCGTTCTCATTTAATGGAAGTGCGCTTAGATATGTCAACATTTGACTGGCCTATTGGTTTAAATATTAAGGCAAAAGTGGCCAATGGTCTTAGTGCTATGGCATTAGCTGTGCCTCGTGATGCGCTAGTATTGCGTCGTGATGGCGTTAGTGTTTTTCGCGTCAATAAAACCGATAAAGGCGTTATTGCTGAGCAAATACCGGTTGACGTAGGTATTGGCATGGATGATTTAGTGGCTATTTCAAGTACCTCATCTACCACTGAAATTAGTGACGGTGATTTAATTATAATTCGTGGCGCAGAGCGCTTACAAAGCGGTCAAAGTGTGGTCATTAAAAATAACAATCATAAACTGATCTCTGGTGGTATAGAGCAGGACAATAAAGATGCGGATGGCAAAGCCGCCGACAGCATTGCCGTCAGTAAGCAAAATGGCAAAGGGAGCCAGTAATGAGTTTAACGTCGTCAGCGCTTAAAAATCCAACGGCGGTTATTGTTGCTGTGTTATTGGTGGCGTTATTTGGCGCTATTAGTTTGTTTAAGTTGCCGGTGCAATTAACCCCAGATATCAGTAAGCCTGAAATTAGTATTTCTACAGGTTGGCGCTCTGCTGCTCCTGAAGAAATGGAAGCTGAAATTATTGAACGACAAGAAGATGTATTGAAGGGCTTGCAAGGTTTAGATTTATTGACTTCTAGCTCTAATCAAGGCAGCGGTAATATTACCTTACGTTATAAATCAGGGATAAATTTAGAGCGTGCTTTAATTGATGTAATGAGCGCTTTAAATCAAGTGCCTAATTATCCTGCGGATGCAACTGAGCCTGTTATTTCTGTTGGTGGCGATAGCACCTTTGATGCCATTGCTTGGTTTGCTTTAAAACCTTTAGTTGACAATAAACGGGATATTGTTAGCTATCAAGATTATGTTGAAGAGGTAATTCAAACTCGCATAGAGCGTGTCGCAGGTATTTCAAAAACCAATGTTTTTGGTGGTTTGTTGTCTGAATTAAGAGTTACCTTTGATCCCTACAAAGCCGCAGCTTTAGGATTAAATATTCCTGATCTTGCGACTACTTTAGCAAATAATAGCGATACCTCGGGTGGCTTTAATGAAGTAGGGCGCAGAAAATATACCTTAAGGTTTTCGGGCAAATATGGCGCACAACAGTTAGGCGCAATGGTGCTAGATTGGCGTGACGGGCAACCTATTTTATTGCGTGATGTTGCCACTGTTGAACAAACTCTACAAGACAGAACGGGTATATTAACCCTTGATGGTGAACCTGCTATAGCGATGAATGCGCAGGCAGAGCAAGGGGTCAATGTTATTCAAGTGATGGACGATTTACAAGCGGCAATGAGTGAGCTTAATAACGGGCCATTAAAACGTGTTGGCTTGCAAATGATCCAAATGTCTGATGAAACCATCTACATTAATCGTTCAATGGCTTTGGTGAGAAATAATTTGCTCATGGGCGTCGGCCTAGCAATCATCGTTTTATGGTGGTTTTTACGTAAATTTAGGGCAACGCTAATTGTTGCGTTATCTATTCCTATTTCATTAGTGGTTACGCTTATTGTTATGTATGTTGCTGATCGAACCTTGAATATTATTTCTATGGCGGGGTTGGCGTTTGCGGTGGGTATGGTGTTAGATGCCGCCATTGTGGTGTTAGAAAATATTGTTCGATTACGGGAAAAAGGTGAAGCGCCAGAAACGGCCTCACTACAAGGGGCGACGCAAGTTTGGGGCGCGTTGATCGCTTCAACGGTTACCACAGTGGCTATTTTCTTACCTATTGCTTTTTTAGAAGCCGTTTCTGGGCAGTTATTTGCTGATTTAGCCATTACTATTGCGGTGGCTATAGTCGCGTCATTAATTATTGCGGTCACCGTTTTACCGACCGCAGCTCGAAAATTATTAGCCGAGGTTAACGAAAAAGACCCGCATGCCCATTGGTGGCGTAATATCACTCAAGGTATTATGCGAATTACCAGCACGCCAGCTAAACGTTATGCTTGGATCTTTGGCCTAATGTTACTGTCTTTCGGCGGTAGTTGGTTGTTGTTTCCTAAGATAGACTATTTACCCAAAGGCAATCAAAACCAATTTCAAGCCTTTATTTTACCACCGCCAGGGTTAAGTTACCCTGCAGCACGCTTTGAAATGAGTGATGAAATAAACCGTCGTATAACCCCTTATTTAACCGGCGAAAAAGAGCCTAAAATCGCCCACACTTGGATGGGTTTTTTTGGTAGTTTTGGTTTTATGGGCGGCCATGCGCAAGATGCTAATGATATTGGTAAAATAATTGAGGTGATCAATACTGAATTTCTGCAAGGTTTCCCTGACACTATGGCATTTGCTTCACAGTCGCAAATATTTCAAAGCCTTGGTGGCGGTAGAAGAATTGATGTCGATATTCAAGGTAATGATGTCGACACTTTATTAAAAGCCGCTCAAGTGGGCTATGACACTATTAGCCAAACATTGGCTGGTGCGCAAATTCAACCTTCACCGGGCTTAACATTAGCGGAACCTGAACTACGTATGATCCCTAATGAAAGGCGCATGGCTGAAGCGGGTTGGAATCGTTCAGAAGTTGCGGCTATTTCCCGTTCGCTTGGTACAGGTTTGTATGTTGGTGATTTCTTCAATGGTCAAAAACGTTTAGATGTATTTCTTCGCAGCACCGATTGGCAGTCGCCAGAAGAATTAGCCGCTATTCCTTTATATACCCCTAATGCAGGTGTTCAACCCGTAGGCGAACTCGTTGAAATTGTTCGCACGGCAGGACCAAGCTCAATTAGGCGAGTCAACAGACAACGTACTATAACCTTGCGAGTTACCCCACCCGATGACTTAAGTTTAGAAGAGGCAATAGCACAAATAAAAATACAAGCCGAGCCTGCTATTATGGCGGTTTTATCTGCTGATGTTATCGGTGAAGGCGGTGGTCTTGCCACGGTGAATTATCGCGGTAGTGCTGAAGCATTAACCGAAGCATTAACTAGCATGAGCCAAAGCTTCATGTTGGCGTTGATTATCCTTTTTTTATTAATGGCGGCCTTATTTCAATCGTTTAAAGACAGTTTGCTGGTGGTATTAACTATTCCGCTTGCCACTATTGGTGGCATTGGCTTTTTGCAGCTAACTAATCTAGTGATATTTCAGCCTTTAGACTTATTGACCATGATAGGCTTTATCATTCTGCTGGGACTTGTGGTTAATAATGCTATTTTATTAGTGTACCAAACAAGACAAGGTGAGAAAGAAGGTTTGTCTCGCCATGACGCTGTTGAACAAGCGGTAAGGTTAAGGTTAAGACCCATTTTAATGAGTACCTTAACCAGTATCTGCGGTATGTTACCTTTATTATTAGTGCCGGGCGCGGGGGCTGAGCTTTATCGAGGTATTGCTGCCGTGATTGTCGGTGGTATGAGTGTTAGTACAATATTCACCTTAATCTTTTTACCTAGCTTACTGCAGTTGGATCGTAGGCAGGAACTTGTTCGCGCTCAATAAGTTTGATTACCTTCCCTTACACAGCGCGATTAAATCTCGTTACACTGCGGGTAAGCTATCCAACGACCAGCGAGGGTGTGCTTTAAAGGTTAAGTCGGCGTGCGTGCCTGCTTTTAACCGTTGTAAGCCTGCATAAGCGATCATGGCGCCATTGTCGGTACAAAATTCAGGCCTAGGGTAGAAGACACTGCCACCTAATTTTTTAGTGGTCATGGCTAATTTTTCACGCAATGCCGTGTTGGCACTAACACCACCAGCAATCACTAAACGGCTCAGGTTTTCCTGTTTTAGCGCCCGTTTACATTTTATCGCCAAGGTATCTACTACGGCTTGTTGAAAGGCTAGGGCAATATCAGCATGAGTTTGCTTAAGCTCTGTTGTATTAAGTTCTAGTCCCTCGGGAGACGTACACTCTTTTCTAACTAACGTGCTTGCCGCCGTTTTTAAGCCACTAAAGCTAAAATCTAAGCCCGGCCTGTCGGTCATAGGGCGCGGCAGCTTGAAGCGATTTGCTACACCACTTTCTGCCATTTTAGATAGCGCAGGGCCACCCGGATAATCTAAACCTAATAATTTGGCGGTTTTATCAAAGGCTTCCCCCGCGGCATCATCAACCGACTCCCCCAATAATTTATATTGACCAATACCGTCAACGCGCACCAACATGGTATGTCCGCCTGACACTAATAAGGCAACAAAAGGGAACTCAGGCACATCATCTTCTAGCATTGGCGCTAATAAATGTCCTTCCATGTGGTGCACGGGCACGGCGGGTAAATCCCAGCCGTAAGCCAAGCTTCGGCCAATTGAGCAACCCACCAATAATGCACCAACAAGCCCTGGACCTGCGGTATAAGCAACACCGTCTAAATCTTGTGGTGTTAAGTTAGCGTCTTTTAATGCGGCTTTAATTAAAGGGATAGTTTTGCGAACATGATCTCGTGAGGCAAGCTCTGGTACTACGCCACCGTAATCAGCATGCACAGCAATTTGGCTATAAAGCTGGTGTGCCATGATGCCCTGTTCGTCATCATAAATGGCAATGCCCGTTTCATCACAGGAAGTTTCGATACCTAAAATTCGCATACAATATGGTCTCAAAAATAAGGTGGATAGAGTTAAGTGGGAGGATTTTACCTAGCATTTTTTTATTTCGCTAGTTTATTTGTTAGTACCAAACAAATTAGCCTTTACATCATTAAGTACTTAGCAGTAGAATACGTCACCCATTTTTAATAGAGCGGGTGTAGACAAGATTTTATTTAGCTAAAAAAGCGAGTGAAATCGAAGTTCAACGCCGATTTATATAGATACATACTAAGGTAATACAGTACATGCCAGTAATTAAAGTAAGAGAAAACGAACCATTTGACGTAGCACTACGTCGTTTTAAACGTTCATGTGAAAAAGCAGGTATCCTTTCAGAAGTTCGTCGTCGCGAATGTTATGAAAAGCCAACTTGGGAACGTAAACGTAAAAAAGCAGCTGCAGTTAAACGTGCGGCTAAAAAAGTTTCTCGTGAGAATGCTCGTCGCATTCGCATGTACTAAGACTATTCTTTTTTAAGAATGACCTTAGTAACCTTTAGAGCCTATTAGATGTCACTACTAATTCAACTCAAAGATGAAATGAAAATGCCATGCGCGCCAAAGACAAATTACGTCTTGGTGTTATCCGTATGGCTTTATCTGCGATTAAGCAAGCTGGAATTGATCACAACACCGAAGCAACTGATGACAATGTTACTGCCGTTTTAACCAAAATGGTTAAACAGCGTAAAGAGTCTATCAAAATGTTTACTGACGGTGGTCGTGACGAATTAGCGGCAAAAGAAGCTGAAGAAATAACCACTTTAGCGTTTTTTCTTCCTCAGCCACTTAATGATGCAGAGATTAACGATTTAATTAATAACGCTATTAAAGATACTGGTGCCGCCTCAATGGCTGACATGGGTAAAGTTATGGCGGTGTTAAAGCCATTAATGCAAGGCAAAGCAGACATGGGTGCAGTAAGCGGCCAAGTACGTGCAGCACTTAATTAGCTTTTTTAAAAAGTAAAGGCCAATAATCGTATTGAATAAGCCGTAATGACTTAGGTTGTTACGGTTTTTTATTTGCCAAAATTCAGTGAAAATATCGCAACTATTGTATTTTGTTTTGTGTACAATAAATGCCTTCCATTTCTATAGCAGGTAACTTTTTACAGCATGGCCGGACGTATCCCTCGACAATTTATTGATGATTTATTGGCACGTGCCGACATTGTTGAGCTAGTAGATGCCCGTGTACCCCTGAAAAAAGCCGGTAAAAATTATCAAGCTTGTTGTCCTTTTCATAATGAAAAATCCCCCTCTTTCACCGTCAGTCATGACAAGCAGTTTTATCACTGTTTTGGTTGTGGAGAACACGGTAATGCCATTTCATTTTTAATGGAATTTGACCGGCTTGATTTTGTTGATGCCATTGAAGAACTGGCAAGTCACTGTGGCGTGGAAGTGGTGCGAGAAGAAAATAATGCCAGCCCGGCAGAGCAACGTCGCCAACAACAAATTTATCAACAAAAACAAGATGACTACGAGTTAATGAACCAAGTTAGTCGCTTTTATCAACAGCAACTAAAAGTAGCAACAGACAAAAAAACAGCCATTGATTACTTAAAAGGCCGCGGCTTAAGTGGTGAAGTAGTTAAACGCTTTGGTATCGGTTATGTCAGTGATGCCTGGGATGGCATGATGAAAGTTTTTTCAGCTAATGGCCAAGCCAATCAACAATTAGTTGATTTAGGTATGGCGATTCAAGGTGATAAAAACAGGCCTTATGATAGGTTTCGCGGTCGCATTATGTTTCCTATTAGCGACAAGCGCGGTCGAGTGATTGGTTTTGGTGGTCGAGTGTTAGGAGATGAAAAACCTAAGTATTTGAACTCACCAGAAACACGCATTTATCATAAAGGCCAAGAATTGTATGGCCTTTATGAGGCTAAGCAAGCCAACAAAAATCTACAACGTTTAGTGGTTGTTGAAGGCTATATGGATGTTGTTGCTTTGGCACAGCATGGCGTTGATTATGCGGTCGCCTCATTAGGAACAGCGACAACCTCTGAACAATTACAAACAATGTTTCGCACGGTAAAAGAAGTGATCTGTTGTTACGATGGTGATAGAGCAGGGCGCGATGCTGCATGGCGAGCGATGGAAAATGCTTTACCATTAATTCGTGATGGCTTCTCACTAAAATTTGTTTTTGTACCTGACGGTGAAGATCCTGACTCATTAATTCGTGAAAAAGGTCAGCAAGCGTTTGAAACAATACTTGCTCAAGCTATGCCATTGTCAAAATTTCTGTTTGATCATCTTATGTCGCAAGTAGATATGAATTCATTAGAAGGTCGAGCCGCCTTAGTTGAATCATTCCAACCCTATTTAGCAAAACTACCAGAAAGTGTGTTAAAAGATGCCATTATCAATGATATTGCCAACAATTTTGGTACCGGCAGTGAGCAGCTTTTAGCGAAATTAAATAAACGTAACAATGCAAATGCCGCCATTAAAAAACCTAAAGCTAACACCAAAGTTACGCCCGTTAGATTGGCTATTGCATTATTGCTAGAACATCCCCATATAGTAAACTCGTTAGATGATATATCTATTTTACAGCCATTAGATATTCCCGGTGTTGCTTTATTAAATCAACTGTTGAGTTTATGTCAGCAAAACCCTGATATTAAAACGCCACAGTTATTGGAATATTTTCGTGATACTGAGCAAGGCAAGCAGTTAGCAAAATTAATGTGTTGGCAACATCATGTTGAAGCCGATGCCGCGACAGATGTTTTTCTGGATAGCATAGAAAAGCTACTCAATAATTTTGTTGAACAACGCGCGGAAATATTGCTACAAAAAGCTCGTACAGGACAAATGACTCAGCAAGAAAAACAAGAGCTGCAAGCAATACTTAATGCGTCGTAGTTACTAGCAGCTATACTTGAATAAAACCCAGTAAAGAAGACTTTTAATTACTGGAAATAGCACAAAAAATTCGCTATAATGCGCGGCTTTGTTATGCAGCACTAGTGCGCGGCATTGCTACCCTAATTTACAATATACAGGTGGACACTCGTCAATGGAACAAGCCCCTCAATCAAGACTTAAAGAGTTAATAACCAAAGGTAAAGAGCAAGGTTATTTAACGTTTGCACAAGTTAACGATCATCTCCCACAAGATATTATCGATTCAGATCAAGTAGAAGACATTGTTCGTATGATCAATGACATGGGTATTCAGGTGTTTGAAAACGCACCCGATGCCGATACCTTGATGATGAGTGAGGCCAATACTGATGAAGATGCGGCAGAAGCTGCAGCTCAAGCACTTGCTACTGTTGAAAGCGAAATTGGTCGAACAACTGATCCTGTGCGTATGTATATGCGTGAAATGGGAACAGTGGAGTTATTGACACGCAAAGGCGAAATCGTCATTGCTAAGCGTATTGAAGAAGGCATTAAAGAAGTACAGCGTAGTGTTTCTGAATACCCACCAGCGATTAATTATTTACTTGATATGTGGGACAACTTTGAAGCGGAAGAGCTTCGTTTAACTGATATTATTGTTGGCTTTTTAGACCCTGATGCAGAAGATGAAGATGTTGCTGCGGCTGCAACTCATGTTGGCTCTGAATTATCAAAAGAAGATCTTGATGATGAAGATAAGGGCGATGATGATTCTGATGACGAGGATGAGGAAGAAGAAGATACCGGTCCTGATCCTGAGTTAGCACGCGAGAAATTTACTGCCTTACGTGAAGCGCATGAAAAAGCTCACAAAATCATTGCTAAGAAAGGCCGTGGCCATAAAGACGCTCAAGCTGCTATTGATGCCGTTGCTGAAGTGTTTAAAGAATTCCGTTTAATTCCTAAATTATTTGATAAATTAGTAAAAAACATGCGCAGCATGATGGATAGATTACGCGTGCAAGAGCGTTTAATTATGAAGCATTGTGTGATGGGCGCAGGAATGCCGAAAACCACTTTTATCAAAATTTTCCCAGGCAATGAAACCTCAAAAAATTGGTTTGAAGCAGAGAAAGCTGCAGGTCATGCATACTCAAGTAAGCTAGGTGACATTGAATTAGATGTAGAACGTTGTATCTACAAATTGAATCAAATCGAAGAAGAAACCCATTTAAATATTCACGGCATAAAAGATATTAACCGTCGTATGTCTATCGGTGAAGCAAAAGCTCGTCGTGCGAAAAAAGAAATGGTTGAAGCTAACTTACGTTTAGTTATTTCAATTGCCAAAAAGTACACTAACCGCGGTTTACAATTCTTAGATTTAATTCAAGAAGGTAATATCGGCTTAATGAAAGCGGTTGATAAGTTTGAATACCGTCGTGGTTATAAGTTCTCTACTTACGCAACATGGTGGATTCGTCAAGCAATCACACGTTCAATTGCCGACCAAGCACGTACTATTCGTATTCCAGTGCACATGATTGAAACCATTAACAAATTAAACCGTGTTTCTCGTCAAATGCTGCAAGAAATGGGGCGTGAGCCAACACCTGAAGAATTAGCTGAACGCATGATTATGCCAGAAGATAAAATTCGTAAGGTATTAAAAATTGCTAAAGAACCTATTTCAATGGAAACACCCATTGGCGATGATGAAGATTCACACTTAGGTGACTTTATTGAAGATGGCAGTGGTGAACTACCTGTTGATTCAGCAACATCTGAAAATCTTAAAGGGGCAACCCATGAAGTACTTGCGGGTTTAACCGCACGTGAAGCTAAAGTATTGAGAATGCGTTTTGGTATCGACATGAATACCGATCACACTTTAGAAGAGGTTGGTAAGCAGTTTGATGTTACACGTGAACGTATTCGTCAAATTGAAGCTAAAGCATTACGTAAGCTACGTCATCCTTCTCGCTCTGAGCAGTTAAAAAGCTTCTTAGATGGTGAGTAGAGACTCGATATAAAGCAAAATTAGTTTAAAATAGTGCGATAAAAGAGTAAGTTAGTTTAACTAATTTACTCTTTTTTTTTGCAAGGAATCTTATGTTAATTATCGCGCGCTTATTGGTTTTGTTACTGTTTATATCACTCGCTTTTATGACCAACCAAGCTTATGCCGCACAAGAGAGTAAGTTTGAAGTTACTCCGCTAATGGGTTATCGCTTTGGCGGCGATTTTGAAAGCCAAGATGCTGGAACAACCTCGACAGTTAAGTTAACAGAAAACATTAACTACGGGTTATTGTTTGCATGGAATGTTGACAGAAAACGCCAAGGTGAAGTGCTTATCAGTCACAATAACACGGAGTTTTCATTATTAGGTGGCTCGGTAGCAAGTAATAATAATTTAGCCATAACTTATGCTCATATAGGCGGCAACGTACCTATTTCATACGGAGCTGTGCCGCTATTTATTACGGGTGGTTTCGGTTTAACGCATTTTTCACCTGAAGATAGCTTATTAGCTAATGAAACACGTTTTTCTATGAATGTAGGTTTAGCGACTAAAATTTCAGTAACCGAAAGCCTTAGTTTGAGGTTTGGTGGCCGACTATATGCCACACTCTTTAACTCAGACAGTGCTATTTTTTGTGATGAAGAAAATTGTGCTATTTCAATCTCTAGTGATTTATGGATTCAAAGTGAAGTTAATGCCGGGGTAACGTTTACCTTTTAAGCTTTTTATTTGCAAAGATTAGGTTTTAATTATTGAAAAAAGCAGGAGTTGCTTAAGAATTAATCGAATAGGCAATAAAACAAAAAATAATAAAGCTCAGTAGGTGACAATAAAATAAAAAATGCTTATACTGCACGCGTTTTGATAAAGCTATTTATTCTTAATCGCTTTAAATACATCTTAATGGCCCCTTAGCTCAGTTGGTTAGAGCGCCCGACTCATAATCGGTAGGTCCAGTGTTCTTATGTGGTATACATAGAACTTGCATAGTTAAAATAAAGAAAACAAGGTGCAATACCTTGTAATTAAACGGCAGAGCCGTTAATATGCTTGTAAATATCACTTGCATATTTAAAATACAATTTGGCCCCTTAGCTCAGTTGGTTAGAGCGCCCGACTCATAAGTAATTGTGACCTATAGCAGTAATGTTATATGGAAAAATTGGATGAATTGCTGGAAAGCTTCGTTTCTTTGGAAACATGCCAATCAGCAGCCAAGCCTGATAAGCGTATCAGGAAGGTTCAGAGACTAGATGGTTCAGCACGATCTTGCTGTTTAATACATCACTAGCGTCCGACACCCCACCGTCTAAAGTATAATTAGATGAGGGTGATGATATAGTCCAGGCTAGTACGAAAGTATTAGATAACCAGAATCGGTAGGTCCTGTGTTCAAATCACAGAGGGGCCACCACATTAACGAAAAAAGACGCCTAGTGCGTCTTTTTTCGTTTCTAGAACTTATTTATAAACCATCTATTTTATTACGTTTAAATCCATCTTCTTCCCCATATTTGAATAGATTAAAGTTAAACTTTTTTATTTATGTACGCAAATGTATATTTGCATATATAAAATTCTGTACTATAGTAATGATTAATAGGAGAGTTTTATTTATGAATAGCAAATCAGCACATAAATCGTTTTACATGGTCGGCCAACCAATTGATGGAATGATTACTGACAAGGAAGGTAATCTATACAGACCATACCAAGCGTTTGTGGAGCACATGATCTTGAGAGGATATGCAACAAATTCCATTATTAGCTATGCTGAGCATGCTTTCAGGTTTTTAAACTACATATCTCGTGCAATTGAGCTAACACCTCCTCCAGTTGAAAAATGGCAGCTCCGAATTATTATTCTTAACTACACGACTTATTTATTGCATGGCAAAGATGCACCAGATCCAGTAGTTAGTCAGATCGCGATGGAAAATGATAAGGTCAGAAAGACCAGTATCAGCTCACTTGCACCGATTGATCATGCTATCTCTTACTTTATTAAACTCGGTGAATTAGAGCAATATGAGCAAACAGGTGTACTCACCCACCTTTTTGAAGCTGTAAAGCATGAAATCACGGCATCTGAGAAAAAAAACATGAAGAAGCACAGCATGATCGCTGGGGTAATTAAAGGTGGGCTAACAGCTAAAGAGCGTATCTCGTATGGAATATTAACTAGAAAAAAATCAAAATCAACGAATCGGATTTATACAACGCAATCTATTGAGTTGTCGTGTGTTACAAAATTAATAAAGTCTGCAACGAACCTCAGAGATAAGACTATCTACTCCTTTTTGGCTGCTTCAGGTGCCCGATCACATGAAGCGCTCCAGTTGAAAATTACCGATTTTGATGTGATGGCCAAAGAAGTTTATTTACGAGATCCAAGCTTAATAGACAGAAATACGTTTGGGTTGACCCCCGAAGAAGAAGAAGAATTAGCATGGAAAGGCAGAAACACGGAGACAACATTTCTTATTGAACCGTTCAAATCAATGTTTTTTAGCTACTTAACCGATTACTTAAAAGAAGAGCGAGTATCAACTTGTGGCCATCCTTTTATTTTCCAGAATTACAAAACTTTAAGGCCATTCTTTTGCTCGGATAGAAGCAGCAGGATCAAGCAGTTCAAGACAGCCGCTAAGAGGTCAGGATTAGAAGATACAACCTGTATAAGTCCACATTCATTACGACATACCTACGGAACATATACCCTTAATTACTTGCCTATGCCAAATGGAGAGTATGGTTTACCTATCGCTTACGTGAAAATATTGATGGGGCACGTATCACTCGATTCAACGGAAGTCTACGCAAAGCATGATGAAGACATTATGAAGGCTCAGGTTGAATATGCCAATGAACTTTTGTTTAATGCAAATGTAATCGATTTAAAAATGATCAGTCTTAAATATCAAGAAAGCAAATTAGAAAAAATTAAGGCTGAGATAGATCGTTTACTTTCTGAGAAAGCCGCATGATTAACTGTTCTACGGAGCTTCATTTTTTGAAATCTGAACTTGAACTGGAAGAAGCTATTCACGATGCGATAGATGAAACCATCAGGTTGATATTTGAGCGACATAAAACACCTAAAACTATCACCCCCTCTCAAGTGACGAGTCATACAAATCCCTCTCTTGTTTTTTACAAGTATTTTCACGGTCACCAACATTCAAGCAGAGTTGAGTTTGATGAGAGTTGGTGCAGAAGCCTTTTTGATATTAGTCTTGAGGCAACAAAAGATTTTACTGGCTTTAAAATTATTACAACGTTACTGCCAACCTTTGAAGATGATGCAAAGCTGGCCAAAACAAGCTACAAAATTAGCAAGGTAGCCTATAGGTTGTTTTTTTACATATTATGGGCACAAGGTGCGGTGCTACTTCCGTTCCATTACAGGCCCCCTAGAACTTATGATCATGACATAAAGGGCTGGGTTGAACTTGGACTGTCAATATACCCAGAAACACTTAAATTAATTAGAAATATCCATTTTAAAGATCAACGGTACGATGATTTAAGTAAACATATAAATGATAAAGATACTTTCGTGAGAGACTATGGTTACCAGTGCCTAATTGTTACTGATTGGTATTCGATTGAAGACATTAAAATAGATGATGTTGCGGAATTTAAAACATTCTATCAAAATCTTAGAGTGCAAAATGAGAAGTACAATAACAAAATAATTTCGCTTCCATTTTCAACAATATTAGCTGGTTTTTTGTCTTATGCACCTGATAGATGTAACTTTAACATCATTGACATAAAAAATTCGGAAACAGTAAAGAAAGCGAGCGAATTTAACAAACAAACATTTAAAGAAATTGAATGTGCAATAACGTTTGAAGCTAATTTAACCAACAAGTTAAAGCCTATGTTAACGGGCGATGCGCTTGCCTTGGCCATATCAACGACTTTGAATCGTACATATGATGTATTGTTGAGCCGTCATTACCATAAAAAAGTGGATCTGAATACATATCCTGATCGCGACTATAAAACTACTCGCCTCGCTTTTATTTATATATTTGAGGAGGTGAAGGATCTCAGTTTTAATGACTTAATATACCTTTATGAGCTAATTGACCACGACTATATTTCATCTGAAGATATTGCACGGTTTGTTAGAGAAAGCAAAGCTCTCGCCTTTTGGAAAATAGAATTTTCTCATGAATTTAAGTATGCCTTAAAAGTATTTTTTCTAAATCTTTATAGTGCAAAAGCAATTCTGTTGCCGATGAATTTTGTCCCCGCAAATGTCGGGGATGTAGACTATTCAGAGGAACACTACCCTGAACTGTTGAAGTTGTTTTTAAATCACAAAAAACACTTTAAGCCTGAAGATTACGATAATATTTTTGCACCAAATTTATTATACAAGGCCATCATTGCGTCAAATTGGCACAATGTAAAAGATATCCATTTGCAAGATGCGTTTGAATTTCAGAGGATGCATCAGCACCAGAAGCAAATAGGCCATACTGCATTTAATTTCGAGTTGTTGGATTTGCTCTTATTGGTTTATCAGTACGCCCCTGAACAATGCAATTATACACCTGATAAGTTACATCTTGCATTGACTGATAGCGCTGCTGGAAAACTTCTTCGAGAACAGACGAAAAATAAAGCCAGTAACCAAGCTGGTGAGAAATGGATGAAGCTGGCTCAACAATATTTGGCTGAAAGGCAAGCTCAAGGTTATAAAGCAAATGGTGGAAAAAAGGCGGCAATAGCTAAGCTCATACAATACATATGTGTGGATTTACCCCGTGAATTAGGGGTAGACAATGAACTTATTCCTGAGACACCGAGTAAATTTACCCGTGCTCATTTTAGCGGAAATTGGGCCATCTCAGGTTTAAAAGAAAAACTTAGCCGTAAATTAAGTAATGAGGGCTTTAATGACCATCTTAGGGATTTATCTGATTTCTTTGAATGGTTCTTAATTGAATACGAAGATTCAGATCCTGATATTACAGGGTTTGTTAATCCAATCTCCGCCTTAGACTATAAGATCACTTCGGCTAGAAAAGGAACCAACAAATTAGCTTTTCCAAGAAAACAATTTTCCCATATACACTCGTTTATATCTGCCATATGTGAATTTTATTGGTATTTAATCACAGAAGAAAAATTCATCAATGGAGCGTCAGCATCTAGGCGTGTTTATGATACACAGGACGTTGGCTATGTCCCTATAGTGCTTATCGAAGGTAAGCTAAAACCTATTTATTTTATACCCGCTAACCTTACAAATGAACTCACATCAATGCGAAAGGGGAAACTTTACCCCTATCCCACCTTCCAGGCTTTGTTTGAACCACTGATTGCTCTTGAAACCGGATTGAGACATCTGCACATCCGGTGGCTAGATAGAGAGAAGTTCGATGTTGGTATCATGGGTCAAAGTAGAAACGCTTACATTTCTGAACTGCATGTGCATTATCACAACGCTGGTGAATCAGGCTCGATTGAAGTTGGTACTGATAAAGTTAAAACTGAACCTTGGAATCCCCATGTCAGTAGTCGAGTGATTAATTTGCTAAGGCGGATCAAGGCATTTCAGGACACTCTTGATATTGATGTTCCTTCGTTATGGTATGACAATCATGAAGGCTCGATTCATGGAAAGATTAAATCCATTTTTTGCACAATGGATGCTAAGGAAACAATACCATCCGTATTTTCAGATGGTGTTTGTCGCAGCCAGTACAAACGGTTGTTGTGCTTTTATGATCTGTTTATTCAGCTATCCAAGCTTGATGTACCTCTTCTTGGGGTAACCTCGACAAAAGCAATGAATGAAATAGACAAGGCAGTTAAACAAGCACCTAAAGAATTGGCCGCAGAACTGGCTGAAGACCCAGTGCTAGCAACCGCGATGGTAGAAGATACGGAGCTAAGAGAACAGGCACTTATAATGCACGCGTTGAGAATTGGCACTCAGTCTGCGTTCTACTTTAACGGACAATATGAAACTGACTTTAAACCACATGGTACTAGAGCGTCCGTTGCGAGCGAAAAAATTAAGATACTGCCGCCTCGTGCAATTCAAGAGTTCATTACTGGCCACGAAAGCAGTGCGGTACTGTCCTATTATATTCAGGTTGATCTTGACTGGCTCAAAGAAATTGGTGAATACAATGACAGCATACTTTTGAGTGACACACATCTGAAAAAAACAGGTAACGACAATTTAACTAAATCGCAACTAGAAAAAATCAATGAAAAACTTAAGCGAATAGTTGAACAAGACCCAACATTATTAGGTAATAACTTCGGTGCTGTTGCATTTACTGTAGAAACCAGTAAGGGTAAATACGAAAGCGGCTTAAAAACTATAGCAATCACCCCTGTTTCCAATGTGGCCTATATGCCAACGCATATGTGCCCCTTCCTAGGTAAGTGCCCAGATGAGATTAAGTCAGAGTTTGGAGAATACAAATGTGGCCAATGTTATTATTCGGTTAAAACGGTGGACCACATCCCACGAATATTGGCGCACATGCGCAAGCTGAGTGATGAACAAGAAGAAAAAATAAACAGTATAGTGGAAGCTGACAAAGCAGGGGCTGACGTTGAAGCACTTGATTTGATGGAGAATGAAAAAAATCAAATTTCTGATGAATTGTCAGCTTGGGTGTATACCCATGACATTTTGGAAGCCAACAGTGCGCAATTGAAAGATAAGTACGCTAAAAACCCAAAAGCATTCCTTGTCGCACGACCTGATATGTTGATGAAACATTTTATTAAAGGTGAAGTCGAAGACAATCCAATTAACGCCTTGTTGTTAAGGATTCAGGACGCAAACGAATTCCAAGAATATTTCACCCCTCAGTTGAAAGCGCAAATCACCCTACTTAGAAATAAAATATTAATAAAACACAAGCAGTTTGACCAGCTAGTACAGCAGCCCGATGGATTTGATTTACTAGATGAATTCAGGGGTCTTTTAAGAGTATTTGTCGAAACACAAGGCATTTCACTGTCAGAAGCCGCAAAACGCCTTTCTGAGCCACTGAGGTCGTCTATCGGTAACATTCAGCTACTGGAGATGCTCAATGAGTAGTGGCGCAAAAAAAGGAGATAACCGATTCGGTAGTCACCAAGTCGATAAAGTAGCTTTGAGAACGAAATTGATCAAAGCGGTGTTACGTGAACTCACCAAGCGTAAAATTCCACTTCCAAATGTCTCCCAACTGGGAGAATACGTGGCGGAAGAAGTAAATAGGGAATTGAAACACGAATACCCTGACATATTTGCAACAAAGCGAGGTCCGATTACTGCCAACGCTATAGTTCGTCCTGGTTCGACATACCTAAAATATATTAAAAAACACCTGTTAGCCAGTGCAAAGTCTGACAGCCTAAATGAACTGCAAGCTAGAATTTTTACTTATCAGTTGGAGATATCACAATTAACGGATGAACTTACTGCAATTAGAAAATTTGCGAAAAAAAATCTTGCTCACGTTAATAATAAACCGTTACCTTTACTCCCCGCAGACAATATCGATCAACAATCAACGGCAATAGCCTTAGATGCAACACACAAAATTATTCTAGCGTTAGTTGAAGCATCTGATGGAATTTTTATTTTTGACGATAACAAGATCATCAACTGTAGTAAAACGGCTAACAACATAGTTGCTAATAAAAAACTACTGATCTCATCAACCATTCTCGATAGCTACTTGTATAAAGGAACGGATCAAGATGAAGAATGAATTATCTCCAAATGAAAAAAATATTATCAATAAAGACAATTATTCTGCATACGTGGCAAAGCTCAAAGCCACTGGTGGTAAGTTTCCTATTAACCAATTTGGTAATGTAAATACATCAGCAATAGCCGAAGCATGCGATTTTAAACGGGGATCTTTTGCAGATCCAGAATCTGCATTAGCCAAACAATTAGTTAAAGACATTAAGTTGATCGGTACGCAAGTTAAAGATGAAAGCAAGGAAGAGTCTGCGCTAAAAAAACAAAAAGACGAAGCATCCAAGAATGCTTCAAAATTGTCTAAAGAATTGGAGAGAACTAACGCTGAAGTCCATAAACTACGTGATGTGGTGGCTAAGCTAGAACAAGAAAATAAAGCACTAGAGCATAAGCTTAAAGGAAAGTCTGAAGCACATGAAGCAATGCTTGATGACGGTAGAAGGCGCTTTGTATGGAAATGATGAGTACGAACATTCAAATCACATCTGTTGATATTGGCACATTCGGTGGAGCAATCTTTAGCGGCCTTGACATAAAAACAAATCTAAAAATAAAATGCATTGCCAGCTATAAAATACTCACTCGTACTCCAGAATATGGAGAATTTTGGTATGTGAAAGGTTCAATGGTTGCTCATCCAGAATACGGTGATCAACTTAAGCTATCGAAATGCTCGATAACCGACCTGCCATCCCCTAGATACCTTAGTAGCCTGCTAATTAGGCACCCTCAGTTTAGAGGATTTGGTTTGGGTAAAGCTAAAGTTAAGAAGTTAATCAAAAAAGTAGGTAGTGAATTGCTACTTATTGAACTACTAGATCAAGGTAAATACCTGCATTTGGCTGACTATGTAGCTGAGCCTATTTGTAAAGTTCTTTGTGAACGTTGGAAACCTTTGCAAAATGAAATGGCATTAGCCAGATTTTTAACAGAGAACGAACTTTCATCCATAATTATCAAGCAAATAACGCGTATTTGTAGAGACAATGCGGTAGAAAAACTTGAATCAAATCCCTATGCGTTGTTAGCATTTGCCCCTACCTCACCAAAGCTATGGCGAACTGTTGAAACAATATCATTAAAGCTTGGGTTTCGAAGAGATTCACAAGAACGTTTAGTAGGTGCAATTGAACATACGTTGTACACTGCATTGCGTTCTGGTGATACTGCGTTACCAGGAGATGAATTGCTTGCCAGAGCATACAAGTTACTAGGCAGTAAAATTAATGCTCAAAATGGAATTGAAGCTGCGTGTAAAATTAGGGCAATTTGCTCTTTTAAAACCGAAACCAACGACATAATGTTTCAAACTATTGGCGCAGCTCTAATTGAAGCAAACGTAGAGGACATGGTATCAGAACTCGCAAATAGCCCTTTCCAAACGGACTTTGCAACTCAACAATTACCAGAAATCATCGACAAATATAATTATTTATTTGAAGAAGAACAAGGCTACCCTCTGACTGAAGAACAAAAAGCAGCAGTGAGGATGGTATTTGAGGAAAAGATATCCGTAATAACTGGATTTGGCGGTACGGGCAAGACTACAGTTCTAAAAGCAGTGGCCGATGTTGCTGAATTGCTAGATCTTAACATTTATCTCATGGCATTAGCCGGAAAAGCTAAAGATAGAATTGAACAGGCTACTGGGCGAGATGATTCATGTTACACAATTCATGGTTTCGTGAAAGCAGTGAAGGAAAAAAGTGATTTTATTGAACTGAATGGAACGTCAATCATTGTCATTGATGAGGCATCTATGGTCGATATATCGCTCGCAAACCGTCTATTAAGGCAAATTAAAAATAAAAATTATCATATTGTTTTTGTTGGAGATCCCGCACAATTAAGCCCTGTTGGTTTTGGTATATTCTTTCATATTTTAGTAGATAAAATTAAAACAATAAAATTGACTGAGGTACACCGTCAAGCGGCCCAAAGCCCTGTTCATCAAATGGCTATGAAAATTAGGGAAGGAATTGATTACCCTTTACCACTATGGAATGGAGAATCTGAAGGCGTTTATTTTTTATCGTGCCAAGCTGACCAAAAGGATATAATTAATGTAATCAACAGCATTATGCCGCACCAGCACTGCCAAATAATAACGCCTCACTCTTCATATCTAGCTGCTGATAACACACATTCAATAAATAAAGCGATGCAATTTTTATTAAATGCTTCATCAAAAGATGTTGAATCTGGGGGGATTGGATACGACAACGACACTCCTCACTTAAGAATGGCAGATACGTACTTGTTAGAAAAGGACCCTATCATTGTTACAAATAACAACTACGAGAAAGGCTTATACAATGGGAATACTGGCATTGTGACAGAAGTAGTGAACAATGAGGGCATGGTCTTCGCCAGAATTCGGTTTGGTTCTAAGGTTTATTTACTTACAAAAGATGATTGCTTCGAATTGGGTATAGAATTGGCCTATGCAACAACAATTCATAAAAGTCAGGGGTCAGAATATGACGCTGTTATAGTTTGTTGTGCCGTACCGAGTAAACTCTTGGAAAGGAGCATGGTATATACCGCTTTAACACGCAGTAAGAAGCTAACTATCTTTGTCGGCTCACAAGAGCTGCTATCAAAAGCTATAGCCGGGCTACCTAGAGCAGCAACAATCAATCATGGTTTCCAGCCGAAACTAAACATCAGCAGTATGCGGTGATTAATGGAAAATCATCGAAAAAGTAGCAATTTATTGCTGCTTTTTTGAAGATTCAGCAAGCGTAGCGCGGTAGCATGGCTTATATCACGAGCAATTTACTCATTTGTGACTTCTCATAATGATTGAGATAGGTCTCATTTACGGTTATCGTTTTTTAAAGGGATACCACCAAGCTCACCTTTTATTAAAAGATAGCTTTTGAGTCATAGCATCTGAGACTCAATCAGTAATATTTACGATTACTTGTTAATTGGAAACATTAGCTATTGCTTGATTTTAAGTTCAGCAGATAGCCCTGCCTGTGTGAAAACTATTTCAAACTTGAGTAATTGGTTAATACCAACGAAAAAATGCTTTGTAGATTAAATTCTGTAATACGTTTGATGTAAAGCTACCTATTAATTCACAATGTATGGTTATCATCATGAAATTTATTCGATATACTTCATTTTTTATTAGGGAGCAATAATCATGAAAACATATATAGCTATAGATCAAAATGGAAAAACGGTTCATGTATCTGCTTATACCGAAAGCGATGCACGTCAGAAGGCTGAAGAAGAGCTAGGTTACGGAAACATTGTCAGTTTCACAGAAGTTTAATGTCTAGTTTTAGGAGTTTATATATGGAGTTATTTAAGAGTAAGTCTTCCGAGTATTTCGATTGTTACTTTGATTTTATTGAAAAAAAATCAGCTTGTTCTGTTAATAATTTATTAAGTGCAGCAAAAAGAGTTAATGAACTTCTCATTAAAGACACACTAAACATTAATAAAAAGAACCTGTTAGGTTCGAAAGATTTTCTGCTAATTAAGATGCTACGAAATTTTAATGAGCATGAAGGGGACGTGTTTTCTGATTTTAAAATGCTTGATAAGTTAGCTACTGAAGAGTTGAAACCAGATTTAGGGTTTTGCTGTTTGATCTCTACTCAGACATACAAAGCAGCTAAACACGGTAGAGAAGTAAACGTAAATGATATTAAAAAAATAGATTCGGCTGCATCAATTATCGGTGATTATATTGATATACACCCAGCAATATTTAATTTATCAGTGTATATATATGAGTGCTTGACTCGGTTTGGCTTATCTATTGATACTAAAGAGTTTTTATGGTTTAAAGAGTCTTATGATAAAGAGACTCTTCATGATATTGATCATTATATTGTCCCACTTAATCATTCTAATATTATTTTATCTAGTGGAAAATCTATTGAAAAACATATTGTGCCGTTTAATGCATTAAGTAAAACTGCTAGTGGTTTACCTGACTACAATCTAATGGTTTGTTTGGATAAGCCTCTGGATATTAATTCTATAGAATTTGATGATATAGCTAAAAATTTAAAAGAATACATTAAGTGTGTTGATGGAAAAGAGATATCTTATTACGAGAGAGACTTAATCCAATTTGAAAAACTGCATTCAAGTAATGTGCTTCTACCACTAAAAACGCTTTTGTCATATAGCAGTCAAAAATTTGAAGCAACGGTTGTTAATGTTGGAAGTTTTGTTGAATCACATAAAGAAGAAGAAGTACGTATTAAGCTTCTTAATTATAATATTTCTGCAATCTTTACTTTTGGCAAAGAGAAGTACATGACAAGGTATGATTATACTTTCGAGTTACTGCTTTATTTGTCGATGTTAGTGAATATAAAAATTCATGGCCTTGAGCATAAAGAAACAAAAGCTATGTTTAAGATTATTAATTCGAATAATTCGTCTGAGGCTGTCAAAGCCCTTAGCCGTATTAGTAATAAAGCGGCAATTCATAAATTATCACATTTGATATTTTCCCAAATGGTCATGACTCTTATTGAATTTCCCTTTAAAGATCATCAACAAAATAGCAAATAATACACTACATCAATATAGCCTCTATATGAGCTAAAGGAACAGTAATGAGTAAATTAAATGGAAAGCAAATAGCGGTGTTGATGGTGGTAGTTGCTACAGCAACACTTGGCTTTAAGGCATTTATTGAACCAATGTTTAAGCAAACAACATCAGTTACGGGTGAAGTACTTAACGGTGTTGAGATTACTAAGCCCAATATAAATCTTAATGGTTTCGATGGAGATGTAAGTCAAAAAAATCTCAAGAGAGCGATTGATTGCATAACTATCTTACATACTTTTCAACGTCACCTATTTAAAACTCAGTTCGTCCACATGGGATTCACTAAGTATGAATCTTTTTATGAACTACATGAAGTGAGAGATACGCATGAGGGGATTATGTACAAATTAACTGAGAATACCGTTATGACACATCCAACTGAGGGTTACAGCGAGAAATTGAAAATAGGTGAAGCAAAATGGAAGACGTGTACAACTCAAGGTAATGTAAATCTACTTAAAGCGATTAAAGAAAGTGACTGAATAAATAAGGGCCGATGATTTTATCTTCTTTTCATGCCAAAATATGACAAGTTGATATTACATTGTTAGTGTAAGAAACAGACTTGAATTTCAATTACACCAATGTTTATTGTCAGATGAGCTGACGCTTTAATTTAAACTCTCGATGACCGCTTTGGTTGTTCAGGAGCCAGTCAAGGAGTGGTTTTGTTGTATGACACCTGCAAGCTCATAACCGACAATGTTCTTCTATCACTTTATGTTAACAGTATCGTTAATTTGGATTATATTTTGTATCTATAAGACCTTACTAAGCCAACTTTTTCGCGTCCGTTTGAAACTTATAGGGAAACTACACTGCATATTGATGGATGTCATAATTGCGCCCAAAACTTAAATTACCTTGGCTGTAATCCTGATAAGGAAAACTATAACTCTAATACTGCTTTCAACTCGCTAAGGTTATTATTCATGGCAACTGTAGTGCCATTGGACCCACAGTATATTGATTTTTCGTCATAATTCGTTTTTTCGTATCCATACCGTACTGAGAGGATAACCAACCCGTCACCATCTTTAAGTATATCAATGTCCCTTGTGATTTTTCCCTTATACACAAGTTTTTCGTTAACCATTTTCTCACACTGTCTAGCAACTTCTTTTTTATCTGGTGTAGCATTACCGCAACCAACAATGGAAACAGTAGCAATTAAACAAATCAACTTAAAAACATTTTTCACAATACATACCTTCTATTTAATTTTTAGGCTTGTTGCCTTTGATTCCAACACCTAAGTCAAAATATAATTATTTTGCCATTTTAAGGAGAGGGTTTTATCGGAGTGTTTTCCTAGTCTGAATTAGAAATATCCCTTTCCAATTCTTGAAGTTTACCAATGCGATATTTACGAATTTTAAATGCTTTTATTATTACAGGGTGAATATACTCTGTAATACCATCATTAGCGGCCATAACATTCATAATATGATCTTCAATAGAGAACTTATACCTAAAGCCATCTTCATCTAGATTTAATTGCGAGAGTGCTTCATGCATTGATAGGCTAGCTTCTAGCCCGTTTCTACTTGAAATGATTCGGCCTAAAAACGTCTTAAGCTCAGAACTTACAAAATCTAATAAAGCTAGACCACTCTTCTTTTTCTCTCTTTCTTTCTTAGACTCCTCACCATCTGGCAATACATCTATCAACTTATGCAGCTCATCCATTATATATTTTGCACACCCAAAACTCTCTTTGTGCAATTTGTAATCAAAACCTTTTTCTGCTTCTAAATATGTATATGTTTTATCAATGGCATTGGCTTGACTAACCATATCAATCGCGATCTCAACCCCCTCTATACAAGAATTTAAAAGGTACAATGATCTTTTTACGGTTGGCTGATGTTCTTCACTCATCTGTGTCATGAACTAAGCTCTTTAAAGCTAACTACCTGACCATAACCAAGTATATTTCCCGCATTCTGTCGATCTTCTGACTCGGTATAAGCCGATACTATGGCCGTTTTACCATTTATGTCTGTTGCAATATAAGTGGTCATTCATGCTTCCCTGTTTAGTGTTATCAAAGTTCTGAGTGTCTATTATTCTAGCAAGTGCCAAGCAAACTATAATAACTTATTATGTCTTCTCAGTAACGGGGTAATGTTATAAAACAATACATTATTAAATATAGAGAAAATGCTTGAGGTTAAAGCTTCTCTGCTAATTAAGTTTGCACAATCAATTTAATAACGAACGACTATATTGGTGGCATTTTTGCCAGTCAGTTTATTCGATTAATTGGTAATATTTATAGTCAAACAATGCGTATTTATAACTGTGGGAACTATATCGTATCTAAGTGATCATAAACTTGCTTAATTTTGAGGACTAATTTGGGTCAGCAGGGGGTGGGAAAAGTGATTATCAGAGGTCAACCTCATTTTGTGATTGGCAATCATAAAATCATGCGCAGTCACAGATAGTCTAAGCAAGAGAAGTGGCATCATTTCGGGGCGATAGCCCCGGTGTAATTAAATGATCATTTCTATATGCAAAAAAGGTCACTTATATATGCAATCTTGATGCGTATTTATATAATTATCTACGGTTGGTTTGATATTTTCCATAATCGTGTTCAAATATATAGCAGACCTCCTGTAAATGCTGAGAAGTATAAAAACATTATTATAAAAAAATAAATTTCACTCCCTACAGTCAGTTGCTATTCCGTAATATTTTTTACCACATAATGGTTCAAGTCACTGAGGGGCCACCACTTTTTAAAGACTTATCAAGTAAACATTGACTAACACATACTCGCTTGTGCTATCTCTGTGCTACTAAATGTAAAAAATTGATATTTTCTGATTCTCACACGATTAATTAACTCAATAACGTTCAATGATTATATGCAGTCGTTATGAATTCACTGTGACAGCAGCCATTTTAAATACAGATGAATAAAATAAAACTAAGTAATCATTTTTAGCGTTATCCGAATATAACTTAGCCTTATTATTGCTCTCATTGAGTCAGATGTATGATCATCCAGCTGTTCTAATTTTATTTTAAGTTGAATTAATGTTGGAACCTCTCAATATAAATAATCAAATATATTTGAGCTAGCTATTTTTTAATGAATACCCGATACCTCGCTGCTTTCGGCGGGGTTATTAATTAGTTCTATATAACTCGAAAAGTAATGACAAATCACCACCATCAGCTGCTCTTAAGCTGTTGATATAATCTCTACGAGTTTGCGTCATTTTATCTAAATTTCGTCCACCCCATTGAACAGGTTTGAGAGCAAAATGTTTTTCAGCAATGATATCTGCATATATGCGAGAAAATCGTCCATTACCATTAGGGAATGGATGGATCTTAACAAGTTGATGGTGAAACCTAAGCACAGCTTCAAATGGAGGATATGTGTTAAATTCTATCCAAGCTGAGAGATCGTCAAGCAAGTTCCTTAAAGCAACTGAAACTTGCAAAGGGTCAATACCAATATTTTTCTCGGTTAATCGAAATGTTCCCGCCCATCCCCAAACGTTTTTGAATAATGCCTTATGTAAATCCATTGCAAAGTTGATTGTTAACACATCTTCTCTTACTATGTTTTTCTTGAGCCAAAGTAAGCCTGTAACAATATTTGCTTGCTCTAATTCGTCAAGTTGACTTTGGGTTGTAATATGCTTAAATTTTAGCCCTGCTAATTCATCAGGATCTAACGGTGTTGCCCCTTCTACATTTTCATTTGTGATCATTAGTTTCATCCCAAAACCAATTAGGCATTTCTTTTATTAATTGCTCCGTTACTTTTTCAATCTGTAATTCTACTTGCTCCGATGAGGTTGCTTGATCTTCTAATTGCATCTGTACACTAGCATTTTTAAGAAGTTTCACGGCATGGCGACGTGCCTGTGTTTCAACAAGAGTATTTATCTTACCTTTTGGCACAACAGCATAATAAAAATCGCACCCCATAGCATTAGCTGTTTCTTTAAGCTTATTAATAGTTAACGTTCCATCAAGCTCTGCTTTTTCAATACGATAAAGCTCACTTGTTTTAATACCTGCTTTTGCCATTATTAATTTTGCAGGCATTTTTAGTGCTTTTCTATTTGTTCTTAGCCATCCCTCTGGCGGCATCATTAGGCCTGAAATTTTTTGAGTAGCTGCATCTATTATTTCTCTATATTGCTGCGCCACTAATAATTTAATGTTCATAATAAAACCTAAAATTCTTCATATATAAAGAATATACACTAAATAATTGCATATATATAGGGGGTTAATAATTCATTGTTCTCTATATATGGAGAGTAATATGTAAGTTATTCCTTATATGAATGGAGTTGTTTTGTTTGTTAGCCAATCCAATTAACTGCGGCAGCTTTATGTTCTGGCGCTAAGTGTACGTATCTTAACGGTCTTTCGAAATCATATACTAAAAAACCACAGTCTTTAGACGGTGGTTTTTTAGTAGTGACAGTTTTCGTCCACTCAGTAAATAACCTTCGCATGAACTTGGCAAATGATGATTTTTATTTACATGGGGGGAGTTCATCACAAGTGTCAGTTTTTCTTACAGTCAATCAGAGTTCATATTATATTTGCTATCATTCATTAAAAAAGGAGCTTGATTTGACCAAGCCCTTTTTTGTTAATGATCAATAATATTTAGCTAGTAAAGCTTTCTTCTTGACCAGCCGAGACTGCCTATAGCTGTTAATACTAACAATATACTAGTGGGTTCAGGAATAAGAACTCCGCCCACATCGCCAGCACGAATGAAAAGTTGATCGTAACCATTGTCAATATGAGACATTCGTACATCCACTGTCATTACATCATAAATCCCGCTGTATAAGGCGGCATTCAAATCGCTATTCCAAAGGCCGAACGCTGCAGAGTTGGATCCCAGATTCTGATTTACGGTAAAACCATCTACCCCTGCTATGATACATGAAGTTAAGGCCAGCACGGCACCGTCAATATTTACACATATTTCACCATGAACGTAAGCCCATTCGTCATCGGAACCGGGTAAAATATTATCCAGGGCAGCAGTTTGAGCTTGGCTTTGAGCGGCAAGGTCGGTGTTGTTCCCTGAAAGTGTAAACTCAAGTACGTCACCGTTATCAGCTGTAAGGTATACACGCATCCAAGCGAGCATGTCCTGACCACTATCAAGCCCTTCATTGGATCCCGTTTCATTGAGATTGAAAAAGAAAAGCAAATCATCACCGTCCAAAAAATTGATTAAATTTTCCGTGGTAATATCCCATAACGACAGTTCCCCATTGAGGTTTCCATCATTATTCCCATCGCCATCAATATCTAGGTTGTCAGGGTTAGGTAACAGTGAGTTCGTTTGCTGAATATTATCACCTGTCCAGCCGTCTGGCGTTGGTTCATTCGCTGCCATCATGGCAAATAGATCAGAACCACCAGCACCACTTGGCGTATCAAACGCATCATCTATACCTGTGGCTGCGATATCGGTATTATTTTTAGATGCTTCAGGAGATGATATTATAACTATGTCATCCTTAATTTTACCCGGACTGGAATCGATGTAATACGTATCCCCAGCATGTGGTTGAAGCGATCCATCAAGGTTGTTTTGTAAAAATGACATTGAAAATACGGTGAAGTCATCAAAAATAAGACAAGTATCACCAGCGTCAATACCACAATCTGGTTCGGGCAATATTATCGTAGCAAGGGCACTGTTAAAAAATATATTAATAGATAAAAAACAGAGCACTACCGTTCTTAATATAAAATTCATATATTTCACCTATCGGCTATTATTAAAATATTTATTAAATTAATAATTGAATTTAATAAATATTTACGCATATTTCAGACCAAAAAAATATATTCATTTGAATCAATCTGTTATTTTTAGATTTTTAAAAAAGCAAAATTAGAAGAGTAAAAATGTAAAAAAAGCTGACATTTTTACTCATCAATACGGCTATATTTCTCTTAACTGCAAGGCCATTTAGACTACATTTATTTCGGACATTGCTGATTGATAGGATTAAAAGTATATTCACAAGAGATTGGATAAAATTGGTGAAATGATTATTTTAATTGGTATAACTCACTAAAAGTTTGCTAATGAGTAAAAATAGGAGCTAATTTCATTGAAATTAATTGCTCTAAGTGGAGCACTTTTACATGTAGTTCAACAGTCACGGTAATAAAAAATTGTAGTTGCCGATACTACTTATACAATAAGTCGGCCTGTGAGGCCGATTTATTGTAGCTATGTTAGAAATTATTCGTTATCAGAATGCGACAGGAACTTCATCTGAACAATTAGATGTAGCTTCTTCACATACTTTGTAAAGGTAACTTCCACCACCGCTAACTTTATTCATCATTAGGAAACTCATGCCCTAAGATAACTTCTACTTCTGGGTATTGCTTTTTAAATAAAATCAGCTGAGACAATGATTTTTTAGCTAATAGCGCATTGCCATCGCCTATTGCAGACGGTGCTAGGTTATTATTGAATCCAAAACTAAAATGACTGGCATCGCCGACAATTAATTTCGCGCCTTGAGCAGCGTTTATTAAAAAAGAGGTGTGTCCAGCGGTGTGTCCAGGTGTTGAGATAGCAAATAAAGAACCATCACCGAAAACATCTAACACTTTTTTGAAAGGAGGGACTTCAATGCCTTGAGTAAAGTCTAATGCCAACCAGTTTGATCTGCGGTCAAATAGGTCACCGTTTGTTAATCGCGCTAAAAAATCATACTCAGATAAGCCCGCAACCACGGGTAGATCAACAGGTAAATCGTCAAGGCCAGCAGTATGATCAGGATGAAAATGCGTGATAAATAGTTGTTTAATCTCTGTACCGTTATTAGGTAATTGACTAGTTAAACTACGCTCTAACTTATTTTCAATGCTTGATAAGGTAACGAGCATTTTCATCATCCTAGAGTAACTACCGGTATTATCTTCTTTGAAACTGTTAGAAAAAGCGGCATCAATGAGTAGCTCGCCATGAACCGGATGTCGAAGCCAGTGGCTTAAAACCGGAATTGGCTTATATCGATCAGCCCAACTATCAGGCGCATTCTGTAATAAGTCATTGCGGTCAATCGTGATATCACCCGCATGAATTAATTGGTATTCTAAAGGGGACGGTTTAGCTAAAAGCTGTACCCAGCTCTGCGACTTTGGAATGTTTGTTTTGAATATTGATATTTGTGGTTGGCTTGAAGTTGGCGCCATCAACCACAGTACCACAAGCACTAGAAACAAGGGTATTATCAGTAAAAGTAACTTAAATCGCGACCAAGATATAAACATAAAGAAAACCTCTATTTGAGCTTACAAAAATAAAATGAAAACTAATTGTGAGGCAATATAAAGTCTAACCTATACGTGAGGGTCAAGGCTCTTTTCAGAGATTACATTCATTATGTCATTTTCTAATAATTCTAAACGTTGCAATTTTTGTTCAAGCGCAGATATCTCATACTTAACCAGTTCAGCTTTTGCACGAACAAATTGCAACGAAGCCTGACAACGCTTCTCTATTGGTTTGTTATAAATATGCACAAACTCAAGTATTTCTTTCAGGCTGAAGCCCAGTTGTTTGGCGTTTTTAATAAACTTTACTTTATCAAAATCGTCTTGCTCATATACTCTATATATTCCCTGACGTTTTGCTTTAGGCATGAGTCCAATTTCTTCGTAATAACGGAGTGTACGAACACTTACTTCCGCTTCCTTTGACAGTTTTCCAATATTCATAATTATTTGGTAGGCATTTAAGTGATTGATTAATTTAAAGTCAGTTATTGTGCTTGTTAATTCTAAAAATAATAACTGACTTTGAATAGTGATACAAATTGGCTAACTTATTTCTTCGTCGTCATCTTGTGGCTCATACTCTTGCTCAATTATGGAGAACCCTTCCTTAGCAATATATTGTATGCTGGCTGGCTCTGAAAAGTTAGGCACGTCATCATAACTAAATACCGAATAATATTTTTCTATATTGGCATTAGCAAAGTTATCATAGGTGTAATTGTCGGGGCCGCCATACAGTTTAACGCCGTCATAAGGTGACTTAGGTGGATGAAAACGATTTCGCACAACAAAGCTACCAACAAAGTCTTCGTCATCAGGATTATTCCACATCAGCTTGATCATACCATTTTCAACGCTAGCTTTTAGATCATTAACGGGAGGTATTGGTGTTTTCCTACGCTCTATGTATTCAATCACTAACTGTGGACTTTCGGCATCGCCATCGCCTGCCCATTCAATCACTTCATCATATTCTGTGGAAGCCGCTGTTGCTCTAATAATGAGGTAGCAGGGGTTATTGTTTTGATGAAGCTTTTCTAGATGATATTTACAGTAGCTATCAAAAATAAAGTGGTGAGAGTCTTTTGCTTTCAATTGTTGGTTACTGACTTCATAACCAATAAATTCGCGTTTTTTGCGATTTTTGACACTCTTAAAGTCTATGTCTTTTAATTCGGCTAATTCGATGGTGAAACGTGTATCTCGTTTGGTGGTAAGCGAGGTTTTATTTCGCATAATAAGATAGGCATTGGTGATAACCGTTTTATAGGCTTCAGGTAGCTCAGCTAGAGTAAAAGCCATTTGACCGTAAATGATCTCCCCTTGTTTATCAAAGCCTGAACTTAAAGTGTTTTCATGCACGTCTGTGGTGGTTATGGTGTTTAACGCTATTGGTGTCAATTGCAATTTTTTCGGTGTACGGGTATAAATTAACTGCAAATTAGGGCGATAATGAATGCCGGCACCAAATTTTCCATAACCGATATCAAACTGCATAATTTGTGAATCAGCCCCTAAAGGTAACTGTTTAGGGCCTTCAATACGCAAAATGATTTTGCCGGCTTTTATTGCTTGTTCAAGTAAATGTCGCTCAGCAATATTAAAGTGCCATTCACTCCATATACCTTGCGTCAGTTGATCTGACTCAATTGCGTGTCCTAAGGTTTGCATGGGCGTTGCCGCATGAATTTGAGAAAAACTACTGATATCATCTATTTCTTCAGCATTGAGTAAAGAAACCGTCCATTCACCAAAATTCTCTACTTTGGCATTAACGCGGTTCATCGGGTATAAGGAGAATCGAGTCGATTTTATAATAGCGTCATGTTGCATATTATTAAGGTTAAACTCAATAACGCCATAACATATACCTTTACGTTTATTCACACCGACAAACAAAGAGTTATGGCCAAAATGATCTTTATTATTATCTAGCGTGTATTGGCCAACATAGCCAACCTCTTGGGTTGATGGAAAAAAAGATCGGGAGTATTCATCATTGGCAAGGTTGGTTTTTATTCTAAGCTCAGGTGAAAAACCCGATTTTATTTTAGTAACTCTATCTACAGCGCGAATATTGTAAAAATAAGGCTGACCACTCTTCAGTTGTACGTCAGTAAATTGAGTATCTCTTGTGATTGCCACTAATGTTTCATCACAACAGGGAGACTTAGGTTGTAGGGCACGATAAACCTCAAAGTTCACTTCCATATCACTTTGATAGCACCAACTTAAGCTGACACTATTATCGTCAATATTAATTAATGAAAATTGCTCTGGTCGTTTAGGCGCTAAGCCCGAATAGTTTATTGATTCAGATAACGCATGTAGCACAGCAGGTATGTTTTCATCAACACTCTGTGACATATTAACGAGGTAATCAGGTATGTTACGAGTACCCACTTCAACGACGGTAGACAATATCCCCAGTGAATAGTAATACTCTCTGCCACTACCGTGAATTAAATTAGTCGGCGGCTTACCGCGATGAATACCGTATTTTCTGCCGGTAACCTTAAAGATCTCGCGATTCATATTTGCGCATAAAACATTGAGATCTGTGCCTTCAATCTCGTTTTCATGGTTAAATTTATGTGCAGGGAAAAAAACATTGCCTTGAGAATGATAATCTAATGCCAGCGTGATGTTTTGATGACTCAGTACAAAGTCTCTAATCGCACTGGTTTCAGGCTCTGAAAAAGCGTGAGGCCCTGAATAGATATTGGAACCCGTGTCTATGGAATGGCGAAACTTAACTGAAAAATTTCGATTTAAATCAACACCAAAAGTACCATCGCCATTATCTCTTCTATTTTTTCGCCAAAAAGAAAAATGATTGCGAGAATATTCAAAACCATCAGGGTTTAAGCAAGGCACCATATAAAGGGTATTACGTGTTAACGCCTCTTTTAATTTAGGGTTAAAACGATAATTTTTAATCACGTAATCAATAAACTTTATTGCCAATTCATTGCCAATCCATTCTCGTGCATGAATGGTTCCGGTATACAGTAAAGCAGGTTTATTCTGAGCATATTCAACATCCAAAGAGATAGTAACAAGCACAATGGGCCTTTGCTCCCATGTTTGGCCAATGGTTTGCAGTCGAATTAAGTGAGGATGTTCAGCCATGCATTGCTCAATAAATGCCATGGTTTCTGGGTATGAGGTGTATTGCTTCTTCATTAAAAATGTCCTGTGCTTGAGTATCAGCGAAATATGTTGTTTTCATGTAGAGCAATAAATTTCTGCCAACAGAGCATGATGTTTTGCAGCTTCTTCTCTTTTAACCCTTTTACTTTTAATAATAAATGAGGGTTTTGGTTAAGCGCGTCTATCGTTCCATCGACACCTAACTGCTCAATAATCATCGGGTAAAGCTGCTTGCCAATACCCGTTACAGAGTTAAAAAATTCTATTAACGCTGACTCATTAATATCCACATAAGGTGAATTCTCATTAGTATCGCCACGCTCAACTTCTTCAAGGCTGTCTTCTTTTGCGGCCATCACTTTCTGGCAGGCATCAACCACGAGTTTGGAGAGGTAATTATCTTGAAAATTCCATGCTTCACTTGGCCACTCTTCAAAGGCTCTAAGCTCTATTGGCAACAGTTGATACAGCTCTTGATTTTGCTGAATTAAGCGGTCGCCACAATCCTCTGAAATACTAGGTTTTGAGAAAGATATTTGCCGCATTGTTCTTAATAAACGACTGTCTATTTTTCCTAATTCTTCCCAATTTAACATCGGGATATAAGGCTTTTTAAAATGATCTGCGGCTAGTAACCACATTAAATATTGACCTATCCAATCCCTAATATAGGGAAACGCGGCAAAGGCGGTCGCACACTCTAAAATACGGTATTCGCCATCATTACCTAAGGCAATATCACAAGCCCAATATTCTGCATTGGCAGACTTTGATGCTAATACCGCAATATCTAACGCGCGTTGAGGTACATTTTGATAATCCATTGCACCGCCTTGGCTAGTATTGGTTAGCCACTCTCCTTCTGGCGGGCGGCGCCAAAACGCACAAACAGGTTTATGGCCAATAAGCATGACACGAATATCAGCAACCATAGGCACGAATTCTTGCACGTAAACGGGGTAATATTTCTTTTGAGCAATCAATAACTCGGCTTCTTTAAAGTTATCCACTTTATGAACAAAATAGCCTCCGTAATTTGACGGACCGTATGACTTTTTAATTATTTTTGGATATTTACATTGCTTTAAATAGTCAGTTGCTTCGTTAAGCTCATAAAAAACATCGGTATTAGGGATAGGTAGGTTGTACTTTTTACAAAAATTGGTGACATTTTCTTTTGATTTATTAGAAAACTGGGCATCAAGAGAGGGAATAAACTGCACCTCAGGCAAAGCGCGGCTAATTTCGCGAAAAGTTTCATAGGCCGTGGCAGGTATATTACCAATGAGCACAGTTATTTTTTTACGCTTAACGTCGTTGATAAAGCGCTGTTTATCGTTTCCCCAGTGATAAACAACTTGTTCAATTTTATCTGGCCAGCCTTTAAAATTTGAACGGTCGAAAAAACGCATTACGTGATCTAAATATACAAAACCTATTGTGGGTAATTGATTAGGGCTTTTCATTATTTCATTCCTACGACCTGTAAATTGGAGATATTTTGCTGACTTACTTTACGCTCAATTAAATCAACTATTTTATTCACTTTATTATGGTTGAAATCTAACCCTAGCTGTTGTTGGTCTGGGGTTGCAAAGGCTGGGATAGCATTGACTTCTAACACCACATATCGCTCTTTTTCAAGGTCGTAAATAAGATCAACCCCCGCTATTTCAAGACCTGTAACAGCCGCCGCTTTTATGGCTAAATCAACCGCCTCAGTGTTTGGTTCACGTAACATCACACTGCCGCCGCTAGTGACATTCGTTTTCCAGCTATCACTGGGTGCACGTCGGCCGTAACAACTTACATATTGACCATCAACAATATCGATACGAAAATCAGTCATATCGTAGTTGATGTACTTTTCAATATAAAAATAAGGAATATTGGTTTGATCTAAGAAGGGAAACAACATCTCTAGGGATGATTCATTCTCTATTTTGACAATGCCCATGCCTCCCCAGCCATCGGTAGGCTTATATATCAGCTTGCCGCCCCAATCTTGCATGGTTTTTTTTAGTTTTTTCTTATCGCTACACTTCAACATTTTATATTCAGGCGTAACAATGCCAGCTTGTGTCAGTTTATGTGAGGTTCGAAATTTATCTTCTGTTAGTGCAAATGAGTCAAAGTTATTGATACAGGGCACAGACTCATTTAAAATTTGATATAAGTACAGTTGATATTGAGTTTGCTTTCCTGCGTTGTAAGAAAAAAACAAATCAAGCTCTTCCATGGCCACTTTTTTACACAGTATATGTCCATCTGCTGCCATAGCATTAGTCAGGTTCAATTCAGTAATAACATCAATATCACGCGCTTTTAACTTTCTGACCATTTCATCTTGTATAAGCTGACCTCCGCCATTCTTATACAACCACATTCCAACCGTGTATCTCGACATGCCTAAATCCTTTTCTCGTTACTTTCATATCAGCTAACTACTTATACAGCCTGATTATTTATTTGGTTATAAATCCAGCATTAACTTGTAGCCTAAGTAGTGGTTGTTACAGGTGTATGACGAAAGGTTATTTGACAAAAAACTTCATTTTTTTGTCATCAGAATGTCTTATTTCTTTAGTGAAATACGTAAGTGTTTAGACAAAAAGGAATGGTCATGTCTGAAGAAAAAAAATCCAAGCGGTTAGTTAACTTTACAGAATTAGCTCAACTCGTTGAAATAAATTCCTACACCCAAAATAAAGCGGGTGTAGATCAAGTTGGTAAGCTTTATAGCCAATGGATGGCAGCAATAGGGTTCACTATAGAACGCCATCGCCGTGCAGACATTGGTGATCATATTCTCTATAAATCCGCAAAGAGAAAAGGTAAAAAAGTACTGCTGCTCGGGCATTTTGACACTGTATTTCCGCCCGGCACTTTTGAAGCTTTTCATGAAGACCCTGAATGGATTTATGGCCCTGGTGTTTGCGATATGAAGGGGGGGAATTATGTTGCTCTTTCAGCGTTAAGACAGGTTTACAAGGATTTTGGCCATGTCGCCAATATTGATGTTTTGATGGTCAGCGATGAAGAAAGTGGCAGTGACGATAGCAAATACTTAACCCAAGAAATCGCCAAAGATTATGATCTTTGCCTTGTATTTGAAGCTGCGGGCCCTGAAAACGAGGTAGTTATTGCGCGCAAAGGTGTAGCGACTTATCAGATCAGCATAACAGGTAAAGCAGCACATGCGGGTAACCACTATCACGCTGGCATCAACGCAAATTTAGCCGCAGCTCATCTCATTATTGAACTTACGGCACTAACTCGCAATAGTTTTGGTACCACAGTCAATACCGGCAAGATGTCAGGCGGCATTGGCGCCAATACCATATCTCCGCATGCGACTATTACGGTCGAAGCCAGATTCAACAATAAAACCGAGAAAGAGCGAGTACTGAGTGAAATTGAACGTATTGCAACCACGCCATTTATTAATGGCGTAAAGTCCTCATTCACTGGTGGCTTACAGCGAGATGTTATGCAAATGAGCAATAAACAAGCGCTGTTGATTAAGGAGCTTGAAGATCTAATTGGTCGCCCGTTAAAGGTAGAAAAACGTGGTGGTGTGAGTGATGCAAATACTGTCTCTGCAATGGGCATTCCCACACTAGACGGGTTTGGGCCTTTTGGTGACGGTGATCACACTATTCATGAACGAGCCAATAAAGAAAGCTTTATCAACAGGGTTGATGATGTAACCAAGATACTGGCTCATTTTAATGGGAAAATATCGGTAAATAATATAGAAAAAGTGGCCTGAAAAAGGCATGTTTTGCCGAGCCATTGAGTGAACTTGAAGCTGCTAGCTTAGGACGTTTAGTAGCTTTTTTGTTTTTTTTGGAGTTTAAAAATAGTCGTTATAATTCAAACTATTCATTTAACTGATTAGATAACTTTAATGCCCACTCTTATGACTCTTTGAGTCCCAGCTATAGCGGATAAAAATTCTTTTATTTTCCATTGGTAAACTCTATTTAGAGTACTCCATTGAAGTGAGATAGCCTCACAAATGGTCAACTGTTATTTTCCTGATTTATTTGCTTGCTATGACTTAGTATCCGACATACCTGTCTTTTTAATTGTTTGAACAATACAAGCAATTAAAAAGTAACCTATAAATTGGCCAAAAAGAAAAAGTATCATTTTGGGAATAAAATAAGTTTCCTCACTGAAAAAACTGAGGGTGAACATAGCTGGTGCAACGAACACTTTATATCCCGGTAATGACACTGGAACCATGTAGTAATTAAATAAAAAGGAACATATCCCAATTACGACACCAATAAATCCCCATATAGAGGAAAGTTTATAATTTAACACCAATTATATCGACTCATCACACCAACGCCTTGCTTATAAACATGAGATCTGTGAGCTACCTTAGCTACATTTACAACAAACAGACCATTTTTTATCTCATATACTATTCGATATAATCCTTGACGAACTCTATAGTTTTCTTGCCTGATAGCTTTATACAGCCTTCGCCGCACGGATTATCAAACAAAGAATCTATTTTACTTAAAATTTTTTGTATATTGCTTTTCGGTATAACTCGTAAATATTTAGCTACAGACTTTTTAAGAGTTATTCTATATTTTGCCATGTAGCCCATATTAACAGGAAAAAATGATTGACTAAAATAAGCGACGAAGGAGCAAAAGCCAACGTTTTTTGTCCGTTTAATTGCCTTGATATGTTTTTTATACCATAACCTAATATATATTGGTACAGGCAAGGCTTCACCATGGCTAAAAATACAAGCGTAACATTGGGCGATCATTTTGATCAATTTATAAATCAACAACTTAACACTGGTCGTTATGGCTCAGCAAGTGAAATTGTTAGAGCTGGATTAAGGGCTTTGGAGGAGCAAGAAATCAAGCTATTAAATTTACGCAATATGCTAATTCAAGGTGAACAAAGCGGCATTGCTGATTACAGTTATGAAGGTTTATTGACCGAGCTAGATAAAGATAACCATTAATGAGTAAGTTTTCATTATCTTCGAAAGCCAAAACAGATTTAATTAAAATAGCTCACTGACATAGCGAAGAAGACGAATTTACTGATTGAAAACAACTAGCTGACTAACGGCAGCTAAAAGAACATTATTGTTTATTGACGAGAGATAGGCTCATATATGTTAGCTGCTGGATATATTAATAATGATAGCGACAAGATATAACCGTAATATGGCTGTCATTTACTACATATACAAGGCGATTTGATTCATCTACACGCCTAGACCAAAAACCAGATAGATTTTCCTTTAGTGCTTCTGGCTTTCCTATCCCCTCAAAGGGAGAACGCTTAGTGTCAGTAATTAATTTATTGATTCTTTTAAGTGTCTTTTTATCTTGACCTTGCCAATAGACATAATCAGCCCATGCATCATCTGTCCACGCTAACAATCTAGTCATTTAATATTTCTCGCTCAATGACTTGAGCTGATTTAAATTGTTTAATAGAGCGAGTTAAATGAGCTGCGTTAGCCGGTGATTTTAATAAATGAACAGTTTCCATCAAACTATTGTAATGATCCAGAGACATGACAACGGCATCTTCAGAATCTCTACGTGTAATTACTGTATAATCAGCGTCATTTACGACATGGTCAAGTACAGATTTAAGCCCATTTCTTGCTTCAGTAAAAGATACTATTCTCATAGTAGCCTCCTTTATTAGTTGTACGGTTAATAAGACAAGTCTAACTAAAAGTAATAACTTGTGCAAGATCAGGTACAAGTTTAATTGAAGCAGTTAGACATAATGACTCCCACGAGGTACTAGCCTCCAAATTCGTGGGTTAGTAAACCAGAGCCATAATATATGTGTTAAACAATATAAATTGGAGACTAGCATGATTAAACTCGCTATTAGTGCGCATTATTGCAATAAGTAAAGGCGTTTTCACCTTAATTGAGCCTGAAACTAACTGAAACCTGTTTAACAATAAGTAGTCATGATACTCGGTGATACTTGTTGCTGTAATTTAGTTCAACTCCTAACCCTCAAGAACTTAGCCCGAATAAAGCGCTTGTTAAGCCGCATTATGCCACTTGAAAATTATATGGCGAAACATGTAGTGACTCTTGTTCTTGTCTTGTTTGCCATAAATCATGGGCATTTTGTAAACGAAGCCAATGATCAGCTGATGGTTTGCCAAAAGCCAATTCAAGACGAACCGCCATTATAGGTGTTACAGAGCCTTTAGCATTTAAAACTTTGACTGGCGGTTTAGCCTTGCTAAGCGGAAAATAATGGTTGGCTATAATCGCAAAGCGATGGACACTGTTATTTTTCCGTTTAAGCAATTTGTTATGCATTTCATTTTAACTTGATTACGACCTTGCCTTTTGCTCGACCAGACTCTGAGTAATTCAAAGCATCTTGAGTTTCAGGGAATGAAAACACCTTATCAATCACAGGTTTGATTACTCCCTCTTCAATCAGTTTTCCGATGATCTCAAGCTGTTTGCCGCTATCAGACATAAAATGAAAGGTGTATGCAGCATTATGTAATTTTTCGAGTTTAGTAATTTTCCATGTTAGGACGGAGAAGAGGAATGTTTTCAGGAGCCCCAAGTTTCCCTCTCTGGCAAATCGAGCATTGGGAACACCACTCACTGAAATTACGTTTCCTCCGGACTTAATGATTTCAAATGCTTTTTCTAAAGACTCTCCACCTAGCGTATCGTAAACAGCGTCATAGTCTTGTAGCATGTCTTCAAATTTTTCCGTCTTATAATTAATGACTTTGTCAGCACCAAGCGATTTAACCAATTCAAAACCAGCATCGCTGGCTGTTGTGGCGACAAAGGCACCCAATGCTTTGGCTAGTTGAATAGCAAATGTCCCAATACCACCTGCGCCAGCTTGAATAAGAATTTTTTCTCCTGATTTTAGATTCATGACATCGTGTAATACCTGATAAGAGGTAAGGCCTACCAAAGGTATAGACGCAGCTTCTTCAAATGAAGTGTTTTTGGGCTTGAGGGCAACAGCATCCTCAGTGATTGCAATATATTCTGCAAAGGTTCCAATACGAGCTTTCGGTGCCCGAGCATAGATCTCATCACCGATCTTAAACCGTGTCACTTTTGAACCAACTTGTGTGACCACACCAGCACAGTCATTGCCCATAATCAGCGGCATGTCATATTGAAGCAGTACTTTTACTTTTCCATCCCGTAATTTGAAATCGACAGGATTCACACTGGCAGCATATATCTCTACCATTACGTCATGCTCTCCAACAGTAGGCATTGGAAAAGTCATGAGTTTTAGTGGCGTGTTTCCATACTTATCTATGGCGAAAGCTTTCATAGGTTTCCTCTATCTGTGTTTACTACACAACCCTGTTCTTTTAGCACGCGTTTAGTTGATGCAGGATTATTTTTTAATGCTGCAATAGGTCTTATTGGCCGACTAACAAAATTACCACCACAATTAGGACATTGGTTATTCAAAACGCCTTCAACACAACTTGTACAAAAAGTGCATTCAAATGTACAGATATTCGCCACTGTTGATTCTGGCGGTAAATCTTTGTTACAACACTCGCAATTTGGTCTCAACTCTAACATTTAAAACTCCAGTATAGAAAAACACATAACGCCTATGCAGCAATTTGTTAAGCATTCAGGGTTCATGTTTGTTACTTTTTATGATGCGGCCACTCATCAAAGAGCTGACATAAATCACCATGACCGAACTGCTCATTAGCAAAAGAAAATGTACCTTTACTCATCATCTCTTCACCAGCCTTACGAACAAACTCAAGTGTGGCTCTAGCAATACTGCCACCCACACTGATGCGCTTTACCCCACACTGGGTTAAATCTTCTTTTGTAAGTAGGTTGCCTGATAACCCCATAACGACATTAAATGGTCCTGGTACCTCTGCTAATATCGAGGATATTGTTTTTTTGTCAGCTATGCCAGGGACAAATAAACAATCCGCACCAGCTTCTAAATAGGCATTGCATCGTTTAATTGACTCTTCAAGAGCTTTTGGATGACCCGTTAAATAGGCATCACATCGAGCAGTTAATGTGAAATCATGATCATTACGGGCACTTACTGCCGCACGAATACGATCTACCGCCACATCGAACTCATACATAGGCATTGCTGAATCACCGCTATAATCTTCAATATTGACACCAGATACACCACAGTCGATTGCCTGAGTAATGGTTCTTGCAACGCCTTCTGGATTTTCACTATAACCTGCTTCTAAATCCGCATTAACAGGAATACCAGCAACATCAACAATTTCTTTTATTTTCTCAAGCATTAGTTCTTTAGACATTCGTTGATGGTCGGATAATCCCGCAGAAAATGCGATTCCAGCGCTGGTTGTACCAATAGCTTTAAATCCAGCATTCGCTAGTATGATTGCACTAGCCGAATTCCAAGCGTTTGGCATAATAAACGTTCCATCATTTTTATGTAGAGCGCTAAAAACTTTTGCTTTGTCTTGTGACGTTTTCATGTGTTTTCCTTAATATTCAGTGTTTATTTTAACATCCATCAACCGTTAACCAGAGTATGGTTTTTATGCTTAACGCCACGTGAGCTAATTACAGTTCCTAAATTCAACTAGATTATTATTCATTGATCACACAGAACCCGTTACCGAAAGGATCAGCACAATGTGCAATAGCTCCCCAATCAGCGCTTTCACCTCCTTCATGTGTTCCTCCAAACTTCAGTATCTTTGAGACAACTTCATCGACATTTTCACAGAGAAAATCTAAATGAATAGGTGTCCAATGACGCTCATAATCACGGCCAACATCACTTGATTTGATAGGTTTTGTTCCCGCTTCTTTTTCTTGCAGGTATATATCGGAGTTTTCTACAGAAAGGACAACCATACTACCTTGGTCACGAACTTTTTTGCAACCAAGAGCCTCTACATAAAAAGTCTCTGCTTCCTTCAAATTTGAGACATCAATGCTCACTGAAATTTTTATCATTATATTCCCCGTTTAATTTATTTAAATTCACAACAATAACGGTACTGTACATAAGTACAGTACCGTTGTAAATGTAAATACTGAAGCGAGTTTAAATAGCTAACCGCCTTAGTAAGCGGCGAGAAATAGTTGGCCAAAATGTGTGAGGCACAAGCGCTAGCCAATGGTTATTTTTTCTTTTAAGCACCGGTATATTTTTTATACCACTATAAAAGTTACTAGGTGGACACTGGTTAAATAATGACAGCTATACCCAGAAGGTTGTAAATAAACGTCGTAGATAAATCCCCTGTGCGGAACCACGTGCAGGGTAATGTGGGGGATGGAGATTTGGATAAACGTAAGGTCAATCTATCCGATGAAGTGCACAAATTTTATTATTTGAAGGATCCCGTAAATAAGCTAAATATATTTTTCCAGCAGCTCCCTCACGTACTCCAGGAAGATCCTCACAAGCAGTGCCACCATTCGCTATACCAGCGGCGTACCAAGCATCAGCTATATCGGAGGTCTTTGCTGAGAAACCAATAGTAGAACCATTCCCATGACAAGCAGGCTCGCCATTTATAGGTTTACTGAGCGCCAAAACACCACTTTTAGTAAAATAAAAGCAACGCCCTTTTTCGTCGATTACACCAGGTTTGTAACCTATCGCTCCTAAAATTGCGTCGTAAAAAACTTTCGATTCTTGTACATTATTTGCACCAATCATTATATGACTGAACATTTTGTTTCTCCTAGTTATAAAATTGATAGAGTGTAATTACTTAGAGCGTAATTACTTAGAGCCATGTAGTCCATATTAAGCGGTAATTAATAGCTGACTAATATTAGCAACGAAGGAGAAAAAGCCCACTGTTTTGTCCTTTTAAATGACTTGTCAGGTTTATTTTAGCTATGTAAAATAAACTTTCTAAGCTCTCGTTCTTGCCGCATTACACGCAATATATAAACCTTATCATTATCTACTTTATAAAAAATACGACAAGGATTAATAATTATTTTTCTGTAATTTAAATTTTTAACTCAAACGGGATCTTTCCCCGTTCAGGATGGTTTTCTCGTCTTATAATTTTATCAAACACTTTTTGTGTTAATTTCTTGGCTGCTTCTAGATTACTTAAGGCAATATATTCAGCTTGCTCACCGCGTGCAACATCTTCGAGTATCACCATTCGTTGCTGCATGAATTCATAATCTTCTACATCAACCAAATAAGCAGATGGTTTCCCATGCTCAGTAATTAACACAGGTTTTTTGGAAGTGTGGGGATCAGCTAAAATTTTGGTGGCTTGACGTTTTAGCGTTGTAACAAGTTCGACCCTCATGATTAACTCCTATTTAGAAGGAAAATAATGTATCACATAAGCTCAAGGTTACGACTATACCAGCACTCTAATTACAGCAAACTGTTTTAGTGCGTTTAATTGCTTTATTATATTTTTAAAGCTAAAGTGTACGATATTACCGTACATAAATAGTGAGCTAATTATGAATAGCATAAGCGTAAACCAATTTAGAGAGAACTTAAAAAGATATGTTGAACAAACTGTTAGTGAGCATGAACCGATTAAAGTAACCCGACGCGCAGGCGAAGACTTTATTGTAATGAGTGCTGATGATTGGGAAAGAGAACAGGAGACATTACACATATTGCAAAGTAGTAATCTGATGACGCAAATTGCAGAATCAATGGGCACTCATAAAAGTAACAAAGGCTATAAACCAACAAAAGAGCAATTAGATGAGATCACTAGTCTTTGAAGGTAAAACTTGGTTCATTTACGAGCAATTAAGAGAAAAAGATAAAAAACTTCACAAAGCCTTATGCAAAATTTTAAAAGAAATGTTACGTTCAGATCCTGCTAGTGGGTTGGGAAAACCAGAACTACTTAAACACAATTTGTCTGGCTTATGGTCAAAGCGCATTTCTCAGAAAGATAGGCTCATTTATAAGTTTGATGATAACAGTGTATATATTTTCGCCATTGCTGGACATTACGACCAACATTAGAAAAGGTAGTGTTCACAAATCTGTGTCATTTCAGTAAACTAGTAAAAACAGGAATGACATATGACAACTCAATTCGATTTTCAAGAAGCAGTAAAAGCACTTCAAGAAGGTAA
>MAAE01000044.1 GCA_002162675.1 Colwellia sp. 39_35_sub15_T18 | reverse complement strand
ATTGCTGGTGTTCCTGCTCAAATCAACATCGCTGAAGTACGTAAGCCAGAAATGGATGCGCAGCTTGTTGCAGACAGCATTGCTAGTCAATTAGAACGTCGTGTTATGTTCCGTCGTGCTATGAAGCGTGCCGTACAAAACGCTATGCGTTTAGGCGCCAAAGGCATCAAAGTACAAGTTAGTGGTCGTTTAGGCGGCGCTGATATTGCACGTGCAGAATGGTATCGTGAAGGTCGTGTACCTCTACATACATTACGTGCAGATATCGACTACGCGATTGCGCGTGGTGACACTACTTATGGTGTTATTGGTATTAAAGTTTGGATCTTTAAAGGTGAAATCATTGGCAAAATGCCATTGCAAGCAGAGCAACCAGCTGCTAAGCCTAAAAGAAAAAACAACCGTAAAAACAGTAAGTAAGAGGAATAAGTAATGTTACAACCAAAACGTACTAAATTCCGCAAGCAATTTAAACTACGTAACCGCGGTCTCGCACAGGTTGGTAGCTCAGTTAGCTTCGGTACTTTCGGTTTAAAATCGGTTGAACGTGGTCGTATGACTGCTCGCCAAATTGAAGCCGCACGTCGAGCTATGACTCGTCACGTTAAGCGTCAAGGTAAAATCTGGATACGCGTTTTCCCTGATAAGCCAATTACCAAAAAACCTCTTGAGGTTCGTATGGGTAAAGGTAAGGGTTCAGTAGAATATTGGGTTTGCCAAATTCTTCCTGGCCGTGTTCTTTATGAAATGGAAGGTGTTCCTGAAGAAATAGCGCGTGAAGCATTTGCTTTAGCTGCTGCTAAACTTCCGTTTAAAACTACCTTCGTAACTAGGACGGTAATGTAATGAAAGCTAGCGAACTTAAAGCAAAAAGCATTGAAGAGCTAAATGCCGAATTACTAGAGCTTTTACGCGAGCAGTTTAACTACCGCATGCAAGCAAGCACTGGTCAATTAGCACAAACTCATTTGCTAAGAATTGTACGTCGCAACATTGCACGTGTTAAGACTATCATCACTGAAAAGGCAGGTAAGTAATGAGCGAAGCTAAAACCCGCACACTACAAGGCGTTGTTATCAGTAACAAGATGGATAAGTCTATCGTTGTAATGATCGAACGTCGCGTTAAACACCCTATGTACGGTAAATACATCACGCGTTCAACTAAGTTGAAAGCACATGATGAAACAAACGTATGTAATGAAGGTGATGTAGTAACAATTTGTGAAGTAGCGCCAATTTCTAAGTCTAAAAACTGGAAATTAGTTGACGTTGTTGTTAAAGCTTAATCTTATTGATTAAACTTTGGTAGATGAGTTTGTTTTACATAAAACATTCGCGCTTATTATTAACAAAGTGTTATTTAAAAACCCTTATCATTTATTTGGTAAGGGTTTTTTATTGGATTTCATTTAGGACAATATATTAATTGCTAAGTCTGCTCATATAAGAGAAGTGGAAATGAGTTGACGTTGTTGTTAAAGCTTAATCTTATTGATTAAACTTTGGTAGATGAGTTTGTTTTACATAAAACATTCGCGCTTATTATTAACGAAGTGTTTTTTGTTGCTAAAACTTTATGAGAGAAATTTATTTTTTACTAAAAAGTATCATAAGAAGACCAGTGATACCGATTAATGGACAATGGATTAAATAGTTAAGAGTGTGTTTTTTATACCTATAGAAAGGTATGGCTATACTGATAACCTCCCTAGATACAGCTATCTATTTTTTAATCAATTAAACTACCACTTTAATATTAGTGGTGTTATAATCTCGCGCCCGTTAACTTTGAGTAACGAACTTAGGTTCAATATTTTAAGTGAAAGGGTAGTCTTTTAAAGGCAGTGACGGGTCAAATTTATGGCCTTGAATTTAAACTTATCTTTTTGTTCTACATGTGTTTTCTTTATTGAAAATTCATAGGTAAAAAGATAACAGCGGAGCAAAAATCAATGATCCAAATGCAATCACAGCTGAATGTTGCTGATAACAGTGGCGCTAAGCGTGTTCAATGTATAAAGGTTCTTGGTGGCTCGCACCGTCGCTACGCACGTATTGGTGACATCATCAAAGTTGCCGTGAAGGAAGCAAGTCCTCGCGGTAAAGTAAAAAAAGGTGATGTTGTTACTGCGGTAGTGGTGCGCACTAAGAAGGGTGTTCGTCGTACAGATGGTTCTGCCATCCGTTTTGATGAAAACGCGGCTGTAATTTTGAACGCAAACTTACAGCCAATTGGTACTCGTATTTTCGGGCCTGTGACACGTGAACTTCGTAATGAGAAATTTATGAAGATCGTATCATTAGCACCAGAAGTACTATAAGGAGTCACGATAATGGCATCTAAA
>MAAE01000011.1 GCA_002162675.1 Colwellia sp. 39_35_sub15_T18 | reverse complement strand
GGTTAAGGCAAGTGAATGCTCTCTCAGGCGTTTTAACTAATAGCAAGGCTGGCAGCTTAGTGGTTATGCTTCAGGACACATGATCACTAAGTTCCTTCTTTGCGCATTGATTCAATTTTCCCCTGAGTCAAGTCGATTAAAAATTTTGATGGTTTAGCCAGCGTTCACAGGTTTGTGATGCTGGCTTTTTTTATTTGTTTTCCTTTCCTTTCCTTTCCTTAACTTAAAGCCATCAAAACTTTCATAAAAGGCACCATCAAAGGCACCATCAAAGCTTGAAGTCATCATTAAAACTTAAAGCGGCTCACCACTTCTGACATGCTATTACTGCTTGACTCTAACTGTACACTAGCTTCATTAAGTTGCACCGATGTGGCTAAAGATTCATCTACCATGCCTGATAAATCATTAATACGTAAGTTTACCTCGTCTGCAGCTTGAGTTTGTTGTTCAGTCGCGCGGGCTATTTGTGTATTCATTTCAGAGATCAGTTCCATCAATTTATCTATTTCAGATAAAGAGTCATCGGCTTTTCCGGTCTGTTCAACGGTTTGGCTGGAAATATCTTGGCTAATTTTTACCGCGGCTACTGCTTCTTGAGCACCAGCTTGTAATTTTTGGATCATTTGCTGAATTTCGTTAGTACTTTGCTCGGTTCTATTTGCTAGGGTGCGCACTTCATCAGCAACAACGGCAAAACCGCGCCCTTGTTCACCGGCCCTAGCGGCTTCAATGGCGGCATTAAGGGCAAGTAAGTTGGTTTGTTCGGCAATACCACGAATAACATCAAGTACTGAACCAATATTATCGCTCTCGGCAGCAAGGCTATCAATAACTTGCGAAACACCATCAATATTGGTTGATAGGGACTGCATTTGATTGATAGTGCTAGAAATAATTTCTTTTCCTTGGGAAGTATTATTTCTAGCATCGTTTGCAGCTTGTTCGGCAGCATTAGCATTATCACTAACATCACGAATTTGTGAGGTCATTTGTTCCATGGCCGTGGCGACTTGTGTGGTAATGTCATTTTGATTTTGTGTTAATAACTGTGCACTGTCACTGGCGCTGGCTACCGACTGAGCATGATTAAGCACTATGTCTGAATTGTTGGCAACATCGCCGAGTGAATCACGCATTTTTTTAGTAAACTCATTGAAATAATGCGCTAAACGCGATATTTCATCTCGGGCTCGATGATCTAAAACACGGGTTAAATCTCCGTCTCCTCGCGCAATATCCTTCATTAAATTTGACGCTTCGTGTGTGGGCACAATAATACTCTTGCCAATGAAATAGGCGAGAAAAATGATAATGACCACTAAGACTAACGCATAAGCGAGTAAGGTATTTCGTTGCGTGGCAAAGGTTGTATCAACATCATCAAGGTAAGTGCCAGAACCTATAATCCACTGCCAAGGCGTAAAACCTTTAACAAAAGATATTTTATCAACGGGCTCATCTACGCCAGGTTTTGGCCATTTGTAGGGTACAAAGCCTTGCCCTTTGGCTCGAACAATATTGACCATATCTATAAATAAAGCCGTGCCATCAGGATCTTTTACCCCGCCAACATTTTTGCCATTGAGTGCCGGTTTAATTGGGTGCATGATCATGGTGGGTGAAAAATCATTTACCCAAAAGTAATTGTTTTGGTCGTATCTAAGGCTTTGCAGTACTTCAATGGCTTGCTTTTTGGCTTGCTCTTCATTGAGGAGACCGCTATTTTGTTGCTGGTGATAATGTTCTACCACGCTGTATGCCGCTTCCACCACTTGTTGGTTAGCATTGTATTTTTGTTGTAAGAGTGATTGATAAGCCTGTGATAGGCTGATTGAGCTTAGCACTATCAAACCCGTTAATATCAACGCTAGCAGTAATACAAAGCGTTGTTGAATGGTATATTTTCTTAGAAATGCCATAAAATCCTCTTGAAGTGAGCTGATCTTGATAGGATTTAGTATAGACGAAAAAAATTTATTGATAGCCGATTAAATAGAATAATTTATTGCTTTGTTGATCTCATCAATGTTTCGACTATCATTAGGGATTGTTATTTTAAAACACTTGCCTTTCAACTGCTTGGTTATGAGTTCTACGCTGCCTTTGAGTCGTTGAGTCACTAAATTATAGACAATATGAGCGCCTAAACCCGAGCCACCTTCTCCTCTTTTAGTGGTATAAAAGGGTTCAAATAAACGGGTAATAGTTTCACTGTCTAATGAACAACCGTCATCACAGTAGGTTAATGTAATGATGTTGTCTTGTTGCTGCGCGCTAATGGTTACTTTACCCGTTTGTTGTGGCTCAAAGGCATGTAACAAACTATTTATCACTAAATTATTGGTTATTTGAGCAAGAGCGCCAGGGTAAGAGTATATGATGATACTTTCTGGACAGCTTAGTTCTATCTTGATATTGGTGCCCTTAACCTTAGGTTGTAAAGAGCGCAAAATATCTTCTAAGTAATACTGTAAATTTATTTCTCGAGCTTCATCAACAATACTGTCAACCGCTATCAGCTTAAAGCTTTCAATAAGCTCAACCGCACGTTGAATATTATTCATTGATAAATCAAAACCTTGATGCAACTCTTTCGTGAAAAGTGTTAATTGTTTTGCCGTTAAACTTTGTTGAGTTAAGGCGTTAATAATGCCATCACACCTTTCTTTCATAAAGCTTATCGAGGTTAATACTATGCCAATAGGCGTATTGATTTCATGGGCAACACCGGCAACTAGGCTCCCTAAAGAGGCCATTTTTTCATTTTCTAATAATTGTGACTGAGTTTGTTTCAATTCGGTCAATATTTGATTTAATTCATTATTAGTTTTGCTCAATTCTTGGGTGCGTTGCTGTACGCGTTGCTCTAAGTCATCATTAAGTGAGCGTATTTCTTGTTCGGCATGGAGCCGCTGTGATACTTCATTTTCTAATTGACTAATAACGGTGAGTTGTTGTTTGGCATGGCTTTCTAGTAATTCACGTTTTTGTTGGTGAAAATTAACTTGTTCAAATAGCTCATTTGGCGATAGTTGTAGCTGTGCTAGAAAACGTGAAAAATAAGAAGCAAGCTGTGCTTGTTCCTCATGGGTGATGACATTAATTCGCTTGAAAGCATGGTAAGCTGACGCCATGCCAATAACGCCAGCCAGTGCGTTGAGTGCTGAATTTTTTAAAACAGATAATTCGGCGATGTTTATTTTATCTTTATCATTAATTTCTGTTTTAGTTAAGCAAGACTGTAACTTAGCGCTCGCCATTTTTATTGGCATATATTGTTGAAACAAGTCACTGATTAACTGTGTTTTATGGTGAAGTTCGATAACATCAGGCTCTGATTGTGCCAAAGATGCGCTATGGGAGATGTTTTGAGTATCAACAAACTGATTGGCAATTTTATGTTCTTCATCGGACATGTTACTGAATAAAGAGACGCCAATGTAGAGTAAAGTATTTATCAATAAACTCCACACCAAGCTATTGGTTAATGGTGATATTTGAGCAATAGCAAAAAAATGCTCAGGATTAAACCAATAAAAAAAACCAGACTCTTGCTCTAATATAGACCAGTCTAACCAACCACTGCGGATAACAGAAGGTAAGAGTGAACTATAAAACCAAACAATAGCCCCGGCACTTAAGCCTGTTATAGCGCCTTTTAAGTTACCGCTTCGCCAGATCAAACCACCAATTAACGCCGGGGCAAACTGTGTACAAGCAATGATGCTGATGGTGCCAATTTTGACGATTAGCTCGGAATCACCGATAGCGCGATAGTAAAATAAACTCAAAAAGAGCACAACGAATATCATTAACCAACGAATTTGCAAGACGCGGCGCTTTAATCGCTGCAATTTTACCGTATGCAAAATGATAGGCATAACAATATGATTGGTTAACATCGTCGATAGGGTCATGGAACTGATCATTATCATGCCTGTTGCCGCAGCAAATCCCCCTAGAAAGACAAGGATAGAAATTGTAACTTGGTTATTTGACATTGGCAGGGTTAATAACCATAAATCAACAGAGCCTAATGATTCCTTCTGCAGCATGCCAGCCAGTGCCACAGGTAAGGTGAAAAAGTTGATCACCAATAAATACAACGGACAGAGCCATTTGGCTTTGTCGATAAAATCGGTATTACCACACTCTACTATGGTGACATGAAATTGTTTGGGTAAGACGATAACTCCTACGGCACCTAATAACATGAAACTTAACCAGCTTTGTGCACTCAGCTGCTGCATATTTTGTTGCAACTCAATACTGGTGGGCAGCGTGAATAGACTTAACACTCCGGGGTTTAATAAATAACATATCCATAGGCTTGCTATAAGTAAGGCCAGCAACTTAAATAAACTTTCAAAGGCTAACGCAGCCATCATACCTGGATGCCTTTCAGTAGGATCTAGATGGCGAACGCCAAAAATAATGGTAAAAAATGACATCATTAAAACAATAAAAATATCAAAGTTCTCTAACAGTATATTATTTTTGCCACTGTTAATGACCAAGAATTGAAAACTAGTGACAATTGATTTCAATTGAATGGTTAGATAAGGCACTATGCCGAGTACACATAAAATACTGATCAGCGCCGCGAGAGTTTGCGATCTGCGGTAACGCACCGAAATAAAGTCAGCAATGCTAGTCGAATGAAATTCATTTTTTAACAGGATCATTTTTTTAAGCAGAGGCGTTAAAAAAACAAAGGTCATGGTAACCCCTAAATGTATCGCCATAGGAAATAGACCTTGGGTGGTAGACAGGCCAATATTGCCAAAAAAAGTCCAAGAGGTACAAAAAACAGCAATACTTAAGGCATAAGTATGGGGGGAGTTCCGAACTTTTTGTGCACCATTTTTCTTTGATTGTGACCACTGAGCAATAACAAACAGCACGATAATATACAGCAAGAGCAACAGGATTAATTGCTGAAAAGAAATCACTACTACTGACCTTTCTGCTTGGTATTGCTGTGGGGTGAGGGGGTGACTTTTATCAGACCCATTGCGATAACAATGAGCCAACAAGTAAAGGTGAATAACCAGTTTGCAAGTAAAGAAAGCTCATCAGCTAATAAAACCGGCATGATAAATACTAGTAAGGCAATCACTGCGCCCAGCCATCTGTGGATATTGGAATTTTTCATTACTTCTTATTATTGATGTTAAGGATATACTGATTATAGGAAAGTAATGTGATTTTGCTCAAAAAAAGGGGAAGCAAAAGCTTCCCCATAAAATAACCTCGGTTGGAGGTTAACTAACGCAAGATGGTTAATTTATTAAGTCTAAGCGCGAACAGGACAATATGCTCCTGCATTGTCTAATAAGCTATATCCCTATAGCGTAAGTTCCTGCCTACAAAACGTATTTAGCTGAGAATTGTAAGTAGTCTGAAGACTTGTTGATCTCATCCATTTCGAAATTACCTATTTCAACACCAAAAGAAAGTTGTTTGGTGTAATTTTTGAATAAATTAACGGCGACATGGTTACGTTTAGTGTTAGCTAAGTCAGCATCGGTACTACCGTAAAACACCGTTGAGCGCATATCATCAGTCCAGAAATGACGATAGGCAACCATGTATGATGTAGTTTCTTCTGCTTCTTCGCCCACTAAATCTCGTGCCGCAACGACACCCACATAACGACCGGTATTGCCGCCATGTACTTGAAAGCGGAAATCATCTTTGCCAAAGGTTTTAATACGACCGGCAACACCAAAACCAACGGCAGACTCAGTATCGCCACCGACGGTATTCAATTGGCGAGCCAAACCTGAAACCGAAACATTACCCCAATCACCCTTGAAGGTGTATTTAGCAATAAAATCAGGTATTGAGTCTTGGCTGCTATCACCTTTGTCTGAATGTGGGTTTTCTAATGAAACTTGTAAACCACCATTGGTATAACGAATTTGGCCTTGTCTAATAAAGGCCGAGGCATTTAGTGGGCCACCGAAATCTGCGGCTTCAGCAAGTGAGCTAGTATTTTGAAAAGTAGTCCATGTTTGACCGACTAATATACTTTTATACTTGATGAAGGCATGACGTAATCTAGGATGTGATGAGTTAGAGATGATTTGGTTGCCGCCACCGCCGAGAAAATCCATTTCAATAAAACCAGTTACATCGCCATGTACATATTTAGCATTGATACGAGTTTCATTGACTGAAAATTTAGTGGTGGAGAGATCATCAATATTGGCAGCGTGACCAATCCAGTAATCATCGTTGGTTACTGGAGAGCTTACGTCACCACTGATTGAGCGCACGTCTGCTTTGATGTAACCGCCAAAGGTTATTGTATCATTGTCGGTTAAGTTGAAGCTGTAACCAGCATTAGCAGCACTGGCCATGGTTAATAAGCTTGTTGCGAGCAATAATTTACTTTTTTGAAGTTTGAACATTATGTATCCCCATTTTTTCTGCCGATGGCAGCGGTTTTGTTTATTGTCTTTGTTATTTTGTAGCTGTTCACCACCGAGCCGCGATGCTTCATAGAGGGCTCTTCGAGCCTACACGGAAACTTTGTTATTCTCGGTGTAGTGCGTCAGCACCTCGGTGCTCTCTGTGGTAAATATTCCTAAGCTGAATAAATACGTTATTTTTATCTAAAAGCAGAGTTCTTTTGTCTCTTTAGCTTTTGGTTAACACCATTTAATATAGCTGTTGTTAAAAAACGATGACTAATTTTTATTCAGTTAATAAAGTAGAATTATTCGCCCGGTAAAGAAATTAGACCTAAGTCTAAAATGTTGATTATTAACAATAGACTTTAGTCTACTTTGTTAGGGTGTGAGGCATTAATTAGCTTTGAAACCAATTCTAAAGCCACCCCAATGCCGACCTTGAACAAAAATAGGTGCAGAAACATCATGCATTATTTCACCCGTATCACGCTTATAGGTTTGCAAGAGAAACTTTTCTGTGTGTTGACCACAACGAATACCTGTTGGGTCGTTAAATAGGCGTTTGGTGCGATTGTTAATGACATCTATGTCAGGATTACCCGTTAGTGGTTTAGAAAAACATTTGTTGTGAGTGGGAAAGTAGCCATTAACATCAACGGCACCGGCATAAATCATCTCACTGAACTCTTGCAATAAGGGCTCTTGTATTGAGGGTAAGTGTTGATCGGTGAAGCTGTCGAAGCTGGTTGAGTATTTAGCGGGGCTAGTATTTCCTAGTGGCTGATAATTAAAATCAAATAATTTTTGCATCGATATTTTATTGTTAGTGATACTTTGTTCAAAGAGCTCACTGATTTTCGCTGCCGACAATTCGGCTTGTTTGCATATACGGTTAATCAGGCTGTTGCTGTCAAACTCTGACAGGTGCACAAAAATAGATTCAGTGCTGTTTGATAAGCTGGCTGCTTGCTTTGAAACCGATTGAGTTTGTTGGCTTTTATCAATGAGGAAATCATGTAAGTTGACCACAGAGCTTGATATATCAGCTGCGGCGAGATCTTGCTCTTGCAGAGCATGGCTGATCTGATTGCTAGCTGAGGATGAATCCGCCATTAATTGATCAATCTCGGTAAAGGACTGGGAAAGATCGGTCATGGTAGTAACCACGCTACTGGTTTGCTGCACTATTTGTGACATGACGGCCGTGGTATCACCAGTTTCCTGACTTATTTGGTTTAACATGTCACCAATTTGATTAGTGGCATCGGCAGTTTTTGCGGCGAGAGCACGCACCTCATCAGCAACGACAGCAAAACCTCGGCCTTGTTCACCAGCACGTGCCGCTTCTATGGCGGCATTTAGCGCCAGCAAGTTGGTTTGTGAGGAAATGCCATCAATAACATCGGTGATACTTTGAATTTCTGAGGCTTTTTTTGCTAACGAGGCTATTTTGCTCGCGGCACTTGCTACTGAGCTATGTAGTTGATTTACCACATCAATATTGTCATTTAATTGTATAGTGCTGGTGCTGCTAGCACTCATGGCTTGGTTTGCTTGTTGTGAGGCTAGCTCGGCATTGTCGTTAATTTGTTTACTGTTAGCAGACATTTGTTCGGCCGCAGTGGCAAGGCGGTCGACATCTTCACTTGAGGTTTCAATCGCTTTACTGAGTTGTTCAAGAAAAAAACTTAACTCGGCGGAATTAATGGCGAGTTCGCTGGCTTTAAGGCTAATTTGTTCACCCGCTTGTGTATAACGGCTGTCTGTGGAGGGTACTTCCTCTTTACTAGCGGAATCATTATTTTGCCAATTTTGGTAGATAAAAATCACTAAAAAGCTTATTAGTAATAAACTGACCGCAGATAATAAGCTGGAATCAAAAAAGGTAACGATGAGCGCTTGCAAAGCCGTGATAACCAAGGCGCTAATGAAGGTTAATAGGAGGGAGGTTGAGTTTTGGTTCATGTTCAGTATTCTGCTTAATTTAAAACGGCGAATTAAACTAATAGCATACGAGCGAAAATGTGATTAACAATTAGACTTTAGTGTGAGTGCAGAAGCATAGCCTCCAAAACTCACGCGACATAGCCATGATCAGTGCGCATATTTTTCCTTTAAAGTTACTTATAAATATGCGCGATTAAAATTTCGCTTATGGGTTGTACCTTGCTTGTAGATAATCAAACACGGCACGAATACCAAAAGCTTCACCGCCTAAAGGCCGGCCAGCAAGGGCGCGAACATTAAAGGCCATCACATCAAAATGCACCCAGTCGATGCCTTCGCTAACAAACTTTTCTAAATATAAAGCCGCGGTAATTGCACCACCAAAAGGCCCTGCGGAGCAGTTGGTCATATCGGCAATAGCGCTTTTGAATAAGTCATTATAGGGGCTGTAAAGTGGCATGCGCCAGACCGGATCGCTGATTTTGCTACCTGCTGCGGTGATACCTGCAGCCACCTCATCACTGGTGGAGAAAAAACCCGGTAATTCGGTACCTAAGGCGACACGCATGGCACCCGTTAGCGTGGCAAAATCAATAATAAGTTCAGGCTTATCTTGGCTGGCTTCACATAAGGCATCGCCAAGCACTAAACGGCCTTCGGCGTCAGTATTATCAATTTCTACCGTTAAGCCTTTGCGCGTGGTAATAACATCACCGGGGCGCATGGCATTATTAGAGACCGCATTTTCCACCGCTGGAATTAATACTCGTAAATTAATTGGCAACTGATAAGACATGATGAGTTGGGCTAAGCCAAGTACGTGGGCTGAGCCACCCATGTCTTTTTTCATGTTGCGCATGCCCGCGGCAGGTTTTAAATCTAAACCGCCGCTATCAAAACACACGCCTTTGCCGACTAAAGTCACCCGTGGGTGGTCGCTATTACCCCACGTAAGATCAATCAAGCGAGGCTGATTGACACTTGCGCGGCCAACAGCATGTATAGTGGGGTAATTATTTACCAGCAGTTCATCACCAATAATTTGTTGCACTGCACCGCCAAAAGTTTCTGCTAAATACTGGGCGGTATCGCCTAAATTTACGGGCATCATATCGCTGGCAGGCGTGTTAACTAAATCTCGCACTAAGGCGGTTGCCTCGGCATATTTGATGGCGTTATCAACTAAAGCTTGCTTATTTACCGCTAAACTAGCGAGTGATTTTTCCTGTTGGTTGGTTTTATAGGCTGAAAATTTATAGGCTCCTACTAGCCAAGCAAAACATATTGCTTGTTGATGCTCAGGTGCTGCCTCTAGCAAATATTGGCCTATTGGCAGCTTAGTGATTAAGTCGCCACAAGCAAAATAATGGCTGGCATCTTCAACAACAAAAATAGCTTGGGCTAGTTTACCTTCTTGGTCTGTTGAAAAACTGGGCATTAAGGCTAAGCCTTCGCCAGTAAAGTCAATTTGCTGTAGCCATGCTTGCACTGATTGCGCTTGTTTTGTCAGCCATAATGAATAGCTGCTTTTTTCCATGATATGAAGAGGAGTGCCGCTATTGCCAGCATTAAGGAGTTGTTGCATTATTTGGCCTTGAAATAAGTTAGTACTTTGCGTTGATTGTAACCTAAGCAGTATAAAGGTGAAGAGGGCAGGTGATTTTATTTATCAATTTTTTAGTTTGAATAATAAAATTAGTATTTATGCAGCTTAGAAATACTTACCACAGAGAGGCACCGAGGCTCGGTGGTGGACTGTTCTAAAATTATAAAATAAGATCACTTAACTGTATTTTATCTGCTTTGGGTTTGTTATTGATTTGTGCCAGCAATAATTCTGCGGTGGCGATGGCGTCATTTAACGCATTGTGACCGTGATGCTCTGGTAAGGCGTATTGATGGCGTAAATTTGGTAGGCGTAACTCTGAGGGATCATAAGCAACATCACGTTTATCTAATTGGCGTTTAGCAATGACCAAGGTGTCAATAATGGGAAACACTGGTGCCATACCATAAAGCTCTAAGCAAGCCTTCGTTAAAAATTGCCGTTCAATACGGGCAAAATGCACTAGCATAACTTTACCTGCTAAAGCCCGTAATAGTGTTTCGATAACTGTGGCTAATGCTTCACCCTGATCTTTTTGCTCATCAGTAATGTGGTGAATGATGACATTACTTTCCTTAAGTTGTGCTGTAGTTTTGATGATTTGATGATAACAAGAGTTAAGCTTTATTTGCTCATTTTCTATGGTAACAAAACCGGCACTGAGTAGCTGGTCTACGTTAGCATCAAGTCCGGTGGTTTCAAAATCGAGCGCTAATATAGGCACTTGATTTATGGGGGTTTCTGGCGCAGGAAAAGGCACCGATAGAAAGTCTTTCAATGGCCCTTCAGGTGCCTTTGTTAATAAGCGTTTGCGCTTAGCTTCGTAGCCAGCAAGGTGGTGAATGAAAGCACTAAGTACCATTAGAAACTGGCCTGTCTTGAGTCTTGCAAGGTTTTGATCACTTTGAAAGCATCTTTTAAGTGTTCTCGTTCTAATTTAGACAATTCTTTAGGCGACAAATAGTTATCGGCTTCGAGCCCTTGCATAAGTTTTTTTGCTTGGTGCTTAACCCTAAGCGTGCCTAAAAACTCATAGGCATCTATTAAGTTTTCCGCGGATGATTGGGTAATGGCGGCAGTGCCAGCGGCTTGTTGAATGCGCTCTATGGTATTGACTGAACTTATACCTTGGGAAAGCGCATAGATACGAGCAAGATCAACAATAGGGGCAATACCATTATGTTTTAAATCTAGCGTGGCTTTGTGTTTACCGTTTTGTTTGAGGACAAAATCACGGAAAAACCCTAGAGGTGGGCGCAGCCCTAAGGCATTTTTTGATAAATGCGCGATAAATAAACTGTTAGTCTTCGTTTTTGACAGCATATTTGCGCGCACTGTGTCGAGCAAGGTTTTGTCGCCATAAATGGTTTCTACATCAAAGAAAACACTCGAGTTTAATAAGGCTTTAGGGCTTGGCGTGTCAACCCAATCATTGAAATAGCTTTGCCAGATGCGCATTGGCTGTCGCCATTTTGGATTGGTGGCCATAATGTCACCGGGGCAATAAATAAAGCCACAATCTGCTAAGCCATCACAAACAAAATTAGCGACATTGTCAAACCAAGCATCATCATAAGGCTTCATGGAATCGCATATAATCATGGCGTTATCTTGATCTGAATGGGCTAACTGCTCTTGCCTTGCTTGTGAGCCAGCAGCTAGCCAAGCATAAGGCACGGGGGCTTGGCCATATCGTTCTTCCGCCATTTCAATAAGGCGTTTAGTAAAAGCCATGGTGATGGCGCTGATACTTTTACCAACATGATCGGCACTGGCGCCTAATTTAGCTAAGCGAATTTGTAGTTTTGGCAATAAAACACTGATTTCTTTTAAGTCAATAAGGCTTTTAGCTTTATGAATAATGCTGGAAAAATTAACGGCATTATGGCCTTCATTGTTCATTAAATCAGTGACGGTAACCATGCCAACCACTTCACCCTGCTGAGTCACAGGTAAATGATGAATATGCTTAGCGGTCATCGTCATTAGGGTATCGTAGGCATTGC
>MAAE01000054.1 GCA_002162675.1 Colwellia sp. 39_35_sub15_T18 | reverse complement strand
GGCATGTAAGTCGATTCCGCAATAATATTTATGTAAAGTAGTATAGAATTTCATCGAGCTTTCTCCTTTTTGGTTTTGTCGCCTTAAAGTTTAGCTAAATGCTGAACTTTGGGGAGGAAGCTCAATTAGTATCAAGCAATTCAAGACGGACAAATAACAGCTGGTTGTTGTTCGTGCCTCACACATTTTAGCCAACAGTAATTTTCCGCTTATTGCGGCGTTATATGCTCAATCCATATAGTTGACTAACTACGGCATTGCCGTATAATTGTTTTATGATATTTATTGAAACAAGCACATTCACAAAAATATTGCCTAGCTATTTATCAGATGATGATTATCGCGGCTTACAATCGTACTTACTTCAGAAACCAGATGCTGGAGATCTCGTTCGGGGTTCAGGAGGTGTTAGGAAAGTTCGCTGGGCTAAAGCAGGTAAAGGTAAAAGTGGCGGAGTACGGGCTATATATTATTGGAAAAAATCCGAACATGAAATTTGGATGCTCACAATGTACAGTAAATCTGAAAGGGCAACTATTGCAAGTCATGTATTAAAACAAATCGCGGAGGCAATTGATCATGAATAATCGTGATATAGGTCTAGAAATACTTGAAGGTATAAATGAAATCAATAACTTTAAGAAAGGTAAGGTTTCACTCAAAACAACGGAGCTTTCTGAGCCATCTGAGCCTCAAGTAATACGCTCCAAATTAGAATTATCACAATCAGCATTTGCAGGATTACTTGGTGTAAGTATGCGAACATTGCAAGACTGGGAGCAGGGGCGCAGAAATCCTCAAGGTCCAGCTATTGCCTTGTTACGGATAGCAGAGCAACATCCAGAAGTATTTGCTGATTTACATTAGTGAAAGTCGCATATAACACATATGAGCCTATCTCTCGTCAATAGTGTTCTTTTAGCTGCCGTTAGGCAGCTATTTGTTATCAATCAGTAAATTCGTCTGCTTCATTATGTCGGTTAGTCGTTAAACACTCGTTTACGGCAAACACATATTGAGGCTCTCTTAGTGTGATCTCATCACTGCCTGCTTTTCTTCTGTCCATTTTGGTCGCAGGGGCACTAGACATTCATCGGTTAACCTTTGGCTGGCACTATTCAAGTATCATGACTACTTATCGTTAAACCTGATGGATTGACAATTACTGTAATGCTCTTTCTCATCCAGTTAGGTGACCAGCTCACGCCATTGTGCGACTTAACCTTTTAAAAATTTCTTTTCATCAAATACGGTTTTATCCCTAAGCATGAAATAAATACAACGACCAATTTTATGCGCTAAAGCTGACAGTGCTTTACCCTTACTCATGCGTCGTTGTAATTTATTAAGGTAGTTTTTGGCTTTGTCATTGCCACGTAAATATAAAACAGCCGCTTCACTAAACGCCCACTTTAGGTGCCCATTACCTATTTTATTACCGCTAGTGCCGTAGGTTTTTCCGGCTGTCTCCGCTTTGCATTTCACTAATCGGCTATAGGAAGCAAAATTTTGTACTGATTTAAAACGGGTTATATGACCTATTTCATAAAGAATAGTTAAGCCAAGTATTTGCCCAATACCAGGAAAGCTGCGAATAATATAAAGATAAGCACCGTGATGCTGTTTGGCTTGTTTTTCAATAAAAGATTCAACCTTGGCTAACTCTTTTGCATAACAATCAAGCAAGACCATATCAAGTTCAATAGTGCGCTGTACCACGTCATCATCATAATGATGTCGTAAGCTTTCTCTAGCACTGACATTTTTTAAGTTGAACGATTGAGCAGGTAAGTTATATTGACTATCAGTATTGACCACATGGGCTTTAAGGCTAGCACCGTGTCTTACTACGCCCGTTCTTCTGCGCAGTAAATCTCGGGTTGCGCGCATTGCTTTGGGATAATTATAAGCAAGTGGAAAGTTGCCACCTTTTAACAGACTGGCGATTTTGTATGAGTCGATTTTATCATTTTTAGCTTTACCACCATGAATGGCTTTCATGTAAAGCGCATGGCCGAGGACAAAATCTACCTGATGAGTTTGGCAAAAATCACTGACCCAGTACCAGTAATGCATGCATTCAACGCCAACAACGGCATTGCCTATATAAGGTTCGAGTAATCGAAGTAAAGCCAGTGGGTCTGCACCAATCTTTTGATGGACAAGCTTATTTCCTTGTTGGTCTAGG
>MAAE01000027.1 GCA_002162675.1 Colwellia sp. 39_35_sub15_T18 | reverse complement strand
ATCAGCACCTAGTTTGAACGTTAGTGTCAGTTTGTCGAATGAGGTTGCTGAAAAGCTGGCGCAAGGGGACGACAAAGTTGTTTTTGTTTATGCACTAGCCACTAACGGCAAACGTATGCCATTAGCGGCGATAAAACTAAAGGCCAGTGACTTACCTAAAGTGATAACCTTGAATAACAGTCAAGCAATGTCAGCACAACACAATTTAAGCAGTGTTTCACAAGTACATGTTTTTGCTGTCGTTTCAAAGCAAGGTGGCGTAGGTATAAAACCAGGCGACTTCAAAGGCGAAGCTCATAATATTGCGGTTGATAGTCAAGAGACTATCAATTTAGTTATTAATGATTTGGTTGAGTAAACTTAAGCTATGAGTGCAAATAAAAGATGAAATCACGTTTTAGCGCCAAAGATGACTTTTTAAAAGAAAAGACAGTTGATAACTCTTCACAATGCCAAGCTAAAACGGCAGTATTGTTGACTAATTTAGGCTCGCCTGAACAACCGACACCGGGCGCCTTACGACGTTATTTACGACAATTTCTTTCCGATCCACGGGTAGTAGAAATTCCGCGTTTTATATGGATGATTATCCTGCATGGTATTATTCTGCGGATACGTCCGAAAAAATCGGCAAAACTATATCAAAGTGTCTGGACAGAGAAGGGCGCACCGTTATTGGTGATCAGCCAAGCTCAAAAAGAGAAAGTAGCTGCTAGGCTTGCTCAGCAATATGGTGATGATGTTATTGTTGATGTCGCCATGCGTTATGGTGAGCCTGCTATTAACAGCGTGCTACAAAAGTTTCAGCAGCAAGGTGTCGATAATCTAGTGGTGTTGCCACTCTATCCACAATATGCAGGGCCGACTACCGCCTCAACTTTTGACGCCGTTAGCGGTGAATTACAAAAGTGGCGATATGTACCTAGTCTGCATTTTATCAACAGCTATCACAACAATTCACACTATATAAAAGCACTTGCTAATACGGTTAGTGAACACTTAGCTAAACAGGGCACGCCAGACAAATTGGTCCTCTCCTATCACGGTATGCCCGAGTTATTTCACCAATGGGGCGATCCTTATTATGATTTTTGTCAGATAACAACGGACTTACTCAAAGCAGAGTTATCGACTCGGTCATTAGGTTTGAGTGATGATGATTTTGTGATGACCTTTCAATCACGTTTTGGTAAAGCCAAATGGTTACAACCTTATACCGATGAAACACTCGCCAATTTAGCCCAAAATGGTCATACACATATTGCTATTATCAGCCCTGCGTTTAGCGCCGATTGTTTAGAAACGTTAGAAGAGCTTGAGCATGAAAATCGTGATATTTTTATGCAGGCAGGTGGTCAAGAATATCATTACATTGCCGCGCTAAATGACCGAGATGATCATATTGACGCCTTAGTTAATATTTTAGCACCAGCATTGACTAAGTTGTAGCAGAGGATTTATCCTAGATTTCTTTAAAACTTAGATTCAAATAATTTATATTAAAATAATAATAAGGTCACACCATGAAATTATTCCCCCTCAATAAATTAGCGCTGGTCGCATTATTTGCTACGGTTGCCCTAACCGCTTGTGAAGATAAAGCGCCAATAGTAAAAGAAGTAGAAGAAGCAGCAACAACAACTGAAACAATTGTTGAGCAGGCTAACAAAATTGCCCAAGCAACGATTATTATTGATACCCACATTGACGTACCTTACCGTTTAGTAGAAGAATATGAAGATGTCAGTAAAGCCACTACACAGGGGGATTTTGACTACCCAAGAGCAGTAAAAGGCGGTTTAAATGCCCCTTTTATGTCGATTTATATTCCGTCAAAGTTACAAAAAACCGGTGGCAGCAAAGAACTAGCTGACAAATTAATAGATGATGTTGAAGTCATTGTTGAGCAATCACCTAATAAATTTGCGCTCGCGTATTCAACGACGCAAGTGAAAGAAAATTTTGCTAAAGGCATTATATCTCTGCCGATGGGCATGGAAAATGGTAGCCCAATAGCGGGGGATTTAGCTAATTTACAGCACTTTTACGATCGCGGTATTCGCTATATCACCTTAGCGCATGCGAAAACTAATCACATTTCAGACTCATCTTATGATGAAAATCGACCGGCACAAGGTTTAACCGAGTTTGGGAAAAAATTGGTTGTTGCAATGAACAACGTTGGCGTGATGGTTGA
>MAAE01000006.1 GCA_002162675.1 Colwellia sp. 39_35_sub15_T18 | reverse complement strand
AAATAATTTTCTGACGTTTCTGCCAAGGTTGTTGTGTAGAAAATATTATAAAGTCCCATATTTTCGCCTGAGCCAACGGCATAGACGTAAAATCCATTGGTGGTTGCTCTGCTCGCTAATACATGAGTATAGTTGCTTGTGGTAGTTTCGACGCATTCAGTGACTGGCTCTGGTGTGCTGTCACAAACATTACCAATACCATCGTTGTCGTTATCAGCTTGGTCGGCGTTAGCATCATCCGGGCAATTGTCTGTGCTATCGGCAATACCATCATTATCTGTGTCGACTAGTTCACCATTAGGCGTGCTATCACATACATTACCGATACCGTCATTGTCGTTATCAGCTTGGTCAGTATTAGCATCATTCGGGCAATTATCTGTGCTATCGGCAATACCATCATTGTCGGTGTCGACTAGTTCACCATTAGGTGTGCTGTCACAAACATTACCGATACCGTCGTTGTCGTTATCAGCTTGATCGGCATTAGCATCATTTGGGCAGTTATCTGTGCTATCGGCAATACCGTCATTGTCACTATCAGGGTCGCCATTACCAGCACCGAGACAATCTTGGTTTGGCCCAGCACAGCTTGGTGCACCATCAGCTATCCATTGGCACTGATTGGTACCTGCGGGATATTCACGCATGGTAAATTCTGTCGTGCCAAATTCAAGGTAACAAGCGGAGTAACCTACTCCCCATGCTATGTGACCTTCGTTGATATGTAGGTTGTAATTACCGGTAACGCCAGCATCAATAGTAAATTGAACACTGTCGGTACTGGATAGTGACGTGGTATCGGTAGCGATAACCGTGGCAGTGTTATTGCCGCCAGATAAGTTACATTGTTCAGCAGAATATTGATTACCATTAATCACGGCAGTGATATTGCCATTAGCAAAGTTAACGACAACCTCTGCTAAATTTTGGTTTATATCAATCACTAGGCCAGTAATAGTGGCGCACTGTCCTGACACTGCGGCACTAATACCCGAAAGTGCAGGAGCCGTAGCTGGTGGCTCAGGGCCAACGCGTTGCGTTATTGAAACTTCATCACCCGCCTTGTTTTCATTATCTGTTGCGATAGCGGTGACTTGATATAAACCATCATTTAAAATACTAGAAGTCGCAGAATAAGCGCCGTCGGTAGTGCCAGCACTGCTGTTTAGTGTTTCAACCAATACGGGTGAGCCAGACTCTAAGGCATATAGTGTTAAGCTAACGTTATTGACACTACCCTCAGCATCAACGGCATTACCACTAATGACTAAGCTGCTGTTATCTTCAACTGCATTGTGATTGCTGATCACTGGGCCGGCATTGCGATCTACTCGTTGGTTATTGTCAGCGAAAAACTGCCCTAAATAATCGGCAAAATTAATGCTGTCATAGGCAACATAATCGCCTGAGGCACCCATACCACCAGACCAAGAATGATCTAAGTTATCAAACCATAGCATGCTGACTCGGTTATCTTGCCAACGTGTTTCTGAAGCCGTGTGTCCTGCGCCTTCGGTAATATTATTGGTGCCTGAAAGTTGGTTAACACCGTACACCGAGGCAAAGCCATTAGCATTTTGTTGGTTATAACAAGTATTTACTGTGGTGTCTGCTGTGCCATGGCCAATAGCGGCAATTTGCGTGCTGAAATAACTTTTGGCTGAACCAGCATAGCCTTCACAGCGAGATTTAAACGTTGATGTTGATACCGTTTCACAGGTGGTGATAGCGCCATTTGAGCTGGTACCAATAGTGGGTCCCGCGCTCGGAGCAACCCCGGAAAAAACATCGGGTGCTAAACAAGCCGTTTGTGCTGACATGGCTCCGCCTGAAGATAAACCGGTAATATAAACTTGTTCAGGGTCAATGCTTCTGTTGGCATCACTACTCATAGTATTAGCAAGGCTAATTAAATTTTTATAATCACCTGATGTTCTTGAAACAGCGCCTTGCCAGTATGACCAACAGCTGAAACCAGCCTTATTCATAGCGTCAGGTACGGCGATGACCATGCCGTGAGCTTCAGCGGCAGCTTCTAATTTTGCCGTTAAAAAATTATTAATGGGTTGCACACAACCATGCAACACCACAAGCAGTGATTTGCCTGAGCCAATGCTCGAGTTAGTGTCTGGTGTGTAAATATGAACAGAGTTAAAGCCGCCTATGCTAACATTTTGCTGCCAACTGCCAGCTAAATTTTGAGGCGAAAACATTAATAGCATGCTAATTAACGTTGCTGCTATTAATGTTGATTTATATCGTGGTAATTTTTTGAATCTATTCTTGAATGTAAGTTGTTTCATACAAAGCCTATTGTTGTTTTATTTTGACTTGTCCTAGCGTTACTTCTCCATTGAGTTGTTCAAGCTGGTTAAAATTCGAACATACTTAGATTAGCTAAAAACAGCGCAAAGATAAGTGGCTCTTTAGTGGTATATAAATAGTATATGAGTGATATACGAAGGGTGTACGAAGTGAGTTAATGTGTTTCTAAAGAAATTTGTTTAGAATCCATGCAGGCCTTGCTACGCACTACACCGAGAATAACAAAGCCTTCGTGTAGGTTCAAAGAGCCCTCTGTGTAGCATTGCGGCTCGGTGGTTAGCCGTTTTTTGGTATTTATTTAACTTAAATAGAGTTACCACAGAGAGCGCCGAGGCGGATTATATGCTCCATGCATAACCTAAGTGACCTACATTCATGTAGGCCTTGCTACGCACTACACCGAGAATAATACCCCCTCTGAGTAGGCTCGAAGAGCGTTTTATGAAGAGTCTTGGCTTGGTGGTGAAGGTTATTTTAAAAGTCGCTTAGTCTAAAGTGAGTTGCCAATAGCCCGTATCAAGCCATTGGTCAAACTTGCGACCAATTTGATGAAAGTGAGCCACTTGCACCATGCCTAATTTCTCATGCAAAGCGATACTGGCAGGATTTGGCAGGGTAATACCGCCAATAACCGAGTGAATTGATTTTTGTTGTAGTTCAGCAAATAAGGCTTGATAAAGCTCAGTACCTAAACCTTTACCTTGTGCTTTAGGGGCAAGATAAACAGTAGCCTCGACCGAATAGCGATAAGCACTGCGCTCTTTCCACGGCGTGGCATAAGCGTAGCCCAGTATATTATTATCTGCTTCAATCACTAACCAAGGTAAGTTGGCGCTGTTAACTTTGTTAATACGTTCCATCATAGTGCTAGCAGTAACGGGATTTTCTTCAAAAGTGGCCGTTGAGTTTTTAATATAGTGATTATAAATATCGGCAAGCGCTTGTGCATCCTGTCTTGTAGCTGGACGTATCATAGTTAAACCTGTAGTTAGCTTTTAGTTAATTGAATTCATCGTTATATAATTAGGCTGACCTTGTATTCTTTCTAACCAAGCTAAAATGGCTGGATAATCGGCTAATTGAAAACCGCCTTCGTGAGCAACATGAGTATAGGCATATAAGCTGATATCAGCAGTAGTGAGTTGCTTACCGATTAAATAAGGTGTTGCTGTTAGCTGTGTCTCCATCACCGACAATGCTTTGTAGCCACTGTGGTGTTTAGATTCATATTCAGCTAGACGATCTTTTGGTAAACCTAAATATTTAGCAATAAAACGCGCGACGGCAATATAAGGTTCATGGCTATATTGTTCGAAAAATTGCCATTGCTGTACTTTAGCCAACTCAAAGCTGTCTGTAGGAAGCAAATCAGTATCAGCGGCTAAATAATTTAAAATGGCATTAGACTCAGTCAAGTAACGATTATCAGGTAAGGCTAATAAAGGAATTTTCCCATTAGGATTTTTTGATAAAAATGCACTTTGTTTGGTATCGCCAGCCAAAATATCGACATGATGCCATTCATGTTCAAGTTGTAAAAAGCTAGCTAATAATTGTATTTTATAACAGTTACCTGATTGGCTGTCGCCGTAAATTTTGAGCATTGTTTACCCTATTAATTTAGTGATGCTAATAAACTACATTAAAGGCTTTGCCTTGGCAAAAGTTAACGGGTTATTGTTAATTAAAGGAATTTTAATGGCAGAGGTAATTCAACAGTGATGTTATAACATCGCTACTAAATTAAATACAAAACCCGGGTGGAATGCTTTGATGAATAATTACTTTTTCCGCCTCTGAAGGCGGATATTATGCCAAGATCGAGAGGCATCATTAAGGCAGTACAAAGTTAACTAACTGATCTATGCTTTTTCCTATGCTGTCGGGCTTGATGTCCAATCTTTCGGTAGGAACCCCAAATCTATTAACCCAAACGGTAGGGTAACCAAACCATTTAGCTCCCGCCGCATCCCATCCCCCAAAGGCTGCAAAGGCAATATTTTCTTTAGGAAGGCCAAATGCTTCAACGCCCATCTGGTATGCTAGAGGACTTGGCTTGTAGGCTTGAACTCTGTCTGTGCTAAGATAAAATTCAAATGCATCCTCAACACCTGAATTTCTTGCATTAATTCGCAACATTTCTTCAGTCAGATTGGAAAGGAAGCCAAGTCGTATATTATTTTCCTTAAATTTCTGTAAAGCGGGTTTAACATCTGGCCAGACTTTCAAATTCAACCAGATATTCATCAATTGTTTCTGTTCTTTAGGTAGCAGATTGAGCTTTAAACTTTCTGCTGAAAATATTAACGCATCTTCAATTATAGGATAAAAACTTTTGTAGTGAGCTGCCACTGTTCGCTGCCATGTGTAGCCAAATATTTTTGAAAACCAGAGTTTGGCAAGTGCATTTCCTTGCTCTGGGAATAATGTTTTTGACAATTCAAAAATAGGTCTTGGATCAAATATAGGAAAACCATCAAAAGCAATGGCCTTAATCTTAGGTTTGGTTGCAGCTAAGGATAGTACTGGGGTGGTTAATATACTGGCAGCAGCTCCCCCTGCCATAAATTTGATAAGTTTCCGACGATTTAACGACATAATTATTTTCTCCGCTTTAAGGTTTATTAGTACTTCACACAAACGAACTTTGTAACTCTCGCATATTTCCCTAACCAAAACTGGCATCAATAAAATGATTTAGCTTTGATTATTTTTATATTTCTAAGTGTATACAGATCTGTCTACTTGGTTGAATATAAACAATTCGATTTACCTTTGTCAATAGTCATCCTTTACAAAAGAAAAAATAAATAGTAAACGCTAGGTATGATTAATAGGGGGTTAAAATTATTTTATGAAAACGATATTAATTAGATTGGAATTAATGAAATGCTTAATATTTTTGGTATGGCAAAGGAAGCTCTGTGCTGCCGTTTTGAAAGTAACCCATGCAATTATTATATTGTTTGTTAATCTAGGGTAAAAACTTGCTCTCTTTGCTCAAAATTTAACAACCAAGCTTTTCTGTGTAAACCACCCGCATATCCCGTTAAACTACCATTTTTACCAATAACACGATGACAGGGAATAACGATGGCGATAGGGTTGGCGCCGTTGGCGGCTCCTACGGCACGTACCGCTTTTTTATTATTCATCAGTTCGGCTTGTTGACTGTAATAACGTGTTTCGCCATAGGGTATTTTTTGCAATGCTTGCCATGTTTGTTGTCTAAATGGCGTGCCTTGCGGCGCTAACGGCAAATTAAATGTTGTTCTATCAGTGGCAAAATATTGTGCAAGTTGTTGCTTGGCAAGTAGCGTTAAATCGTTCTCTTTATGCTGACCGTGGTTTATTAAATCTTGATCCCTGAGAATATCAGTAAACTCAATGCGAAAGATGGTTTTGTCATCAGCAAAAATGCCTAATTCACCTATAGGTGTCGATAAAAAGCTAGCAAAAATTGTGTTCATAATAAATTCCATACTTGAAAAGTTAAATAAGATTGCCAAGGAGAAGCATCTTGGGGATTTAAGGTTATACCTTGCTGGCTTAAGGCTTTTTTAACGCCTAAGTCGCCCCCTAGCCAAATATCAGGCTCGCTTAAGCCGCGCATTTTTGCATAGTCAATTGTCCAAGGACCAATGCCTTTTAGTGGTAGCCAGTCATCGGGAGATGCTTGTGGTTTTTCGGCCATAAATTGGGCTAAATTGACTAGGGTGGCTCGTCGAGACTTTGGCATTTTTAACTCAGTAAGATCGCCATTAAGCAAGTCTTCGGGTAAAGGAAATAGCGTTAACTCGCCCTGTTTTCTGCCGTAGTGCTGCACTAAGGTTGCCACCAGTTTTAGCGCGCCAGAAACTGATATTTGTTGCCCTAGAATGGCTCTGACACCAGCTTCAAATAAACTCCATGTGCCGGGTAAACGCAGTCCTGAGCACAGTTTAGTATCAAGTCCTATTAATGTTGCTAGCTGTTTATCAATACTATTGATGGCGGCATCTAAGTCTAGAATGCGACGAATATTTCTAACAATGGGCATTAGGTAAGTAATATCACTAATGTTTATATTAACGTTAAAGCCATGCCTATCGGCATTATGCGTGGCGGTAAACTGGCCATAAATATATTCATTTCCATCATCGCCATCACCATCGCTCGATGGCCAAGTAAAACTTCGGCCATAACTGTTTTTGTCTAACCATTCTATCGGGGTTATGGCTCTGTGTTGTAAAAAATCTCTCAGTTGTGACCAAGCATAAGGTGGTCGGTAACTTAAAAATAAGCTGATAGTATCGGTTGCCACGGCGTTATTTTTACGCAAGCTAGAGGGCGTTAATTTAAGTTTTTTTTGAAAACAGTCGTTGAATCTTCGTAGGCTGTTAAAGCCAGCAGAAAATGCGACGTCGGTTATGTTCATCGATGTTTGTTGCAGTAATGATTTAGCAAACATCAGTTGTTGATGTTGGGCGTAATTTTTTGCACTCGTGCCTAAATTGTCTTGAAATAAGGTGTTTAGATAGCGACTAGAAATACCTAAGCGTTCGCTAAGTTGACTAATGCTTTGTGAGGTAAGCGTCCCTTTATTGATTAACGATAGCGCGCGCTCAAAGCTGGTATTTTTGCCTTGCCATGCAAAAGAGTCGGGTGCGGCATCAGGTCGGCAGCGTAAACAAGGTCTATAACCATGATTTACGGCGGCAATTGAGGTGGTAAAGTATTCAACATTTTTTTCTTTTGGCGCAGGGGCTGGACAAATTGGCCGACAAAATATACCGGTGGTTTTCACCGCGATAAAAAACTGGCCATCAAAACGAGCGTCACGAGATAGACGCGCTTGTTGATATACTGTTATGTCCATATTGCTAATCATTACTGAGAGATTATTTTCTGCCAGTGTAATCGCTAATAAGGGCCAACACTAGCCAGATTCGGAACTGATTGTCAGCTTCTTTATCGGTAACTGCTCACCACCGAGTCGAGATACTCCACAGAGAGTTCTTTGAGGCTAAACAGAGGCTTTATTACGCTCGGTGTAGTTCGGTCTCAGTGATCTCTGTGGTAAATATTTTCAAGTGGAATAAATGCTTTTATCGCCAGGTTATTGGCTGCTATCAAACACTTCTTTTGCCGCACGAAAAGCTTCTTGTGCTGCGGGAGCGCCGCAATATACTGCGCTGTGAAGTAGTACTTCGCGTATTTCTTCAACGGTGGCGCCATTATTAAGGGCGCCACGAATATGGCCTTTCAATTCTTGTGGTGCTTTTAGGGCGGCTAGCATAGCAACAGTCACTAAGCTGCGGGTTTTTAAATCAATACCACTGCGTTGCCACGTAGAGCCCCAACCATGATCATTAATGTACTCTTGCATGGGTTGGGTAAATTTATCAGTACTGTTTAAAGCGCGATCAACAAAATCGTCACCCATTACTTGGCGGCGAATTTGTTCGCCTTTATTTATGGTCATTTTTGTTCCTTAAGTGAATAAAAAGCCTCGCATTGATTCAATGAGAGGCTGTTATTTTAACGTGTTTTTACTAATACTAGTTACATAAATTAAAACTGCATTTCTGGCACGTCACCATTAATAACGAGCTCACCTTCAGTTAATTTAATTATTTCTTCAACGCTAACGCCGGGCGCACGCTCAAGTAAATGAAATTTGCCGTTTTTGATTTCAATAAAAGCTAGATCAGTTAATACTTTTTTGATGCAACCTTTACCGGTGAGTGGCAGTGAACAATTAGTTAATAACTTAGAATCACCATATTTTGAAGCGTGGGTCATGGTGACAATAATATTGTCAGCACCGGCCACTAAATCCATGGCACCGCCCATGCCTTTAATGAGCTTGCCGGGGATCATGTAGGAGGCAATATTGCCATTGACATCGACTTCAAATGCGCCCAGTACGGTTAGGTCAACGTGGCCGCCACGGATCATGGCAAAAGATTCTGCCGAGCTAAATAAAGATGCGCCTTTAACCATGGTAACCGTTTGTTTGCCGGCATTAATTAAATCGGCATCAACATTTTCTTCCGTGGGAAAAACCCCCATGCCTAATAAACCGTTTTCTGATTGCAACATAACTTCAATGCCGTCTGGAATAAAGTTTGGCACCAGTGTCGGTATGCCTATGCCTAAATTAACATAGTCACCATCATTCAATTCTTGCGCAACACGTTGTGCTAGTTGGTTTCTTGATAAAGCCATTTTATTCTCCTTAAGCGGTTAACACGGTGCGTTGTTCAATGCGTTTTTCAAACGTACCGACAATTAAGCGGTCGACATAAATGCCCGGTGTGTGAATTTCATCGGGATCAAGCTCTCCGACTTCAACCAGTTCTTCAACTTCCACCACGGTAATTTTTCCTGCGGTAGCGACCATAGGATTAAAGTTACGGGCCGTTTTACGATAAACTAAGTTGCCATGGCGATCGGCTTTCCACGCCTTAACAATGGCGAAATCCCCGACAATGGCTTCTTCTAAAATGTATTCTCTGTCGTTATAAATTTTGTGATGTTTACCTTCAGCCACTAATGTGCCGACTCCTGTAGCGGTATAAAAGGCAGGTATACCAGCGCCACCAGCGCGAATTTTTTCAGCAAGAGTGCCTTGTGGTGTTAATTCAACCTCTAATTCATTTGCCATTAATTGCCGCTCAAACTCACCATTTTCTCCCACATAAGAAGCGACCATTTTTTTGATTTGGCGCTTGGACAATAAAATGCCTAAACCGTATTCTTCTATGCCGCAATTATTGGAAACGATGGTCAGCCCTTTCGTTTCTTTATGGTATATTTCTTGGATTAAGTTTTCTGGTATGCCGCACAAGCCAAAACCACCAGAGATGACAGTCATATTATCTTCAAGACCTGCCATTGCTGCTTCGTAACTTGTTACTAATTTGTCTAGCCCAGCCATTAGAGACTCCTATTAGGTATTAATTAAAATTTAATGTTGGAATTTACTGTGCCGTCCAAGCACCATCCATAGGCAATGATGCGCCTGTGATGCTGCGAGCATTATCGCTGCACAAAAACAAAATAAATTCACCAATTTGGCGAGGAGCCATCATTTCAGGCAACGGCTGTTTAGCGGTCACTAAATTATACTTTGCCTGTTCGAATTCCAGCTGCTGTTTTTGTGCAATTTCATTGATTTGATTATTAATTAACGGCGTGTCAACCCAGCCAGGGCAAATTGAATTGGCGGTTATGCCTTGCTCGGCACACTCTAATGCCACAACCTTAGTTAAACCAATTAAGCCGTGCTTGGCAGTAACATAAGCACACTTATTTAATGACGCCACTAAACCATGTACCGAAGCGATGTTGATTATTCGGCCCCAGCCATTAGCTTTCATGCCGGGCAGTGATTTTTGAATAGTATGGAAAGCTGCCGTTAAGTTAATAGCGATAATGGCGTTCCACTTATTTTCTGGAAAAGTATCAATGCTTTCAGTATGTTGAATGCCAGCATTATTTACTAAAATATCAATAGTGCCCATCATATCAATGGCTCTGTCCATAAAGCTTGCAATGGCGTTGCTGTCCATTAAATTAGCGCCATCAAAGAGTGCTTTAATATTATATTTATTGGCAAATTCTTCAGCCAAGGCGATGCCTTCTGCTTCAGCCAATAAACCGTGTAAAACTAAGTTAACGCCTTGCTCTGCTAACGTATGAGCTGTTGCTAAACCAATGCCACTGGTTGAACCGGTAATAAGAGCTGTTTTACCTTTTAACATCTAATGTCTCCGAATATTTATGGTGTGTTTGCTAATGACTCAAATTTTTTAATTAGATTTATAACTCACACCTTAACTTAAATAAAGGTGTTTTTATTTAGCACCTTAGTACCACGCACAAACTGGCAAAAATAATTTTATCAACCATACTGAAATATTATCAATTGGCCTGAGTAAAGTTATTTAAATGAAAACCTTAGTGGTTGAACCTTCCAAAACTTATCGACTGTTGTTAAATGAATTCTTACATGGCTTTGCGATTGATCCACAAGAGGTTATTGATGGCACTTCGGCAATAGCGAATGCTCATGAAAATAAATATGATTTAATTTGTATTGCCATGCACTTACCTGATATGCAAGGGGTTGAATTAGCTAAAAAAATAAAAGGAATGCAAGGTTTTGAAAACAGTATTGTTATTATTTTTTCTAGTGAAACGAACCAAGATAAATTAGCCAAAATGAAAACAGCACAAGTTAATTATATTTGTCAAAAAATGTCGTTAGACAAACTGAAAACACTGTTTGCTCACCTCACTCAAGATGAATTAATTGCTTATGACGGTACCGGCCATATTTTATTTATTGAAGATCATTTAACCCAGGCAAAAGTCACGATGGCGATGCTGGCAGAAATGGGCTTAACTTTTGAGCATTTTACTAGTGCTGAAGCTGGGCTGGAAGCTTTTGAAAACCATGATTATGATTTGGTGTTACTTGATATTGTGCTTGCTGGAAAAAAGGATGGTGTTGATTTTATTGAAGAGGTGAGAGCTCGCCAAGATAATAAAATGTTCACCCCTATCCTCGCTATTTCTGCCTCACTCAATGATAGTCAACGCATTCATGCCTTAAAAGTGGGTGCCAGTGATTTTATCAACAAACCTTTTATACAAGCCGAATTGGCAGCGCGCTTAAATAATATGCTATTAACGCAACGCCTTTACCAACAAGTGACGCTACAAAAACAAGCTTTAGAGCAGATGGCAATGACAGACCAATTAACCGGGTTATACAATCGCCACTTTTTGGTGCCCTATATTAAAAAAGCATTAAGCTCGGCGCAGCGATATAATAATCCGCTGTCGATAGTGATGATAGATTTAGATAAGTTCAAATGTATCAACGATGAGTTAGGGCATGGGGCAGGAGATAAATTACTTTGTGATATCGCTAAGCTATTAAAAGACAACTGCCGAAATGAAGATGCCGCCATTCGCCTTGGCGGCGATGAATTTTTACTGGTGCTTCCCCATTGCTCATTAGAGCAAACTAAATTCAAAACAGAGACACTGAGACAGGCGATAACTGAACTACCGTCTTCCAATCGCCAAATTTCTGCCAGCTTTGGTTTAAGCTCGACCGAGCAAAATAATTTTGATTTTGAAGCGTTGTTTTCTATGGCTGATGCCGCCGCATATCAAGCAAAAATGAGAGGAGGCAACGATATTTCGTATTAGTGGTTATTCGATAAAGCTACTTTCTGGTATGATCCGACCATACTGTAAAAATAATTTAGTCAATTAACGTCGGAACGTCAACCAATGTCAGCTATTGCCGAACAAATCAGTGAGCAAATCGCTCAAGAACTTAACGTCAAATCTTCACAAATAAATACCGCAATCGCCTTATTAGATGACGGTGCTACCGTACCTTTCATTGCGCGTTACAGAAAAGAGGCCACTCAAGGCTTAGATGATAATCATTTGCGTGCCTTAGCGACTAGGCTAACCTACTTACGTGATTTAGAAGCGCGTCGACAAGTTATTTTAACCAGCATAAAACAACAGGACAAACTAAGTGCTGAGTTAGCTAAACAAATTGTTAATGCCGATAATAAAACCCGTTTAGAAGATCTTTATCTGCCCTATAAACCTAAGCGTCGCACTAAAGGACAAATTGCCATTGAAGCGGGTATAGAGCCACTAGCGAATAGTCTGTTTAACAATTGGCAGCTTAATCCAGAACATGAGGCACAAGCTTATCTTGATAAAGTTGCGAATAATGAAACAAACTATACCGATGTTAAGGCCGTGCTTGAGGGCGCTAGCTCTATTTTAGCCGAGCGCTTTAGTGAAGATGCCAACTTATTACAAAAACTGCGTAACCATATACTTAAACAAGCGCATTTAACCAGCCATGTTGTAAAAGGAAAAGAGCAGGAAGCGGTTAAATTTCGTGATTATTTCAATCACAGCGAAAAATTAAAAACGGTGCCATCACATCGCATGCTCGCCATGCTTCGAGGCCGTAATGAAGGTTTTTTGCAATTAAAAATAGCTGTTGATCCTAGCCAAGATAAAAACGAAGTGTCTAGTGCTGAGCACATTATTAGTGAACATTTAACGTTACGATGCTGTTCACAAAGGAATGAGCAAGCGGCGGCGAGTTTTTTAACCAGCACAGTACGTTTAGCGTGGAAAACTAAGTTAAGTGTGAGTTTAAGTAATGAATTACTAGGAAAACTACGTGAGCAAGCCGAACTACAGGCGATTAAAGTATTTGCTGAAAATTTAACCGATTTGTTAATGGCGGCGCCCGCAGGTGCAAAAACTACCTTAGGTTTAGATCCTGGTTTACGTACCGGTTGTAAAATAGCCATTGTTGATGCCACAGGCAAGCTATTGCACACCACCACTATTTTTCCTCATGCACCGCAGAACCATTGGGATAAATCAGTACGCACTTTAGTGAATATTTGTCGTCAGTATAAAGTGGAGCTAATGGCTATTGGTAATGGCACCGGCTCACGAGAAAGCGATAAATTAGCCAGCGATGTTATTGCCCAATTTGATGCTACGGCAACGACGGCTAAACCGAAAAAAATGATGGTGTCAGAAGCGGGGGCTTCGGTGTATTCCGCCTCTGAATTTGCCGCCAATGAATTTCCTGATCTTGATGTTTCACTACGCGGTGCGGTGTCTATTGCTAGGCGTTTGCAAGACCCATTGGCAGAGCTGGTAAAAATCGATCCTAAAGCCATTGGTGTTGGTCAATATCAACATGATGTTAGCCAAAGCTTGCTTAGTCAAAGCCTAGACGATGTCGTTGAAGATTGTGTAAATGCGGTGGGTGTCGATCTTAATTCGGCCTCTGCGGCATTGTTAACCCGTGTTGCGGGTTTGAATAAAACCATGGCCAATAATATTGTTCAGTTTCGTGATGAGCAGGGCGCTTTTA
>MAAE01000040.1 GCA_002162675.1 Colwellia sp. 39_35_sub15_T18 | reverse complement strand
AGTAACCGACTACATTCTTACTTAGGGTATCAAAGCCCTAATGATTTTGAATTGAAAATTAATGAGTTAGAAAAAGTAGCTTAACTAGGGTGACTGAATTTACTTGACCAGGTCAGGATTTTTTATCTAAAATTTAACTTACTTTTTATTATTTTTGACTATAGTTAATTAATACCAAGTTGAGTAACTTACTGAGCTTTACTGTTTGCTTGACTAAAAATAAAAACATGATTGCTCGCTTGGTTGATAACAATAACTGACTAATTACAGGGAAAATATGAAACATTTGACTTTTTTCACCGGCTTCACTGTGTTTTACTTATTAGCAAGCACTAGCTATGCAGATGAAAAAAACAATACTATTCATGCAAACACGCCAGTCACTAATACTTTTATAATAACCAATTATCATCTTAACCAGCAGTTTGCATTTCATGATGTAACACAAAGCATCAATGACAGTGTGTTTACCTTGACAGTAAAGCCGCAAATACAAGGTAAATATACCGCGGGAATAATGTCAATTGAAACCGGTTTAATACCAGTTCAAACGGCATCAAATTGGAGACAATATTACTTTACTGGGGCAATAAGCTTACATAAAAACAACGCTTTTAATTTGTCATTAACAGCAAGTATTGAACAGTTTAAGGATATGGATTCAAATTATGATCAAACGCTTATTTTAGATAATACCCATAAGATTATTGATACTGAATTAAATTACAGTTACGGCTTAATAGGAAGTTATTCGGTCAATTCAACGTGGCACTTTTCTGGTGGTTTCATTCATTCACCTATTACAGATGATATCAATAATGTTATTTTTCATCGTAACAAACAAATGGCCTTAGTGGGCACCACATATTCTTTTTAGTGATGCCATTTTAGACGTTACTCGACAATATTACTCGACAACATTAAGCATATATCCTTGCCCCCATATAGTTTCGATATGAATTTGCTGCTGTCCCTCAATGGTTAACTTTTCTCGTAATTTAGAAACCCTAACATCAACGGTTCTCTCGCTACCATTATATTCTCGGCCTAATAATGATTGATAGATATAATCCCTAGTCATTATTTTTCCTTTATTTTCAGCTAACAAGCGTAATAATTTAAATTCAAATTGAGTTAATACGATGGCATGTTGCCCCACTTGGCATTTGTGGGAGATGGGATACAAAGTTAAATCGCCGACACAAACTTGATTATCTTCATTTATGGTTTGAGCTTTAACATAATGCTTAAATAAAGCCGTAACTCTGACCGAGAATATATTTGCAGAAAGAGGTTTTACCAAATACTCATCGACACCTAAATTAAATGCAGTTATTTGTTCTTGCTCACTATCGCGAGACGTTAATACAACTAAAGGCCCTTTAAAGTAATGTCGAATTTTATTAATAACGGACAAACTTGATAAATCACTAAAACCAATATCTAAAATAACCATATCCGCTTGCATGCCTGTCAGGCTTTGCTCAATACTCTTATCACGGCTCTTTGGCACTACTTGATAACCACTTGCTTGCATACGTTGCTGTAAAGCATTTGATAGCAGTTGATCATTTTCAATTAACAAAATCAACTTATCTTGGTTACTAACTGAGTCATTATTTACCGCTAAATCATTAAACAATGGTTCGTTATTTTCAGTCATTAAATTATTTGTCATCACAATTATCCTTAGCTCAAGTGGGTGATTTTCTTGATAAGGAAATTGTAAAACACAGTTACACTCTATATTGTAATACCTTGTTAGTGTTAAGTGTCGATTTGTAATCAGCGCTAAAGCTAAGCTTGATTAACGGGGAGCAATTTCTTTTCCCCTGAGATTTTCATCGCTTGTTGATCAAAATCAGCCCATGACTTTTGTTGATTAAAAATATTAGGGTAGAAGGCTAGCACCGTTTTTTTGTATCAGGTAAGCTTGTTCTTCGGTAGATAAACAGCTTTTTGATAAGTAACTTTTACCACTACTTTTATCAATATTAAAAAAAATGACAAAGCCTAGTTCTGACTCCTTAAGTTCAGTAATATCTTGCCATAAAATTCTACCCGTATGATAAAAAGATTCATTAAGAATGCCTTGCTCATCAATAGTGATAGTGACCTCACTACCCGCCGCTTTTGAAAACATTTGCCTTACCACCCACCAAGGTTGATGATAGTAAAGACTTACCGCTTCTAATATACCTAAGGCAATAACAAACCAAGCAGCATAGGCGTTTACTTGGGTAAAAAGTAACAGATATAAACCAAATACAGTTAAAACACCTGACTTGAAAAAAGCTTTTCCTGAACGATCAACCGTATTTGTTTGGCTGTAACACTCATTAAAGTGAGGTTTATCTAGAGTGAACTTACTGGTAAAAGAAGTAGAAGAAGTCATTTGGATAGTACAAAAATATTTGCTAAAAAGAGAGAAGGGAGTCTAACAGAAGTTAAGCGTTAAAGTCATTAACGTAGCATAATCATGGTTAAGCACATATTAAGATGATCAACTAACGAGCATAATTGTTGAAAGTCTTCTGTCTCAAGTTCTTTTTTGTTAGTCAAGAATTGTCCGCACACCACGCCAATCGCTTTATTGCCAATTTTTACCGGCACAATAGCTAAAGCACCACCATGAATAAACTCGGCAAGCTCTTCAGTCACTAAATCACGCCATTGTCTATGGGTATAATCATTAATCAGAGCTGGAGTTTTAGATATTAAAACACGACCAATGGCGTTTTCACTTGTTTGTATATCTATAATAAATTTAGTTAAATCTGTTTCACCATGCTCATTAAAAACAAATCGGGATTTAACAACACTTTTATCATCTGAAAGCATCAAAAAGCTACAACGCTCAAACTCAAAAGCTTTGGCCGCATCAACCAACACAGTTTGAATGTATTCATTTAAATCACGGCTAGACTTCATCAACTGGGTTAGCGTCATAAATGAAGTTAACACCGCTTTATCTTTGCTTATTTTATGACTAGGCGCAACACGTTTATGTTGACCAAAATCACTGGCCTTAGGCAGTACTTTGATCAAACCTGACAAGACTTCAACACCATAGGAGCTTAACAACTCCATGGCTTGTTCACGGGTATGGGTAATTCTAACTTTTAATTGCTCAACACTGACGTTCATAATATCAGCAATATTTTCGAGCAGTTGCTTGAAGTCTTCTTCATTTTCCCCCGGTAAAGATATGCTGGTACTTAATTGGTCGGCAAAATATATAATTTTAACTTCATTGGTACGACTTTCAGGTTGATCTAATGCTTTTAATAATAAATCACTTAAATTCCACGTAGTTGCTAAGCCTTTACTCAAGGCATTAAAACTGGTACCCATTTTTTGCTCACAATAACGACTAAAATCTGGATTATCCATATCCGCAGAGAGAGCCAACTGATCAGCAAATTCGCCACCACTACTCCAAAAGGCAGTTTCACCAATGCCGTATAATAACGCAGCTAAATACACTTCTTCTTGCGTTTCATCACTGTAATTGGGCACCATCATCTTCGCCAACATTGCCGCAAAAAATGAATTAGCCATTAACTGCATCAGCTTTTCATAGACACGAAAATCTAAGCTTTTACTGGCTAATAAACTGTCGACTAATTTCGCGGTTAAACAGACATTTTTTACCGTTTGAATACCTAAAATAACCGTAGCTCTAGACACAGTAGTCACTTTATTAACGCCGATGTGCTGAGCATTATTAGCCACTTTAAGAAGGCAAGAAGAAAGCGCCTGATCATGTAAAATAGCTTGACTTAACTTGGGTAAAGAAGATTTGTCATCGTTAGAAAATTTGTCGAGCATTTTCGCCGTAGAAGTAATGGCGGGTAGCTCAGTATTGGCAATCAGTTCTATCCACTGCCCTGTTGTTTTTGGCGTTTGCTTCATCATTAAATATTTTCACTTAAGACAAAATGGCGTATATCATATTAACTATGCACCCAATCAACTGTTTTGTCGAAAGTTATTTAATTATCGAACGACTAAAAACTACTTCGGTCAATAAATGTTTTTTTTACTTTGCCTTTGGCTAAACCATTTTGCATAGCAATACGCTGGTTTTTTCTGCCCAGTAAACGTAACTGAGTAATGCGCTCCCAAAACAGTGCCATACGAGTATCTTGCTGCCATGTTTTTTTATACAAATATTTAGTTGCGGCAACAGCATCAGGGCTTTGCATGGCGATAGTTTTCGCTAAAGCTTGCGCCATTTCGACAGGGTTATCGCTTAATTTAGAGACTAAGCCATAATCAGCGGCTTCTTTACCTGAAAAAAACCGCCCAGTCATGGTAAGTTCTTGAGCAATATCCACTCTTGTTAAACGTGATAACGTCACCATACCGCTCATATCGGGGATTAAGCCCCATTTCATCTCTAAAATAGATAAATTGGCCTCAGGTGTCGCAACTCGATAGTCACAAGCCAGAATTATTTGCATGCCCGCACCAAAGCAATTGCCATGTATTGCGGCAATAACAGGTATTGGCAAATCACGCCAAATATGAGCAACACGCTGAAACATATTGTCTTTTCGCCAAGGCCATTTAAGGAAAAGCTTCGCAATCATTGACGGATGTTTGGCAACATAATTAAAGTCTAAGCCTGCACAAAATGAAGTCCCCTGCCCTTGCAAAACAACGCAACGTATAGAGCGATCTTTTTTAATACGCTTAGCCGTTTGTACTAGTTGCACAATCATTGCTTCGTCTAAACCATTATGTTTATCCGGACGATTTAGTGACACATAGGCTATATGGTCTTCAAGGTGAAATAAGACTTTGTCGTTTTCCATAATTTTTATCATTGTAAAAGCAATAGTGTTTGGCAGTGTCGCATAGTTAAACTGGTAGAACCAGATTTCAAGGTAATTTCACCATTCCAAGTAATTTTAAGATCAAATAAAACGAATAAGGCGCTTTTTTATCCTTACCTCGACTAATTTTGTGGTAAACTTACAAAACGCACCTAGATTAATGTCATTGCAAAATAAAAAGCCAAAGGCTAAAAAGCATAGCCAATAAATCAATACGCAATGATTTCTGTTCCCTTGAGGAAGTGATCCTTTTGGGATAATAGTTTAGTTTTTCTAAGGAAAAAACATGCAAGTTATTATTTTTGATGACGCCCAACACGTTGCCACACATGCAGCCGAATGGGTGGCCGAATTGCTCAATAAAAACCCGAAACCTGTACTGGGCTTAGCCACAGGCAGTACGCCAATTAGTCTTTATCAGCAATTGGTAAATAAACACCAAGCGGGTCAATTGAGCTTTAAAAATACCACCAGTTTTAATCTTGATGAGTACCTTGGTATTGATGCCAGTAACGCGCAAAGTTATCGCCATTTCATGAATGAAAATTTATTTGATCATGTTGATATAGATATCAGCAAGACTTTTTTACCTACCTGTGCGCAAGGTGAAAACCCACGTACGCAGGGCCTAAAATATGAACAGCAAATCAAGCAGGCTGGCGGCGTTGATCTGCAAATTTTAGGTATTGGCGCTAATGGCCATATTGGCTTTAATGAGCCAACCTCAAGTTTAGCTTCACGCACACGCATTAAAACATTAACTCAACAAACCCTTAATGATAACTCACGCTTGTTTGATAAAAACGAGTTTCAGCCAACGCTAGCGATGACCATGGGGATAGCAACCATTTTAGATGCTAGATACGTATTGTTAATGGCCACAGGTGAAAGCAAAGCCAAAGCGGTTAAAGATATGGTTGCTGGTCCCCTTTCAGCTATATGCCCGGCATCAGCTTTGCAAATGCATGAAAATGCTATTGTATTACTTGATAAAGCGGCGGCAAGCCAGCTAGAAGAGCAAGAATATTATCAATGGGCTCATGATCAGAATATTATGATCAACCAAGAATTTGGTTTATACCATAATTACTAATCTTATTGATTTGTTAGTGTCAAAAACCAAAAAACCAGCTTGCGCTGGTTTTTTTTCATACATCATTCGACACTAATAACTCGTCTCTCGGTACTTGGTTTTATACCGCAAACGGATATTTAATTGCCTCATGGCATTGATAGCCTTCAACAGAAAAATCATCCATAGTGACCCAAGTTTCTAAATCTTTTAATGATTTAATCTCTGGGTTAATAATCAGTTTTGGCAAAGGTAGGGGTTCACGCTTAAGTTGTACATCTTTCATTAGTGGTAATTGATCTTCATAAATGTGAGCATTAACAATTTTATGGTAAGCCGTTCCCGGTTTAAGCCTGGTGATTTGCGCCATAATAGCTAAAAAGAAAAACACTTGTATTTGATTGAAATTTAAACCGAGCGGCACATCACACGAACGCTGGAAACTCGTTAAATGCAGTGTATCACCTAAAATTGAAAAATTATGAGTATGCATACATGGACGTAAACAACCCAGATGAAACTCGCCCGGGTTATAAAAGCTCATGATCTCAGCGCGATCATCAATTCCTTGGCTTAAGTTATCAACAATTTTTTGTAATTGATCAATAGTGCCGCCATCAGGTTTTGCCCATGCACGTCCTTGAATACCATAGACTCTGCCCATATCGTCTTCACCTTTACGATAGGCGTTATTTAGCCATGCTTCATTCAAATTAGCATTGGCATCCCAAGTTTTAGTGCCTAGTTTACGAAAATCAGCCGCATTATCATAACCACGTATATAACCAAGGAATTCTGCAATTGCCGATTTAAAAAAGCTTTTACGCGTGGTGATCATCGGAAATTCATTGTTCGCGACATTGTATTCAAGGTCGGCATTAATCACCGTTAAACAACGTTTGCCCGTACGCTCGTTTTCAATCCAAGTGCCTTGCTCAACAATACGTTGACATAAATCTAAATATGCGCGCATTATGACTTTCCTCTTACTTTGGTTTTAGCTGTATCAGAAACTTTAGTCGATTTAATCGCCGATTTTTCTTGGCTAAGGTAACCCAAATAAATCACCAAAATCCCCACTAAAATCATCGGTAAACTTAATATCTGCCCTTTAGAAATAAAAGAGAAATACAAACCTAAATGTGCATCTGGCTCTCTGAAAAATTCAACAATAGTTCTAAAAATACCGTAACCAATTAAAAAAGCTCCTGAAGCTAAACCTAGACTTCTTGGTTTGCGGGTAATGACATATAAAATGGCAAATAAAACCACACCTTCGAGAAAAAATTCATACAACTGCGACGGATGACGCGGTACTTGCAGTGAGTCGGTTGGAAACACCATAGCCCAAGGCACATCTGTTTGGCGTCCCCATAGCTCGGCATTGATAAAGTTTCCCAAACGCCCCATCCCTAGGCCAATAGGTACTAACGGCGCAACAAAATCTCCCACCGCTAAAAATGATTTATTACTTTTTCTAGCAAAAATAAAAACTGCCGCGATAACACCAATTAAGCCGCCGTGAAACGACATACCGCCTTGCCATATTTGAAACAAATATAAGGGATCTGCCAGAAAATAATCAAACTGATAAAACAATACATAGCCAACTCGGCCACCTAAAATAACGCCAAGAAAGCTATAAAATAATAAGTCACTGACTTGCTCACGAGTCCAAAGCCCCTTGCTATTATCCGCGGCTTTATTAGCAATAAACATGGCCGCTAAGAAACCAATTAAATACATCATGCCATACCAACGCAATGCAACAGGGCCAATACTAAAGATTATCGGGTCGATAATGGGAAATTGTAAAAACTGTTCAGTCATTTTTTATCCAATATTTTATAAATACAACTAAGCTAACATCATTTTTAGTGCCACTAAAATAAGAAATACAGCAAAGAATTTTTTTAAGGTTTGTACCGGCAGTTTAGCCGAAACTTTCACTCCCATAGGAGCAAACAAGGAAGATGTTAACACTATCCCCAACAAAGCAGGTAAATAAACGTAACCTAAACTCCACGCTGGCAATAAATCATTATCTAATCCTGAAATGATATACCCCAAAGAGCCAAACAAAGCGACAATGACACCACATACCGTAGCAATACCAATGCAGTGTCGTAATGGCATACCAAAGTAAGTTAAAGCAGGCACTAAAATTATGCCGCCAGCCATACCCAGTAAACTAGCAACAATACCAGTAATAAAACTAATAAGCTGTAACTTAGGTTGAGAAGGCATAGTACGTGAGTGCTGAAAACGGATAGAAATAAGCATATAAGTAGCCAGCAACATTACCGCAATCGCAAAGAAGTTAGTCAATGCCTTAGTTGATAATAAATCGGCAATAAAAGCCCCTGATAAAGCGCCAAATGCCATGACAAGCATCAATGGTTTAGCTAAATCCCAAGGAATATTATTATTTTTATGATGGGCATAGGCAGCACTTGAAGAGGTCATCACAATCGCGGCCAAAGAGGTGGCTAACGCCATAGGCATGATGACATCAGCGTTTAGTACTTCATTGTTGAGACCTAAAGTAGGCAACAAATAAACTAACGCTGGTACCATCACTAAACCACCACCAATGCCGAGTAAACCAGCAAGAAAGCCAACCATAGCTCCCAGAAAAATACAGCTGATAAAAATCAATAGCATTTACTACATTCCTGCACGGATAAAACCGCTTAAGCCTAACAGCTCAAGTTGCTCGGTTAAATAACTATGTACTTGCTTAGCCGTCGTCAATTTTAAGGCATGAGCTAAGATAATTTTTGCTCTTTGAAAGTCAACATGGCGAATAACCCATTTTATCCGCGCTATATTATGCCCATTCATACTGAGTTTATCAAAGCCCATCGCTAATAATAATAGCGCTCCTGCGGGCTCTCCTGCTAATTCACCACACAAACTTAAGGGTACTAAATACTTAGCAGATTGCTCAGCAATCGTATTCAAAGCGCGTAAAACCGAGGGATGATAAGCATCATGCAAACTCGCCACTTGGGCGTTATTACGGTCAACCGCCAATAAATATTGCGTTAAGTCGTTACTACCAACCGAGAAAAAATCTACCCGCTGTGCTAATTCTTCTAATTGAAAAATGACCGCAGGCACTTCAAGCATAATGCCTATTTTAGGGCGAGCTAAGCTATTTACATCGTGATCGACATGATTTTCGGGGTTACTTTTACCTTTATATCTCGTTTTACTTTTTACTTCGCTTTTTACCTCACTCTTTACCTCGTAATAGGCCTGATTAATTAACCGAATAGCTTCATCAACTTCACTGACGTTAGAAATCATCGGCAGCATAATTTCTAAATTTTTATGGTGTTGATTAGCCCGCAGCATGGCTCTTACTTGTACTAAAAAAATTTCAGGATGATCAAGGGTAATTCGGATCCCTCGCCAACCTAGAAAGGGGTTGTCTTCATTGATAGGAAAGTAAGGTAAAGATTTATCGCCGCCCACATCTAAGGTGCGCATCGTGACTGACTTATTAGGAAAGTTGGCCAATATTTTTTCATACAATTGAGTTTGCTCTAACTCAGAAGGAAAACAATGGCGATTCATAAAAGGAATTTCAGTGCGGTATAAACCGATACCATATACCGATAATTGCTCCGGGCAATCAACGTCAGCCGATAAACCTGCATTTAGCTGTAACTCAATAGCGCGACCATCTGACGTAATAGTGGCCAAGTGAATCTCTGCGAGAATTTTTTCAGTTAAGGCGTGTTCTTGCGTAATTAAGTGCTGATATTCTCGCTTCAATGCGTCATCAGGGTTAATAAATAATTCGCCACTATAGCCATCAACAATCGCTTGCTGTTGATCTATTTGTGCCATAGGGATACCACTTACCCCCATAATTGCAGGTACCTCAAGCGCATGAGCCAAAATAGCAGCATGAGAATTAGCAGAGCCTGATAAAGAAATAATGCCTTTCAGCCCTTTATGTTGGTATTCAGCCAACATAGCAGCCGTAACGTCTTGTGCCAGTAATATAAAAGCTTTTGGCAAAGTTACTGGCTGATCATGCTGTTGTTGTAAATTGAACAGCAAGCGATTGCCTAAGTCTCGAATATCGCTAGCACGCTCTTGTAAATAACTGTCGTCAATAGCCTCGAACTGGATCACATAATGCTCTATCACCAACTTAAGGGCACTTTCAGCTTGCCAACCTTGAACAATTTTGGCAAACACTTCTTGGCTAAGTTCAGCTTGAGTAAGTAGTTGCTTATAAACATCAAAAATAGCCAAGCTATCATCATCAACAATCTGGCTAAGCTTTTGGCTTAATTGCTCAAAATCAGCAGATGTTTTAGCTAATGCCTGCTCAAATCGTTGAATTTGCTTTTGCTGATCATGTTGAGTACTTTTCCGTAAAGCTAATGCTGATATATCCGCTTTCGGCTGACAAACCATAATCTGGCTTAGTGCAATACCCGGCGCGCCTGATATACCGACAAGTTGCTTAACCGCGCAATTTTTTTCTTGTGCTTGATTGAGTAAATTCTTAACTTCAGCATCGGCTAGCGCATTCGCTAATTGCGCCGCTAAGGTCACTAAAAAGGCTTCTTCATCTTCAGTGAAATAACGAGCTTGTTTTTGCTGAATAGATAAAATACCGAGAACTTTACGGCGATGAATAATAGGCGTACCTAAAAAGGCATTAAAATCATCTTCTTGCACTTCTGGGGCATTAATAAAATGTTGATGACTATGGGCATTAGCGATATTAAGTGGTTCTTCTCGTTGACCCACTAAGCCAACCAAGCCCTCAGAAAAACCTATGGTAGTTTGTCCTAGAGAATTTTGTGCTAAACCGTCAGACGCCATTAATAAAAAATGTTGTTGTGGATAATTCGCTAAATAAACCGAACAACAGTCTGTTTTTAAGGCTTTTTTAACTTGACTAACCATACGCTCTAATGCACTTTGCAATTGAGCATCTTGACTAAATTCAAGTACAATATGACGTAGGGTAGTTAGCATGGCATCCTTATTCATTTGAAGATATTAGTGAAGCTATAAATAAAAAAGCCCACATAAAAGTAGGCCTTTAAATTTTACATTTAAAACAAATCATAATAATAATTAAGCACGACGTTTACGTCTATTCGGACGTCGGTCTGGTCGCTTTTCGTAAGCAAAAGATAATGCCTGTGCAGCAAATTCTTTCATTACTTTGCGATAAACATCACGCTTGAATGACACCACTTGTCGTACTGGATACCAGTAACTTACCCATCGCCAATCATCAAATTCAGGATGAGAGCTGTGCAATAAATCAACCGATGATTCAGGTGCGGTTAACTTCAGTAAAAACCACTTCTGTTTTTGCCCAATACAGACAGGTTTACTGTCGTGTCGAATGTAACGCCTTGGTAATTTATATTTTAGCCAATGTTTAGTTGAAGCAACAATTTTTACATGTTCAGGTTTTAAGCCAACTTCTTCATGTAACTCTCGATACATGGTTTGCTCAGCTGTTTCACCTTCATCAACACCACCTTGTGGGTATTGCCATGAATGTTGTCCGAACCGTCTTGCCCAAAATACTTGTCCCCTGTCATTAATTATTACTATGCCGACATTGGCTCGGTAGCCTTCGGCATCGATCACAGGAACTCCTGACAAACTAAAAAATATATACCATCAATTCAACCATATTAACGGCTAGTGAGCAAATAATAATTTCGCTTGCTTGCAATTAACTTGACCTTGATAATAGTGAAAATTTTCCGTCAACAGGCTAAATAACATCGCTTTTCCAACTCAGACAAATATTCCTAGCTCAGAAGCTGAGCTTATTAGCCGAGTTCAAGCTTTAGCTGGGTTAACATTAGGGGAAATATCAACAAAAGCAGGCGTACAAATCCCAAAAGATTTAAAGCGTAATAAAGGTTGGGTAGGATTACTGCTTGAACACGTATTAGGAGCCAGTGCTGGTTCCAGGCCTGAACCAGACTTTCCTGAGTTAGGTATTGAACTGAAAACACTGCCTATCAGTAGCCAAGGTAAGGTATTAGAAACAACCTTTGTGAGTGTCGCGCCATTAAAAGGACTTACGGGTATCAATTGGCAAAATTCATGGGTGAAAAAAAAGCTAAAGCGCGTGTTATGGGTTCCTATTATTAGTGATAAGAATATCCCCTTGGCTCAGCGCCAAGTTGCTAGTGCTTTTATCTGGTCACCTACCGTAGCAGAAGAACAACTATTAGCCATGGACTGGCAAGAGCTTACCGACATGATTGCCCTAGGAGAAGTAGAAAACATTCAGGGTAAACATGGACAAGTGTTGCAATTAAGGCCTAAAGCGGCCAATTCTCAGGCCAAAACTCAGGCATTCAACTGCGATGGCAAACCTTTTATGACCTTGCCAAGAGGCTTTTATTTAAAAATTTATTTTACTCAGATGTTATTAAACAAGCACTTACGTATAGGCTAAAAAAGTAATACTTTTATCTAGTTGCACTAATCACCATTCGAACGTACAGTTAAGTTATAATATTATTGTTGCTGTTCACCACCGAGCTACGATGCTCTACAGAAGGATCTTCGAGCCTACACAGCTTGTTTTACTTCACTCTTTATATAGTTGGCTATAAATACAGTTCAATGAAGTTTATAAAAAAATTTGATCAATACATTTCGGCTATTTTTATCATCACTATTATCGTCATAATAGCGACCTCCTATTTCACCTTTAAAGAATTTTTTGCCAGTAATAATCAACGGCAACAAGAAGTGATAATGCCACTTTTTTCTCTTATCACCAGTGAAATAGTCAGACCATTAACCGTGTCACAATATATGGCCAGTGATCCTTTTTTAATTGATTATATCCAGCAAGATAAAATTGAAAAAGCAGTTATTTTTAACTATATAAGCAGTGTCGCAAGTCGTTTTAATACTCTGGCTTTTATTGCCATTGAAAAACATAAATTACTCATTGATTCAAACGATAAAAACACCGATTTATCTTGGCAAAATGCCGAATGGTTTTATCGACTAAAAGCCATTGATAAAAATAGTTTCACCGATTTTGGTGATGCTGAAAATCCGCATTTATTTTTCGATGTCAAAATGGTTAATGAGCAAGGTGAATTTTTAGGTTTTGTCGGCCTTGGCATTGATTTAGATTATTTTTCCAAACAATTCACCACTTTTAAAAAAGACTTTGGTTTTGAACTTTATTTTGTTGATGAGAATAATAATATTACCTTAAGCTCAAGCCAGTTAATGAAAACCAGCAGCCATCATCGCCAAGAAGAACTAGTAAAAATTGATGAACTCGATTGGTATCAGCATTATCAACAGCAACACCAACCTAACCATGAGCAAGATGGTATCTTTAGCTCAGCAAGTAATGAACTAATTGTTTCTCAAATGCATCTCAAAGAAATTAATTGGCGCGTATTTATCATTGCCCCTCCTGCGAATAAACAACAAGCTTATTGGCTATTGTTTATCCCTAAGCTAGTGATATTTTTAATGGTGTCATTAGCGCTTTATTATATTTTCATCTTATGTGTCAGTAACTTAAAGTCAAACTTAGTGAAAGACTCTGAAACAGACTATTTAACCCAGCTTCCCAATCGAGGTTATATTCATTGGAAGTATTCTCAACTAAGCCAGCAGCATGATCATGTCAGTATTGTTATCGCTGACATAGATAATTTTAAGGCGGTCAATGACACTTATGGCCATTTATTTGGTGATGATGTCTTAAAAGTGATTGCTAAAAAGTTACATGAAAATTTAAGAAGTATTGACCTAACTGGTCGCTGGGGCGGAGAAGAATTTATCCTTGTATTACCCGATACCACGGCCGAGCAAGCGCAAGAAATTGTAGATCGTATTAGAACCAATATCGCCAACATTCCCTTCTCACCTGCTTCTACCAGTAAAAAATTCAATGTTACGGTGAGCTTTGGCATCAGTGAAAGCAGCTTAGCCGATGTGCCTTTGCAAGACATATTAGCCAAAGCTGATCAGGCCTTATATTGTGCTAAGGCTAACGGACGTAACCAAGTGGTTATACATTTGGAATAACTCGAACGACTTGCGATATAGTTAAGGTTTTGCCACTAGCCAGTAATTGCTTTTGTGTATTCGCGGCCTCTAAACACACAAACTCTTGCTCACCATGCACGTGAATATCAGCCATATTATTGGCAATTTCAACCCCAGGATTCCAAAAAACCCATTGCTGGGTGTTGCTCGCACTTACTTCAATAGTGCGTTGCCACACACGATCAGCTATCAGCATAATCTTATTTGAATGATAAACTCTATCAACAGGGCCCACACCATTCGCCAATAGCTGTGGTGGGTATGATGCTCCTGTTAACTTATCATCAAACGGTGCCTTATTAAGTGCCTCAATACTAATATTATCAGGGGCGCTAACACAAAAATAACTATGCAAAGCACCGGTATAAAAAGCATCTTTATCACTTAAATTACTCATTGCCAGCGTTTGGGTAAATTCGCTACCAAAAGAAAGTACTTGCGTTAATTTACAAGCGTTTGGCCATAAATCATGCCTATTTTCACCTTGAAAAGTTAAGGTGATTTCAACCTGACTTTTGTCGATGAGAATATCACTAACTTGCCAGAACTCTCTACGTGCAAAGCCATGATTGCCAGCCTTGTTATTTACATCTTCTGAGTGTGCACCAAACCAAGGCCAGCAAAGGGGAATACCGCCTCGAATCGCTTTCCCCGGCTCGAAAGTGGCTTGTTCAGATAACCAAAAAACCTCTTTTTGCCCCTTAGGTTGCCAACTGAGTACTTGCCCACCGTATAAGCTGATCTTCCCCTGACAGCTTTGATGCTCAATAACTAATGAGTCAATATCACTTGTTATATTAACTTGTTGAACTTGACCAAATTCATTTTGTACTAATACCGACATTTTATGCTCGTAATTACTGACAGAGGGAGAGGAAGTTATAATAAAGAAAGATTAATATGTTGCAAAGCTTAAAAGCTTTTGCCTAACGATATAAAAGCGGTGCTATTGCCACCAGAGGCAAAACCAATGCCTAAAACAGCTGGGCCAAAACTGGTATCCGTCCCTAAATATACACTACCAGAGGGAATTAAATCATCCAATTTTATCGAATCATTGACCGCCCAAACATTACCCGCTTCAATGCTTGTGCCTAAATACAGAGGTAAACTAGTTTGACCAAAAAGCTCCCGCCCTAAGTCGTATTGATAAACAATAGCTGCAAACGCTTTATGCGCTCCTATAAGTGCATCTTGCTGGTAACCCGACAGGTTTAAAAAACCACCTAACTCACTCACATGTACGGAAAAATCACTGTCATTATCTAACGACGAGAAAGACACTATGCCAGCAAACGCATGATGACGAAAACTAAAGGCGCCGCGCCAATCAAACTGAACCTCAAACGAGTCGTCTTTAGGCGCAATACCCGTTACCTCATCATAATTTTCCTTACGCAAGTAAACATTAAGCGAAAGCTTATTACCCTGAGTAGGAAAGTGCATGCTATCCAAACTATCATAATCGAAAGAGAGGTAAGCACCTACAGAGCGATAATCAAATGAAGCAGATATTTCATCCTTAAAGGACAGTCGACCATCTTCGCCGATAAACCCAAACTCTACTGCGCCATTGTCGGTATAATTAACACCCAGGCCAAGATTGGCTTGAAAATATTCATTAACTAACTCGGGACGTGTTTGAGTCGGCTCCCATTTGTCTTGTGCAAACTCTATTCTTGCGCTAGAAAAGTAACGCTGGTTTTTAGCTAATGGCTGATAAAATTCACTGGCAAACATAGACTCCCAGCCAAGTTTTGCCTCATTACGCCACTCACCACCATTAGCGGTGAGATCATGCTGAATATAGGCCATATCAACGGCAACGATAGATTTGCTCGAAAAATCACTTTGTAAACTAAAGCCAAAATGTAGAAAGTTAGGTCCCCAAGATTTTTGTTGCGTAGTAACGGTTAAGTGACGCCCTTGCGGTAAATCAATAAATTCAGCATCAACATGCTCAAATTGATTCAGTGCATATATGCGAGTTACTGCAGCATTTAACGTCTCTATAGAAACAACGTCACCAATTGCTATCGCCAGCTTTTCTTGAATGATAGTTTGACTAACCGTGGAGTTATTTTGGTAAGTAATTGCCACTATGGGGTTAGCAAAATTAGCAAACCAAACTTGGCTTTTATTACTTTTCTCTTGCTGATAATTATCATAATCTTGAGGGCTAATAGCCAATTTAGCGATTCTATCTTGCGCTGACAGCGCTGCTTGTTCACCCAAAATTAACGCCTGCGGCATAATCGCAAAGTCTGTGGTACTTAAATCATCAATAGCTGGTCGCAATAATATATCTTGCTCACTAAGCTGCTCTTTTTGCAGTAAGGTGGTGGTATTGGTTAAAATATTTGATAACTGGCTGATCACATCAATCGCACTATTGATATCCTCTTTACCTAATAAAGGCGAACCAATATCTACGGCAATAACGATATCTGCGCCCATCGCTTTAACTACATCGACGGGCATGTTGTTGGCAATACCGCCATCAACCAATAATTGCCCGTCAATGTTAACTGGATCAACCACACCAGGTACCGCCGCCGATGCTCGCATCGCTTTGGTTATGCTACCTTTAGTGATCACCACCGCCTTAGCAGTGACAATATCACTCGCAATGGCACGATAAGGAATGGCTAAATCATCAAAACTGGTAAACTTAGGCACCACATCAGTAGATATTTGCAGTAACTGCCCCGCCGATTGCCCTAACAGCAAGCCAGTTGGAGTTTTTAATTCACCATCACTGTAGCCAAGACGAAATGAAAGGTTGTATTGATCCCTTAGTTTTTTATCTTCAAAAGCGAGCGATTGACGAGGGATAAAATCAGAATAACCATCATCCCATGGCAGTTTTAGCATGATCTCTTCAATTTGAGCCGCAGAATAGCCCAACGCATACAAACCCGCGACATAGGCGCCAATACTCGTACCGACGATATAATCAACAGGTACATGGTTTTTCTCTAATACTTTAAGCACACCAATATGCGCTGCGCCTTTAGCACCGCCACCACTGAGTACCACACCTATTTTAGGGCGCGGATGTTGTTGGGCATCAAGGTTAGCGGTGTAAAAAGAGGCTAAAAATAGCAAAATAATAGAGAAATATCGCATAAGCTAAAGTGGTTAAAAACTATGATATTGATATGACCAGATTACAAGGTTTTACTATCAATACCATCATTTTTTATACTGAGACAAAAAGATCTATTCACCACCGAGTCGTGATACTCCACAGAGGGCTCTTCGAGCCTGCACAGAGGTTTTACTGTTCTCGGTATAGTGCGCAGCAAGGCCTACATGGATGTAGGTCACTTAGGTTATGCATAGAGCATATAACTTGCTTCAACTCTCAATGGTAAAGTCTTTAGGCTTAATACAGACAAAGAAGGAGTGTTATTTGCTATAAGCCTTAGGCATATCGCTTTGAGTCATATAACGGTTACGTAGTGCATCTTGTCTTGATTGTGTAGAAACTTGTTTACCACTTATCCACATTACATCCACTTTAGTACTTAACTCAAACGGATCGGCGCTCCACAGTACTAAATCAGCGTTTTTGCCAACCGCTATACGCCCTGAGTTAAACTTAAATACATCAGCAACATTAGCCGTTAACGCTGCTAAGGCCTCCGTTTTAGCTAAACCATTAGCCACCGCAATACCCGCATCAAAACGTAATTGATTGAGGTTATGGCTGTCACCTTTCGGGGCTAAGATAACTTTAACGCCAGCGTTCACTAACACCGACATATTAGATAAATCACCGTGTAACGAATCAAAACTGCTAGGCAGGTTGTCAATAGCACTCATAATGACGGGGACATCAGCAGCGGCAATTTCATCAGCAATCAATACCGCATCACTTGCGCTTACTAGCACTAAATCGAGTGAATACTTTTGTTTTAGCGCTAATAAAGCCAGCAAATCCGTGGCGCGGTCAGCATAAGCTAATAACGGTTTTTCACCTGATAGTAAGGCTTTTATGACTTTCTCGTCGCGTTTTAGTTCTTTAGCGGGCTGATCATCTTTATCGGCTGCTTGTTTTGCTTCTTTGCTTGCTTTTTTGTCGAGCTTTTTTTGAAGATCAGCAAAGCTATGATCTAGCGCTTGTAACCTTTGCGCTCTAGAGCCTTTACTTTTCGCCCCTAAATAAACCAATACAGCATTTTGCTTAGCGATAATACTGCTAAAATCACCTGATAAATTTGCTGCAAAAGTTTGCCCTGCAAATAAGTCTTCACCGCCGCTAGGGGCAATAATATTACTGGTTATGCCACCTTTTCGGCTATAAGCAATTAAGGTTGATTTAGGGTTAAACGCTAAACTAGCATCAAAGGTAATGTCAGCTTTTTTATCACCACCATCGAGCGTTTTCGCCACCGCAGCAACCTCCACTAAACCTAATGCATTCATGCTGCCAATCAAGCCAGGCGTTAATATGCGTCCGTTAGCATCAATAGTTTCATCAGCATTTACTTGCTCAGGATTAATCGCGGTAATAATGTCATTTTCAATAATAACTGTCGCTTGCGATAAAATTCCTTGGCTCGCTACTGTGTAAACTGTCGCATTAGTAATGGCAATCGTTTTTGCTTGTACCGCATGAGTTAAGCAGGTTAATGACAATATGATAGTCAGTGTAACCTTGTTAAACGGCGCTACTTTAGTGAGTTGTGCTAATTTTGTGAGTTGTGTGAGTTGTTTAAATTTCATTATGTTCCTAGCCTTACCCTATTCTTGACCTAACAGAAAATCGCTTTTCGCTTGATATCTTTCATCATGGCGATCATAAACTTTAGCGCCATCAATAAATACCTGCTCCGCTTGTGCATAAACACTAAAGGGGTTGCCATTCCACAATACTACATCAGCATTTTTGCCCGCTGCTAAGCTGCCGGTTTTATCATTAATACCTAAAGATTTAGCGGCATTGAAAGTTATCCATTTAATAGCATCTTCAGGCTTTAAGGCAAAACCGTTTTCATTGGCTCGATACATCACTTTAGCTGCTTCTTGGTTAAGGCGCTGAATGGTGATATCTGAGTCTGAGTGTACAATCGCGCAAGAATTCTTTACGGCATCAACAATGGCCACATTTTCTTCAACCATGTCATAAGCTTCCATTTTAAAACCCCACCAATCTGGCCACATAGCCACACAATTCGCGTTTTTTGCCAACTTATCGGCAATTTTATAGGCCTCAATGCCATGATGAAAAGTACCCGAGTTATAATTAAACTCTTTACCTAAATCAATCATCACCGCCATTTCTTCCGCCTTATAACAATGGTTATGAACCAGTATTTCACTATCAAGCACGCCCATTAAGGTATCTAACTCTAAATCCCTTGTCGGTGGCTGGCTATTTTTACCCGCAGCATAATCGCTATTATATTTATCCCAAGCACGTTTATATTCGGTTGCTGCTGCCCATGCCGCGCGGTAACCTGCGACATTACCCATACGCGTTGAAGGTTGTTGTTTTCTGCTACCGTATATGCGCTTAGGGTTCTCTCCACAAGCCATTTTCAAGCCATAAGGCGCATCAGTAAATTTCATGCCTTGCATGGTTTCACTCGGCACATTGCGTAATGTCACCCCTCGACCACCAAATAAATTAGCAGAGCCGGGGAGAATTTGTAAACTAGTAATACCACCAGCTCTAGCCGCTTGAAAACCTGGGTCTTGCGGCCAAACACTATGTTCAGCCCATACTTCTGCCGTATTGGGTGCCGTCATTTCATTGCCATCGGCATGAGATTCAACACTAGGGCTCGGGTAAACCCCTAAATGAGAATGTACATCAATAATGCCCGGTGTTAGCCATTTACCTTGGGCATTTATGGTTAGAACGTCTTCCGCAACAATACCGACATCTACTTGCGTAATTTTGCCATCAACCATTAACACATCAGCATTATCAAGGCGCTGACCCGTACCCGTTAAGACGGTTGCATTGGTAAACAAGGTATTTTGCTGTGGTAATGTTTTATAGGTACTAGGGAAAGGATTTTTATTGATGCTTACTTTCGCATCTTGTTTTTCAAAAGGTAAGCAGGCAGTTAAAGACAGCGACATCGCTGCCACAATTAAGCCTAACTTAACGGGTATTGTTTGCATGGAAGTTCCTATAAAAGAAAGGTTAAATAGTAGATTATATATAAAGTGACTATGTTATACATAAAAAGCATATTATGCTTTACCGCTAACAACAAGCGGTTAACCAATATAAATAGGGGCTTCATAGAGAAATTGCGACTAAAGCGCTAAAAAACGCGATAAGTGGCAGCTAGATTTTAGCCGCCACAACTTTGTTTCGTCCTTGCTTTTTAGCCTGGTAGAGTAATTTATCCGCATCAGCAATAAATTCTTGCGCAGAAAAAAACACTGCTTTTTGCCATTGGCTAACACCAATACTAACGGTGAGCTCAATTAAGTTATCATCAATGATAACCTCAAGTTGCTGAATTTCTTCACGCAAGCGCTCTGCAAACTGAAAAGCACTTGCGGCATTCGTATTGGGTAAGATGATGACAAATTCTTCACCACCAATGCGTGCAACCACATCAGCGCTTCTAACCGCAGCTTTGCAAGATTGGTAAAACATTACTAACACTTCATCACCAACGCCATGACCAAAAGTATCATTAACTTGTTTAAAGTGATCAATGTCTAATAACAAAATAGATAATGGCTGTTGATAATTATCAGCTTTAGCTATTTCGTCAGCTAATACTGAGTTAAATTGATGCCGATTTACCGCACCAGTTAAGGCGTCAGTAAAGGCTAAATTTTCAAAGTGCGCCTGTTGAGACTTTCGATATTCTATTTCACTTTTTTGACGATTAACAATGGCTTGAAAAATATCTACTTGTAATAGCTTGCGGCGCAATTTTTCATAAGCCGCTTGCATAGCACCAATTTCATCGTTGACAACAACCTCTTGAAAGTGAATATTGCGCTGCCCTTTCGCCATAGTATTGAGAGCAGCAGTAATCCCCCTTACCGGGCTGATTATGCTGTGATTGAGCACCATTGAAAATAAAGTAACCAACAATAAAAATAAAGATAACACCACCAGCATGACGTAATAATTTTGTGCTAAACGCTGACTTTCTTGCTGTACTTTAGCGTTAAATACTTGCCTTAATTCATCCGTAACACCTTTAAGGTTATCGATTTCTACCGACAAAAAATCAAACCAAAGCTCACTTCTTTGCTCGACAGAGTGTGCTTGCACTAGATGAGTAAAGATTTGTGCCAACAACTGTTGGTGTGTGGCGGCATCACAAGAGTCAGCACAAACAGCTATTTGTTCATTATTAGCAGAATAATGGAAAACTCTTAACGCATTCAGCTGCTTACCCATCAGCAAACTAACCGCGCTATGGTTATAAATATCTTCATTATGCTCGGTTATCAGCCCCATGCCTATCGCTCTAATTTGCCCCATGTACTCTTTAAATAGTAACACTGAGCTAATAGCTGAAATATCATTAGCTAGCTGTGAGTTCATATCTATATGAATTAAATGCTCGGATATAGACAGTAATTGTTCAATAAACTGTGTGTAAGTTTGATAGGTTTGTGTAAAGTTAGCCTTTTTATTGTCAACTTGCTGGCGGTGTTTTGATAATTGCACAAAGTACTCACGAAAGTTTTCTAAATACTGTGCAATATTGCTTTGCACTTCGGGAGAAAAATCACCGTTGATAAAAGCGTTAATGGCTTGATCAGTCAATAAACGGCGCTTTGATAATTGCTGAGCAAACTGTTGATAATTCGAGCTAGTAAAGCCACTAGATAAACCTCGTTCAGTTTGCAAAGAGTGGCTAATATCATTAACTTGCTCAATAACATTGTTTAGCCCTAATACTAATTCAATATTTTTAAAGCGTTGGTGATTTTCAATAAAAATAACGATACAAAGAATAAATACGGTAAGCACGGGTATGAAGGTGGTAATGAAAACTCTTTGACTCAAGGTCACTTTTTTTGAAAAAACATTAGAGAGTTTTGCCACTATAGGAGCATCACGACGATTAGAGCAACTATCTGCGCTACTTTTAACATTTATTAACGGTTTTGAGTGTCTAGCACTTATGTGCTCATTGGCATGTGCCAATAGCGCAGGCACATACTCTAAGTCTTCAACCAAAATATGATTAATGATCCACTGATGTAAAAACATAATAATGCTTTCACTCGTCGTTAAGTTGTCTTGTGTTAGCCATTGTTGTTTTAATTCTGGCAATTTATCAATAAAGGCTTGATGACTTTGTTTATGCGCAATCAGTTCAGGATAGGAGACTTTCTCAAGTAAGGCTTCTTCTCTGGCAAAATGCTTACTGACATAGTCACTAAGCTCAGTAAATATATCGTCTATTTCTTGTGTTAATATTTTGCCATATTGCGCTGATGTTAGCTTGGCAAGAATAGCAATAATCTGTTTATGATCCTCATCTATAGCTTCAATGCCAACGCTCATTCCTTCGTCCCAAATCAATGCGGTCATTTAATAATTTATCTAGTTAAAATTTTGCGGCATATTATAGAAAGAAAATATTACAAAACAAACAAATGTCGAACAAATGTCGAACAAATATCAAGCAAACATCGACTGGATCAAACGTTTTAGTTTTTTATGCCTTACCGCCAGTAAAATAATAGCCAATAAAAAATAAAAGAGTGGTGCTATCAACTCTGACTTCACTGACCAATAAAAGTGCACTGTAACTAACAGCACAAGTAAATAGATAGAATTATGTAAATGTTGCCATGACTTACCCATCTTCCTTTTGAGTCGATTCAGTGAGGTAATGGCCAAAGCACTCAATAGAATGAAAGCCAACATGCCGACAGTGATATACGGGCGATCTATCACCTCACTAATAAATAGCATGCCATCAAATTGCACTTCAAAAGCCAAGAAATTAAGCAGATGTAATAACGCATAAGTAAAGGCATAAAGTCCTAACAAGCGCCTTGTTTGCAGTAAATAGCCCTGCTTCAAAAATTTAGCCAGTGGCGAAACACACAGAGTTAGCAGTAATATGTTTAAACTGCCGATGCCGGTAAAGTGAATAACCGCCTCAACAGGATCTGCACCTAATTGGTCTGCAAACGCTAAAAAGTATAAATTAATAACGGGTAATAAGGCACCAAGGTGAATAATAATCTTTAGAATTAAAACTTTACTACTGCTGTTCATGTTAAAACCCGGGGATAAGTCCCTTCCTACAAAAATTAAAGACTGAGAATGAATTCCCTCTGACAAAAGCTAGTAATACTTAGATAAATTCATACCGCGATATAAATCAGCAACTTCGTCACCGTAGCCGTTAAAAGGTAAAGTGGCAATACGGTTTCTAGCAAACAAACCGCCGCTAGTGATGCGTCGCTCGCTTGCTTGGCTCCATCTAGGATGATCATGATTAGGATTTACATTGGCATAAAAGCCATATTCTCTTGCCGCTAATTTGTTCCAAGTTGTTGGCGGCTGATGCTCAAGTAACTTGATAGCCACAATTGATTTAATACTCTTAAAACCATATTTCCACGGCACGACCAAACGAATAGGCGCACCATTTTGCGGCGGTAAGGTTTTACCATACAAACCGACACTCATCAGTGTTAGTGGGTTCATCGCTTCATCAATACGCAAACCTTCTACATAAGGATACTTAATGCCGCCACCTAAGCGTCGGCTAGCCTGCCCTGGCATTTGTTCAGGATCATACAAAGTTTCAAAAGCAACATATTTAGCACGCGAATTAGGGGCTACCTTTTTCAATAAATCAGCCAATGAAAAACCAACCCAAGGTATGACCATAGACCATGCTTCAACGCAGCGCATACGGTAAATGCGCTCCTCTAATGGCAACATAGTGGTGAGGTCATCATAATCTAAGGTGATTGGCTTATCACATTCGCCCGAAATAGTCAGCTGCCAAGGGTCAACTTTAAAACCTTGTGAGAGTTCGATAGGTTGATCTTTTTTAGCACCAAACTCATAAAAGTTATTATGAGAAATCACCTTTTGCTCCGGCGTTTTTAACAAACCGACATTTTTTGTGTCTTTACTATAAGTGAGTGCTTTAGTGCTAAAGCTAGGCTTGTCATCACTAAAAAAACCGGCTGAAGCCTTGCTGGTAACCGCTGAGCCGAGTAAAGCACCAGCCCCTAAAAAGCCCATTTGCTTGAGAATATTGCGACGGTCATGATAAACAGACTCATCCGTAACGGCTGAGTCTTTAAGAGAAGAGTTTTTCGGTGTTTTAATTAACATATAGGTGCCTAACAGCAATAAAGTATTCTTAAGCTATTAGACACTCAAAGGTAAGGAATAATTTCAGTTAATTGATTTTAACTAAAGTACTAACTTAAGCGACTTTAACCAACTGTTGTAAGTGGGCAACAACATCACTTGATTCATACAACCATTGTACTTCGCCATCGGCTTTATCAATACGTAAACAAGGTACGGTTCTTTTACCGCCTTCATTAATTAACTCTTCACGAAAGTTATTTTTTTGATTGATATTACGAAGCTCAATATTTAAACCTTCGCGTTTCATTGTGCGACGTACTTTCACACAAAAAGGGCAGCTCGGTAATTGATACAAACTTAAATTCTGTGTTTGAGCGTCAACTTTTTCTTGCTCGCCCTGAGCTCTTTTAGGTGAACTCGGTGAAAAAACAAAGTTAAGCAATAAAATAAGACGACCTATTGGCCAGCGTATAAGAGACATTATCATAAGGTTACTTCTATGTTATTTAGGTTTGTTGCTGCAAACAAGAAAATTGGGCGACAGATAATAACATAAAACTAAGCCAAGTGACTGCTACATTTTTAAGGTGTAAATACGGTTATTTTAACGTTACCGGTAAGACACCATTAGCCTGCTGCCCTATCACTATAGCTATACTTGCGTTCATGCCAGCGCTGAAGTAATTGCCTTCTTTGTCAGCCATGACTTTATCATCAAACATTAATAGTGCGGCATCAGCTGAGCTAAGGTAAGGTTTAATCAGAAAAGGAGAGCCCTGAGCAATTAATAAAGACTTGATTTTTTTTTCTTTAGCCAGTGCCATTTGCAATTGCACTAATTGCCCGTAATTAGCCTTTACTTGCGTGGACAATGCTTGCGTGGGTAATGTTTTCGTGGACAATGCTTGCTCAGGCAATACCTGTCCTGATTTAAGACTATTAACCGCTTGTCTGAGCAAGTCATCAATACCGCCTAAATCAACAACGCTACCCGCTTTAACACTCATGGTGGCTATGACTAAATCCGCCTGAATTAACTGCTTTATATTTTGAATTTTCGCCAAAGCCTTATCTTGGTCAGCAATAATACTGGTAATTTTGAGTTGCCTTTGCCCGGCTTTTTGCCACTGTTTAACAATAGCGCTTTGCAATGCCTGTTGCTCTTGCTCATTCGCCACTAATAAATGAATATGTTTTATATCGGCAGGCACAATAGGCAGCGTATCAACATTATTTTTCAATAACGTCGTGGCACTGTTGGCTAGTAGCTGTTGCTCCGCTAGGTGGCCTTCACTAGCAATGAGTTTATCCGCCTGCGCCACTTGCTCTGCAATGGTGGTAGTCGGTAAATGAATATACTGCTCTTTGTAGTGATTTAGCCTTGCTAAAGACTCATCAATGTCACTAGCAGATAACTGCCCCTGAGCAATTTTATCTGCTAACTTTTTACTGACTGCTTGCACAAAAACCTTAAACTTAGCAATATCTTCAGGCGCTCTAATTTTAAAAGGCATTACCGCTAAATCAGCCCCAGCACTTAATGTTTCAACCGTGGCGGTGACTTTATCAAAATAATGGGCAATACCCGCCATATCTAAGGCATCGGTGGCAATAATGCCTTTGAAAGCCATTTTATCACGCAACAAATCGGTAAGAATTTTTCGAGACATGGTTGCAGGGCGAATAATTTTGTCACCGTTATTACTGGTGATAGTAGCGCTATCTAAAGCGGGGTATTGAATATGTGCGGTCATGATCATCGCAGGATCACTATGCTCAATGACCCATTTAAACGGAGCAAGGTCTGTTTTTTCGATTAACGCCAAATCATGATCAACACGAGGTAAGCCTAAGTGACTATCAATGCTGGTATCACCATGACCCGGAAAATGTTTTAAGGTTGCCATCACTCCTTGTGCTTGCAAACCATTAACCGCAGCAACGCCAAGTTCAGCAACTTGCTGAGGATTTTCACCAAATGAGCGCGTGTTAATCACCGGGTTGTCAGCATTGGTATTCACATCAATAACGGGTGCGTAATTATTATTGATGCCTAAAACATTCAGCTCAGCGCCAATAACGCGACTGCTGCTAGAGGCATACTTAGTTTTGTTATTTACATAAGTTGCGCCAATCGCCATATTGCCTGCAAACGAGGTAGCATGAGGCAAACGAACAACTCGGCCCCCTTCTTGATCAATAGAAATAATCAATGGTTTAGCACTTTTGCTCATTAAAGCGGCTTTTTGTAAATCATGAGTGAGTTGAATAATTTGCTGGTTAGATACTAAGTTTTCGGCAAATAAAACCACAGCGCCAATATCGGTTGCTTGTATTAAGTCAGCCAAAGCCGTTGGCAACTTAGTCACACCTTGTTGGCAATGCTCACCTTTTATCGGTGCTTCACTGCAAAAGTAGCGAATATCCAACGCCATTTTTTGGGCTATTTTACGTTCAAAATCTGTAAACATTAATCTTGTTGCTTGGTTGTCATCTTCTGTAGATATATTACTACAAGACGACAAAGTAAGTAGAAAAAATCCAAATAGAATACAAACAGCTAGTACTTTTTTAATCATTAACAGCTGTGTTTTACAAAAAATTGTCGCGGCCTTTACCATAAAAAATCCAAACAAGCTCAGTGACACAAATAATACCGACTAATATAACCCAAAGTGAATGCTAGCAGCGATAATTGGCCATTTTTTATGGAAAACACGGTATAACTTAACCTGATTTAACCTGATTTAGCCCGTTTAAAGGTAATACCAAGATGGAAAGCATGAATAATGCGCAAATGTCAGTTGGCAACGTCTATGTAATGACACACTCATTTTTTTCAGATGTTATAAGAATTGGCTGCTCACTGTTCATTGACTACATAAATATGAATATAAAAACCCAGTTAAAAATCAAGTGATTAACCGGGGAAAATGAACGCTAACAAAAAAGTTATTTAACCAATTTATTTAACCCCTCTATTTAACCCTTCTATTTAACTAGTAATGCGAGGGCACTTTGTAATTTGTCTTCTAGCTCAGGGTTACTGAGTTGTTGACTGTCCATATCAAAATTATCGTAAAAACTTGGAATAGATAAATGGGCTTTCACATCTCCAGCAAAGTAAGGTGCTGAACCTGTTGCCGCGGCCAGCACAGTCGCTGCGCCACCAGGCCCAGGTGATGTCGCTAGTAATACCATAGCTTTATTTTGAAAAAGCTTTTGATCAATACGTGATGTCCAGTCAAACAAGTTTTTATACGCTGCTGTGTATGAACCATTATGCTCCGCATACGAAATGATAATAGCGTCTGCTTGACCTAATTTGGCATAGAAGTCTTTTGCCTGCTGTGGTTGTCCTAATTGTGCTTCTTTATCTTCACTAAATAACGGCATTTCGTAGTCATTAATATCTAAAATTTCTACTTCGACACCCTCGTCATGTTTGACTTGTTGTGCGGCATAAGTGGCTAATTGTTTGTTAATTGATTTTGCGCTGCTGCTAGCAGCAAAGGCTAATAGTTTCATGGGTTAACTTCCTTTGACAAGTTGATGGTTAGTACTATACATTTATTGTTAAAAGTAATTAATACCCCAAAAGTAATAAAACTATTTCCGTATGACTATCAATGATAAACAAACTAAACTTTTTGACGGTGTCGTCATTTTCACCCAAGTTGTTAACAGTGGCAGTTTTTCTGCCGCGGCAGCATTAACAGGCCATTCAAACTCCTATATCAGTAAAGAGATTAATAAATTAGAGGCGCGCTTGTCGGTACGACTGCTAAACCGTACCACACGATCCTTAAGTTTAACGCCAGAGGGTAAAATTTATTATGAACAATGCCAGCAAATGGTCTTTGATGCTCAAGATGCTCTAGCGCTATTAAACCAAGGAAACTTGCAGCCTAAAGGCGTATTTAAAATAAGCTGTCCCGTTGATTTTACTCAAGGCTATTTACAAAGTATTTTAGCTGAATATATGCAGTTATATCCTGATATTCAACTGGAATTAGAGTTGAATGATCGCCATGTTGATCTTGTGCAAGATGGCTTTGATTTGGTGATCAGGGCCACAACCCAGCTTGACGAGTCTAGCCTTATTTGCCGTAAAATATATAGTAGCAAAGCATACACAGTGGCCTCAAAAAAGTATTTACAACGCTTTGGTAGGCCAAGTAAGCCACAACAATTATCTGAACATCAATGTATTTGCTATAGCAATTTGAAAACACCCAAACGATGGCTTTATAAAGATCATAGTGGTAAAAGTATTTATGTCGATGTGGTCAGTAAAATGTTGTGTAACAGCTCACAAATGGAGCTTGCCATGGTGTTAGCGGATCAAGGTATATGTCGTTTGCCTGAGTTTACGATGAAGAAAGCCATGGCGGATAATAAACTGGAAATATTATTTGGTGATTACCCCGAAGTTGCAGCAAACGTTTATGCTATTTATCCTAGTCGAAAACACTTATCACCCAAGGTACGGTGTTTTATTGACTTACTGGTGGCAAAAATGCCTGACTTATAAAATAAAGCTCAACCATAAAGGAATGGTGACAATACTGATAAGCGTACTTAATACGACTGTACCGGCAACAGTTTGTTGATGTTGCTGGTGAGTGGCGGCAATTAAAGACGCATTTACACCTGTTGGGCAGGCGCTTAACATCACTAATACCGTGACAATAAAAGCTTCGAGATTGAAAATATACTGAGCCGTTACAAAAACTAATGCCGGTAATAACATCAATTTAATAAAGCTGGCAATGCCGATAAAAGTGAGTTCTTGGCGTACCTGATAAAAGGCTAATGAGGCGCCTAAAATAAATAGCGCTAACGCAATGGCTGGTTTTGAAATGAGCGCTAAACTATCTTGTAAAAAATCAGGCAAAGTAATACCTAATAAATTAATCAGTAAACCCGACAATATACTGATAATAAGCGGGTTATTTAACGTTTGCTTGACGAACTTAAGCCCGTTAAATTTCTGAGCACTATTTTTCGAGTTGGCTATTGCTGCAATAGCACTGGTTAAGGCAAAAAGCATGGCGCTATGAAAAGTAACGATTAAGAAAATAATGCCTACCACTTGCTCTCCCATGGCAGCTAACAACACAGGTAAACCGACAATAATGGTATTAGAATAACTAGCACTTAAGGCATATACCGCTGATGCCGCACTACTGTTAAACGCTGCTGCATCACTGTTGAACAGTGGTTTATTTCGGTAAAAAAAGTAACTAATAAGCCAAGCAATAAAATAACACGTTAATACCGGGAGATAAAAAGCAGCAAATAATTGCGGGCTAACTTGCTCACTAAAATCAGCCTTGGCCATTTGATAAAAGAGAAAAGCGGGAATGCTAATTGAAAAGGTGAATTTGCTCAGTGCATTCAATTGCTCTTTGCTTAGCCATTGTGTTTTTGTGCAAATAAAACCGAGTAAAGCGACAACAATTAAAGGCGATATAATAGCGAGTATATTCATTAGCAGAAATTAAATTGCCTTGGGCACAGTATTTATTGGTAACTTTGTTCAAAAAAACTTTCAATAATAAGCCGTGCCGATTCGGCATCAATATTATCTTTTTTCAAATTTTTATAACCACCGCGAGCAAATAATTGCTCTTTGGCATCGGCAGTGGTTAATCTTTCATCTTGAAACTCAACTTTTACCCCAAAACGCCCGGCAACACGGTTACCAAATTTTTTAGCATCTTTAGTAAGTTGTTGCTCACTACCGTCCATATTAAGCGGCAGACCAACCACGATTAAATCAGGTTGCCATTCTTTTAAATAACTGGCGAGAGAATCCCAATGGGGAATGCCATCATGCGCTTTAATAGAGCCAAGAGGAGCAGCACTACCGGTGATTTCTTGACCGACCGCAACGCCGATATATTTTTTACCAAAATCAAAACCAATAATAGTGCGCTGGCCGATTTTTTTATTAGTTTTACTCATATAAAAATTCTTGCTTAGTTCTTGATTAGCTATTGATTAGTTATTGATTAGTTCTTATAGGTTAATAAGCGCGAATAGGACAATATACGTGCTGCCTTGTCTAATAAGCGAGTTCAATATAACGTAAGCTCCACATAACGTAAATTCAGCCTACGGGCTGCTTTTATGCATGGCCAACGTCAGATGATAAGTGGGCGATATCAATGCCAAGTTTTTCAGTGGCTTTTTGCCAGCGCTGCTCAATGGGAGTGTTAAATAAAATATCACTGTCAGCATCAATGGTTAACCAAGAGTTTGCTTGTAATTCAGACTCTAATTGACCTGGTCCCCAACCTGCGTAACCTAAGGTAACCATATATTGTTCTGGGGCTTTTTTCGTGCCTAGTGCCATCAATATATCTTTTGAAGTGGTGATCATAATGTCATCGCTAAGCGCAAGGGAGCTTTTCCAGCCCGATTGGGTACGATGTAACACAAAGCCTCTATTTTGAGAAATAGGACCACCAGAAAGCACTAACTGCTCTAAGCTATGGTCTAAGCTATGGTCTAAAAGAGTGTTTTCAAGCGTTGCTGTCAGAGGTTCTTGCTCTGGGGCTAATGCTTGCTCAAGGCTATTTTCCTGATGTGCAGCACCTTGACCACTAACCTGCTCCTTATCATCTTCTTCAATCTGTTTTAACAAATCATGTAAAGTGATATTCACTGGCATATTGATAATTAAGCCCATGGCACCTTCGTCATTGTGTTCGCAAATATAAGTGACGGTTTTATTAAAATAGTCATCACCTAATGATGGCATGGCAATTAAAAATTGGTTCTCTAAGCTTTGCATTCATTATACCTTTGATCTGTGGGTAATATTTTAGCCCTACCATTAGTGAGCGTAAATGCTCACTAACAATGGTAATTGATAAGGCCATTTGCACCACCGAGAGCTGCAACGTTTCATAAAGGGCTTTCGAGCCAACACAGATAATATGTCTTCTCTGTGTTGTGCTAGCAGCTCGGTGTTCTCTGTGGTAAAAATTTTTAAGCTAACTTAATAACTATCTTTTTATATTCTCTTCAATAGCATCCATCAACTTACCGCTAATATTAATAGGGTAAGCCGCTTCTATTTCACGAATACAAGTTGGGCTAGTGACGTTAATTTCAGTGACTTTATCGCCAATAACATCCAAACCAACAAAATACAAACCACGCTTTTTCAACTCAGGGGCGATAGTTTCAGCAATAAGTTTATCTGTCGGGCTCAAAGGCCTCGCCACGCCTCGACCACCGGCGGCCAAATTACCGCGAGTTTCGCCCATGGCAGGAATACGTGCTAAGCAGTATGGCATAGGTTCGCCGTTAACAATCAGAATGCGTTTATCGCCATCAACAATTTCTGGCATATATTCTTGTACCATAGCGTATTGCTGACCATGGTTTGTTAAAGTTTCAATGATCACCCCAACATTGGCATCTTTTTCTTTAATGCGGAAAATTGATGAACCACCCATGCCATCAAGCGGTTTGATAATAATATCTTTTAATTCTTGATGAAAAGCACGAATTTGAGCATCACTTCTAGTGACTAAGGTTCTAGGTGTTAAATCAGCAAACCAAGCGGTAAATAGCTTTTCGTTACAGTCACGTAAACTCTGTGGCTTGTTAACGATGAGTGTGCCTGCTTCTTCAGCGCGCTCAAGCATATAAGTGGCGTAAATATATTCGGTATCAAAAGGCGGATCTTTACGCATTAAAATCGCATCAAGATCACTTAAGGCAATATCTTGTTTGTCTGATAATTCATACCAATGCTCAGCATCGTCAAACACTTTAACTTTTTCAGTGCTCGCTCGAGCTTGGCCACGGTCAAGGTATAAATCATTCATTTCCATGTAATAAATTTCATAACCGCGTTTTTGGGCTTCAAGCATCATTGCCATGGAAGAGTCTTTCGCGACTTTCACTTGTGAGATGGGATCCATCACAATGCCAAGTTTTATCTGTTTAGGTTCAATCATTGTCATTTTTTATCCTATTTTTATATTATTTAGCCTGATATTTGCAACTAGTGTGCTGCGAATACCAGGAAAAAACACGGCGTTGAGTAAAGTAGCCCTAAATTTATGCTAAATCGCCAAAACGACATTGTAGTGCTGTAATTGCGGTAAGTGCCGCGGTTTCTGTTCTTAGTACTCTTGGGCCGAGTAATATATCTTGAAAATCAGCTTGATTCGCTTGGCTTATTTCTTCATCACTCAAGCCCCCTTCTGGGCCAATAAGTAATCTGACTTCTTGACGATCCCCTTCAAACTTAACCGGTATAGTCATAATTGAATGCTCAGCCTTTGGGTGCAAGTTTAGTTTTAATGCCTTAGTTTTTTCATTAAGCCAATCTTGTAAAAGCACAGGCTGAGTCACTTCAGGCACAAAACAGCGACCACTTTGCTCGCAAGCACTAATGACTATTTTTTGCCATTGTTCGCGCTTTTTTGATAATCGTTCCGCAGATAATTTTACCCCGCAGCGTTCAGTAAAAAGTGGTGTTATGGTATTAACGCCAAGCTCTACCGACTTTTGTAAAGTAAAGTCCATACGGTCACCACGAGAAATACCTTGGCCTAAATGAATGTTCAGCAGTGATTCATTTTTTACCACGGTTCGGTTAATTATTTCGACACTCGCCTGTTTTTTTTTCACCTCTACTAATTTAGCAGAATATTGAAAGGCTTCATTACCATTAAAAAGTGTGATGATATCACCTTCAACCAAACGCAAAACTCTAACAATATGACCAAAGGCATCGTCAGATAATTTCATCGTGTCATTTAGCGTAAATTCGCTATTTTGGTAAACTCTTGGGTTTCGCATGATTAGCTTTTATTTATTATTTTTTCTTAATGGTTAAAGTAAGGGCGAAGCAGGCAAATTACAATCGGTATCTGTATAAAATTGTCATCTAGCCGCATATTTATTGACGACTACTCCGTTAACTTGTCGTTTTTTCTTAGCAAGTTAACCGAGTAATACTATTTGGATGAATTAAGGGGACAGAATTCAATGAGAATAAATTTTCAAAAACAAGACGCTTGATTAAGCAAAATGAATAATTGAGAGATACTATGATAAAAAAACCAGCACCTGGTAAAAGTATGCTGGTTGTTATGTTCAGGATGAACGGTATATCGCGGTGCCATGGATGGCAAAGAGCGTGTATGTTCAGGATGAACGGTGCAATTTTTTGCTCCTGCAAAAATTGCACTTCCGCCATCCTTGGCGGTCGTATATCGCGGTGCCATGACGTTATAGAGATATAACTTATTAGATAATGCAGGAGCAATTATCCTGATGGCAAAGAGCGTGTATGTTCAGGATGAAGGTGCTGTTTTTTCCAAATAGAAGCTATAAACCAGCTGACTTACGCAAATCATTCGCTTTGTCGGTTTTTTCCCAACTAAAAGCGGTAAAAGTATCATCGCCTACTGTCATTTCATAAGGTTCACGACCAAAGTGACCATAAGCAGCCGTTTGTTGATACATAGGATGCAATAAATCTAGCATTTTAGTAATACCATACGGACGTAAATCAAAATGTTCGCGTACCAAGGCGACTAAGCGTTCTTCGCTAATTTTGCCGCTACCAAAAGTATCAATAGAAATTGATGTTGGCTCGGCAACACCAATGGCATAAGATATTTGAATTTCACATCGGTCAGCAAGACCTGCCGCGACAATATTTTTAGCAACATAACGACCCGCATAAGCCGCGCTTCTATCAACTTTTGATGGATCTTTACCTGAGAAAGCACCACCACCATGACGCGCCATGCCACCATAAGTGTCAACAATAATCTTACGACCCGTTAAACCACAATCGCCTACAGGGCCACCAATAACAAAACGACCCGTTGGATTGATATGATATTTTGTCTCGCTAGTTAAAAATTTTGCCGGTAATACATGCTTGATAATGTTTTCCATTACCGCATCAATTAAGTCTTCTTGTTTAATTTCAGGGTTATGCTGAGTTGACAGCACCACAGTATCAATCGCGACTGGCTTATTACCTTCATAAATAAAAGTCACTTGTGATTTAGCATCGGGGCGTAACCAAGGTAAAACACCTGAACGACGGGCTTCTGCCTGGCGCTCAACTAAACGGTGCGAGTAATACAGTGGCGCAGGCATCAATGTTTCAGTTTCGTTGGTGGCGTAACCAAACATAAGCCCTTGATCGCCAGCACCTTGATCTTCAGGCTTACTGCGATCAACACCTTGAGCAATTTCAGGCGATTGTTGACCAATTAAATTCATGATGCCACAAGTTTCACCATCAAAACCAACTTCTGAAGAAGTGTAACCAATATTACTGATAACATTACGAGTGATGGTTTCTAAATCAACCCAAGCATTAGTGCTAACTTCACCTGAAATTATCGCTACGCCAGTTTTTACCATAGTTTCACAAGCAACACGGGCATATTTATCTTTGGCGATAATAGCGTCTAAAACCGCATCCGAAATTTGATCGGCAATTTTATCAGGGTGGCCTTCAGAAACAGACTCGGAAGTAAAAAAATGTCTAGACATAAACCCTCAGCGTTAACATATAAGTGGAGAATAAAATAATGGAGCGATATTACATGCTTTAAGGGGCTTTTTCTAGCTTTTTTACGCCTAGACGTCTAAATGGCTTAAATTATTTGATTCGTTATTTTTGTCGTTGTTTTGTTTATTGTTTGGTTTGTTTGCTTGTTTGCTTGTTAGTTGTAAAGGAAAGTGTATAAAGCTTTTCATGTTGATATAGCTAATATAGTAGTTTATAGAATTGTTAAAGCGTTTACTGTTAATGGCGCCTGCCAAAGTTGGCTAAAAAGTTGTTGTTGGTGTTCACTCACTTTTGAGCTAAAAAACTGATGCTGTCCAGTTTGTTTGACGTTTGCTGATAAGCCTTTATCTTTCAATTGCCTAGATAAATAACTAGTCACTGGCGTGGCGGTTTCTAAAACGTGGATCAGGCCGCCGGTAATTGAAGTAATCGCTTCTAAAACAAAAGGATAATGAGTACAACCAAGCACTAAAGTATCAACTCCTGCAGACATCAAGGGTTCAAGATACTTTTTAAGCAACTGATAGCATTGGTCACTGTGTTGTTTTCCTTGCTCAATTAGCTCGACTAAACCTGGGCAGGGCTGAATAGTAACAAGAGCACCATTATGATGTCTGTCAATTAAGCGTTGAAAATTTGGGTTTTGACTGGTTGCTTGGGTAACTAAAACCGCCACTTTCTTATTTATACTCTGTTTTGCTGCCGGTTTTATTGCCGGCTCTACGCCTATAATGGGAATATCAACTTGCGATCTTAATTGGCTAATGGCATTAACGGTTGCGGTGTTGCAGGCGATAACTAAAGCTTTACACTCTTGTTTGATCAATTGTTGAGCGATGAGATTGACGCGTTCGGTAATAAACCCCGTAGATTTTTCCCCATAAGGAGCATGTTGACTGTCCGCCACATAGATCAAATTTTCGTGGGGTAATTGCTCACTAATGCGCTTAGCTATAGATAAGCCGCCAATACCTGAGTCAAAAATACCTATTGAGCGGTTATCAAATGTTTGAGTTGTATTCATGATGAGATAATAACACAGAAATGACTTTCAGAGTGTTGCTTTACAAGCAGCTCATAATAGGTTGATCTTGAGGGAATATTAGCAAGTAATAAGTGGTGAATAAGGAGTAAGGAGTAAGGAGTAAAAACAGAAAAAGTGAATGACTTCCCGAGTGCTATTCAGCGCCGCAGCTCACAATAGTTTAATTCTGGAAGTATATTATCAGTAGTGAAGTAATAAGTGACTTCCCTAGTGCTATTCAGCGCCGCAGCTCACCGTAGTTTATCTTGAAATAATATGACTAAGTAATAAGTGACTTCCCGAATGCTATTCAGCGCCGCAGCTCACAATAGTTTAATCCTGGAAGTATATTATCAGTAGTGAAGTAATAAGTGACTTCCCGAGTGCTATTCAGCGCCGCAGCTCACCGTAGTTTATCTTGAAATAATATGACTAAGTAATAAGTGACTTCCCGAATGCTATTCAGCGCCGCAGCTCACAATAGTTTAATCCTGAAAGTATATTATAAGTAGTGAAGTAATAAGTGACTTCCCTAGTGCTATTCAGCGCCGCAGCTCACCGTAGTTTATCTTGAAATAATATGACTAAGTAATAAGTGACTTCCAGAATGCCGCAGCTTACATAGTCCTGAACACCGTGTGTTCAGGGCGGAAGTATCATATTAACCGTAGGCTTCCCGATACGAGCCGGGCTTGCGCAATAGCTATTAGTCAACTCCCTAAGGTAAAACTTATCGGCTCAGGGACATAGTTCGCATACAAACATCCCAGAAGACAGAAATCATTATAACGAAAAATTCAGCTGAATTAAGTGTTTTTTCACCAGCAAGTGCTAAGTGTTCTGTATTTAAACATTTTATGCTGTTAACTTAAGCAATTAGCAGTAAATATTTATTTAATCTCGAGAGAGAAACAAGCACTTAAGCCTGTTTATTATGCAAAGGAATTAAAGCTTGTTCGATAGTTGATTGTAGTAAAGCAATTTTTTGCTTATTTTCTTTTTTTTCAGCTTGCAGTTGCTGTTTTGCGTTTAATAGCTCATTGGTTAAATTAAGTGCCGTCATTAACAATGCTTGCTCAGGTGTGGCAATAGATTTGTTATTGTTAGCCTTAGTTAAGCGCACACTTAATTCTGCCGCCGCACTAAGTAATGCGCTTTCTTGCCCAATAGGACAGGCAACTTTTAGTTTGCGATCAGTCACATTAATTTCAACGGTGCGTTGAGTCATTTGCAGAGAAATTCCAAGCGTAATTAATTAGATACCGTAGCGACCTACAATAATAACCTGCACTATAACTGTGCCGCTATCCTGTTGCAAGCAAATGGCAGATAAATGAGCTGTTTTATCGGATTTTCCATGCCTTTTCAGTAGGTCAGTGTTAGGATAGCAGCAAAGATTTTTCTAAGGTATAGAGCCTCATCATGACAAATAACACCCTCGGCAATAACAAAGTCGATTTTGCTAGCGCACAAGCCGTGATCACCACCGAAAACATTAAAGCCCACGCCAGTGAAGTTCATGGTGTGCTAGCGGGGTTAGTGTGCGCGGGTTTCGCTTTTGAAGAACAAAGCTATTTAGGAATGCTAGACGATTTATTAGATTTTTCACCGCAAGGTAGCGACGGTTTTCCCAAAGCCGTTAAAAAATTAGTTAAGCAAATGTACCGCGAACTTTGGACCGATATTCTTGATGACACCTACACTTTTCAATTAATGTTACCCGACGATGATGACTCACTTGTTGAGCGAGGACATGCACTTGGTGCTTGGGTTCAGGGCTTTAACTTAGGCTTTGGCTTGCAACAAAAAGATAGCCCAGTAACATCAAGTGAAGTGAAAGAAGTGCTTATTGATTTTGCTGAAATTGCCAATATTTCTGCAGAAATGGAAGAAGATGAAGACAGCGAACAAGCATTTTTCGAAATCTGTGAATATGTTCGTATTTCGGCATTGCTATGTTTTAGTGAGCTAGGCACCCTGCCCGCTAATTCAGCTAATAATGGCGCGAGTACTAACGACACTATTCACTAGAGATCAGCCATGACAAATCAAAATTTACCCGGCATTGCAATACTGCCAATCAGTGAGTTTGTGACTCATAGAAGTAAGCTCTTTGCACAAATGACAGAGAACAGTGTTGCTTTTTTTAGCGCGGCGAGCGAAGTAACACGCAGCAATGATACCGAATTCGCTTTTTGTCAAAACAAGAGTTTTTATTACTTAACTGGCTTTAATGAGCCCGATGCAATGTTAATGTTAATAAAACAAGCAAGCAGTGAGCAAAGCATTTTGTTTTCACTGCCTAAAGACAAAAAACACGAAATTTGGCATGGTCGTCGAATTGGCCAAGAAAAAGCCTGTCAGCATTATCAGCTTGACCAATGCTTTACTCTAGATGAACAAAGCGAATTAGTGCCGCAATATTTGAACGGCATCAAACAGGTTTATTTTGCCTTTGATGATGAAAACTTATCTCAGCACGTTTTTGGTTATTTAGCACAAGTACGGGCAAGTACTCGTCAAGGCGAAAAAGTCCCGACCCAGTTAATTGATGTCAGCCCAATGATTGACGAACTACGATTAATTAAAAGTACTAATGAAATCGAATTAATGCGCCAAGTGAATACTATTTCAGGCTTAGCCCATCAAAGAGCGATGCAAATAACAAGCGCAGGATTGTTTGAATATCAAATAGAAAATGAAATACTGCACGAATTTACTCACCATGGCGCCCGTTATGCGGCTTATGCCACCATTGTTGCCGGTGGCGATAATGCTAATATTTTACATTACACTGATAACAGTGCTCGTTTAGTTAATAACGACTTGCTGCTGATTGATGCGGGTGGTGAATTATCCGGCTATGCCGCAGATATCACCCGCACCTTCCCCGTTAATGGCAAATTTACTGAACCACAAAAAGCCTTATATCAACTGGTACTGAATGCCAAAGTAGCGGTAATTTCAGCCATTAAACCGGGCACTACTTTTGCCAAGCTCAATAATATCGCCAACGAATATTTAACCAGAGGTTTGCTTGATTTAGGCATTTTATCGGGTGATTTAACCGAATTAGTCAAAGAAAAAGCCAGTAAAAAATACTTTATTCACGGTTTAGGGCACTGGCTCGGTTTAGACGTTCATGATGTTGGCGATTACCATATTAATGACAATAAAGAGCAGTGTCGTGAATTTACACCGGGCATGGTACTCACCATTGAACCCGGTTTGTATATGCCGCTTGATGATATGGATATAGCGGAGCAATGGCGCGGTATTGGTATTCGTATTGAAGATAATATTGTCGTCACCAAGCAAGGCTGTGAAAATTTAACCGCTAATTGTCCCGAAACAATTACTGACATTGAAACCTTAATGAAGCGCTAAAGCACAACTTTAAGTATTAAGTAACATGGAAAAAAGTAACTATTCACCACCGAGTCGCTATGCTTTACAAAGGGCTCTTCGAGCCTACACAGAGGTTTTATTATTCTCGTTATAGTGTTGTGACCTCGGTGTTCTCTGTGGTAAACATTTATTAAGCTGAATAAATACGAAAAAGAAAATATAATTATGGATAAAAGTAAAATAGCATTCGATATTATTATCTCTGGTGGTGGCTTATCTGGCTGTTTAATGGCATTAAGTTTGGCAAAATTAACCAAAGCTGATGGTAGCTTATTATCTATTGCCATTGTTGAAGTGAACGAGCTAACGCAGCAAAACAATACGCCCGCACTTTTTGATGATCGCGTTTTGGCTCTCTCTCATGGTAGCGCGGCTTATTTAAAAGATATGGGGGTTTGGCAGCATTTAGCAAATGATGCTTGCGCCATTGAAAAAATTGATATTTCTGATCGAGGTCACTACGGTAAAGCTCGGCTTGAAGCACAAGAGCATAATGTTACTGCGCTAGGTTATGTTATTGAAATGGCATTGATTGGCAAAGGCTTATTAACAGAATTAGCCGATAAAACCAATATCCATTGGTTATGCCCCGACAGTATTATCGATATTAATTGGCAGCCAAATAATGATACCAACAACATAAGTATCGCACTTAGCTCAGGACAATCTGTTGAGACAAGTTTATTACTTGCTTGTGACGGCGCAAATTCTCCATGTCGGCAATTTGCAGGTATTAATGTTAGTGACAGTGATTATCACCAAGTTGCATTAATAGCCAATGTCGCCACCGAAAACCCTCACCAAAACAAAGCGTTTGAGCGATTCACTGAATTTGGCCCAATCGCCATGTTGCCCCTTTCCGAATCAAGAGGCGAACTAAAAACCGAACCAAGCACAAAAAACCGTTGTTCACTGGTATGGACTATGTCGTCAGAGCAAAGTGAACATGTCTTAGCCTTGAATGATAACGATTTGAAAGCACAACTCGAACTTGCTTTTGGCCATTGGCTTGGCGCCATAACGCATATCGGAAAACGTGATGTTTACCCATTAGTATTATTGCAGGCACAGCAGCAAACGTATCACCGAATGGCCTTAATTGGTAATGCCTCCCACACTATTCATCCTATTGCAGGGCAAGGCTTTAACTTAGGATTACGCGATGTAGAGCTAATGGCTAGTTTACTTGCCAAACAGTTACAAGCGAACCGAGACATTGGCAGTTTTGCCTTACTTAATGACTATGCTAAGCAGCGCTTGTTAGATCAAAAACAAGTTATTGCGCTAACAGACTCATTAGTCACCTTATTTGCCAATGATTTACCACCACTGGTGACTGGCAGAAATATAGCTTTGAAAATGATGAATTATATTTCCCCGTTAAAAAATACCTTAGTCAATAAGCTGATGGGTTACTAATTGTAGAAAGCTAATGTTAGCAAGCAAATTTTAGAAAGTTAACTTGGCTAAAAAACCCTAAAAGGTTAGAGAAAAATGCAAAAATTTGATTTATTAATTGTTGGCGCCGGCATGGTTGGTTTGACCTTAGCGCTGGCGTTAAGAAAAAACACCAACCTAACCATTGCCATAGCCGATACTTTACCTATCGCTGATTTAAGCAGCGAGCCCGAAGTACGGGTTAGTGCCATTAATGTCGCAAGCAAAACCATTTTTGAACAGCTAGATGTCTGGGCTGATATTGAAAAGCAACGCCTGCAAGCTTATCAACACATGCATATATGGGATAAAGCCGGTTTAGGAAAACTTGATTTTTCAGTAGCCGATTTAAATAGTTTTCCAAAAAATGAACAGTTGGGCTGGATTATTGAAAACACAGTCATTCGTAATGTCTTATGGGAAAAAGCTCAACAAGACCAAGGCATTAGTTTTTTCACGCACAGTAAATTAGCCAATATTGCGATGGGCGAAAGTGAAGTGTTTGCCAGTTTTGAGCTACCCGATACACACACAAACAATACCCCCCCACAAATGCCATTAATCGCCAAACTCGTTGTTGGTGCAGACGGTGCGAATTCTTGGCTTAGAAAACAACTAGCCACCCCCATGATCACTCGTGATTATGATCACCACGCTATCGTTGCCACGGTTAACTGTTTGCAAGGCCATAAAAATACCGCATGGCAAGTATTTCTGCCGACCGGTCCGTTAGCGTTTTTGCCTCTTTTCCCGCAACATGGCAACACTTGCTCGATTGTTTACTCAACATCTCCCGAGGAAGCGAAACGATTAATTGAGCTTTCGCCAACAGATTTTGCTAAAGAATTAACGGCCGCTAGTGACGGTAAGTTAGGCGCCATTGAATTAATTAGCGAGCGCTTTACTCACCCTTTAACGATGCGTTTAGCGCAAGATTTTGTCAAAGATCGCACGGTACTTATTGGCGATGCGGCTCATACAATTCACCCGTTAGCTGGGCAAGGCGTTAACTTAGGCTTACTTGATGCGGCCTCATTAGCCCAAAGCTTAGCCAGCTTAACACCAGAGCAAGATCTGGCGGATCAAAAAGTACTAAAAGCCTTTGCACGTTATCGAAAAGCCGAAGCGATTGAAATGATCACCGCCATGGAAGCGATTAAGCAAACGTTTGCGGTACAACAAAATGGCTTAAAATTACTGCGTGGTATTGGTATGAGCTTGCTTAACAATATTAAGCCCGCCAAAAAATTAATGATTGAACAAGCGCTTGGCCTGAAAGCCGACTTGCCGGAATTAGCACGCCATAAGCCAAGCTAAGCTGCTGCCCTGCTCCTTGCTCAGCCTGCCGCAGCAGTAATAAAAAAACACCAACTATTCACCACCGAGTCGCTATGCTCCACAAAGGGCTCTTCGAGCCTACACAAAGGCTCTGCCATGCTCGGTGTAGTGCGAAGCAAGGCCTACAATTCCCCCCCTATTTGTCAATAATTTACCGTGACAGTGATAAAAAATTATAAAATTTATTACAGCTATCCCCTTTATCAACGCCGAAGTTTAGGTTTAAATTTCAAAACACTTCGATATAAAAAATTAAATTCTGACTTTTAAGATAAGTTGGTTTTTTATTTGAATTTGTCATTACAGGTTTGTTGAATCAGCAGAGTACAGCGGCTATAATTGCTGCAAATTTTATCAGCCTCTTTACTTTTAAGTATGGCTTCTTAGGTATGAATGATGACCAATAAAACCGTATTACATGCAAAACATTTAGCTTCTGGCGCTAAAATGGTTGATTTTCACGGCTGGGAAATGCCCATTAACTATGGCTCACAAATAGAAGAGCACCACGCTGTTCGCCAAAATGCTGGCATGTTTGATGTTTCTCACATGACCATTGTTGATGTCCAAGGCACAGATGCAAAAGCATTTTTGCGCCGCTTGGTTATCAATGATGTTGCCAAGCTAACCGTTGCTGGCAAAGCATTGTATACAGGTATGTTAAATGAAGAAGGTGGCGTAATTGATGATTTGATTATCTACTTCTTCTCAGACACTAATTATCGTTTAGTGGTCAATTCAGCGACACGTGAAAAAGACTTAGCCTGGATGACCAAGCAAGCGGCAGGTTTTGATCTCACCATTACTGAACGCCCTGAATTTGGCATGATCGCCGTACAAGGTCCACAAGCAAAAGCCAAAGTCGCTAAGCTATTAACTCCAGCACAAATTGTTGCCGTTGAAGGTATGAAACCATTTTTTGGTGTGCAAGTGGGTGATTTATTTATCGCCACGACTGGCTACACGGGTGAAGACGGTTACGAAATCATTGTCCCTGATAGCGCCGCAGAAGATTTTTGGCAAAAACTAATTGACGCCGGTGTTGCCCCATGTGGTTTAGGCGCACGCGACACCTTACGTTTAGAAGCGGGTATGAACCTTTACGGTTTAGATATGGACGAAACTGTTTCGCCCTTAGCCGCTAATATGGCATGGACAATCAGCTGGGAGCCGACTGATCGTGCTTTCATTGGTCGTGATGTACTAACCGCACAAAAAGCTGCCGGCGAGCAACCGAAACTGGTAGGTTTAGTATTAACCGAAAAAGGCGTGCTTCGTACTGGCCAAAAAGTGCTTACCGACTTAGGCGACGGTGCTCTTTTTGAAGGAATTATCACTTCCGGTACTTTTTCTCCAACATTAGGGCACAGCGTTGCTTTAGCACGCGTACCTCGTAGCGTCAAAGTTGGCGATATAGTCGAAGTAGAAATGCGCAAGAAGTTAGTTAAAGTACAAGTGACTAAGCCAAGTTTTGTCCGCAACGGCAAAAAAGTATTTTAATCCGTCATACTTGAAACTATAACTTTATTGTCTTCACTACAATCCCAATTATTTAGGATTTGTACTAGTATTATTTATGAGTTTTTGTGCTATAAAAATTTAACCAAACTTAGATTTACATTAAAAATATTTAACCAATAGGAAAAATAAAAATGAGCAATATTCCTTCAGAATTGAAATATGCAACATCGCACGAATGGGTACGCAATGAAGGTGACGGTACTGTTACTGTCGGTATCACGGATCACGCCCAAGACCTTTTAGGCGATATGGTTTTTGTTGAATTACCTGATGTTGGTGATGAAGTTAGCACCGGCGATGATGTTTGTGTTGCTGAATCAGTAAAAGCCGCTTCAGATATATACGCACCCGTTTCTGGTGAAGTTATTGAAGTAAATGAAGACTTAGAAGACTCTCCTGAATTAGTAAATTCAGATGCTTTTGGTGACGGTTGGTTATTCAAACTTAAACTCGATGATGCCAGTGAGTTAGAAAACTTGCTAGATGCCCAAGGTTACAAGAACTCTATCGACGAAGACTAATTTTCGGTCACATTCTTCTTTTATACTGCGTTGCTTTTGTTATTCGTCTAAATCACTTAGCCCACTAAGCTCAGTAGACTCATAACTTCAGCAGCCTTGCCTAAAAATCGACTGTTTACGAAAACCTAAACGTCAATGAGTAAGCCTCTTTTATTCTGTCTAAGAATTTGAGGCTTTCTTTCATTCTATATTTGTACAATTTATTTAAGTGAAACTGTTATGACTTCTCAATTATCTGATAGCTCAAAGGCTGTTAACTCACTCTCCCCTTTGTCGTTGGCACAATTAGAACAAACTCAAGACTTTATTCGTCGCCATATCGGCCCAAGTGCAACGCAAACTCAAGCCATGCTTAATGATATTGGTGCAGAGTCTATTGATGCCTTAATTGATGAAATTGTCCCCAATGATATTCGTTTAGCAGAGTTACCTGACATTGGTGACAGTAAAACAGAAGTGCAAGCATTAGCTGATTTAAAAGCGGTTGCTAGCTTAAATAAAGTAAACACGACTTACATTGGTTTAGGCTACTACGGCACATTAACACCCAATGTGATTACCCGTAATGTACTAGAAAATCCAGGCTGGTACACGGCTTACACACCATATCAACCAGAGATTGCCCAAGGCCGTTTAGAGTCTTTGCTTAATTATCAGCAAATGTGTATTGACCTTACTGGCTTGCCATTAGCCAGCGCCTCATTATTAGATGAAGGCACAGCCGCCGCTGAAGCAATGGCACTCGCTAAACGTGTTTCTAAAAACAAAAAATCAAACCTTTTCTTTATCGCTAACGATGTTTTTCCACAAACCATTGACCTAGTAAAACAACGTGCCGACATGTTTGGTTTTGATGTTGTTATTGCGCCCGCCAATGAAGCACCAGAGCACGATATTTTTGGCGCCTTAATTCAATACCCAAGTGCAACGGGCGAAGTATCAGACATCAGCGAGTTAATTGAAAAAATTCACGCCAACAAAGGTATTGTTGCTGTTGCTGCGGATATTATGAGCTTAGTGTTATTAAAAGCGCCGGGCGAGTTAGGCGCTGATGCCGTTATTGGCTCTAGCCAACGTTTTGGCGTACCTATGGGCTACGGTGGCCCTCATGCAGCATTCTTCACTACTTCTGATAAATACAAACGTTCTCTGCCGGGCAGAATTATCGGGGTTTCTAAAGATACCCGCGGTAACAATGCCTTACGTATGGCTATGCAAACACGTGAACAACATATTCGTCGTGAAAAAGCCAATTCAAATATATGTACAGCACAAGTACTATTAGCCAACATGGCCGCTTTTTACGCGGTTTATCATGGCCCTAAAGGCTTAAAAACTATTGCTAATCGTATTCATCGTTTTGCTGATATTTTAGCAACCGGCACTCGAGTAAAAGGGTTATCGGCGGTTCATGATACCTACTTTGATACCTTAACTTTTAAGCTAGACAATAAAGCTGAAATTATTGAACGCGCGCTTATTTCGAGCGTTAATTTACGCACAGACGTTGACGGTCAAATCAGTATATCGCTTGATGAAACCACAACGCGTGCTGATATCGCCCAACTATTTACTATTTTATTAGGCGCTGAACACGGTTTAGATGTAGCAGGACTTGATGCCCAAATAATAACGCAAGGCTCAACGTCTATTCCCGCATCACTCGTACGTGAGTCTGACATTTTAACGCACCCAGTATTTAACTCGCACCATAGCGAAACTGAAATGCTGCGTTATATCAAAAAACTTGAAAATAAAGATTTAGCATTGAACCACTCAATGATTTCTTTAGGCTCTTGTACCATGAAATTAAATGCCACCGCACAGATGATCCCAGTATCATGGCCTGAATTTGCCAACATGCATCCATTTTCGCCAATCGACCAAGCACAAGGCTACAAGAAAATGATTGATGAACTAGCCGACTGGTTAGTTGAGTTAACCGGCTACGACAAAATGTCAATGCAACCTAACTCTGGCGCTCAAGGTGAATATGCAGGTTTAATCTCAATTGTTAAATATCACGCAAGCCGTGGTGACTCGCATCGTAATATTTGTTTAATCCCCTCGTCAGCACACGGAACTAACCCAGCAACAGCGCAAATGGTGGGTATGAAAGTGGTGGTAGTCGCTTGTGATAAACAAGGTAACGTTGATATGGCCGACTTAACAGCGAAAGCAGAAGAGTTAAGCGACAATCTTGCGTGTATCATGATCACATATCCGTCTACGCACGGTGTTTATGAAACCACCATTGCAGAAATTTGTAACATCATTCATGACAACGGCGGTCAAGTTTACCTTGATGGCGCAAACATGAACGCACAAGTAGGTTTAACATCACCCGGTTTCATCGGTGCTGACGTTTCTCACCTTAACTTACACAAAACCTTTGCTATTCCACATGGTGGCGGTGGTCCGGGTATGGGCCCTATCGGCGTTAAAGCGCATTTATCACCCTTCTTACCTGATCATGCGTTAATTAACGTAAATGAAGAAACAGCAGGTAACGGCGCCGTATCGGCAGCACCTTATGGTAGCGCCGGTATCTTATGTATCTCATACCTTTACGTGGCCTTGTTAGGTAAAAAAGGGGTTACAGACGCCACTAAATACGCCATTACTAACGCTAACTACGTAGCGACTAAATTAAGCCAACATTACCCACTTTTATATACAGGAAAAAATGGCCGTGTTGCGCACGAATGTATTATCGATTTGCGCCCACTTAAAGCCACCTCTGGTATTACTGAAGTGGATATAGCAAAGCGATTAATTGATTACGGTTTCCACGCACCAACAATGTCGTTCCCAGTAGCGGGCACGTTCATGATTGAACCAACAGAATCTGAGTCTAAAGTTGAGCTTGACCGTTTCATCGAAGCCATGGTTTGTATTCGTGATGAAGTACGTAAAGTTGAGACCGGCGAGTGGGCACTAGGCAACAACCCACTACAAAATGCGCCACATACTTTAGCGGATATTACCGATGTTTGGGATCGTGGTTACACGGTTAAAGAAGCCGTATTCCCAGTACCCGCAGCAGCGGCTAATAAATTCTGGCCAACGGTAAATCGTATTGATGATGTGTATGGGGACAGAAATTTGGTTTGTAGTTGCCCTCCGATTGAGAGTTATAAAGACTAATTTTTTCGAAAATTTAGAGCTTTAAATAAAAAGGCGAACCAGAAATGGTTCGCCTTTTTTGTTTGTAATGATCACTTTGTTAAGGTTTCTTGATCATCCGTATTAATTTTTTACCTTATATTTTTTATAGCGTTTATATAAAAATCGATTCTGGGCACAACGGTTTTTACACAAACAAAAAGGTCAGTTTCAGCAGTTAGTGCCTAAACGCTCAAAACATTGGTAAAACGGTTTTACACAAACAAAAAGTGCAGTTTCAGCAGTTAACGTTTAAACCCTCAAAACAGTGCTAAAACTGATGAAAACAAACAGAAACAATACTTCCAACAGTAAACTGTTATACCCGAAAAATCATGGCATAACAGATGAATACAAGCAAACCGTCACATTATATAACTTTTATGTAGCCATCTGATAAATATAGAATTTAATATACATAAAAAGACAAAGAAAACCAAAAATACACGTAAAAACACCTTGTAAATAGTATATTTATCTATCAAACTAGTTTCAGATTTATTTTTCTTCTTGTCAAAATTATGGGGTGCTTTTTGTGAGTTTATCTAAACGAATGTTTCTTGAAAAAACTGGTGGTTTTTCTCTTGAAGATGGTAATTTAATGTTCAACATAGTCAAAGAAAAAGCAAAAAAAATTGCTGATATAGAAAAAAAAATTAAGCAAAGCAAAGAAACCTATCATGATATTCAGTCACTCGCTTTTATGAAAAATGGTGGAAGCTTCACTTGTGATGCTTGCGGGTTTCACATGTTCGATGAATGTATTTGTGATGATTAGCAACTTAAACTAAGTCAACCTCCCTCGGCTACATTTTTGACTGACCTCGATGATGTAGCTAACCGTCGCCCAAGGATGTCCTAACCTTGGGCGACCCCCAATGGGGATGTTGTAAGAAATGGCGTCAGAGTAAATTTAAATGATTTGTCGCGGTGGCGACGACACCCAAAGGGAGGCTAACGCCGACCTCCCTCTGGACTCCCTCGGCGCTGCTGCATCAAACGTAATCCTACATTCAGCACAATATCTTCGACGTACCAGCAATGAAGGCACATCCATGTGCAACATTGCTTTTGCCATCATCCATGATGGCAATACGTGAATATTGTGCTTCACTCCGGCGTTTGAAGAAGCAGACTTGGCGCTTGTTGATATAGTGTCTTTTTTAACGAGTCAAAAGATCTAGTGTTCGTTTAATAAAACAGAGCATCCAAGATCTCCCGATCCCATCTCAGTGAATAAATATCAATTTTGTAAAGTGTCAGTCAAGCTGAGCCATGGATGGCGAAGACTGCCGCTTTTCATGGACGAATATCGGCAGGTATTGACTGTAAACACAAAATTGATGATTTATGTTTTCACTGAGTAGGGCGCCACGGGGATTCCAAAGGGGCTTTTGGCGTGTAACGCCCCTTTGGGTGTTGTCGCCACCGCGACGCCAAACAGAACAACAAACTCAAGCTAAAGATGAATGCACAAAACAGAGTAGCATGTTGGATTTCCCCCTCTGGATGTAGTCGCCACCGCGACGCCAAGCAGAAAAACAAACTCCAAGCTGTTCAGCTAATCCCCAAAAACGGAAAATGTTCTTATATAGATATTAAGGAAGATTTATACCGAGACACCGATAGGACAATAAACTCTACTTAATGAAAACCATAAACAACAAATATGTTGTATTTTTACAAATTAACAGCATAAAAGTTGTATTCGTTGATTTTACAACATAAAAGTTGTATTTTATAGTTAATACACCACTTGAGTTGTTTTTATGAAAGTAGTTGAAGCACTTACTGACTTGCTCATCAAAGAGCGAAAGAAGAGAAAACTCTCGCAAAAAGATATGCGTATGCTTATTGGTATGTCACAACAACAATATCAACGCATCGAGTCAGGTAATGACTTAAAAGTCTCTACGTTGCTGCGTATCTTAGATGGGCTAGGACTTGAATTATCAATAACTGATCCTGATCAAATCAGACAAAGTCAGCATGTAGAATTACCTTCAATAGCTGATGATTTCTGGTCGAGTAAAAATAAGCACCTTGAGGATTAGTGATGATTGCTACTAAAAGAACGGAAAGTGTTGAAGCGCTTAGATTCTCACTCAACGGACAAGAAATAGGAGTGCTAACTCATTACTCTGGTGGGAAAAATATTTTCGTATTTTCGCCTGATTATGCTGCATTAGCACAAACTGAGCGGCAAACCTTTACAATGACACAACTAGCTAATAAGCAATATTTGTCAAAACCATTGATAAGCTCTCAGAGGTTAACTCCTGTGTTGTCAAACTTACTACCAGAAGGTGCTCTGCGTGACTGGATGGCTCGCTCGCTTAAAGTGCATGTTGATAATGAATTTCCTTTAATGGCTCACATGGGGAAGAATTTACCGGGTGCTTTACAAGCGGAACTTATACCTGCTGGCAATGTACCTAAATGGGCACTTGATCACCGAGAACAAGTCGAAGCTGTTCAGGTAGATGTAGAGCATAGCCAGAATAAATTCTCTCTGGCAGGCGTACAAATGAAGTTTTCTTCTGTGAAGAGTAAAGATGGTCGATTTAATATTGGTCAAGATGATAATAGTGATAGTTGGATTATCAAAACACCATCAACCGTACATAAGTTTGTTCCTTACAATGAATACACCGCCATGAGGTTAGCTGAAGTTGTTGGGGTTGATATCCCTGAGATCAAGTTGGTTAAAATGACTGACTTGGATAACCTGCCAGATATTCAACTTCCTAACGAAATTCATGCTTACGCAATTAAACGGTTTGATCGACAAAAAGGCCAACGAGTTCATACAGAAGACTTAGCTCAAGTATTCCAAGTGTATTCTCATGATAAATATAAAAAGCATAATTATGAACAGATTGCTAATGCTATGTACCAATTTGGTTCACAAGGTTTGAAAAATGTTCAACAAATGGCAAGGCGATTATTAGTAAATATTCTATTGGCAAATGGAGATGCACATTTAAAGAATTGGTCACTAATATATCAAGACGGAACAAAGCCTATTTTGTCACCAGCCTACGATATTGTCTCGACTATTTCCTATGTGGAAGGGGAGCAAGAGTTTGCTCTCAACATGGCGAAAAACAAAAACTGGTATCAAGCTGAAATGGCATCATTTGAAGCATGGGCAAAACGGATTGGAGTCCCTTGGCAAGCAATAAAAGTTCATCTTGAAGAAACACTTGAACTTGCTAGAACACATTGGTTGCAGATGTTAACTGAATTGCCTATGGATGAATTACATCAACAAACGTTGAAAACACATTGGCAAAACCTACATCAAAACTTTCGTATTGATTATGCCTAATGGGAAACTCTACTTAAGGAAAAACCCAAACAACAAATCTGTTGTATTTTTATAGATTCACAACACAATACCAAGCCTATCATGATCAAACATCAATAGTTGATAACTGCATATCAATAGAGGGTGAAACACCAAATAGACGCCGATACTCACGGCTAAATTGCGAGGGACTTGAATAACCAACATGATATGCAGCGTCCCCAGCTGATTTATTGTCGTATAACATATTGCGCCTTGCCGCATGCAATCTAATAGTTTTGATATATTGAATAGGAGAAGAGCTAGTTACCGCTTTAAAGTAATGATGAAAAGATGATTGACTCATATTCGCCCTTGAGGCTAAGTCGGCAACTTCTATACTTTCGGTATAATGACTTTGAATAAAATTAATCACTGCAGCTATTTGGAAGCTTTGCTTATCTCGGTAAGCAAAGGCTCTGAGATAATGCCCTTGTGCTCCCGCTAAAACATGAAATAATAATTCTTTTATCGCCATTGCCCCAAGCACCTTAGCACTTGCTGGTTGATCAACATACGATAATATTCGCTCCAATGTTGCGCGGATATTATCACCCAAACGAGAAACAAATATACCTTTTTTGACTGGCGAGTCGTCTGCTTTTTTTAAGTTAGCGGTCGATTCTTCAATAAGCTCGTTGAGCATTTCAGTATTAATATCAACCTTGACCGCTAAATAGGGCTTTTCGACACTGGCCTCTAAAACTTGGCATTCGAGCGGTAATGGCACCGAAAGTACCAAGTAATTTAGGCCATCATAGATGTAATCGTCACTACCTAATGCCGCCACTTTTTTCCCTTGGATGACAATATAAATACAAGGTTCATAGATGATCGGCTTGCTAGATGGCATGACCTCATCGCTTCTTACTAAGGTCAAATTGGGCACATCGGTAGACATAACGCCGGCTTGAGGCATTAATTGGCACATTTTATTTGCCAGGTCGTTACTGTCTGTCATATAGGTTAACTCCATATTAGTTCCGCATTCATTTCGCATTAGTTCCGTATTAATTACTTGCATTTATTATTGCATGAACCAGCAAAAGATTTTGATTTTTAAAGCAAATTTGGAGGAATAGGCAAGAACTAAAGAGTATCACTCTAATAGAAACACCTGTGCTGTCGATAAACTTAGCCTCAGTTATTGATGACGTTAACAGTAATATTTACTAAGGATAATAGATGAAAACACGCAAATTAGGTACACAAGGCTTAGAAGTATCCACTATCGGTTTAGGTTGCATGGGAATGTCGGAGTTTTATGGTCATAGCAATGAAGCTGATTCATTATCGGCGCTTGCTGTAGCCATTGAACAAGGCGTAAGCCTTTGGGACACCTCTGATATTTATGGCCCAAAAACCAATGAAGAATTATTGGGTAAATTTTTTAAGCAAAACCCAACACAAAGAGATAAGGTTGTTTTAGCCACAAAATTTGGCATTATGCGCGATGCCCAAGGTGACTTTATGGGCATAAATGGTAGCCCTGAATATATCAGGAAAGCTTGTGATGCTAGTTTAAAAAGGTTAGGTGTAGAGCAAATTGATCTTTACTATCAGCACCGTATGGATCCCAATGTTCCCATAGAAGAAACGGTTGGTGCCATGGGGGAACTTGTCAAAGCAGGAAAAGTGGCCTATTTGGGACTCTCTGAAGCAGGTTCGGATACTTTAATAAGAGCCAACAAAGAATTTCCCATTTCTGTATTACAAAGTGAGTATTCATTGTGGAGTCGTCAATTAGAAGCAAAAATTCTACCAACCTGTAAATCACTCGGTATAGGGCTGGTTGCTTATAGTCCTCTGGGTCGAGGTTTTTTAACGGGCGCGATTAAAAGTCGTGCCGATCTCGATAAAGATGATTGGCGTTTGAACAATCCGCGCTTTTCAAAAGAAAACTTTGAGCAAAACTTAACGTTAGTGAACCACATCAAAGAGCTCGCTATTACCAAAAACTGTACTCCAGCGCAACTGGCATTAGCCTGGATTACTCACCAAGATGAAAGTTATGTCTCTATTCCTGGCACTCGAAGCACACAGAGATTAAAAGAGAATGCTTTGGCAGCCAATATTATCTTAACGACTGAAGATCTTGCACGTGTGTCAGACATGTTATTAAGCCAAGAAATCCATGGCAGTCGATATCCAGAGCAAATGATGGCGGCTCTTGAAAATTAATACCAAGCACAGCGATTAACTAGATCACCACGGTTATTAGATTGCGACATTGATTGAAGCTATTGTATTTGTCGCATGACGACGATAGCCAGAAAAAGAGTGCGGCTGCCGCACTCTTTTTCTCCCTTTGGCTGCTGTCGCCACCGCGTGCCATCGCGATGCCCACACTACGCTAAAGAGCCAGTAAACGGCATGCTAATCAGTTCGTCACAAAAACATCACTAAACTGCCACAATAATCATCTACCATGATGCGCTTCTAAGCGCTATTTTTGAACGGCTTAACTCACTTTCCTAAAGTTAAAGACAAGAAACAGATATGCAAATTAATTTCCCAAAAAAGCATTGGCTTTTACTCCCTTTAATCGCTTTTTTTCTGCAAGTCGCTTATAGCTATACTGGCGTTGATGACACTGCCGATAAATTGAAGCATAAAGCTGTCGCTCAAGTAGGAATAAGACCGTTATTTTTAATTAACCAAATGCAAGAAAGCCAATTAAAAACCAAACTAGAGCAGTGTAAAGATAATGTTTTCTATCGTGCTGATTTCTCAATAGGTCATCGTGGCGCGGCAATGTTATTCCCAGAGCATACCAAAGAGTCTTATCAAGCCGCGATAGATTCGGGCGCTGGTATTGTAGAGTGCGACGTCACCTTTACCTCAGACAAAGCCTTAGTTTGTCGTCACTCGCAATGCGATTTAGCCACAACAACCAATATCTTGGCCATGCCAGAACTTGCTGAGCAATGTTCACTACCCTTCTCTCCCGCAGACCCAATCAATGGCATTACTGCAACAGCTAAGTGCTGCACAAGCGATATTACCCTCGCCCAATTTAAAACACTTAAAGGCAAGATGGATGGTGCGAATTTACAAGCGACCACAGTAGAAGAATATCTGGCGGGTACGCCTGATTGGCGTACTGATTTGTACTCAGGCACAGGCACATTAATGACCCATGCCGAAAGTATTGCCATGTTTAAAAATGCCGGTGTTAAAATGACACCGGAATTAAAGTCGGCCAGTGTACAAATGCCATTTAACGGCTTTAGCCAAAAAGATTACGCACAAAAAATGCTAGACGAATACCTATCTGCTGGCGTACCAGCTAATCAAGTGTATCCACAATCGTTTAACCTTGAAGATGTTAACTATTGGATAGCGAATGATTCCGCGTTTGGTAAACAAGCGGTATTTCTTGATGGCAGAGATAGTGATGCGGGTTTCAATCCCCAAGACTCACAGACTTGGCAACCCAGTATGGCGCAGCTAAAAAGCCAAGGTGTTGAGTACATAGCGCCACCGCTATGGATGCTAGTCACGTTAAATTCAGCCGGTAAAATTATACCTTCTGAATACGCTAATGCCGCCAAAGCAGCTGAACTTAATATTATTGCTTGGTCACTTGAGCGCTCAGGTTTACTCGCGAATGGCGGCGGCTGGTATTATCAAAGCATAAATGACGCGATAAATAACGACGCGGATGTACTGACTTTGTTAGACGTTTTAGCAAAAGAGATAGGCGTAGTAGGCGTATTTTCTGATTGGCCCGCAACCGTTACTTATTACGCTAACTGTATGGGTATTGATAATAGCAACAAATAATAATGACTTAGACAATACCAGGGCATATCGTCTTGATAGCAAAGACTGCCGTTTTTTTATTAACTCACCCAAGGAGCTTTCGACTTCCTAATATTCGCTAGACACTTTAATATTCATTCTCCAAATATACTGCTAGAATGCGCCTGTCAGACCTTATTGCGACAAGATAACGAGCACTAAATATTGCTGATGGCGAAGCAAGCGGTAAAGTGAAAGCAGAGGTAATGGGTGTTAATGGTAAACAATAGAAGTCAATTACAGCGTAATTATGACGAGCAAGGTTATTTTGTCATTAGAAATTATTTCAATGACGCTGAAATATCATCACTTAGAAAAGTAGTATTGAAATTTCATCAGTTATGGAAAAAAGACAACGCAAAATTTTATCAAGAGGAAGCGTTCAATTCTTCTTTAATCACCGGCAGTCAGTACTTAGCGTTCGACGATCGGGTCAAGCTTTTTAATTTTATCAGTTCAAAAAAAATAGTCGATGTGGTCGAGTCGGTTATATCGGCTAAGCCAGCGTTTATGAATACTCAACTGTTTTTCAACCCTGTTAATCCTCAACAAAAAGATTTTTGGCATCGAGATTGTCAATATGATCACGATGTAGATGTGCAAAAAAAAGTCATTCATGACACGCAAGTAGTACACCTGCGCGTACCTTTATTTGATGAACTGGGCATGGAGCTAGTGCCTGGAACGCATAAACGCTGGGATAATGATGAAGAATTTGCTGTCCGACAAGAAAAAAAGGGCAAAGTGAGTAGTGACAGCCTCTCTACGGGTAAAAAAATTAAATTAGCCGCGGGCGACTTGTTAGTTTTTTCGGCAGATATGATCCACCGAGGTCTATACGGCTTGGATCGGTTAGCGTTAGATATCTTAGTTTTTGATTCAGCGGCCAATTTTGCTGATTATGTCGATGACGATTGTTTGCCAGATATTTCAATGTTAGATAAAATTGCCGACCCAAGCTTATTTATCAATACCCTCCACTTAAAGTCGATGGGCTAATTTTTACAAGAAATGTTAGTTCGCCTAGTCAATACGTTTCACAATTGCACTGGCAACAAGATTTCGGTATGCTGCCCGCCATTCAATTCAACGTACCTACACATGCAAACCAGAATTTATCTTGCTCGCCACGGAGAAACGCTGTGGAATAAAACTCAACGTCTACAAGGACAACTCGACAGTGAGTTAACGCCCTTTGGTAAAAAGCAATCGTTGGAAATTGCAGAAAAGTTAGCGACTAAAAATATCGATCTTATTATTTCTTCCCCGCTTGGTCGTGCCCTAGCAAGTGCTTTTATTTGTCAACAAAAGCTCAACGTTACTCATCAAATATCAGTAAACTTAATGGAAAGAAATTTGGGACTTTGGCAAGGAGAAGAAGTAAAAAGTCTGCAACTATTGCCAGAATATGATGAAGTACTAAATCAAGTTACCGCGCTGCAAATTAACAAGGCGGAATCAGCCTTGGCCTGTGGAGAACGCATTTTTAATACCCTAAAACAACTGGCCAATGAACACCTTGGACAAAATTTGTTAATCATATTTCATGGTGAAGCACTGCGTTGTTTACTATTTTTACTGGGAAAAAAAGAAACTAAAAATGCTTTTGATTTATATAAGAATGGCTGTGTCGTTACCTTAGATTTTCAACCAAAAATGCCATACTTCACCATTACCTCGGAATAACTTTCAATATGAGCGACAGTAGCTTTGTAACAACTTTTTTACTGTTGATTGCGCCATTTAAACTCACGCTTATTTTAGTGCTTGCGTTATTGTTTGATCATATTTTAGGAGAGCCGAAAAAGTATCATCAGTTGATTGGTTTTGGCAATTTAGCGATTAAAATTGAAAAGCGGTTAAATAAGCCCATTAACCAAAATGTCCCTTTCTCGAAAACAAATGCCCTACTCGGCACATTAGCTTGGTGTTTACTCGTGCTGCCCTGTTGTTATTTGTCTTATGTGTTACTCGCGATATTGCCGACCAGTATGCAACTCATTGTAGAAGCTATATTTTTGTATTTAGCCCTAGGGCTAAATAGTTTGCACCTACATGCAATGCAAGTGTTCAAACCATTAATACAAGCTGATTTAGCCACCGCACGACACTATACCGGTTATCTTGTTAGCCGCGAAACCGATGATTTAACAGCTAATGACATGTCACGGGCGACGGTTGAATCTATGCTCGAAAACGGACACGACGCTGTTATCGCCTCACTGGTTTATTACCTTATCGGTGGCATACCCTTGGTGATATTACACCGTTTGGCCAATACACTTGATGCCATGTGGGGTTATAAAAATAGCCGCTTTAATGCCTTTGGCTTTTTTGCTGCCCGAGCCGATGATGTTTTAGGTTTTATCAGCGCTAAAATTTGTACCTTACTTTATGCCCTACAACAGCCATTTTGTCAGGCGTTAAAAAATGCCTATCAACAAGGCAATCAATATAAAAGCCATAATGGTGGTTGGGTCATGGCAGCAGGAGCAACCGTAATGAAACGAACGCTGGGCGGCAGCGCTTTGTATCACGGCAAAACTGTCACTTCACCAACATTAGGGGAAAACGTCAATGTAGCTAGTGCAATAACGGCCGAGGATATCCCTCGCAGTATAACCCTCGTTAGACGAGCTGCTATTACATTAGTTTTATTCGTTTTTATCTTTCAACTGGCCTGCTATCTTCTTGTATAATTAACCTTGTTTTCAATATTCTACTTTCAACATTTACTTTCAACTTTAGGGAACCGATTTTGGCTCTTATTCATGGTGGGCAACTACAAAAAGTGGCTAAACAGTTTAATATTGCCCCCGAAAACTGGTTAGATTTGTCGACCGGCATAGCGCCATTTAGCTACCCTATTCCAGCAATTCCCGAGCAATTATACCAAGCATTACCACAATCAAGTCACGACTTAGTAACAGCAGCAAAACGCTATTATGCTGCTAATAGCCTGCTAGTCACTAACGGTAGCCAAGCAATAATAAAGCTATTACCCACGCTTTGGCGTGAGCAAAATCAGTATTCGACTACCGTTTATTTACCTGAGCAAGGCTATAAAGAACATGCTTTAGCATGGCAAACGGCAGGTTTTACCCCCTGTTGGTATCAAGATGAATTACCTGAGCTGACAGAAATTGCCGATAATTCTGTGTTAGTGATCATTAACCCGAACAACCCAACGGGGCAGTTATACCAGCAAACAATGCTTATAAACTATCAAGCAAAGTTAGCAAAATGTGGCGGTTTATTAGTGATTGATGAAGCCTTTATCGATGTGATAAAACCCTGTCAATCAATGACGAGTGTCATCAGTAATGATAAAAACACCTTGATATTACGATCATTTGGCAAGTTTTTTGGTTTAGCAGGCATTCGTATCGGCTTTTTAATAGCCGAAGAGACTTGGCTGGCCAAATTTAGCGAGCACCTTGGCCCTTGGCAAGTAAACGGCCCCGCGCAGTTTATTGCCCAAAAAGCCTTGCTAGATAAAAACTGGCAAGAAAAACAACAACGTAAACTAAAGGCATTAACTGTCAGATTACGAGCGACACTCGCTGAAAATTTGCCTTATGAATTGATCACGAAAATATTAGGCACTGATTTATTTCAAACGGTTTATTTTAAAACAGGCGTTGATGTTGAGCATTACTATATTGCCCTGTGTCAGCAAGGTGTTTATGTGCGGCTAACCGACGATAAACATGCATTAAGGTTCGGTTTAGCAAAGGAAGAGCAGCTTGAACGCTTGGCGAAGGCCTTGACCCATATAAACAATTGATTATAAACAATTGATTATAAACTTTTATTTAAACGCATTATTTAAATAAATCATTAGTTTAAATAAAAAAAGGTAACTCAATTGAGTTACCTTTTATCTGTTTGATATTTTCTCTTTTTACTTACTTAGCTGCTTAGCTGCTTAGCTAATGACTAATGTCTAATGTCTAATGACACTAAAAAGTATAAGTCACTGCTAACTGATAGTTAGCACCATCAGTTAAGTAATTTTCAGCAACCGTATAATCTTCGTCAAAAAGGTTATTTGCCTTGCCGGTAACAGAGATTTCATCTGAAAATTGATAGCTTAACGAAAGATTAGTTAACAATACTGAACTTAACGTTACTGGGCTAAATTTGTTATCTTCACTATCACCGCGGTAATCTAAAACAAGATTCGCTGTTAAGGCATCGAATTGATAAGCCAAAGTATAAGTTGCTGTGATTTTCGGTCGACGTAGCAATTGCTTACCCGTTGATTCATCTTCGGTTTCAACATAACCCGCCGCAACTAAGTGCGAGAAATCACCCGTTTGTAATGAAACGGTTAAATCAACACCTTGCGCGGTGGCATTATTGATATTTTCTGGATGCCAAATACCTTCAGCATCTGGCGCCCAGTCAATTAAGTTTTCAATTTCAGAGTCATAAAGGCTAATTTCAACACTACCATGGTCAAATTGATTGCGGACAAGTATTTCAGTGCTTTCAACTTTTTCAGGCTGAAGACTGTTATTGCCTAAATCTGGCCAATATAGGTCGTTAAAGGTTGGTGCTTTAAATCCTGTCCCTTGGCTTAAGCTCAATAACCAGTCGTCATTTAACTGATAACCCACGGAAAGATTATAAGTAACTTCTTTGTCTAAGCCTTGAATGTCATCTTGGCGCACTGCACCTTCAAACAAAAATGAATTGACTTGATGAAGCGCTTGAATAAACACGGCATTCGCTTTACGTTCATCTTTTACATACGCTGAACCCGTGTTCGACACACGCTCTTTGTACCAATCAAAACCAGCAACAAAGCTGGTTTTTTCACTTAACTCATATTGGCCTAACAAACCAAATTGATCGCGTTTGGTGGTGATTTTATTGACCTCTTTCGGGTCCACATTACCGGCAAAAGTACCGCCTTGGTCTTGTGACTTAGCAAAAGAAGTTTCAACTAAAACGTTTGCTGAGTTATAAGCGCCGCCCACTTTTACCGAGTAGTTTTCATGCTCATTTTCATCAGAGCCGCCCCATTGACTATCATACTGTGAACCACCCTGTTCATAGCGAGAAACTAAATCAAGCGAGTATTCGTCGGTTAGCTGGCTTTGGCCATTAATACTAAAAGATTGACGGTCATAACCATCTTCATCTTCTTGACCCGTAAAAGTTGATGCGTTAATGCCGTCACTTTCTTCTAAAGTAGCAACAAGAGTCAACGAATTCAAATCATTGCCTAAACCAATCGCGGCTTCTGTTTTCCAATAGCCATTGCTACCGACACTTGCCGTAACAATACCTTCACCTGACTGAAGTTTTTTAGTGAATATTTGAATGACACCACCAATGGCATCAGAGCCCCAAAGCGCACCACGTGGGCCTTTTACCACTTCAATGCGGTCAATTAAAGCAACAGACATTGAAGAAAAATCAGTTGTGCCTAATGTGGCAGAGCCAACACGGACACCATCAACCAATACCAGCGTATGGTTACTGTTAGTACCACGCATAAATACAGAAGCTGATTGACCCGCGCCACCTAAGTTAACAACCGTTAGGCCGGCAACCGTATTGAGTAATTCGGTAATATTTTGTGGTTGAATCGCTTCAATTTCAGCTTGACCAATAACTTGTGTTGCTGACAGTGATAAAAACTGCTCTTGTTGCGAGCGGTTAGCCGTGACAACCATTCGTTCCAAACTAGCGTCTTCTGCGCCATCGTTTGAATTAGCCACTGCACTTGATGCAGAAGAAAGTAATGCTGAAGCTACAGCAAGTTGAGTTAATGTTTTATTAAATAGTTTAGTTTTCATGTTACCTCGCTCTATGATGCCCTCCGCATCATGTTGATCACTGAGCTGTTTATATTTAGCTCAGTGATAATTAAGTAAGCACAAGATGTCGGACTTAAACTCATTAGCACATCGATGAGTTATTACCGTTGCGGGGGCAGTACCTAATTTGCATAGGTTTCCCTCGTTGCCTACCATAATAAAGTGGAATAATTTCCACTGCTTGGGTTTACTAGATACGTTTAACGAAACGCATCAATTTTTTTACACATATCCTCAATACCGTCTAGCATTCGGGTACTGAATCTATGCATTAAATCTGCATTAACGCGAATAAAGCGATTATGCTTTGCTGCGGGAATTTCTGGCCATTTGTGCCAATCAATAATAGGTTGTTCTTTATTTGATTTTTCATCCGGCAAAATGATAATTTCAGGTTGCGCAACTATAACATTTTCAATGCCAATTTGTGGGTAAGGCGTTGGGTTGTCGGCAAAAACATTCTGCCCCTGACAAACCTCAATCAATTGATTAATCAAGGTTTCTTTATTTATGGTGCGCATCGGCTCAGGCCAAAGCTGGTAAAAAACTTTCATTGGCTCAATATTAGCGTGTTGCTGACGTAATTTTTCAAGCCTTTGTAAGTAACGATTAGCAACGGCTTCGGCTTGTATTTCATGGCCGGTTAATTGTCCTAATCTTCGTAGCTCACTGGCCACATCTTCAATGTTATGGGGTTGACTGTAAATAATGTTCAAGCCCATTTTTTCCATTTGCTCAATATCTGAAGCTTTATTACCTGATTGCCACACCATCACTAAATCAGGCTTTAACGCCAGCACTTTTTCAATTTGAATACCGTGATAACCGCCAATACGTGGAATGTTCAACGCCGCTGCTGGGTAATCTGCATAAACCACAGTGCCAACTATGTTATCACCAGCACCAATATCAAATAACATTTCAACAATATGCGGGGCAAGTGCTACTATTCGTTGCTCGGCAGCGTTTCCTACTCCGGGAAAGAAAGCGAGTAGTAAGCTGATCAGTACAAGAAACTGAGTAAAAACCCGAGTGAAAGCCTGTGTGAAAGCTTGACTGAAAACCAGAGCTAAACCCTGTGTAAAAGTTTGAATGGTAATTACCTTCATGCGCTCATCTCCTGATGGCGAGTGGTGCTAGAACTAGTACTAGTACTCACACCCGCTTGTAAAATCTGTTCAATATCATCCATCTGTAAATGCTGCTCACAAATATCAGCCAAACGATCTAGTTGAACTTCTCGATGTTGCTCAATGTCGATCACCGCTTGAACACCATGATCTTTTTTAAGCCATTGTAATATCGCACTGGTGACGGCGCCGTGATCGAACAAACCATGTAAGTAAGTTGCCACAATTTGATTGTCCGCTGAGATGAAGCCATCAATGCCGGTAGTGCCAATAGATAACTCAGTTATTAATGGTTTGTTGAGTGCAGCCCCTTGTGAATGACCACAGTGAATCTCGTAACCGAAAACGTCACACTGCTGCCCCGCTAAGGACAATTTACCCGAAACCTGAGTAAGGGTTTTTGAGGTGGTCAATGTCGTGGTAAAATCAGCTAAAGCCAGCCCAGAAATAGCCCTTTCGCCATTTTCTTCAGCCGTTGATTCAACGCCATGAGGATCAAATATTTTATCACCTAACATTTGAAAGCCACCGCAAATACCCAGTACTTTTCCGCCATATCTCAAATGACGATTGATATCTTCTTGCCAACCTTGCGCTTTTAAAAACGCCAAATCAGCAATCACATTTTTACTGCCGGGGAGAATAATCAAGTCGCAATTATCTATTCTCGCACCCATTTTTACATAACGTAAGTCTATTTCAGGATTAAGTCTTAGGGGGTCGAAATCGGTATGGTTACTAATATGGGGCAGCAAAGGCACGGCGATTGAAATTTTGCGCGAACTGACTTTGTTATCAATAGCAATGGCGTCTTCAGCATCAAGGGCTAAATCATGCAAATAAGGTAAAACCCCCAACACAGGTTTGCCGGTACGCTCTTCAAGCCAAGTTAAGCCTGATGTTAGTAATTTAATATCACCGCGAAAGCGATTAATAATAAAACCTTTGACGCGCGCTTGTTCTGACTCAGACAATAGCTCAAGCGTGCCGACTAAATGCGCAAATACCCCACCGCGGTCAATATCCGCCACCAGAATAACCGGGCAATCAACTTTTTCGGCATAGCCCATATTGGCAAGATCATGCTCGCGTAAGTTAATTTCAGCGGGACTGCCCGCCCCTTCCACCATCAGCACATCAAATTCTTTCGCTAGCCGATGATGAGACTCAAGCACAGCATTCATCGCTACCTTTTTATAGTCGTGGTAGCTGCTCGCTTCCATATTTGACAGCGCTTTACCGTGCACAATCACTTGCGCGCCGGTATCACTATTTGGTTTTAATAAAATAGGATTAAAATCAACACGTGGTGCAATGTTAGCGGCAATGGCTTGTAACGCCTGCGCTCGACCTATTTCACCGCCGTCTGCTGTTACCGCACTATTTAAGGCCATATTTTGTGGTTTAAAAGGCGCAACTTTAAAACCTCGGTTGACAAAAACGCGACAAAGCCCAGCAACCACGGTACTTTTACCGGCATCAGAGGTGGTGCCTTGTATCATCAAGGTTTTCATTTTTGCTCCTTTGGCTTAAGCGGTGTCGATTTTAGCGATAAGGCAATACCAGCGATAATAAAATCGACTTGAGTGGCTATGGCGGCAATGTCTTGATGTAACCAGCCCGCTTGATCAACAAAATTTCGAGATAATTCCCCCATCGGCACAATGCCATGGCCCACTTCGTTGCTCACTAGCAGTAAGTTTACCTGACCCGATTGTGCATAACCCGTTAACAGTTTCAGCAAAGACTGTTTTTCTTGTTGCCAACAGTTTTTTATCGGTGAGCATAAACAATTAGTTAGCCATAAGGTAAGGCAGTCAACTAAAACCGTTACCGGTGTTTTATGCTCGCTTTGGTGTTTTAACACCAGTTGTTCAATAGCTTTCGACAGCTCAACTGGCGATTCAATTAACGGCCAGTGATCGGGTCTTTGCTGCTGATGCTGTGTGATACGCGCTGACATTTCATCATCGAGTGCTTGAGCGGTTGCTAAATAATAAACCAGTGATTGTGCATGTTGCTCATGGTACTGCGCTTGTTTTTCAGCATAGGAGCTTTTTCCTGAACGTGCGCCGCCCAAAATTAAATGTATGGTCATCAGTTTATTATTCCTGTGCTGGTATTTAGGGCTTCGCTACTATAACCAAAGATGAATAGGCTCAAATAAATAACAATTTCACTGCTTTGCTGTGCTGCACCCAGACAATCGCCGGTATAACCGCCCAGCTGGCGAGTAAACCAAAAAGCCAACAATGCTCTAAAAACAAATAAAATAACCAGCAATAAAAAACATTCCACCAAAGGTAAAAACCATAAACTCACTACAAGCCCAGTGATCAGCAAGATAATTAAGCTATTGCTCGATAAATGTTGAGCAAGTGGCTTTACTTTCGAGCTGGCATCAAGTGCCACATAAGGCATGTCGTAAATTAAACTCGTCGCCACTACGCGGCTCAAGGTATTGGCTAAAATAAGTGCCATCACTGGCGAGACAAGTGCCATTAAACTTTGAAATTTAAGCAATAAAATAATAAACAAAGCCGCTGCACCATAAGTACCTAGGCGACTGTCTTTCATAATATTTAGTTTTTGCTCTATGCTCCAGCCACCACCAAAGCCATCCCAAACATCAGCCCAGCCATCTTCATGAAAGGCACCAGTCACCAATAGACTTACCGCCATAGCAATCAAAACAGCCAGTGATTTAGGTAAATATTCAACCGAGACCAGATAAACTAATGAGCAAATCAACCCGACCAGCAAGCCAACCACGGCGAAATATCGACTGGTTTTATTTAATTGCGCTGGGGTAATTTCTGTCGGTAAACGCACAGGTATACGGGTGAAAAAACTCACGGCCAATAACAGCAGTGTTTTTTCTTCTGATAAGTTTACTCGTTGGCTCGAATTCATCATTATTTTCTATCGTGGCAAAGTGTCTATCGTGACTATCTTTGCAAGCAGTGGCAATCAGTGGTTGCAAGCCGTGACTAAAGAACGTTAGTCACTTCAGCTTGTTCAAAACTCGCCATATCGTTATAAAAAGCAGCGGCGGCTTGAATCAGTGGTAAGGCTAATGCCGCACCTGTGCCTTCGCCCAAACGTAAGCCAAGATCTAATAACGGCTCAACGGCAAGCCATTGCAGCATTTTTTGATGTCCTTGTTCGCCCGAACAATGGGCAAAAATCATATAATTTTTTACTGCCGGGTTTATCTGTATAGCAATCATGGCTGCCGCGGTACATATAAAACCGTCCACCAGAATATGCATATTTTCTTCAGCTGCGGCTAACATGGCGCCGGTGATCTGCACTATTTCAAAGCCGCCTAAACAAGCGAGTATTTGCATGGGGTCAGTTAATTTATCACCATGAAGCTCAAGTGCTTGGGCAACTACTTTTTGTTTTTTAAGCACAACATCATCAGAGACGCCCGTGCCTTTGCCCACCGTTTCTTGTGCTGAAATTTGCATAATAGCCGCCATAATGGCCGATGCTGAGGTGGTATTACCAATGCCCATTTCACCAAAAGCAACTAAGTTACTGCCCTTTTCTTTAGTTTGTTTGATCAAATTCCTCGCCATAGCAAAACCTTGTTCAACGCTTGCTAATGTCATTGCAGGAGCTTGATGTAGGGGTTGAGTAATACAACCTAACCTTTGCTTAATGACGTTTAATGATGCTGCTGGTTCATGTAAAATGCCCGCATCAACAACGTTTAATTGCCAGCCTAATTGGCGACAAAAAACATTAATGGCTGCCCCGCCAGTGGCGAAGTTAGCCACCATTTGCCCAGTCACTTCGCTTGGCGCAATTGAAACACCTTCAGATGCAACACCATGATCGCCAGCAAAAATAATAAGGTTGGGTTGGCTGATCACTAAAGAGTCGACTTGCTTCGTCACCATAGCCTGTACCCGTGCTAGGCTTTTAGCCGTAGCTTCTAACTGTCCGAGCGCACCTAATGGCTTCGTTTTACCGTCAACCTTAGCTTGTATTTGCTGATCAAATTGGCTGCTAACGGTTTGAATTGTAAAAGTCATATTTCTCTCAATAGGGATATCGTGGTTATTTACCGCGTTATGTTAGTTAATCACCGTTATTAACTGGGTCGATTCTTTCGAAAATAAAGCAAGGTCAGGAAGAATAAGCTGCCTGTTGCTGCGGTAATAACACCGACAGGTAACTCTTGGTTTACCAAAATAGTACGAGATAATATATCGACCCAAATCATAAATATGCCGCCAACGAGTGCCGTTAACAAAATACCAAAGACAGTGCCTTGGGAGATAAAAAATCGCACAATATGCGGGATCATCAAGCCAACAAAGCCAATTCCGCCACACATAGAAACAAGGGTCGCGGTGATCAACGAACTAAGTAGCAACATAATAATGCGAAAACGATTCACTTTAATGCCCAATGTCGTGGCACTTTCATCCCCTAATAACATCGCATTTAATTGGCGTCGATAAGCCAACATAAAAATGATACAGGCACTAATAACAACGGTTGGAAATAATAGATTGTGCCACTGCGCGCGTGAAAAGCTGCCCATGGTCCAAAATAGCACCGCGGTAACCGCTTGCGGGTCAGTATGATAAAGTAGCAAGCTGGTAAAGGAGCTAAATAAAAAAGATAAGGCAACGCCCGCCAGCAACATAGATTCAACCTGCTGGCTTTGCCTGCGCCCAGCAATTAACATTAGCATCAACATAGCCACCAAACTGCCAGCAAAAGCCGCAACAGGTGTCATCACCGTAAAGATACCACCAGTAAAGGCGATAAGGATCACCACACCTAACGAAGCGCCTGATGAAATACCAAATAAGTAAGGATCGGCTAATGGATTACGTGTAACGGTTTGTAAGATCAAGCCCGAAATTGCTAAACCTGAGCCGGCAAGTAACGCTAAGATGGCTCTGGGCATGCGTAATTCCCAGATAATACGTTGAATAAAACCAACATCTTTATCGGTGTCATTTGGCCAAACACTGTGCCAAACATCCGCAAAAGAAATATCTGCGGCCCCAAAAGACAATGCACAAAAAAGACTGATAAAACAAATGATGACAGCAATAACAGTTACCAAAGTCTGGCTGATATTTTTTTTCTCTAACCATGCACCATTCTTTTTATCAACAAGTGTTTTTTGGGCTGAGCTTTTTTGAGCCAGGCCTTTTTGAGCCAAACCTTGTTGAGCTAAGCCTTTTTGAGTACTGGCTTTAAACATGGTCTTCACCTTTTCCATGCTCATGTTCATGTTCATCTGGAATATAACCATAGTAGTAAGATATGTGTGGAACTTTGTGTTGATGATGTTCGCTAATATGCGCACAAACGCCAAAAACTTCAGAAAGGGTTTCTTTAGTCAGCACTTGCGCTGGCGTGCCTTGGCATACGAGTTGACCTTGGTTAAGCACCAACAAATTGTCGCACATAGCACTGGCAAGGTTTAGGTCATGAAAAGAGGCAATAACCGTTATGTCGAGGGATTTTGCTAGCTCCATGATTTGAATTTGATAACGCACATCCAAATGACTAGTGGGCTCATCCATAATCAATAAACGGGGCGATTGCACTATGGCACGTGCAATTAAGGCGCGCTGTTTTTCGCCGCCCGATAAATGCTCAAAGTTTTGCTGATCTTTATGCGCGAGCCCAACTTGTGCAATGGCTTGAATAATTTTTTCATCATCGGTTTTATTAGCGCGTGCAAAGATGCCTTTGTGGGGAATTAATCCTAACGCAACCACATCGTGTACCGTTAAATTAAAATGCGAGGGGGTTTCTTGCAGCACAACAGCAACGTTTTTGGCGTAATCGTTGGCATTTAACTGCCAAATATCATGGCCTTCAAAACTCACCATACCTTGTTCAGGTTTAACAAAGCGGTATAAACAGCGTAGTAAGCTTGATTTTCCTGCGCCATTTGGTCCTAAAATACCGGTAAAGCTGCCTTGCTCAACGGCGAAACTAATATCATCAAGGATCAGGTTGCCATCAGTACACCAACTCAAGTGCTCTGCGGCTAATAACGCTGATTTAGATGTTTTAGGAGCTTGGCTCAATGTTCACTCGCTTATTCTTGCCGCGGTCAAACAACGCACAGTCGATTCTTTGCTGTTAACATCAGTTAAACAACAAGCGAATGAATATACAGTGTTCGAGTAACCCGCTCGAATTAATATAGTTGATTAATTTATTAATGGGTATCCTGACTTGTTAATATCAAAAACAGCTCAAAATTAAGCATGTATTAGACACTGACTTACAGTTGCGGGCACAGTTGTGGTTTTTCACCACATTCCCAAATATGACATTTTTAGCGTCATAACATTAAAAATTAATGAGTTTTCTTTACAGCACGCGATTATCAACAGCTGAGCGTAAATAGCAAGTGTTATTTCTTTATTTGAGTGACAAAAAACTTATGACTTATAGCACAAGCTTTGACCAAACTTTGCCACTGTCATCTCGATATAAAGATATTTTGATCAAACTCGCATACGGTACATCAATTGAGGCCAGGTGCACTGTGCCGGGAATGGGTAAATTTAGCACTCTGGCGAGTAAATGTTTGATCACGCCCGCGTGTGTTACCACAAGCGTGTTTTGTAAGGTATTTGTGGCCAGATAGTCTTGCCACCAGTGATCAACACGGTTAACAAAACTCTCCATCGTTTCGCCATTTGGCGGTTGATGCTGCCAAGGATTTTGCCAAAAGTCGCCTATGGCGCTAGTGGCTGACTGATTGTCCATTCTCCATAGTGCCTGATAACGTTGACCATCCCAGTCGCCAAAGTCCATCTCTCGCACATTGCTTTCAACTTCTAGGGGTAAGTTTTGTTGCTGACAATACTGACTTGCCCATTCATGACAACGCACTAAAGGCGAACTAATACAGCGGCTAATATTCTTAAGTGGTTTAGTGCTTTGTGATAATTGTGTATGGCCAAACTCAGACAGCGCAACATCCGTTTTTCCCGCTAAAATACCCGGTGTTGCTATTTCACCGTGGCGCAATAAATAAAGTGTGTATTCACCCGTAAGTAATAGCGCCTGTTGTTTTTTATTCATTGTTCGCCTTTATATTACTCTCAGTTATTCTGCTTTATGGGCTCAACTGTCTATTAATCAATTGCCAATAACCCTACTTAAAAAGTTACTGACCAAATTAGATTAGTTAAAGACAAAAGACACTATGCAACCAAAAAACATCTAAGCAATGCTATTTTAGCTTATTTCGAATACGACTTAGCGCTATTGGGGTAATGCCAATATGTGAGGCAATCATTTTAAGCGATATTTTGTCACGTAATTGTGGATTACGATCTAAAAAAGTTAAATAACGCTGTTCAGCGCTTTGCTGTACAAAAGCATATTCACGCTCTTCTTTTTTAATAAACATATTTTCAAGTAAACGATTATATGCTGACAGAAAACCAGGCTGTGATTTCATTTGCTCAAAAAACACCTGCCATTCAAACTCCAAGCAAATCACATCATCTAATGCTTCAATACTAAACAGGGCATCTACATTTCTAGTCATCGCCCTAGTTGAACCACTAAGACTTGGCGCACTCGCAAAAGACTGAGTAAACTCTTTGCCTTCAGGAGAAACGCTCATATAACGAACAATCCCTTTGACTAGAAAAAATAACTTAGGTGCTGGCTGCCCCTGAGTAATTAACTGCTGACCTTTTTGATAATGTTTGAGTTTGGCTTTAAGGCCAAATTTTTCAAAATTAGTACTATCAATACTAAGCTTGTTACCTGAAAAATATTGGATGAAATTTTCCATATCAATTTGTAGGCTCATTTATTGGTACTATCCATTTATATAGGTCTAGAGAAAATCATTGATGTTTCTGGGAGATCAGATAAAGCGCTAAGAAGGTTAACATTATTCCCGGTAAAGCGCTGTACAATTGAGATACCTTGGCTATTCCCTGTGGTATAACTACAATACTTGGAATGAGATAGGTATAACCTAAAAGGCGATTAGGACCTACTTTTTTCAATAAGTGTTGCTGTAAGAAAAAAGTTGCGATAGTGGTAAATACCGTTAAATATAATAATGCTTTCCAGAATTCATTTTGTTGCCAAGCGATATTATTTAAGTCACCAAAAAGCATTAAAAAGGGCAATAATATTAAGCTGCCTAGTAACATAATATAAAATGCACCCAACATAGGCGGCACATCAGTTGCCCACTTTTTGATTAAAATCACATGCAAAGCTAGGCAACAGCAAGCCACTAAAAATATGCTATCGCCGAGTCGCCATTCTGACAATACTAATTTTTCTTGTGTAAATGCCACTAATACCCATATTGCGCCTAATGTACCAATCAAAAATCCGACGATTTGTTTATTAGGTGTCACGAGTTTTAGGCCAATATAAGTTATTACGACACTGATTAAAGGCAGCAGGGTATAAATAACCGAAGTACGCATAGCATTGGTGGTTTTAAGTGCCTCAAATAACCCAATAAAAAATAAGACTAACAATAAACTGATGATGCTATAGCGAAGTAATATTTTATAGTTCCATTGTTCAATGAAGGTTTTGCCTATAAAAGGCATCATCAATATTGTTGCCAATAAAAATCTTAAGGCGGTACTCGCAATCGAGTTAACATAAGGTAATAATTGCTCTGAGACAACGAACGAAGAGGCCATTAAGCAGACCCAAAGCAGTAAGGTAAAATTATCCAATAATATCGATTTCATCGGTTGTTATTCCGTATTTTATGCCACTTTCGCAGAGACAAATTTATGAAATAAAAACGTTGAAATAGCGATATCAAGATCTAGTTGGTAAACCTCAGTGAGTAATTGATGCAATTGCTTAATACTGATTATTTTAGTTGTTTGAGTAATTCCATCTTTTACATGATGAAATTCATTATTTCGTAGCGATTCAATATCATTAAAAAACTTACGGCAAACCACTAAATTATTAACAAAGGCCGCGTTAGGGTGTTTATGTGAGTAGAAGTGACCTAACAAGCAATCTGATTCGGTATAGTGATGTAAATCAAAGGTATATAACGTAAAGAAATCACCATCTTTAAAGATCTGATAACAATAGTCATCTTTTTCATTTTTGATAATACGATACTGGGCATCTCCTTGCTCTTGTATCAAGCCGAGTGCTATTTTCACCGGAAAACGAGCACCTAAATGACCAAAACCAGCATCAACAATATAGTCTTCACCCGCTAAATTAAGCAGTGTCACTCTATGAGTTCTTGCCACTTCGATGTTTTGGTTGTAAATAACCTTACACAACAATAAACGCACATCAAAATTAAGCTCAGATAACACGGTAAATACAAGTTTGTTATGCTCAAAGCAGTAACCACCACGGCGTCTTTCAACAATTTTATTAAATAGTGATTCAACATCTAGCGGTAGCTCTTGCCCTAATAACACGGCAAGGTTATTAAAACTATATTGCGCAATGTGCTTGCTTTGTAGCTCGTTTAAGAAACCTATATCCAACGAGCTTTCTTTAATATGTAAGTCAGCTAAATAAGATTGCGCTATTTCGGAGTTAGTCATGTTGTTATTCCTTTACTTCAATTGGTATTAATACTGTTATAAATTGATAAGTGCAGCTTAACCGATAATAGTTCGAGGGTAATTAACCTAGGTTTAGTGAAGCAAAATTAGTGAAGAAAAATTAGTGAGCCAAACGAGTAAATAATGAATGTATTCACAACAATAATTATTATTCAAAAACATGGCTATGTAGATAATTCAGCAGCCATTATTTAATGCGGTATTATTGTTTGTAGGAGCGGTTTGTACTTATACGGATGTAGGTACTTAGGTTTTTTTTCTGGAACTAAAAATCTGAACCGTGGCGTTTAAAAGAGATCGGGAATAAATTCCCTCCTACAGGTTTTTTAATTCCTTTCTGAACGAAATACAAAGATACGTTAAAAAATAAACCTAGATTAATGCTGTTATAAACGCCAAGGCGGGTTGTGCATTAACCGTTATGATCTCAACGTTAGGGTTACTAGCACAATGCCATGATCTGTACTTTCGCCATCACGTTCGAAAATAGGATTAATTAAATGTCGATCGTAAGTGTCATAAGCGCTGACCTGATAAAGGCTGTCGTGATAACTGGCATCAAATTCACACGACAATAAAATGTAATCTAGTACCGAGCTACTAGCGCCAAAATAATGTGTTGGGGTACGTGTCTGTTTTACTTTTAGAGTGGCTTTATCAACGTTATTAGCTTCATTCGTTTCATTCGTTTCATTCGTTTCATTAGCAAGCGCCATTTGCAATAAATCCCAAGCGTCATTTAAGCAATACTTAGCAAGATAGGCATCACGGTCAATGGACGATACAAAACGTAAGGTATTAGTTAGTAAATGACTTAAAACACCGTCCGTTAAGCTATTATTAAAATCACCCATTAATATCATCGGGTGACCAGTAGTCTCACGTCGTTCAATCATATCAATCATTAATAACGTCGCTTCACTGCCACGTTGTATGGTTGAGCCCCAACCACCTGCCACTTGTGCTTTCAGGCTTTCAATAATGGTTTTTTCTGCCGAGCAGTTTTTATTACGCTCATCAAGCTCAATCATTGAACGTTTAGATTTAAAGTGCACCACATAACAATCACAGTGGCCTAGATGAGGTACTTCAACCGTAGCCCTTAATACCTTGCGACTAAAAGAAAAGTCATTGGTTAAACCTAATACTTGGGCAAGCTCAGTATTTGGTTTTACCGCTTTAATGGCAACAATAGGATAACGAGACGCAATGGCGACCACAGGGCGTTGATAAATAAAATCATCAATAACATGGGGTTGATCAACCACTTCAAAATAGTCATAACCCTGCCCTACTACTAATTTTTTTAACGACTCAGTACTAAAAACCTCTTGAAAGCCAATAATATCAGGCTGATATTCACGCAAATACTCACTAATCCAATGTTGCTTTTTTTGCCATTGCTCTGCGCTATAAATGCGCTCAAATTCATAAAAAGCATTGGGGGGTTCAAGGTAATTAAACAAATTGAAGCTAGCAATTTTGAGTTGTGTATTGGCTACTGAAACGGCTACAGAAGGGAGTAACTGGTTTATCTCTTTTTGATCGCTATGGTTGATGATGTTAACTCTTATATTTGATGAGGGATAATTATACCTTAGTGAATATAAAAGTTATCCAATTAAACAACCATGGCATCAATGAGAACAGATAACTAAATTTCAAAACCCGTTTCATGGAACAAGCAAAAATTCATCGGGTGAAAATTTCTTGTACATTTTAACAATGCATACTTCATTTTATTTATTCCAATTTTTCATAAATCATATTCCTAAAATCATGTTTTTGTCCGCATGAGAATAGATGATGATAGACAAACTAAATAACCCCCTCTGCGCCATTAAGCAATCTTTTATAAAAATGCTATGTCGTGGAGTTACTTAATTTAACCATCTACTTTAGGAAAAATAGTTATGACTAGCATATTACACATTATCGCTTCCCCAAGAGGACATGAGTCCAACTCTAGAACTCTAGCAACAACTTACATCAATGCCAAATTAGAAAAAGATCCCTCTATTACTATTGATACATTGGATTTGTGGCATGAAAACCTACCCGAATTCAGCGGCGATCAAGCATCAGCTAAGATGACATTTTTTGGTGTCGGCGAAATGAACAACTCCCTTAAAACTGTTTGGGATGAAATTGTAGAAATTGTCAGTCGCTTTACTTCAGCAGATGAAATAGTGATTTCTGTGCCAATGTGGAATGGCAGTATTCCATACAAGCTAAAGCACTATATTGACATCATTACTCAACCAGGTTTGTTATTTGGCTTTGATCCAGAAGCAGGATATTCAGGTTTGCTAGAAAACAAAAAAGCCACTGTATTTTATACCTCAGGCGTTTTTTCTCCTGGCGCCAATGAAAAATATGGCACCAACTTTCACTCGACTTACCTCGCTTGGTGGTTTGACATGATAGGAATAAACGAGGTTAAAGCGGTACGTTTTCAACCATCGTTGCTTACCGGAACGCCTGAAGAAGATTTTAATAATGCCTTAGTTAGAGCAAGCACTGTTTAATACCAGTAATAATATTTTATAGGAAGCAATGATATGCCTTTAATTGAAATAAAAATGTTCAAAAATGAGCTAGATAAAAACCAATCAGCAACACTAATCCAAAAAGTTACCGATGCAGTTACTGAAGTTACCAGCGAGAAATTAAGAGCGGTTACTTGGGTTGTTATTCAAGAAGTCAACGACGGTCACTGGGGCGTAGGTGGTCAAGCGCTCGTCTTGAATGATGTTAAAAAAATGATGAATGAATAAATATAATAAACAAAACAACAAAGAATATTAAGGAGGACTCATGAAGTCACTTATAAAACGGTATGGTCATTGGGCGCTGATTACGGGGGCATCCTCAGGAATTGGTTTTGAATTTGCCAAAAACTTAGCAAAACAAGGCTTTAATTTAGTGCTGGTTGCCAGACGAAGTGAACTGCTCAACACACAGGCTTTGGAATTTAAAAATCTTTACGGCATCGATGTGCGAGTGGTTGCGATAGACCTTACTGAACCCAACGCCGTCAAAGCGTTATACGATGGTGTGGTTGACTTAGATATTGGCCTTATTATTCCAAGTGCTGGTGTTGATGAAATGGGAGGTTTTCTTATGAAGGATTACGTTGATTTAGATCGTATGATCAAGCTAAATGTTAGCGTCCCTACTGAGTTAGTACATGTTTTTGGTAGTAAATTATCATTGAGAAAAAAATCAGGCGTAATTCTTGTGTCCAGCCTTTTTGGTTACCAAGGTATTCCCCTCTTTTCTACCTATGCAGCAACAAAAGCTTATATTCTCATGCTTGGAGAGGCGTTAAATGTTGAGCTGAGAAAAAAGGGCATCGATGTTTTAGTCTTATCACCGGGATTGACTGATACGCCATTTGCCCATGGCCTTGAAATGAATTTGTCTTTATTACCTATGTTTGTCCAGAAACCAAAGTCTGTGGCAATGACAGGGCTTAAAAACCTTGGCAGAAGCGCGACGGTTGTGCCTGGGTTGTTGAATAAGCTCTATGCATGGGAAAATAGGTTTTTGCCACGTTCTTGGCCCGTTAAGCTTTTTGGCGCGCTTATTGGCAATGCAGTAAAGTCTTTTTCAAAAAATAAAGAAAGAGAACTTACTCTCGGGGGTTCATCAAACAAATCACAAGTTGCTAATAACACTGGGGGCAAATAATGAATTTTCCTTTACTTGATGAGTCGAATGCGCCTCAAGCTTCGTTACAGTGGTTAGCTCAGGCTAAAGAAAATTTTGGCATGATCCCAAATGTTGAAAAGGTAATGGCACTATCACCACAGTTGCTAGCTGGATACACATTTATGTGGGAGCAATTTGACACAACATCCCTTACGGCTATTGAGCGTCAGGTTGTTTATCTTACAGCAAACTACGAGAACGAATGCAGCTATTGTGTGCCGTGGCACAGTATTTTAGCCAAACAATTAGGTATGTCTAAAGATGACCTTTTAGCGCTTAGAAACGGAGGTAAAATAGCAAACGCCAAGTTAAATGAGCTATCTAACTTTACTCGTGGTTTGTTGGCAAATCGTGGAAAAGTATCTGAGACACAACTACAGATATTTCTCGATGCAGGGTACACAGATGCACAGGTATTGGAAGTCATCTTGGGTCTGGCAATAAAGCTAATCAGTAACTATACCAATTCAGTGGCTGGAACGCCGTTAGACTCTGAAGCTGAGAGTGAACGTTGGCATAAGCCCCTGATTGAGGAGCGAAAGATAGCTATTGAATAACCGGTGTATGGTGCGTGTTATAGAATATTTGATATGCTTGTCTAGGCACTTTTGCAAATATTTGGTATTTGCAAGGCATACTAATGTAAAGTTAGTATGCCTTATTATTTGAATTTAGGTCACTATTACACAGGTCATTTTAGATAAATATGAAAGTTGCAGAGCGTAACCAATGAAAGAAATATCTGAAATGGAACTGTTTGTAAAAGTTGTCGAAGAAGGCAGTTTTTCATCCACGGCACGTTATTTTGGCGTAACCCCCTCATCCATATCTAAACAAGTGTCTCAATTAGAAACACACCTTTGTGTTCGACTATTCCAGAGGACTACGCGCAAGCAAAAACTCACTGAAGCAGGTGAAATTTACTACCAGCATGCCAAAAGAATTATTGAAGATATACTAACAGCTAAGTTAGCTGTTAGTCAGTTGTCTAATTCGCCTGCTGGCAACCTTCATATTACCGCAGAAGTTGATTTTGCCTTGGCTTTCATCGAGCCGTTATTACCCGATTTTTTACGACTATATCCTGACATCAATATACGCATCACAATGAGTGCTGGCTTGGCAGATATATTTGAGAGCGGAATTGACTTAGCTATACGTATGGGACATTTAGAAGATTCAAGTATGATTGCCCGAAAACTAATGACCAGTCATTCCGTTATTTGCGCAAGCCCACAGTATCTAAAACAATTTGGTATTCCTCAAAGACCTGATGAACTGGCACAACATAATTGTATTTCATTCAAAACGCAATCAGGAGAAATCACCTGGAACTTTGACGATTCAGGTGACATTAAATGCATACCCATTAAGTGCAGAACAAACGTTAATAGCCTGACATTCTTACGAAATTTAGCCATGGCAAATACCGGAATTGTTATGCTCCCGAGTTGGATGATTTCAGAACAACTAAAGCTGGGCCAACTAGTGCCTATACTCGAGTCATTCCCTATGCTGCCCAGAAGTACACCAATTCACGCGGTGTATGCTCATAATAGGCACTTAGCCCCTAAAGTACGGGTGTTTGTTGATTTCATGGTTGATAGACTGAGCCTTAAATAACTTGTAACCATGCTACGACTTCGAATATTAGCATGCTCCACATACAACAAAATACAACAAAATACAACAAACTTAATTTAAAACATCCAATCACACTATTACCAGATATCTTTAGTCGCCATAAGTTTATTACCCGCCACAGCAGGATGAATCAAGGCTTTGGTGATTTTACCATGCTGATGTTTGACGAGAGGCTGGTTGATATAACCATTAAACTTACCTGATTTACACAAGGCTAATAAGGTTAAGTCAGGGGTCAAACTGGCAATTAATCCGGTGGATTTCTGTGGTTTGAGTTTTTTCTTATTTTTATTTTGGTTATCAATATTGTCATTAGCTCTGTTGTTAGTGCCGTTATTAGTGCCGTTATTAGCACTATTATTAGTATTACCGCTAGGAAAACTATTGCTAAAGCTTTTTTCACGGCTCGCGGCAACGATGCAAATTCTATTTTCGGCGGCGCAAGATAACAAACTATATTCAACCTCACACGGCTCTTGAATATCAAAAGGAACCAGTAACAACTGGATGCCATTTAAAGCCGCAACCTTAACTATTTCAGCTATGTTAGCGTCATCGGCTGTTAGCATCGCCACATTAATATTCCCCTGTTCTAAGGGTAACTCTATCGTTTTTACCTCATCACCTAATGCCGTCCACTGATACCTTTGGCAAAAATGCAGTTGCTCTTGTGTGGCAAATAAACCATGTTCGCTTATTAATACCGCCTGATGCATGCCCTCAATAACGAGGCTAGTGCACACGTATTGAAAAGGCCTTAGCACTGCGCTGACTTGATTAATTAACAACTCACTCAAGCTGCCTACTTGAGCGAGTTGTTCGGTATCATGAGTGACTGTTTTGTCTGCGAGAAAGAATAATTCGGGTAGTTGAATAATATCGCTCAGGTTGTTTTCAATGTAATGACACACATCTTCAATGGCTGGTTCGTTAGACTTGTAGGTTGCAAATATCGCAACATTAGCTGTTGCGGGTACCTTATGTGCTTGTGCAAGTTCATGTTCATGTACGTGTTCATGCTGGCTTTGGTGTTTCATCGGCAATGTTAGGTGTTGATAAAGTTCAGGACGTCGCTGCTTAGTCAATTCGGTGCCATCAGGTCGACATTTGTTATTGAACCCTGCCCCAGCCAGGTCAATATCAGCAAAAATAAAACCTTCTTCATTATTATTCAGCTTTGCTAGCACTTTGCCATCGGGAGAAACTATTTGGCTTTGACCAACACCAACAAGCATCTCTTGAGGAATTAAATTTTGTACTGGCTGTTGCGGTATCAGTGAGCCAACTTTATTTGCTGCCGCTAAAAACACGTTATTTTCACACGCTCGAGCCGGGCCGTGTAAACTGCTTTGATCTAGCGCAAATGAGCTCATAGAATGACACAACAATTGTGCGCCATCTAAAGCTAAGCCACGTGACGCCTCAAAGGTTATATCATCACAACCACTCAAAAAACCGAGCTTTCCAAAGGGCGTAGTGACCACTTCAGAAACTTTACTCGCGCTAGTGAAAAAGTCATTTTCATACCCCGTTAACACTGGTTTATCCGCTTGCTGAATGAGCTTTCCAAGCGGTGAAAATAAACATGAAGTGACACTAATGTTTGATTTAATCGAGCCGTTTTGGTGATCACGCAAAGGGTCTCGTCGTAAAGTGACACTGATGACAATATAACAATTATGCTTTTTCGCTTGCGCTGCTATCGATTGTAAAAAAGCACCATTAAGAGTTAAGGCTTCATGCCATGCCTGATTATGATCGACGTACCAAGGTTGAGTATTATCAAGCACTTCATTACAAAAAAGTGTATTACAAAATTCAGGCAAAACGATTAAACATGGCTCGCACACTGCCGCCTCATTTATCATACAAACACAGGTTGCTAGGTTTTCTTGAGCATTTAAAGAGGTGGCAAATTGAGAAACGGCTACTCGCATGATTTAGATTTTCCAGATAACTAATGATTGTTTGAATTTTGCAATGTGAAGCATTACGTTTTATTGATAAGGCTATTTTAAGGTATTTGACTACATTAGGTAAAGGTTGTTCGCGACTAAGCAACCTTTACCTAAAGACGAGAGGTAAGCCGATTTTTGCCGATGAATTAAGAGCCAATATAACAAACTTTTTTGATGGATAAATCAGCTCAGTGATAGAATAGTCTGTTGAAAATAAAGTTAAATTAACTATCACTTACTTTAAAATATGCTATTTGATCTTTTAAATTACTCGCTAAAGCATATAAAGAATGGGCAACGTCATTGTTTTTTTCTAATGAGCTGCTTGATGCATCAGCCATTTCAGCGACACTTTTCATCCCTTCATATAAATCGTCTATGGCAACAATTTGCTCGTTTGATGCCCCAACAACTTTTTTTACATTGAGTAATGAGTCATTAGCTTTATTTTCTATTTCTTTCAAAAGCTCGACAGAGCCGACACCTAAAGCAAGCCCTTTCTCTATTTTAGGTAAAGTAGATTTCATCGCAACAACCGAGTCAGCCGTTTCTCTGGTAATTTCGGTTAACATGGTTTCAATCTCAGCCGTTGCTGAGCCAGTGCTCTGTGCTAAGGTTCTTACTTCATCGGCAACCACAGCAAAACCTCTTCCTGATTCGCCAGCTCTTGCTGCTTCAATTGCTGCATTTAGTGCCAATAAATTGGTTTGATCAGAAATACCACTAATAACAGAAATAATACCACTGATATCCTTGGTTCGTTGTTCAAGCTTTTGCAATTTATCAAGTGCAGAACTCACGGTTTCTAATACCATTTTAATTTCTATTGCAGTTGCATTGACCGATTGACTGCCTGAAGTACATGAATCTAATGTTTCAGCAGAATTTTGCTCTGTTTGTATTAACAATTCAGAAACGGCATAGGTTTTCTCTCGCATTTCGTCTAAGTTATTTGTTGCCGCTGTGGTGTATTGTCTTTGTTGTTGTACCAACGATACTACTTCAGAAGAACCAACTGAGACAATATCGATTTGCACATTGATGTTTTTAGACGCATCAGCAATGTTACTCACCGTTGTTCGTAATTGATTTTGCGTTTTTTTCAAAGAATACAAAACACTATTTTCATGCTTAGCTTCTATTATTTGGGTCAAGTCTCCTTCAGCGACCTTGGAGAGTAATGCGGCAACATCCCTTGGCTCACCATCGAGTGAAACTTTTAACCTTCTCGTGATACGATACACGATAAAGCCGCTAATCAGAAAGGCTGCCCCCGTTAGCGCTAGCATAATTCCAGCGAAACTCTCTGCGGTTTCCCTGACTAGTTTAGTTGCCTTTTTATTTTCAACTTCTTGATAATCAATAAACTGATTAATGCTCGCTCATAGGTTGGACATTAAGAGATCATTGGATTCAGGCCGCATTTTAATCGTCCTTTTTCTTTATCTCTGGTCGGGTTCGCTCTTTGAGCATATTTTGACAAAAAATTGATAGTTTTT
>MAAE01000024.1 GCA_002162675.1 Colwellia sp. 39_35_sub15_T18 | reverse complement strand
CTTCATTACCAATAATAAGTAATGGCATGCCATTTGGGCTTTGCTCGCTAGCGACAAATTTAATGCTTTCAGGCCCTAAATCACCCGCATTTTCTATCATGCTACAATCCATACCTTCATTGGTGTCACATGGATTTTCTAAATCATCATCTAATTCATAATCAACGCTAAAATCGCGGTTGTTATAAAACGCTGAAAAGCTGACATTAAATGGGTTGGTGATATCATAAATGAATAAGTCACCTGAGCGTTCACTGGCAATAAAACCATAAGTTCTGTCACCAATTTTACCTACTGCGATTGCCTCGGGCTCACCGCCTTTATCATCAGAGCGATTATCACCCTTGTTTTTAGTATGAGTGCTATTGAAATTATCGCCTAAAACCGACGCTGAAATCTTACCAAAGTCATCACCTGAGTCAAAAACAAGGTTTATGCTCTGATCCCAAATTGAAAATGAACGTGCACCATAAGCATATAGTCCTTCGTAAATACCATCATTGTCAGCATCACCTAAAGCGGTGGTTACTTTCAAACGACCTAAGCCATTTGTTCCACCACTGGCATCATAGAAGGCTTGTAATTCAGTCGATAAGGCTTTGTTGATTTCGTCTGGATCAATAATATCTTTTACTCTAACTTCTTCAGAGTAACCATCATAATCACGTGAGTCACCTTCATTGGCCGACAACACAAAAGTAGCGCCATTCCATTGGTAAGACGTGATGGTGTCTGGTTGATACATGCCGTATAAGTTTTCAACATTTTCAAAGGAAGCAATTTCGTCTTTGTTAGTGAAATCTAGTTGCGAGTCATTCCAGTTTTTAAACCCTAGCGGTTTAATTTCAATGGTATTGTTCTCTAAATTAATAATACCAATGGCATTGTTTTCTTGTAACGAGACAAAAGCCATTTTGCTGTCTTGACTAACACTAATGTATTCTGGCTCTAAACTTTGCGCTAATGTTGTGCTTGCTGGACCGGCTAATTTTAGGCCCGATGCTGTTAATAACGCTATCCGTTTGGCATCAGTATCAAAATCTTCATCATCAAGTAAGTCACTGCTAAAGATGATGTCGGAAGATAAATTAATGGTTTCACTCAAATCTGCGGGTACGGTATCAATAACATTGATAATAGAAACTGAACCTTCAGGGTCAATACTATAATCGCTGTTTGGCTCGCCTTCATTAGCTATTAATACTTTTTTACCATCAGGACTAAAGGTGACCATATCGGGTAGAGCGCCTACTTTTACGGCTTTAATAAAAGTACCAGCACCTTGGTTATCTAGTTGATAAAATAATACCGCACCACTTTGTGTTTTATCCGTTGCTTGCACAGCAATGGCTAAGGTATCTTCAAAAATAGCAATAGAGTTAGCGGCACCTAAAGTAATTGTTTCTAAAGAATTATCGGCCAATAATACGTCAACTTCATCGGCAAAAGCAAAAGCCGTTGATGACAGACTAGTGTCGGTAACAGGTGAGCCAACTTCGGTGGTAGATAAGTTACTTAAAGAGATCACTTCTATTTGATTGCTGGCACTATTAACGGCAAAAGCTGAGGTTGATGATTGATGAAACTGAACAATTTCTGCGGCACTTTTACCGGCTATTTCACTACCACCAGCGCTAAAACGACCGACGACTTCAACGCGGACATTCTGAATAGCATTTTCGCCCGCAGTACCTTGTTCACCGATTTGGCCTTGCTCACCTTGCGTGCCAACTTCACCTTGTTCGCCATCATCACCATCAAATTGGCAAGCAGACAATAGTGATATGAGCGACAAAGCAATAACTGATTTTTTTATAGACATCTTCTATCCTACTTACTATAAGTTTGAGTTCTATGAGTTTGAATTATTTAAAAACTGATAGAGTGTAAAAGTAAGAAGTGACGTTTTTATGTCAAGTAAATGAAGAAAACATTACAAGAGGTATTACAAAAGGTATTACGAGGGGATAACCGTAGGGGATTTTAACTCGTGATTATCGACATTATTCACTGCCGAGGCGCAATGCTCCACAGAGGCTGTTTGAGTCTACACAGAGAATGTATTATTCTCGGTGTAGTGCGGTGACTTCGGTACTCTCTGTGGTAAATATTTTAAGCGGGATAGATGCTTATTATCTTTGTTTAACGGCAGCAGCCAATATGGCTAAAATATCTTCACTAACCGTTAGGTCAACACAAGCATCGGTGATACTTTGGCCGTAAACAAGAGGTATATCAGCTTTTACGGTTTGATTACCCGCTTCAATGAAACTTTCAATCATCACCCCAAAAATACTTTGCTCACCTTGGTTAATTTGCTGGGCAAGCGAGCGAGCAACATCAATCTGTTTGTTATGATCTTTAAAGCTATTACCATGACTGCAATCAACCATAATGCTTTGTTGAAGCTGTGCTTGGGCTAATTTTTCACAAGTTTCTTGAATATCTTCTTGATGATAATTGGGTACTTTACCACCACGTAAAATAACATGGGCAAAAGGGTTACCATGGGTACGATAAATACACATTTGGCCACTTTTGTCGGGCGAATAAAGTACATGAGGTACGCTTGCGGCTTTAATAGCGTCTAATGCTATTTTAACATTGCCGTCAGTACCATTTTTAAAACCAACAGGGCAAGAAAGTGCGGAAGCTAATTCTCTGTGTACTTGGCTTTCTGTGGTGCGAGCGCCAATAGCGCCCCAGCTGATCAAATCAGAAATATACTGACCGGTAACCATATCTAAAAACTCGGTACCAGCGGGCAAACCCATGTTATTGATATCTACCAACAGTTGACGCGCAAGGTTTAAACCTTTAGCAACATGGAATGATTTATCTAAATCTGGATCGCTAATTAATCCTTTCCAACCCACTGTAGTACGTGGTTTCTCAAAATAAACGCGCATAACAATGAGTAATTCATTACTGTATTTATCGCGCAATTTTTTCAGGCGTTGGGCATAATCAATAGCAGCATGGGTATCATGAATAGAGCAAGGGCCAATTATGACTAACAAGCGTTTGTCTTCACCACTGATAATCGCTTCAATTTCTTGTCGACTTTGCATAATAAAGTCGGCAGTGTCTTGATTTAAAGGTATTTGCTCTGCTAGTTGCGCAGGAGACACTAAGTTTTCAATTAAACTTGTGCGTAATTCATCGGTTTTAATAGTCATGAAATTTGTATGCTTCTATAAGGCGCTCGTACTCGAAGCGCTTGTACTTGGATAAACTAAATTATGGCCGCTAACATAGCTAAATTAACGGCTAAAGTGAACTGATTTAGACATCTAATTTGTATTGGATCAAACCCGACAGTCGCTAAAGCCACCAAAGCCGCCAGTCACGAAGTTGAATAGAGATGACTTCAAAGTGCTAAAAGTGGTCATTTATTTCTAATTCATTACTGCTTAAAAAGAATTAACCAAGTCGTGCTGCTGGTAAGAACATAGCAAAAAGGTTACTCTTTTTATGAACGAATTGAGTAATGTTCAAACGTTTATTTACGTCAACAAAAGGCAAAATAGTTCTATAGAAAGTGTCATTTGTGCGTTCTAATAGTTGTATAACTTACAAGGACTTTATGAAAACACTATATATTAAGTATGAGTATTCGGTTTATTTCGCTGAACTTTCAGTAACTGAAGAGGTTGATGGCCCCAAAGCTCAAGAAATTAAAGACATTTGTGTTAGTGAAGGAGGCGTTGACTTTACTATTTCTTTCGTTGAACGAGAGCCAGATAAAAAGTATTATCGTCAATGCCCTATGGATATTATTGTTGTCTCTAAACATGTAAATATTCCAAGGAAAATTCCAGACATATTAAGTAAAATATCCCAAGGCCTAAAACCGAAAGAAGGTGAAAAAGCGGAAACGCATGAAGAACTTACGAGAAAAGAAGGGTATGAATACGGCATAGAGTCCTACCCTAATTCTCTCGAAAGCTTCCTACTTCCCATAGCAAAGTCGCACTCTGCCTTAATTAAAAGAATTAAAACTGTTCTTTCATGGCGTTGTTTCGATACGCGGAATTTAAACGTAAAAAACACTTTGTTTGGCCTGTTATTTAGTTTTGATAATAAAACTTGGCACCGCTCACCTACGTTAGGTTCGTTTAGTCTGGCAAGTACTCGACCTGAACATTAGCAACAAAGACTTCATGTGTATTTGCGAATGTTGAGAATAGACCTGAGTCAACTATCTTTTGAGACGTTATTTCTTTGTTTTTTTTCAGATATGAGTCAGATATGCCATACACACCAAACGCCTTCTGGATATAGGTATCACTAAAACACAACCGACTAGAGTGGAATGGTTCTAGCTGACGAGAAAAAACTTTCGATATATTGACTATCTTATTGACCGAGATGTTATCTTTAAAAAGTTCTAAATCAAACGTTACACGTTTAATAGTTTGAAAGGTGTTATTAGAAATCTCAACCTCAATAGGCCAAATAGGATTACAAAATGCCCTATGCACTTTTGCATTAATTTGACCATCTACTGATAAATCATCACTCAATAAAAATATATAAAAGACAATTAAAAGGGGTAATCCAATAACACCTACAAAAAACCACTTCAAACTAAAGCATTTCATTTATGACTTTCCTTTTCCAAAAAAGATTTCATTCCTCACTTAAGGCTTGATAAACAATAAAAATGTTCTTTCATTGTTATTTTATTTTGATTCCACAATGGGAATTGACTAATTTTGTACTTGTAATGTTTGTACAAAAATAATGTCGTTGCTCAGTGATATTACCAGTAAATTGTTCTTACTAATGCAGTTGATTTGCCACCGACCGCTATGAGCTTATTGCTGCCTTTAGGTTGAATAAAAACCCTGAGGATGGGATATGCCTTTTTCATTTATCATCAACAAAAAGGCAAATTAGTATTTATACCGTTGCAGCCCAGTTTCACTTAATATTTTTGCGGTGATTTCTTCTACTGAAAATTTAGTGGTATTGATAAAAGGAATTTTCTCTTTTTTGTAAAGCTTTTCGACTTCTCGAACTTCCATACGACACTGCCTAGCTGAGGCGTATTTAGAGTTTGACATTCTGCCTTCTCGAACATCGATTAGTCGCTTCGCATCAATAGTTAAGCCAAAAAGTTTCTTTTTATGAGGTTTTAAGAAGGCAGGTAATGTTAGCTCATCCATATCATCATCGGTAAAAGGATAATTAGCCGCTTTAATGCCATATTGTAGGGCTAAATACAGAGAGCTTGGGGTTTTGCCTGAGCGTGATACCCCCACCAAAATAACATCCGCCTCTTCATAATTAGTGACCACCGAGCCATCGTCATTGGCTAGCGCATAATTAACCGCTTCTATGCGGTAGTCATAACTGTTTTCATGAATGCTATGAGTTCTGTGCGCTTTAGGCTTAGCTTTCATGTCTAGTTGCTGTTCAAGTGGCGCAACAAAGTGCTCTAAAAAATTGTAAATAATACCATCACAACTGTCGATAATTTCACGAATTTCGTTATTAACAAAGGTATGAAAAACTAAAGCCGGCTCATTAGAGCGAGCACAGACTTTATTAATTTTCTTTTTAACATCAAGCGCTTTTTCTGCGGTTTCAACAAAGGGAATAGTTTGATGTTCAAACTCAGTGGGAAATAATGACAACAAAGCATGGCCGAAAACCTCAGAAGTAATAGCTGTGCCATCAGAAATATAAAAAGCAGTGCGCATGTAGAATCCTTATAATCTTATAATATTGTTGTGAATATAGGAGTGAAAACTTCTAAGTTATATTTCATTTTAACTTTTAGTTTCAATAGTGGGCAGTGTAGAATGTCTCGAACTATAAATATAGTGCCATGTTATGGCAAGGTGAAATTCGCATCTTGCTGTATCATAGGATAGTGTAAGACTTTAATTAACTTTTTATCTTTTTCGTCAATTCAGTGGAGAATTGTTGTGCAAGAAAATGTACTTTGGTATGAAAACTTGGGAATGGGTGATGTTGATCGCGTAGGCGGTAAAAATGCATCACTTGGAGAAATGATTTCAAATTTAGCAAATGTTGGTGTGCAAGTTCCGACTGGTTTTGCGACCACTTCTTTTGCTTTTAATGAGTTTCTAGAGCAAAGTGGCATTAATGAAAAAATCTATCAATTACTTGATACTTTAGACGTAGATGACGTTAATGAATTAGCAAAGTGTGGTGGAATTATCCGCCAGTGGATTATTGACACTCCTTTCTTACCACAAATGCAGCAAGATATTGAACAGGCTTATAACAAATTAGCCGGTGACTTCGCCGACGATGCTTCTTTTGCTGTTCGCTCCTCTGCCACTGCTGAAGACATGCCCGATGCTTCTTTTGCTGGTCAGCAAGAAACCTTTCTTAATGTCAAAGGCTTAGAAGCTGTGATGGTTGCCATCAAGCACGTTTTTGCTTCTCTTTTTAATGACCGCGCAATTTCTTATCGTGTTCACCAAGGTTACGATCACCGTGGTGTCGCTTTATCTGCGGGTATTCAGCAAATGGTTCGTAGCGACATTTCAGCCTCTGGTGTTATGTTCTCTATTGATACTGAGTCAGGTTTTGAAGACGTTGTTTTCATTACCTCAAGCTTCGGTTTGGGTGAAATGGTCGTGCAAGGCGCCGTAAACCCAGATGAATTCTATGTACACAAACCAACGCTTGCCAAAGGAAAACCTGCGGTTGTGCGCCGTAATATTGGCAGTAAAGCCATTAAAATGGTTTATACACAGTCGCAAGAGCATAATAAACAAGTTGAAATTGTTGATATTGACGAGCAAGACTCTAATCGCTTTTCATTAACCGATGACGAAGTGCAAGAGCTTGCCAAACAAGCGGTAATTATTGAAAAACATTACGGTCGCGCCATGGATATTGAATGGGCAAAAGATGGTTTAGACAACAAACTTTATATTGTACAAGCCCGTCCAGAAACGGTGAAGAGCCGCGAAAATTCTAATATCATGGAACAATTCCAGCTACAAACAACAGCAAAAGTTATTTGTGAAGGTCGTTCTATTGGTCATAAAATTGGTAGCGGTGAAGTTAAAGTTTTAGCCTCTCTTGATGAAATGGATAAAATTTTACCGGGCGACGTTTTAGTCACCGATATGACAGATCCCGATTGGGAGCCGATCATGAAACGTGCTTCTGCTATTGTGACTAACCGTGGTGGTAGAACTTGTCATGCCGCTATTATTGCTCGTGAAATGGGTATTCCTGCGGTTGTTGGTTGTGGTAATGCCACTGAAATCATTAAAACGGGTGATGAAGTTACTGTTTCTTGTGCTGAAGGTGACACAGGTTTTATTTATCAAGGTAAGCTTGATTACACTGTTACCACTTCTGAAATTGATGCAATGCCAGAATTACCCCTTAAAATCATGATGAATGTGGGTAACCCTGACCGAGCTTTTGCTTTTGCTAAATTACCGCACGCAGGTATTGGCTTGGCGCGTTTAGAATTTATCATCAATAAAATGATTGGTGTTCACCCGAAAGCGTTGTTGAATTTTGATAAACAGTCGGCTGATTTACAAGATGAAATTAACGATATTATTGCTGGTTATGACAGCCCAGTTGAATTTTATATCGCGAAACTAACGGAAGGCATTTCAACACTTGCTGCGGCTTATTCACCAGAAAAAGTTATTGTTCGTATGTCTGATTTTAAATCTAACGAATATGCTAACTTGGTTGGTGGTGAAGAATACGAACCAGACGAAGAAAATCCTATGATTGGTTATCGTGGTGCGGCTCGTTATATTTCAAAAGACTTCCGTGATTGTTTTGCCCTTGAATGTGAAGCACTTAAACGTGTTCGCAATGACATGGATTTAACCAATGTTGAAGTGATGATCCCGTTTGTGCGTACCTTAGGTGAAGCCGCCCAAGTTATTGATATTCTTGCCGAGCATGGCTTGAAACGCGGTGAAAACGGTTTACGCATTATCATGATGTGTGAATTACCGTCTAACGCCTTGCTTGCCGATCAATTCCTTGATTATTTTGACGGCTTCTCTATTGGCTCTAACGATTTAACCCAATTAACACTTGGTTTAGATAGAGACTCTGGTTTAATTGCGCACTTGTTTGATGAACGTGATCCTGCCATAAAAATATTATTGTCAATGGCAATTAGCGCCTGTAAAAAACGTGGCAAGTACGTGGGTATATGTGGTCAAGGTCCATCAGATCACGAAGACTTTGCGGCATGGTTAGTAGAGCAGGGCATTGATAGCGTGTCACTCAACCCTGATACGGTGTTGCCAACGTGGTTATATTTGGCTGAAAAATTAGCCGAAAAAAGCTAGCTTTCTTTCAAAATCTTGGCCGCCATGGCTGAGGTTTTTATATAAGCATTTCTATATCGCCTCACATCATCGGATGTGGGGCGATAATTTTCTTGAAAAAAATGTAACTCCCTGTTTATTTACTTCTCTTTTTAAGTACTAATTTTTGTTTGACGCTTGTTGTTACCCATTAATTTGAGCGCGTTACAATGACTTTTAATCCTAAAGCGACCATTGCCCCACCCAAGACACGATCAATTACGTGCCCCATTCTTTTGAATTTTTTATTGATTGTTGGCTGGCATAACAGTGTCACAACAAGAGAAAACCATGATAATTGAATGATCATCATCCAAAGTCCATACAATGCGATATGAAGTATCGGCATGTCAGGTGAAAGCACTAACGTGAATAACGAGACAAAATATATTGGGGCTTTAGGATTAAGGGCATTACATAAAAAGCCAATACCTATGCTTTTTTTAGCCGAATACTTAATGGCTTTTTCTTGCTGAGTTTTTGGGCTGACTGCTGGCTTTGATTTGAGACCTTTAATCCCTAAATAAATGAGGTAACCACCGCCTAATAATTTTATTGCCCAAAGGGCGCTGGAAGAATTAGCAATAATAGCGGCTAAGCCAAAGGCTGAATAAATAATATGAATCGAAAGGCCAAGGGCAATGCCGATACTGCACATTAAACCTGATTTTTTACCATTGGAGAGTGTTTGTTGCGATACCAAAACAAAATCAGGCCCAGGTGAAGCGGCAGCCAAAATATGAATTGATGTGATCAGTAATAATCCTTGTATAAATTCCATGTACAACTCCGATAGTTAAATTGATATAAAAACAGTTAATGCTTCGTTAAGCAATAATAAAATAGCTTACTATGGTTGGTGGCGGCGCAAAGCTAACAGCCTTTCGCCGCCGTTTAACTATTTATAGGTACAGTTCGCTTAGCTTATTTATTACGTTGACCTTATCTGGCACTAATGCTGTTTTATTGTTGGTAAACCAGAAAGGTTTAATGCCAACGGCAATAGCTGGTTTAATATCTTTTTCAAAATTATCACCCACCATAGCGACACTAGCTGCGGGTGTATTCAATGTTGACAGGATAGATTTGAGAAATTCGGAACTGCCTTTTGACAGTCCTAAGTTAGCTTTACAAAAATAACCCGAAATGAATTGGCTTAAATCTGCGCGCTCAAAAGCGAGTTGAATTTCTAACTCAGTCGAATCAGCTGCGCCCGTAGCAATATATATGTTGGCGTTTTTGGAGAGTACTGCTAAAGCTTCTTTAGCGCCAGCAACCGCTTCAATAATTTCCCAATCACACATTTTGCCCATAGTATTAGGGAAGTCGACCATTAACGTGTCGCCCCAATCAAAAAGATATGTTTTTATCATCCGAGCTCCAGTTTGTTATGTGTTGATAATTGTTTGTTCAATAATATAAATTATTATTTAATGTGGTTTATCTTTTTGAATTTTATTACCTTAGCACGCATGTTAATCATTGCTGAAGAGGTATTGAATTGGATCATTTTAGCTAATGTATAGTGCTCATACCAACTTTCATCATAGAGTTTTTTATTGTCTAAAGATTCAACTAAGAGCAAAATATTTGCAATCGTTACCTTAAACTCCATAAGAAGTTTTTCATAAGTCCACTGGTGGTATTGCGAATGAAAAGATTGTACTAATTGGCCGAGTTCATTCCATTTATATCCCGTTTCTGGAAAATTTACCGGTTCACCCTTAGATTTTAAAGCGTACCATTTTATAACTAATTCTCCCCAGCCAATAAGATAAGCAATCGTGTCGTTAACACTGATCTCAGTTCCTTTCACATTGCCCGTTACGCCTATTTTACGTGACATTTCAGCAGGAATACTCAAGTAATCAGCCAGTACTTTATCAAAGGCTAGGGTAATGGCTTTTTGTAACTCTATTTTGTTTTTAGGTACTGATGACAATAAGAACTCCATTTATATAATTGCTTATCAGGCAGGAAAGTTTTATTTTTCACAGGTTGTTGTTTTGTCAGATTTAAAACTTAATTATTGCTAACTTATAATTTTTATACCAATATTTCAAATATTTACTCTATATTTACAGTTTTTTGTTTTGGGGAATAAGCAATAAAATAGCAAGGATAAAATAAACACTCGACCTTTTTGCTAGTAGAGCCATAAACACCTTCATTAAAGGACGTATTCGTGGCATCATAATTTTAAAAGCAGCTAGCCCCTCAACTAATATCTGAAAATAACTTAGCCAAATCTGTGTGTTTTGGCATGTTATGTTTTTTATAATTGAACTACAATCTTGCCATACGCAAGGTTACTTTCCATCAATTTATGTGCTTCAGGCACTTCATCAAAACTTAAAATCTTGGCAGGTTTAACTTTATACAATCCCGACTCAGCATTACGTACAATTGTTTGCATAGGGATATTACTTAAAGGGAAATTTTCGCTCCCAAGCATAAAGCTGGCAAATAAATTTAAATTTACCGAGGGCATTAAATCAGTTAATGGATTGAAAAGTATTGCCGCACCGCCACCCAAAAAACCCGCATTACAAACATAGCCAGATTTCTTAACCATTTTGATGGAATCTAACAACGTTGTGTTACCTACAATATCCATCACACTATCAATACCTTGAGGATATTGTTGAACTACATCAGCACTAAGGTTTTCATTTTCAATAAATACCTGCGCACAACCAAGCTCTTTTAACAGCGCACAGTGCTCTTGTGAGCGAGTAGATGCTAAAACCGTTACATTATTGATATTAGATGCAATATTAATTGCTGCTTGACCTAAAGCAGATGTTCCTCCGCGGACAAAAATAACAGCTCCTTCTTTAATCTGCATGTTTTCATACAAGCAACTCCAAGCTGTGGCATAGGACTCTGGAATAGCCGCAAAATCCTCCCAACTTAGCAAGGTATCAATGGGGAAAATATTGTTAGATGAAATAGCCGTAAATTCAGCATAGCTGCCATTTTTCGTGCGTCCCATCCCCCCCATTATTGCTGCGACTTTCTGACCTTTTATATATCTTCCTGAGGGATCCTGTTCTATTTCTCCCACACACTCTATGCCGCTAACTTCAGCCACATCACCCCATAATCCTTGGCGCATATAAGTTTCTGCTCGGTTTATACCGAAGGCTTTTATGCGAATAAGAATGTCACCTTCTTCAAGTTTTGGCATCGGGAGCTCTTTTAAGGTTAACTGCTCGACACCACCGTAATGACCAATAACAATTGCTTTCATAAATACCTCTAAATAATGAATGAGGCGCTAGGTTAGTTGAAAAAAATCAATCAAAAAAGTACAATGTTTTTACATTCTTTGTAAGGTTTTTCTACATAGTGAATATTACACTTCATCAACTATTTACCCTTAATGCCGTTATCACACAGGGCAGTATTCAATCGGGTGCAAAATACCTTAATAAAACACACCCAAGTGTGATCACTGCACTAAAAAAACTTGAAAATGAACTAAATTTTTCGCTTTTTGATAGAACAGGATATCGAATTACTCTCACCAAAGAAGGCCGAGTTTTTTATAAAAGTGCTCAACGTATTTTAGATAATATCAATGAGTTAGGATCATTATCTCTCCATCTAGAAAATAACGAAGAAACTGAACTTAATATTGCCATTGGTGATATCACGCCTTTGGGAAGTGCATTATCCATCTTGAGAACATTTTCTAGAGAAAATACATTTACCCACCTCAACTTACTGTTTGATAATTTAGAAGGTGTAAATGAACGTTTATTGAATGGGCAGGCTGATTTAATTGTTCATCATATTGATAAATCAGACATTCGATATGAATATAAAGATTTTGGTCGGGTCGAAATCATAGCCGTGGTTGCCCCTGAATTTTTAACTATGCCTGTACACAACAGGTTAAAATATTCTAATTTAGTTCAATACACGCAATGTGTAATACGGGATACCACAGAGAAGCTTGATACAAAAAATCACTTTGTTTCTGAACACTCACCAACCATTTCTGTTGGTGATCAACATACAAAAAAAGAAATCATCAAACAAGGTATGGCGTGGGGACACATGCCTTCGTTCCTCATTGAAACTGAATTAGAAAGTGGCGAGCTTATTTCAATAAATAGTGATTATATAAAGACACATATCATAGATTTAGTCGTGTCTCGATTACATAAGGTAAACCATGGAATTATGGCCGAAAAGCTATGGAATATGTTTTAATCGTTCTTGCTAGTTTCATCAATACCTTGCCTATAAACGTGCCCATTGTTGCTTTAAACCAATAAGATGAATCATACCAAAAAATAAACAAATAGCAGAGCTCCAAAGCCAAAACTCAGGGGAGCGACCCAGAGGAGTATTTATTAAAAAGAAACCAGCAACCCCGCGAGCTAAATAAATTAGCGTAATTAAGGCCAGCGCTAAGCGCATCAAAGGTAACTTAAAAATAACGCCAGCCGCAGAGAAGGCATAAAGCGACCAAACACTAAGCACAAGCACAATTGAGCTAGTGATCATAGTGGGTTGGATACTACCTTGTTCAGCAAGCACCGCCATTTGTTCACCCGCCCCAAAGAATCGATACCAAGGGGCACCAAAATAGATACAAGCTAAGTGTAATATGGCAGCGATTGCGCTCAATGTACCAGCAATAAGTAGAAAAATGTTCATATCCTGATGAAACTCCGTGTAACTTAACGGTACTTTCTAAACGTTAGTTTTTAAACGCGACTTTAAAATGGAAAGAGTATTTATTTTCTTAAGGTTAAATCATGCTAATACTTTAACCAGTTTAATTTATTTTAACAATTTAAATGTCTACACTTTGGAGTGCTTTATTGATTAATGAATTTTAAGTAAGGTTTTAAGTAAGGCTTTGAAATAATTTACATTGTTACATTGTTATTCTAAGCCTTCAATAACACCGTTAACAAGTAAGTTAATATTATTAGCAGCAGGTTTTTTCGGCAAACCAGGCATACGCATAATATTACCGGTCAGCACTACTAAAAACCCGGCACCAGCATTAATTTGTATTGAGTTAACGGTGACTTCAAAATCTCTTGGCCTGCCATGTAAAGTAGGGTCGTCAGATAATGAACTTGGCGCTTTGGCAATACAAATAGGTAAGTGGGTTAAGCCTAATTGCTCAACATGTTGTAAGTCTTTCTCTGCTTGTTTGGAAAAAGCGACATCAGTGGCACCATACATGGCACGGCTAACTTTGCGCACTTTATCCACCACCGATAAGTCGAGTTCATACAGTGGTTTAAATGGTTTGCTTTTAGCTATTGATGCCATGACCGCTTTCGCTAACTCAATGGCACCTTTGCCGCCGTCAGCATGGTGCGTGGTTTCAGCAAATGAAACACCATGCTCAACACAGCGCGCCTTTATTAAAGCAATCTCTGCATCGGTATCAGACACAAAGCGGTTTAATGCCACCACAGGGTGCTTATTAAATAATTCAACACTTTCTATGTGTTTATCTAAATTCTCTAAACCTTTAGCAACGGCACTTAAATCTTCAACGGTTAAATTATGTTTATCTTTACCGCCATGCATTTTTAACGCACGAACTGTAGTGACGAGCACCACCGCATCGGGATCTAATTGTGCTACTCGGCATTTTATATCGAAGAATTTTTCCGCGCCTAAATCAAAACCAAAACCAGCCTCTGTTATTGCCCAGTCGCTATGATGTATTGCCATGCGCGTGGCAATAACACTGTTGCAACCATGAGCTATATTGGCAAAAGGGCCACCATGAACAAAAGCCGGAGTACCTTCAAAACACTGTACTAAGTTAGGTTGCATCGCATCGCGTAGCAAGGCCATCATCGCGCCAGTAATTTCTAGATCTTTGGCATAAATGGCTTTACTGTCGTAAGTGTAACCAATTAAGGTGCGATCAAGCCGTGTTTTCAAATCAGCGTAATCATTCGCTAAACATAACATGGCCATGACTTCTGATGCGGCGGTAATGTCGAAGCCGCCTTCGCGGGGCACACCTTGCATTTTACCGCCAAGGCCAAGCACTATGTTTCGTAAGCTACGATCATTCATATCAATAACACGACGCCAAACTAACTGGCGGGGGTCAATATTAAGGACATTATTTTGATAAATGTGATTATCGATTGCCGCAGAAAGTAAGTTGTTTGCGCTGGTAATGGCGTGAAAATCGCCAGTGAAATGTAAGTTAATTTTATCGCTAGGCATTATTTGGCTGTAACCACCACCAGTTGCGCCACCTTTCATGCCTAAACAAGGGCCAAGAGAGGGTTCACGTAATGCCAAGCAAACTGATTCATTTAACAGGGCAAATGCTTGTCCTAAGCCAATAGTGGTAGTGGTAGTGGTTTTTCCCTCTCCTGAAGGTGTTGGCGTCGTGGCCGATACTAAGATTAATTTACCTTGTGTTGTCGATTTGGTTTTTAAAGCATCAAGGGATATTTTCGCCATATCTCGGCCATAAGGTAGTACATGCTGCGGTTTTATATTGAGCTGATCGCTAATTTCATGAATAGGTTTAGGGGTAAATTGTTGGGCAATTTCTACATCAGAAGCCATGATCAGTCCTTGTTGAATCATTTTGTTTTTCTTTCATACCTTGATTAATCTAGCAACTAGCCTGCAACTTGCAACAGAAGCCTTACAAATAGCTCATTAATTAAAAGTTGGCTTTGTACTATCAGCTTTCCAGTTTAATTTTAAGACGTTAGACTTTAGTTAATATAAAAAATGGTTAAGTGAGTAGCGAATGGCAAATTTTGCCGCTATACAGCAAATGGTAAAACGTGTTGATAAAGTCATTTATACTCGTAAAAGTAAGCCTAGCAGGGTGCTTGAACACGACAGTGTTGTTACTGAGCAGCCGCTACAAATTAATTTGCAATGGCATAACCAAGATGCGGTAGCTCAATCTAAAGTATTCGCCATTACCATGCGATCGTTAGGCGATGATCAATTCTTGATCCTTGGTTTACTATTTAGTGAAGGTGTCATCAGTGATTTCACTGATATTGATAGTATTACTCCCGATAGCACAGCTGATAATACGGCTCAGAGTAATAATGCTCAAGCGAGAGAAAATAGTTGGCAGAAAAGGTGCTGGCAGAAATATCACACATTGTGCCATTTTTTGCGGGGATCACTTAAAAAACAGTGATAAATTCCCTTTTATTTTAACCACTAGTCGTAATTTAGAGCATTATAATGCCGGTACTATGACACGTAGATCAGGCAATGAAGACATTGTTAGTGAAGATGTTTTACTGGTAAACCCTCAAGATGCAACAGCAAAAGGTATTACGAATAGCAGCCAAGTTAGGCTGTTTTCTGCCCGTGGTGAAATTACCTTAACGGCACAAATAAGCGATAAAGTTAAACAAGGTACCCTGTTTACTACCTTCCATTTTCCTGAGCCGATGATCAACAGAGTTACCGGTGACATCACCGACAAACATACCAAATGCCCTGAATATAAAGTGGTTGCGGTAGATATTGCTAGGGGGAAACTAGTTTAATTGCTGTGCGTTTGAATTATTATGACTTTTAATCAAGCAAAGATAAAATAATTAACTCGAAATAGCGGCAAACGTCGCCTGACACATTTTAGCTAAGTCATCTGGCGACAAGGCTATTTCCAGTCCTCGTCTGCCGCCACTGACGTAAATTTTTGCCAACTCTTGAGCGCTATCATCTATAACCGTTGCTAGCTTTTTCTTTTGACCTAACGGACTAACGCCGCCCAACACATAACCCGTGCTAGCTTCGACACGTTTGGCATCCGCCATGGTAACTTTTTTAACCCGCAAGGCTTTAGCCATCGCTTTTAAGTTCAGTTTTAGATGAACAGGAACTATAGCAACGGCTAATTTATCGGTGTCAGTGCAAACCACAAGGGTTTTAAACACTTGCTCAGTTGCAAGAGCTAACTTTTCAACGGCCTCAAGGCCAAACGAACTAGCATGAGCGTCATGCTGATATTGAAGGGTTTCAAAAGCGATTTTTTGTTGTGTAAGTTGTTTGGTTGCCGGGGTCATTTTTGCTCAGTATTGTTTATTTTGTATTTATTTTGTATTTATTTAGCTGAGTAATATTTACCACAGAGAGCACCGAGAATAACAAAGTCTCAGTGTCGGCTCGAAGAGCCTTCTGTGCAGCATCACGGCTCGGTGGTGAACAGTTACTGTATTTTTAATATCTTTAATGGTTTATTTATCCTAATCAGGTAGAATTATCAACCTATTAAGTCCTCTTTTTATAATTTCCCTTTGTATTTATGCGCATAATTCACACCTCAGACTGGCATCTTGGTCAGTACTTCTATGGCAAAAGCCGTGCTAATGAACATCAACAGTTTCTCAATTGGTTATTAACGCAAGCTAAAAAGCATGAGGTTGATGCCATTATTGTTGCGGGTGATATTTTTGATACCGCGACGCCGCCAAGTTATGCGCGGCAAATGTATTTTAATTTTATCAGTGATTTGCAAGCGACTGATTGTCAGTTAATTGTCTTAGCGGGCAATCATGACTCGGTTAGCATGTTGGCCGAGTCGAAAGAAATATTGGCGGCGTTATCGACCCGTGTTATTGCTAATGTTACCGATATCAATATTACCAATAATTTGGCCGAGCAAGTGTTTGTTGTCAACAATAAACAAGGTAAGCCACAAGCGGTGATTTGCGCCGTACCTTTTATCCGCCCACGTGATGTTATTAAAAGCCAAGCTGGTCAATCAGCTACAGATAAGTCGAAAAGCTTACAACAAGCCATTGTTAGCCATTACCAAGCCTTATTTGAACAGGCGCAGCAACTTGCTTCCTTGCAAGCAACTAGCGACAAACAAAACAAACTTCCTATTATTGCCACCGGTCACTTAACCGCTTTAGGTGTTACGGCATCTGATTCTGTGCGTGATATCTACATTGGTACACTCGAAGCATTACCAAGCAATGCTTTCCCTGCGGCTGATTATATTGCCTTAGGACATATTCATCGCGCGCAAAAAGTCGGTAAAACTGAACATATTCGTTATTGTGGCTCACCTATTGCGCTCAGCTTTGACGAAGCTAAGCAAAATAAACGAGTATTAATGGTTGATTTTGAACAAGGTAAATTAGCAACCATTACCGATTTAATCGTACCGTGCTTTCAACCATTGGCTATGGTCAAAACATCGATAGAAAATTTAAGCCAAGCCGTTGCAACACTAGTTAATGAGTTATTAGGAAGTGAGTTATTAGCAAAAGACTTGTTAGCAAAGACAACAGCAATGAAAATTTGGCTTGATATCGAACTGTCAAATACGGGCTTATTAAGTGATTTACAACCCAAAATTATCGCTTTAGTCAAAGACTTTCCCGTTGAAGTTTTATTGGTTAGGCGAGAAAAGCAAGTTAGAAAACGTTTGCTGCTAGCCAATAAAGAAGATCAAAGCACCTTAAGCGAATTAACCTTAGAAGAAGTCTTTAGCTCGCGCTTAAAGCAAGAAACTTGGTCAAACGAGGTGAATGATAAGCAAGAGCTGAATGATAAACAAGAGGCTGATGAAGACAAGCAATATAGTGCGGAGGTTGTTGCGCGTAAAGAGCAGTTACAAACGTTATTTAAGCAAACGGTCGCGCAAGTATTATCAGCAGGTGAGTCATGAAAATATTACGCTTACGCTTTGAAAACATTAACGCTTTAAAGGATGCTTGGCAGTTAGATTTTACCGAAGAGCCGTTTGATAGTAATGGCCTTTTTGCTATCACAGGCGCCACTGGCGCAGGAAAAACCAGTATTCTTGATGCTATTTGTTTAGCGCTTTATCACCAAACGCCTCGGTTAAATTCTTCCACGGGATTAGGTATTTCTAAAAAACAAAATCAACTGATGACACGCTTTACCGCCCATTGCATGGCAGAGGTAGAATTTGAAGTAAAAGGCCAATGTTATCGTGCTTTTTGGAGTCAAAAACGTGCCCGTAATAAAACCGATGGTAATTTATTAGAGCCAACCGCTGAGCTGGCACTAATTGACGGTACTATTATTGCGGAAAAGCTTAAAACGGTGCGCAGTAAAATAGCCGAAATAACCGGCTTAGATTTTTCACGGTTTAGAAAATCTATGATGTTGTCGCAAGGAGAGTTTGCCGCCTTTTTAAATGCCCCTGCTAATGATCGAGCGCAACTGTTGGAGCAGTTAACGGGTACGCAAATATATGGTGATATTTCAAAACAAGTCTTTGAAAATCATAAAGCCGCTGAAAAGTCTTTGCTGCTTATGCAAGCAACAGCCCAAGGGGTGAGTTTATTATCTGAGCAAGCGTTCGATGAATTACAAGCTGAACAAACCGCGTTAACGGGGCAAAATGATCAAATCAACCTTGTGCAATCAACTTATTTAGCATTAAAAAACTTAACCTTAGCGAGCCAAGCACAACAAAAACAGCTAGCCCAACTTGATGAATTAACACGGCAAGGTCAGCAAACTGAAGCGCAAGTAGCTGAAAGTCAATTAGTGATAGACGCTTGCTTAATCGAGCAAGAAAAACAGCAAGCTGAACATAATATCATTGAAGCTAAGCTTATTAACGATATTCTGCCGTTAGATAGTGACATTGCCAACGTCAGCACTCAAATAAGCCAAGTATCGAGCCAAATAAACGCCCATAAGCAAGTGGTCGATAAGTCACAGCAAAAGCAGCAGCAAAGCCAAACTGAGCAAGCACAGCTAATTGCCGAGATTGCCCAGCTACAAGCTTATCTTACTGAACATCAAACACTGACGAAGGTAAAAGAAAAATTACCTTTATGGGCTAATCAAGAAAATCAAATAGCGCAAATACAAACAAAAATTACTGAAATAGCACAGCAGTTAACGTTAAGCCAAAACAATCAGCAATTATTGATTACGGAGCAGAAAAATCAACAAAGTTTGTTAAGCAAAAATCAACAGCAGCAACAAGTCTTAGTGGTACAAGTACAAGCGCTTGATGTAGATCAAAAACAGTTACTTAGTGATAATGCCTCCTTGCTTGGTACTGTTGGGCTTAGGGAGGAGTCATTAACAAGTGCTTCAATAAATGAGTCACTAAATAGCAAAATAAATAGTTGGCAACAACAGCAAAATATCTTGCAACAGGCACAACAGCTGGCTAAGCGTTATCATAATTTTTCGCATGAATTAGGGCAGTTAGTCGCTCAAAACCAAGGTTTAATACCGACACTAACAACGACTGAATTACAGTTAACCGAGTTACGGCAACAATTTATTAATGCCAAACAGCAAAAGCTTGATGTTGAAACGTTAATTGCGCAACAGCAAACAATTATGGCGCTGAGTGAGCACAGAGCCAAGTTACAGCCTGAGCAACCTTGTCCTTTGTGTGGCTCTGTCGAGCATCCTGCTATTACTGACTATCAAGCCATAAATACTGATGAGCAGCAAAAACGCTTGCATAACATTCACCGCGAGTTAGAGCACTTAGAAGAGCAAGGTAAAGGGCTTGCGAAGCAAGAAGGTCAATTAAAAGCCGATATAAAAGCGAATAATGAGCGTGAGAGAAAAATCGCGGCTGAACAAGCTGAGTTATCAAACAACTTTGCTGCTTTGCCACTGTCTGAACCTTTAGCGCTGGAAAACTTAGCTCTGATTGAGCAAAAATGCGCACAAATCAGTAGGCAAGTTAAACAATTACACCAGTTTAGTGATGAGTTTAATCAGCATAGCCAGCGTGTTGTTATCAGCAATCAAGCATTACAGGATGTTAATCAGCTAGTAGCACAAACGCAGCATCAAGAAGCGTTAATAAAAGAAAAACTCAATCATGCTCAGCATGAATTAACGCAGCAAAATTTAGCGCAGCAGCAATTAAAAGCTGAACAGATTAATATGGAAGCGGTACTCGTTGCTGATGTAAACGCGATAAAAATTATCGATTCAAATGCAGAGGATTGGCTGCAAATTTTACAGCAGCAAGTAACTTTGCTTGAGCAAAAATCAGCCCAGTTACAAACACTTTTGGCTAGCTTAGCAACCGTTGAACAAACAACTGCTTTAGCCGTGGCACAAGTTACACAGGCCGAGCAACAATTAGCAAGCCTAGTGCAGCAAGATGAGACACTCAATAGTCAGCTACAAGCTAAAAAGCAGTTACGCGTAACTGCTTTTGTTGAGCTGGGTTATAATAATGACAATCAACAGTCTGATTTTGTTAGAAAAGAAATTTTAGGGCAAGCTAGTGACACCAAAGCTAAACTTACTGCGCTACAAAAAGAGCAGCAAGCTATTACAGCCCAATCACAACAGCTTTTAGGGCAAAAGCAAAGGGCAAAACAGCAATTGTTAGACTATGAGCAAGCTAAAATTGACGCTGAACAATCACTTGCTCTGTCTGTTAAAAAAAGCGCCAGCGATCTTGAAAAGTTAACAGCGCTTTCGTTAGAAAATATCGACATTGAACTTGAAAATTCAACCGAGCAACTTAAACAACAACAAATAAAATTAGGACAAGTTCAACAAGCCATTAATCATGATCAACGAGGTAAACTAAAACAACAAGGCTTATTAAAACAAATTGAAAGTGAACAAGTTACTTTAGATGAACTTGCTTATCTCAACAGTTTAATAGGCTCTGCTGACGGCGCTAAATTTAGAAAATTTGCCCAAGGGCTAACCCTTAATAATCTCGTTTATCTCGCTAATGAACAACTGAATAAGCTTGATGGTCGTTACCAGTTACAATGCCAACAAAGTGAAGCGTTAAGTTTACAAGTGCTTGATACTTGGCAAGGAGACAGTGTTCGCGATACTAAAACGCTCTCAGGTGGGGAAAGTTTTCTGGTGAGTTTAGCCTTAGCATTGGCGTTGTCTGATTTGGTCAGTAGTAAAACCAGTATCGACTCACTCTTTTTAGATGAGGGTTTTGGCACCTTAGATAATGATACTTTAGAGATAGCCCTCGATGCTTTAGATAACCTCAATGCCAGTGGTAAAATGATTGGTATTATCAGCCATGTCGAGGCGCTAAAAGAGCGTATTGCGGTGCAGGTCAAGGTAACAAAACAAAGTGGTTTGGGTGTTAGTGTGTTAGACAAACAGTTTGCTTTCGTAGCAAGCTAACCGTTAAAAAAAGGAATACCCGTGTTATCTATTTCAGAGCCCAATTGGATTTATTTCACCCTGCTTGCCGCTACTATGCAGGCTATACGCACGGCTGGGCAAAAACAGCTTTCTGGCAAGTTAAATTCAATGGCAACAACCGCGGTGCGTTATGTCTATGCATTGCCATTTGCGTGGGGCTATTTATGGTGGCTGCTAGAATTTCGTGAAGTCTCTGTACCAATCCTCAATAATGACTTTTTGGGTTATGCGTTAATTGCTTGTGTCACTCAAATTATTGGTACTGTCTGCTTAGTTGCCGCTTTTCGTTATAAAAACTTTGCTGTGGCGACTAGCCTTGCCAAAACAGAAGCCATTCAAGTTGCCATTGTTGGTGCCTTGTTATTTGCTGCGCCATTAAGTTTTATGGGTTGGTTTAGCGTTATTGTTGGTGTTGTTGGCGTGTTCTTTGTTTCAAAGGTTAGCTTTAACCCAAGAGAAATATTAGCTGGCTCTGATGCCATGGCTGGTTTAGCTTTTGGACTTGCTGCAGGTTTAGGTTTGGCCATTACCACGTTACTTATTCGTGAGTCTAGTTTAGCGCTTCATACCGATTTAATGGTGAGTGCGGCAATAACTTTGGTTTTCATGATCACAGTACAAACTGTTATTTCGGTTACTTACGTTTATTTTCAAGACAAAAAGCAACTCGGCTTGATGCTCAAGCATTGGCGTTTATGTTTGTTTGTTGGCGTTACTAGCGTGCTTGGCTCTATCGGTTGGTTTACTGGCGCAAGTTTTCAAACCGCCGCTTATGTCAAAGCGCTAGGACAGGTGGAGTTTTTTATTACTTTAGCACTCACTTATCGCTTGTTTAAAGAGAAAATAACCGCCATTGAATACCTTGGTATGTTTTTTATTATATTAAGCGTGGTTATTTTGCTGTTGTGGGCATAAATGAGCGTAACACTAGGGTGTTTAATGCTAAACTGCGCACCATTATTTATAGAATTCAAATTAAGTTAACGCTTATATTTGGAGAAGAAAGTGCTGGAGAAAAAAATGTCGGAGACGAAAATGAAAATTACAGATAAAACCGTTGTGCAGTTTCACTATGTGTTAAAAGATGAAGCAGGTGAAACATTAGAGTCATCTCAGGGCAATGAGCCTATGGCTTACTTGCATGGTGCAAACAATACCTTAGCAGGCTTAGAGAAAGCGCTAACCGATAAAGAAGCGGGTGATAAGTTCAGCGTCACGTTACAGCCTGAAGATGCCTATGGTGAACGCCAAGAAGACTTGGTAGAACGTGTACCTGTTAAGCATTTACAAGGTGTACCAAGCAAAAATGCCAAATGGAAAGCAGGTATGGTCGCCGTTGTTAACACTGAGCAAGGTCAACGCCAAGTAACCGTTGTTAAAGCGGGTAAATTTATGGTGACTGTCGATATTAATCCGCCATTAGCAGGCAAAGTGATCACTTTTGATGTTGAAGTTATTGAGGTACGTGCTGCAAGCGATGAAGAAGTCGAGCACGGTCATGCTCATGGCGTTGGTGGTCATCAGCACTAAAGCTAAATGTTGCTTTTTTGTTAATCTATTGACGAATTAAAGATAACTGCTAAGGTATTGGCAGTTATCATTAATTTTTACATCAAGTCGATTAAACAGTGAGTAATATACCATGACTATAAAAACAACAAATGCTATTAAAACCTTAAAACACTCCTTACTTGCACTTTCCCTTTTTTCTTCTTTTAATTTACTCGCGCAAACCCAAGTGATCCATGCCGGCACTTTATTACAAGTTGCCGGTGAAAAGCCATTAACTAAGCAAACAATCATTATCTCTGACGGCAAAATATCCAGTATTCAAAAAGGCTTTGTTAGCGCTGAAAAAATAGCGAAAGATGCACAACTCATCGATTTGTCATCAAGTTTTGTTATGGCTGGGTTGATGGATATGCACGTGCATTTACAAGGTGAGTTAGGGCCGAAGAATGATAGCCAAGCACTGCGCATGTCAGATGCTGATGTATTAATGCAAAGTGCTTTTAACGCGAAAAAAACCTTAATGGCAGGCTTCACCACGGTCAGAGATCTTGGCGCAAGCGCTGAGCAAATTTTTGCCCTGCGTGACGGCATAGCTAAAGGCTGGATTGAAGGCCCACGGGTTATTGCCGCTGGCACATCGGTTTCTGTTACAGGTGGTCATGGCGATGTTGATGGTTTAAGTCCTGATATTTTAGTCATGCGCACCAGTAAAACCGTCTGTGACGGCCCTTATGATTGTCGCCGCGCTACGCGTCGGGCGATAAAGTTTGGTGCTGATGTGATTAAAATCACCTCAACCGGTGGCGTGTTATCTGATACGAATACTGGTACAGGCCAGCAAATGGCTGATGATGAGTTAAAAGAAGTGGTTGCTGCTGCTCATGCGCTAGGTCGAAAAGTCGCTAGCCATGCGCATGCCGCTGATGGCATTAATGCCGCACTTCGTGCAGGCGTAGATAGTATAGAGCACGGCAGCTATGCCAATAAAGAAAGTGTTAAACTCTTTAAAAAGTCAGGCGCTTATTTAGTGCCAACGCTTATGGCAGGCGATACGGTAGTAAGTCTTGCTAAAAATACTAATTTTATGTCTGAAGCCATTAAAGCCAAAGCTATTCGTGTGGGTGCCGACATGATAGATAATTTTAAAAACGCTTTTAAATCAGGGGTTAAAATTGCTTATGGCACCGACAGTGGTGTTTCCCCTCACGGTAATAACGGTAAAGAAGGGGTATTAATGGCGCGAGCAGGGATGAAAAATAGCGAAATATTGAAGTCAGCCACCGTCTATGGCGCTGATTTAATCGGTATGTCGACTAGTTTAGGCACAATAGAGCAAGGTAAAATAGCCGATATTATCGCTTTTGATGGTAACCCTTTAAAGAATATTGAAGAATTACTCGACGTTGATTTTGTGATGAAAGGCGGTAAAATCGTTAAATAATTACTTGGCTATACAGTTTACTCGAGCACTCATTGAAATTGTTATATTTTAGATATTTTAGTGACGAGTAAACTTGTTAAGTTTTGCATTTGCCATTCAATATTTAAGTCATATAAGGTCATGCCATATATTTTTTCATCATTCTTGCCTTGCTTGTACGCTGGGCGAGGATCTTGCGCTAGTACTTGCTCAATAAGTGGTGCTAATTCAGGCCATTTTTCACTAAATTCTTTTAACGCTAATTGTGCGCTGTCACTAAAAACCACTGACAAATTAATTGCTGGTGGTGCTTGCGCGAAACCAGCTTGCGCATCGGGTAGAGCATCAGAATAGGGCACATAGGGCTTTATATCAACGATAGGGGTTTTATCTAATAAATCTAGCCCTGAAATGTGTAGTATCACTTGCTGATTTTTGACTTCTATCGATAGTAATTTAACTACCGACATGCCAATAGGATTCGGCCTGAAGGTTGATCGCGTTGCCAAAACACCTATTTTTTTATTACCTCCTAATCGAGGCGGCCTAACAAGGGGCTTCCAACCTTGGGTTTGCGTGCCATGAAAAACAAATAATAGCCAAATATGAGAAAACTGGCTTAACTCTTTTACCAAGTCAGCATTATTGGCATCACCGGTTAATACCACCTTTCCCTGAGCGGCGCTTACTAAACCCGGTTGACGTGGAATAGCAAACTTTTCCTTAAATGGCGATAAAACATGACCAATATAGTTGAACGTGATGGCGTTGTTGATATTGCTCATTATTATTTACGCTTTTTTTAATAGTTAGCTTCAATCGTTAGCTTTAATATCGGCTTCGACAGCAAAAGCTCTACCATAACAAATAATGATGGCATGACATTGCTGAGCATCATTACTGCGGCTTAGTTGCGCTAACTGCTCCGGTGCTAACTCGGCGCAACCAGTAAAAACAATGGCATTAGCTTTTTGCTCAAAAGCCTGTTGCCTTGCTTGTGTTCTGGCGTTAATTTTATCTGGGACTGCATGATATGGTTTTTCTTGGCAGTCTTGTCCTTCAACTAGGCCAATGAATTGATGGCGAGCAGTAATATCTTGTTCATTTTCATAGATGTTAACTTCAGCCGCTGAAAAGTAGTGCTGAAAGTTTTCTTTATCTAAGTTGGTTGATATTTGATAATTTGTACTGCAAGCGCTTATCAATAAAACCAGTGTACTGATAGCAAGTGCCAATAAAATATTTGTTTTTACCATGACGAGAAACTCTGTTATTTTTCCAGTGAAATAATTTGTGTTTTATCAATAAGTTAGTTGTCGATAAGTTAATTATAAATGTTTACCACAGAGAGCACCGAGGCAGGTTATATGCTCCATGCATAACCTAAGTGAACTACATCCATGTAGGGCTTGCTATGCACTACACAGAGACTAACAAAGATAACAAAGTCTCTGTGTAAGCTCGAAGAGCCCTCTGTGAAGCATCGTGGCTCGGTGGTGAACAGTTACTGTTTTTTGAACATTTAAACTGCGCTATCGACTTGATATTTATACCCATGATAATTTCAGCTATGTTTTACTTAACTCGCATGCCTGCTTTAGCGCCATCGTCAGGGTTTAAAATCCATAAATCTTCACCACCAGGACCTGCGGCTAATACCATACCTTCTGACATGCCAAAGCGCATTTTACGCGCTGCTAAGTTAGCAACCATGACGGTGTGTTTACCAATTAAGTCTTCCGGTTGATAGGCTGATTTAATCCCGGCGAATACTTGTCGAGTTTCTGAGTCATCGTCATTAAGCGATAAGGTTAACTTAAGCAGTTTATCCGCTTTTTCAACATGCTCAGCATTGATTATCTTAGCGATACGTAAATCAATTTTAGCAAAATCGTCAAATTGAATTTCTTCACTAAGTGGATCCGCCGCTAACGGATTAGCAAGCGCGACACTGTTGTCGACGGTTTTTGCTTTTTTCGAGGCTTTTTTAGTCTTTTTATCAGCGCTCGTCGCCGTTGAACTGGGTGCTAGATTTTCTTTAGATGCATCAGTCATGGCATTGACTTTGTCCATATCAACACGTTGCAATAAGGCTTTAAATTTATTGATTTTGTGACCTGTTAACAGTGTCTTATGTCCTTCCCATACCAATTCGTCATTTAAGAAGGTCGCAGTACTGTCAGCAAGCACAGGTAATACCGGTTTTAAATAAATCATTAACGTGCGGAACATGTTAATGCCAAGCGAGCAAATATCTTGCACTTCTTGCTGTTTGCTTTCATCTTTGACTAACTGCCAAGGTTCTTTGATGGCAATATATTCATTCACTTTATCGGCAAGCGCCATAATTTCACGCATGCCACGGCCAAAGTCGCGCGATTCATAATGAGCGGCTATGCTATCACCGGCATTCATGACTTCATCAGCCAGTGCTTGATCGTCAATATTAGTTGATAACATGCCATCAAAACGCTTAGTGATAAAACTTGCACAGCGTGAGGCAATGTTAACTACTTTACCGACCAAATCAGAGTTAACGCGTTGAGCGAAATCTTCAAGGTTTAAATCTAAATCGTCAATACGGTTGGTTAATTTAGCCGCGTAGTAATAACGTAAATATTCTGGGTTTAAGTGATCTAAATAAGTACGGCCTTTGATAAAAGTACCTTTCGATTTAGACATTTTTGCGCCGTTAACAGTAACAAAACCATGGGCATAAACTGAGGTAGGCTTACGATAACCTGCGCCTTCAAGTACCGCGGGCCAAAACAGGCTATGGAAATAAATAATGTCTTTACCAATAAAGTGATATAGCTCCGCATCTGAATTTTCCTTCCAGAAGCTATCGAAATCTATTTGTGGATTTTTGTTGCATAAGTTCTTAAAACTGCCCATGTAGCCAATAGGTGCATCTAACCAAACATAGAAAAACTTACCCGGGGCATTTGGAATTTCAAAACCAAAGTAGGGGGCATCTCGACTAATATCCCACTGCTTTAAGCCTTGTTCGAACCACTCAGAAAGCTTGTTGGCCATTTCTTCTTGTAGAGCGCCGCTGTGAATCCAGTCTTTTAACATGCCTTCAAAGGCAGGCAAGTCAAAGAAATAGTGTTCTGAGTCTTTTAATATCGGGGTAGCACCTGATACAACTGAACGAGGGTTTAAAACTTCAGTGGGTGAATAGGTTGCGCCACAATCGTCACAGCTATCGCCATTTTGATCTTCTGCTTTACATTTAGGGCAAGTGCCTTTAATAAAACGATCGGGTAAAAACATTTCTTTTTCAGGATCAAACAACTGAGAAATTGTACGCGTTTTAATATGGCCTTTAGCATGTAATTTATTATAAATATCGCTCGCTAAAGCTTCATTTTCTTCACAGTGGGTTGAATGGTAGTTATCAAAGCTGATATGAAAATCAGCAAAATCCGCTATATGTTCGTCACGAACGGCATTGATCATTTCTTCAGGGCTAATGCCTAGCTCTTGTGCTTTCAGCATTATTGGGGTGCCATGAGCGTCGTCAGCACAAACAAAATAAGTTTCATGACCACGCATACGTTGAAAACGCACCCAAATATCGGTTTGAATATGTTCAAGCAAGTGACCTAAATGAATTGAACCATTGGCATAGGGTAATGCACAAGTCACTAATATTTTGCGTTTTGGCGATGAAGAAGGTGAAGAAATAGCAGTAGACATAAAAAATAAATGTTTTGATGGTAATAATGGCAGCAATAGTACAGAATTTAACGTTTATACTCAAATAATTAATGCCATGGATACTCGGTATGTTCGGTAAATTTTTTTCTAGTAAAAAGAAGCATAATGCGCAATCAACGGCCAATTCACCAGAATCGGTGTCTAGTTCAGCAGAATTGACGCTTAGCTCATCAGAATCACTACAAGTTATTAAAGCTGCGTTGCAAAACTATAGCTCAAATAACTTTCCTCAGGGCGTGCTTAGCGTATGCCTTCACATAGATGTTAAAGAACAACAGCAGAATATTAACGTTAACCTTGTAATGCCTTTTCCTTGTCAGGGAGAGCTTGAAGAGATCGCAGCAAACTTAACCGACACTTTAGCGCAAAGCGTTGTCTTTAATGTGCAATTGAAGATTGACAGTGTTCGTGGCTTTTCTTTAAAGGGCAGCCAACAAAATATAGCTAATATTATTGCGGTTGCCTCAGGAAAAGGCGGCGTAGGCAAGTCAACTACCACGGTAAATCTGGCTTATGCACTTATAGCAGAAGGCGCTAAAGTGGGAATTTTAGACGCCGATATTTATGGTCCTTCGGTGCCGACATTGATAGGCCTTAAAGGTGCGAAGCCAAGATCAACCGATGGCAAGTTAATGACGCCGTTAATGGCGCATGGTTTACATGCTATGTCGATTGGCTTCTTAGTGGATGAAAACGACGCAACAGTGTGGCGTGGCCCTATGGCTAGTGGCGCTTTTCATCAGTTACTTAATGAAACGATTTGGCCTGAGCTTGATTATTTATTAATTGATATGCCGCCGGGGACGGGAGATATTCAGCTCACTTTAGCGCAAAAAGTACCGGTTGCGGCCGCTGTGATTGTGACAACACCACAAGATATTGCTCTAGATGATGCCGTTAAAGGCATAACCATGTTTGATAAAGTGCAAGTGCCGGTATTAGGGCTTATTGAGAATATGAGCTATCACGTGTGTGAAAACTGCGGCCACGAAAGTCATATATTTGGTCAATCTGGTGGTGTATTGATGGCTCAGAAAAAGCAAATAGATTTATTAGGCCAATTACCACTCAATATTGATATTCGCCAAGATGCTGATTTCGGTCAATCTGACATCATTGAAAATAGCGCTGGTGAGATAGCAAGTTTGTACCGTAGAATAGCGCGTAATATTACGGGACAACTTTTTTTGCAGTTAGATAAACGCAGCCCTTTAACGGCAAGTATTGAAGAAACAGAATAATTATTTTAACCATAAGTAGAAATAAAAAATGAGATTATGTGATAAAGATATTGAACAATACCTTGATGATGAAAAAATAATTATCACACCGAAACCCGATAGCTCAATGATTTCAGGAGTTAGTGTTGATATTCGTTTAGGTAATGAATTTCGAGTATTTCAAGATCACACTGCACCTTTTATTGATTTAAGCGGTCCAAAAGCAGAAATGCAGCAAGCCATGAATTCAGTTATGAGTGATGAAATAGTTATTGCCGATGGTGATGCTTTCTTTTTACACCCGGGTGAATTGGCGCTTGCTGTAACTTATGAGTCAGTTACCTTGCCAGATAACATTGTAGGCTGGTTAGATGGTCGTTCATCATTAGCGAGATTAGGCCTAATGGTACATGTAACAGCGCATCGAATTGATCCCGGCTGGTCAGGACAAATAGTGTTAGAGTTTTATAACAGTGGCAAGTTGCCGTTAGCTTTACGTCCTAAAATGAAAATAGCCGCGCTTAATTTTGAAACCATGTCATCAAGTGCTGCTCGTCCCTATAATAAACGTGAAGATGCAAAATACAGAGATCAAAAGGGCGCGGTTGCGAGTCGCATTAGTGAAGATGAAAAGCAATAAAGCAACATAAATGAAGATGGCAGTACCTAAATGACACAGAGATCAAAAAGGCGCGATTGCGAGTCGCATTAGTGAAGATGAAAAACAATAAAACAGCATAAGTGAAGATGGCAGTACCTAAATGACACAGAGATCAAAAAGGCGCAGTTGCGAGTCGCATTAGTGAAGATGAAAAGCAATAAATCAACATAAATGAAGATGGCAGTACCTAAATGACACAGAGATCAAAAAGGCGCGGTTGCGAGTCGCATTAGTGAAGATGAAAAGCAATAAAGCAACATAAATGAAGATGACTGTGCCTAAATGACACAGAGATCAAAAAGGCGCGGTTGCGAGTCGCATTAGTGAAGATGAAAAGCAATAAAGCAACATAAATGAAGATGACTGTGCCTAAATGACACAGAGATCAGCCGCACTACAGTGAGTACAATAAAGTCTCTGTGTAGGCTCGAAGAGCCCTCTGTGGTGAATATTAGGTAGAATGAACTTAAAATAAATCTAGAACAAGGCTAGAATAAATAACTACGCCGTCTTTTTCTTGCCAACAGCGGATGAAACACAAGCTTCTAGCGCAGCAATGAGTTTTTGTTTGTCGTGATGGTGGGGCACTTCTTCTTTGATTATGCCGCTAAATTATATCGAGGACAAATCCTCTGCTACCATGATATGACTTTGACCATAAAATGATTATGCCGTCTTTTTCTTGTCAACAGCGGATGAAACACAAGCCTCTAGCGCAGCAATGAGCTTTTGTTTGTCGTGATGATGAGGCACCTTGTTATGCGCTAAGTTACGACAAATAATAGCAACTCTATCGGACTTAACAGATGGCTCTTGGCTTATAACACTGTCAATTGGCAAGCAGCCTATGTTTTCTTCAATCCAGGTCAGCTTTTCATCAATGGTTAATTTGGCTGCTGGGCTTTGCTCTGCAACGATATTATCAATAAATACACAATGACCTTTTCTATTAGCAATCGCTTTGCTGATATCTCTAACGAGTAATGGGGGAATGATGCTGGTGAGAAAGCTGCCAGGGCCTAAAATGATTAAATCTGCTTTATTAATAGCATCGATACAAGGTGTTAACGACTTAACTAAAGGTGCCAGCATTAAATTTTTTGGCATTATCGGCATTTCATCTACAGAAAGCTCACCAACGCGGCAACGGCCCTCTGGATAAAAGGCCATTAAATCAGTGGGTGTTTCTGACATAGGCAAAACTTGTGTTCGTACTCTTAGCATACGGCTAACAAGCTTAATTGAATCTAAAGGTCTTGACTGTACTTGCCCTAAACCATACAAAATTAGATTACCAAGATTATGACCACTTAATTCATCACCACCCTCAAAACGAAAGTTAAACAGCTGGCTGCCAACAGAGTCACTATCAACTAGCTCGGTTAAGCAGTTTCTAAGATCACCCCATGCAATAGAACTGCTACGCCTTCTTAATTTACCTGTGGAGCCACCATTGTCTGTGGTAGTTACTATGCCAGTGAGTTTATTGCCCATAAAGGAGAGAGTAGAGAGCACTCGACCTAAGCCGTGACCACCACCAATGGCAACAATGTTTAATTCATTTAACTGCATTCTATTGTTTATAACTCTGAGTAGTACTGACTAATACTTTTACTTTGTCAGCAAACAATACCTGTAAATGCCTAAAAAAGAAAGTAGCCGAGCGCTGCCTGTTTAATTTTTGTTAATCTCATTTTAATAAAGACTATAACTTGTACAAGCCAAACAAGTGCTTAGGCAAAAAACAAACAACTTGTTGTATAAATAATCAGAGGAAGTGTTTTTTACAGTTTTTTAGTGCTTTTTTTAAAATAAGTGTTGACAGTTTTAAGGCTGCTGCTTAGAATGCGCCTCGTTTTCAGCAAGTGTTCATTTCTTCGAAAAGACCCTAGTTGACAATATTCTTTCTATTTTTCTAAAATAGAAAGAATATATATTTAATAGCTATTAGGCCAGTTATTGAATATAACCGTTTGAATTGCTTTTTTTAAAATCAGCATTTAAACAAGCGGGGCTATAGCTCAGCTGGGAGAGCGCTTCGCTGGCAGCGAAGAGGTCTGCGGTTCGATCCCGCATAGCTCCACCATTTATTTTTATTATAAAGTAAATGGAGAAGAGATTTATATTTAGCTGTGTAAAATGGCTAAATACGATAGTTAATGTCCCTATCGTCTAGAGGCCTAGGACACCGCCCTTTCACGGCGGTAACAGGGGTTCGAATCCCCTTAGGGATGCCACTATTTATTTTTTACCTTTTACTAGGTGAAAAATAAAAATAAGTTTGCTTATACTTATAAAACAATAAGCACTGTTCAGAATTGGTTATTTACTAGTTTTAGTATTGGGTAATGTCGCTCGGCTTCGCAGGCTCAGCACTCGCCTAACACTAAAATAGCGAATTTATTCGCTTACCAGTTTTAGTGTCCCTATCGTCTAGAGGCCTAGGACACCGCCCTTTCACGGCGGTAACAGGGGTTCGAATCCCCTTAGGGATGCCACTTTACTTTTTATAAAATTATTATAAATAAGTAGAGTGCATATAAAGTGAATCAGTTTCTTATGCTGACATTATTTGAGAAGAATAAATCTTTAAGAAGAATGAAAATAAGAATTTAGAGTTTTAGTTTTTCAATAAGTCTACTAATATAGACTTTAGTTAAATTAAATCACCGGAGTGATCTGGTAGATAGTTTGTATTAGCTTTGTTTGACAATAGTTAATGTCAGTGTCCCTATCGTCTAGAGGCCTAGGACACCGCCCTTTCACGGCGGTAACAGGGGTTCGAATCCCCTTAGGGATGCCACTTTATTTTATAACCTTATTATTTAATAATTGTTATTTAAAAAGTGTACGAAAAGTGAAATATAGAAAGCCCACGCAATAGTCAAGTATTGCGTGGGCTTTTTTGTGTTCTGAAAAATATCAATAAAAAGAAATTGTCGACAATAAGCCTAAAGTGTACTTGCATAATAAATTATTTCCGTTATTATTGCTCTTGTAAACTCAATATGTCGACAATCCAAATAAACATATAATAAGGCTTTAACTCTATGTACTTAGCAAACCCTACTCAACAAACCGCCGTGACGACTGCAGATAAAGTTTTTGAACAAATGCAACACGCTATTGTTGAAGGTGAGATTACCTCAGGCAGTAAAATAAGTGAGCCCGAGCTAGCCAAACGTTATCAAATTAGCCGCTCTACCTTACGGGAGGCGTTAAACCGCTTAGAAAAATGCCATTTAATTGAGCGTAAAGCTAATGTCGGCTCGAGGGTGGTTGATTGTACTATTGAGGGCCTACTTGAGCTTTATATCACGCGAGAGGCGCTTGAAGGTATGGCATGTCGCCAAGCAGCATTGAATATGTCGGATGAAGAAATTGTCGACATGCAAGCGATGCTTAAAGCACATAGTCAAACACAAGAGTTGAAAGATGGTGTGGCTTATTATCAAGAAGAGGGCGATCTTGATTTTCATTATAAAGTAATTTTAGGAAGTCATAATAAACAATTAATCGACTTGATTTGTGGGCAACTGTACCACTTGGTGCGCATGTATCGCTGCCAGTTTGGCATGAATAGCCCAAGAGCCAGTCGTGCTTTTAACGAACACTCTCAAATCATACAAGCTATTTGCGACAGAGATGGTGAGTTGGCTGAAATATTAATGCGTCGTCATATTGCCGCTTCAAGAAAAAATATTGAAAACAAAATCGCAGAGCAGAATTTAACCGAATTAATAAATCGAAAATAGAGGAACTATAATGACTACTACTTTATCGGCTGGCGCTAAGTTTCGCCAAGCATTAACGAATAATAAACCACTGCAAGTGGTTGGTACTATCAATGCCTACTGTGCAATGATGGCAGAGCAGTTAGGACATCAAGCCATTTATTTATCGGGTGGTGGTGTCGCTAATGCTTCTTATGGTTTGCCTGATTTAGGCATGACTTCTTTAAATGATGTTATTGCTGACGTAGCGCGAATCACGTCAGCATCGTCATTGCCTTTGTTAGTTGATATTGATACTGGCTGGGGTGGCGCGTTTAATATTGCTAAAACGATTCGTGACATGGAAAAAGCCGGTGCTGCTGCGGTTCACATTGAAGATCAAGTGGCACAAAAGCGTTGTGGTCATCGTCCAAATAAAGAAATTGTTACCACTGAAGAAATGGTCGACCGTATTCGTGCAGCCGTTGATGCCCGTATTGACCCTGATTTTTTCATTATGGCGCGTACTGATGCTTTTGCTCAAGAAGGTTTAGAAGCCGCTCTTGAACGTGCTAAAGCTTATGTTGCTGCCGGTGCTGATGGTATCTTTGCTGAAGCGGTGAAAACTGAAGAGCATTACTGTGCATTCACTGAGGCGTTAGATGTACCTGTATTAGCGAATATCACTGAATTTGGTCAAACTGAATTATGGAATAAAGAGCAATTAGGTGAGTGGGGCTGTGCCATGGTGCTTTACCCATTGTCAGCTTTTAGAGCGATGAATAAAGCGGCTGAATCTGTATATAGAACTCTGTTAGCTGATGGGGATCAAAAAGCTGAAATTGACAACATGCAAACCCGTATGGATTTATATGACTACCTTGGTTATCACGATTACGAGCAAAAATTAGATTCGCTTTTTCTTAAAGAAAAAAGTGCTGAAGGTAACAACAAGTAAATAAATGTTAAAATATTATATATAAATAATGAGGAAATAATGATGACTGACAAGACTCTTGATAAGAAATTAAGTGGTGCAGGCTTACGTGGTCAAAGTGCAGGTGAAACGTCTTTATGTACGGTTGGGCAATCAGGTAGTGGTTTAACCTACTGTGGTTATGATGTTGCAGATTTAGCTGAAAATGCCACCTTTGAAGAAGTGGCTTACTTATTATTCAACGGTGAATTACCGACAACAGCTGAATTAGCTGAGTATAAAGCTGAGCTACTTGCTATGCGAGATATTCCGAAAGCGCTAAAAGAAGTGTTAAAACATATCCCTAAAGATGCTCACCCTATGGATGTTATGCGCACTGGTTGTTCATTTTTAGGTAATGTTGAACCGGAAGTTGATTTCTCTGAACAAAACAAAGCCGCTAACCGTTTATTAGCAGCATTCCCTGCCATTATGTGTTTTTGGTATAAATATTCACATGACGGTATTGAAATTGACTGTATGAGTGATGAAAACTCGTTAGGTGGTCACTTTTTACGCCTACTTAATGGTGAGTCGCCATCAGCGCAACATGAACGTGTTATGGATGTATCACTAATTTTATATGCGGAGCATGAGTTTAACGCCTCAACCTTTACGGCTCGTGTTTGTGCATCAACCTTATCTGACATGTTCTCATGTGTTACAGGCGCTATTGGTACCTTACGTGGACCACTTCACGGTGGTGCTAACGAAGCTGCTATGGATATGATCCAAAAGTTCACTTCTCCTGCAGACGCTAAAGTGCAAATGGCTGGCATGCTTGAACGCAAAGAAAAAATAATGGGCTTTGGTCATGCCATTTACCGCACCTCAGATCCACGTAATGTCATTATCAAAGCATGGTCAGAAAAACTAGCCGCTGAAAATGGAGATACCTCACTTTATGATATCTCAGTTGCTTGTGAAGAGTTTATGTGGGATAGCAAAAAATTATTCTGTAATGCCGATTTCTTCCATGCTTCTACTTATAACTACATGGGTATTCCAACTAAATTGTTTACGCCTATTTTTGTTTGTTCACGTCTAACTGGTTGGGCTGCACACGTAATGGAACAACGTTCTAATAACCGTATTATTCGCCCGTCGGCAGACTATACAGGTTCAGAGCCACGTACTGTTGTAGCTATTTCACAAAGGTAGGTAAGACTTGTTATTTACACCTAATTCATCGTTAGAAAATCATCACATATACTTATATGCTCAGGTTTTCTGCCTTGAACTAGGCGTAAATTCCTTCGTCTAGTTTCCTATTTATAAATGAGAAGCCTGTGTTTAGTTTTAACAGTTTTTTTCTTTGGATAATATTATGAATTACGATTACCGCAAACCGCTGCCTGGCTATAAAGAAAAGGGCGCGACGATAGATTATTTTGATACCCGATCAGCCATTGAAGATATAAGCGCAGGCGCTTATGCCAAATTACCTTACACATCGCGTGTTTTAGCCGAACAACTTGTGCGCCGCTGTGACCCTGAAACCTTAACTGATTCATTAAAGCAAATTATTGAAAGCAAGCAAGACTTAGATTTTCCTTGGTATCCTGCGCGCGTGGTTTGTCATGATATTTTAGGTCAAACGGCGCTTGTTGATTTAGCAGGTCTACGTGACGCTATTGCTGAGCAAGGTGGCGATCCATCAAAGGTAAACCCGGTAGTACCGACACAATTAATTGTCGATCATTCGCTTGCTGTCGAGCACGGCGGTTTTGAAGGCGATGCCTTTGATAAAAATCGTGCGATTGAAGACCGCCGTAATGAACAGCGTTTCCACTTCATTGAATGGACAAAAACGGCGTTTAAAAATGTTGATGTTATCCCGGCCGGTAACGGCATTATGCACCAAATCAACTTAGAGAAAATGTCCCCCGTTATTCAAGCACGTGATGGTGTCGCTTTCCCTGATACGTGTGTGGGTACAGACAGCCATACACCCCATATTGATGCCTTGGGTGTTATTGCTATTGGTGTCGGCGGCCTAGAAGCTGAAACCGTTATGCTTGGCCGTCCATCTATGATGCGTCTACCCAACATTATTGGCGTTAAGTTAACCGGGAAACGTCAACCCGGTATTACGGCTACCGATATGGTGTTAGCAATCACCGAATTCTTACGCGCCGAGAAAGTTGTCTCTAGCTACTTAGAATTCTTCGGTGAAGGTACTAAAACCTTAACCATTGGTGACCGAGCCACTATTTCTAATATGACGCCGGAGTATGGCGCATCAGCAGGCATGTTTTATATTGATCAACAAACCATTGATTACTTGAAAATGACGGGTCGTGAACCAGAGCAAGTCGCCTTAGTTGAAACTTACGCGAAACACACAGGTTTATGGGCTGATGATTTAGTTACCGCAGAATATCCGCGTGTTATCGAATTCGATTTATCAACGGTGTGTCGCAACTTAGCGGGTCCTTCTAATCCACATCGCCGTTTAGCGACTGCTGATCTTGTCTCTAAAGATATCGCTAAAAACTTAACGGCTTGTAAAGCCCAAGAAGCCAATGGCGAAATGCCAGATGGCGCGGTAATTATTGCTGCTATTACTTCATGTACTAACACTTCTAACCCACGTAACGTTGTTGCTGCGGGTCTTGTGGCCAAACGCGCTAACGAATTAGGTCTGGTACGTAAACCTTGGGTTAAATCGTCATTTGCGCCAGGTTCAAAAGTAGCGAAGCTTTATTTAGAAGAAGCAGGTCTGCTATCTGAAATGGAAAAATTAGGTTTTGGCATCGTCGGTTACGCTTGTACAACGTGTAACGGTATGTCGGGTGCGTTAGATCCTAAAATCCAACAAGAAATTATCGACCGTGACTTATACTCAACCGCGGTATTGTCAGGCAACCGTAACTTTGATGGCCGTATTCATCCACACGCAAAACAAGCATTCTTGGCGTCACCGCCATTAGTGGTTGCATACGCAATTGCCGGTACCATGCGTTTTGATATTGAAAAAGATATCTTAGGGCAAGATCAAAAAGGTAACGATATTACCCTCAAAGATATTTGGCCATCAGATGAAGAAATTGATGCCATCGTCGCGTCAAGTGTTAAACCTGAGCAATTCAAGAAAATTTACACGCCAATGTTCGATTTAGGCGCGTTTGAACCTGCTGAAAGTCCGTTATACGACTGGGATCCTAAGAGTACTTATATCCGTCGCCCTCCCTACTGGAATAAAGAGGGGGAAGGTGCCTTAGCAGGTGTTCGCACCATGAAAGGTATGGTGCCATTAGCAGTGCTTGGCGATAACATTACTACCGATCATTTATCACCATCAAATGCGATTCAGTTAAACAGTGCTGCAGGTGCCTACCTAGATAAAATGGGCTTGCCAGAAGCGGACTTTAATTCTTATGCAACGCATCGCGGTGATCACTTAACAACGCAACGAGCAACGTTCGCTAACCCGAAATTGTTTAATGAAATGTGTTATGAAAATGGCCCAAATGGAGAGAAGATCACAAAACAAGGTTCACTAGCACGTATCGAACCTGAAGGCACTGAATCGCGCATGTGGGAAGCCATTGAAACTTACATGGAGCGCAAACAGCCATTAATTATTATTGCAGGTGCAGATTACGGTCAAGGCTCTTCACGTGATTGGGCTGCCAAAGGTGTCCGTTTAGCGGGTGTAGAAGTTATCGTGTCACAAGGTTTTGAGCGCATTCACCGCACTAACTTAGTCGGCATGGGCGTGCTACCGCTTGAATTTGTTAATGGTGAAACTCGCCATACTTATAACATTGATGGCAGCGAAACTTATGATGTTGAAAGCACTAATGTTGAAGGAATTGCTCCTGGCGGTGCTATGACTGTTGTGATGACGCGACGAAGTGGTGAGCAAATTGAAATTCCTGTGAAATGTCGTTTAGATACTGCAGAAGAAGTTTCTGTATACGCCGCTGGCGGAGTATTACAAAAATTTGCCAACGATTTCCTTGAATCAAACGCTTAAATGGTCTTTTAGCGCTATTTCTTCGTTGGAAGTGCTCATTGACGTTCGTCAACTCCGCGCTTCCGCCTTGAACTAGCACAAAATCCTGCTTTAAGCGATTCGATTCGTTGTAGTTATTTATAAAGCAGTAGTAAGGAAGGAAGAATAATGGGTTATGCTCCACAAATAAAAATCCCCGCAACATACATGCGTGGCGGTACGTCAAAAGGCGTATTTTTTAATTTAACTGACTTGCCAGAATCTGCACAAGTTGCAGGAAAAGCGCGAGATAATTTATTATTACGTGTTATTGGCAGTCCAGATCCCTACGGCAAACAAACCGATGGTATGGGCGGGGCAACATCAAGTACTAGTAAAACGGTGATTTTGGCTAAATCAGAGCAAGTTGATCATGATGTTGATTATTTGTTTGGACAAGTGGCTATTGATAAAGCCTTTGTTGATTGGAGTGGCAACTGTGGCAATTTGACTGCGGCGGTTGGTTCATTTGCCATAAATTCAGGTTTAGTTGACCGCAGTCGTATTCCTGATAATGGCGTTTGTACGGTTCGTATTTGGCAAAAAAACATTTCAAAAACCATTATTGCGCAAGTGCCAATTACTCATGGCGAAGTACAGGAAACAGGTGGTTTTGAACTGGATGGTGTTACGTTTCCAGCAGCAGAAGTACCTGTAGAATTTATCGCTCCTGTCGATCCCTCAGAGGCAATGTTCCCAACAGGAAATGTGGTTGATGAACTCGAGGTGCCAGGGGTTGGTATCTTTAAAGCGACTATGATAACCGCAGGTATTCCAACAATTTTCTTAAATGCAGAAGATATTGGTTATACAGGTACTGAGTTGCAAGATGTCATCAATAATGATGAAGATGCGCTTGCTCGTTTTGAAACTATTCGCGCTTATGGCGCAATTAAAATGGGTTTAATTAGCGATATCGAAGCAGCAAAATCCCGTCAACATACCCCAAAAATTGCTTTTGTTGCACGCGCACAAGATTACACAACGTCTAGTGGCAAGAATGTTGTATCGAGTGAAATAGATTTGCACGTGCGCGCTTTGTCTATGGGAAAATTACACCATGCCATGATGGGCACCGCAGCAGTAGCTATTGGCACCGCGGCGGCAATACCCGGAACATTAGTTGCTCTTGCTTCGGGTGAGGGGGCCAAAGATTCGGTTACATTTGGCCATCCGTCAGGCACATTGAAAGTGGGTGCACAAGCTGCTGAAGTAGACGGGTGTTGGACAGTAAATAAAGTGGTCATGAGCCGTAGTGCAAGAATACTCATGGAAGGTTGGGTACGAATTCCTGCGGATAGCTTTTAGTCATTCTCTAATACTTTAGGCTAGTTAACTAAAGTTTTGCTTTGCATTAATGCCTAGTCAGTTTATAAATGAACTTACTCTACCGTTTAAGGACTTTTATTTTGACTAGGCTTTTTTATATCTTGTGTTTTGGTTTGTTAACGTCAGCACTATCGCTAACATCGTCAGCAACCACATTAACCGTTTCAGATAACCTTATTATTAGCGAAGTTGATAATAAGGTAATAGAACATGGTTTTATTGGTAAAAAATCTACATTTACGCTTAATAAAGGTGAGCATGCCGTGGTGGTTCGCTACAAAGACGTTTTTGAAGATTTAGACTTTGCCGAAGATAGAGTGGTAGAGTCACAAAATTTTGTAGTGAAATTTACTTTAGCAAAAGAGCAACAGGTAAAGCTAACGACGACTAAGATTAAAAATTTATCACAGGCCGAGCGTTTTGCCAAAGCGCCAGAATTAAACCTGGTTGATGAAGACAATAAACAACTTGTCCTTGAATTAGTGGATGTTGCTGATTATAAACTTGCTAGGCAAGTCAATATCGCCGTTTCTTCTTTAGCGACTCAAACAGCCAGCCATAGTGCTGTTTTGCCAGCAGAGGTTAAAAGCTCAGCTCAAGCCAAGCAAGCTAGCGCAACACTTCAACAAAAGATGACAACATCGAGTAACACATTAGCACAAGTTGATTCTTTAACCATGTTAAAATATTGGTGGCAAACAGCTTCTAATACTGAGAAAGATCAGTTTAAGCAGTTTTTAATCAATAAATAATCCGCGATACTGGAGTTCACCATGGCTAAGTTCCAACACCTTATAGTTCTTTTTTTCTTTTTTACGCTGGCAATAAGTACTGTCGCTCAGGCGTCGACTCTTGAGAAAAATGTCATTGAGGTGAGGGGACAAGGCACGGTTACTGTGCCACCAGATCATTTTTCGTTAACCGTTGCTATTGTACAAATTGGGCGCAATACCAGTAAAATTCGCTCGCTTGTTGACCATAAAAGCAATCAAGTTATCAATATTGCCGAAAATCTTAATATATCGCCTGCAAACATTAGCTCTGCTCGAGTAAATTTGCGAGTTATTGAAGAGCCACCAGCAATTCATATTCAAGGTGTGGAAGTTAATCGGAACTTATCTCAAAGCTCATCTCAAAACTCACCTCAAAGTAATAGCAGCAAGGTCTACCTTGGTGTTGACTCGGCTCAAAAAAGTCAAAATAAAACCCAAAAATTCGAGCTAAGCCGAACGATCACCGTTAATTTTTCAACGATTGAAGATTACGATAAATTTTTAAGTCAAGTGATCAAAGTGGGTGTCGAACATATTTATCCATTGACAATGTCAGTCGCTAATAGCGATAAAAGTTATCAACAAGCCTTAGCTAAAGCCATTGATAATGCTAAAATTAAAGCTTACCAAATAGCTAAGCAAGCGAATATATCCCTAGGTAAGTTGGTTTATTTAAAAGAACTTAGCAGTAATCATTATCAGGCTAGATTAGCGAGTGCCAACAGATACAGTGACTCTGCAGTAGCACATCGCTCGCAAGTTGCTGATACCGCAATTAGTGCTAGTGTTTTGGTTAAATTTACCATCAAGGAATAATTTTTAGCTTTTATCACGGATAAAAGCTTTAACTATGTTTGTTTTCAAGGTATGTTATGCGTTTTTAAGGCTCATTTAATTCTTTGGGCTTCTTTCATTCGTTATTGGAATATGGCATTGCTTAGCAAAACTGAATTTTATCAACAAACGTTAGCGCAAGTGAAAGCGTTAATTACTGATGAAACAGATCTTATCGCCAATATGGCAAATATCAGTGCACTACTTTTTGACGCTTTAGAGCAGGTTAATTGGGTCGGTTTTTACCGTGTGCATAATCAAGAACTAGTCTTAGGGCCTTTTCAAGGTAAAGTTGCTTGTATTCGCATTCCGCTCGGGAAAGGTGTTTGTGGCACTGCCGTTACCAGTGCCAGTACTCAACGAATTGACGATGTTCACCAGTTTCAAGGTCATATAGCTTGTGATGCCACGACAAATTCAGAAATTGTTATCCCCGTTAAACTTAACAATGATATAATTGCGGTACTGGATATTGATAGTACTAGTTTTGACCGTTTTGACAAAGACGACCAGCAAGGGTTAGAAGCAATCGTTAACGCTTTAGCATATAACTTAGCGCAGCAACAAACGGTAGAGTATTAATAAATGAAAGAATTTGTTGTTATTCACGATTATCTAGTAACCGAAGCTATTGTTGGTGATTGGGAAGGGCAAGAAGAGATTGTTGCTGAAAAGGTCAATGAAATTTACCACACCTTGTATGATTTAGCTGAAGAAGATATTGACACGGAAGAGCTGGAGCAATTATTGGCTTTAGTGTGGGATGCATGGATAGGGCAAGACGTATTACCTGATTTAGAAAGCGAAGATATTTATGATTGGTGTCGCCATCTGCTAGAAAATAGAGAGCAACACCTGCAACAAGAAGATTATTAATTTAATATTTATTTAACCTAATTTAACTAAAAATTGTAAAAAGATGTATTTATGGAAACTGAAATAAAACGTATAAGCACGAAAGACATAATCACTTATTTAGCCGAAAAATTTCCTGAATGTTTTTCAGTGAAAGGTAAAGTTAAGCCGCTAAAAATTGGTATATTTCAAGATTTAGCTGAAAAGCTAAATGACGATGACACAGTGAGTAAAACTCGCTTACGTCAAGCATTAAGACACTACACAAGTAGCTGGCGATACCTTAAAACGGTTAAAGTCGGCGTGTTTCGTGTTGATATTGAGGGTAAAGACGTTGCCGAAATTGATGAAGCGCAAGCTAATTATGCCAGCAAAACGTTAAAAGAAAGCCAAGAAAAGTTTGGTAACAAAAAAGATCAAGACAAAACGGCTAAAAAACCTTATAAATCTAAAGGTACTGAGGCTAAAGGCAGTAGCTCAGAAAAACGTGATTCAGCGAAGTTTAAATCAGTAAAATCAGTTAAAACAAGCTCGCGAAAAACGATTAAAAAAGATTTACCGCCATTAAAACCAGTAGAATCATCTACAATTAATGTAGGCAGTCAGGTTAAAGTTCAATTAGGTAATTCTCCTATGAACGCAACTATTACTGAAATTTCAGGAAAAGACATTAGTGTTCAGCTAGATTCTGGCATGGTAATCAAAACACAAATGCAAAACATATATAGCTAATTTTACTTGGGGCTATATATAAATGTAGCCTGTTCAGCCGTTATTTACGTTAATATAAATTCTCAAGTAAAGTTTGGAGTAACTTGCATGCAAAAACTTTGTCGTATCGCACTAGCCGTATCTGTTTCAGTGGGTTTCTCACTCACCAGTCTTAGTTCTTTTGCACTCGATGACACGAGTGATACACCATTACCCGTATTAACACCTCAAAGCCAGCATGCAACGGCAAGCAAACGCATAACCGCACGTTTTACTCGTGGTCACTATAAAAAAGTAAAAGTTAGTGACGCCTTATCTCAAGAAGTTTTTGACCGTTTTATCAAGCAATTAGATTACTCTCGTAATGTTTTTCTCGCGACTGATATTGCTGAGTTTAGCAAACACAGCATGGAGTTTGATGATGTGTTTGCTCGCGGTAAATTATCGCTAGCTTATGATATCTATAACTTGAATATGCAGCGCCGTTTAGAACGCTATCAATACGCATTAGCTTTGTTAGGTAGTAATAGTGAAGCAAACGAAGAGTCTGTTGACACTAAATCGCCTTTTGATTTTACTAAAGATGAAATTTACCACTATGACCGAGAAGGTTCTCCATGGCCTAGTTCTGAAGCTGAATTGGATGAATTGTGGCGTTTAAAGGTTAAATCAGACGCACTCAACTTAACGTTAGCTGGCAAAGAATGGCCGAAAGTCAAAGAAGTGCTAACTAAGCGCTATAAATATGCCATTAAACGCTTAAAACAAAGTGAAAGTGAAGATGTTTTTCAACTAGTAATGAACAGCTTTGCTCGTGTTGTTGAGCCACATACCTCTTATTTATCACCACGTAATGCAGAACGTTTTCAAATGGATATGAATCTATCGCTTGAAGGTATTGGTGCAGTTTTACGTGCAGAAGAAGATTACACCGTTATTCAAAGTGTGGTCACTGGTGGCCCTGCTGATAAATCGAAACAGTTAAAAGCAAAAGATCGTATTGTTGGAGTTGCCCAAGATGACAAAGACTTTGAAGATGTTATCGGCTGGCGTTTAGATGATGTGGTGGAAAAAATTAAAGGACCTAAAGGTACCACGGTTCGATTGCAAGTATTGTCAGGTGAGTCTGATGATGAGGCAAATATCAAAGTTGTCACTATCGTTCGAGATAAGATCAAGCTAGAAGATAGGGCGGCTAAATCTGAAGTTTATTTTCAAGAAACAGGTTTAGAAACTACAGACAGCGATGAACAAGCAAAAAACAAAGGTAAAAAAGTAGGCGTTATTACCATACCTAGTTTTTATAACAACTTATCACGTGATGTTAAAAAAGAATTAAACAAGCTGAAAGAGCAAGAAGTGCAGGGCATTATTATTGATTTGCGTGGTAACGGCGGCGGTTCTTTACCTGAAGCTACTTTACTGACCGGCTTGTTCATTGACAAAGGTCCTGTCGTTCAAATTAGAAATAGTGCTGATCGTGTTGACGTGCATCGTGATAGAGATGGCATCAGTTATTATGATGGCCCATTAACGGTTATGGTTGATAGATACAGTGCTTCTGCTTCTGAAATATTTGCTGCTGCCATTCAAGATTATGGCCGTGGTGTTATTATTGGCGAACACACCTTTGGTAAAGGTACGGTTCAACAGCATAGAGGTTTAGGGCGTGTTTATGATTTATACGAAAACCCTTTAGGCAGTATTCAGTATACTATTGCTAAATTTTATCGTATCAATGGTGGCAGTACTCAACATAAAGGTGTGCTACCCGATATCGATTTTCCTACCGCAGTAGATCCCGAAGACTGGGGTGAAAGCAAAGAAGAAAACGCCTTACCTTGGGATCATATTGACAAAGCGCAATATACAAAATTGAGTGATGTAGGTGCCGATGTTTCCTACTTGACCTCGCTTTATCAGCAACGTATCAAAGAAAATTCGGAATTTAATTATTTGTTGTCTGATATTGAAAAGTATAAAGCAGAGAAAGATGATAAAACTATCTCATTAAATTTAAAAACTCGTAAAGAAAAGCGTGAAGAGGGTAAAACTAAACAACTTGTTCGCGCTAATGAACGTTTAGTTCGTATGGGTAAAGAAAAAGTTGCATCCTTAGACGATTTACCTGATGATTTAGATGAACTTGATCCCTTTTTAGATGAAACGGCTCGTATCACCTTTGATTTGGTTAGTTTGGGAAAAGTCGCTAAAAAATAATTTATTTTTAAATTAAAAAGCCGCCTACAAGGCGGCTTTCTCATATCTAGAGTTTAATATTTTTATTTAAAATAAAAGAATAATTATTAAAAATTGAATAAATATGTAGGCTAAATAAAATGTATTTACTTAGCTTAAGATTATTACCATAGAGAGCGCTTAGTGGAGCATCGCGACTCGGTGGTGAATAGTACTAATAAAACTAACGATAATAACGATAACAAGGTTAACTTTATATTATGTCAAAGCAAGCACCCTCAGAAATTGAATCGGTAAAAACGATAAAAGCGCCAAGCATGTTAGATGCTTTTATTCCCGTGATCTGCCTCATCGCTTTTTTAGCGGTGGCCGTGTTTTATTTTGGCAATGACTCCTCTTATGGCCCTAATCAAATCGGTTTACTTGTTGCTATGGGCATTGCTATTGTTATTGGTCTTAAAAATGGCCATGTTTGGCATGATATTGAAAAGGCTATTGTTAGCGGTATAACCTTGTCTCTTGGCGCTATTTTAATTTTATTGGCGGTGGGCTCGTTAATTGGCACTTGGTTACTGTCAGGTACGGTACCCACAATGATTTATTATGGTTTGCAAATCTTAGATCCCAGTTGGTTCTATGCCGCGGCCTGTGTTATTTGCGGTATTGTTGCCTTGAGTATTGGCAGCTCTTGGACAACAGCGGCAACTATTGGTGTTGCGTTAATTGGTATTGCACAAGGGCTAAATTTAGACCCAGCAATCACTGCCGGTGCCGTTATTTCAGGAGCCTATTTCGGTGATAAAATATCACCTTTATCTGAAACGACAAACTTAGCGCCAGCGGTAGCGGGCAGTGAGCTTTTTTCACATATTCGCTATATGTTTTGGACAACGGTGCCATCTATCTCAACGGCATTAGTATTATTCTTATTTCTTGGTTTCGCGGAAGAAAATGTTGCTAGTACAACGGCAATTGCTGATTTAAGTAACCAATTAGCAGAGCATTTTAATATCAGTTGGCTTAATCTTGTACCGCTATTGGTTCTACTAACATTAGCCATAAAGAAAGTACCGGCATTCCCCGCAGTAGCCATTGGCGCTCTAATTGGCGGCTTATGGGCGGTGTTGTTTCAACAAGAATTAATCTTAAAATTAGCCGGTGAAAATACTGATATGTTAACTGCCAACATTAAGGTGGTATGGACGGCTTTTTTTGATGGTGTAAGCATAGAGACAGGCAATAGTGAACTTGATAAACTCTTAAGCGGTGGTGGCATGGCTAAAATGTTAAATACTGTGTGGCTTATTATGTGTGCCTTAAGTTTTGGTGCGGTACTAGAGCATTTAGGCATGTTACGTAAGTTTGTTAGCGCTATTTTATCTGCAGCAAAATCGACTGGAAGTTTAATTGCTAGCACGGTAGCTACTTGTATAGGTACCAACTTAATTACTGCCGACCAATATATGGCTATTGTTATGCCGGGACGTATGTATAAAGAAGAGTATCAGCGACGCGGCTTACATCCTTTAGTATTAAGCCGTACATTAGAAGACTCCGGTACTATAACGTCACCGCTTATTCCTTGGAATACTTGTGGTGCCTACATGTACAGCGTCTTATTGGTAAACCCTTTAGATTATATTTTTTATAGCTTTTTTAATTTAATGAACCCTATACTAGCCGTAGTTTATGGATTTATCGGCTTTAATATCAAGAAGCTTGCTAATAAAGCTTAATTATTTACACACTTAATTACATTATTAATTAAATTATGCCTGCTTGTTTGCAGGCACTTCTCCTTTTAAATGTGGAACATTTATGACTCAATCTACTTCTCGTTTTCTAGCTGATTACAGCCCGGCAACTTTTACTATTGAAACTGTTAATCTCACCGTGCAATTAAATGACACCTCGACGCAAGTTATTAATGAAATGACGGTTTTGCGTCAAGAAAACAGTCACGAAGCTAGTGATAAAAATAGCTCAGCAGTGCTTGTTTTAGATGGTGAGCAGCTTAACCTTATTTCAGTGGCTATAAATGATCAGCAACTTACCGCTGAACACTATCAACTATCGGCCAATAATTTGTCTTTGAAAACGGTTGAGACAAACTTTAAATTGACGATTGTGACCGAAATCAATCCCGTTGATAATACCTCGTTAGAAGGCTTGTTTAAGTCAGGAGATGCTTTTTGTACACAGTGTGAAGCAGAAGGCTTTCGCCGCATAAGTTACTATCTTGATAGGCCTGATGTTATGGCCACCTTTACCACTAAAGTCATTGGCGATAAAAGCCAGTATCCATATTTATTATCAAACGGTAACAAAATTGCTCAAGGTGATTTAGCCAATAATCAGCATTTCGTCACTTGGCATGACCCTTTTCCAAAACCGTGTTACTTATTTGCCTTAGTTGCAGGCAAGTTTGATCTACTCGCTGACAGCTATACCACAAGTTCAGGTCGAGAAGTCGCTTTGGAAATTTTTGTCGACCAAGGTAATTTAAGTAAAGCTGAGCATGCTATGGCCTCATTGAAAAAATCAATGGCATGGGATGAGCAAACCTTTAACTTAGAATACGATCTTGATATTTACATGATTGTTGCGGTAGATTTTTTTAATATGGGCGCAATGGAAAATAAAGGCTTAAATGTTTTTAATAGCAAGTATGTTCTGGCGGATAAAACCTCGGCTACTGATACTGATTATTTCAATATTGAAGCGGTTATTGCTCATGAATATTTTCATAACTGGACCGGAAATAGGGTTACCTGTCGAGATTGGTTTCAACTCAGTTTAAAAGAAGGTTTAACCGTTTTTCGCGATCAGCAATTTAGCGCCGACATGCATTCAAGCGCGGTTACTCGTATTCAAAATGTTAGAGTATTACGTTCACAACAGTTTGCTGAAGATGCCGGGCCAATGGCACATCCTATTCGACCTGAAAAAGTATTAGAGATGAATAATTTTTATACCTTAACTGTCTATGAAAAAGGCTCAGAAGTTATTCGCATGCTACATACCTTGTTAGGAAAAGATGGCTTTAGAGCGGGTATGGATTTATATTTTAAACGCTTTGATGGCATGGCCGTTACTTGTGATGATTTTGTCAATGCCATGAGTGATGCCTCAGGAAAAGATTTAACGCAATTTAAATTATGGTATAGCCAATCGGGAACACCTTCAGTTAGAGTGTTAGAAAGTTTTGATGAAGCAACAGGTATTTATCATTTAACCTTAGCACAACGATTACCCGTGACCTTGAAGCAAACATCGCCGCAAGCTTTACATATTCCTATTAAGATAGAGTTAATTTGCAGTGATGATAACCAACAAAGCCAATCACATCTGTTGGAGTTGACGCAAGATAGTCAAAGCTGGCAGTTTTCAAGCTTTGCCAACAAACCTACCCTAGCTTTACTTGCTGATTTTACCGCGCCAGTAAAAGTAAACTTTGCGCAAGACAATGACAGCTTGTTAACGATTATAGCCAAAGCAAACAATAGCTTTTGTCGCTGGGATGCCGGACAAAAGTTTTTAATGTCAACTATTCAACTGTTAACAGAGACGCCTGATTCTATTTTACCTAAGCAGTTATTGACTTGTTTTGCTGATATTTTATCTGCCAATGATGATCCTGCTTTTATGGCTGAGCAATTAGCTTTGCCAAGTTTTGATGAAGCGGCCGATTTAATAGAGCAAGTTGCTCCTATTGCTTTGGTCAATGCCATTAAATCTTTAACATTATTTATAGCGCAAGGGTTAGAACAACAGCTTATTAATAAGTTTGAGAGCTGTAAAGCCTTGTTAGTAGGCAATAACCTACCAGCAGCTGAACTAACGGCCAATCGTGCTTTGAAAAACATTTGTTTGTTTTATTTATCTTCATTAACCCAACATGAAGAGCTCGTTATTGAACAGTTTGATTGCGCTGATAATATGACAGACTCCCTTGCCGCGTTAAATTGCAGTGCAAAAAACAACTTAGTTTGCTTTACGGATCAAATGAAACAATTTGAGCAGCAATGGCTGGAAACACCTCTGGTTATGGATAAATGGTTTGCTTTAGGGGCTAGCCAAAATAGTGCCGCTATTTTTGAACAACTCAGCGAGCTTGAAAACCATTCACATTTCAGCTTGAAAAATCCCAATAGAGCTCGTGCTTTATTAGGTGCTTTTGCGATGAATAATCCCGCTTATTTCCACTGTGAGACGGGGCAGGGCTATCAATTTTTAGCGCAAAATATTGCTAAGTTAAATGATATTAATCCACAAGTAGCATCGCGATTATTAACCCCTTTAATTCAATTTAAAAGTTTTGCTAAAGCTAATCAGCTGCTAATGAAAGCAGAATTACTAAAACTGCAAGCGTTACCTAACCTCAGTAAAGACTTACAAGAAAAATTAACCGCCGCTTTAGCTTAGTAAGCCTTAATTACCTGCACAATCAAACAGGCGGGATTTGAATCGCGCCTGTTACTTTTAATTTATGGTTTTATCGCCGCATGAAATATTATTTTTCCCTAAAAATGACCACAAAGGAGTTTTTACCTTATTACCAAGGTAAAGCGCAAACTATTGTGGTAACCAGTAATCAAGGCTTGCGCTTACAGTTTCCCGCAATGCATATACGATCTTACTTGAAAAGCGATGGAATTAACGGCTATTTTTGTTTGCATACTGAAAATAATAAATTTTTATCATTGACTGAAGTTAAATAATTCTTTCAGATAAAAACCTTGTTAGAGTAATAGCTTTAAACAGTGGTCAGACCATCTTAAGCAATATTCTATTATTATTATTTTGTTAAACAAGCGTTATTTCATTAACTTAGTGCAATTAAACTTATTTTGCTTTTTTTGGTTTTAAACGCTAGTTTTAAACAAGGATAAATTTAATGGTTTATATTAAAGGCAAGCCATTAAAATACAGCAGATTAACTATTGTTTTTTGACTTGCCAGACCAGTTAAATGATGCAATTATTGTTTAATCTACATCTGTAGAGAAATACATAAAAAATAATAACGATTTTAAGCCATAAGTTATAAGCTAAATAATAACCATACACTTAATGTGTCTTGATTCGCTTCTGGGGAGAATACCAATGAAAAATAGCCCGCGCAGTTTTAACAAAAAACCTATCTCAATAGGAGTTGCCGCTGCACTTTCCATGACTTTGTTAACAACAACGCTAAGTTCTCAAGCCGCAAGGTGGGAATTTGGTGATGTCGAAGTTAGCTTCGACTCTACTTTTAGTGCCGGTTCTAGCTGGCGAACTGAAAATCGCAACTGGGATGATAATGTTGCCAAAGCCAACAATTTAAATAATGGTTTTGATTTTAGTAATTACCATACTGCAGGAAATCCTAACCCAAGTAGTGCCACTATATGGCAAGGGGCAGGTAATTATTCAACTAATGGTGATAATGGTAACTTAAACTATGATGCAGGAGAGGCGTTCTCTCAGATCCTTAAAGGTACTCATGAGTTAGATATTCATTATGATGGTATGGGCGTTTTCGTACGTGGCATGTACTATTATGACTTTGCAATGATGGATAGCGACAGAGACTGGAATAACCAACTTAGTGGTTTGGCTAACGATCCTTGTGACGATAGCGAAGCTAAAAAACAGGTGTGTTCAGATGTACGTCTACTTGATGCTTACGTTTATGGTAATTTTGACTTAGGCGATATGCCTGTTTCAATCCGAGTTGGTCAACAGGTGATCAGCTGGGGTGAAAGTACATTAATTGGTCACGGTATTAGTGAAATTAACCCCGTTGATATCGCACGTTTAAGAGCACCAGGTGCAGAATTAAAAGAAGCTTTTATTCCGTTTGGCGCTGTTTGGGGATCTTTAGGCATCACCGAAAACTTCAACGTAGAAGCATTTTATCAATATTCTTGGGAAAAAACGGTATTACCACCACCGGGTAGTTATTTTTCTACCAATGACTTTGCAGGTGACGGCGGTAATAATAACAATGTACAACTTGGTTTCTCTGGCAATCCTGATATGGATGTTAATACCTTAATCGCTGGCTTAAACCAAGTGGGTGGAATGGTACGTGCGGGCGATGCTAGTGCAACACTCGCTTACTTAGCTTATGCAACTAAAGTCACCTTAAGATCGCCAGGTAAATCAGCAGAATTAGAGCCTGACGATGGCGGCCAATACGGTTTACGTTTGTCTTGGTATTTACCTGAACTTAATGAAACTGAATTTAGTCTTTATTATGTAAATTATCATAGTCGTAGACCAATATTTGCAGGGCAAACTGCTAATTATGGTAACGCATCAATCGGCGGAGACCTTGCCACGTTAGCAACAACTGAGATCACAGAAGAAAACCTATACGACCTTTCTACTTTCTCTCAAGTTAAACTGCAATACCCTGAAGACATTCAAATGTATGCGTTAAGTTTTAACACTACGTTAGGTACTACAGCTGTTGCGGGTGAAATTAGTTACCGCAAAGATGAGCCGTTACAAATTGATGATGTAGAGTTACTTTTTGCCGCTATGCCACAACAGTTAGCAAATGCGGGTATTCGACCTGATTTTAATAATATTTCTCAGCTAAATGACCCTGCTACAGGTTTGCCTTATGGTCCGGGTGAAACGGCAAATGGGTTTATTTTATCTGATACAGTGCAAGCGCAAGTAACGTTAACGCATTTATTTGGCCCGAGCTTCGGCGCGAGTCAACTAACAGGGTTAATTGAAATTGGCGGTATTAACATTAATGATATGCCAGATGAAAGCGTACTACGTTTAAATGGCCCAGGTACAGCTAGAAGTGGCGGTATTGCAGCGGCACCTGGTTTAGAACAGCCTGTTCAAGATGGTATTGAAACTAACCCGTTCCCAACCGATTTTGCTTGGGGTTATAAAATCATTGCTAAACTTGATTACTCAAATGTTTTTGCTGGCGTAAACATGTCGCCAAAAATAGTATTTTCTCATGATGTCGAAGGTATTACGCCTGATCCATTATTCTTGTTTGTTGAAGATAGAAAATCTGTAGCACTTGGTTTGAGCTTCGATTATCAAAGCAGCTGGAAAGCAGATATAAATTATAACAGTTTCTTTGATGGCGTTGGTACGACTAACCAGATTGAAGATCGTGATTATGTATCTCTTAGCATTAGTTATTCAATTTAAGAAAAGGCAACACTTATGAAACCCCAAACCTTTAAAACTTATACCGACAAAAAAGGTACTTTGAATAAAAGTAGCTTGTTAACATTAGCGGTATCTGTTGCCCTTGCTTCAACGGTGGTTAATGCAAAAATCTCTGCTGATGAAGCAGACAAATTAGGTAAAGAATTAACACCGATGGGCGCTGTACAGGCAGCCAATAAAGATGGCTCAATCCCTGAATGGACCGGCGGTATTACTAAAGCACCTGCAGGTTATGTAGTAGGTAAGCATCATGTTGATCCCTACCCAAGTGATAAGGTGCAATATTCAATAACGGCCAAAAATGTAGCAGAGTATAAAGATTTGCTAACACCTGGCCAGATGAAATTATTTGCCACTTATCCTGAAACATTCAAAATGGATGTTTATCAAACTCATCGTAGTGCCTCTTACCCTGCACACGTTTATCAAGCAGTAAAAGTTAATGCTACCCGTGCTGAATTAGTTGAGGGTGGTAATGGTATTAAGAATGCGGCGGTTGGTATTCCTTTTCCTGTGCCAAAAGATGGCTTAGAAGCTATCTGGAACCATATTGTTCGTTATCGTGGTGAAGCTATCGTTCGTGAAGGTGGTCAAGCAGCGCCAACTGCTTCAGGTAACTATACTTATGTTGGTTTTGATGATCAGTTATTGCTTCCTTATAATGTTAAGGGCGTTACGCCAGCTGAACTAGAAAAAACTAACATGTTGTTTAAATTTAAACAAAAAGTTACTGAGCCAGCACGCTTAGCGGGTACTGCTTTATTGGTTCACGAGACTATGGATCAAATAAAAACGCCTCGTCAAGCATGGACTTATAATACAGGTCAACGCCGTGTACGTCGTGCGCCTAATGTCGCTTACGATGCACCTGGTAGCGCTTCAGATGGTTTACGATTAACGGATGATTTTGACATGTATAACGGCGCACCAAACCGTTATAACTGGACACTAAAAGGTAAACAAGAGTTGTTAATTCCTTATAATGACTATCGTTTACATAGTGATGAGTTGAAATATGACGACATTATCCAGCCGGGTCATATCAATCCAGACCTAGTGCGTTATGAAAAGCATAGAGTTTGGGTCGTCGAAGCTAACTTGAAAGCAGATACTCGTCATACTTATAAAAAGCGGGTTTTCTACATAGATGAAGATAGCTGGCAAGTTGCTATTGCCGATATTTATGATAACCGTGACGAATTGTATCGTGTTGCCGTGGCGCACGGTATAAATTATTACGAAGTACCAACACAGTGGTCTACGCTTGAGGTGTATCATGATTTTCAATCACGTCGTTACATAGCTATGGGCTTAGACAACGAAGCTAAGATGTATGACTTTTCGGTTGAGTTAAAGGAAAAAAACTTTACTCCGTCAGCACTTAGACGAGAAGGAAGAAGATAACCTTTCTTGTAAGTAAAACGGCTGACTATGTCAGCCGTTTTACTTACCATCATATTATATTTATATGTTTATATATTGATGGTTAACATTTGTTTTTTATATAATATTTTTTTAATTGTCATAAGAGCTTCTACCATGCGTTTTATTTCTTCCCTTTTTTGCAGCCTTTCTTTGTTGGGCATACTTGTTCAAACAAGTGTTGCTGCTGATGTATCCTCTTTACCTCCTTCTGTTAAAGCACCGCTAGCCAGTAAATCTTTATTATTAGATATCACCCACATCGGACAAGAAAAATTAGTTGTTGTTGGTGAGCATGGTCACATTTTACTGTCTACTGACGGACAAGAATGGCAACAAGCCAATGTACCCGTGCAAACAACCTTAACCAGTGTTTTTTTCTTTAATACTCAATTAGGTTGGGCCGTAGGGCATGATGCCACTATTTTGCACACTAAAGATGCGGGCTTAACATGGCAAGTGCAGCAATATAAACCTGAACTTGAAAAACCCTTGCTTGATATTGTCTTTAAATCGCCACTCGAAGGCCTTGCTATTGGCGCTTATGGCCTTTTTTTTCGTACCAACGATGGTGGCAAAACATGGCAAAATGAATTTCATGATGAATTTTTATTGCCCGATGATGTTGATTATTTAGCCGAATTAAAACAAGAAGATGAAGAAGCTTATTTAGATGAAGCCTCGTCAATTTTACCGCACTTTAATCGTTTAGCCATTGATGGCCGAACGCTTTATATGGTTGGTGAAATAGGGCTAATTGCAAAAAGTAATGACTTTGGTGTTAATTGGCAACCCTTTGATGAAATATATCAAGGCTCGTTTTTTGACATAGCTCGGACACAAAAGGGCAACTTGTTAGTTGCTGGGTTGCGAGGTCATGTTTTTAGAAGTTTACAAAATGGTACACCATGGCAGCAAAGAGCCACTAAAACGACAGCCTTAATCAATGATATTGTCTTAGCTAATAAAAATAGAATATTTTTATTAGCGAATAACGGCACATTACTTGAGAGTGTTGATGATGGTCTAAGCTATCGTCAACGGATGCAAAAAGATGGCAAAGCACTTATCGCAGGTGTTTGGTTTAATGGCAAACTAATTGTTGTTTCAGATATTGGTGTTAAAGTTATTTCTTTGTAGTTACCCGTATTATTAGTTAGCAGTAAATTAAATAAGTATAAAGCTGGATTATAAAATTTTATGAAAATCTCCCTCGCAAACCGTTTAGAAATTGGCCTTTTCCGTCATAAGTTATTTGTACTTATGCTTTTTGTTCTCGCCAGTTTTTTCTTGATTTTTCAAGCAACGCAGATCAAATTAGACGCTTCTTTTACAAAAAACATCCCCTTAAATCACAGTTATATGAAAACTTATTTAAAGCATAGCGAAAATTTTGGCGGTGCTAATAATATTTTAATTTCTGTCTGTAATAGTGATGATGATATTTTTACCGCCGATTTTTTTAATGCCCTTAAAGGTGTGCACGACAAGTTGTTTTTCATCCCCGGTGTTGATCGCATTCAAGTAAAGTCTTTATTTTCTCCAAGTACTCGTTTTGTTGAAGTTGTTGAAGATGGTTTTGCTGGCGGCCCTGTTATTCCTGCTAACTTTCAAGCAGACGAACAAGGTTTAGCGGTAGTTAAAGCCAATATAGAAAAAGCAGGCATTGTTGGTAGCATAGTTGCCGATGATTATAGCTGTGCGATGGTGAAGGCGTCATTACTAGATTTCAACCCTGATACCGGTGAAAAACTAGATACCTTAACAATGGCAACACAACTAGAGCAAGAAATTAGAGCCGAATTTGAACAGGGTAATATTTCAGTGCACATCATTGGCTTTGCTAAAATGGTCGGTGATGTTGCTGAAGGGGCGAAAGGCGTTGTGGTGTTTTTTGCCATAGCCATTGCGATTACGGCTGTTATGGTGTTTTTCTTTTGCCACTCTGTTAGTTTAACGTTATTACCTATAGTGTGCTCTTTAGTAGCCGTTGTTTGGCAAATGGGGATGCTATCAACATTAGGCTTTGGGCTTGATCCTATGTCTATCTTAGTCCCTTTTTTAGTGTTTGCTATTGGTGTTAGTCATGGCGTACAAATGATTAACTCTGTTGTTAAAAAAGTACATTTAGGCCAAAGTTCTCAAGCGGCAGCACAAGCAAGTTTCAGAGCCTTGTTAATCCCCGGCGGAATTGCTTTACTATCAGATACGGTTGGATTTTTGACCTTGCTTTCCATCGATATAGGGATTATTAGAGAACTAGCCATTACCGCCTCGTTAGGCGTAGCAATGATCATTTTAACTAACTTAATCTTATTACCATTGTTAGTGTCATATTTAACCATTACCCCTAAAGATAGAAAAAATGAAGCGGGTAATATTAGTGAAGAAAGTGCTGTCTGGCGTGCAATGGCAAGCTTTGCCACTAAAGGCCCAGCGACAGTGATTTTAATATTGACGGTAATTTTATATGGTTTAGGTGTGTTTAATTCTCAGGATTTAAAAATTGGTGAATTGCATGCTGGAGCGCCGGCATTACATGAGTCATCGCGTTATAATCAGGACACTTTCTTAATCACTAATAAGTACGCTATTAGTGTTGATTATATGTCTATCATTATAGAAACAACTCCTGATGCTTGTACCTATTACGATACCATGAATATCATTGATAGGTTTCAATGGCGCATGGAAAATGTAACGGGTGTGCAATCAACGGTAAGTTTAGCGTCTATTTCAAAATTAGTGAATGCGGGCTATAACGAAGGTAATCCCAATTGGCGTGTGATCCCTCGTAACCAACAAACGCTAGTACAATCTATTGCTCGCATACCTTCATCAAGTGGTTTATTAAATAGTGATTGTAGTGCCATGCCAGTGATTTTGTTTTTGAAAGATCACAAAGCTGAGACCATCAATCGTGTTATCAAAGAAGTTAAAATTGCCGCCCAAGAATTAGGTAGTCAACATATACAGTTTAAACTAGCTTCTGGACCTGTTGGTGTCATGGCGGCAACCAATGAAGCGGTTGCCGAAGCGCAATTACCTATGATGATTTATGTATATGGCGCGGTGATTATTTTATGTTTATTAAGCTTTAGAAGTGTTCGAGCTACTGTGGTGGTGGTATTACCGCTTTACGTGGTATCAACATTGGCACAATGGTTAATGACCGCCTTAGATATTGGTTTGACCGTATCAACTCTGCCAGTAATCGCTTTAGGGGTTGGTATTGGTGTTGATTATGGTATTTATATATTATCGACCATGAGCACTAAACTTAAAGAAGGTGCCAATGTACATGATGCTTACCTTGCTGCCCTTAAAGAGCGTGGCAGTGCCGTATTAATTACCGGTATCACCTTAGCTATAGGTGTTTCAACGTGGTTCTTCTCTGATTTGAAATTCCAAGTAGATATGGGCGTGTTATTAACCTTTATGTTTTTGGTCAACATGCTAGCCGCTATTATCGTGTTACCAGCCTTATCAGCTTTTTTATGGTCAGATAAAAAACAGTAAATATATTAGTCTTTATTTGATATCTATTTAAAACTCGGTCGCTTGCGGCCGATTTTTTTTGTTTGCCCAACTAAGCTGGCAAACCTGATGGCTGAAAATCCTATCACCCTGACTGAATAAACAACACCAACAAATGCTGTTTATTATTGGTTACTTTTCGAGACTAGGTGTTATTTTTGATATATTGATGCATAAAATAGTTGATGAACTATATTTACATCATGACATATCGCAGGTATTGTTGAGAAAATACTCTCGGCAATTCGCTTGATTTAATCACTAACGATGATAAAGCTGATTAGGCGAGAGTCTAGCATTTGTCTAGCATCTATATACCTGCCTCATATTGGATACGGAAATACCGATAAGATGAAAGAACCTCAGCAAAAGCAGCTAACATGTCAAAATGAAACAAGAATTTCCTCAGGAGATCTTGATGGTATTAACTTCATTAACGACGACTTCAAATTAGCCTCATTTAAAAAAAATCAGTTCAGACTATGACTATTCCTCAATTGCTTGGCCGTGTGTTATTAGCAGAAGATAGCCAAATCAATCAAAAGTTGATTACTGTCTATGTTAACAAAACAGGGGCTGAAATCGTTGTTGTCGATAATGGCCGTTTAGCTGTTGAAAAGGCACTTTCCGATGAGTTTGATTTAATTTTGATGGATATACAAATGCCCCTCATGGATGGCATGAAAGCGACTGAAATACTTAGAAAAACGGGATATTCTCGGCCTATTATCGCGTTAACAGCAAATGTCATGAAAGGTAATTTTCATAAGTATGATGACGTTGGCTTTAACTGTTGTTTATCTAAACCTATTGATCATGCATTGTTTTTCACTACTTTAGCGCGTTATTTGAATTCTGATGACATTAAAGCAAGACACGAACAAGCCAAAAAAATCGAGGTTAGCAGTGACTATGAAAACCTTGTTTCAGACTTTGAAAACAGTCTACCCAGTGCATTAGTGTCTTTGAAAAAGGCTGTAAAAGAAGAACGTTGGCAGGATTTTGAAAAACAAATACATGTATTAAAAGGTTCCGGCGGTTCTTTTGGCTACCTAGAAATCACGACTTTATCTAGCAAAATTGAAAGCCTGTTAAAAACCGAAAATTATTATGTTGCAGCTGAAATGTTGACCGAATTCGAGAGGCTCTCCCAATCTATTTTTAAGAGTAAGGTCATTTAATATGATTAAACTATCCATGATGGTGAGAGTAATAGCTAATAGAAACAAGGAAAGGATGCGATGATTTTAGAAAAAGTATTGATAGCCGATGATACCCCATTGGTAAGGCAAATGCTGGGAAGTTATGTAAAGGCATTAGGTTATACGGATGTGCTAACAGCAAGTGATGGCAAGGCTGCTGTCACTTTGTACAAGTCAAGAGATATAGATATTACCTTTTTAGATATCGATATGCCTAAATTAAATGGCATCGAAGCACTTAAACAAATTAAAGAGCATAACAAAGGTGCTTATGTTGTTATTGTAAGTGGTGAGAGTACTTTAGAAAATATAGAATTATCAATAGCATCGGGTGCGAATGGTTTTATTACTAAACCGTTTAATTCACAAAAAATAATTGAAGTCATAAAAAACTATGAAAAGCAAAATACCAAAACACAGCATAAACAGCAAGCACGCCAAGCTGTATTCAGTGAAAAAGTAGATCTGAGGGCAGCCCAAAAACCGAAAGTGTCTAAGGAGAAGGTAAAAAACAATGTTTAGTCGCTTTCTTTACTTATTTTGTGCACTTTGACAAACATGGCCTTTATGGTAACAGTTTATATTTATAATTTGCCCTATAAAAACGAATAAACCTTCCTATATTTTTATCAAAAAGTAATTTTGCAGATTAAACGCTGTTGCAACTAAATTATTTTTACCATGAACAAAAAAATTTAAAATCAAATCCTACCCTCAAACTGTATAGTTAATCAGGAAATAGTGAAAATAAGCTGTAGTTATTTAGCTTATTTGCATATACTTCAAAAATATAAAAAAACGGCTCAATCTGCTACAGCAAGTTTCGTATTTAATACAAAAAAACACTCGCAATTGCTTAAATTTATTCATAAAATCTGTACTATACTATAAAAGCTTTTAGTGTAGGTTCTATTTTGACTTGTCAAGAAAGTTTTTAAAGTGATATTTATAAGCATGATATAAAAATAAAATAATCTCAATTATTACAAATTTCTTTTTAATTTAACTCTAACTTAAAAAGAGCAAAAGGAAAAAACATGGCGTTAATAAACGGTTCACCCTCTGTGATACTAAAAAACGTAGCACAATTAATTAAGAAAAAAGTACCTCAAGAGTCAGCAGCACTCGTAGAGCAATTTGCTGAACTACTGTATAGCAATATTTCATCCCTCGACTTAGCCAATAGAAATGATAGTGACATGTATGGCGCTACGTTAAGTTTATGGAGTTCGTTAAATGAGCATATTGATGATGCACCCGTTATCCATGTTTTTAACCCGTCAGTAAATAAAAATGGTTGGAAATCAAGCCATACCATTATTGAAGTGATTGTAAAGGATATGCCATTTTTGGTGGATTCAATCAGAATAGCTTTAAATCGATTAGGTTTATCTCCCCATTTAATGCTGAATTCACCGTTAAAAATTGTTCGCGACAAACAACAGAACATGGTTAAATTAGCCTCTGCGGTTGAAAGTAAAATAAAAGCAACCTCACAAGAAACCATTTTTTTCATCGAAATTGATCGTCAATCTACTCAGCAAGAGTTAAATAAAATTAAAGATGAATTGTTAAGCGTTGTTGAAGATATTTCTTTAACCGTCAATGATTGGCAACCCATGCTGAAACAATTCAACGTTATTATTGACGAGGTCAAAAAAGCTAAACTACCGGGCACTAAAAAAGCCAAAGAAGATACGGTTGAATTCTTAACTTGGCTAGCGACTAATAATTTCACCTTAATGGGTTATCGCTCGTATGATGTTAAAGCGGTGCAAGGTGACATAAAGCTTGAAGCGGTTATGGACTCTAGCTTAGGACTAATGAAAAATTCTAACGGCACTAAAAGCCGTTTAATTTCAAGCTTAAGTGAATCAGGTCGTGATATTGCCTTAGGTGATAATCATTTAATTTTAACTAAAACAAATTCACGTTCAAGAGTACACAGGCCGGCACAATTAGACTACATTGGTGTCAAGCGCTTTGACAGCAAAGGTAACGTTATTGGTGAAGAGCGTTTTATCGGCTTATTTGGTTCTGCGTATTACACTAACAGTGCTTTACACTTACCGTTAATAAAAACCAAAGTGATGGACGTTTGTGCTGCCTCAGGATTTGCGAAGGGCACCCATGCTTTTAAAACGTTAATCAATATTTTAGAAACTTACCCAAGAGATGAAATACTGCAATGTAGCATTAATGAGTTATTGCAAAATGTTATGGGTATTCTACAAATGCAAGAGCGTGATTATTGCGGTCTTTTTGTTCGACGTGATGCTTTTGACCGGTTTTATTCGTGCATGGTGTATGTGCCTAGAGAGCGTTACAACACTAAGTTACGCATGGAAACGCAGCGTTTATTACAAGAAGCATTTGGCAGTGATAAAGACGTTGAGTTCACCACCTATTTTTCAGAGTCAGTGCAAGCAAGAACGCATTATATTGTTCAGGTTAACTCAACAAAAGCAGACATCAATGTGAAAGAAATTGAAAAGAATTTAAATGAAGCGGCCCGTAACTGGGATGATAAACTCGTGAGCGCGCTGTCTGCCAATAAAGGTGAAGTGGCCGCTAAAATCTTAAGTCGTAAATATGCTAATTTCCCTCAAGCTTATAAAGATGCGGTGTTACCTGGCTCTGCTATTGTTGATATAGAAAAACTAGAGCGAGTAAACTTTTCTGATGGTTTAGAAATGTTGTTCTATCAACCGTTAGAAGAAAAAGCGGGCAGCCGTTTTGTCAAGCTAAAGCTTTTTCACAAGGGTGATCCTATTCACCTTTCTGATGTTTTACCCATGTTAGAAAACTTTGGTTTACGTGTTATTGGTGAGAGCCCTTATGCAATCAAAGCGTCTGATGGTGAAATGTTTTGGATCTTAGATTTCTCTATGCTAATTACCGGTGATAGTGATTTCAATCTTTACACGGTACAAACACTCTTTCAGGATGCCTTTGCTAAAGTCTGGCAAGGTGGTTTAGAAGATGATGGTTTTAACCGCTTAATTTTGGGGGCAGGATTAGAAGGGCGTAGTGTTTCTATTTTACGTGCTTATGCCAAATATGAACGCCAAATTGGTGGCCGTTTCAGTCAAAGCTATATTGAGGATACTTTTGCTCGCTACCCAGATATTGCCCAGTTATTAATTAACCTATTTATTCAACGATTTGATCCAAAGAGCAAGTCCAGTGATAGTGCTAAAGAAAAAGCGCATACCAAGCTTTTAGACGCCATCGAAAGCTCATTAGATAATGTTGCTAATTTAGATGATGATCGAATCATTCGCCGTTTTGTTGAAATGATCAGCGCAACGATTAGAACTAACTATTTCCAAGTAGACAAACTCATGGGCGAGAAACCTTATATCTCGTTTAAAATTACCCCTGAAAAAATTAGTGAAATGCCACAACCAGTCCCTAAATTTGAGATTTTCGTTTATTCTCCTCAAGTAGAAGGTGTACATTTACGTGGCGGAAAAGTTGCCCGTGGCGGTTTACGTTGGTCTGACCGACGTGAAGATTTCCGAACAGAAGTTTTGGGATTAGTCAAAGCGCAACAAGTTAAAAATTCAGTGATTGTACCAGTAGGTGCAAAAGGCGGATTTGTTTGTAAACAGCTGCCAACGGGTACTCGTCAAGAAATCTTTGAGGCGGGTAAAGAGTGTTATCGCACCTTTATTCGTGCTTTGCTCGATATTACCGACAATATTGTTAATGGTGAAGTTGTACCACCTGTTGATGTTGTGCGCCTTGATGAAGATGATGCCTATTTAGTGGTTGCCGCCGATAAAGGCACTGCAACTTTCTCAGACATCGCGAATGGTATCTCAGATGAATATAATTTCTGGTTAGGAGATGCTTTTGCCTCGGGCGGTAGTGTTGGTTACGATCACAAAGCCATGGGCATCACAGCAAAAGGGGCTTGGGAGTCTGTTAAACGTCATTTTAGAGAAATGGATGTTGATTGTCAGAGCACTGATTTCACCTGTATTGCTATTGGTGATATGGCCGGTGATGTATTCGGTAACGGTATGTTGTTATCAAAACATATACGCTTACAAGCGGCGTTTAACCATCTACATATTTTTATTGACCCTCAACCTGATGCAGCGAAAACTTATCCTGAGCGTGAACGCTTATTTAATTTACCGGGTTGTAGCTGGGAAGATTACAATAAAGAATTGATTTCAGCAGGAGGGGGCATATTTAGCCGTCACGTTAAATCAATAAAACTTACCCCACAAATTAAAAAGATGCTTGGCACACAAAAACAAAGCATGTCACCTAATGATTTAATTCAAGCTATTTTAACCATGGAAGTTGATTTACTTTGGAATGGTGGTATTGGTACTTATGTGAAAAGTAGTAAGGAAACTCATTTAGAAGTGGGTGATAGAGCCAATGATTCACTGCGCATTAATGGTGCTGAGCTACAAGCTAAAGTTGTAGGTGAAGGGGGGAATTTAGGATTAACGCAACTTGGCCGTATTGAATTTGCTGCCACGGGCGGGCGTATCAACACCGATGCTATTGATAATGCCGGTGGTGTAGATTGTTCAGATAATGAAGTGAACATCAAAATTTTGCTAAATGGTTTAGTACAAAATGGTGACTTAACCGTTAAACAGCGTAATCAACTGCTTTATGATATGACGGATGAAGTGGGAGATATTGTTATTGAAGATTGTTATCGCCAAACCCACTCTTTATCTATTACCGATATACGCGGCGTTAATCAGTTGAAAGAGCAAGTACGCTTTATTCATGAATTAGAACGTTCAGGTAAGCTAGACAGAGAACTAGAATTTATTCCTGATGATGAAGAAATCGCCGACAGGTTATCAAAAGGAAATGGTTTAACAAGACCTGAGCTTGCAGTATTACTTGCCTACAGTAAGATGGTTTTGAAAGAAGATCTTGTGCATCCCGAAATTACGGATAATCCATATCACGATAGATTATTAATCAACGCGTTCCCTAAACAGCTTCGTGATAAATACCAAGAGCAAATGCAGCATCATCCACTGCGGGCTGAAATTATTGCCACTAAGTTAGCCAATAAAATTGGTAATGATATGGGCTTTAACTTTGTTAATCGTATGCAGGAAGAAACAGGTGCTACCATTGCTGAAATAGCAAATAGTTATACCATGGCTTGTGCTGTATTTGAGCTGGAAGATTTTTGGCAGAAAATTGAAGTGTTGAATAATAAGATATCAACCGCTATTCAAACTGAAATGTTATTCCAATATCGCCGTACTGTCAGAAGAGCAACCCGCTGGTTTTTACGTCACCGTAATAAGTCTGTTGCTATTGAGCAATCAATTGCTTTATATCAACCCACCTTTATTATTATGGCGAAAAAACTTAACAGCTTAATTATTGAAAGCGAAGCGAGTCAATTACAACGGGTAGAAAATGATCTGAGCTCTGCAGGTGTGCCAAAAGTAGTCGCATTGAGAATTTCTCAGCTGAGTACCATATTTTCGGCACTTGATATTGCTGAAATTGCTGAAGAAGATGGTCGTGATGTTGAATTAGTGGCCAGTTTATACTTCAAACTTGGTGTACGCTTAGAGTTGCACTGGTTCCTAGATCAAATTACTCGCCAAGCAGTAGGTAATCATTGGCAAGCACTGGCTCGGGCATCATTTAGAGAAGAGCTTGACTGGCAACAACGTTCACTAACATCCGTGGTATTACGCTGTGATTGTTCAGCTAAAGAGAAAGATCTTGATGCAATGCTTGATACATGGGTTGACACCAATGCTCAACCATTAGCCCGTTGGAAGCATATTCTCGCTGACTTTAAAGTAGGTCAAACCCATGAGTTTGCTAAGTTCTCAGTAGCACTAAGAGAGCTGATGTTACTTAGCTTAAACTGTCAAAGGCTTACCAAAGAAAGTTAACCTTTACCGTTAAAAGCAATGTATATAATGTGCATTAACTGATAAAATCCTCGCGTAACTTATTCATATTTAAGTTAAGTGGGGATTTTTTATTTCTGCTAGCAATGCATTACTAATTAGAGGTGTTATGTTTTATCCTGCCATTCGCAAAGTTCTATTTCAATTCGACGCTGAAACCATTCATGAATTAACTATTAAAGGGCTGAAAAGTACAGGCTCATCACCCTTAAATGCTTTTTACAAGCAACGCGTTACCGAAAAACCAGTTAAGGTGATGGGTATAAACTTCCCTAATCCATTGGGCTTGGCGGCAGGGCTAGATAAAAATGGTGAATGTATTGATGCTTTTTCAGCGATGGGCTTTGGTTTTATTGAAGTGGGCACAGTAACACCACGACCTCAACCCGGTAATGATAAGCCGCGTATATTTAGACTACCTGAAGCCAATGCTATTATTAACCGCATGGGCTTTAACAATAAAGGCGTTGATTATTTGGTATCACAAGTGCGTGCTGCTAAATTTAAAGGCGTTTTAGGTATTAATATTGGTAAAAATAAAGATACGCCAGAAGAAAATGCCAAAGATGACTATATTCACTGTATGCGTAAAGTTTATAACTTTGCCACTTACATCACAGTGAACATTTCTTCACCAAATACCCCAGGTTTGCGTTCATTACAATATGGTGATGCCTTAAATGAATTACTCTCGGCATTAAAAAAAGAGCAAACACAATTAGCTGAACAATATGGTAAATATATCCCTATTGCCGTAAAAATTGCCCCAGATTTAAATGAAGAAGAGGTTAACTCTATCGCCGCTTCACTGATTGATAACAATATTGATGGTGTTATTGCGACCAATACCACGTTGTCTCGTGAAGGTGTAGCAGGACTTGAACATGGAGACGAGCAGGGAGGATTAAGTGGTGCACCGGTAAAAGATAAAAGCACCACAGTGATTAAATTACTCAGCAAGGCACTGAACAATAAATTACCTATTATCGGTGTTGGTGGTATCGCTTCAAGTGATGATGCTAATGAAAAACTAGCCGCTGGCGCAAGCCTAGTGCAAGTTTATACGGGTTTTATTTATCAAGGACCCCCTCTCGTTAAAGAAATAGTTAACGGGCTATAAAAATTTAATTATATTTTTTTGAAAATGAGTTTAAGGTAGTTTATAAAAATGAATAAGTTTCTAGTGTTAGCCATTATAGTAGCGATTGTAGTGTTTTATTTAATACGCTCAAATGCCAATAAAGAAGCGGCGAAAGTAAACATTGCTGCAGGAAATGAATTTTTACAAACCAATAAAAGCGTTGAAGGTATTATTGAAACCAGCTCGGGTCTGCAATATAAAGTACTAACGGTAGGTGAGGGTACCGAGCATCCTAGCGCTGGTTCAAAAGTTAAAGTGCACTATCATGGTACTTTACTTGACGGTACTGTCTTTGATAGCTCGGTTGATAGAGGTCAGCCCATCAGTTTTGGTTTGAACCAAGTGATAAAAGGTTGGACTGAAGGTGTGCAGTTGATGGTGGTTGGTGAAAAAACGCGTTTTTATATTCCGGCCAATTTAGGTTATGGTAATAGTGCCACCGGTAAAATTAGTGCTGGTTCATTGTTAATTTTTGATGTCGAGCTGTTGGCGATTAATTAACCGCTTAAGCTATTCCGATTAATTAGGTGATCAGCAGCCATAAAAAAGCGCGGTAAAAACCGCGCGGTTAAATTATTCTACTTGCTATAACTAAGCTTATTAATAACTTTCGTTATGTACACTCAATACTGCGCGACCTGATGGGTCAGCATTATTTTGAAAACTTTCATCCCACGCTAATGCTTCTTCTGTACTACAGGCAACAGATTTACCGCCAATAACACAATCAGCTGCAGAGGTTAGTGGATATTTCTCTTCAAAAACGCAACGGTAAAAATAACCTTCTTTACTATCAGGGGTATTGACAGGAAATCTAAAGCTGGCACTTTCAAGCTGTTGATCAGTAACTTGTGCTTCAACATGCGCTTTTAAACCATCAATCCAAGAGTAACCAACACCATCAGAGAATTGCTCTTTTTGACGCCATAAAATCTCTTTTGGTAAGTAACCTTCAAAAGATTCGCGTAAAATCGCTTTTTCCATTTTGCCATTGCCACACATTTTATCTTCAGGGTTGATGCGCATGGCAACATCCATAAAGTTTTTATCTAAAAATGGTACACGGGCTTCAATGCCCCAAGCTGACATGGATTTGTTCGCACGCAAGCAATCAAATTTGTGCAGTCTATCGAGCTTACGGTTCAACTCTTCATGAAATTCTTGTGCATTTGGCGCTTTATGGAAGTATAAGTAACCACCAAAAATTTCATCGGCACCTTCGCCAGAAAGCACCATTTTAATCCCCATGGCTTTAATTTTACGCGCCATTAAGTACATAGGGGTAGAAGCACGAATAGTGGTTACATCATAAGTTTCTAAATGATAAATAACTTCTTTTAAAGCATCTATGCCTTCTTGCTCAGTAAATATAACACTGTGATGTATGGTACCAATGCTGTCAGCAACCGTTTGAGCGGCAATTAAATCAGGAGAGCCTGCTAAGCCACAAGCGAACGAGTGAACTTTTGGCCACCAAGCTTCGCTTAAATCGTTTTCTTCAATACGGCGCGCTGCAAATTTTTGGGTAATAGCCGAAATCAATGAAGAATCTAAACCGCCTGACAGTAACACTCCGTAAGGAACGTCGGTCATTAAGTGACTTTTTACCGACTCTTCTAACGCTTCACGAATTTTAGTCGTGCTAGTCGTATTGTCTTTAATCGCACCATATTCTTGCCAGTTACGTTTGTAATAACATTGAACTTTACCAACACGACTATCTAAAATATGTCCTGGAGGAAATTCTTCAACTGTTTTACAAATCGGCATCAAAGCTTTCATTTCAGAGGCAACGTAAAAGTTACCATCGCTATCATAGCCCGTATATAAAGGAATAATTCCAATATGATCACGCGCGATTAAATAAGAGTTAGTTGTTTCGTCATATAAAATGAAAGCGAACATGCCTTGCAGCTTATCGACAAAATCAACACCAAATTCTTTATATAGCGGTAAAATTATTTCACAGTCAGAGGCGGTTTGAAATTCATAATCAACCGATAACTCACTGGCAAGCGTTTTGTGATTATATATTTCGCCATTGACGGCTAATACATTGGTTTTGTTCTCGTTATACAGAGGTTGAGCGCCATGCTCAGTATCAACAATAGATAAACGCTCATGGACTAAAATAGCATTGTCGTTGTTGTATATGCCTGACCAATCAGGACCACGGTGACGTAAAAGACGAGAACATTCTAAAGCTGTTGGACGAAGTGCATCAGCACTTGTTTTTATATCTAATATACCAAAGATCGAACACATTGAAGCGCTACTCCTTTAATTAATATTGTTGAAAATTAAATTGTGAGCGTTAGTTGCTTATTCAGCCAAGCACTAACGAAATGACACTTTGCCAGTTTTGGCAGAAAAAGCAATTATAAAATACTTAATTGTTAAACAAAATTGTTATAAGCCCTTTTAAAGGTCTTATTAACGATGTTTCTTAAGAATTCGTTAAGAAAACAAGGATAAACTGTGCTCTAATCATAAAACGTTAGACAATTATTGAGTTACAGGGAAATTGATGTGCGCTACTTTTTAACAAAACACCTTTCGTTAGTGGTGTTATTTAGCCTTCTTTTTAATGTTGTAAGTGCTGCAAAAGCTGCGGATGCTAAAGCGTTTGAGCAAGTGAATAGCCGCGAAGCATTAGAGCAAGCGCTTGCAAAACATAAAGGTGAAGTGGTTTACCTAGATTTTTGGGCTTCTTGGTGTGTACCCTGTCGAAAATCATTCCCTTGGATGAATACCATTCAGGCCAAATATCAGTCAAAAGGTTTTAGTGTTATTAGTATTAATTTAGATGCTAATTATGACTTAGCGCAAAAATTTCTGATTGAAAACCCGGCTTCTTTTACCGTTATTTACGATCCTAAAGGCCAAATTGCCAAACACTTTGCTATTCAAGGCATGCCTAGCAGTATGCTCATTGGTCGAGACGGTAAAATTAAACAGCGCCACACGGGTTTTTTCACTAAAAAAATTCCAGCATATCAGCATGAAATAGAACAGTTACTGTCAAAATAACATTAAATTAGTTTAATAAAAGTTGTCTTTGTTCAGCTTAGAAATATTTACCACAGCGAGAATAACAAAGTCTCCGTGTAGGCTCGAAGAGCCCTCTGTGAGGCATCGCGGCTTGGTGGTGAACAGTTACTAAAAATTTTAAAAAGGAGAGGGTAATGAATACTGTTCATAAAATAAAATTAGCGTTAATAGTGCCTTTAATTACAATAGCTTCAGGCTGTACTAGCTTAGGTGTTGAACCTTGGGAACGTGATCTGTTAGCAAAAGATGCAATGTCACTCACGTCTTCACCCATAGATTCAGCACTTGATGATCATATTTATTTTAGTAAAGAGGCGTCAAGTGGTGGTAAGGGCTTTGGCGGCGGCGGTTGTGGCTGTAATTAAGTGAGTAGTGATAATATTTTTGGTAACGATGAAATGAAAACTGAAAAAACAAATATTAAAGCAGCATTAACCATTGCTACCGCAGCTTTACTCGGCGGTAATACGGTAACTCACGCAGAAACGGTTTCCTCCAACGAAGACAGCAACTGGGAGTTTGACAGTGCTTTTCTTTTTTATAGTGAAGCGGATCGCGTTAGTGCTAGCGAAGTCATTTTAAATGCTAAAAAAATCTTTGCCGATGATGAAATATTAAACCTTAAACTCACCATCGATGCTTTAACGGGGGCTTCGGCTAACGGCGCTGTTGCTCAACCTAGGGTGCAAACGTTTACTCGTCCATCAGGTAATGGTCAGTATGATATTGCCCCGGGTGATACTCCGCTTGATGACACCTTTCATGACACACGTGTACAGCTTAATGGGCAATGGACTCAAGCGGTTGCGGATAATTTAACGGCTAGTGGCGGTGTTCATATTTCAAAGGAGTATGATTATTTGTCCTTAGGTGTTAATGGTAATGTTGCCATAGACTTTGACCGAAAAAATTCTACGATTTCACTGGGTTTTAGTCATTTTCAAGATACTTTTACCCCCGAAGGTGGTATTCCTAAACCTTTTGCTTCCATGTTAATAGGCGACAGCAGTGCACCTACTTGGGATGATGAGTTCGCTGAAACTCGGTTGGGTAGTGAAGATGATAAAACCACTACCGATCTCTTGTTAGGCTTTACTCAAGTGATTAATCGTAGAATGATCACGCAATTTAATTATTCATACTCAATGGTTGACGGTTATTTAACCGATCCCTTTAAAATACTCAGTGTTGTTGATGACAATGGTGTTGCTCAAGATTATGTTTATGAATCACGACCTGATTCGAGGGCAAAACAGAGCATTTATGCGCAATCACTGTATCATTTTGACACTAACGTTTTTGATGTCTCTTATCGATATATGTGGGATGACTGGCAAATAACTTCACATACTATTGATTCACGTTTTAGAATTCCTTTAGGCGATAATTTCGGCAGGGAAAGTTATATACAGCCACATTTTAGATTCTATCAACAAAGTGCCGCTGATTTTTATCAACCTTTCATCTTGAATAGTGAACCGTTACCAGCATTTGCCAGCGCTGACTACCGCATCGGCGAAATGACGGCGTTCACGATTGGCTTAAAATACGGCATGTTAGTTAATCATGGTCATGATCTCTCGTTTAGGTTGGAATATTACCGTCAAACACCAACTGATGCGGGATTTGATGAGCCAGGAGTGTTAAAAAAGGTAGATCTCTATCCAACTATTGATGCTGTTATTGCTCAGGTAAGTTATTCATTTTAATATTTATTATCCGTAGAGATTTATTTGAAACATAGCAGAGCAGTAACCTTAACTAAATGCCAAGACGGCCATAGCTTGAATTTTCATGCCATGGCTAGCCCTTGTGAAGTGATCATACAATCAACCGATCCGCAATTAGCGATAAAATTAGGCAATATTATTGCGAGTGAAGTGTGGCGTATAGAAGATAAATACAGCCGCTATGATCAAAACAGTATTTGTAGCGTTATAAATAACAGCGCTGGCCAAACCGTTAACATTGATGAAGAAACCTATTTATTACTCAATTTTGCCGAGCAATGTTATCAGTTAAGTGATGGTTTATTTGACATCACCTCGGGTATTTTACGCAAAGTTTGGCGTTTTGATGGTAGCGATAAACTTCCTACTAGCACGCAAGTTGCTAAATATTTATCTTATGTCGGTTGGCGAAAGGTTAAATTTGATCAACAGCAAATCACGTTAGCTGACGGTATGGAAATTGATTTTGGTGGCATTGGTAAAGAGTATGCCGTTGATCGGGCTATTATTTTAGCTAAACAGCTAACAAACTTACCGATACTTATTAATTTAGGTGGCGATTTGGCGGTAACAAGGGCGCGTCTTAATAATGCCCCTTGGCAAGTGGCGATAGAGCATCCTGACATTGATAGCACTAAGAGTAACATTGACAATAATTCTTCAACAGCAGACATGATTATTTCATTAACATCTGGCGCCCTAGCAACAAGTGGAGATGCGCGTCGATATTTACTCAATAAGGGCAAACGCTATGGTCACGTGTTAAATGCAAAAACAGGTTGGCCAATCGAAAACGCGCCAAGATCAATAACCGTCGTTGCGCCCGCCTGCATTCAAGCGGGCATACTTGCCACTATGGCTTTATTGCAGGGTGATAATGCCGAGCAGTTTTTGTCTGAACAAGAAATCAAATTTTGGTCACGAAGGTAAGTTGTTACTAATAAAATGAGGATGAAAGATGCGAGTTTTAGCCATTAAGTACTGATTTTCACGGGCTGAAGAGGGAATATAAACTTTGTGTTGAGTATTTTTAGTGCGTGATATTGACATAATACAACCTGCTTAATAGGGATTTATAGTGTCTAATTAATTGCGCACAGTATAGCCAAATAGGGTGATACGAAAGATGATGCAGAGCAATTTATTTCCTCAATATGCTGAACAGGCAATTGACTTACCTTATGTTTTAACGCATCGTTACCACATCTTATTTATAAAGAAATATAATCCATGAAAAAATTGAAACATGAGGCTGAGCTACTGAAGAAAGCCTTAGTGATTGGTGAAAAATACGCAATAAATAGAGGCTATAAAAGTTTTTCGGCAACAAACTCAGCCAAAGACAAAGTGGAAAGTTTATACCGCTTATTGGTTAGTGATAAGTTGGTACAACCTTTAGCGTTAGACAGTGAAAGTCAACCGAATATGAAGCATAAACTGGCTTTATGGATTGCTAAGCAGTTACCCGAAGGCCATGCGTTGTTAAAATAATCCGTATGCAATGCCATAATTTGTCATAACCTGCCATTGTTTTGCCATAATTTAGCCGTAAAAAAGTCAAACTTTTGTTTCATTATTAAACTTTCACCATCGTAGAGTTTAATAATGAAATCATCCACTATTGTATACCCTAAAAGTGCTACTGTTCTAATACGATCAGATTCATTTACCTCACTATTTATAGTCTTACTATTATTCATTAATACATCTTTGTCTGCTCAAGAGCAGAGTAAAGCGCCGCTGTTGACCAGAGAAGATATTCCTTATAACGACGTTAAAACGGGCAGCTTATATTTGAAAAGCCCAGACGGTTACTTTACTGCGTTAAGACAAAACAGTGACTATCATGTTGAGGTTAATGGCTTTTTGGCGCGCGTTAGCTTCAGCCAAACATTTAAGAACACCAGCGAATACTTTTTAGAGGCGGTTTATGTTTTTCCGTTAATTGATGATGCCGCCGTTGACAGCATGGTGATGGAAGTAGGGGAGCGGAAGATTGTCGGAAAAATAACAGAAAAACAGCGAGCAAAAAAAATCTATCAACAAGCTAAACAACAAGGTAAAAAAGCTAGCTTAGTGAGTCAACAGCGCCCCAATATGTTTACCACTAAGCTGAGTAATATTGCGCCGGGTGAAATCATCAAGATAACGATAAGTTATTTACAGTCGGTGAACTACAGTAACGATGAGTTTTCATTACGTATTCCACTAACGATTACACCTAGATACATGCCACAAAAAGTAGTACCAAAAAAAGTAAAAAAGCTGAATTTAGTTAAGTTAGCTAAAAATGAAGACGGCAATAGCCCCGCTAAAATTGAGACGTCAACCGTTATCAATAACACTGGTTGGGCTAACATATCACCACCGCAAACAAGGAGCAGTGCCGGGCAAAAGGTCAATATCGATATAGCACTTAATATGGGACTCGCTTTAACAAATATTGTTAGTCGTTATCATCAAATAACCAAGCAACAGCAAAATAATACAACTTATCTTTCATTAAAAAGCAACAGTGTTTTATTAGATAGAGATTTTGTGCTCACTTGGCAAGTGGCTCAAGGCAACGCACCTAAAGCGGCATTTTTTCAGGTGGCTGATGATAGCTTTAATTATGGTTTACTGATGATAATGCCACCGGTAGTTAGTCAAGGTGAAACTATCAGCAAAGATGTTACTTATATCATTGATACTTCAGGCTCTATGGGCGGTGTTGCAATCAAACAAGCTAAGCAAGCTTTACATGCCGCACTAGAGATACTTAATACTGATGATTCATTCAATATTATTGCTTTTAGTAGTGATACAAAAAAACTATTTAAGCATAGCCTTAGTGCAGCACCAACAAACATTGCTATAGCAAAACACTGGTTACAAAAATTGTCTGCCGGTGGTGGTACTAATATGTATCCTGCGATTAGCCAAGCTTTACATGTAAAAGCAGAAGAAAATGCAGCGGAAAGTGCCGTTGCAAGTAAATACAAACAAGTTATCTTTATTACCGATGGTAGTGTTGCTAATGAACAAGAGCTTTTTACCCTGATTGAGAGTAACTTGGCCAATACACGCTTACACACTATAGGTATTGGTTCAGCCCCCAATAGTTATTTTATGTCTCGCGCAGCAGAGCTTGGCCGTGGTACTTATCGATATATAGGCAGTATTAATGAAATTGCTCTGCAAATGCGAAAACTCTTTAGTGATATCAGTCAGCCTCTAATGAGAAATATTAATGTAGACTGGCCTGTTGACAACCTTGAATATTACCCTTTATTAATACCTGATTTATACAAGAGCCAGCCTATGGTGATTAGTGCAAGATGGCCTAAAGTATCACAAACACCACAAACAAAGCTGAAATCAACAATTAAAGTGACAGGGGGGTTAGCTGATAAAAATTGGCAAGAGCAAATACATATTACTGAGAATAAAACTTATAACAAATCAAACCAAGGGATAGATCAATGGTGGGCAAGACAAAAGATAAAGCATTTAACTCAACAATACAGACGAAGTGATGAACAACAAAAAGTTCTTTTAAAGCAACAAATTACCCAGCTAGCATTAAAGCACCATCTTGTTTCTCCTTACACAAGTTTTATCGCTATTGAAGAGCATGTTAGCCGAAACCCAAATGCGCAACCAATCACCAAAAAAATAGCAAATTTAATGCCTAAGGGCTCAACACAAATGGTGCCATTGGCTAACACAGCTTTAGGTATTATGGGGTATTTCTATATAGGATTGGCTCTGCTTTTTATTGGTTTCTTACTACAGCTATTGTCGTTTAAACGTAAGTCACTTGCGACAAAGTAAATTTAACATCATGAAAAAGTACTCAATTTGGTTGATTTTCGCTTTTGCTATTTGTTTATTAGTGAATAGTTTTTATATGGTCGCTAAAGCCCATTTAGCGCAAGTTTTACTCGATCACACGTGGCAGAATGTATTGAAGCAAAATTTATTAAAGCAAGAAAACAAAAAGTTAAGCCCACTTTTGCCTTGGGCTTGGGCTGACTTTCACCCAGTGGCGAAACTTACTTTTTTACGTTTTGGTTTATCACATATAGTGTTAAATACTGATTCAGGCCAAGCACTAGCTTTTGGCCCCGGTTTAACAGGAGCAAATGCTAGCAATATTGACGGCATGACCATAATTTCAGGACATAACGATAGTCATTTTAAGATGTTGGAAGCACTAAAGATGGGTGATAAGGTATTATTAGAAGATAACCAAGCAAAGCGACAGTACTACCGAATAGATAATACGTTAATCATTGATACACGCTTGTCACAGCTGCATATTGAGGATAGCGCTCAAGGACTTGTTTTGGTTACGTGTTACCCATTTGGTGGGGTGATTAGTACAACGCCTTATAGATTTGTTGTACAAGCGACACCTATCGATTCGCTTGCATTAGTTTCACTTTAGCATTTTTAGTATTATTTGAGTTTGAGCTTAACTTAATGGCCTACCAAAAAAGTCAGTCTTCATAAGCCATAAATATAAGCAAAGGTAGTCGCAACACCTTTAATAATATCAATTTTTTTGGTTATTCTGCTTAAGTTATCACGACTATAGTCAACAGAATAAACATCACCGTCACGAGTGCTGTGTATTTATACAGTCCGGTGTTGTTTCCTGCTTTGTGCCAATAAAAAGGAATTTTTCTCGCTTTCATCTTTAATAAATGATGAACATTGTTAGTAAGCTGTTGTAGTTAATAAACAAGTAAGGTATCTTTTTAATTTTACAGGTATGAAAGAATGATTTTATCTTTGTTTAAACAGGGAGTTTTTCTTTCTAATAAGCTGTTAGCAAGCAAGGAAAGCTATGAGTAAGCCTCTAGTGTATTTAGATCAAAATATTATTGGGCAAGTCGCAAATAAAGAACTCAACCTGAAACCTTCCGATGAATTTACATTTGTATATTCTAAAGAGCACTTTTCAGAAATTAAGAGGTCTGATGAACCACAAAAATATCTAGATGCTTTACATAAAATAGATGCGAAATTATTAGAATTGGAAATGGGTGCCGATTGGAAAATAACTGGGCGAGCAACTCTTCGAGAAGGTGGAACTCCAACTGAGTTTTATTCCGGATATTTAGAAGCTATTTCTGAAGTCGAACTATCTGATGATATTTTTGATCCATTCCTTGCTTGGATTAATGGTGGAGGTGATGAAGAATCTTTAAGTTCGTTACCAGACACAATCGCTGAACAACTTTTTGAAATTAGCAGAGAATTCTCGCCAAATGATAGCCAGCTATCGGAAAAGGCAGATGCAATGGCTCCGGGCTTCAAAGGTATGATCAATGAACTTATTGATAAAGGTAATGATATTAATAAAACCCGTTCAGCTTTAGGTAATAATAAAGGAAATATTGGTAATATTTCTGGCAATAACGTTATTGAACAAATTTGGACTGTTGTTAAACATAATTACAATGGCATGAGCAGTGATGAATTTTTTGGGTTTAATCCCAATGATAAACAGGGCTATGATAATTGGCCTATTTATCTCGGTATCGTTGGGTGCTGTTCTGTCATGGATATATTAGGTTTTCAGGCAGAGAAAAAGTGTCGTAAGATAGATAAAATACCAAATATTAGAAGTGACTCAGGTCACATTGGTATGGGAGCATTTTGCTCTTTAGTCATTTCTCTTGATAAAAGGTTAGTTAAAAGAGCTAATGCCATATATCAATACAAAGGACTGACATCATCTGCTAGGGTGTTGTAATTGCTTGCTAACAAGCTAATTAATAAGGACAAAAAACAGTAGGCTGTTTTCGTTCCTCAACATTTTAGCCAACAATTTTTTGCCCATTATTAGGGCGTTAGCAGGCACCACTTGTTCTATTTTTAACGTGTTTGGTAAGTTTTATTTTTCATGAAATTGGATTGGTACTTCTTTCTTTTCTTCCTATTTCGTGGTGATTTATTTAGTTTTACAAATTGGTAAGAATTTTATGTTATTGTTTATCAATTGAAGTTTGTGGCGAAGTGGCGCTTTAGTATTTTTGGTTTCTGCCAACCGTCAGTTTACTTTTAGGGTTTTTGGCGAGTTAAGTGTTTTTAATAAACCATGCTGCTAACAAGCCATTCAAGCAGGACAAATAACAGTTGGCTATTTGCTCCTTCGTCGCCTATTTTAGCCAACCATTATTTGCCTCTTAATGGGGCGTTATATGCCTAAAGGATTATGGTGAAATGTTATATATTTACGTAACAATAGGAGTTCTCTTTTTAGTAAATATTTCCGTTTGTATATTTATCTCCAAACGCGATGACTTAGAAGATATTCAAAAAATTATGCAAATGGTATTTGTTTGGGCTATTCCATTTTTAGGCGCCTTATTTTTTTGGCGAATAAATCGAAATCATGATGTAGTAACCACACAAAGTAAAAGCTTTGGTGGTGGAGCCAGAAGTAATGGCTACGATAGTGCAGGTGACGGTGGTTCGGATTAAGTCGGCATATAACAAGAATTTCAAGCAGGACAAAATACAGTTGGCTTTTTGTTCACTACGTTCACCTATTTTAGCCAACTATATTTTGCCTCTTAAATGGGCGTTATATGGGTCAACAAGGATTGGTGTAAATGTCTAAAAAATTAATAGTTACAACTTTGCTTTTCGAAGGGTTTGAACTTCTAGATGTGTTTGGACCTCTTGAAATGTTTGGTTTTGCCAACGTTCTAAAAGATAACCTTGAGCTTAAGTTTGTCTCGGAAAACGGTCTACCTGTTAAAAGTTCAGCAGGTCCTGCTAGTGTTGTCGACTATAGTTTTTCTGATGTAATACATAGTGACATTTTAGTTATTCCTGGAGGCGCAGGAACAAGAATTGAAGTGAGTAATAAGGCGTTAGTTAACTGGCTTGGCCATCAATGTAAAAAAACTAAAATTATATCTTCTGTATGTACTGGCGCTGCCTTATTGGCTAAAACAGGAGTATTAGATAATGTATCTGCTACAACAAACAAAATGGCTTTTAAATGGGTTACCTCCATTAATTCAAAAGTAGACTGGGTACCAGAAGCAAGGTGGGTTGAATCAAATAATATTTACACATCATCAGGGGTGTCTGCGGGTATGGACATGACGCTAAGTATTATAGCTAAGTTATATGGCCAAGAGGTTGCTATGCAAGTCGCTAATGGCACTGAATATGAGTGGCATCAAGATGCTAGTTATGACCCGTTTTCAAAATTACATGGTCTTGTGTAATACCCATATAACAAGTCAATAAAGCAGGACAAAAAACAGTTGGTTTTTGCTCCTGCGTCGCTAATTATAACCAACTATGTTTTGCCTCTTATTGAGGCGTTAGTTTTTTTTATGCCTTACCAATTTCTGGAGTTATTTTGGCAAATAAAGTATTTATAAGTTATGCCCATGAATCTGAACAGCTATCTAATGATGTTCTTGAACTATCAAACTCATTAAGAGCAAAAGGTATTGACTCTGAAATAGATCAGTATGAAGAATCACCTCAAGAAGGCTGGCCTAAATGGATGATGAGACAAGTACAAGAATCAGACTTTGTTCTTGTTTGTTGTTCAAAGCTATTTTTCGATAGGTCTAATGACTTCTCAGGGGAAGATGATGGTCTAGGTGTTAAGTGGGAAACCAATTTAATTATTCAGCAGCTTTATGCTCTTAACACCGGCAATAAAAAGTTTATTCCAATTATATTTGATGTCGGGTCTAAGAAGTACATTCCACTTCCCTTGCAACCTTATACGTATTATCAATTATCTGACGATACTAGTAAGCAAAAATTAATAGATAGATTATTAGGTATCTCAAAATCTAAACGGCCACCATTAGGAAAACAATCTGAAACAACCGAAGAAGTAGAAGAGTTAGAGCCTAAACAACGTAAATCTATGTTTTTAAGCTCAATAATAGATCTAGATTTGTGGAATGAAGCTAAATGGTCTGGAATGGCATTTATGTCAGATCCTCGCCTAAGTGCACCACCAATAGCTTGTTTCATGTTTAAGAATGAAAAAGCAGGTGAAAAAATATTCGGTTTACTTAAAAAACAGTTTGGTGAAAGTGATGTAAAAGAGGAGATTAGACTTAGTTTTGTAGAAGGAATTTCGAAAAGTGCGCCCAGAGACTATAAAGTAAACTTTGGCTCATCAAGAGATGTGTTACTAGATAAACTAACAGACTATGGCTTAGAACCTAATAGCTCAATGCTTATGACTATAAATAGAATTCATGAAATGAATCCACCTACAGACCCAAGTAGCTTAGTTGTTTTTAAGCATGCTTATTCTCACTTTAAAGAGTATTACGTTACAAATATGGTTATGCAAGGTGGACAACCAGCACCATCATTTCCAAATTTAATTAAAAAGAAAAATGTGTTTTTTAGAACCAAAGTTGAAGTCCTTAAAGATCCAAATGACGAAGACATAGTGGTTTTTGGTGAAAATGGCAAAAACTAACAAGTTGCTCAAACGGACAAAAAACAGTTGGCTTTTGCTCGTTCCTCGCTTATTTTAGCCAACAATTTTTCGCCGCTTAGCAAGGCGTTATATGCCACAAGGAACGTTCGGTGAAATCTTCAATTTTAGTATTAATATTAACCTTAATCATAGGTAGTAGTTTACCTTGTTCAGCTGACTCCCCGTTTAAATCGACTTTGGATGAAAGAGAAAAATTAAAGTCACTTGAGAATCGAATTGAAGAACTAAGTAAAAATGGTCGAGTTAGCGGTAGTTTTTTATTTGCGCGTAAAGGGGAAATTCTACTTAATAAAATAGTAGGTAAGCTTCACCCCCAAAGAGATGGATTAATCTCTTCTAATTCTCCTTTTAACTTAGCGTCGGTGTCTAAGCAGTTTACTGCAATGGCTATTATGCAGCTTCATCATCAAGGTAAGCTCAAGTATGACCAGAAAGTAAAATATCACCTGCCAAAATTTCCGTACGAAGATATCACTATTCGGCACTTACTCAATCATACCTCGGGTATGATTGACTACGAGGAATTAACTGATAAATATTGGGATCAAAGGGATTTTACGAATCAAGATATGATGATGTTATATAGAGTTCATCATCCAAAGTTGGAGTTTACTCCAGGCGATCAGTTTGAATATAGCAATACAGGCTATGTTGTTTTAGCGCAAGTTGTTGAAAGTATATCTAACCAGTCACTTGAAGATTATTCTGAGAAACATATTTTTGAACCACTAGGCATGAGTAATACTCGCATATTTACAGTGCTATCTAAACATAATGAATTCAAATCACGAGTCTATGGGCAACACGAAAATGAAATTTTCGATTTATATCATCTTGAAGGTATTACTGGGGACGGGTCTGTTTACTCTACAACTAACGATTTATTAAAGTGGCATAACGGGTTGCTTAATAACAAGCTAATACCCGCGTCTCTAAAAAAAGAAGCATTTTCACCTACTGTATTAAATGATGGGTCGCTCTCTTATTATGGTTTTGGTTGGTCAATAGATGAAGATTTCCCCTCAATAGTTGCACATTCTGGTAGCTGGGTTGGTTTCACTACTTATATAATTAGAAATATAGAAAAAGATGAGGTTCTAATCTTTTTAACGAATAACACTGGAGGAATTCGCTTTAAAGATCTTAGGGAGTTAATATATTCCGCATTGGATACAAAACTCAGCTATATACTGTAACCTGTTGTTAATGTGGCATATAACAAGCAAATTAATCAGGACAAATAACAGTTGGTTTTTGCTCCTGCGTCGCCTATTTTAACCAACTATCATTTGCCCATTATTTGGGCGTTAGTTTGCTACTTATTTTAGGTGCTATTAAGTCAGCAATTACAAATTCTGGTGAGTTTGTTAAAAGAGTTATCAATCACAGGAAGTGTTTT
>MAAE01000003.1 GCA_002162675.1 Colwellia sp. 39_35_sub15_T18 | reverse complement strand
TTTTACCTTCTTGAAGTGCTTTTACTGCTTCTTGAAAATCGAATTGAGTTGTCATATGTCATTCCTGTTTTTACTAGTTTACTGAAATGACACAGATTTGTGAACACTACCAGATATATAGGTTTTACGTTAACGGGCAATTTAAATGGTTTTGTAATTCTTGATACTCACCATGTAAAAAATAAAATCCTACCTCCATTTGTTGCCTTGGAACACCTGGAAATTGATGGTGTTTCTATTCGAAATTTTCATTCAGGTATTAATCGTAAGAGTGAAATAAAACATTTTAAGCTTGATTTAATGGCTACACACACTATTAAACCACAGGGTTTGAAGCTAGAGCACCAATTAGTTGGTTTTGAACCTGAGGCGACTATTGCCAACAATAATATTAATAGTATTGGCTATACTAACCTAGGTTCAGGTAACTACACGTTAAAATATCGAGCTCAAAGTGCTAATGGTGTTTGGAGCGAATATGTCAGTTTGCCCATTAATATTTCAAAACCATTTTGGCTAAGCTTATGGGCCTATATTATATACTTTGCTTTATTAATTTTGTTGATAACACTTATCGTAAAATATAGAACAGCGATTTTAGAAAAACAAACTAAAAACTTAGAAAAAATAGTTTTGCAGCGAACATACCAATTAAAAGAGGCACTGCACCAATCTCAATTACTTTATACCTCAATTTCTCATGAATTTAGAACACCACTTACCCTTATTCTAGGGCCTATTGAGTTATTAAAAAAACAGATAGACAAAAACCCTTCAAGCCTCAAGCTCAGCAATAAAGAGTTTCAGTCCATTGAAGAAAATGCTCGACGTTTACTGAAATTAGTTGATCAGCTACTTAGTTTAGCTAAGTCAAAAGTGACAAAGTCGTTACTTAAAAAACCATTAAATGTGGAAATAAAAATACTTGCTATTATTCGATCCTTAGAAAGCTTTGCTGAGGTTAAGAAGATAAAAATAAGTCATGAAATTAATAATGAATTATGGCTATATGCTAATAGTGAGCAATTTGAATTTATATTACTTAATCTAATCAGTAATGCCATTAAATTTTCCCCTGAGCAAGGTACAATAAAAATTAATGCAAAGCAGACAGGAAATGATGTTTTTATTAGTGTCTCAGACAATGGGGCAGGTATCGACATAGATGAGTTTAATAAAATATTTGAACCTTTTTATCAAATTGAATCAGAAAAAAATCAATATAAAGGCTCTGGAATTGGTTTGCTCTTGGTAAAAGAATTTGTCGAAATAAACCAAGGTAAGATTGAGGTACAATCAAATTTAGGTGCAGGAACCCAATTCAAGTTAGCATTTAAAGCTTTTTCTACCAATAAAGACGATTCACTTGATAGCTCAAAGCAAGAGATTTTAAGTGAGCTTGTACAAGAATCAATCGAACAAGAGCTTTTAATTATTAACAATCACAGGGGGGATAATCGTAATCAAACGGCACATATATCAGCAAAAGGCACAAAATTAACGTTATTGATTATTGAAGATAATGTGCCGTTATTAGAGTTTATTGAGCAAATATTTAGTGACGATTATCATGTTATTACGGCACAAAACGGAGAGGAGGGCTTTACTAGTGCTATTACTGCTATTCCTGATGTCATTATAACGGATGTGATGATGCCAAAACTTGATGGTATTTCAATGTGTAAAAAGCTGGCGTTAGATCAATTAACACAACATATTCCCGTTATTTTATTAACGGCTAAAAATGATGATGCATCTATATTAGAAGGGTTCCAAAATAATGCTGTGGATTATGTTTGTAAACCTTTTAAAGTTGAATGGTTAAAGCAAAAAGTTAAAAACTTATTGGATGTTATTGTCAAGCAGCGTTTAATAAATAGAAATCAATTAGTAAAAGTTAGCGTTAGTTCAGCGGAAAATAGACAATTAGCCGATAGTGATTCCATATTAAAGGTTAATTTAAGAAAATGTTTTGAAAAAAAATTCTCAGATCCAACGTTTGGTGTTGGAGAGTTAGCTCATGAATTATCTATGAGTGTGCGTAAGTTGCAACGCCTTACTGCAAGCCTTTTTGATTTAACACCTAACGAGTTGTTGAGAGACTATCGTTTAAGCCGTGCTAAAGTATTATTAGAAAAAGGCTCCTCGGTTACTGCTACTTATTTAGATTGTGGATTTCAGTCTGCGAGTTATTTTAGCCGGGCATTTAAAAAGAGCTTTGGAATAAGTCCAAGCCGTGTTTTTAAAATACCTTAGAGGCAATAAGAAAACATATACATTTAGTTATTTATGCTAGGTGTATTATTCCTGTAGTCACTGAATCGGGAGCTTTTGTTAATTAACAGTAGGCTCCCGATTGAAATACTTCGGGGTAAAGATAGGTTAATAGCTACAAAAAATGTAGATTAAAAATAAATTGCACTCACTTGGAATAACTTTTCAACGTCACAGATATAGCGCTTATTCACTAAGAACAGAATAACGTGATCTTCTTCTCTTACCAGTGTATTGGAATGAGCTATTAATACTTCCGTGCCCCTAACAATGGCGCCAATAGTGGTGCCGGGCGGAAGCTTAATGTTTTTGATGGCTCGACCAACCACTCGTGATGATTTTTCATCGCCTTTAGCGACAATTTCAATAGCCTCAGCAGCGCCGCCGCGTAAGCTATAAACATTATCTATTGTGCCACGCCTAACGTGCGTCAGTAATGCTGAAATAGTGGCTTGCTGTGGTGATATGGCAATATCGATAGCACCACCGTGCACCAGCTCAATATAGGCATCACGCTGAATAAGTACCATAGTTTTGCGGACACCAAGTTTTTTAGCTAATAATGATGACATGATATTGGCTTCATCGTCATTAGTCACAGCGATAAAAACATCAAATTGATCGATGTTTTCTTCTGTTAATAACTCTATATCAGAAGAGTCAGCATTAAAAACGAGGGTGTTGCTTAATTCAGAGGTAAGTTGTGCCGCGCGCTCGGGTGAGCGTTCAATTAATTTTACTTGATGATTTTCTTCTAAAATCCGCGCAAGCCCTGCACCTATATTACCACCGCCAACGATCATAATTCGTTTATAAGCGGGCTCAAGCTTTTGCAATTCATTCATTACTGCACGTATATGAATACTCGCGGCAATAAAAAACACTTCATCATCCGCTTCAATAACTGTGGTGCCAAGTGGACGAATAGGCTTACCATTGCGATAGATTGCGGCAACGCGAGTATCAACATTAGGAATATGATCTCTTAAGGTTGATAATGCGTGTCCTACCAGCAAGCCACCATAATAAGCTTTTACCGCCACTAGGCTAACTTTTCCATGAGCAAACTCTAGTACTTGTAATGCGCCTGGGTAGTCAATTAAACGAGCTATATCACGAGTAACCAATTCTTCAGGGGCAATAACGTGATCAACGGGTATGTGATTTTTATGAAATAATTGCTCTGAATATTGCAATACTTGGTTGGAGCGAATACGAGCAATTTTTTTATGGGTATTAAATAATGAAGAACAAATTTGGCAGGTGATCATGTTGGTGGCATCATCAGAGGTCACTGCAATGACCATGTCGGCATCTTCGGCACCAGCATTTTTTAACACTTCGGGGTGACAGCCTTGACCGGTTACAACCTGTAAATCCATTTTGTCTTGCAGTTCACGTAGTTTTTCTCCGTCAACATCAACAACCGATATTTCGTTATTTTCACCGACAAGGTTTTCCGCTAAAGTCCCGCCTACTTGACCTGCGCCCACTATGATTATTTTCATTTGTTATTTTTGTTCTCACTAATTAGGGATAGATTCCCTTCTACATTGCTTTTAACAGTTTGGCATAATAAAAACCATCCATGTTCTTCTCGCCCGGTAGTAGTTGCCAGCCGATAACATTGCTATTATCTGTATCGCCACAAGTAATACTAACTAACTTGGCATCATCATTGTTTTCAATAAAGTGCTTTATTTGTTCGCTATTTTCTTGCGGTAAAATGCTGCAGGTTGCATAAAGTAAAGTACCACCGGGTTTAAGCAAAGACCATATTTCTTTTAAAATTTGCTGTTGCAATATCACTAAAGCATCAATGTCGCTGGCTTTACGTAGCCATTTTATGTCGGGGTGACGGCGAATTACTCCTGTGCCAGAGCATGGCGCATCTAATAGAATGCGGTCAAAAGGTTGTCCTTGCCACCATGTTTTAGCGTCAGCAGCATCAGCGGCAATAACGTTAGCCTTTAATCCTAAACGGGTCAGGTTTTCTTCTACGCGTATTAATCGACTTGCTTCAACATCAATAGCGGTCATTGCGGCAATATCTGGGGTTTGCTCTAATATATGACAGGTTTTTCCGCCCGGAGCAGCGCAGCAATCAAGCACGACATCATCACGTTGACAATTTAATAATCGAGCCGCTTGTTGGGCGGCGCCATCTTGTACCGATACCCAACCTTGTTCAAAACCGGGTAATTTAGTGACATCGCTAGGACGCGTTAATTCAATGGCTTGGCTTAAAGGCTCAATGCTACTAATGGCTATTTCTGCTGAGGCAAGTAGCTTTTGGTAATCAGCACTGATGTGATGTTGCTGATTTGCTCTTAGCCACATTGGCGGTTTTTGTTGGTTGGCGGTAAGTATTTGTTGCCATTGTTCAGGGTAGCCTTGCTGTACTTTTTTAATAAACCAGCTAGGGTGGTTATATTGTATCGAAAGAGGGGTAACCGAAACAGGTGTTGTTTCTTGTGAGCTATTTATTACCATCGCTTCTCTAGCACGGACAAAATTTCGTAATACACCGTTTAGTAAAGCTTTCATGTGGCGATTTTTAAGTGCGCCAGTGGCTGCAACGGTTTCACTGACGGCAGCATGATCGGGAATGCGCATGTATTTTATTTGATAGGCACCCACCAACAATAAAAAATGAAACACCCTTTGTTTACCCGTTAAAGGTTTTTGCATCAAACCTCGAACATCATGTTCTAATTCAGGTAAATAACGTAATACGCCATAACAAATTTCTTGCAACAAGCCCTTATCTTTAGCGGTGGCTTTATCTTGTTGTTTAGGTAGTTCATCACTTAAACTGCGACCTTTATCAATCACACCATAACAGCACTTAGCGGCAAGCGCGCGAATATTGACCGGCTTTTGTTTGTTTACTTGTGGGGCTGAAGTAGTCATCTAGTTTACTAAACCGTTAATGCTAGCACCTGTTTTAAACCAATCGGCGCGACCATTTAAAATATCTTGCACGGGAAGGGCTTTTTTATTGGGCAATTGCAATACCTCTAAGCAAATTGCGCCTGTGCCGGTTGCCACGACGATGCCATTTTTATCGGCAGAAATAATGGTTCCAGCTGCTTCTGTAGTTTCTATTTTTTGCGCTGAAGCTTGCCACACGCGAATTCTATGTTGCTTGTCATTACTCTGTGCATAAGTGAACTGTGCTACTGGCCAAGGAATGTAAGAGCGAATTTTTCTATCTAATTCAGTTGCGGTTAATTGCCAATCTAATTCAGCGTCAGTTTTATCTAGTTTGTGAGCGTAAGTGGCTAAATCATTATTTTGACTACTCGCTTTATGCTCGTTACTGGCCATTAGCGCTAAGGTATCAATTAAAGCCTTGGGGCCAAGTTGAGCAAGTTTTTCATAAAGGCTGGCGCTAGTGTCAGTATTTTCAATGGCGCATTCCGCGGTTAAGATCATAGCGCCAGTATCAAGGCCTTTATCCATTTGCATGATGGTAACACCCGTTTTTTCATCGCCTGCTTCTAGTGAGCGTTGAATAGGTGCCGCACCACGCCATTTTGGCAGTAGTGAACCGTGCACATTAATACAGCCTAAACGAGGAGCATGCAATATTACTTCAGGTAAAAGTAAACCATAAGCGACCACGACCATAACATCCGCCTTATAAAGAGCTAAATGTTGCTGATCATTGGCTTCTTTAAAGTTTACGGGTTGCTCAACAGGTAAATTGTACTCAAGTGCTAATAATTTAGTCGCGCAAGCGGTTAACTTTTTACCACGGCCAGCAGGTTTATCAGGTGGACAATAAACGGCAACAATATTGTGTTCGCTATTAATGAGTGCCGATAAATGCTGGGCGGCAAAATCAGGAGTGCCAGCAAAAATGATATTTAATGGTTTTGACAAAGGGGATTATCCTAAAGGTGAAACTAAGCGTTGGCTTTATCTAAGCGTGCTTCTTTTTCGAGTTTGGCTTTAATGCGTTGACGTTTAAGCGGTGACAAATAATCAACAAACAAAATGCCATTTAAGTGGTCAAGCTCGTGTTGAATGCAAATGCTTAGCAGCTCTTCACCCTCTAAGGTGAACTCTTTGCCGTTTCGGTCTAACGCTTTTACTGTGCAGCTTGTGTGGCGATTTACTTTGGCATACGTGCCAGGCACTGATAAACAGCCTTCTTCATTAATTAAGGTTTCTTCGCTTTTATGAATTATTTCAGGATTGATAAGAACGATAGGTTGATCGCCATTTTCAGAGACATCAATCACCACAATACGCTGATGAATATTAACTTGGGTTGCAGCCAAGCCGACACCTTTTTCTTCGTACATGGTTGCTATCATGTCATCTATAATAGTCGTGGTTGCTGCAGTAATTTCACTTACCGGGCTAGCCTTTGTTTTTAAACGAGGATCTGGAAAACGTAATACAGTTAAAATAGTCATAATCTTACAAATGTTGAAGAAAAGAATTAGCGATAATTCTTTTAGAGTGTTATGTTTATTATTATAGCAACTAATATAACTGCATTTCTATATAAGCATGAAAAACGCATGAAAAACCATAATATCAATATAGGTAATAAAGGAACGAGCCAGATGCTAAAAAAAATATTGTTAACACTTTCCTTATTTGCATGTTCTTTAATTGTCTTGGCTGAGCAACTGAAAATTAATGATGATGCGCCTAAAACTTATGTGGTGGAAAAGGGGGATACTCTTTGGGATATCTCGGCTATTTTTTTAGAGCAACCTTGGTTATGGCCTAAGTTGTGGCGTTTAAATCCTGAAATTAACAACCCTCATTTGATTTATCCCGGCGATGTATTAACGTTGGTTTTTGACGAACAAGGTGAACCCATGTTGGTGGTTGAGCCCATTAAAGTGAAACCTAGTTATAAATGGTCACCTAAAATTCGCCAACAAGATAAAAGTGACTCTGCCATTAGGTTATTACCATTAGAAATTATTGCGCCATTTATTAAATACGATCATCTGTTTAGTGCCGAGCAGCTTGAACAATTACCTTATGTGATAGGCAGTGATGAAGGTTATCGTTCTAGTGTTACTGACTTTAAAGTCTATGTTAATAAAGATTTAGATTTAGCTAAAACCTATGCTATTTATAATAAAGGTGAAGAGATAATTGATCCTGAAACAGAAGAATCATTAGGTTTTTATGTTGACTTAGTGGCTACTGCTCAGGCATTACGTGCGGGAAATATGGCAGAAAATGAACCTGCGACGTTAAAAGTCAATACCGCTAAACGTGAAATTCGTTCGGGTGATTATGTTGTGCCTGTACATGAAGGTCAAATGCTACCGTCTGTTTTTTCTATGAAAGCTGTTGGCAAAGAGTTTCGAGGAGCTATCGTTAAGGCTGCCAGCAACGGTCGTGAATTTAGTAAATTAGAAGTCGTGATGATTAACCGTGGCTCTGAAGATCAAGTTGATGTTGGTGATGTTATGGCAATAAAACGTTTGAGTCCAGGTGTAGTTGAGACCAGCGAAGGTCCTAAATATACCGAAGAAGCCCCTCGCTGGGATCGTATGTTAACCTCAAACGGTTCAGATTATAAAATGCCAGAAGAGTCGCTAGGAGAATTAATGGTCTTTAAAGTGTACCAAGCAGCAAGTATGGCATTGATTTTACGGACTGAGAAACCTGCTCGCTTAGATGATATTGTCACAGCCCCAGAGTGATCTAGTACTTAACCTAAATGGGTATAGATATTTAAAACTTGTATTTAAGGAGGAGACAAGTGAACAAAAGCAATATGCATTATTGGCTAGCACTGAAACTTGTACCTCGGCTAGCAGTTCATAAAAAATTAGCGCTTGTTGACTCTTATGGGTTAACGGCGCTTTTTTCTTTGTCGCCAAACTCTGCAACTGTTTTAACCTCGGCAAATAACTTAACCGTTAAGCAGTTATCCGCATTTCATCAACCCGACTGGTCTTTTATTGACGATGTTATTAGGGCAAGTGAAGCTTGCGGTAGCAAAGTGATTACTTTTGATGATGATCTATATCCTAAATTATTAAAGCAAATTTATGATCCTCCGCTAGTTTTGTTTGTTAAAGGTAATGCGCAATTATTAGATACCATGCAAATAGCTATTGTTGGCAGCCGTGCAGCTAGTGTTAATGGCCGAGAGGCCGCTTTTGAGATTGCACAACAATTGGCAGAGCAAGGCTTAGTCATTACTAGCGGCTTAGCATTAGGTATAGATGCAGCTGCGCATAAAGGGGCACTAACGACTACAACAGGCACCATAGCCGTAGTAGCGACAGGGTTAGACAAAGTATATCCAGCAAGGCATAAACCACTGGCTAAACAAATAGAGGCTAACCAAGGTGCCATTGTCAGCGAGTTTTTACCGGGTACATCGCCAAAAGCGGGGCATTTCCCGAAACGAAATCGTATTATTAGCGGTCTAAGTAAAGGTGTACTAGTGGTTGAGGCGGCACTTAAAAGCGGTTCGTTAATTACCGCTCGTTGTGCTTTAGAGCAAAATAGAGAGGTGTTTTCTGTTCCTGGAGGCATTAACAACCCTCAAACAAAAGGTTGTCACTGGTTAATTAAACAAGGCGCTAAACTTGTAGAAGATGCAGCCGATATAATAGAAGAGTTAAGCATGGCTGAGCAGGGTGCTCTACACTTAGAACATAAACAACAGTTACTTGCCTGTCGCCCGGCATTAAAAGCTAAAAAAAATTTAAAGAATGACTTGTGCAATGATGTATTGTTGGCTAGTGTGGGATTTGAAATTACGCCCGTTGATAAAGTAGTTTCCCGTAGTGAACTTCCCATAGAGGAAGTATTAACTCGGCTAACGATGTTAGAGCTTAGCGGTTTGGTAGCAGCAGTACCAGGGGGCTATCTTAGATTGCCTTAAATAATTCTCATCGATATAAGGGGTTAGTGATGTTTGATATCTTAATGTATCTTTTTGAAAATTATATTCATAGTGAAGCCGAGGTTATGGTTGATCATGATATTTTAACTGATGAATTAACCCGTGCAGGTTTTCATCAGGATGAAATTTATAAAGCATTAAATTGGTTAGAAAAACTTGCCGCTCTACAAGACACAGATGCTTATCCTTATCTAACGCGTGTTGGTAACCAATCATTTCGCATCTATACAGATGAAGAAATGCAACTGCTTGATACCGAAAGTAGAGGCTTCATTTTATTCTTAGAGCAAGTTAATGTGCTTGACTTTAGCACCCGTGAAATGGTGATAGACCGAGTGATGGAGCTTGATACTAAGCATTTTTCTATGGATGATTTGAAATGGGTGATCTTGATGGTACTCTTCAATATGCCAGGTCAAGAAAACGCTTATTCGCAAATGGAAGATCTCATTTTTGAGGAGCAAGAAGGCCCTTTGCATTAAGTTTTAGCGGCTTACTCTAGTTTTTTTAGACCAAGTTGTGGCATAATATGTCGCAACTTTAATCGTGATTTTTTGTTCAGCAAATGTCTAACTCACCTGACTCTAATAAAAGCAAACCACTATTTTCTCGTCATGAACATGCCCTTGAAAAAGCGTATGAAATCTGTCCTGATTGTAGCTCAGAGCTAACAATCAAACGAGGTAAAGCGGGCGCATTTTTTAGTTGCTCTAATTATCCTAATTGCCATTACACTCGATCTGTTGTCGAACATGAACGTGTAGAAGATACCCTTTTACCCGGTAGCGAGTGTCCTTTATGTGGTCAAGAGTTAGCGGTAAAAAAAGGGCGCTATGGCATGTTTATTGGTTGTACAAATTATCCTCAGTGCCACCATATAGAAGAAAATCAACAACATGAAGAAGTTGGTGTTAGTTGTCCTTCGTGTAAAAGCAAAGGTAAACTTGGCGAATTAAAAGAAAAAACCAACCGTTTTGGCAAAACCTTTTATTCTTGTGATCAGTATCCAAAATGCAAATATGTTTTGAATCATCAACCTGTCGAACAAACATGCCCTCAATGCCAATGGCCAGTATTGATTAAACGCACCATGGCAAGTGGCGAAGTCTTAAGCTGCCCACAAAAGCAATGTAGCTATAAAGAAAAAACGCTATAATCCATGTAAACAAAATTTAATTGTAAACCCTTTCATTAAACTTTAAATAAGAGAAATATTATGACATCACAATTTGTTGCTATTTTAATGGGTTCAGACTCAGATCTACCTGTAATGCAAGCCACCATTGATATTTTAAAGCAATTTGATATTACTCATGAAGTGCGCGTACGTTCTGCTCATAGAACACCTGATGCGGCTAAAGCGTATGTTAAAGATGCCGAAGAACGTGGTTGTAAAGTCTTTATTTGTGCTGCTGGCTTAGCTGCTCATTTAGCGGGCGCAGTTGCAGGTATGACAACACGTCCAGTGATTGGTGTGCCCGTTGATTGTGGACCATTACAAGGCCATGATGCGTTACTCTCAACGGTAATGATGCCTGGTGGTATCCCAGTAGCAACAGTTGCTATCGGTAAAGCCGGCGCTAAAAATGCGGGTTATTTAGCGGCGCAAATTTTAGGTATAGCAGACCAAGCTATGGCAGACAAAGTAAAGGCAGAGCGCGTGGCAAATGCTAAAGCACTATTAGCTAAAGATGCTGCTATGCAAGCAAAGTTAGGCTAAGAAAACTTGTCAGTAACATGAGTATAAATACCATAATTAATGATGCCGCGACGATATTTCAGCAGGGAGGCATTATTGCTTACCCGACTGAGGCGGTTTTTGGTTTAGGTTGTGATCCTGACAATAACTCAGCAATTAATAAATTGCTGAGTTTAAAACAACGCTCAGTGGAGAAAGGCTTTATCCTTTTGGCTAGTCACTATAGTCAATTACAGCCCTATATTGATGAACTAGCCATTACTGAGCAACAAAAGTTGCTAATATTATCCCGCTGGCCAAGTGCGATAACACAAGTTTTACCCGCTAATAAGAATATTTCACCGCTACTTTCAGGGGTATTTGACACCATAGCGGTAAGAGTTACCCAACATCCTGATGTTATTGCCTTATGTGAACAAACGGGGAAAGCTATTATTTCTACCAGTGCCAACCTTTCAGGAAAGCCAGCAGCAGCAACATGGCAAATGGTCTTACAGCAATTTCCAACACAGCTAGATTACTTAATGAAAACCGAAACTTTAGGTCGAACTAGTCCTTCTACCATCATCAATGGTGTTACCAGTAAAGTATTAAGAGCGTAGTCCATTCATGTTGAAAAATTATGCACTCAGTCGTCTCTAGAAAAAACTTTTTAATATATGTCACATAGGTACTGCTTTTTAAGTGTTATTTGTTTGATCAGCAGAAGAAAAGTTGATCGAAATCAAAGATTGAAATTTAAGTAATTACTCAGCTGATAAAACTTGCGCTAAATCAAGTTCTATAAAAACAGCAAGACTATCATGTCCCTAATTTAATTAAGGATATGAATCATGAAAAAAACATTACTTACTATCGCGTTACTCTCTAGCTTTTCTACCGTCGCTTTAGCAAATCAAGCTGGCGATATCTTAATTCGTGGCGGTGTCACCATGGTATCTCCCGATAGCGGAAAATCAGCTGTTTTATTAGCTGGTGCTGATTCTGGGTTAGCGTTATCTGTTGATGATAATGCCCAACTAGGCCTGAACTTTGTTTACTTTTTCGATAATAATTGGGCTATAGAATTATTGGCGGCAACACCATTTGACCATGATATTAAATTGCATGCAGGCGATGTGACAACAACACTTGCCGACACTAAACAGCTGCCACCCACATTAAGTGCGCTGTATTATTTCGATACGGGTAGTGCTATTAAGCCTTATGTTGGCTTAGGTATAAATTATACTATTTTCTTTGATAACAGCTTTACAGGTACATACTCTGAAGCGGGTTTTAGTAATTTAGAGCTTGATAACTCTTTCGGTTATGCTGTGCAAGTAGGCGTAGATTATGAAATTGACAAAAACTGGTCTGTGAATGCCTCTGCGCGTTATATTGATATATCTACTGATGCAACCTTTGCTGTCGGTGGCGATAACATCGGTAGTTCATCTGTTGATATTAACCCTATGGTTTACTCGGTAATGCTTGGTTATAAGTTCTAATACAACTTAAAAGCATAAATCATAAGAAAAAGCAGTAATTGGTTACTGCTTTTTTATGTCCTTAAAATAGCAATTCGGTTACGCTATTAACATTATCTTCATCAAGGCACTTTTTATGGATCAATATCGCGTTTTCGGTAACCCAATTAAACATTCACGCTCACCTTTTATTCATCAATCTTTTGCGCAAACCACCAAGCAAGTGCTTAATTATGAAACCAGTTTGGTTGAGCTTGATGGTTTTACCGAGGCAGTTAAGCAGTTTATTTGCCAAGGGGGCAAGGGCGCCAATGTGACGGTTCCTTTTAAAGAGCAGGCTCTTGCCATATCGCATGAACTCTCTGATCGTGCGCGTTTAGCTGGGGCAGTAAACACCTTAAGTTTTAATAATGGCAAAATAATTGGCGATAACACCGACGGTGAAGGATTAGTACAAGATTTACTACGTAATAATGTTCAATTAGAAAACAGTCGAATATTATTACTTGGTGCAGGAGGTGCAGCCAAAGGCGTGATATTACCTTTACTAGCCCAAAATCCTACTAGCATTGTGATAGCCAACCGTACTGTGAGTAAAGCAGAAGCGCTTATTGAACAATTTAACGATAATAGGCTAAAGGCGTGTGGCTTTGAACAAACATCAGGAGCAATTTATGATGTAATAATCAATGCAACCTCAGCGAGTTTATCCGGTAAGTTACCGACAATAGCGGATTCAACAGTGTCAAAAAGTACCGTTTGCTATGATATGGTTTATGGCAAAGAGTTCACGCCATTTTTAAATTGGGCAAAATCACAAGGTGCGATTAAAGTGATTGACGGCATAGGTATGTTAGTAGGGCAAGCGGCGGTAAGTTTTAATATTTGGCGCGGTCTTAAACCAGAAGTAGAAACGGTTATTGAACAACTGAAATTGTCACTTGCTCAGGAGTAGTTTTTGAACCAAGCCATTTTATTTAATGATGATTTAATCTTTGACGCGCAGCAAGACGCGTGGTGTTTTACTGCTTTATTGTCGGGACAAATTATTACTATTTACTTTCATTCAATACAGTTAAAATTATTAGGGGAGATTGATAGTTGCACTAAATTTGATTTAGAAGAAATAGTAGAACTCTGGCTCGAAAAAAATGAGCCAGAGGGAGAGGCTATTCATATTAATATGCGTTAATAGCTTAACTATAGGTATTTATTTTACAGAACAGCAACATTTTTAGTTAACTTCAGTAAGATAGTCATTTTTTAAATCAACATAGTTTAATGCCGATTGTTTAAGGAAGGTTGCTTCACTTTCTTTTAATAGTCGTATTTGTTTTACTGGATTACCAACATATAGATATCCACTAACTAATGTTTTATTGGGTGGAACTAGACTGCCCGCGCCAATAAAAACATCATCTTCAATAACTGCTCCATCCATTATAATTGCGCCCATACCCACTAAAATACGATCACCTAGCGTACATCCATGCAGCATACACTTATGTCCGACAGTAACATCCGCACCAATTATTAATGGGTTACCTTTGGGGTTGTGTTTACTTTTGCGAGTAACATGCAACACACTTCCATCTTGAATATTAGTACGGGCACCAATGGTAATGGTATTTACATCGCCGCGAGCAGCAACTAAAGGCCAAATGCTAACATCATCAGCTAAAGAAATATCGCCAACGATGACAGCAGATTGATCAATATAGTTGCTATTATTTACGGTAGGGGAAATTCCCATATAGGTACGTAGGTTATTCGTTGTTTTATTGTTACTCATAAAGGCTGTTTGGTAGCTACCATCTCTTAAAGGTCATTGATGCAGATAAAAATAACATAAAAGCAAGAATGTGTACTAAATAACATGGGTTCATAGGTTGGATCTTAAGGAATAAAACAATTGAATTCATGCTCTGAATTTGATCTGATAGTAATCGCCAAACCACTATCTATCCCAAAAGCAGAGCATGAATAAACATAATACTGA
>MAAE01000041.1 GCA_002162675.1 Colwellia sp. 39_35_sub15_T18 | reverse complement strand
GCATAAGCCAAGCGCGCAAGCATTACACGAAAATACTCATAAGGTTCAATGCCATTGGCCTTTGCCGTTTCAACTAAACTGTACAGCGTAGCACTCGCTCTCGCGCCTTTTGGGGTGTCTGCAAATAACCAATTTTTTCGGCCAATAACAAACGGTCGAATTGCATTTTCTGCTCTGATATTACTAATATGTAAATCGCCATCGTCACAATAACGAATGAGTTTGGGCCATTGATTAATCGCATAACCGAATGCTTTTCCCGTTAAGCTGTCACTGGGTATTTTAGGTGAGTTTTTATCAACCCAGTTTTTGAAGTCCTCAAGAGCCGGTACGCTTCTCTTTTGTCGGGCGTCGTATTTTTCGCCTGACGATAAATGTTTGATGCTTTGTTCAATGCCATAGAGTTTTTGCAGCTTGTTGATCGCTATATCTGCTTTGCTTAATGCTCCTTTGCGTGCCTTCTTTGGTTGGGCTTTTTGTGCATCAGTAAACTTGCGGCGTAAATGGTCCATGCAGCCAAGGTGTGTAATGTTGTATGCAACACAGGCAGCATCGTATCCGGCATACCCATCGGTTTGTAGATAACCACTAAAGCCTTCCATTAGACGCAGCGGTACGGCCTTACTGCGCGAAGGATCATAATCAAAGAGAATGGCCGGTTGATTGGGCGGGCCGCCCAGTGTCACCCACATGTATTTATCGGATGTGATGGCTTTATCCGGTTCTTTAAGCACCTGTATGCGGGTTTCATCCGCTTGTAAGTAATTGTGGCTTAATTGGTGTTCCCGCATAAGATTCGTCAGCGGTTGCAGTTCTGCTGAGAGGCGTATCATCCAGTTTGCCATGGTGGTGCGAGTAATCGAGCCGCCATAGCGTTGCAAGATGTTTTCGAGACGGTACAAGGGTAATCCATCACAGTATTTGGCAACGATGATATAGGCTAACAAACCCACACTCCCGATCGATCCTTGCAAGGGGTGCTTGGGTAGCGGTGCGTTTATAATCTTTCGTTTAGTGTTGTTGTCTTGGTCTGTTGTACTAAATACTGCTTTCTCTTGTAGGTATTCAATGACGCGTACTTTGGCAGGCACAATATCCAGCTCTTCTTTAACAACGCTGAAAAAGGTATCAATCGCGCCTTCTTTCACTTCATTCGACAGCTTGATATGCACTTGCTCTCTGGGGATGCTGGGTGAAAGTGGCTTGCGACCACCGTTACCGGTTTTCTTTTTTGGTTCTGATGCGCCGGGTTCATCGTCAGATGTTAGCGCTTCTTCTGCGTTATCTTGGCTACCCTCAAGCTCCACTTCATCAAACAGGTGGCCCTGGCCTGGATGTTTTTCACTGCTGCGCCCATAGCTTCTAGCTCGCTCCAATCGAAGGTATTCTTCCAGTGCAGCAACGCGATCTTTTAGTGAATCAATCACTACTGATTTTTGATCGATGATATCGTTTTTTGAGAGAATGGATTGTTCTTTTTCTTGAATGACAGCCGATTGATCAGCAATGATTTCACGCAACGCTGCTTCGCCCGATGGGGTATCGCTCATGCTCTCAGGGTGCAGTGGAACCGCCTGTTTCTTCTTTGGTTTCTGGCGTTTTGATTGTGTTTTATCGGGGCTTTTCATGCCGCGAATATTACCATAAAACGGGGTAAAGCACCCTTAAGAAACGGACTCATAATGCAGTTTTTTGTGCGGTTTCATGGCCATAATATCATATCCATCCAATAGCCAATTTAACTGTTGGCCGGTGAGTGAAACAAGTTCATCTGTCCGCTTGGGCCAGAGAAACTTTTCATCTGAAAGACTTTTGTAATACAGGACAAAACCGTTGCGCTCCCAGAACAGGCATTTTATTTTGTTGCGTCGTTTGTTGGTGAAAGCATAAAGATGACCTTCAAAAGGGTTATGGCCAAGCTCCATTTCAATAAGTGCAACAATGCCGTTGTGGGCTTTGCGAAAGTCGATGGGATCACGGTAGAGATAGACGCAAGTTAATTCTATATTGGGCCGCATTATAACTGTCATGAGAGTGCTTCCATGAGCGCGCTAACCAGCGAAAGGCTTTCTTTGTGAATGCCACTGATGACGGCACCATTAGGCAGCGTTATTTGCAATGCAGTTGGCGGTTGCTTTGACGGGTTAATGACGACTTTGGTAAAGGCGGGTTCTTTGTCTTTTGTCGGGGGGGTGTTTTTTGCTCGCGGTATGAGCTTGCCTTTGTAGTAACTGAATAGATCAAGCTTGATGTTATTATTCTTGCAGTATTGCGTTTGGTTTAAGTCGGATTGTTTCCAGTCATTGAGGATGTGCATCCATTCGTCTTTTTTTTCTTGTCTCATAATGATGTTGCCTCGAATTGGTGAGGGATCTATTATGAGGCTATATGATTATGCTGGTAGTACGTGGAGTATTTGGCGCATA
>MAAE01000017.1 GCA_002162675.1 Colwellia sp. 39_35_sub15_T18 | reverse complement strand
AGTAACCGACTACATTCTTACTTAGGGTATCAAAGCCCTAATGATTTTGAATTGAAAATTAATGAGTTAGAAAAAGTAGCTTAACTAGGGTGACTGAATTTACTTGACCAGGTCAGCTTGCCATTGGTTGTCGGCTTTATTTTTATGCATTATAAAAATAATTTCAGTATCGGTATGGCTGCCATCAGTTATTTTGGTTTTAATATCAATGATTTGTTGTTCTATAGCGGCTATCGAGACAGAAAAAGTAATTTTTTGCTTTCCATAGTGAGCAAGTACTCCAGCATAAGTTTTAATTAAATAATGATGAATAGCAGTAACAAATAGCGCTTTTTGTGCTTTGGTGGCCTTTGCTAAATGTTTACCCAATATTTTGTAAGCCATATATTGGTAGTTGATTAAAGGTGTTAATTCTTCCTCAATGATGACTCTCATATAATCAGGGAACTTGTCTAGTGCTTGTTGATTAGAGTCGATTCGGAATAAAAGCTGTTGTACAGCATGCTCTAGTAGCTTATCAGGGGAGGTTGCTAGCGTAGTTGCTTGCGCTGTCGATATTGAAAAGGTCAAAAAAACTAAACTAAGCAATTTTGCAGACTTATTGAAGATAGTGAAGATAGGCACTTTTTTCTTCCTTTAAAATGGCGATAGCGTATTTATAGCTATTGCCCCCTAGCTTTGCGGTAACCATTTATCATGTAAGCGGCAACTTAATGCCGCATACCGTCTTATTCTCTATATTCTATCGGGCTAAACCTGGTGAGCTACCTTCAGAGTCACTGGTAAAAAAGGAAGTAAAGCTATCAAAAATAGAATCGTTTTCTGTTGTTTGTGCCGCAACCTCAGCATAAGCTGACATTTCAGGGCTTTTGGCCTGCTTAGCGGGAGAACTAGTGCTTTCTTGTGCTGGCTTTGCAGATAATAGCCCTAGTGCCCCCTCGTTGGTCAGATTGAGCTGCTTAGCTAAGCCATTGAATGCTTTAGGGGCATCATTGGTACTGGCTTTAGCATCAAAATTTCCATTCGCTTTTGCTGCACGCACTGAGTGCATATATCCTTTTATTTCTTGTTGCTGTGTCTCCGGTAGGTTGGCAACATAGGAGCCTGCTTGTCCTTTTTGGCTGATGCTAACTTCAGGCACATTGTCTTGTTTTAATAAGCCAATCTTATGGCTATTTTGCTCTGGCTTAGCGAGTGGTGAGCTTGGTATTTGGTTAATACTATTACTGTTCATTGCATTGATATTCATTTTGATATCCTTTAGTTAAATAAAATTATTATTCAAAATAAATAAAGCAATAAACAGGCAAAAAAGTGTCAATATATGTAAGGAATTGTCAGGTTGTCATGACATTGAGTTTGAAGGTTCACTTAGGCAAATGATTAAAAATTTCTAACCAATTCTAGTTGAAAAGATTGTAGGTCATTAGCAAAGTCAGAATCTGTATTTCCTTGATAGTAATAAATATAATCATCATAATTATTAGTTGTTAAACTTTTAATTATGTTAATTTCGGTATTTTGAATATCAGTATCAGGGGTAATAGTATCCTCAAAACCGGCAAGCTGTACTGAGGAGGCTAATATTCCTTTTATAGGGCCATACATTGTCCAATTTATCGGGGTTGTTATGCTGGCTGAACTCACCTGATAACTAAAGCTGATATCAACCAATGGATAACCAGAAACTGCGCTGTAATCATAACTACCATCAGCAGCAAGTTCAGAGAAGTTTGTATAGTCAATATCGGGTTGTTCAGTTTCAGCTGAAACACTTGTTGCCTCATCATTCATGGTTGATTTTATTTGATGGTAGCTGGCAAAAGTAGATTGTCCAAAAATGGTGTCTAAGTGATCAAAAATATGACTTGTTCTAGCGTAATGAATTGACTCACTCGTATACGGGTGCGTATTAAAGACAAGCAGTTCAGTATCATCTTCACTACTTTCAACATAAAAATGCTCGCCATTGGCGAATTCTTGCATCATATTAAAGGCGGCATGTTCTGATGATAAGGGTACATTATCTGCAACTTCAATTGCGGCCGACTGCCATAAACCTTCGGTGTTACTACCAAAGTCGTTTAATATACTAGCGACACCTATGGCGCCATTATTAGTATCCAGCCCTCGAATAGCAATAGAGTGAATCGGCCATTCATCATCAATTAAGCGGCAAATTTCTGCATTAGTAAAGTAGGTGTTTTGTGAGTCAGTACTATGCCAACTTTCATAGCTAAAAGAGCTTGATACCGAATCAATCACTGAGAAGGATCTGTGTTGTAATTCAATATCTTGAGTTACACATTCACAAGTGCTGGTGTCTAACAAATTGTCATAAGTTGCCACATAGCTGGCTGATGTTGTGGTGTTCGCATGATGATAGCTGGTAATATCTAAACCTTCTTCCTCTGCTCCTTGTTGATACTTAGCGATAATGGTGTAGTTAATATACTCTTGTTCCGTGGCAAAGCTAACCTGACCATTAGCGTCTGCGGTATATTTGTCAATAAGCTGCCAATTATCATCCTGTAAGTGCAGTTCAAACTGATTAAACGCTACTTGTTGCCCACATCGATTAGTTTGTTGTGCGGAGAGCTTAAATTGATATTCTATTGGTTGCGTATTATTGCTGTCTGAGCTTGAGCTTGAGCCTGAGCCACAAGATGGAAGAAAAACTAGTAAGAGCATAGTTGATAGGTGTTTGTTTATCATTGGTTTACCTTATGGTTCAATAGTTGATAAGTGTTAGTTGATAAATATTAAGCATTAAAAAGTCGAAAAAATATTCTTTGGACTCACTAAGTTGAATAGTTGCCGGTCATTAACAGCGCTTAACGAATCACTTGTTAATACCGCACTTTGATTGTTCACTTGAATAACATTTAATGTTCTTAGGTGATCTGTTGAAAGTAATGGATAGGTTTTACCGTTGGCTCCCTGTAATAATCGCCTATTGACTAATTCAAATTCATCACCAATTTTTACGCCTTGTTTTTTGCCAATATTAATGAGCAATTGTCCATTATTGTGATGAATAATTTGTGGCAGACTTTGCTGGCAACTTAATATGTCGTTAATATCAATAACCGCACTACTAATGGTATGTAAGACACTACGGCCATAGTCTGTACGCCAAAAAATACTGTTGTTGGTATCTACTATATGATTTTGTTTATATTGCCAATTGGCTTCGTCATGATAATTTTTATGGAGGAGAATATTGCCACGAATAGCATCATATAAATAAAGCTGTAACGTGAAGTTGCGCCGCAAGAGCACATCATCTATCAAGATGTTATCTTTCACTTGCTCAAATAGGCTAATATCACGAATAGCACCAAATAAAATAAATTGAATATCGTATTTTGTTGCTAAATACCTTCCTACATTCTCTAAGTAGTGCTCCATATCAAGAGAATTATCAGGCGTGAAAGCGCTATTAAGTAATGAATTAACAAATATTTTTGGCTGAGCATTGAGTTGCAATTCGAAACGTTTACTTGTTTGAATGCCAATATCAAATAATGCCCCTTGTGTTGCTTGACTCGGTTTCAGTATTGGAAATTGGGTCAGTAATAATGACTTAGCATAGGGGGCTTTTTGGCAATTGCTTAAGGGCTTTATATCGGCTTTAACCGTCACTGACAAAATATCATTATTAATAGATTCACTGAGTATTTCTACTCGCCTTATTTGTCCTTCACTACGAAGCAAAGTTTTGCTACTTTGCAATAGGCCGTCTAAAACAATGTCTTCTACTTGAATATAACTGTGACTTTGTATTGCCGCATTAGCGATAGCGCGTTTTATTGTTTGGGTTCTAATTTTTTCAAAATCAAACCCTTCAATTTTTTGCTGGGCACTACCCTGATACCAAGTAGCAAAACACGGCGAGCTTAAAAATATAGAAAAAAACACACTATATATAATCACTGATTTGAGACTAAAAATTATATAACCCCTTTTAGTTTAAAATACTGAAAAGCTTACCAAGTAATGAAGCTTCTTGATTATCTTGCATATCTCCAACGCCGCTATATTCAATATGAGCGTTACCTACTTTTATTGACGCTATGGTGTTATCTACACTGATATCTCCAACTCTGACCTCACCCGAAAAGCGGATAAATTCTTCACCAGTATTAAGGGTGATCCATTTTTCGCCCGTCACTAGGAGATTGCCATTACTGAGCACCTCAACCACATAAACAGTGATGCCACCTTTTAATGAATGCTTTTGTTTCGTTTGCGCCGAGCTGTCAAAATCTTTTTCTTGTTCGTATTCAGCACTAAGATCCGTACCACCAATGTTAATTGGGCCGGCATTTAGTGTTACAGGCTGTAATTGAAAATGGCCTTTTTTATCTGTTTTGTAATTAACGGATTTATCTGCAGAGGTGCTTTCTTCAATTTCAACCAAGATCATATCGCCAACTTGATAATTACCGCTTGGCTGATAGAGACCTATGGCCATGCGTGGATTAAATAAAGAGCCTGAAGGTAACTGGATACTGTTTATCGCAGCATATCTTACTGGCCTATATTTAGGGTCACCGGGTTCTATTTCGTTGTCATTTGCTGAGACGGCACGTTGACTCACCTTTGGGTGCGTTGGGCTATTTTCAATCACTTGCTCATCGATGGGGGGCGTATTGCTACAGGCTGTTATTGAGCAAAAAATAAAAATTAAGATGAAATGTAAACGAAACATAATATTTAATACCGATAAAATAGTTTAGCTATTATTATGCCAACGAAACTGAAAAACTTTTGTAAGGAAGGGTGAGAACTATCTCAGTAATTGTCTGGAAGTATAAAGATAAGTCAGCATTGTCAGTGTTGTGTAAATCCCCTTGAATAGCAGGAGATTATTGCTAAAAATAGTAATAATATTTTCCTTACTTTAAGCAAACTATGGCTATTTCAGCACCAGAACCTTCCGCTATCAATACAGCAGCAAGTTTAATTACCAGTGAAGCGACTAAATATCAGTCAACCAATATGGCTGTGCAGGCGATTGGTGGATTAACCAGTTTAGGTGCCACTTTTTCAGATTTATTTACCGGAGCACAACAGGCTGCTGAAACTCCGAACGTGCAAAATAAACCAAGCATGGTCAGTCAAGACGAAAGTATTAGCGCTATGCAGAAAAGTTTATTTTCCTCACTGGGGCTTAATTTTTTATCTGATGGTACGGGTCAGAACACTTTAGGGCAATTAACCGGTCAATCGTCAATAGAGGCGATACAATCTTCAGTACTTTCAGCATTACAAACAAGTTTATTTTCGGCTAAACAGGCACAAAATAGTACGGTGAATAATGAAAGCAGCACAACAAATGTATACGACCAGGAAGTGGCCGCAGATTCGACTAAAAGTGATTTTGCACAGTTTTCACTTGGAGAGGGCGGTTTTGATCTTAAAGATGGTTTTGATATTTTCAATATTTTGCAACATATTCCTATCGTATCAAATGTTTATCAAGAAGTTTCAGGAGAAGATATTAGCGGAATATCAAAAATTGCCGGTGGCTATCTTTATGGCGGAATGTTTGGATTAGCATTCTCGGCATTAGATTTAGCGGTAGAAAGTTATTCTGGTCGCTCAGTGAGTGATTCTCTATTGGCGTTTGATTATACCAGTATATTTAGTGGTGAAAATGTAGCTAAAGTGGCATTAGATACTGGTGAGTCTAAAGCCCAATACTTTTCGTTAGCAGAGCAAATAGCAACAAGAGTCAGCCAATAAGATCAGCTTGTTCTTAAACACTTAAACTGCTTCTTTTAAAAAAATATAGCCAGCACCACGTATTGTTTTTATTTTTTTTTCAGTCACAAAGGTCGATATTTTTTTTCTTATATTACTAATGTGCATATCAATACTACGATCGTTGTAGGGAATGGCTCTTCCGTGAATATATTCACTAATGCTATCTTTACTGACAATATTGCCAGCATGCAATATTAAATAATGTAACACTTCAAATTCATAGCCAGTTAAATTTAGTGCTTTGCCATGGCAATATACTTCTCTCGTCGACAGGCACAAGGAAATATCATTGATATTAGCTATTTCATCAATTGGCTGGCTGTTAGTCATTTGTACTCGGCGAAATACCACATTCATTCTGGCGAGTAATTCTCTTTGATTGACAGGTTTTATTAAATAATCATCAGCGCCAATTTCTAAACCATAAATTTTATCAAAAAGCTCATCTCGAGAGGTCAGTATCATCACGGGAATTTTATTACGTTGACGTAATTTTTTCAGTAATTCAAAGCCATCTAGGTTAGGTAGAATGATATCAAGCAATATCAATTGATATTGCTGTCTGTTTGCCTCTTTCAGTGCTTTTATACCGTCATTGCAAAGGGTAACTTCAAAGCCCTCATTGAGTAGAAAAGTTTCTAAATCCTTCACAGACGCTAAATCATTATCAACAAGCAATATTTTTTTCTTTGCTGCGCGTCTCGATTGAAAAGCAGCAATAGTTGACTGTTTTTGTGGTGTGTAGGCGTTAAAACTATTCATTAAAATGAGCTCTTTGTTTACGTTATTGTCAACGATGAAATGGCTAACCTGTCGCTTGTACGGCTGACAGGTTAGTCATAATAGGTCATCAACTTAAGTTATTAATTGCTTGCTTTATTGATCAGCAAGTAAGGCTTTATAACCCGTGACTGAATTACTGTCTTTTTCTAATATTAAGAACTGCTCTTTACTGTCTTCTGTGAGTGTTAACTCGAAGGAGTTTAAAATAATGTCACTACTGTCATCATTACCAATAATGTAAACACTGTAAGTATTATTGAGTAAGTTTATGGTTTTTGGCGTAATGTAAGGGACGACAATTGAATTATCAGCCGTCTCAACAATTTCATCGTTAAGCACAAAATAGACATCGACAAAGGTAAAATCGTCATCATCTATCAAGTTAATCACATTAATATTGTGATTATAAATACCTTTTCCTTGGCTATTATCGACGACTAATGAATTTAAAGTAATTTCAATTTCATCAACATAACCATCGCCATCTTCGTCAACATCACCGTCGTCATCTTCGTCAACATCTTCTTCTAAAAGATAGAAAAATATAGTTTTGTCGCTATTCTCACTTAAGGAGAATAAGTGATTTTCAATAAGGGGTTCATTAGTGTCGGAGTTTGTTAAACTGATGCCGTAGTCACCAAAATTAATCGGCATAGAGTCACTCATTTCACTAAAGGCGAGTGATGATATTTCAGCACTATCATCAATATTATCTATATAAACATCGAAAACACCGTAATAGGAAGGTAGTAATTCGTGTTCGATAATACCGTTATAAATTTTATATTCTGCATCAGAGGTCGCATCTGGAACTTCGGTAGACGTTGAGGTAGAGACTAAGTCAATAATGAAAGGTGAAGAGCCTGCGCCTTGGTTTTCTCGAATGAGGATTATATGTTCTGATGAATAAGCGAAAGATATTTCTTTTGATTGATATAATATTTCCTCACTACCCGCGGCAGTTATATAGAAAACATAATCATCTTGTTCCATTTTCTGATTCGTGGTCATCTCGGTATAACTGGTTGATTGGGCAACTATTTCAGCCTCGTTAAAGGTTTCATCAGATTCCGACACATATATATCGATGATATCTGAGTTAGCGCCCATGTTTAAAAAACGAATATTAAATAAGTCATCATCGTTATCATCATCACGCTCATCATCGTCTCTGACTTGCAGATCATAAATAAGTACATTGGGCGTTTGAATATCTTCAGCAATAACGATAAATTTAACGATATCCTTTGTTATTTTTAGCTGAGTTTCGTAGATAGTTTCTAAATCATCGGTATCGTTGTATTCATCTTGCCAAGCTAGTTCAATATCATAACTATCAGTTTCATATTCTAAGCGACTACTCACTTTTGAATATGAAATACTTGAATGTGTTCTTTCATCGTAGTCATCGTCATCATACTGATCGACGGTCAAATAAATATCAGGAGCATTTGAGGAGGCATTATAGAGTTGAATATAGCCTAGTCCATCGTCATCGGAACTTTCACATCCCGTTAATCCGCCCAAGATAATAGCCATTAATATAAGGGGGAACCTTATCAAGGTAGAAAAATGTTTTTTATAGCTCATTGTTTACTCCGGTAAAAACAAAATTATTGTTTTTTAATTTTGTTGAGTGTTGATATAGTTTTGACTTAAGTGCACGGAAAACTGAAAAAGCAATTTTCAATAGTTAAAGCGAGCGAATTTATTGCTAGCATGAAAAATAATGCCTTAGCTCACAATTTGTTAGATGTGTTAGCGATGCCGATAGTATTTTCTTTATTACAATAACCAACAACTGTGTTGAAATTATGGTGTGTGTGTGTTTAAAAGTAGTTTTTAATATGATTTTTACTGGTGAAATATCAATAAAAAGTACTAGCGTCCTCAATAAGGAGAAATTGTGAATATAAGTTGTTAATCTTGTGTGGAATAGAGTGGGGCAGTTAATAAAATAGCGGTAATGTGTATACTTTTACCTTACTTGAGCACGTGGGATGCTGGTTGACGGGGTTAATGTAATTTTGCGCAAAGTTAGTATTAGTTGTAGTTAAGCAAGGTAGTTAAGCAAGGTAGATAAGATGAAGTTTAAATTATTACATAAACTCTTTCTGGCCAATATCAGTATTATTCTAGTTTTAGTTTTAGGCTTATTAGGTTCTAGCTATTATTCAAGTAAGTCGATATTTAGCGATTTTATCTACAATATGGAAGCAAAAGCCCTTGCCAATGTCGCTAATAATTTAAGTCATTATTATGAAAAAAATAATTCTTGGCAGGGTTTTATTAACGATAAAAAAATTTGGCATACCACTATCATCTCTAAGTTGATTGAAACCATGCCTATTGCTTTTGTTGTACCTGAAACAGCGCCTAAAATTAACAGTATTGATATGTCGGCAAAGGTATTTTTGAGTGTTTTAGAGGATCTTAGTGGCCGTATCTCTTTGCTGGATGTAGATAAAAATATAATAATTAATGCCGCTGTAGATTCAAATAGTTATGTATTTAAAGCCATCAAATATGAGGGAAAAGAAATTGCTTGGCTTAGGTTAAGTGTCTTCGAGATAGAAAACCTTTTAGCGGCCGAGCATTATTTGCGCCGCCAGTTAAATATGATCTATTGGGTTGGCATTATAGGGCTTATTGCGGCGAGTCTCGGGAGTTTTTATTTATCGAGAAGCATCACCGCGCCGATAGAAAAAATTAATCAGGGCACCAAACAGCTAGCCAGCAGAAAATTCGAATTGCATATTGATGTCAAGACCAACGATGAATTGCAAGATTTAGCCGAAAACTTTAATCAAATAGCGAAAGAACTATCCCGTTACGAAATAAGGCAAAAACAGTGGATAATGGATATATCACATGAGTTACGAACACCATTGACCATACTTCAGGGTGAATTTGAGGCAATCAGTGATGGCGTGAGTCATTTCGATAGAACAACAATTACTTCGTTAAAAGAAGAAGTTCACCATATCAGCCGCTTGGTCAATGATCTGCATGAATTATCAGTGACCGATACGTTAGAGTTTGATTATCAACATGAAGATGTTGACATATATTTGCTGCTGACGAATTATTTACAACGTTATCAGAGCAAGTTATCGAATACCGGTATTGTGGTTTATGCTGATTTAGAGGCAACAAAAGTGATTGTTGCTGGCGACGTCTATCGGTTAGCACAAGTGATTAAAAATATACTGGACAACAGTGTCCGTTATATCAAGTCACCGGGTTGTTTATGGATTGAGGCAAGACAGACTGATAATGAATTACAATTAGAGTTTCATGACTCAGGTCCTGGCGTGTCGGATGAGGCAATAACAAAACTGTTTGATCGTTTATATCGCTCTGAACTCTCACGGAACAGGAATACCGGTGGTTCAGGTGTCGGGTTGGCGATTTGTAGAAATATTATCACGGCTCATAAAGGACAAATATTTGCCAGTCAAAGCCCCAAAGGCGGTCTGTGTATTAATATTCACCTTCCTTTTACTAAACAACGCGCTTAAGGTTATAGCAATGCAAAAACAACATGTACTCATTGTTGAAGATGAAAATAAAATTGCAGAAATTATCAGGAAATACCTAAAACTTGAAGGCTATGAGTCAACCCAAGCACAAAGTGGTGATGAGGCGCTCACCTTGTATCATCAAGTCAATCCAGACCTCATTGTACTTGATGTTATGCTACCGGATATGGATGGTATTGATATCTGTAAGCGCTTACGAGAATTTTCTGAAGTGCCCATTATTATGCTAACGGCACGAGTAGAAGAGGTGGATCGCTTAATGGGCTTTGAAGCAGGGGCTGATGATTATGTTTGTAAGCCCTTTATTCCTCGAGAGTTAGTGGCCAGAATTAGGGCGGTGTTAAACCGTACCCAACGAAGTTCTGAGCAAAAGGTCTTAAGAACCGGTCGTTTAATGTTAGATATTTCACAATATAAAGTTACTGTTGATTCGGTTGAAATTAAACTGACTCAAAATGAATTTAGCTTATTGAAAGTGATGATATCGACACCGAATAGAGTCTTTTCTAGACAAGAATTATTGACGGCCACACAAGGGCAATCTATTGATATTTATGAACGAACCATAGACACACACATCAAAAATCTACGTAAAAAGCTGAATCAAGTGGCGCCAAATTCAAACTTTATCGAGTCAATTTATGGCATTGGTTATAAATTAATTGATAGTGGTGGTTAGTGCCTTAAGACTAAGCGTTTTAAAGGCCAATTAAAGAGGTAGACCATGGATAAATCTTTATTATTCAATTTCAAAGAACATCCTGATTATGAAGCCGTTATTGAAGAAGTATTACAGAAGAAATTTGATAAAGAATTAATGGTGAAAGCATCAAGAGCCGCCAAAAGCGAATCGCAGGCAGAAGCTATATACGTGCTATTAAGGCTGAAATATACGCTGTCAACTTGTGTTGAAAGTTGACTTATCTCGCTGGTTTTCTGTCTGACAACCGGCACTGGCGAAACACCTCTATCTGTTGCGCCAGCGCCAATAACCAACACATTGATAGCGGTTATGGTTATTACTTAGGTAGGTCTTACTTAATATCACTTAGGCTTAAGTGCTTGTCATTATGCTACTTGTGCCATTTTTGGCCATTTCTGCCAAGTCTTTATCAACAAGAAATAAAGCATGGCCGTCGTGACCTACCAAGTTAATTTTATCGAGCACGCTTTTGAATAATGTTTCTTCTTCATATATCTAGATAAAATCAAATAATAATAAAAAGGGAGGGTGGTAATATTTGCACGTATACAGTGTAATGTAGCCAAAACTAACCACCCACCCGTCTTTACAAAATCATAAAAAAATGTAAATACACATAAAGTTAACTAAACATACTACAATAAATAGACAGAATTATCTGGTTTACCTTTACAAAAACTAACTGTATTAATGCCGATGTCACTTCATCATTAATGAGATGCAAACAGTCGTCTACATTATACTTTGCGAACCATTGTCATAAAACAATAGCATTATTCGTAGTCATATGACATTTGATAATAGTAAATATATATCATTACAGCTTAGCAGCTGTGTAGTTAAAGAACTTAACCAATAGAAAGCAGAAAGACTCTGCCAAGATGGCAGAAGGGATCAGATAAAGACCTGCCGGGGACGGCAGGGAGAAAAGATAAGGTCAAAAGACTTAATGCCTCGACAAGCCGAGATAATTCTATATAGGTCGCTCGCCGAGCCTCTTGAGGCTTCGCCCCAATTCACCAAGGCAGGTATTTCGAAACAAGCGTGATTTTAAACACAGCTGAATTGGTGCTATATTGAAAAAGCGGTACAGGTTGAGGAGTCGATGACCGCAACATACGTGACCGTCTAGCCTTCGGGTTAGGCGACTCCTCTATTGCTATTTGGTCTGCTTCGCAGAATGTTAAGCCAGTTTCAAGTCTACTGCCATCTCTCTAAAGCCAATTTTAGCTGCATTTGCAATCGCAGCATCAATACTCTTAAACTCCCGAGGTTGGTGACTGTCAGCGCGTTGTGTAGTCATTACATGATTCTTTTTTACTTTGTCTTTAATAATTAGCATGTACCCTTTTCCTAGGGGCAAAGGCGCTACTACGATGCTTAGCAGCCCGCCAGACTCGAACACCGACTTTAGTTGATTTAGTTCCATTTTGTTTCCTTTGATTATAATCAAATTTAAAATTTGATTTGTGTGTCAAGTGCCGTTTTTACCACAAGAGATTGTGACCTAGTCACACAGGCAGCTTTGTAGCAATACGTGTAAAAATATCATGGCGGTTCACAAGAGCTAAAGATCAAGTAACATTTATAGGGAGTAAGAAAACCTTTAATTAAAAATTAATGGTATCTAAGAGATCAGAACGCCAAACATTGATGCTGCAATACTTTGAACAACAAAGCACTTTTCAATCAGATATCTATGGCAAGAATGAATTTAGCTCTCTTTTAGAGTAAGTTATTCGTTTATGAGCAAACAAGTTATAAAAAATTGAAGGAGAGAAATAATATCGAGTATTAGCCAAAAAATTATTGTTTATTTCTTTATTAAAAAACGGATGTTTATCTATAAACCTATGGTAAATCCGCCCACTCTTATAGTTTTTTTTACTTGACATTTTTTTTGTAGTGTCAGATTATGCGCACTCAAACTTATTTAAATGGATTTAAATGGATCATGAAAATGCTCTCAAAGTATATTAAATGGATTACTAAATCATATAGTCGATTTAGAAAAAATATAACAATTTCAATAGTTCAAAACAGCTTGTCTACCTCAGATAGTGACTTAAAGCAGATAATAGAGAAACTTATCTCTGAGCATTTACATCACCATGATTTTAATGTCGCACGTCTATCTGAATTAGTTGGTTTTAGCAATCGGCACTTGCATCGTAAATGTATAGACTTGTTCAAATTGCCTCCGAGTACACTGCTTTTGCAATCACGGATTTATTATTCAATATCCGTACTTGCACAAAATAATTCAATCAAGGTTGCAGCTCTAGACTCCGGTTTTAAATCAAGCTCACACTTTACTCAAAGTTTTAAGAAGATATTGGGGCAACTACCAAGTGAATACGTTAAGGGATTAAAATGAAACTTAAATATGTAATAACTACTTTCTTACTTTTATCAATCAGTTTTTCTTCTACAGCAAGAATCAAGCTTGGTGTTATATGGAAATATGAAGCAAGCGGGTTTTTCTCACCAAAGATTGATAGCTTAATTGTTAAGGAGGTGTCACAAGGCTCATTGGGCTATGAGTCTGGTTTATTAGTTGGTGATTCCGTTATAAGTATTCAGGACTGTAAAATTCCAGGTTGTTCAGCAAGCAAGGCGAAAGGTTTCTTAAAAAACAAAAAAATTGATACATTACGGATGACTGTAAAAAGAAATAATGGTGAATTGGTTAAAATTAGGATATATCATAAAGAATAATGCTTGGATATTTGCAATGAAATATTAATTCAGTAATTTGTTCTAAAAATAATTATCTTTATTAACTTGGTTAATAGATAACTTTAATTCTTGATATCTTTTTCTTTTTTACTCAGTATGAATCACCTATTACAATAATATTTAATTTGTGAAGCAAAAATCTTTGGGCACTTCAGTAAATACTATCCCGCTCATGGAACTTCAAAGGATCATACATCATGTATTAAGGTTCGAGACGTTATTTTTGTCCAACAATCAAACAAATCCCTTATCTTCAATTTCCATGCCTCTTACGTTTGCTAGTAAGTTAACAAGGCATCACATTATTCAGACGTTTCAAAACTGAAATTTGCATAAAACAACTTCAATAAACAAAACGGCTCTGTTGTAAAAGACTGTTGTCGTCTCAATCCAAGTTGGTGCTAACCCATACTTGCGTTGGCCTTCAAAGTATTTATGTTTAAATGTTAAATTACTTTCTACCCCTTTATATTTAAGACTTTCGCAAAGGAACAACAATACTCTACAACAGAGCCAACAAAACACATGCAAAAATCAGCATGCTCTAATATATTCATTTTGTTGAGCCTATCATACAGCGACGAAAGCCCAACCTTAATCACGTAAAATTAAAGCATGACTACGAAATTAATAATAGTGAAATTAAAAAATTCAGAAGACTATATTCATATAGTCATCAAGGAAATACGGAAAAGACCATCACATCAGGTTAAATAACTAAATGCATTGCAGCACGTAAATTTTTAGCATTTACATTGATATAACAAAGCAATGTTACGGAGAGTAGAAAACTTTGGACCCCAAACTATTTTGTCAAAGCTATCGATATACCACTGAAGGTGTGATCAGTAAATATGTTTAAGAAAAGCAGCTTAAATTGGCTCGTAAAAAAGCTAGTTTAAATCAATTAGACTTACTTTTATGATCGGTCGCTTACGGAAAAATTATTTATTTCGAAAGATGCCTCTAACTTTTTCTTATTTTAATTGATCGAACATTCATTTTAGGACTTAAGTGTTCTATTTCAGACTTTTATTCGTGTTAGAAAGTCAGAAAATAGAGAACAAGGCATACCTGCACCCCTTTTTATAAGGGATGTCCGATATTGAACTTTAATGTTTTCCGAAAATATTGCCAAAGTTTCATTTTTCAAATAGTCTTTTTCAGCCAACTAAATTTATGGCTATATTAATTATATAAATAAGGAAATGAAAATGAATAATAATAAATCCGATATTTTTTCAGTGGAACAACTGGAAAGTCGTTTTGAAATGGAAATGGTTGCTGGTGGTGGTGTAGAAGAAACAGATTGGACATGCAAATGGGGGGCGTTCAAAATTCTGTGTCAGCTTAAATTGTTAAATATCGAGTACGCTGTCTAAACGTCCTTCAAAATAAATCGCTAACTGAGATAAACAAAGACTCCAATTGTGAA
>MAAE01000013.1 GCA_002162675.1 Colwellia sp. 39_35_sub15_T18 | reverse complement strand
TTTCTTTTGCGATAAGAGATTTAAAGTCGATGTGCTCAAAGGGGCTCATAAATTGTGATATTGATGTATGAAAAACTAAATCAATTAGATCACAAATTTAATCAAAATGGTATTATTAGAGAAGCCATTTCTCATGACAAAAAGCGAAAGAGTCGGGCTTTTTGTTATTTGTATTTTGTAGGTGAGGATTTCAATCGCGTTTAAAAGGAAGGGGAGCGTCGATGATAATGTTGATAGTTGGACAACTATCCGCCGATAAATTTAACTTTAAAGCCTTCTTTTTCAAGCACGGTTTTGATCACATCGCGTTTATCACCTTGAATCTCTATTACTTCATTTACAACCGTGCCGCCCGTTCCACAGATTTTTTTAAGTTTTTTAGCTAAATCTTTAAGCGCTTTTGCATCAAGTCCTAAACCCGTTATGGTTATAACACCCTTACCTTTTCTACCCTTTGTTTCCCTGCGTACTTTGGCAAAGCCGTCACTAGCCGTTATTTGTTGTTCGTTATGCTTTTGCTTAATACGACCACTATTTGTTGTGTAAACTAGAGTATTGTCGTTATTGATGCTCTCAGAGCCATTTTTAATTGGTTCTTTACCAAACGCTGCGGCAAGATCGGCAAGACTTGAAAATTTATCGTTCATAAAGATATATCCATTGAATGACTGAAAAGAGCAGTGGGTTTTTAATGCCTAATTTAAATAAAAAAAAACCACTACTAAGAGTGGCTTTATTATAACAACTTGCTGCATAACTAAAAGCGCATCACTTTAAGATATGAGCAGTAATTTATAGTTTAGCTTCAAGCTCAGGCAATGCATCAAATAAATCTGCTACAATACCGTAATCCGCTACTTGGAAAATAGGTGCATCTGGGTCTTTGTTGATAGCAACAATGATCTTAGAATCTTTCATACCAGCGAGATGCTGAATAGCACCACTAATACCAACAGCAATGTACAAGTCAGGGGCAACAATTTTACCTGTTTGACCAACTTGCATATCGTTTGGTACAAAGCCAGCATCTACAGCGGCACGTGATGCACCAATTGCAGCACCAAGTTTATCAGCGATACCTTCAAGAAGTTTGAAGTTATCACCATTTTGCATGCCACGTCCACCTGAAATAACCACGCCTGCAGCACCAAGATCTGGGCGCTCTGACACTGATAGTTCATCATTAACGTGACTTGAGGTGCCTGCATCTGTGGCAATATCTAGCACAACTACTTCGGCATTACCGTCTGTAGCTACGGCATCAAAACCAGTAGAGCGTACTGTGATTACTTTTTTGCTATCTAAGCTTTGCACGGTAGCAATAGCGTTACCAGCATAGATTGGACGGATAAAAGTATCGCTCGACTCAACGCCAATAATATCAGAAATTTGGGTAACATCTAACAGTGCGGCTACGCGAGGCATAAAGTTTTTGCCTGTACTTAATGCAGTCGCAATAATATGTTCGTAATCACTGGCTAATTCTGTAACCAATAAACTAATGTTTTCTGCTAATTGGTGCTCGTAAGCGGCATTGTCAGCAATAAGTACTTTACTCACACCATTCACTTTTGCAGCAGCATCAGCAACACTTTGGCAATTAGAACCAGCGACTAAAATAGTGATGTCGCCACCAATAGCTTGGGCAGCAGCAACTGTTTTTAAAGTTTCAGCTTTTAAGGTGCTGTTATCGTGTTCGGCAAATACTAAAATACTCATGAGATCACCTTGGCTTCATTTTTTAATTTTTCTACTAACTCATCAATAGTTTCTACTACAATACCAGCTTGACGCTCAGCAGGAGGGGTTACTTTCAATAATTTAGTACGAGCAGTTAAGTCTATACCAAAATCTGCAGCGGGTTTTACTACTAACGGCTTACGCTTAGCTTTCATTATGTTAGGAAGTGAAGCATAACGAGGCTCATTCAAGCGTAAATCGGTGGTTACTATAGCAGGAAGGTTTAATGCGATAGTTTGTAGACCAGCATCAACTTCACGCGTAACGTTAACTTTGTCGCCTTCAACTTTTACTTCAGAAGCAAAAGTACCTTGTGGCATACCTGTTAGCGCAGCTAGCATTTGTCCAGTTTGGTTGTTATCGCTGTCAATGGCTTGCTTGCCTAAAATGACTAATTGCGGCGCTTCTTCTTCTACTACTTTTTGTAATAGCTTAGCAATATTTAGTGAATCTAAATTAGTCTCTGCTTCAATTTGAATGGCGCGATCTGCACCTAAAGCTAAAGCGGTACGTAATTGCTCTTGGCAAGATTTATCGCCAATAGATACAACAATAACTTCGGTTGCCGTGCCAGCTTCTTTTAAACGAACAGCTTCTTCAACAGCTATTTCACAAAAAGGGTTAATAGCCATTTTTACATTGGCGAGATCTACATCTGAATTATCAGGTTTTACGCGTGCTTTGACGTTATAGTCAATCACTCGTTTTATTGGAACTAGTACTTTCATCGTTGCCTCTATTTTACTTTCTAGTGTCAGAATATAAATAAAAATTTAATTTCGAGTTATTACTCAAAAGACTACCTTTGCATTATGTTCACGTCAATGTAATCTTGGTGAAAATAATCAAATTATTATACAATATCTGCTATAAATATAATGTTTGATTAATATAAAGGCAACCTGCAAGCTGTTTTAAACGACCGCAAACAAAGCATAGTAGTAACTAACAACATAACTAGACTACACTAAATAAAAATAAGCTATTTGTGCCTTGCTCGGTTACCTTTATTGGGATACTATCAAACACCTGTTTGAATATCAAACACCTGTTTGAATTTATTTTACTGATTACAATGAAATATGGGGATATACCATGGAACGTGAATCGATGGAATTTGATGTAGTAATTGTCGGAGCTGGTCCTGCCGGGCTGTCCACTGCTTGTCATCTAATGCAATTAGCACAAAAACAAAATCAAGAGCTAATGGTTTGTGTTGTTGAAAAAGGCTCAGAAGTTGGCGCGCACATTCTTTCTGGTGCTGTATTTGAACCAAGAGCTTTAAATGAATTATTTCCTGATTGGAAAGAAAAAGGTGCACCACTCAAAACACCTGTAACGGGTGACGATATTTATTATTTTAATAGTGCGGATAATGCAATTAAATTACCAGGCTTGTTTGTGCCTAAAACTATGCACAACGAAGGCAACTATATTACTAGTATGGGTAATATGTGTCGCTGGTTAGCAGAACAAGCAGAGCAATTAGGTGTTGAGATATTCCCCGGTTTTCCTGCGCAAAGTGTTATTTATAATGATGATGGCAGTGTTGGTGGTATTATCACTGGCGATATGGGTTTAGATGCAGAAGGTAATGAAAAAGACTCTTTTATGCCAGGCATGGAGCTTCGTGCTAAATATACCGTTTTTGCTGAAGGTTGCCGTGGACACTTAGGCAAAGAGTTAATTTCAAAGTTCGCTTTAGATGCAGATTGTTCTCCCCAGCATTATGGTTTAGGTTTTAAAGAAATCTGGGATATTGACCCTGAAAAACATCAAGAAGGTTTAGTGGTTCATTCTGCTGGCTGGCCTTTAAAGGATGACACTGGCGGTGGTGGTTATTTATACCATGCAGAAAACAATCAGGTTTTTGTTGGGTTAATTGTTGATTTAGGTTATTCAAACCCGCATTTAAGTCCGTTTGATGAATTTCAGCGCTACAAGCATCATCCAAAAATTAGCCAATACCTAGAAGGCGGTAAACGAGTTTCTTATGGCGCACGTGCACTGGCAAAAGGTGGTTATAATTCATTAGCTAAACAAACCATGCCTGGTGGTATTATGGTGGGCTGTGAAGCTGGTACGATGAACTCAGCAAAAATTAAAGGTAATCATACTGCTATGAAGTCAGGGATTTTAGCGGCTGAAACGATTGTTGAAGCGCTAACGAATGGCGATGAAGGTGGTAAAGACTTGACGGTTTATGCTGAGAAATTTAAGTCATCGTGGTTGTATGAGGATTTATACAATACTCGTAACTTTTCTCCGTCAATGCATAAGTTTGGCACCTTCTTTGGTGGCGCTTATAATACTATAGATCAAAACTTTTTCGGTGGTAAATTACCATTCAATTTTAAAGATGATAAGCCTGACTATAGTCAATTAAAGCTAGCAAGTGAAGCACCAGTGATTAATTATTCTAAGCCAGATAATAAGCTAAGCTTTGACAAACTTTCTTCGGTATTTTTGTCAAATACTAATCATGAAGAAGAGCAACCTTGTCATTTAAAACTTGCTGATAGTAGCATTCCAATTAGTGTTAACTTAGTGAAATATCTTGAGCCAGCACAGCTATATTGTCCTGCTGGCGTCTATGAAGTAGAGAAATCGGCAGAGGGTGATAAATTTGTTATTAATTCACAAAACTGCATTCACTGTAAAACCTGTGATATTAAGGATCCAAGTCAAAATATTACTTGGGTAACACCAGAAGGTACTGGTGGTCCGAACTATCCTAATATGTAATTAATTTTTCGCGTTTTTTATAGTGAGTATATAGTTGCGAGTTTTCGAAATTCGTAGCTATATACTCGTAACTTTAGCTTAATTTATTTCAGTTTATTTCTATCAGGTTAAATTCTTTCAGTTGCTCAATTGCTTGATGCATTTTACTTTCCGTTTTATCAAGTCCAGTCATTTGTATGCAGAACTGCTCTGCTTTTTTTGCTAACACCTTTGCGCTGGCCGTTATTTCTAACTCTAAATCTTTACCCATATTTTCCATGCGTTCATCAAAGGTTGATATGCGTTGTTCTTCGTTTCGAGCGTTTTCATTATCAGCATTATTTATCATAGCTTCGCCAACGGCTAATAAAATAGTGCCTATGGAATCAGAAATAATTTCTTCTATTTCTTGTTCAAATTCACCAGTAAAAATATCATCAAAATCGTCAAAATCTTGTGGGGCGATAAAATAATTATTAGCACTTTGATTAAAACGCGTGCGAATACGCCATTTTAATTCATCAAAATTAGTTTGGATTTTTTGTTGAGAAGCACTGTTTTCACCGGTTAATCCGCCAATAACTTTATTAACCGCTTTTAAGCCAACATCAACGCCCTCTATGGCGATAGAAACAATTTCAGGGATTTGTTTTCGAATACCGTTGGCAAATTCCGCTACAAGGTGTTGTTGCTCGTTTTTAAGTGGTATTTCGCGTCCTTCAATGAATAGTTGTGCAACGCCATTAATTTGCATAATGGTTTTACCATGATCAATAATACGAATATGACTAGGATCGATTATCACGCCATAATTTAAATTGACTGAGCATTGCTTTGCCTGGCTATTGAAGCTAAGCAAGTAAAGCAATGAAAAAAATATTAACAGGTATTTAGGTGTCATTAGTTTAGGTATTTACGATAGGGTCAATGTGAATTTTTCTTTCTTTATAAATCATTCTGCTTGGGCCATATTCTCGTCGCGATCTATCATTAAAGTCACTAACAATTAGCTCAACACCGTGATATAACTTTTCGGTTGCTTCGATGTAAACGCCCTCCATATAATCTTGAGTAGCAGCCTCGAGTGCCTCTTTTTCTAAGAGTATTTCACCTAAACGTTTAGCGTGAAACTGGTACGTTGACACTACTTTGGCGAGTATTTCTGGTTTAGCCTTGTCTTTAGGTAATTTTTTCAACTTATCTATTGCTGATTTTAATTCATCGGTTTTGGCAGAATCAAACTTAAACCTTGATTCTACATCTTGCATTTTTTCTTTGAATTTATTAATTTCATGTTCAAAATTAATAATGGTATTGCTACCGGCTGTAGCTCCTACAATACCGGCACTAACATAAGTACCCGCTTTAATATAACCACCAATAAGTTTGCCGTTAGCTTGCTCTTCAGTACCGACTTTTAACTGACCATGTACATTTAATAAGCTGTGTAAAAGCTGATTTTCAATACGAATATTTTTACCACAGTTAATTTGAGCATATTGGCAATACTTAGCATAAATACTACCTTTAGCATTAACACTAACACTCATTTTCACATCCGTTACTTTAGTTTTTTCTATGTCGTGTTTACGGCCAATAATTCCGCCAGAAATAGTGACATCGCCACCTGCTTCAATCATAGCCGATTCAACAAAACCACCAATGGTGACGTCACCACTGGCAATAACTTTCATGCCTTCACTGACATCACCCTCAATGAGAACACTGCCGGTAAAGTTCACATTGCCAGAAGCGACATTGACATTTTTTATTTTATAAATTTCATCAACTTGCATACCGTTTGAAATAAGTTTTGGTAAGCCTACTTTTTCAGAAACAAGCACATTTTCATTTTTGGGGCTTATGGTTGTGCCTTCTCCGGGAACCAGTTCAACATCATTACCTGGCTCGGGTGTGAGCAGAGTTGCTGTTACCGTATAACCTTGTTTACCGTTGGTAAGTGGGATTTTTTTAGCCAAAGGATCGCCAACTTTTACGCAGATTATATCGCCTAAATCGCGCATATCAACGCTGCCGTCTTCGCGCTTTTTAGGACGTAAAATACGTGACTGAGCACTTTCAACTAAGGGCTTTATTATTGCGTCTTTGCCATTTATCGCTAGTTTTCCTGTCGCTATTTGTAAGTTCACTAGTACATTTGGCGTTGCTTTAGCGGCTAAACGAGCTAACTTAACTAATTCGTCTTTACTAAAACCTTTTTTAACGCCAGCTTCTTGGGCGGCATTTAAAATAGCTTTGGCAGATAAGTTTTTTCCACCTTGGGCTGGAATTATTTCAGCCGTGGCGCCCATTTCGTCCTTGTCAATGGTGATTGATATACTTGCATCGATTCGTTCTAAAACTTGATAATTTATATCTCGACCAGTTTGCTTATCTTGTAATGGTTTTAGCGTGTCGTTGAGCTCAGCAATAGCATTTTTAATATTCGCGGTATTGACAGCAAGAGCGGTATATTGAGAGTTTGCGATTAACTCAAACACACCAGCTTCTGTCACTAAGTCACCACCTTTAATAGGGGTAAGATGTAAATCAATATTTTCTTTGGCGTTAGCAACTAAACTGACCTGAGTCATAAAAGGTATTCTCCGACATCATCATTATAAAATTAATGAACTACACTGATGGCTTTAAAAAAGGCTGTTTTATTAAGGCAAAATAGGTACTAAATATAATTATCTTGATGAACCTTAATGAAACTTTTGGTTTCAGTTTTACTGTAATCTATTTTATATTCTTTACCATCTAATGCTTGAACAAAGATTAAAGTTTTCTCTTCACCAAAAAGCTCAGATGAATCTACATGTACTACTTCTTGGTAGGCTTTTTTAGCAATAGCACGCTTTGCTGGGATTTCACCTTTATATATACCAATACCTCGGTGACTTACAATAACAACAGGGTTTTCACCATTGACAATGAGTAAATCAAATTTTTTGATTTTATGGATAATGGTATTACGACCACTAGGTATAAAATTTTTCTCTATCAAAATAGACTCCAAAATTATAAATGTATAGTTAACTATGCTTGTTTTTATTATAGCGCTTGTATCAATAGTTGTTAGCACATTTCTCTAAATATATAAACTTTTGATTGGCTTAGCAACGAGTAGTTTAAAAAAGCTTAGTTAACTTGCCTTTCTATTATATATTGAGCCGTTTGCTGACTATTAATAAGTTCTCGACGGATTAAGTCTAGGCCAATACTTGCCACATATTGCTGGAAATGGCTACGAGGCAAGGGTATTAATAAACAAACTGTTTTTAAGTTATTCTTATGACCCCAAGCTAACCATACTGTGCCAACAGGCTTGTTTTTGCTGCCTCCTTCTGGACCTGCAACGCCAGATACAGCAATAACCATATCAGCCGATGATTGTAATAAAGCGCCTTTCGCCATGGCAAGTACGGTTGCTTCACTTACGGCACCATGGTTATTTAATATTTCTTCATCAACGGCGAGTAATTTGCTTTTTATCGCGTTACTGTAGGTGACAAATCCCGCTTCAAATGATTGAGATGACCCTGCTTCTCGGGTCAACATACTGGCAATTAAGCCGCCTGTGCATGATTCTGCAGTAGTGATTTTTAAATTTTTCTGTTCCAGTTTTAATAACAGATGTTTAGCCAAGCCAAGTGGCTTGTCTGTCACTTGTGCGATTAAGTGATCATCTAATAAGCTTGATATTTTTTGTTGCCAATGTTCTTTTTGCGTATGGCCTTGTAGGCTATTGGTCGTTAACTTTACTTCTAACAGAGGCATTCCGGCACGGAAACCAAGCTCGATGTCACTTGGCCAATCAGGTAATTGCTCGTTGACCATTTTTTGTAGTGTTGACTCACCTAAACCAAATACTTGTAAGCGGGTGACGTCAGTGATTAATTCTTTAGGAATTTTTTTCATGATGTCAGGTTTTATTTGCTCAATGAGCATAGTGCTTAGTTCGTGAGGAACACCTGGGGTGCAATAAATATCACAATTAAGATGGTTTACTTTGAAGCCTACCGCACTACCTTGCTTATTGGCGATAATCTCACAACCTTGAGGAAGTATTGCCTGTTTTAAGTTAGGTTCATTTAATGTTGCACCGAGTTTTTTACACCAAGAAGTTATATGCGCTAATGCTTGTGAATGTTCAGTTAATGTTACTTCGGTGGCTTTTGCTAAAGCTTGCGCCGTTAAATCATCAACCGTTGGCCCTAAACCACCATTAATAATTAAAATATCTGCTTGTGCAGCCAATTGATTTATTTCATTAATTAATAAAGGCAAATCATCTGCAATCGTGACCTTACGTGATATTTGCAGCCCTAACTCTTTCAGTTGCTGTGCAATCATGGCTGAATTACTATCAACAATGTCACCCGTCATTAGTTCATTACCTGTTAATAACAATTGTACTTTTGGTGTTTTCACTTTAGCTCCCATAAAACTTTTGAAGGTAATTTAAACCTTTTTAACAGCAGATACATCTAAATATCTATAAAGTCTCAAAATATAACAAATAAGGGAAAATATGAAGACATTATTAAAAAGCAGTTTTATCATTAGTGTATTCGTTGGCATTTATTCTTTACCTGTTCAGGCTGATGTTGTTGACAAGGTTGAGCGCTCTTTTACCGTTGATGAAAACAGTCAATTTAGTTTAGAGAACATTAATGGCGCTGTCGTGATTAGTAGCTGGCAAGAGCCAAGGATTAAAGTTGCAGCGACTATTCGTGCCAACAATCAAAAGCAGCGTGATCAGGTTAAAGTGAAAATGCAGCAAAAGGGTCAGCATGTCGCGGTTGAAACACATTATGAAGAAAAGTCGAATTGGGGTAGTAATCAATCGGCTCAAGTTGAATATACTATTTGGTTACCCAGTGATACTAATCTAGACGATATTGAATTAGTTAATGGTAGTTTAACCATTAACAATGTTAGTGGTGAAGTTAACGCGCAAGTGGTTAATGGCTCAATTAAAGCCACAGGACTCACCATGGATAGCGAACTCAGTTCAGTTAATGGCAGTATCAAAGCTACCTATCAGTCATTTAGCCGACATATTAAAGAGATTGAGCTTGAAACGGTAAATGGCAGTATCAAATTATATTTACCAAACGATATCAATGCTAAGTTAGATCTTGAAACTATGCATGGCAGTATTAAAACAGACTTTGGCTTAAGCTCACAAGAGAATGTTTTTACCGGACATAATCTGCGTGGAGACATAGGAACAGGTGCTGTCGACATTTCTATGGAAAGTGTTAATGGCAGCATTAAAGTGATGAAAAACTAGGGTTAGTGCTAGTAGAAAGGCTAAGGTGTTTTATTCACTGGAAATAAATGCATAAAAATAATTTATTCAGATTGGCTTTAGGGACATTTAACATTAAAATAAGCAGTATCTTACTTATATAATATATAGGTGGATGCTGTTTATTTGTTTTACCTTTTTCTTTTTTAACGAGCAATTAACGTGAAGTTTGATAGAGAGTTATTATTTGGTCGTTGGTTTCGACATGATATTGATGAACATAATAGAAAAATTGTTGAATATGCACAGTTAAGTGCTGACGGTAGTTTTGAATTTACTTTTGTCATTTATATACAAAAAGAAGGTGAAACAGAACAGGCTATTGAACAAGTCACTGAATTAGGTGACTGGGGTTTAGTGGCAGACATTCATTTTACCATCACAAAAAATGAACTCATTGATGAACAGCTTTACGCCGCAGACCTTAATAATAGTGAAAACTATCATGCATATAGAGTATTACAATTAAATCATCATATTTTTGAATATCAACACATTGAAAGCAATGAAATTTTTATAATGCGTAAAATAACTGATAGTATTGGTCATTGTTAGTTTTATCCATCAATTAATAAGCAAAAGCTAGGAAAATAATGAAGCAGTTAAAAGCAGCCAGTTTAATTACCGCCATCAAAACGCCTTATAACGCTATAGGTGAAGTTGATTTGAACACTTATGATACTCTTGTTCAAAAACAAATTGATGCTGGCGTAGACGGTATTGTTGTTGGCGGCACTACAGGTGAAGGACATTTGTTGAGCTGGGAAGAGCATTTAATCTTAATCGCTCATAGCGTACATAAATTTGGTGATAAGTTATTAATTATTGGTAATACCGGCAGTAATAATACCAGTGAAGCCATTAAAGCCACCAAAAATGGTTTTGCTGCTGGTATGGATGCAACGTTGCAAATCAACCCTTATTATGGCCGCACATCAATTGCGGGTGTTATTGAACACCTTAATCGTACTTTAGATATTGGACCTGCCTTTATTTACAATGTGCCAGGGCGAACGGGACAAGATCTTACTCCTGATATTATTGAAATCTTAGCAAAACATAAAAACTTTATTGGCGTTAAAGAATGTGGTGGTAATGAACGTATTGCTCATTATGAAAAGCAAGGTATTGCTTGTTGGTCAGGCAATGATGATGAAAGTCATGACGGTCGCCACAAGTTTGGCTCTCACGGCGTTATTTCGGTTACCTCTAATATTATTCCCGGTTTAATGCGCCAATTAATGGACAATGAGAATGTTGAACTGAATGGGCGTTTACAAGGTTTAATGCAATGGCTGTTTTGTGAGCCTAACCCTATCGCGATTAATACTACTTTGATGATGACTGGCGCTGTTGCCCCCAATTTCCGTCTACCTTATCAAGCATTAACTAAGGAGCAACGCCAACAAGGCTTTGAATTACTTGCCGCCTTAAATGACGATGACAGAGTGGGTGAAACGCTGTCTTTACTTGACGATGAAGATTTTAATTACTGTATTTAATAAAGCCTTTGTTTATCTCTGTTAGCGATTTGTTTTGAAGGACGTTTAGACAGCGTCCCCGATATTTAAAAATTTAAGCTGACGCAAAATTTTGAACGCCCCCGTTAAAAGCTAGACTGTAACTCTCCTGGTAATTTAAAGCTTTGCTTATGCCCAGATAAAGGACAAGTAAAGCGCAAACTAACCGCGCATAATTGCAGGTTTTGCGCTTCATTTTTATCGGCTATGCCATGTAATCTATCACCAACAACGGGCAAACCTATGCTGGCGGCATGAATGCGTATTTGATGCTTTCTACCGCTATCAATTTTTACCTTGATTAACGATTGATCTTTAGTTTCATCGTAAGCTAAGCAAGTGAAAGTGCTACGGGCGCTTTTGTTATCGACATCAGTGGTGATCACTTGTGGTTGTTCATGCTTGCTGTGATCGCCATGAACCGTTATTTGGTAATATTTTTCAAGGGTATTGTTATCCGTAGTGCGATTTTCAAACATTGCCGACAAAGCTCTTGCGGCTTTTTTACTGTGGGCAATAAGCATTAGCCCTGTTGCCGCTCTGTCTAAACGATGAATAATAAAAGCGGCACGTTCGGGGGTGAAGTGCAGTTGAACAAAGCGATTTATGGTACAGTGATCGCTCCATTTAGACCCCTGCGATAACATGCCATAAGGCTTATACCAAACGCTATAACCGCTCTCATCGCTGATTAACTTAGCATCACTAACCTGACTAGCCAGCACCGTTTCATTATAATAAAAATGTAGTTCGTCACCTTGTTGTAAGATTTTTTTGACTCGACGTAGTCTTTGGGTATGTTGACCTCGAGTAAGCCATAATGCTCCTTTCGCTATGGCATTTTTTAACTGCGCCTTACTGAGCATATTCGACGTTTTTTCAAGGCTAGTAAATAGCAACGCCAAAGCGGTAGCACTTTGATTATCAGCGGTGTTAGCAAGTAGGTGATCGAACTTGTGATCAAATATTATATGATGTTCGAAAATAGCCGCCATAGTGCCTTGAAAAGTAAACTGAACCAGTAAGGGCTAGCTTAACACTTTTACTGTTTGAGCGTTATCGGGTAACATGCGGTTTTATTATTAATTTATTAAACGAGTTGTCAATGAGTCGCAATTTAACCCTTTTCCCGCACGACAATATTGGTGATGCCTTATGGAAAATGCAACAAGCGGGCGAAGAGCTTGAACAGGCAAGATAAGTAGAGTTTTCGGTATTGTTTCCCACACAAGCGTTGGCATTACAATTTGGCCAGTTATTACTTGAGAATAATCAGAAGCTTTCTTTTACGCCTTTTCAAGATAGTGATGAATATCCTTGGGAAATAACCGCTTATCCAGCAATGCCGTTAAGTTATGAAAATATAACAGCTTATCAAGAGTTACTCGAATCAAGCAGCGAGCCTTTACAAGGCAAATTTGATGGCTTCTACTGTTTGTAACTTTAGTCTCAGCATAATATAGGTTGAAAGATGATTGATATTAAACAGTTTGCTGCATTGCAAAAGCAAAGTAAAAACTCTTTTGCTAATCAAAGACAGTTAATGAAAAAAGTGATGGCAGGACAAACGGTGCTTTGCTCTACATGTAAACAGCCTCTTTACTTATTAACACCTAAGCAGAGCAGAACTTCAAGCAATGCAAGCACTGAAAACCCTGAAAAATCTGGTATACGCTGTAAAAAGGGTTGTACTGATATTCAACTGGATTTTGTTTGATTAGTTGATGCGATTCATTGCAGCTTTGTATACTTTTCCTTTATCACGCTTGCCAACAGAGATTACGGTGATTGTAATAATCGCATCATTTACTTCATAAACTAACCTGTAACCCGCTTGCCTTAGTTTGATCTTATATAATTCATTACCACCTGAAAGTTTTGCACTTTCTATGTGTGGATCATTTAAAATGGCTTCAAGTTTTTTCTTAAATTGCGACTGAACAGTCGCACCCAATTTTTTCCATTCCCTCAGTGCAGACTTTTTAAATTCTAACTCATAAGTCATTTAAACTAACCTTGACGCTAGTTTCATTTTTACGTTGTTCAACAATAGCAAGTAGCTCTAAATCTTCTATATGATCCATCATAAATTCATACGTTTTTGCGGGTATGCAATAAAATGCAGGCTCATTCCTATTTAGCACGGCAATAGCCTCGCCATTAGCACTTAATGCTACCTTCATAGGGTTTGCTTTAAGTTCGCTAATACTTGCAGCTACTTCGGTTAATATTCTAGTTGTCATGCTATCACCGGTACATTTAAGTGGTCTTTAGATAGGTCTAAGTATAAGCGCTGAAAGATAACAAGGCAATCACATCGGACGCATAAGCTGGCTGTGGTGCATAGGGCGGGATTATGCTTTGTTTGATTTTTGACCAAATAAAATTTCCGCTCTAAATTTAGTATCCCAGCATGCCCGTTGCATTTTACCTGCAACACTATCTGTTAGTGGGTGTGCTTTGATTAAGTTCAGTAGTTTACGCCTGATAGTCGCTAAGTTTATCGCTCCGTCATCAGCATAAATTTGGCTCTCATCTTCCCTAAAGGTGACATCTAATACCCAATACTGGCTATTTTCTATCGCCCAATGGCCTCTTATGTATCCAGCCACCGCTTTTACGTTTTCTTTGAGTGACGTTATATAATAAGACGTCTCTTGCTCTGTTTTCGTTTTCAGTTGTCGAGTACGCTTTACTTGTACTACCGCGAAGCTATCCTTGAACTTTTCTGTTTCATCAAACCATTCAGTGATGGGTAATAAGCGGTATTCTCGCTCGTTAATCCGACCGTGCTCACCATCTAACTCCTGAAAAGTATTATCTTTTAATACGTTAGGAAAATCACGTTCACCGATATGAAAATACGCTTCAATTTCTTTGAGTAATTTACCCTGATTCTTTTTTACTTGCAGCACGTAGTCGCCTTTACCTTCGCGTATCAATTGTGTAGTTTCCGTTTGGCAATACATTGCATCCGCGGTGATCACGGCATTTGTTATATTCATACTTGCTAGCATTGATTGCATAACAGGGATTTCATTTGTTTTCGTCGACGTTCTTTTTGGTAAATAATAAGGCCGTTCTCTACCACCATTGCCGTCATTAATTGCAAAGCGTCTATCTCACCATGCTTGGAGCCACAAACGACCTTGCCATCAAAGCTGATATGTTCTTTGCCATCACTTTCTCGAACAGCATTTGAAAAATTGATGAAGCATGAGACGAGACTATCAGCCTTGAGACCTCTTATAATACGTCCGATAGTGTGTCTTGTAGGGATCCCGTGGCTAAAATCTCTGTATTCTTTTAACCAATCAAGTTGAGCTTCCCCAAATATATTAATCGCTTTCCAGCCCTTCGCACCACAAAGAGCAGCCGCTATGGTTAAGAAAATAATATCGGCTAATTAATAATTTTTATTGGCGTCTACTCTGTGATCTTCAATGCTTTTAATATCTTGAAATAATGACACGATAAATAACTATTGTTAATTTTTGATACTGATCTGATCACCTCATCTCAATAAAGTTCAAAATTTCTTTATTATACCGTGCTATTTATCTGAAATGCGTGATCCCACCCTGCTGTGGTGCACTTATTTACATAATTTTAGCAAACTAATAAAAAGTCCTTTAATATAGGTGCTGGATTAGGGAAAAATGGAGTTCACATTGAGTTTTAGTGTTAAATCAAAATTATTAATTAGCGCTGGCGTTATTGCGTCAGCTGCTGCTGTTTGGCATTTGCTTTGTATTTTGGGAGGGCCTAGTTGGTTTGCCTTTGCGCGAGCACCCCAACAAATTATAGATTCTGCGCAACAAGGAACTTTGCTTGCGCCTATTAGTACGATAATCGTTGCAGGTTTAATGCTTGCGTGTGCTGTATTTGCTTTTTCAGCGGTAGGTCTGATCCGTAAAGTTCCTTTGCTCAAAGCGGCTTTAATCACTATAGCAATACTTTGTACTTCACGAGGTTTAATTGCCATTCCAACATTAATTACTGCTGTTGATTTAGATGTTTGGCAAATAATTGCTAGCACGGTTTGGTTTTATGTTGGTATTTGTTTTATTGCTGGTAGTATGGAGTATTATAGTGTTGAAAAATAATGAAGTTTTTCAGAAAAACCACTAACAGTTTGTTCGGTTTTACGTTATTTATCTTAACCGTTTTGGCAAACTATTACCTGTCTATTAGATGGACGTTATTACAAAGGTGTATAAACATTGTTCAATAAATTAATCCCCATTTCTCTCATCGTTTTACTGTCTGCATGCGGTGCATCTCAACCACCACCTTATCAAAAAGATAGAAAACCAGAAGATAGAAATCAATATAGCGGAGCTGAGGGGTTAACTCAGCTACAAAAAGATAAAAGCTATCTTATGAATAAAGAGTTATCTGATAAATGTACAAAAGCGAGAATAGACCTAGCTATTGCTGAAACAGACAGCAACACGAGTGAAATCAACAAGCAAAAAACGCTTATTGCTAGTACGTGTGTATAAGGTAATAAAGTAAATTTTTTTGTATTTATTCAGCTGAGAAATATTTACCACAGAGAGTACCGAGGCAGGTTATATGCTCCATGCATAACCTAAGTGACCTACATCCATGTAGGTCTTGCTACGCACGACACCGAGCATAACAAAGTCTCTGTGTAGGCTCGAAGAGCCCTCTGTGAAGTATTGCAGCTCGGTGGCAAACAGTTACAAATTTTTTGCTAAACAAAATCAGCTCGACAAGGTGAACTTTAAAACACGCAGCCCAAGTTGATCAGACAAACCTTGCAGCTGCTCACTAGAGGTTGAAATAGTTTCAGTGAGGTTAGCGGTGTTCCTTGCTACTTCAGCAATTGACACTAAACTATGGTTAATTTCTTGCACAACTGACGATTGCTGCTCTGCGGCGATGGCAATTTCTCTATTCATACCATTAACAAGCTCACTAGAATCTTTTATTTTACTTAATGCTAGTTCGACATTATTGGTATTTTCAACACTTTCTTCTGCTTGAATTTTACCTAAGTGCATCGCGGTTACGGCTTCTGTGGCGAGTGATTGTAAGCGAATGACTATTTTTTCTATTTCTAGTGTTGAGCCAGCAGAGCGTTGGGCAAGTGTTCTGACTTCATCAGCTACCACGGCAAAGCCGCGTCCTTGTTCACCCGCTCTAGCCGCTTCTATAGCCGCATTAAGTGCAAGCAAGTTGGTTTGATCAGCAATGCCGCGAATATCGTTAAGCATGGCTTCAATATTATTACTCTCTTCGCTTAAATTTTTAATAATAACGGCAGAGTTTTCAATATCAGCAACAAGTTTTGCAAAACTTTTTCGGTTTTCTTGAACGAGTTGATGACCCTTGTGTGAGGCTTGGTCTGCTGAGGATGAAGTTTCAGCGGCTTCTGAAGCATTGAAGGCTACTTCAGCAACAGAATCGCTAACTTGCGTCATCGCAGCAACAACAAGCTCACTGTCGCTTAATTGGCGATTCACCCCAACAATGGTGTGTTCACTTGATACTCTTAAATCTTTAGATGCCTGTGCTAGTGCTAATGATGAATTTTTTACTTCGGTCATCAACTCATCAAATTCAGTCATCATGTCATTATAAACGTT
>MAAE01000016.1 GCA_002162675.1 Colwellia sp. 39_35_sub15_T18 | reverse complement strand
AATGAAATTTACTTTATCAAATTCACGTTGTAATAAGCTATCGCTGACTTGATGAGAATATGAGTGGATATAACCTGATCGGTTAACTGGATGTTGGGAAGTTACACGTATTGAGGAGTTTGAGTTTGCCGGTGGTACAGTATGGGCAGTGGCAGATATTCTAGCGAATATGGTGGTTACTGGTAATAACGGCGACGGTCATGTCTACAATAAGTATCTAACTAGCGGCACCACCTATGAGATGGGGTTAGGTGATGATACTGTTTATGGCGGCAAAGGCGATGATACCTACCTGTATAACTTAGGTGATGGTGATGACCACATTAGCGACTCCAGTGGCGCTGATAGCTTACGTTTTGGCGCAGGGATCAGCGCTGATGATATCGGCGTTAGTGCGAACGACAGTGATATGTTAATTACCTTATCTGATGGTCAGGTGATCACCATTACCAACTGGTACAGTGCCGGCAGCAGCCGTATTGAGCAGTTTGAGTTTGCCGATGGTACTGTATGGGAGGCAAGTGATATTCTCAATAATGTTGCTAATCAAGCAGCCTTGGCACAAAAGAGTTTTAATCAGTTAATTCAAGCTTATTCAAGTTTTGATGATGGTACTGATGATATTGAGTTAAGCCAGATTAGAAGAGATAACTTAGTTATTACTCCTTTTACTGAGCATCAATATTAAAAATCACGATAGCAACGCATTCATGATCAGATAAACTTGGTCATGAATGTTAAGGCTGAATTATTACCAATAGATTTAGCAGCATTTGAAAAATTATAGTTTTAGGTACCCTGAAAATTATTGTGTTTTCTTCGCTGCCTTTTTTTCATTACGACGGCGTTTGAAAAAGCCTGACAACAGCTGACTACATTGCTCTTGCATTACCCCTTCAACCACCGCTATTTGATGATTGAATTGTTCATTATCAACTAAGTTCAAGGCACTACCTGCGGCACCTGTTTTTAAATCAGGGCTAGCAAAAACTAATCTTTTTATTCTGCTATGTACCAATAAACCAGCACACATAGGGCAGGGCTCAAGCGTTACATATAGCGTACAATCGAGTAGTCGATAATTATTACGATGTTTTCCCGCTTGGCGAATAGCGATCATTTCTGCATGGGCAGAGGGATCATTGAGCAATATTGATTGATTAAAGCCTTCGCCAATAATTTTTCCTTGATAAACCACCACGGCACCGACGGGAATTTCATCAAGTTGCTCTGCTTGCTGAGCTAGTTCAAATGCCCGCTGCATGAAATAGAGATCGTTTTTTTCACTCTCTATATTTTTACTATCAAGAGTCATTAAAGAAATAGCTCTAATAAGTCATTTAAATAGCGATGACCCAGTGGTGTTAGTTGCCACTTACCTTCGGTCGATGCGTTATCAGTGTATATCATCAGTTTTTTATGTTGTGCTTGCTGTAATGTTGGTAAAATAGTGTTTACAGCTAACCCTGTGCGTTGTTGATAATCAGCTAACGTAAAGCTAGTAAACAAACGTAATTGGTTCATCATATATTCAAAAGGTAATTCACTGTGTGCAACTGTGGTTAGGTGATCCAGCGCTTCGCGATTGGTATCAAGATAACCCTTAGGATGTTTAACTTTTACCGTACGCTGAATTGTTCCTGTTGCCGGGTTGGTGATCTTGCCATGAGCGCCACAACCAATGCCAAGATAATCACCAAATTGCCAATAATTGAGATTGTGTTGGCACTGTTGTCCTGATTGACTAAAAGCCGATATTTCATACTGTTGGTAACCGGCATCGCTAAGTATTTTAAAGCCCTGATCTTGAATGTCCCATAAGGTTTCATCTTGGGGCAGTTTTGGCGGTTTAGAGTGAAAAGAGGTATTAGGTTCAATGGTTAATTGATACCAAGAAAGATGATCTGGGTTAAGGCTGATAGCCGTTCTCAAATCATCAAGGGCATTATCTACGGTTTGATTAGGTAAGCCATGCATTAAATCTAAGTTGAAGCTGTTAATACCAGACTCTTTGGCAAGCTTTGCGGCTTGTTTGGCTTGATCAACATTATGTATTCGGCCAAGTTTTATTAATTTGTCTGACTCAAAGCTTTGTACACCGATAGATAAGCGCGTAACACCTGCTTGCACAAAACCGATAAATTTGTCGGCTTCAACGGTACCCGGATTAGCTTCTAAAGTGATTTCAATCGTTTTATTTTGAGAAAGCTTATCTTGTGAGGCGTCGCAGTTAAAACGTGATAACACTTGGCTAAGCAAACTTTCAATGGCTTGCGCTGAAAATAAGCTTGGTGTGCCACCACCAATGAAAATAGAGTGTAAAGGTCTATTTGTTAAGTTGAAACGAGCAATATCCGCGTCTAAATCAGCAATTAACGCTTGCACATAATCTTGCTCAGGAATTTTAGCTTTCAAGGCATGGGAATTAAAGTCGCAATAGGGACACTTTTCTACACACCAAGGGATATGAATGTATAAAGACAGCGGCGGTTCAATTAAAAAGTTAGTACTCACTATGTTCTCTATATCTACTTTGCGGCTAATTTATTAACGAGTTGAGCTAATGCTTGACCACGATGACTGAGTTTGTTTTTAACATCTCGCGGCAATTGTGCTGAGGACATTTGTAATGCCTCTTGCCAAAAAATAGGATCATAGCCAAACCCTTGCTCGCCTTGTTTTGTTCGGCTAATGCTGCCTTGCCAAACACCATGACAAACAATGGGAGTAGGGTCATGTTCATGTTTCATATAAACTAATACGCAATGAAAACGCGCACTGCGCTTATCATCTGGGGTGTTTTCTAATGCGCTAAGCAGTTTATTGGTATTATCATCGTCGCTTGGGTTTTCATTGAGATCACTGGCATAGCGGGCAGAATAAACACCGGGAGCACCGTTTAAAGCATCAACTTCTAGGCCTGAGTCATCGGCAATGGCGGGAAGAGCTGTTATTTTAGCGGCATGACGAGCCTTGATAATGGCATTTTCGATAAAAGTAGTGCCTGTTTCTGCTACTTCAGGCACGTTAAAATTACTTTGTGGCACAACTTCTATATGCTGCTCAGCGAGTAAGCTAGCTAATTCTTTAACCTTACCTTGGTTGCCTGTGGCTAAAACTATTTTGGACATGAAATGGGGAAACTATAGCGAGAAATAATTGCCGCTAATAATACGGGAAAAATGGCATGGGTGCTAGGGGGGCTTTGTTGATGTTAAAGGACGACCAACATGTTAAGGTCGCTCATTCACCTGATTTAATCTAACTGTTCATCACCGAATCGCGATGCTTCACAGAGGATTTATTATTCTCTGTGGTCATAGATTGTTAAGTTGAATAAATATGATTTAGTCAACATAAAACTTCTGTGAAAACTTCAATGTTTGCTGTTCTTTGCCATCGTTGATGGTTAAGTTAAAGTGTATGGTTTCTTCGTGGTTATAGCTGATTTGCGCTAGGTAATAAATAGCATTACCTTCTTTAACTTCTTTAAACTCTAAGCTTTTAAATTGGCCAAGATTATTTTTTGCCTGCCCGTTAATGGTCACCGTTTTCGCTGGATTGCCTGTTTTGGTATTATCAAGCACAGAAATATTAACCAAGCCATTATAGCGGCTACGGGTTATACCATATACTTTGGCTATTTCAGGGGTGAAAAAAGTTGAGCCAATAGCCATGTAATGAACATTCATTGAGCCAAGCTTTTTCATGTTTTCAGCGCTAGCACCGCTAACAAAAGAAAAACTTAAACTGAGTACGATTAACACTTTTAGCAGCAGTGTTTTCATTTTGCTCTCCTAATAAATTAGCCTAATTAGTTTGTTCGATAAATATAAGTATAGAGTAGACCTGAAAAAAGGCTATAAAAGCTTAGTTCTCATAGCCAAGTAATAAATTATTATAAAGCGCCCCAGTACGGTAATGAGCTAGAGAGCATGATATTAATGACATTCATGGCTAAAAAAGCAACAATCATGGATAAATCTAACCCGCCCATATTAGGAATAATACGTCTAATAGGGTTTAAAAACGGCTCAGTTAATTGGTGAAATACCATTAGCGTTGGATTGTAGCCTTGTACCACCCAGCTCATAATTGCCATGATGATCATGATAATAAATAACATGAACCCTGCTTGTTTCACTAGCACCAGTAAGCCGATATAAAAAGCAAGCGGGCCTAAGCTTTCACCCGCGAGCGCAGCTAAAGCGACAAATTTTAGTGCTGCTATAGCATAAGCAACGACTATTGTTGCTAAGTCAAAACCGCCTAGACCAGGGATAATACGGCGAAGTGGCACCACTAAAGGGTTACTAACCTTGACGATAAATTGGCTTAAGGGGTTATAAAAATCGGCTTTGACCCATTGCAGCCATACTCGCATGATCAAAATCATCAATAAAGCATCAAAGGCGAATCTTAATAAGTATATTACTGCTTCCATTATTTCTCCTGAGTAACAATTTTATTTGCGATTAAATTGCTACTATTATAATTTTTATTAAACCTGTATTTGAAACTTTAGCCGTTTTTGGCCATTTCTTCGGCGCGGCTAACGGCGGCATTCATGGCATTGCTAACCATTTGTTCAATGCCATCTTTTCTAAACTGTTCGAGGGCTGCAAAGGTCGTTCCGCCTTTTGAAGTGACGTTTTCGCGTAGTGTACTAATGGCGACGCTATTATGTTCAACCATTTGTGCGGCGCCAAGGGCTGTTTGTTGCACCAGCATTCTACTTTCTTCTGGAGTAAAACCAAGGGTTTTAGCCTGTTTTTCCATCGCCTCCATAAATAAGAAAAAGTAGGCTGGTGCTGAGCCAGCAACGGCAATAATATCGTTAATTTTATCTTCAGTGGCGAGCCAGATAACTTTGCCGACGGCAGACATTAATTTATCACTGGCAGCTTTTTGTGCCTCGTTAACTTCACGTGAGGCGTACATGCCGCTCATGCCTAAACCAAGTTGAGATGGTGTATTGGGCATCACTCTGACCACGGGGGATTTTGTCTTAAGGGCTTGTTGAATTTGAGCCACTGTGGTGCCAGCCGCAACAGAAACGAAAAGCTTAGCAGTAAGATCAATAGCATTGCCTAACTGCAGACATACATCGCAGATAAAATGCGGCTTAACGCTTAATACGATAATATCAGCAAACTCGCTTGCTTTGATATTGTCATCGGTTTGTTGCACACCAAATTCATTGGCAAGTTGTATTCTTTTTTCTGGGGAAGGATTGGCAACGATAATGTCACTGGCTGCGACACCTGAATTAACTAAACCAATAATAATGGCACGTGCCATATTGCCAGCGCCGATAAATGCTATTTTTTTCATGAAATTTTTAAGCGCGAATAAATTCCCGCCTACTCCTAGTGTTATGTTTTATTATCTAGCTAAAATAGCTGACTCAATGCTGACTAATAAGGCGTTAGCGAGAATAAATTCCCGCCTACTGTTAGCTTTATGCTCTCTCGCCAAAAATGGCGGTACCAATTCTGACCATGGTAGCGCCATTGGCAATGGCAATGTCTAAATCGTTCGACATACCCATTGATAGTGTATCTACCGTTGGATATTGGGCTTGTAATTTTTTAAACAAGTGCTGCATTTTTTCATAGCTATCAACCGCGGCATTCTTAGCCGGAATAGCCATTAAGCCTCGTAAGGTAATATTATCACAATTATCAACCACTTTAGCGAGAGAAAATACTTCGTCAGCCATAATGCCAGCTTTTGATGCTTCTTCACTAATATTCACTTGTAAACAAATGTTTAGCGGAGTATCTTGACAATTATTTTGCTGATTTTGTTCACTTAAGTGCTCATTAAGACGCAGCGCTATTTTGGCTCTGTCAACACTGTGAACCCAACTGAAATGTTGAGCGATTTGTTTGGTTTTATTTGATTGAATAGGCCCAATAAAGTGCCAACAAATAGCCGGTAAATGCGACAGTGTGGTGATTTTTTCTATGGCTTCTTGCAAATAGTTTTCACCAAAGTCACATTGCCCAGCAAGGTAGGCTTGCTCTACGGTTGATGCCGGTTTGGTTTTACTAACCGCGAGCAAAGAGACTGAATTTTGTCTATTATTTGAGGAGTGCTCAATTTGCGTTTTAACTTTTTGGATATTTTCTTTAATTTTGTTCATAGTTTTTAGCTGGATAACGTTGAATTTAAGGCTTTGATCAATATTTTGAACAACTGATACTTTAACAGATAATACTTTAGCAACTGATACTTTAACAACTGATACTTTAACAGATAACACCACCGAGGTTTTCTATGGATATTACCGAATTACTTGCATTTAGTGTGCAGCATGATGCATCAGATTTACATTTATCAACAGGTACACCGCCGTCAATTCGTGTTGATGGTGATGTGCGCAAACTGAATATTCCAGCCTTTGATGCCAAAGATGTTAACGCTTTAGTTTACGACATTATGAATGATCGTCAACGTAAAGAGTATGAAGAAAACTTGGAAGTGGATTTTTCTTTTGAAGTGCCAAATTTAGCTCGTTTCAGGGTTAATGCTTTTAATCAAAACAGAGGCCCTGCGGCCGTATTTCGTACCATTCCAAGTAAAATTCTATCGCTTGATGATTTAGGCTGTCCTGATATTTTTAGAGATATATCGGATACACCACGTGGTTTGGTGTTAGTTACTGGGCCGACCGGTTCGGGTAAGTCGACCACTTTGGCGGCTATGGTTGATTATATTAACAATTCAAAACATGATCATATTTTAACCATAGAAGATCCGATTGAATTTGTGCACGAAAATAAACAGTGCTTGATTAATCAACGGGAAGTGCACCGCGATACCTTAAGTTTTGAAGCCGCATTACGCTCAGCACTTCGTGAAGATCCCGATGTTATTCTGGTCGGTGAGATGCGTGATTTAGAAACTATTCGCCTGGCGATGACAGCCGCAGAAACGGGTCATTTAGTCTTTGGTACTTTGCATACCACGTCAGCACCTAAAACCATTGACCGTATTATTGATGTCTTTCCCGGTGAAGAAAAGTCTATGGTGCGTTCTATGTTGTCAGAGTCTTTACGTGCGGTTATTTCACAAACATTGATTAAAAAAGTTGGCGGTGGTCGAGTGGCCTGTCATGAAATTATGATTGGTACACCGGCTATTCGTAACCTGATCCGTGAAGATAAAATTGCCCAGATGTACAGTGCTATTCAAACGGGTATGTCTCACGGTATGCAAACCATGGATCAATGTTTACAAAACTTGGTCAATAGAGGCATGATCACTAAGCAAGCGGCGATGGAAAAAGCGGTAGATAAAAACCAATTTAGCAGTTATTAATTGATTTATAGATAAGAAATAGGAAAGCCAATGAATTTTCATCAGTTATTAGAAAAAATGGTTAAAGCCGATGCCTCAGATATGTTTGTGACGGCCAAGTTACCAGTGAGCGCAAAAATTAATGGTGAGTTGCTACCGCTTACTGAGCACTTTCTCTCTCCAGAGGAGTCGTTAGGGTTAGTACACAACGCCATGAACGAAAAACAAGTGCGTCAATTTGATGAAGAAAAAGAATGTAATTTTGCTATTTCAATCGAAAATATAGGCCGATTTCGTATCTCTGCTTTTTGGCAACGAGATATGGCCGGCATGGTTATTCGTCGTATCGTCACTGACATTCCTGATGTTGATGAATTAGGTCTACCGTCGGTGTTAAAAGATGTGGTGATGTCAAAGCGTGGTTTAGTGCTGTTTGTTGGTGGTACGGGTACCGGTAAATCAACGTCGATGGCGTCGCTCATTGGCTATCGTAATCGCAACTCTCGCGGCCATATTTTGACCATTGAAGATCCGGTGGAATTTGTTCATGAGCATGCTAAGAGTATGATCACGCAACGTGAGGTTGGTTTAGACACTGAATCATTCGATGCCGCTTTGAAAAGTTCTTTACGCCAAGCGCCTGATGTAATTTTAATTGGTGAAATTCGTAGCCAAGAGACCATGGAGCATGCGTTAAGCTTTGCCGAAACAGGGCATTTATGTATTGCGACCCTACATGCTAATAATGCTAACCAAGCCATTGACCGTATAATGCATTTAGTACCTGCTGATCAGCATGGTAAGTTATTGTTTGATCTAGCATTAAACTTGCGTGGCATTATAGCACAACAATTAGTACCCACTAAAGATGGCAATAGCCGAGTTGCTGCCATTGAGATTCTCCTGAATTCTCCTTATATTGCTGAATTGATCAAAAAAGGTGAAGTTGGCAGCATTAAAGAAGTGATGGAGAAGTCTAATGAGCAGGGAATGCAAACCTTTGATCAGGCTTTGTTCAACTTATATCAACAAGGTTTAATCACCTATGCCGATGCTTTACATCACGCCGATTCACCGAATGATTTACGCTTAATGATTAAATTACGCAGTAATGAACAGGGTGGCACGGGTGGTTTAGCAGGCGTTACTATTGATGGCTTTGAACCCAAAGAAGATTAATGCAACATCTCGTTGCTATTGATACCCAAACCACCTCAAGATGCAAATTCGTATCTTGAGGTGGCTTGGGTATTATCCAACTTCAGCGTTAAAAGTACTCATTGACTAACGTCAACTCCGTGCTTTTGCCTTGAATTTGAAATAACTCGCTTTGAGATGAAATATTAATAACTAACCTATTTAATTTGAACGGGTTTTATTCCCTGCCGAGGCGTGATGCTCCACCGAAAGCTCTTCTCGCCTGCCCCGAGGGATTATTTTTCTCGGTGGTAAATATTTTTAAGCGGCACAAATACCAAATTTCGATATTATTAGTTTTGAAGTTAACTGTTGGCGGTTTGTTTTTTTCTATATTGCAATGCCAACACTTTTAAAATATCTCGCCAAGTAATAATACCAATAGGCTTGTCATTTTTATCGACAACAGGCAGGCAAGAAATGTGGTTGTCGTAAAAGAGCAACACCGCTGCACTTAATGAACATTGGGCTTGCACCGTGATTAAATTTCTAGACATAATTTGATGTAATTTCTTTTGTAGCAGTGTTATGTCTCTGTGGGTTTCTTGGCTTGTGCCAACCGTGGGGCTTAAATGTTTATAGAGATCTCTGTCAGTGATGACCCCCGCCAATAAATCTTCATCATCAACGACAAGTAAATGATGTATTTTATGACTTTCAAAGACGGCCTTCGCTTTACTTAGCGGTGCATCCATTGTAAGAGTGATTAACTCTTTACTCATTAAGTTTTCAACTTTCATACATTCATTCTATTTTTGTTATATATAGTGCCAAGAAAGCTGTCGCCATAGACTAAAGATTATGCTTATATGGCTCATCTGATCAGCGAGTTATACCCATTTTCTAATGCTGATTTTATAGTAACTTTACTTGGCAATTAATAACAAGAAATAACAAGAATAAATTTAGGATAACTGACTATGGCGAATAACTTATACACCCCAGCAGATGATCAACAAGAAATTATGGCTGTCGATGACATTTTGATAGCACAAAAGCAGGCTTTTGCAACTCAATCTTACTTATCAGCACAAGCACGTATTGATGATTTGCAAACACTGAAGTCAGCTATTCTTAAAAATAAAGCAGCGTTAATTACAGCACTCTCAAAAGATTTTGGTTGTCGTAGTGTTGATGACAGTAAAATGGGCGATTTAATGCCAACTATTATGGGTATTAATTATGCGATAAAACATATTAAAAAATGGATGAAACCTTCTAAGCGTCACGTTGGCATGTTATTCCAGCCGGCGAAAGCATTTGTGATGTATCAGCCACTAGGCGTTATAGGTATTATTACTCCGTGGAACTATCCTCTCTTTTTATCATTAGGGCCACTAACGACAGCATTGGCTGCGGGCAACCGCGCCATGATCAAAATGTCGGAATTTACACCAGCAACAAATGATGTGGTTAAGCAACTTATTAATGATATTTTCCCAAGCGATAAAGTGGCCATTATTAATGGTGGCTCTGATGTTGCGGCACACTTTTCCGCACAAGCATTTGATCACATACTATTCACTGGCTCAACGCGTGTTGGCAAAATAGTGATGGCGGCAGCCGCTAAAAATTTAACGCCAGTTACCTTAGAGTTAGGTGGAAAGTCGCCGACCATTATTGATGATAAAATTGAGATTAATGACGCGGTGTCACGCTTTATTTTAGGCAAAACCCTTAATGCAGGGCAAACCTGTGTCGCGCCTGACTATATACTTTGCCCATTCAATCGCATTGATGCGTTAAATCAAGCGTTAAGTGAGCAGTTTACTAAAATGTATCCTAGTGTTGCTAATAATAATGATTACAGCGGCATGATTAATGAGGCGCAGTTGCAACGACTAAGCCAGTGGTTAAGTGATGCTAAAGATAAAGGCGCTATTTTAACGTCTTTAGGTAAAGACAGTGAGCAAGAATGTCTTAGTGTTGGTAAAATGCCACTGACCTTAGTCAATAATGTTAATGACGAGATGTTATTGATGCAGGAAGAGATTTTTGGGCCGTTATTACCTATTGTGGGTTATAACAATTTAGATGATGCTATTGATTATGTTAATGCTAGACCAAGACCACTAGCCTTGTACTTATGTAGTCATGATGAGAATACTCAAAAATCAGTACTTGAGCGCACTCATGCTGGTGGGGTTTGTTTAAACGATGCTGCTATGCATGTAGTACAAGACGATATACCGTTTGGTGGTGTTGGTCCTTCAGGAATGGGTCAATACCATGGTCATGAAGGTTTCCTCACTTTTTCAAAAGCCAAATCAGTCTTTAAAAAAGGTAAAACTAATACTGCTGCCAACGCTTTCCCTCCTTACGGTAAGTTAATTCATAAAATTATTTATAAATTTTTCTTAAAATAAAAACAATAGGGAGTGTTCAGTCAGTCCCTATTTATTATAAAAATAAACCATTGAAAATTAACTGTTTTATAGTTGTAATAAAACTGTCACATAAGTGTCATATAATTTGTGTAGATAATTATATTTAATAGAATATGTTGCGCTTTAGTAATTGCAAAATAAATGCGTTATTATCCGCAACGAAAATCTACTACAAAAATAACTGGAAACTTATTATGGCCAGAAATTCAATTTTAGGTGTATTTGCAAAATCACCCATTAAACCATTAGAAAAACATATCCAATTGGTTGTTAAGTGTAGCAACCAACTTATTCCTTTCTTTGCTGCTTGTAGTGAGCAAAATTGGAGCGAAGCCGCTAAAGTTCGTCGTAAATTGTCAAAATTAGAACAAGATGCTGATGTTTTAAAACGTCAATTACGTTTAGAGCTACCGGGCGGTTTGTTTATGCCGGTAGATAGAACTGATTTACTTGAACTGCTTAGTCAACAAGACAAAATAGCCAATAAAGCTAAAGATATTGCCGGTCGTATTCTTGGACGAAAATTAGAAATACCTGTCAGCTTGCAAGCGCAATTTAATGCTTATTTAGCGCGCTGTATTGATGCGACAGAAAAAGCCGCTGAAGCGATTAACGAATTAGATGACTTATTAGAAACCGGTTTTCGTGGTCGCGAAGTTGTGTTGGTTGAAAAAATGATCAACCAATTAGACGAAATTGAAGATGACACTGACACTATGCAAATAGCTTTGCGCAAAGATTTACTCGGCTTAGAAAGCGACTTAAATCCAGTTGATGTGATGTTTTTATATCAAATTATAGATTGGGTTGGCGATTTGGCCGATCTTGCTGAGCGTGTTGGTGCACGTTTAGAAATTCTTTTAGCTAGAAAATAGGGTTTAACTGATGGATATTATACTTAACTCAGGTTCAACCTTAGTCATTATTGCCGCTGTTGTTGGTTTATTTATGGCGTGGGGCATTGGTGCTAACGATGTCGCCAATGCGATGGGGACATCGGTTGGCTCAAAAGCGTTAACCATTAAACAAGCCATTATTATTGCGATGGTTTTTGAATTTGCAGGCGCCTATTTAGCGGGTGGTGAAGTTACTTCAACTATTCGTAAAGGTATTATTGATGCGAGCTTTTTTGTCGATAGCCCTGAGCTACTCGTCTTTGGCATGATTTCAGCACTGTTTGCTGCCGCAACTTGGTTGCTTATTGCTTCTGCATTAGGTTGGCCTGTTTCTACTACACACTCTATTGTTGGCGCCATCGTTGGTTTTGCTGCCATGGGGGTAAGTGTTGATGCCGTTACTTGGTCTAAAGTGGCTGGTATTGTAGGTAGCTGGGTTATTACTCCGCTTATTTCAGGTGTGATTGCCTTTATTATTTTCAACAGTGCACAAAAACTGATTTTTGATACCGATAAACCTTTAGAACAAGCAAAGCGCTGGGTACCCCTTTATATGTTTTTAGCGGGCTTTGTTCTTGCGCTAGTAACCATTAAAAAAGGCCTTAAACATCTTGATTTGCATATTGGTAATATCGATGGTTTTATCTATGCGGCCATTACCGCTGTTATTGTTGCGCTAATTGGTAAAGTGTTTATTCATCGACTTAAGTTTGATGAAACCGCAGAGCTTAAAACCCATTATGCCAACGTAGAAAAAGTATTTGCTATTTTGATGATAGTGACAGCTTGTTGTATGGCCTTTGCCCATGGTTCGAACGATGTTGCTAACGCTATTGGCCCATTGGCTGCGGTAGTAAGTATTGTTGATAATGGCGGTCAAATTGCGGCTAAATCAGCCATTGCATGGTGGATTTTACCACTAGGTGGCTTTGGTATTGTTGCGGGTCTTGCTATTTTTGGTCACAAAGTTATTGCGACTATTGGTCAAGGCATCACCCATTTAACACCGAGTCGTGGTTTTGCGGCAGAGTTAGCGGCTGCGTGTACTGTAGTGATTGCTTCTGGTGCTGGTTTGCCTATTTCAACAACACAAACCTTAGTTGGCGCCGTATTAGGTGTAGGTATGGCGCGTGGTATTGCTGCTATTAATTTAGGTGTGGTGCGCAATATTGTTGTTTCTTGGGTAATTACTTTACCTGTAGGCGCTGGTTTATCAATTATGTTCTTCTGGATGATGAAGGGTATATTTGCTTAATCTATACGCTTTTAGCGTTAGTTATCTTGAAAAGGTCGCCATTTATGGCGACCTTTTTGTTGGTCAATTTGTAACTGTTCACCACCGAGCCGCGATGCTAAACAGAGAGCTCTTCGAGCCTACACAGAGGGGGTGTTATGCTTGCTAGACTTTCAATAATGCTTAGTTGTTTCGCTGATTGACTTATTATACCAAATGAAATAATGAATGATCTATTCATTACTTCAATTGGTATTAAACAAGACCGTTACTCAACAATATCCATTTCTTCAATCAAGTTAGTCGCACCGTCAACATGTTCCATCACCCAAAGCATGTAACGAATATCAACGTGAATTGAACGGTTTAACTTAGTGTCGTAATCCCAGTCGCCAATAATGCTTTCGTAAACACCGTCAAATACTAAACCAACAAACTCAGCTTTATCGTTTAATGTTGGCGAGCCAGAATTACCGCCTGTAATATCTAAGGTGCCAAGGTAATTAACCGGCACTGAAGCAAGTGATTTTTTAGCATAGTCGCCGTAGTGTTTGTTGTTTATTAACGCTAGTTGCTTTTTCGGGGCATCAAAGGGTGCCACACCTGTGTCTTTCGCCACAATGCCTTCAAGGGTAGTGTAAGGAGTAGCCGTTAAACCGTCTTGCGGTGAATAGCCTTTCACATTACCGTAAGTTATACGTAGTGTGCTATTAGCATCAGCATAAACGGGTAAGTTGTTATCGTTAAAATAAGCAATTAATGCTTGCATGTATTTAGGACGATAAGCCTGAATATTACCCGCTAACTCATTGGATTTATCTTCGATAGCTTTACGCTGTTTAAAGCTAGTTACTGCCAACTGAATAAAAGGGTCATGGCTTTTCTCAAAGTCGCTAACGCTTTTGTTCATCCAAGCTAAACGCTGTTCTTGTGAATTAAGTTTAGTGCTTTTATACATGCGTGTTAATTGCTTACGCAGCTTTTTCTCATCAAAGTTAATTGCTGTGGTGTTGCTTAAAGCAAAAAACTTGTCTATTGAGCTAACACGTTCGTCCTTAGGTAAAGCGACATAATGAGTGAGCATAGCGACAATGATCTCTTGATCAATTCTAGCATCATAACGGCGATTGACTGCTTTCATATTTTGTTCAAAGCGGGCAATGTCGCGCTCTTGATAACCACGTTCACGCTCAATATTAGGTCTTTGCTTTTCAACGGCTAATCTATGTAGTTTATTAGCCGTGGTGAGCATTTTGCTATAACGAAGGTAACCTATAATCAAATCACGGGCTTGCTGCTTATCATCTATTTTAAGCAGTTTATTTAATCCTGTTAATGCTGCGCCGTATTGGGCTTTGCGTTTGGCATCGCTGTTTAACCATGCAGTTAAGTTTTTTTCAAGCGCTTGCTTGCGATTTTGGAAACTGCCTTTGTTATAACTGTGGATCATTGAACCATAGTTTTTAGCATAATTTGCTAAACCAGCTAACGTGCTTTCGTACTTAATACGTGCTTCACTGCCCACTTCAGAGTGTTGATGAATAAGATTAATTACTTCCTCTCGATAGGCTTTTGCTTGTGGGTAAACCCAAGTAAATTGATTTTCAACTTCATAGGCGGTGCGATAGCGATTTGTTCTACCGGGATAGCCTAGCACCATGATGTAGTCGCCCTCATCAACACTATTTTTGTTCACTTTTAAATGGTGCATAGGTTGGTATGGGACATTATCTTCATTATAATCTGCTGGCTGGCCGTCCTTATCGACATAGGCGCGGTAAAATCCGTAATCACCGGTGTGTCTTGGCCACATCCAATTATCAATATCGCCGCCGTATTTACCTATGCTACTTGCGGGTGCATGCACTAAACGAACATCGCGTATGGTGAGTTGTTTGAATAAATAATACTCAAGACCGCCGTGAAAGTTCACTACGCTACAACGATACCTATCATCATTTTCACATGCCGCCACTAAGGTTTTTGAATTTTTATCAATGGTCTTGTAACGATCATTGCCTGACATGGCATCAGTTAAACCCGCTTTTACCAATTTGGTTACTTGGTTAATTTCTTCGGTGACATAAATTCGGCTGCCCGGCGTAGCAGGTAGTTCGTCCTTAAATGATTTAGCTAAAAAGCCGTTTTTAAGTAAATTATTTTCTGCTGTCGAATTATATTGCACAGAGCCGTAGACACAATGATGGTTAGTGGCAACTAAGCCTTGGTCGGAAACAAATGAAGCAGTACAACCACCTAAGCTGACAATGGCTCCCATAGGAAAACCCGTTAAGTCAGTTAAATCATTTGGGTTTAACTTAAGTCCTGCTTTTGTTAATTGCTTGGCGATAGTCGGTAATTGATTTGGCTGCCACATACCTTCATCGGCTAGTACTGTGCTAGCGCCCAACACTAGGGTTGCAGCAATTAATGACAATGCTATTTTTTTCATAGTAAGAATTCTCAATTGTTATTTAAATGTTAACAACGGCAGTGTGCTTGAGTACATATATACAGTCAAGCAAGCTCTGCCAATTGATGTTAAATCGTGTAGAATAGTGACAATATTATGGTACTCATACTCAAACTTGGGATATTGCTCTGCTTTGAGAGTAACGGCGAGATAACATTAAAATGACCACACTTAGAAAACAAAATGAATCCAACTTAGTACATGCCTTTAAACGTTTGTTAAAAGAGCAGTGTTATGGTTCGCAAGGGCAACTAGCAGAAGCTTTATCAGGACAAGGTTTTGAAAACATGTCACAAGCGAAAATCTCGCGTTTATTGTCAAAGTTAGGGGCAGTAAAAACCCGCAATGCGAACAATGAGATGATTTATATCTTACCTGATGAACTTGCCGTGCCCAAATCAAAGCATTCAATAGAGTCTGTAGTGCTGAGTGTTAAGCATAATGGCATGCAAATTATTCTAAAAACGGGTATTGGTGGCGCGCCCTTAATTTCCAGAATGCTTGACAGCATGGGGGAGTCGGCTGGTATTTTAGGTACGCTTGCTGGTGATGACACCATTTTTATCGCTCCTATTGAGGCTAGCCGTATCGAGGAAATCTCACAATCCATTCGTGAATTATTAGGTGTAAAAATTAATTCATAAGTCGCTAATAAGCTAAATAAGCGTGTGTTTATTGAGCTGATTAGTATTGACCACAGAGCTCACCGCACTACATCAAGAATAATAAAGCCTCTGTGTAGGCTCGAATGGTTCTCTGTGGAGCATCGCGACTCGGTGGTGAACAATGGCATCAATTTTAGAGAGTAACTTTAACTTTCATCACTAAGCCCGACGCAAAGATTTTTGACTTGCTATAGAGACAATATTGCTAGCCATTACTGTTGAATTTTGGTTTTGGTACTTTTCACTGTTAAGTAGATAGTTGGCATAATCACGATCAGCCTGTTTTATATGTTCAATCAGCCAACCGTTAAGATAAGTCAGTTCATTATCAATGGCCCTTTGATCGCCAATAGCTATATTCTTCTGATGATTACGCAGCTCTGCAATTAATGAAGTATGATGTTTTTTGTGCTCCTGTGATTTAGGATATTTGTAGCTATCAAAGAATTTTTCTTCCCATTCAAAGTGAACTTCAGTATAAGCAATTAGCACTTCAAGTGCTTGGCTAACAGATTGGTTACTATGTCCTTGGGCGCTAACAATATGGACTTCATTCATCATATCAAGCATTTTTTTATGTTGACGATCAGACTCATCAATACCGATATTATGCTCTGTCTGCCATGACAATAATTGTAAAGATTTTTCTTGCTGGTTGAATGCTTCTTCATCTAATTGATAGCGCTCAATGATGAAATGCATCTCTTTTGACATAACGGCCAGTCGAGAGCCTGTTTCTGAAAGATCAACGGCCCCCTGAGAAGCATCATTAGCGACATCGCTTATATTAACAATACTTCGAGAAACTTGCTCAGCAACTACAGACTGCTCTTCCACTGAAGCCGCTATTTGGCTGCTCATATTGGTGATTTCATTTATTGCTTGGGTGATAGATGTTAATACATCCCCCGATTGTTGGGAATGCTCGACTGCACTGACCGCATGATCTTGACTTGCCGTCATAGCCTCAGCAACATCGCCAATACCTGATTGAATTAACTCAATCATTTGTTGAATTTCAACTGTGGCATTCTGTGTTCTACTGGCCAAAGTACGCACTTCATCAGCAACTACCGCAAAACCTCGTCCTTGCTCACCGGCACGTGCCGCTTCAATAGCGGCATTTAAGGCTAATAAATTTGTTTGCTCGGCGATACCACGTATAACATCAAGTATGCCGGTGATGGACTCACTATTTTCTTTTAACATCTTTGTGCCGCTAGCAGCTTGATCGATGTTTTCTGCTAAGGTATTAATGGCGGCGATAGTCTCTTGCACTACATTGACACCATTTTGTGCTTCATTACTTGCTTTATCTGCAGCAACAGAGCCTTGCTCGGTATTTTGAGCAACTTCATTAATGGAGGCACTCATTTGGGTGATAGCGGTGGACGTTTGTGCTAACTCATTAGACTGTACTGTCATTCCTTTCGCGGCTTGATTACTGCCACTTGCTACTTGTTCGGCGGCTATGGCTATTTCATTACTTGAGCCGCGCACGGCAATAATTGAGCGAGATAAGCCTTCAACAATTTCATTAACGCCAACAGCAATAAGCTGTAATTCATCTTTAGTCTCTAACGTTAAACGGGTATTTAAATTTCCTTCGCAAATAGAATCAGCTGATTCTTTCATGGCGCTAAGGTTAATTTTTATGGCTAGGTAAATACCGGTATAAGCATAAATAAGTAGCACAACAATAATAACAATTAAGCCGATATAAAAATAAATACTTGTTTTGGCTTTTGCTATTTGGTTATTCATTCTTTCATCAAGCGCTAATTGCATTCTATCAAAGAGTAATAATAACGAGCTAATAGTTTGACTGCCTTGAGCAAAAAACTCTTTCGCGTCCATATTTGCCGTGTCAGCATGTATTATTTCAGTATCAGCTAGAGACAAATAGTTGTTTAATTGTTGTTTAACTTCTTGATAATGATTTGACAGTGTTGAAGATAACTCTGGTGCTTCGTTGAATAAATACTCAATATCTTTATTAAGCATTAGGGCATTTTTATTATCAGCCAACGCGGAAACTTGCAGTTTGTTTTCAAGGGTTAGAGCATTAGAAGATAAAACACCGGCTCCTTTGCCCCTTAGTTTGCCTAATGCTTCAACCTGATTTGGTATGGTGTGCAATAAACTATTGATAAGATAACTGTTGGCTGGGTCACTATCTTGTAGCATTCTTCCTTGTCGACCTATGGTATCCATAAAATTAAGAATATCACTAATGAGCAAGGTATATTGTGAGAATACTTGTTTTGCTTGGCCATTAAAGGCTTGTTGAGTAATTTCTTGCCAGCGATTTGAAAAGTTATTAGGAGCACCATTAGTGGCAAGTTTTGCTTTGAGTTCTTTGTTAATGGCAAGTAAAGATTGAAAATCTTGCGCGACTTGTTGACGCTTTTGTACAATTTTACCTTTAATACTTTGGTCGCCGTTTAAGTAAACATTAGTCATGCCACGAGTTTGTGCGACATGCTCAGTCAGGTTTCTTAGCGGCACAATAAAGCGTGAGGCATTATGCTCGTAGTTAGCATTTTCAACAATCCTTAATTGTTGTTGGCTTAGAGCTGCAAAAAAGAAAAGTAACGGTGCTACACATAAGAGTGACACTAAAATAAACTTTGCTTTAAATGATAGTTGGTTTGAAAGTTTAATGGCAGGTGAAAAAAAAGTTTCCATGATTTCTTGTCCCTAAGAAAGGTCGTTGGGATAAACATAGTAGACAAATGGCATTTATGCCAAAACTTATAATATTTTTTTAGTGCTCACTGACGCTGTGATTTAGTTTAATCTGAAGGAGTGCAAAAATAGAGTATTGTCTTTATTGTATAATGGGTTGTATTGTGTGATTTGCTGGTGTAATAACGTCATATAACGTTGAATTTATTGCGGTTTTTACCGCCGAGCCGTAAAGCTGCACAGCGAGTTATTCGAGCCGACACGGAAGCTTTATTATGCTCGGTATAGTGTGTTGACCCCGGTACTCTCTGTGGTAAAGCTTTCTAAGCGGAATAAATATAATGGTTTTTAGATGTATTTTTTAGTCTTTCTTCTTAAGCTTTTCAAAGCTAAATTTTTGCCCACCTAACGCGGCTTCGTACATTAAACCACCTTTAATCAGGGTGAAGGTGGCCATGCCGTTTTGATAAATACCTTGTTGCTGGTTTTTCTCTGGGCTAGTTGCCGCGCCAGCAGAGCTGCCTGTCGTACTCGTTTGTGCATTAGCCCCGGCGTTGATAGCAACGGCTGAGGCTTGAGCGCTAAATTCAAAATTTCCGCTAGTAAATCTATCGTAAGATTGCTTGTTTTCAAAGAAAATAATTTCACTAAAGGCCTGGCCACCTAATTGAAAACCAATTGTTATTTGTGCCATCGTGGTGGTGCCTGTTTTTTTATTTTGTTTAAAAACACTACCTTCACCATAAGAGCCGCCGATGCCAAAGCCCCCTTTACCCACGGTTGGGAAAATTGCATAGCCATAAGCTTGTTCGAAAAACTTTTTAACTTGTGCGGACTTTTTAAAATTTTCAACCGCGTCTGAAGTGTCATTTGCTAAAACTGTGCTTGATAGCAAAAACGCGATAATTATTAATAGTATTTTATTCATAGTCATGGCCAACCTTGCTTTGTTGATGCTTTATTAATGCTTAGTATTATGAGTAAATTCAGGTGACGACAAAATATAAGTGTCGGCAAGGTAAAATTGCTCCGCACTGCTACTATGCCACCAATGGCACGAAGAATCATTGATAATGTCGTCATCAATGGTAATAAAGTCTGGGGTAACATTGGTGGCTAACACTCGATATTCAATACTTGATGCTATAAGATAAATGTACATGCTAAGTAGTCTCGAATTCAACCCCGTCACTTTTAAATGAAAAAATACTTTTTACTCGCTCTATTATTCGTTTTGTTACCTTCATTTTCGTTGGTCGCTTTAGCGTACCCTGAAAAGAACAATACGGTAAATTTAAGGCAACCACCACAGGTGAATAAAGCACAGTATGTTAAAGAGGTATTGTTTTATGCATACACATCAATTGGCTATACCATTAATTGGATTGCTGCCTCAGGAAATCATGAATTAACGCTTGTTAAAAAAGGCAAGTTAACGGCGGCATTAGCAAGAGCAAGCGCCATTGAGCAAGAGTTTCCAAGTTTAATAAAAGTACCCTTTAAGTTATTGGATTTTAAATTATTGAAAATAAGTGATAGGCGACGTTGCGGTTATTGCTTAGATAAAGATATTAACTCTATTATTTATGCCAAGGGGAGCCTGATATCTGAAAAGTATGTAAATTCATTACGTACTTCTATGGATAAATTAGCCATCATAAACCCACAAAAATTAAACGAAATGATTTTGAGAAAGCGGGTTGATTCGGCTTTGGTTATGGATTTTCAACTATCTGAAGAAGCAGATGAAAACCCTCATTTAATTATTGAAACCATAGCGCACGAATATGACTTTCATTATTTATCGGCAAAGCATGCACATTTAAAAAAGCCATTGTTGAATGCCTTTAAGCAGCTTGAGCAGAATGGCACGTTAGCTAAATTAAAAGCAAAGTATCAAATAACCAAGAGCCATGCATCGACATTACCAAAAACGAATAAGATCAGTTTTATTTCAGCAAATTGGCTCGGTTACACCAATTTAGATGGTTCTGGGATTTACTGGAATATTATTGATGAAGTTTTTAGTTCAGCCTATAAGCTTGAAAAAAACAGCATGACTTGGGTTAACGCTGTGCAAGCTTTTGAGCAAAATCAGATTGACGTGTTAGTTGGTGCATATCGTAGTGAAAAACTGAGTAATGCTCTTTTTTCATCCTACCATATTGATTATGAATACCCACTTTATGTTTTTACCCGTGAGCAAGCTACTTTAGCTCGATTTAAAGCTAAAGATAGCAAGCTAGTCGCCTGTTTAAATTCAGGCACAGCACTAAATAAACATGTTAATTTTCTTGTCGATAAAAATATAGTACGAGCAGAGGTCAAACAATGTCAGCGGTTAATGAAACAGGGCAAGGTTGATGTAGTGATAGCGTATGATTATTATCTTGATGCAGAAACTAAAATGCTGGCCAAGTTGATGTTAGTTGAATATTCACCACTGTTTGTCGTTTTTCATAATACGTCACAAGGCTACGCGCTTAAGGAGTACTTTGATCAGCGTATAAAAAAACTAGCGGGTGATGATGTGCTAGAAGCCTTATTTCCTGACAATATTACTTACCAGCAAGCGCATATACGTCCTTAATCATTTTCACCACAGAGAGCATCGAGGCTGATAGACTCCCACTAATATTAACAATAGGCTTTGGGTTCTAGAATCAATTGCTTTAATGCATCTATAGCGCTAAGCCAATGCTTTGTTAATAATTTAAGCTACTTTCCTTATATGCTCTTTCTTCGGGCGTAATGGACCACACTTTGATGTGCCACCACCATAAGGGATTATTATTAGGTTTTCTTTTTCAGCAAATTGCAATAATTTTTGAACATCACCGTTGCTATTTTCTATGGTAATTTTTAATGTCTAAATAGGCCTATTAATTGATTATTTGGGACATGGGTTAGGACATAGTTGCTCTCTATTAACATTAATTTATCGGTTAATGAATAGTTTGCATATTATTAGCGATTTTGAACGTTAAAAGCTTTAATTTTTGCTACAATTAACTTGTTAGCAAAACAATATGGCAAGCTTATGGAATACGAATTTTTACATGATGCGATCACGGGCGAAGCAAGAGCGCGCTTTTCTTTAGGGCATGAAGTGGTAGGCCCTTGGATGGAAGTTGAATTGGGTCATGATAGTAGCAAATTAACGCAATTATTAACCGCCATTGATCAGGTAGAAAAAGGGCAGCAGAGTGAAATTGTTATTGCTGGTCATGAATATAATGTCGCTATTAGCCAAACTGATGTAGAAATTCAAACCAATGCCAGTTTAAATGGTGCCGAGCCTTTATCTGAAATGCTCACCTCTGAGCATATACATTTTGATCAAAATGAAAGTGCCGCTTGCGGTCTTGACGACTTTCGAACCCTGTTATTGTCGTGGGCAAAATTCACCAATAATTTATGATTTATTAGGGAATTATTAGTAAATTTAAGCTATTAATTTCATTCAATAAGCGCTAAATTAATGGCATAGTTATTATTCCTTTATAAGCGCTTCTATGTCTACAACTACCCCGGTTAATTCAAACAAAAGTTCCAGCAAAAAAAATAATAGACGCATGGTGCCCTTGCGCTATGTATTAATGCCGTTCGCGATTATATTGTCAGCGAGTGTTATTTTGTTAGCTTTACAAATGCTGGCTCCTAAACCAGCGAAAAAACCATTAAAAATTAAAGCACCATTGGTTAATGTTATGTCGTTACAAGCGCAGGATGTTATTTTTAGCATTAGCAGCCAAGGTAGCGTTGAGCCGCGTACTAAAACAACCTTGATCTCAGAAGTTTCTGGCGTGGTGACTAAGGTGTCGGATAAATTTTACGTGGGCGGTTTTTTCAAAGAAGGTGAACTATTACTCGCCATTGATGACATTACTTATCAGGTTGCTTTATTGCGAGCGCAAGCACAACTTGAATCGACCCAAGCGCTGCTAGTTGAAGAGCAGGCACGCAGTAAACAGGCCGAAGATGAATGGCGCTTAACCGGTAAGCCTGTTGAGCAAGCACCTATTTTAGCGTTGCGATTGCCACAACTTAAAAAAGCTGAAGCGGGAGTGTTAGCAGCACAAGCCGACTTACGTGAAGCTAAGGTTAAACTCGCTCGCACAAAAATCATCGCGCCTTATGATGCTATGCTCACCAGTAAACAGGTTGATTTAGGCCAATATGTTACGATGGGCAGTGCTTTAGCGAATACCTTTGCCGTTGATTATGCTGAAGTACGATTACCCATTAAGCAACGCGATGTCGCCTTTTTAAACTTATCTCGCATTAATCAAGTAGAAAACCTTAATATTCAGGTCGATTTATTTTATCAACTTGAAGGGAAGAAACATTCATGGCCAGCAAAAGTCACTCGCTATGAGGGCGTTGTTGATAGCACTAACCGTGTGCATTACGTGGTAGCACAAATTGATGACCCTTATGGTGTGTTAGCTGAAAGTGACCATGACGAAATACGTATCGGTACTTTTGTTAATGCCAAAGCCAAGGGCAAAAAACTCGCCAATGTTGTTGCTATCCCTTTAGGTGCGGTTTACTCAGGTAATACTATTTATTTAATCGACCAGGACAACCGTTTACTTGTTGAGCAAGTCAATATTTTAAGAACTGATGCCGACTATGCCTATACAACGGATATTTTTACCGAGGGCAAACGTCTTATTTTAACTAAGTTAGCAACCCCAATTGCTGACATGTTATTGCGAGTTGATGGCGAGCAAGAAAGTGAACAGCTAGCTAATACATCTAAAGAGCCATCGGCGGATGCAGTACAGAAGTCAGCAGAGCGTGACAGCTTATGAGTGATTTTATAACAGGCAAAGAAGCCGGTAGTACCGGGGATAACGCCGCTGATAAAGCAACAAACCAAATAATAGTGCCCACTCAACATTCAGGCATTATTGCTTGGTTTGCTCATAATCATGTTGCCGCCAATTTGTTGATGGTTTTTATTTTAGTGGCGGGCTTTTTCTCTTATCAAAACTTAAATAAAAAAACCTTTCCTGAGTTTAATGTCAATAGTATTCAAGTCACCGTAGCTCATTTGGGAGCGGCGCCTGAAGAGGTTGAATTTGGGGTGATTTTAAAAGTAGAAGAAGCACTGGAAGATATTGAAGGTATTAAAAAAATCACCTCTCAGGCGCTTGAAGGTGTTGGCATCGTTACTATTGAGCTGCAATCAGGTTATTCAATGTCAGAAAAACTTGATGAAGTACAAATGCAAGTAGACGCTATTACTACGTTTCCAGAGCAAACCGAAAAACCTATTATTGCCAAGCAAGAATTTAAATCACAGGTGATGTGGTTATCGGTCAGTGGTTCAATGGACAGGCGCTCTAGACAGATGATGGCGCAGGATATTCGAGATGAAATTATTGCTCTGCCCAGCGTTAATATTGCTGAAATTGTTGGTAGCCGAGACTTTGAAATATCTATTGAGTTGTCGGAAGAAAAATTGCAACAGTATCAGTTAACTTTTGATCAAGTTGCCCAAGCAATACAACGCTCTTCTATCGATTTACCTGGCGGCACCATTAAAACGCGCGGGGGTGACATTTTACTGCGTACCACAGGACAAGCTTATACCGGTGAAGAGTTTGCTAAATTGGTGTTACGCACTAATAGTAACGGTACGCGCTTAGTGCTTGGCGATATCGCAACCGTAAAAGATGGCTTTGTTGAACAAGAAGACTTTGCTTTATTTAATGGTGAAAATACTGCTAGCATTATGGTGCAATCAACGGGTGATCAAAATGATTTAGATATTGCCAGCGAGATCAAAGCTTATGTAGTAGAAAAAAATCCCAGCTTACCAGAAGGTGCCAAACTGACCGTTTGGGGGGATTCGTCATACTACTTAAATGCTCGCTTAGACATGATGATTTCTAATTTGCTGATGGGATCTTTCTTAGTCTTTATTGTGCTGGCGCTATTTTTACGTATCAAAATTGCTTTTTGGGTCATGTTGGGTATTCCTATTAGCTTTTTCGGCGCCTTTATCATGATGCCTTTATTAGGTGACTGGTCTGTTTCTATCAATTTAATTAGCTTATTTGCTTTTATTATGGTGCTGGGGATTGTTGTTGATGACGCGATTGTTATTGGTGAAAGTGCTTATGCCGAAATTCAGCGTTTTGGTCACTCCCGCGAGAATATTATCAATGGCACCATGCGAGTCGCCATGCCTGCAACCTTTGGTGTGTTAACAACCATAGCGGCATTTGCGCCGTTATTAATGATAGACGCCACGTTTGCCGCTTTTTTCCGTGCTATTGCCTTAGTGGTTTCCTTTTGCTTAATATTTTCTTTAATTGAGTCTAAATGGATTTTACCTGCTCATTTAGTACACATGAAATATGTGCATTTAACTGAGCAAAACAGTAACTGGCTTGAGCGTCAACAAATTAAATTTAAAAATGGTTTAGATAACTTTATCCATCAACGCTACAAACCTTGGTTAGAAAAAGCGCTAATAGCGCGTTATAACACCATGGCGAGTTTTATTGCTATTTTGATCTTGTCGGTGGGTTTGCTGGTTGGCGGCTTTATAAAGTTAGAGGTATTTCCTTCGGTGCCAAGTGACTTTATTCAAGGAAACTTGACTATGATTGATGGCAGTGCGGTTAGTGAGCGTAATAAAGTGATTGAGCGCATACAAAAAGCCGCACAAACTATCTCCAAGAATAATCCTCATCAAGGACTAGAGTTTATTAAACACACTATGGTGTTTACTGATGGCAACACGCAAGCAGCGTTTGTTTTAGAGTTAGTTAAACCAGAGCAACGAGAATTAGACGCCTATCAAATAGAAAAACTTTGGCGAGATGAAATTGGTGAAATTCCGGGTACAAAAGAATTACGTTTTTTTGCCGGTGCTAATGCCGGTGGGGGAGCAGCCATTGAGTTTCAGCTCACGGGTAAAGATTATGTTGCCCTTGAAGCCGCGGCTGTTGATATTCAAAATAAATTGAGCGCTTACGATGGCGTTTATGATATTCGCAATTCATTTAGTCGTGGTAGCCAAGAAATTCAGTTAAGTATTAAGCCTGAAGCCGAAGTATTAGGCTTAGCACTTGCTGATTTAGCCAAGCAAGTACGACAAGCCTTTTATGGTGAAGAGGCACAGCGTATTCAGCGCGGCAGGGACGAGTTGAAAGTGATGGTGCGTTATCCTAAAGAAGACAGAGTTTCGGTGAGTGATTTAGAAGATATGTGGATCCGCACGCCGAGTGGTGAGCAAGTGCCTTTTTATCAAGTGGCGAATATAAGTATCGGGCAAGGGTTTTCAACCATTACTCGAGTAAACCAAAAACGCTCTATTACTATTTCTGCTGATATTGATGCCCAAAAAGTAGAATCAAGAAAAGTCATCAGCGAAATGAATGAAACGACTATTCCTGAGGTGCTAGCTAATTACCCTACGGTTAAATACGGTGTTGAGGGAGCAAGTAAAGAGCAAGCTGATTTTTTAGGGCAGCTTGGTTTAGCGGCCATCGGGGCATTATTTTTGATTTATGGTTTAATTGCTATTCCCACTAAATCTTACGCACAACCGCTAGTTATTATGTCGGTGATCCCTTTTGGTATTATTGGCGCCATTGTGGGTCACTGGCTTATGGGGAAAACCATTAATATGATGTCTATCTATGGTTTTATTGCGTTAACGGGCGTGGTGGTAAATGACTCGTTGATCATGGTTGATTTTATTAATAAAGCTAAGGGCACAGGACAACGAATGATAGATATCGTTATTAATGCCGGTACCGCACGTTTTCGGGCGATATTGTTGACTTCGTTAACGACCTTTTTTGGTATATTTCCTCTCTATTTCGAGCAAAGTTTACAAGCGCAATTTATCATTCCCATGGCGATATCGTTAGGTTTTGGCATTGTATTCGCGACCGTGATCACCTTGTTTTTAATTCCAGCTTTATATTTGATCAAAGATGATATTCATAAACTGTTTAGCTCACAAAATGCATAACAGCTTATCGCTAGACTTTAGAGGATTATTTTAGCTTACGCTGGTGCTATATTATTCTGGGTGTAGTGCGAAGCAAGGCCTACATGGATGTAGGTTACTTAGGTTATGCATGGAGCATATAACCTGCCTCGGCACTCTCTGTGGTAAAAATATTGTAACTGTTCACCACCGAGCTGGGATGAACGATGAGGTTTTTCGAGCCTACACAGAAGTTTTATCGGTGTAGTGTGTAGCATCTCGGTGCTCTCTGTGGTGAATGATTTTAAGATGAATGAAGAAAAAAATTCATTACAATGATTCGGTTATTTGAGTGATAATGGCCGCGAGCTGGTCTTGGTTTATCGCTAAAATAGCAAGAGCCGCTTCTTCTAAATAAGCCCAGTCGGGAGAAGCGCAATCTAGGTATTTTAATGAAACAATATGCTCAGCCAGTTTCAGTACGGCAAACAAGTCTTGTTCGACTGAACCATCAAGTCGATCTAAATAATCTCGCTCGTGGTGTTGTAATATTATTTGGCAGACATCTTTAGGTAAACGCCAAGAACTGGCAACGTAATAGCCAATAGTGGCATGATTTGCATGATAGTGTTTTTCTTCTAATTCAATTAATGAAAGCCCAGGTGTTACTAATGCTTGATCAGCTATATCTTGATAATTCTGATATTTCATCGCCATAACAGGGATACCGCAGGCATGAAATAATCCCAAGCTAGACAACTTATCCATGGGAATATTCTTTTTGAATTGTTTACCAAGTGCGATTGCAGCGCTAGAGATATCTGTGGTCATAGCCCAAAAAATTTCAAGATCAATACTGCAATTTTTAGGGTCAAAACTTTTCTTTAACAAGCTGCCCGTAACCAACATCACTACGCCATATATACCTATGTAGTTTACTGACATCTTGATATCGGTAACGGTTCTGCTTAAGCCATATAAAGGGGAGTTAACAGTTTTTAAAATAGCAGCACTGACGGCAATATCTTTACTGATACAGTCGGCGATGGCATTAACATCGGGGCTTGGCTCGGCCATTAGTTTTAATAAACTAAGTAATAGTTTCGGTTGAGCAGGCACTGAAAAACCACGACCAATATCATCTAATACATTTTGATCAACAATTAGCATGAAAATTCCATTAATACATTAAGTTTACATTTTTACTTTGTTTAGTAGTTAGATAATAAGACATATTACCGAACATTGCTTAATAACAGTTTGATTATTTGCTGTTATTTTTTCAATTATACGTAGGAAAACATTAGCTAAAAAATACCGGCTAACGGGTTAGCCAAATCATCATCACAAAAAATAGTATAATGACAGCATTAAAGCCAAGGATATAAAGAAATCCTTTAAGGCCTGTTTTCAAACTATAACCACGGTTATTAAGGTACCACCACCATACGGCGCACATAATAATAGGGAGTATAAAAAAAAGCCTAATCATATTAATTGCCTGCTTAATTAGTTGTAGTCGGAAGTGTATTCGCGTTTGTTTGCTTAGTCGGCTCATGCCAAGGTGCTACTTTTAATAGCATTAACATGCCTGGGATAGCTAACGCGGTGCATAAAAAATAAAATTGAGTCCAGCCTATTTGCTCAACAATAAAACCTGTGGTGGCATTAGCAAACGTTCTGGGTAAAACCGCCAGTGCAGTAAAAAGTGCTATTTGTGTTGCTGCAAAAGCAGGGTTTGTTGTTCTCGCTATAAAGGCAGTGAAAGCAGCGGTGCCTAAACCGACCCCTAAATATTCAAACCCCATAGCGATAGCTAAAGCATAGTTATTATGGCCAATTTCAGCAAGGGCAGCAAAACCAAGAATACTCGCTATTTGCACAAAACCAAAAAGCCATAATGCCCGGTTGATGCTGAGTTTGATCATCACTATGCCACCAACGACTATGCCTATAGTCATAGCGATCAAAGAAGATGTTTTAGCGATAACCCCAATTTCAGTTTTACTAAAACCCATATCAATAAAAAAGGGGGTTTGCAATGCGGTGGCCATATTGTCACCTAACTTATATAACACTAGGAAAGCGAGTGTATAACCGGCTGATTTTAAACCATTACTGTGAATAAAGTCTTTAAAAGGCAAAACGATGGCATCTTGCAATGATTTTGGCGCATTGTGTTCAGTGTTTAGTTCTTTAATAAAGACAGTTAATAAAACACCTATTATCATGAAAGCCGCGACAATCATAAAAACAGCTTGCCAACTAATATGATCGGCAAGAATAAAGGCTAATGAGCCTGGTACCAAACCAGATAAACGGTAGGCTTGAACATGAATGGAGTTGCCCAGTCCTAATTCATTATCGGGTAGTAATTCGCGTCGATAAGCGTCAAGCACTATGTCTTGGCTAGCACTAAAAAAAGCAACGGCAGCTGCTAAATAAGCAACTGACCAAATATTGGCGATCGGATTTACCCAGCCAAAAGCGGCAATTGAAAAAAGTAAGAGTAGTTGTGTGGTCAACATCCAGCTTCGTCTTCGCCCTAATCGGCCCAGTGAGTATCTATCCATCAAGGGTGACCAAAGAAACTTCCACACATAGGGAATACCTATTAATGAAAATAAGCCTATTTCCGCTAAACTAACCCCTTGATCTCTAAGCCAACCGGGCACTAATTGATACAGCACAAATAAAGGTAAGCCGGAGCTAAAACCTGTAAAGATACAAATTAGCATACGTTTGTTCAAAATGGCTTGTTTAAAGGATGTGGTAGACATTAACGACTTACTTCATTAAAAATGATTTATAAGCTTATCAGAGAGTTGTATTAAGAAGAAGCAGATTAGGAAATTTTAAGCAATGGGGCGCCAGCCAATGCAGTCAATAGGGTAACTACCAATGCCATTGAAAAACTCTAAACAGGTATTCATTTCACTTTTAAAAAATAAATTTTGATGCAAAGCCTGTGCGCCATGTAAACTGACTTCATGCATTAAATGCCAAAAAACGCGCTCTTGGGCATTGCTAGGGGTTTCATCAGTGACATGTAAACTTGCCCATTCTTCCATAGTATCAACGATGAATTTATCTAATTCAGTGTAATGGAGAGTTTGATTGATAACCGCACTAACATAGGCGATCATTTGTACAACCCTTTCATTGATAAACTGCTCAATTATCATGACTAACCTCTAGGGCTGATCCATAGCATCCTAATGTTTAAGTAATTTAAGTCGATTAGCGCGAGGTGAGATTTTCTTTTTGTTAAGGTAAAAATGTTAAAAGTAAAAATGTTCAGAGATGAATATTAAAGTAGTCATGTTCAACAAAGATCTTTATCACAAAAAGTAAAGCTAGAAACTACGCGCTACAACGATTAGCGTATACCTATAGTTATCGGTGATAATGACTATTTTGTCAAAAGAAAAAGCTGTTTTTTTTGTTATACTTTGGTCGTAGCTAGTGCTTTTTTCAAGTGAAGAGTTTTATTGCCATTCACTAAAATTGCTTATTCGGCAGGTAAAAGTGTTGCTTTAATCAACATAACTGGCTCTAGTGGTACATCTTCCCAGCCCATTGACTCGTTATAATCGGTTTTAACTTTTGCCATCGCTGCTAATATTTCTTCACCTTCAACAATTGCGCCAAAAACGGTATAGCCCCAATGGCGTCCAGGATCTAGGTTGCTGTTATCATTGATATTAAAAAAAAACTGTCGATTTGCTGTATGAGGGCGGCTTTCTTTGGCCATGGCAATCGTGCCAATTTCATTTTTAAGACCATTGCCTGATTCGTTAACAATATCGTCATTAAGCTTTTTTGGGGTGTAATCGCCATCATAACCGCCACCTTGTACAATAAAATCTTCTACAATGCGATGAAAAATAGTGTTGTTATATTCGCCAGTGATCACATACATTAAAAAATTATCTACCGTGATAGGCGCTTTTACCCGGTCGAGTTCAACAATAATAACCCCCATTGAGGTTTCTAATTTTACTTGCGGGTATATGTTGGTTGGATCTATGGCAATGTTCTTAGCTTGGCTTGGTGATGTCAACAGTAAAAGGTTAAAGAAGACACCCAGTAATAATTTGCTAACAAGTTTCATCGTTATTGTCTCTTTAGTTAAGCTCTTTAGTTAAATTGTTCACCACCGAATCGCGATGCTTCACAGAGGGCTCTTCGAGCCTACACAGAGGATTCATTATTCTCTGTGGTAATGATTTTTAAGCTGAATAAGTACAGCTGTTTATTTAATGAAAGTATTGATTTTTTCATTGGCTAAAATTTGGGTTAACAAATTTGCTAAGCGTTGATTAAAATTACGCTCTAACACGGCAATATCTGCGTGTAATGGCCCTTGTGAATTTCCTCGGTTTTTGAAGGTACTGGTTAATGTTTGCTGACCATTATTGACGATCACTTTTAAAACAATTTCAGTTTGTGATTGATAGTTCATGGTTTGTTGGTTAACGCTGATCACCGCTTTTTCAATCTCAATTTTGATGGTGTTGGTGGCTAATGGTGATACTTGCAAACCCTGTTTTTGCCATTGATTTGTTAAGGTTGTTTGTATGGTGTTTTCAAGGCGAATTTGCGCTGACATTAAGGTTGCCGCTTCGTCTTCTTCTAATATTTGTACAATATGATTGGCGGTACGCATATCAACAACCTCAAGCTGAGTTTGTTTATTTTCATAGTGCAAACTTGGTGTACTAATAATATCAGGAGCAACAATTAAGTGGCTTGGCGTACTGCTACAGGCGCTTAGTAATAAGGCAAATGTTAGGGCTAGAGTAGTTGTTATTTTCATTGGAGATATTTCACTTTATTTTCGAGGCTAATGTTAACGCTTGATAGCGGACTGTGTTACAAATTTGTCATTGCTAGCAATAAGGGTTTCATTGCCAAAAATGCGTTTAAGCTTGATATGATAGGCTAATTGACGATTACCAATAATGCGTAATTCGCCCCCTTTTTTCAAGACTCTATGGCTATCTTTGAACATTTGCCAGGCAATATGATCGGTCGTAGCACTTTGCTGATGAAAAGGAGGGTTACATAAAATTAAATCAACGCTATTACTGTCAATATGGGTTAAACAGTCATTGAGGTGAAATTGGCACTGAGTGATTAATTCAGGCAAGTTAGTGTTGATATTTTGCTCGGCCGAAGTAATCGCCATCTGAGATTCATCAACAAATTGCACTTGTGCGCTTGGCTCGCTGGCCAGTACGCTTAACCCAACCACGCCATTGCCACAACCTAAATCAATGACCTGGCTATTTGCTTTTATTTTAGGTAAATTCTCAATAAAATAGCGACCGCCAATATCAAGCTTTTCTCTAGAGTATACATTGGCATGATTACTAATAATAAAATCACGTGCTAAGGCTTTATTATGCATTGTCCACACGGTTGGAAAGGGTGATTGCTGCGACGGGGATTTTGAGTCACTATCAAGCTGACAGAAAACTAACCGCGCTTTTTTTACCGCCAAAGAAGTAGTGGTTGACCCTAAATGCTTTTCAAATAGCTTCAATGTTGAGCTGTGAATATCTTTAGCGCGATCAGCGGCAATAAAGACCGTTTGCGGAGAGACTGTATTGCTAATATTGATCAATTGTTCAATAAGTAATGATTTGCTCTTGGGAATTTTGAATAAAATAATGTCAGCATTTTTGGGTAATGCCTCTAAACAGTTGAGATAGTGAACCTTGCTATCATCAAGCTGGTTTTGTTGGATGTTATGGCGAATACCTTGCTGGCTAATATAGGAGTCATTAACACAGTAAACATTTGCCGCGTTGATTTCTTCAGCATGACTCGCTCCAGTCGCTAGCGGTGAACAAAATTGCGTACTTAAAGCACCAAAAGTGTCGTTGAAAATTAATACTTGGCAATTAGCTTTAATTAATTGTTGCTCGTTAAGGTAATTTAGTAAATATTCATCGGCAGCATCCCAAGCCTGTAAACTGCGATTTACCTGAGCGATAGGGAATCTATTTAGAGTGAGTTGTTTGTCTGAAGCAGAAAATGGGCTTAACATAATGACTAATAATTAGGGTGGTCAGCAATCTGTTTGTTATTGTGTCATATTTGTCGGTATATATCTTGATTCACTCAGACAAAGTTTATTAAAATAAACCCTAACAACACCATTAAGTTAACTGAAAATAACGTATTCTAGGTTTTTACCCCTGATATATAAAACTAAATGGACTAAAATTAGTAATATCCACCACATTTATAGAGAAAAATAATGACTATTGCCGCCGCTATAGAAGAAAAATTACTGTCTGCTTTTTCACCCTTACATTTAGATGTGATCAACGAAAGTAGTAACCATAACGTGCCGCCAGGCAGTGAGTCTCACTTTAAAGTAACTATTGTCTCTAAAGACTTTGAAGATGAACGTTTGATAAAACGCCACCGTGCAGTTAACGCTGTATTGTCAGAAGAGTTAGCTGAAAAAATACATGCGCTGGCATTACATACTTATACTGAAAAAGAGTGGCATGATTATTATGCCGACAATACACCACTATCGTCTAATTGTTTAGGTGGTAGTAAATAAGTTAATATTTTTGTAACTATTCACCACCGAGCCGCTATGCTACGCAGAGGACTCTTCGAGTCTACACAGAGGCTTTGTTATGCTCGGTGTAGTGATTTCTGTGGTAAATATTTTTAAGCTGAATAGATACATATTTTTAAACAATATACAATGTTAAAGCGCGCCTCTTGTGAGTAGCGCTTTTTTTAAATACACTGCTTTCTTTTTATTTATTTAATCAACTGCTCGTACCTCTTTAATTGATTAGCAAGGTACAATGGCGCAAATTTTTATTCTTTATAAAAGTAATTCAAAAGGTTTTCTTATGGTAATCAAACCCAAAATTCGTGGTTTTATATGTACTAACGCTCATCCGGCCGGTTGTGAAGCTCACGTTAATGAGCAAATCGCTTATGTTAAAGGTCAGACGTTTACAGAAAGTGGCCCTAAAAATGTTTTAGTGATTGGTGCTTCTACTGGTTATGGTTTGGCTTCACGTATTACCGCAACCTTTGGTCATAATGCTAGCACGTTAGGTATCTTCTTTGAAAAGCCACCAACGGAAAAGAAAACAGCCTCTGCGGGTTGGTATAACACGGCGGCTTTTCAAAAAGCGGCTGATGAAGCGGGTGTTTATTCAAAAAATATTAATGGTGATGCTTTTTCTCATGCCATTAAAGCACAAGCAATAGCAGCCATTAAAGCGGATATGGGTAAAATTGATTTGGTGGTGTATTCATTAGCATCGCCACGGAGAACTGATCCCGATACCGGTGAAGTGTACTCTTCTACTTTAAAACCAATTGGTAATAGTGTTACTACTAAAAACTTAAATACCTCAAAACGTATTATTGATTCTGTTTCAGTAGAAGCGGCCAATGATGCTGAAATTCAAGGCACTATTGATGTCATGGGGGGCGCTGACTGGGAATTATGGTTAAACGCACTTAAAGATGCTGACGTATTAGCCGAAGGTGTAAAAACGGTCGCTTATACCTATATTGGTAAAGAATTAACATGGCCAATTTATGGTAAAGCTACCATAGGTAAGGCCAAAGAAGATTTAGATAGAGCCGCGACTGCTATTAACGCTGCAACTGCTAGTGTTAATGGTCAAGCGCGTGTTACATCACTTAATGCTGTAGTAACACAAGCCAGCTCAGCTATTCCGATTATGCCACTTTACATCTCTGCCATGTTTAAAGTTATGAAAGCGGATGGTATTTATGAGGGTTGTATTGAGCAAATTGCTAACCTATTTAAAGAAAATATTTATAGCGATAGCCCGCGCCTTGATGAACAAGGGCGTTTCCGTCAAAACTACAAAGAGCTAGAAGACAGTATTCAACAACGTATTACCGATATATGGAACACCGTTGAAACAGAAACTATTGATGATTTGACTGATTATGTCGGTTATCACCATGAATTTTTAAATTTGTTTGGCTTTGGTGTTGGCAGTGTTGATTATGATGCCGATATTAACCATTTGGTTGACATTAATAATTTGTAGTTTGTGTTTTATTAGTGCTATTGTTTAAGTGAAAAAGCTGAACTCAGTCTGTTTGAGTTCAGCTTTTTTATGTCTTTTTTTAGGCATTATTTTTCGATTATTTATTACCCTAATATCCCCGATTTAACGCTATTATGTTATTTGAAGTCACTTCATATTATTTCTCTGTAAAAATGTAAATACTTAAATATTAAATGAAAAGTGCTCTCGCCTAGCTCAAATTAAAGTTATTAACTATAGTTACTGTATTCTTTGTTCTGTGCTCTATTTTTATGTCGAATGCTCGTTATTGGTTAACACACTTTTTTGATGATTCCCTCAGCCTTGATGTCGATCAAAAACGTCGCCTTTATTCTTTTTTGGCTTTTAGTTATTTTGGTATTGTGATGCTGCTTACATTCAGCTATAGCAACTTTATGCAAGAAAGCCGCAGTATTTCCACGATAACTTTGATTGGTGCTACGGCTATTTTAGCCAATTTACTGCTGTATTATATTAAGCATAACCTGCAATTGTGTTGCACTATTTGTGGTCTTTTCATGATCTTTTTTTGTTTAGCTTTGGTGCATCACGGCGGCATTGAGAATACGGCTTTATACTGGGTTTTTCCTTTTCCCATGGTTATTTTTGTCTTATTAGGTCGTTTTTTGGGGTTTTGGTTCAACTGTTTACTCTTTTTGTCATTGGTACTTTTATTGGCTTTGCCCGAGTATTTACAGGCTCAATATCGGGCTCATGAAGGTTTTCGTTTTCTTGCCTCCTTGTTTGCTGTCAATGCGATTAGTTATATCAATGAGCATTATCGGGAGCGGAGCCATATCAAAATGAGTGATTTAAACTTGAGTAAAGAGCAGCAGGCAAATACTGATGCTTTAACGCATTTACCCAATCGTCGTTTTGTTGATGCTGTTTTTTTCCCTACCTGCAAAACCAACATTAATAACAGTTTTCCTATGGTGTTAATTATGGCTGATGTTGACCTTTTTAAACGCTTTAATGATGATTATGGTCATCAAATGGGGGATGAGGTGTTAACGCAATTATCTCGAACGATAGAACAATGTATCCGTAGTGAAGACATAGTTGCGCGAGTAGGAGGGGAAGAATTTTTATTATTATTTTCTCAAACTACGTATGATATTGGTTTAAAAATAGCTGAAAAAGTACGCAAAAAAGTTGCCACAATGAAAATAATCCATGATCAAAAAACCTTGCGTGTCACCATGAGCTTTGGTGTGGCTATAGCGTATAGTTATGGTGAAATTGAAAGTAAGTTAAAAGATGCCGATGCTAAGTTATATCAAGCAAAAGATGCAGGTCGAAATTGCATTTTATAGCATTTTATAAGGTATTAAATCGCTAGTTAACGTGGAAAATATCATATAGCTAAAATAAAAAATTTATATTTTGGCTAATTTTCAGGCAAAACATGCAACTATAGTCTAAATTGTAATGAAAACTTTCTAATGCCCGTAGAATAAAAAGGGCTTTTTGTGGTAATATCGCGTCAGAAAATTTTAACTTAGAGCCAGTAGGTCTTGTTTTTTCGAAAGAAATAATAAGTTCTTTACTGAAATACACTGAAATCAATTACTTATAAGTTTTTAAAACTTAAATTTTATTAAGTTTTGAATAATTGATAAGTGTTTGATTTTTATACTCCCATCAAAAGTAGTGCAAGTGTTTATGATTACAATAAAAAAAGGCTTAGATGTTCCTGTAAAGGGAACTCCACAGCAGGTAATCCATGATGGTCCGTCCATCAAAACCGTTGCAACATTAGGTGAAGAGTTTGTGGGTATGCGTCCAACCATGTTTGTTAAAGTGGGTGATCGCGTTAAAAAAGGTCAGGTGATTTTTAGTGATAAAAAGAACCCTGGCGTTAAATTCACAGCTCAAGCTGCCGGTGTTGTCAAAGAAATTAACCGTGGTGAAAAACGTGTTTTACAGTCTGTCGTCCTTGAAGTAAATGGTGATGATCAAATTACGTTTGCCCGTTATTCTGCCAGCGAATTAGGTTCAGTATCACGAGAAGATGTGGTCAAAAATTTAGTTGAGTCAGGCTTATGGACGGCATTAAGAACTCGCCCATTTAGCAAAGTACCGGCAATAGACTCTACGGCAACTGCAATTTTTGTTAGCGCCATGGATACTAATCCTCTGGCCGCTAACCCTGAAGTTGTTATTGGTGAGCAAGCAGAAGCCTTTAAAAATGGTTTAACCATTTTATCTCGTTTAACGAGTGGCGAAGTCTTTGTTAGTAAAGCACCAGGTGCGAATATTCCTGTTGCCGAAGCTGTACAAGTCAATGAATTTGCGGGTAAACATCCTGCTGGTTTAGTGGGTACACATATCCACTTCTTAAAACCAGCTAGTGCAGACAAATTTGTATGGCATGTTGGTTATCAAGATGTTATTGCTTTTGGTCAGTTATTTACCTCAGGTGAACTTGATAGCACGCGTGTTATTTCTCTGGCGGGACCTGCGGCTAAAAACCCTCGTTTAGTTCGCACTGTATTAGGTGCAAGCACGGCTGAATTAACGGCAAACGAAGCAATAGCTGGTGAGCTACGTGTTGTTTCTGGCTCGTTATTAATGGGCTCAACAGCAAGCGCAGTACACGGCTATTTAGGTCGTTATCATGTACAAGTTGTGCTGATCCTTGAAGGTCGTGAAAAAGAATTTATTGGCTATATGTATCCTGGCCCGAATAAATTTTCAGTAACGCGTGCATATATGTCTCACTTCTTCCCGAAGAAACTATTCAATATGACCACCACTACTAACGGTAGTGAGCGTGACATGGTGCCGATTGGTAACTTTGAGCGCGTTATGCCTTTAGATATTTTACCCACCATGTTATTGCGTGATTTAGTGGCCGGTGATACCGACACCGCACAACAACTTGGTGCCTTAGAGCTAGACGAAGAAGATTTAGCGCTTTGTACATTTGTTTGCCCAGGCAAAACAGATTACGGCGTATACCTTCGTGATTGCCTAACCACAATTGAAAAGGAAGGTTAGTCATGGGCTTGAAAAAGTTTATTGAAGATATTGAGCCGCATTTTGAAAAAGGCGGCAAACATGAAAAGTGGTTTGCACTTTATGAAGCTGTGGCTACTGGTTTATTTACTCCTGGTTATGTAAACAAGGGTAAAACCCACGTACGTGATAGCATTGATTTAAAACGTATCATGATCACAGTATGGCTTGCGGTTTTTCCAGCCATGTTCTTTGGTATGTACAACATTGGTTTTCAAGCAGTTGATGCTTTAGCCAATGGTTATGCTATGCCTGATACATGGCAAACAGCCTTGTTTGCTATGTTAGGTGGTGTGCTTTCAGCTGAGTCAGGCTGGTTTAGCATGATGCTTTATGGCGGATGCTTCTTTCTACCCATTTATGCGGTTACCTTTATTGTTGGTGGTTTCTGGGAAGTATTATTTGCTGCTGTGCGTAAGCATGAGGTTAATGAAGGCTTCTTTGTTTCATCTATTTTGTTTGCGCTTATCGTGCCTGCAACTATACCTTTATGGCAAGTAGCTATCGGTATCACCTTTGGTATTGTTGTTGCCAAAGAAGTATTTGGTGGTACGGGTAAAAACTTTTTGAACCCAGCATTAGCGGGTCGTGCGTTTTTATTCTTCGCTTATCCTGCACAAATTTCAGGTGATGCTGTTTGGGTTGCTGCTGATGGTTTCTCTGGTGCAACTATGCTTAGTGCTGCTAACCAAGGCTTAGTTGATTATTCAATGAATGCTGATTGGTGGAACGCATTTTGGGGATTCATTCCCGGTTCAGTAGGTGAAGTTTCAACCTTCGCCATTTTATTAGGTGGTGCTTATATCCTTTATAAAGGCATTGCTTCATGGCGTATCGTGTTAGGTGTGTTTGGTGGTATGGTCGCTACAGCGTTCTTATTCAATGCCATTGGTAGTGATACTAATGCTCTATTTGCTATGCCATGGTATTGGCACTTAGTAGTGGGCGGTTTTGCTTTTGGTATGATGTTTATGGCAACTGACCCTGTTTCAGCTTCTTTCACTAATACCGGTAAATACTGGTTTGGTGCTTTAGTGGGGATCATGGTCGTGTTAGTTCGTGTCGTAAACCCTGCATTCCCAGAAGGCATGATGTTAGCTATTTTATTCGCTAACTTGTTCGCACCATTGTTTGATTACTTTGTAGTGCAAGGCAACATCAAACGGAGGCTTGCTCGTAATGTCTGATACTAAAAAGAAAGAAACTTTCGGTGGCACACTGATCTTTGTTTTCATCATTTGTCTAGTTTGTGCTGCCTTGGTGTCTATCTCTGCGGTTGGCTTAAAGCCATTGCAACAAGCTAACAAATTGCTTGATAAACAAACTAAAATTCTTGAAGCCTCTGGCTTACTTGAAAAAGCAGGGTCTGATATCGTTGGTACTTATGGCAAGTTTGTTGTCGCCAAAATGATAGATCTGAACACAGGTAACATCATTGACGGTGATACTGATATGTTTGACGAACGCACCGATGCGCGCGATGAAACTATAAGTATTAAGCCTGAAAACGATATGGCCGGAATCAATCGCCGTGCCAATCGTGCCGTTGTCTATTTAGTCAATAATGAACAAGGTCAATTAGATACCATAGTACTACCTATTATAGGTTCAGGTTTATGGGATTTAATGTATGGTTTTGTCGGTTTAGCTCCTGATTTAAATACAGTACGTAGTGTTGTTTACTCTGATCTTAAAGAAACTCCAGGATTAGGCGCAGAAGTGCTTAACCCTAAATGGAAAGCTTTATGGCCAGGTAAAAAAGTGTATAACGACCAAGGTGATGTTGCTATCAAAATAGTTAAAGGCGGCGCTAAACAAGGTGATGTTCACGGTGTTGATGCGTTATCGGGTGCAACATTAACCAGTGATGGTGTTGAGCATACCTTACATTTTTGGCTAGGTGACGAAGGCTATGGGCCATTTATTGCCAACTTTCCTAATAAAATAACTAATGGGGGATTGAACTAATGTCTTCAGATACTAAAAAAGTCCTCTTTGGACCTGTTGTTGATAACAACCCAATTGCTTTACAAGTTTTAGGGGTTTGTTCTGCCTTAGCTGTTACTAGCTCAATGGCCAACGCTGTGGTAATGACCATTGCGGTTATATTAGTGACTGCATTTTCAAACTTGTTTATTTCGCTTATTCGTAACCAAATACCGTCAAGTGTGCGTATTATCGTGCAAATGGCGATTATTGCTTCACTAGTAATCGTGGTTGACCAAGTATTAAAAGCTTTCTCGTATCAATTATCAAAAGAATTGTCAGTATTCATTGGTTTGATTATTACTAACTGTATTGTTATGGGTCGTGCTGAAGCTTTTGCTATGAAAGAAAAGCCTGGAGTGAGCTTCTTAGATGGTGTAGGGAACGGTTTAGGTTATGGCGCAGTCTTGATGGTTGTTGCTTTTTTCCGTGAATTATTTGGTTTTGGTACTTTGTTTGGTTTTGAGGTTTTCCCTTTAATTCAAAATAATGGTTGGTATCAAGGTAATGGTCTATTGGTTTTGCCATTTAGTTCATTCTTCATTATTGGTTTTATCATCTGGGCTGTTCGCCAGTATAAACCAGAACAAGTTGAGAAGGATTAGCCCAATGGAACATTATTTAAGTATTTTTGTTAAGTCTATTTTCATTGAGAACTTAGCATTAACCTTCTTTTTAGGTATGTGTACCTTCTTAGCTGTTTCTAAAAAAGTTAGCACCGCTATTGGTCTGGGTGTCGCAGTGGTTGTGGTACTTGGTATTGCAGTACCAGTAAACCAAGTGATCTACCAAGCTATATTGGCGCCAGGTGCGTTAGATAGCATTATGGGCATTACTGATCCAGCAGAGTCTATCGATTTAAGTTTCTTATCATTTATAACCTTTATTGGGGTGATTGCTGCTCTAGTACAAATTTTGGAAATGACGTTAGATAAATATTTCCCGGCTTTGTATCAAGCGCTTGGTATATTCCTACCGCTAATTACCGTTAACTGTGCTATTTTTGGTGCTGTTTCATTTATGGTGGCGAAAAATCTTACCTTTGGCGAAAGTGTTGTTTACGGCATTGGTTCAGGCGTGGGTTGGATGTTAGCTATTGTACTAATGGCTGGTCTTCGCGAGAAGATGAAATACTCTGATGTGCCAGACGGATTAAAAGGTTTAGGTATTACGTTTATTACTGCTGGATTGATGGCCTTCGGGTTTCTATCATTCGGTGGTATTTCTTTGTAACGATTTAGATAACAATTTAAGGAAAAGTCGATGGAAATTATTCTCGGCGTATCGATGTTTACTGCGATAGTTGTTGCCTTAGTGTTAGTGATTTTATTTGCTAAGTCTAAGTTAGTATCAAGTGGTGACGTAACGATAAGTATAAATGGCGACCCGACAAAAGCAGTGACAACTGCGGCGGGTGGCAAATTATTAGGTGCATTAGCTGATCAAGGTATTTTTATTCCTTCGGCTTGTGGCGGCGGTGGTACTTGTGGCCAATGTCGCGTTGAAGTGCATTCAGGTGGTGGTGATATTCTTCCAACGGAAGAAGGTCACATCAATAAACGTGAAGCAAAATCAGGTTGTCGTTTAGCCTGTCAGGTTGCTGTTAAACAAGACATGGAAATTGAAGTAGAAGATGAAATCTTCGGTGTTCAACAATGGGAATGTGAAGTTATCTCTAATGATAACAAAGCAACTTTCATTAAAGAATTGAAACTACAAATTCCAAATGGCGAATCTGTACCGTTTAAAGCCGGTGGTTACATTCAAATTGAAGCACCAGCACATCATGTTAAATACAGTGATTTTGACATTGATGAGCAATATAAAGGTGATTGGAATCATTTTGGCTTTTTCGATGTCGAATCAAAAGTTGATACCGACACATTACGTGCTTACTCAATGGCGAATTATCCAGAAGAGGAAGGTATTATTATGCTTAATGTGCGTATTGCTACGCCACCTCCTGGACGTTTGCATTTACCAGCAGGTAAAATGTCATCATTTATCTTTAGTTTAAAAGCGGGTGATAAAGTGACTATTTCAGGGCCATTTGGTGAGTTCTTCGCTAAAGAAACTGATAACGAAATGGTCTTTATCGGTGGTGGTGCTGGTATGGCGCCAATGCGTTCTCATATCTTTGATCAACTTAAGCGTTTAGAGTCTAAGCGTAAAATGAGTTTTTGGTATGGCGCACGTTCTAAACGTGAAATGTTCTATGAAGATGATTATAACGGTCTAGCGGCTGATAATGATAACTTCCAATGGCATGTTGCACTGTCTGATCCACAACCTGAAGATAACTGGGATGGCATGACAGGTTTTATTCATAATGTTCTTTTTGAAGAGTATTTGAAAGACCATGAAGCACCCGAAGATTGTGAATACTACATGTGTGGTCCACCAATGATGAATGCGGCAGTGATTAATATGCTTAAAGATCTTGGTGTAGAAGACGAGAACATTATGCTAGATGACTTCGGTGGCTAATATTTTACGTTAAGCTTGCCTATTGGCGCTATTTCAGCGTTGGATGTACTCATTGACTAACGTCAACTCCGTGCATCCGCCTTGAATTAACACCACTATTCAGCGCTTAACTGTAAAATATACATCAAGAATTTAAGTGAAATATAAAGACGACCTAGGTCGTCTTTATTCTTTTTATAGCTGTGGCTTAGCCACTATATTTAATATTTACATCAAACTATTTTAAATAAGTATTTTGATGTAAATAATAAATTTGGAATACTCAGATGAATAAACTCAAACTAATGCTGGTGGTATTGTTAACTATTAGCATAACCGCCTGTTTCCCTAGTAATGACTCTGCGAAAAAAGAAATCTTGCTACAGGGTCGTACTATGGGAACCACCTATAATATTAAAGTTGTTGCAACCATAGAGCAGGTTGAAACGCTTAAGCTGCACGAGAAAATTGAGGCTGTGCTTCAGCAAGTGAATCAGCAAATGTCGACTTATATGCCTGATTCTGAAATATCGGCTTTTAATAAATCACATTCCACAGAGCCCGTTGAAATCTCAGTTGGTTTTGCGCGAGTATTGGCTGAGTCTATTCGTTTAGGTGAACTCAGTGGTGGTAAGTTGGATATTACCGTCGGCCCGCTCGTTAACCTCTGGGGCTTTGGCCCTAAGCATCGTCCAGAAACAGTGCCAAGTGATGAAGCGCTAGTAAGCGCCCGTGCTCGAGTTGGCTTACATAACTTGCATTTAGACGGTAGACAGCTATCAAAATCTATTCCTAACCTTTATATTGATTTATCAACCACCGCAAAAGGCTATGGTGTTGATATGGTTGCAGAATTAATAGAAGTTAATGGCATTGGTAACTATATAGTGGAAATTGGCGGAGAAATGCGTTTAAAGGGCTTTAAGGATACGGGTGAGCTTTGGGCTATTGCTATTGAAAAACCCATTTTAGATCCCTCTGGAGTGCAGCGAGCTATTCACGAAGTGGTTATTCCAAAAGATAATGCTGTAGCTACCTCAGGTGATTATCGAATTTATTTTGAAGCGGATGGTCAGCGTTTTTCTCATATTATCGATCCCGCAACGGGGAAACCCATTAATCATCATTTAGTTTCAGTGACTGTCATTACGCCGAGCTCAATGACCGCAGATGGTTTGTCTACTACTTTAATGGTGATGGGAGCAGAGCAGGGTATGGAATTCGCTCAGCAGCATGGTCTAGCCGCCTTGTTTATCTCTAAAACCGAGCATGGCTTTACCGAACAGTTTACGGTAAAATTCAAGCAGTATCTCAAGTAAGGTTTCGGTCGATAGTTTTTCGTTTCGAAGACAGTAAATAATGATAGGCATACAATTATTATGATGATTTTTTTAATTACCTTTGGTTTTTTCCTTGTTGTGGGCACCGCCATGGCTGTAGGTTATATTTTCCAAAATAAAACACTGGCGGGAAGCTGTGGTGGCTTGGCCAGTGTTGGCATTGATAAAGAGTGTAACTGTGACAACCCGTGCGAAAAACGCCAAGAACGTGAGCGACAAGCAGCACTAACCGATAACTTACAAAACAGAATAGATGTACAGAATTTGTAGTTTTGTTGTACTATTTCGCTAGCTAAGATTTAAATAAAAAGGGAGGGTGATTAATCACCCTCCCTTTTTTTATGTTCAGGATGAACGGTATATCGCGGTGCCATGGATGGCAATGAGCGTGTAAGTTGTGTAGTTTCAATTCTAGTGACTAAATCAACAACAGAGCTTTATTTAAAATTGGCAGTTACACAAAATGTATTACGGGCTCGCTAGTTATTTACAGGGGCCTTTGGTGGGGAGGAATTGAAGGTATTTAGCATATCAATTGCACTTTTAGGAGAAATTTGGTTACTACGCTCTTGTTCTTTAAGCTTTTGGGAAAACTCTTGGCCTATTTCTATAATTATTAAACTTTTAACCGCGATCTGTTGTTCTAGTATCGATGTTTCTTGTTTTATTTCCTCTTCGTTAACTCTGTCCTTTAGCATTTTCATTTTTCTATAATCAACAGGGAGGTCGTTTACCTTTTCCTGATATTGTCGTTTGGCCATTTCATATTCTTTTGTTTTCTGCTCATAAGCCTTATCGTTTTGGGGATTATCAATATCAAGCATTGCTAATGCTGTAGAGGATAAGGTGACTTTGACCTTCCCACTTTCAGCAACATCAGACTGATGCGTTGAGGTATTTGTTTTAACATTATTGTCATTATCGATAGGGCCATGCAAATCTTTATCTAAGTTTTTATTCGGATGTAGTTGAGTAGTATAAATTTCCATTACAAAGTTCCATTTTGAAATTCTTATTACATATATATAATCTACACCACATTCAGGGGTAGTCAATCTGGTATGGTAAGTGATAAAAAATTGTCAGTTTATTGAGCGATAATATTATTGATTCAATCAGTTACTGGTAAATAAATAGGTTTATATGTCAGCATCTAATAGAAACCATTAACATCAAGTTGGAGTTTGTTTTTTTGCTAGTTGTCGCGGTGGCGACGCCACCCAAAAAAAAGAGTGAGACTGGCTCCACTCTTTCTTCTCCCTTTGGAATCCCTCGGAGCTGCTACATCAAACGTAATCCTACATTCAGCACAATATCTTCGACGTAACAGCAATGAAGGCACATCAGGACAATATGCATCCTGCATTGTCTAATAAGGTACATCCTGTACCGTCATGTGCAACATTGCTTTTGCCATCATCCTTGAGCAATACGTGAATATTGTGCTTCAATCCGGCGCTTGAAGAAGCAGACTTGGTGCTTGTTGATATTGTGGTAGCTTTAACTATCTAAAAACTCTTTAGTAGTCTTGTTTTCTGTAGTTGCCAAAAATACCTGATCCCATCTCAGCAATGAAATGACAAATGAGCAAGGGTAGACCTCGATCCGAGACAGGACGTCGAGGGCTGCCGTTGTTCATGGATGATAAATCGGCAGGAATCGTGGTGTACGCTAGTTGGTGATTGAATGTTCTGCTGAGTAGGGCGCCACGGGGATTCCAAAGGGGCTTTTGGCGTGTAACGCCCCTTTGGGTGTTGTCGCGACCGCGACGCCATGCAGAGAATAAAGCACCAAGCTATTGAGTTTATCACTAGCCAATGCAGGAAAATGTAGTCGCCACTGCGACGCCAGACAGGAAATAAAGCGTCAAGCTATTGAGTTTATCACTAGCCAATGCAGGAAAATGTAGTCGCCACTGCGACGCCATGCAGAGAATAAAGCGCCAAGCTATTGAGTTTATCACTAGCCATTTAAGGAAAGTTAAACCAAGATCAGCTTAACTTATAAAGTTATTAATTTTAGCGATAATGCCTTGGCTATCTAAGCCTAGTTCTTGATGTACTTCTGCTTGCGTACCATGTTTAATAAACTGATCTGGGATGCCGATATTTAATATTTTTATTGCTATTCCTTGCGATAAAATATATTCATTCACTGTTGATCCTGCGCCACCAGCAATAGCGTTGTCTTCAATAGTGATCAGTAATTCATGAGAATTTGCTAACTCTTCAATCAGGGTAATATCGAGTGGTTTGACAAAGCGCATGTCAACAAGTGTTGCACCAAGCTCTGTGGCGGCTTTATTCGCCTCATGTAGCATGGTGCCAAAACTGAGCAAGGCGATTTTTTTGCCTTGTTGTTTCTTTCCTTCAAGGATAATCCTGCCCTTGCCTATTTCGATAGTTTCCTCAATGCTAGGGAGTGTTTCACCTGTGCCATTACCACGAGGATAGCGAACAACAGCGGGGGAAGATAATTGATGCCCGGTATTTAGCATCAGTTGGCACTCTCTTTCGTTTGCAGGTGTCATGATGGTCATGTTGGGAATGCAGCGTAAAAAGCTTAAATCAAAGGAGCCTTGGTGTGTTGCGCCGTCTGCGCCAACAATACCTGCTCTGTCTATGGCAAATAACACCGGTAGGTTTTGAATGGCAATATCATGAATTAATTGATCATAACCACGTTGTAAAAAGCTAGAATAAATAGCGACAACAGGTTTTTGTCCACCTATCGCAAGCCCCGCAGCATAAGTTACCGCATGTTGTTCAGCAATAGCGACATCGTAATACTGATCAGGAAAACGTTGGCTAAATTCTACCATGCCTGAGCCTTCGCGCATGGCGGGAGTAATGGCAACTAATTTTTTATCGACGGCTGCCGTTTTACATAACCAGTCACCGAAAATTTGTGAATAGGTTGGCAAAGCAGGCTTAGATTTAGGCAAGTTAGCATCACTTGGATTAAATTTAGGCACCGCATGATACTTGATAGGGTCTTGCTCTGCTGCGTGATAACCTTTACCTTTTTTAGTGGCAATATGCAGTATTTGTGGGCCTTTAAGATTGCGCATATTGGTTATGGTATCAACTAAACCTTTAACATCATGACCATCAATAGGACCAATATAATTGAAACCTAATTCTTCAAAGAAAGTGCTAGGTACAACCATGCCTTTTAAATGTTCTTCTGCACGGCTTGCTAGCTCTTTTATCGGCGGAAGGTTGTTTAATATTCGTTTGCTACCTTCACGTAAACCCGTATATAAACTGCCTGAAAGCATTTTGGCAAAATGATTATTTAAGGCACCGACATTTTCTGAAATAGACATTTCATTATCATTTAAAATAACCAGCATATCTTTTCGAATATCACCAGCATGGTTTAGCGCTTCAAACGCCATACCCGCAGTCATAGCACCATCGCCAATAACGGCGACAGTTTTTCTATTTTGTCCTTCTTTCTCCGCGGCAACAGCTAAACCTAAGGCAGCTGAAATGGAAGTGCTTGAATGGCCAACACTTAAGGTGTCGTACTCGCTTTCTTCGCGCCAAGGAAAAGGGTGCAAACCATCTTTTTGTCTGATGGTGTGTAACTGATCACGTCGACCCGTTAAAATTTTATGAGGATAAGCCTGATGCCCAACATCCCAAATAAGATGATCAAAAGGGGTGTTGTAAACATAATGCAACGCCACGGTAAGCTCAATAGTACCAAGCCCTGAAGCAAAGTGGCCGCTGCTTTTACTGACAGAGTTTAATAAAAAACTACGTAACTCATTACTGATCCTCGGCAATTGATCTTGGGAGATATTTCGCAAGTCTTTTGGCGAATTAATTTGAGCAAGTAATGGGTAATCAGCAAGGTTTGTCGTCATAGTTTTTCTATATTTTCTTATGTAGCTGTTAACGGGTAAGCGGCTGCGTTTAATGGCTACGCTTTATAATAAAGGTAGCAAATTCAGCTAAGGATTGCGTATTGTAAGGCAAACAAGACAAAGCTTGAAGCGCTTGTTGAAATAAGTTTTCGGCTTTATCTTGTGCGCCTTGTAAACCCAGTAGTGCGGGGTAGGTACTTTTATTGGCGGCTAAATCTGAGCCTTTTGGTTTTCCTAACTCTTCTTCGCTGGAAGTAATGTCAATAATATCATCTTGTACTTGGTATGCTAAACCGACTAACTGGGCATATTTTTTAAATACTTGTTTTTCTTGTGTTGTTACTTGTGGCGAGCATTCTGCTGCCATTAAAACGCAAGCTTCTAATAAAGCACCTGTTTTTAACGAATGCAGTTTTTCTAATTGCGCTAAATCAATAATTTGACCCGTAGCGGATAAGTCTAATGCTTGTCCGCCACACATACCTTGATAACCAGAAGCTGTGACTAATTTTTGTATAAGCACTATTTGTTTGGGCTGTATTTTTTCAGAAAAAGTATGATTAGCGAGAATATCAAATGCCAGTGTTTGTAGCGCATCACCAGCGAGGATAGCTGTTGCTTCATCAAAAGCTTTATGACAGGTGGGCTTGCCACGTCTTAAGTCATCATCATCCATGGCAGGTAAGTCGTCATGCAATAAAGAATAGGCATGAATACACTCAAGAGCGGCGGCAATAGCGTTAATATCAGTTTGCTCAGCTCCTAACGATTCACCGGTGATATAAGCTAAATAGGGGCGCATTCGTTTACCGCCAATAAGTAAGCCATAACGCATCGCTGCCAGTAACTTTTCATCATTAACGGTTAAATTATCAAGTTGTTTCGCTAAAAAATCATTAATTTGTTGTTGATACTGTTGATGATTAGTTAACTGGCTCACAAATGCTCACCTGATATCTGTTCATCAGCTGCAATATTAAAATCTGTTAATTGTTGCTCGCCATTTTTTTCGAGCAAAATTTTCACTTTTTGTTCGGCGGCCTGTAACTTTGTTTGACTTACTTGGCTTAAATTCAAACCGCGCTCAAACAGTGCCATAGACTCTTCTAAGCTCAATTCGCCTTGCTCGAGGCTTTGCACAATAGTATCAAGCTCAGTAAGTGATTCTTCAAAACTAAGGTTTTCTAATTTTTTCTTTGCCATTATTTCTACTCAAGACGGCTATACTCAATCATTCGAAGCTTATACTTCTTAATCGATTTGAGTATATATCAAAACGCTAGGCGCAAAGTTACCTTAGCTAGGGGCATTGGTCAATGTGGGACTTGCTTTTATTACCGTTATATTAATTTAAAACAAGCTATTAAGTTATTGACTGTATGGGCGATAATATGGGTTTTAGATGGATAAGTATTAGCGAATATTTTTTGCATCAGGTACTATTATTTTATTAATACTATTTAGGTTTTGTGGTTTTAGGAGAGTTTTGTGGATTTAGCAACGTTAATAGGTATTCTTGGCGCTATCGGTTTACTCGTTATGGCGATGATACTCGCTGGCGACATTATGATGTTTGTTGACGCTCAATCAGTAATCATTGTATTTGGTGGTTCAATTTTTATTGTTTTATCTAATTACAATATGGGGCAATTTTTTGGTATCGGTAAAATTATCGGTAAAGCTTTTATGTTTAAATTAGAAAAACCTGAAGAGCTTATTGAAAAATCAGTAGATATGGCAGATGCGGCTCGTAAAGGTGGTTTTCTTGCCTTAGAAGAAGCCGAAATTACTAACGCTTTTATGCAAAAAGGCGTTGATATGTTGGTTGACGGCCATGACGCTGATGTAGTGCGCGCCACCTTACAAAAAGATATAGACCTCACTACGGAACGCCATGAAACAGGCGCTAAAATGATGATGGCGTTAGCCGATGTTGCACCAGCGATGGGGATGATAGGGACATTAATTGGCTTGGTTGCCATGTTATCAAACATGGATGACCCTAAATCCATTGGCCCTGCCATGGCCGTTGCTTTGTTGACAACACTTTATGGTGCCTTCTTAGCCAATGTTATTGCTATTCCTATTGCGGCAAAACTAGAGTTACGTTTAGCCGAGGAAAAAATGAATCAAGAGTTAGTACTTGATGCTGTTTTAGGTATTCAAGATGGTCAAAATCCTCGAGTTATTGAAAGCCTGTTGAAAAATTACCTTGCAGAAGGTAAACGTGCTACTGACACAACGGAAGAGTAGTAGAGGTGCTTATGTTGAGGGTAATGATGTTAGGAGGTAATAATGGCTGAAAAATGTAAATGCCCACCCCCAGGGCTACCTGCTTGGATGGGAACGTTCGCTGATCTCATGTCATTATTGATGTGTTTCTTTGTGTTGTTATTATCTTTTTCAGAAATGGATGTGCTTAAATTTAAGCAAATTGCCGGCTCAATGAAGTTTGCCTTTGGTGTGCAAAATAAAATTGAAGTAAAAGATATTCCTAAAGGTACCAGTATTATTGCGCAAGAGTTTCGACCGGGTAAGCCTGAACCAACGCCTATTGAAGTTATTCAACAGCAAACCATGGAAATGACTCAACAAATGTTAGAGTTTCAAGCGGGTGATGAAACTTCAGCAGGTGGTCGTCAAGAGCAACGAGGTTCAGAGCGTGGTGGCCAATCGCAAAATACTGAAGATGCTTTATCAGCAGAAGCCTTGCAACAAGCTCAAGAGCAAATGGAAAACGCCGCGCAAGAGCAGGTTAATGATTTAGTTAAAAAAATAGCAGAACAGCTTGAACAGCAAATTCAAGACGGGGCGGTAGAGTTAGAGTCATTAGGTCAGCAAGTGATCATTCGTATTCGTGAAAATGGCTCTTTTCCGTCAGGATCCGCTTTTTTACAACCAAAATTTCGACCTATTATTCGAGAAATAGGTGCGCTATTAAATACCGTACCGGGTGAGATAATGGTATCAGGTAATACCGATAACCGTGGTTTAGATTCAGAGCTATTTAGTTCTAATTGGGATTTATCGAGTAAGCGTGCGGTTGCCATTGCGCATGAGCTGATCAAAGTGCCCGGCTTTGATCAAACGCGCTTGGTGGTTGCGGGTCATGCCGATACTCGCCCGTTAGTGCCTAATACTAATGCTTTAAACCGCCGGAGAAACCGCCGCGTTGAAATTGCGATTAATCAAGGTAAAGCTAAAGAAACGGATCCCATTCAAGTAATAGAGTAAAGTAATTGTTCATCACCGAGCCGCAATGCTTCACAGCGGGCTCTTCGAGCCTAGACAGATATTTTGTTATCTTTGTTAGTCTCGGTGCTCTGGGTGGTAAATATTTCTAAGATGAATAAATACAAAGGAATAAAGTAACTGTTCACCACCGAGTCGCGATGCTTCACAGAGGGCTCTTCGAGCCTGCACGGAGGTTTTGCTATCTTTGTTAGTCTCGGTGCTCTGGGTGGTAAATATTTCTAAGATGAATAAATACGAGTAAAATTACTTTTTGTGAGGTTCAAAAGCTGTCAGCATAATACTGACGGCTTTTTTTGTGAGTTTTGTGTATAATGTGCGCCATTATTCTTATCGTTATTATTTAGGTCACTTGTCGATGAAATTTATCGTAAAGCTGCAAGCTGAAATCACCATTAAATCACGCCCTGTGCGTAAACGTTTTACTAAAATTTTAGAGTCGAACATTAAAAATGTTTTACGTCGTGTTGATGAGCAAGTCACTACACGGATGAATTGGGATAACGTTGAAGTTAATACCAAAGATAACAGCCCCGAAAACCGTGCCCGCTTAGTTGATGCCTTAAAGTGTATTCCGGGTGTGCCGCTGTTTTTAGAAGTTCAACAAGCCTCTTTTACTGACGTGCATGATATTTTTGAAAAAACCTTAGCGGTTCATGCCAAAACCATTGAGAACAAAACCTTTTGTGTGCGGGCAAAGCGTACGGGTAAGCATGACTTTAACTCACTAAAAATTGAACAATACGTTGGTGGTGGCTTAAATCAAGCGGTTGAAAGTGCCAAGGTTAAATTGAAAAAACCTGATGTCACTATTCGTTTAGAAATTAAAAACAATGATTTATTTATTGTTACCCAGCGCCATCAAGGTTTAGGTGGCTTCCCAATAGCCACACAAGAAGATGTTTTATCATTAATGTCTGGCGGTTTTGATTCAGGCGTTGCTAGCTATCAAATGATCAAAAAAGGCGCTCGTACTCACTATTGTTTCTTTAATTTAGGTGGCTCAGCTCATGAAGTGGGTGTTAAACAAGTCAGCTATTATTTATGGAATAAATTTGGAGCTTCGCATAAGGTGAAGTTTTTTGCTGTCGATTTTGAACCGGTAGTGGCTGAAATTTTAGAGCAGGTTGAAAACGGTCAGATGGGCGTGGTACTCAAGCGTATGATGATGCGTGCCGCCACTAAAATTGCTGAAAAAGGTAAAATTCAAGCCTTGGTTACCGGGGAAAGTTTAGGGCAGGTTTCTAGCCAAACATTAACCAACTTAAATGTGATTAACCGTGTTACTGATACGCTTATTCTTCGCCCGTTAGGCGCTTACGATAAACAAGATATTATTGATATCGCCCGTAAAATTGGCACGGAAGATTTTGCTAAAACTATTCCTGAATACTGTGGTGTCATTTCTAAAAAACCAACAGTGAAAGCGGTACTTTCTAAGGTGGAAGCAGAAGAAGGCAATTTTGACTTTTCAATATTAGATAAAGTAGTTGCAGAAACACGTGTTTTTGATATTCGTGATATTGGTAAAGAAACGGAAGCAGAAATTACCGCGGTAGATCTAGTCGAGAATATCAGTGAAAATGCTATTGTGGTTGATATTCGCTCCCCTGAAGAAGAGGACGAAAAGCCATTGAAGATTGATAATATTGAAGTTAAGCACATACCGTTTTATAAGTTAGCCACTCAATTTGGTGATTTAGATATGAGTAAAGACTATTTGCTTTATTGTGATCACGGCGTCATGAGTAAGCTACAAGCACTTTACTTAATTGGCAATGGTTTTAAAAACGTAAAAGTATATCGTCCTTAACTTAACTTAACTTAACTTGGCTTGCTAAGCTTGTTAATTTCTTGCCACAGCTTAGTGTTTTCTGGTGTGGCAAGGATATTTTTTTGTCCTAAACGATGAATGTAGCCGTTAATATAATCATTTTCTGTTGCTCTATTTGCCAAGACATCGCAGCGCATGGATGAGCAATTTTTCGCGGTTGCTTGAGCGACTTGTCGAACACTTATCTCTAATGCTTCTTTAACTAATACTATGCCTTGAGTATTAGCAACGGCGACAACCTCCATTAATAACGCTTCTATTTGCTTAGTGAACCTAGTGTTGTTAACTAAGCCATTGTCAATGTTGTTTATAGCCGTGATTGGGTTGATCACACAGTTAATGGCTAGTTTTAGCCATTGTTTTTTGGCTATATTGGCCTCAAATTTCACCGATGGTAAAGCTTTGTTTAGAGTGTTGGTTAACAACGCATCTCTTACGCTATCTTGCTGTCCCGACTTTTGTCCCGATACTAAGCCAAGACTTGTTTCGCCTAAACCGGTATGAGTGATATTTAACGGCGTGTTCTTTAAACAACCGTGCGTAGTTAACAGTGCATATATAGTATGCTTTTCAATAAAAGCGTGTGGAATTTTTTCGAGCGTCCCCATGCCATTATGAGCAAGAATAATATTACAGTTTGCTTTTAACTGACCAGCTATTTGTGTTATCACATGGTTGATTTGATAAGACTTTACACAAAGAAAAACAGTGTCGGCGGCTTGTAACTGCTCAGATTGAGCATAATTTACTATGCCACTATAGGTTTGCTTATTTAATGCCGTGAATTGATAGTTGTTTTGAGTTAAGTGTTGTTGATTAGATGCTAACAAACTCAGTTTATTAGCTGGATAAATATCGTCTTTAGTTCTAGCTTTTTGCGTTTGAGATAAGTGGTGATACCACAGTAATCCCATCGCTCCTTGACCAACAACAAGCCAATTCATCAATCAGCCTCAACCGTGGCTGTCGGTTGACTTTTATAGTCGTTATTTTTACTAAATAATATTCTTTTATAAAACGAATAGCATGTTTTAAGTAAGATAAAAAAAGAAATGCCGGCAACATCGGCAAAAAAATCACTAAATTCACCGTTGCGAAAGCCTAGATAATACTGACCTAATTCACTTAGTGCGCCATAAAAAGATAGGCTGAAAAAGGTCAATGCTCGTGTGGTTTTGAGTAAAGAGTGCATTAACCAAGCTAAAACAAAAAAACCAATAAAGTGACCGATAGTATCTATTTGTGGCGAGCGAAAAACCGCATTTTTAAGCTCAGTGGGTAATAGCAACTCACTGGAAAAAAATAACAAGGTGGCGGCGATTATCAATAGAATAAAAAAGAGAAAATGGTGACGAGCTTTCACAAAAACAACTTAAATAGAATTAATATTTGTTGATAATACCACGGTTAATAAATGCTTGCTTGTTTGGCTTTTCTCTGTAGGTATAATGACATTATATTTCATCATAAATAATAAGAGAATAATTATGCCATCAATGGATATAGTGTCTGAAACTGACTTAGAAGAAGTGCGAAACGCGGTAGATAATGCCAACAGAGAGGTAAGTACACGTTTTGACTTTCGTGGTATTGAGGCCAGTTTTGAGTGGAAAAAACCCGTAGTAACGGTGAAAGCGGAAGGTGATTATCAACTGAAACAACTTTGCGACATGTTACGTAGTCAGTTAACTAAGCGTAATGTTGATGCTAAAGCCATGGCTGTGGGTGATGCTTCGGCTACGGGGAAAAACTGGAGCCAGCAAGTGACCTTTAAAGAAGGTATTGAGCAAGATGTTGCTAAAAAAGTGGTTAAATTGATTAAAGCTGAAAAATTTAAAGTGCAAGCGGCTATTCAAGGTGAACAAGTGCGGGTAACGGGTAAAAAACGTGATGATTTGCAAGCCGTTATGCAGGCAGTACGAAAAGCAGATTTAGAGCAGTCTTTTCAGTTTACAAATTTTAAAGATTAATTTTCGGTTACGAATCGTTAGCCGCGAGTTATGAAAACCATTTTTTGATATTATGGCCTTCGTAACTCGAAATTTTCCCCTCGTAACCTTTTTACTGCTAACTCAAAATCCTAGTCACTAACGCTAACGCAGTAGCTTTATTTTTTTTCGTCATTACTTTTGTTAGCATCTTCGCTATCATCTTCGCCATGAGCATGATTATGCCCACCACCACAACTCTCACCTTCACTATGGATATGGCCATGAGCAAGCTCTTCTGCTGTCGCGTCACGAACTTCTAAAATTTCAACATCAAAACTTAAATCAAGACCTGAAAGTGGATGATTACCATCAACAGTGACTTCATCATCGGTAACATCAATAACAATAACGGTTTGCTCGCCATCATCGGTAGAAGCACGTAATTGTGTGCCAACGGCTAGCTCTTCAACACCTTGTAATAATTCTTTTGGTACGGTTTGCACATATTCATCATGACGTTCACCGTAAGCTTGTTCGCAACTTACCGCTACTTCAAATTTATCGCCTTCTTGATGATCAATAAGCGCCTCTTCTAGGCCAGGTATTAAGTAACCGGTACCTTGAATAATCGCCATAGGTTTATGATCATACGAACTGTCGATAAGAGTGCCTTCGCTATCTGATACTGCGTAGTGCATCACTACGACTGAATTTTTTGTGATTTTCATATTTTTCCAGTTTTTTGTATAGGAGAGGGTTTATCCTCGAAATATTTATAAATTAGGGGTTCTTAGTTATTCAACTATTAAAGAGTAAGGTAACGGTTGCAACGTTACTTTTATTTCTGGTTGAGATTTTAGTCTTAACAGAGTGGTTTTATCGACATCATTAGCTAGCACAGCTTGAAAGTGGCAGTGGCCATCATCACTTTGATAACAGGCTAAAATATCGCCCGCTTTACGCCAGTTGTCACCAAGCTGTTTTTCAATGACATCATCAGATGATAAAGGTGTCTTGGTATTGGCTGTTAATGAAAATAATGCCCGCTTATTTTTACCTAAATACTGCATGCGAGCGACAGTTTCTTGCCCTAAATAGCAACCTTTAGTAAAGCTAATGCCATTGATGGCTTGTAGATTAAGCATTTGCGGTACATATTCGCCGCTAGTTTGTTCAGAGAGTTGTACGAAGCCTTCGGTGATTTCTAATAAATTCCAAACCGGCGTAGAATAAGTGTTTAAGTTAAAATTGTTAAGTTTTTCGGTTAAGTTTTCATTTTCAGCAATTAATAAGTAGCGTGTTTGTTGGCCAGCAACATAAACAATGCTTGTGCCATCGCTATGAACAACTGGCGTTAAACTGTCAGGTACTTGCGAAAAATTTGTTTGTAGTAACTCACTCGCTTGCTCACCAACAAGAGCATAAAAACTTAACTCACTGGTTTGGGTTATTTCTACTTTAGCGAAAACACCAAATTTTTTCAGCTCGGCAATTGATGCAGTAAGACTGCTTTGGGGCTGTATTAGTAAATGAGCGTTATTGCGGTTGATTAGACGAAAGGCACTGAATACTTTGCCTTTGGCATCGCAATGAGCACCGACCAGCAAGCTATGCTCATTAGTATCATTAACGTCACAAGTGACTTGCCCTTGTAAATAGTTATTTTGCTCGGCACCGATTAAAGATATGGCACTGTAATGTGATAATGACACTAAGTAGGTGCTTGGCAATTGTTCAAGAGAAGGTAAGCTTTCGTTCATGTTTATTGGCATAAGGAAGGTGCTATTCAGTGGTTGATAGGATGTAAATAGGGGTGAGTTGGGCAAAAATCAAGTTTGGCAGTAAAAAAACACATAATTAATTGGCGAGTAAATAGGGGTTATTGTTACACTATACTCATATTGCCTATCTTGCCTCAAGATGCGCCTTGATCATGATTCGTTCAGGTGCCCTGAAACTCACATCTTGAGATGGTTTGGGTATGTATTAAAGCAAATAATGCTATTTTCATTTTTAGGTAAATTAATATGTCAACAGAAGTAAATTCTCAAGCCGCTGACTCTCAATCTTTAGATGCGCAACTGCCAGTGAATAAAGCACGGTTAAAATGGGCCTGTCGCCGTGGTATGTTAGAGCTTGATGTACTTTTTATTCCTTTTGTTGATGAAGCGTATGATAATTTATCAGCAAGAGATCAAGGTATTTTTGAACGTTTACTCACTGAGCAAGATCCTGATTTGTTTGCTTGGTTTATGGGACATAAAGCGTGTGAAGACAGTGAACTCAACGCCATGGTGCAATTTATTCTCAAGCGGGTCAAAGTATAATATAGAGGTTAAAAAATCACGCTATAAACCCTTAGTGATTTTTGGCTGTTCGGTGTTTACTCTGTTACTGCTGTTGTTATATTTTAGTTATGCCTATCATTTGGCACTAACTATAGCGGCAATTACCCTGATGATGATAAGTATCGTACTTGCGCAGCAACACGGTAAACAAGCACAGGTAATATACCAGTTTGAATTAAGTCAGCAGGGCTTATGCACTTTTGATGGTAAAAGCTATTACCAATTACAAGCAAATAGCCGCTTAAGCTTTTTAGGATGTTGGTTAACCTTAACTTCCGTCACCGAAAATAGCACACTACTTGCGAGCAAGCACAAGCCGCTTTTTATTTATCGTGATAGCTTAAGCCAAAAAGACTTTGCTCGTTTATCTTTGGTGTTAAGAAAATTAACTGCTGAATAGCGGCTTATTCAGGGTTGAGAATGGTCGGCTCTGCTGTTTCTAAAGTATCAGGGAAGTCTAAGTTGTAATGTAAGCCTCTGCTTTCTTTTCTCTCCATAGCGCATCGAATAATCAATTCAGCCACTTGCACTAAATTTCTGAGTTCGAGTAAATTATTACTTACTTTAAAGTTTTGATAATAGTCTTGAATTTCTTGCTGTAATAATTCAACTCTATGTAGAGCGCGTTCCAGTCGCTTAGTGGTTCTGACAATGCCGACATAATCCCACATAAATAAACGTAACTCATGCCAGTTATGTTGAATAACAACTTCTTCATCTGAGTCGGTAACACGGCTTTCATCCCAGCGAGGCAGTATCGGGAAGCTATTACTTTGCGTGAGTGAGTCGCTTATTTCAAGCGCTGCAGCACGGGCAAACACTAGACATTCTAATAATGAATTACTGGCTAAACGATTAGCACCATGCAGCCCTGTGTATGACATTTCTCCAATAGCATAAAGCTGTTTTATGTCAGTTCTGCCGTGGTGATCTATGATGACACCGCCACACGTGTAATGGGCAGCGGGTACAACAGGTATAGGTTGTTTTGTTATATCAATACCAAGGGCTTTGGTGCGTTGGTAAATGGTAGGGAAGTGTTGTTTGATAAAATCAGTGGGTTTATGGCTAATATCAAGGTACATACAATCAACACCAAGACGTTTCATTTCAAAATCAATAGCACGGGCAACAATATCTCGCGGTGCTAATTCTGCTCTTTTATCAAAGGCGGGCATAAAGCGGCTGCCGTCAGGTCGCCTTAATTTAGCACCTTCACCACGCAAGGCTTCTGTGAGTAGAAAGTTACCCGCTTCAGGGTGAAACAAACAAGTAGGATGAAACTGGTTGAATTCCATATTTGCCACACGGCAACCTGCACGCCATGCCATAGCAATACCATCACCGCTGGCAACATCAGGGTTTGAGGTGTATTGATAAACCTTACTAGCGCCACCAGTAGCTAAAATAGTTTTTTGCGCGTAAATACTTTCTACTTTTTCACTATTTCTGTTCCATAGGTATGCACCAATGCATTTTTTTTCAGATTCATCATCGGCAGCTGACTGACATATAAGGTCGATAGCATTGTAACGTTCAAATACGCGGATACGTGAATGTTGCTTTACTCTTTGAGTTAATGTGGTCTGAATCACTTTGCCGGTAGCATCAGCAGCATGTAGTATACGCCTATGACTGTGACCACCTTCTCGGGTTAAGTGATATTTTTCTTCGCCTTCGTCAGTTTCTTCTTTATCAAACGCTACACCTTGCTCTATTAACCAGTTTAAACATGCCTTAGCGCTTTCTGCGGTGTATTGAACGGCTTGTTCATCACAGAGTCCTGCACCCGCTATTAAGGTGTCAGCAACATGCGCTTCTATACTATCATTTTCGTCAAATACTGCCGCTATGCCGCCTTGAGCATAAAAAGTGGAGCTTTCATTAAGGTGGCTTTTACTGAGGATTACCACGTCGGCATTTTTAGCTAAATGCAACGCTAGGGTTAAACCAGCAGCGCCACTACCAATAATTAAAACGTCACAATTGTTTTGTTGATTCATAATCTTGTTGATTTATATATAAGGGATAATCAGGTATTATGGTGTGATATTAACTTTTATTAACGCTTGAGAATAGCGTTATCAAAGCTGATTAAGTCTAAAGTTAAAAATAAATAAATTAATTTAGAACTTTTACAAAAATGCGTAGTCTTAATTGATGCGTTTGTTATGAGCCAAATGTAGTAAATGAATTTATGCCCCATACGTTAATTGGTGGTATGTATAGGAGATATGGCTCAAATGAGCGAACAGAACGTCGACCAAGCGTTGGTTGAAAGAGTGCAAAAAGGCGACAAAAATGCCTTTAACCTGTTAGTAATAAAATATCAGCATAAAGTGGCCAATTTAGTGTCACGCTATGTTAGCAACAGCAGTGATGTGCCAGATATAGTGCAAGAGGCTTTTATTAAAGCTTATCGGGCTTTACCAAATTTTAGAGGCGAAAGCGCATTTTATACTTGGTTATATCGTATTGCCGTTAATTGTGCTAAAAATCATAGTGTTGCTCTTGGTCGTAAACCGCCAAGTAATGATGTTGATGTAGCCGATGCTGAATTTTATGATGGTGGAGATGCGTTAAGAGAAAATGCTTCACCTGAAAAAGTATTATTAACAGAAGAAATTAAAACGATTATTTTTAAAACTATTGAGCAATTACCCGAAGATTTACGTATTGCCATAAACTTTCGTGAAATTGAAGGTTTAAGTTATGAAGAAATAGCCACTATTATGGATTGTCCTGTAGGTACAGTGCGCTCCCGAATTTTTAGAGCTCGTGATGCTATCGATAAAAAGATATCACCCTTGCTTCATAAGTAACAGCTATATGGCTAAGCTATGCATAAAAGCAATATGCTTTTATAAATTATTTTTTGTGAGTTTAAAGGTCAAAGTATGAGTGAAAGTAAGTTTGAGACAATATCATCATTAGTTGATAACTACCGTGTTGCTGAGCAAAGTTCAGAGCAGGTTATTGATGACATGCTCAAGGATGAACACTTATCAGCAGCATGGCAGCAATATCATCTTATTGGTGATGTTATTCGTGATGAAATTCCACAAATATTGCAATTAGACTTATCAGCGCAAATTGCCGAGGCTATTGCCGATGAACCTAGTATTTTAGCGCCAAAGACGCTCACTAAGGCTAATGATCCGCAAAGTGGCCTTAAGGCGAAGGTTGTACAGCTGATAAAACCAGTCGGACAGTTAGCTATTGCGGCTTCTGCGGCGGGTTTAATGATTATTGGCGTGCAACAAAATACTGCTGATACCAATGAAATTATTACTCCTAGCCAAATAGTACAAACTAAGCCTTTAGCGGGTTTTGCTAACCCGGTTAGTTTTAACTATCAGCAAAATGATCAGTCTCGTACTCAATCTCACCAAGCAACAGCGTTGGAACAAAGAATTGCGCAACAACATCGCTTTCAAGCACTATTATCTGATCATCAGCAACAAGTAAAATTAAGTGCCGCTAAATCGGCCCAATCAAAAGATGCAAAACAATCATTGCTAGAAAAAGATGGGGAAATAGTGAATAATTAATTTATTCACTTGTTTTGTAGTCTATTGTCGAGAACGCATGAAGAGCTTATCTTTGAAGTTGCCCATTAAATTATCTTTTTTACTTTGTTTTGTTTCTGCTTGTTTTAGTTTTTCAGCTATTGCAGCAGATGCAGAGCAAGCAAAGTTCTCTTTAGAACGATTATCACAATCACTACGCCAATTAAATTTTAATACTTCCTTTGTTGTTGTTAAAAATAACCAAGCTGAACCTTACCATTGGCTACATGGTGTTACTGAAGTACCTTTAAGTAATCGTACCGATACCCAAGCAGATACTGCTAAGCAAGAAGTTGAGCTTGAAATACTGGCTTTATTAAATGGTCCTCGCCGCGATATTTTACGTGTCGGTAATACGGTCAGTTATATTGAGCCTGAATATGCCCCTTACTCAATAGCTTCTGCGCAAATTAGTGGTCCTATTCCTGCCGTTTTTGGACGAGATATCAGTGTTTTAGAGAACAACTACCATTTTGTTTCGGTAGGAAAAAGCCGTGTGCTAGGCCGAGCTGCACAGTTGATCCGAATAGTCCCTCAAGATGCTCATCGATATGGTTATTGGTTATGGTTAGATCAAGACAGCGGTTTAATGCTAAAACTTGCCGTGATCACTCGTAAAGGCAAGCTACTGGAACAAATTCAATTCACCCACTTAGAAATAACTGAAAGCTTATCTGAAAATTTAAAGCAGTTACAGGTGACTGAGCTACCAAAAGTGATTGAGCTCTCAGCCAAAGAAAATAATACTGAATTGGCTTGGCAAGTAAACTGGTTACCTGATGGTTTTGAAGAGGTTAAATCAGACAGGCATCGTATGAACAGCAGTAAACAAGCGGTTGAATTTATGCTTTTTAATGATGGTTTAGTTGATATTTCAGTTTACGTTAATCCTAGTCAAGACAAACAAAGAGCAGTAGAATATGCCAGTGACGGTGCAACATTAGTGTTAAATCAGGTGGTTAATAATATTGAAGTGAGTGTTGTCGGTAAAATACCGTTGTCAAGTGCGGAAAAAATTGTTAATTCGGTTAGTTTTAATCCTAATAAACTTAATTAGTCACTCAAGTTGTTGAGGTTAGTATGGAAGAATTAGCAGAAATCGTTGCTATTGAAGACGATCAAATCACGCTAGTTAGCCAAGTAAAATCTAGCTGTAATAGTTGCTCACAGGTGAGTACTTGTGCCAGTGGTCAAATAGCAAAAGCTATCCCCCATAGAAAGTTGTCTTTTACCTTACCTTACCCGCAATCATTATCAGTTGATGTTAAACAGAGTGTTGACATTAACGTGGGTGATTGTGCCGTTTTATCGCTGCCAGAAGGACATGTATTACAAAGTGCCTGGCAAGTCTATTTGTTACCGATAATGGGGTTATTTACTTTCTCTGCTTTTGGTCAGTTGATGCTAAATCAACATGTGTTAACGCATGAGTTACAGGCACTATTGCTTGGCGTTTTAGGGGGATATCTGGGTTATAGGTTGGCGAAGCACTTGCAAAACCAGTTGAGCAATATATCGAAATTACAGCCTAAAATTCTACGCATTTTAACCAAGCCAATTGAAATAGGCGCTGTTGAAAATGAAAAACCAGATTAGCGGTTTAAAATTCTGAACAAAAGATAGCCCCAGCGCGCTAAATTCGTTAAAATCACGCCATTCCCGATTTTATTCGCTATCGTTGTAGCTATTTATTTGAACTCCCATTTATGAAAAACATTCGAAATTTCTCAATCATTGCCCATATTGACCATGGTAAATCAACTTTATCTGATCGCTTAATTCAACATTGTGGCGGTTTACAAGAACGTGAAATGGCAGCACAAGTGCTTGATTCAATGGATATTGAACGTGAACGTGGTATTACCATTAAAGCACAAAGTGTCACCTTGGATTATAAAGCAAAAGACGGTGAAACTTATCAACTCAACTTTATCGACACGCCAGGTCATGTGGACTTTTCTTATGAAGTTTCACGCTCCTTAGCATCGTGCGAAGGCGCTTTGTTAGTGGTTGATGCGGGCCAAGGTGTGGAAGCACAAACCGTAGCAAACTGTTATACCGCTATTGAAATGGATTTAGAAGTTTTACCTATTTTAAATAAAATTGATTTACCACAGGCTGATCCTGAAAGAGTAAGCGAAGAAATCGAACATATTATTGGTATTGATGCCACTGATGCCGTGACTTGTTCTGCGAAAACGGGTGTCGGCATCGAAGATGTGTTAGAAACGATTGTTGAAAATATTCCGGCGCCTAAGGGCGATCCAGAAGCTAATTTACAGGCGTTGATTGTTGACTCTTGGTTTGATAATTACCAAGGCGTTGTCTCGTTAGTGCGTGTCATGAATGGTGAAATCAAACGTGGCGACAAAATGTTGATTATGTCAACAGGTCAAGTTCACCAAGTCGACAAAGTGGGGATTTTCACGCCCAAGCAAACTGAAACGGGTGTTTTACGCGCCGGTGAAGTTGGTTTTATTATTGCGGGTATTAAAGAGATTCATGGTGCGCCAGTAGGCGATACTGTCACTATTAGTAAAAAAGAAACGGCAGAAGCGTTAGCCGGCTTTAAAAAGGCACAACCGCAAGTGTATGCGGGAATTTTCCCGATCAGCTCCGATGATTATGAAAATTTTCGTGATGCCTTAAATAAATTGAGTTTGAATGATGCGTCACTCTTTTTCGAACCTGAGAATTCTTCTGCGCTAGGCTTTGGCTTTCGCATAGGTTTTCTTGGTATGTTGCACATGGAAATCATTCAAGAACGGTTAGCACGTGAATATGATTTAGATCTAATCACAACAGCACCGACAGTAAATTATGAAATCGCTTGTACTAACGGCGAAGTATTATCTATAGATAATCCTGCCGATTTGCCGGCAATTAATAACATTGATGAAATTCGTGAGCCTATTGTACAAGCCAATATTTTAGTACCACAAGAATATTTAGGTAGTGTTATCACCTTATGTATTGAAAAACGTGGTGTACAAAGAGATCTTATTTATCATGGTAACCAAGTCGCGGTGACCTATGAATTGCCGATGGCCGAAGTAGTGATGGACTTTTTTGATAAATTAAAATCCACTAGCCGCGGTTATGCCTCGCTTGATTATCATTTTTTACGTTTTGAACCTGCCGATATGGTACGTGTTGATGTGATGATTAACGGCGACAGAGTTGATGCGCTTGCCATGATCACCCATAGAGCTAACTCCGTTTCTCGTGGGCGTATGTTAGTCGATAAGCTTAAAGAGCTTATTCATCGCCAAATGTTTGATATTGCGATACAAGCTGCTATCGGTAATAACGTCATCGCAAGAACTACCGTTAAACAACTACGTAAAAATGTTACTGCTAAGTGTTATGGTGGTGATATTAGTCGTAAGAAAAAGCTTTTACAGAAACAAAAAGATGGTAAAAAACGCATGAAGCAAGTGGGTAATGTTGAAGTACCTCAAGAAGCGTTTTTAGCGGTACTTAAATTAGATAATTAATGTAGAGCAGCGTTTATTTCGATACATTTTTACGTTTAAAGTACGATCTACAATTTCCAAGGAACCCTATGGCCGTTTATTTTTCAATTATTTTAGTGGTAATTACCGTTATTACTGGCATTGTTTGGCTTGCCAATAAGTTTTACCTAGCACCACAGCGCAAAGTCAATGTTATTTCTGCGCAAGAACAAAGTGCGGTCGAGCTCCCTAAAGAAACCATTGCAACCTTGATGGAACCATCACCATTAGTGGATACATCAATACAGATATTTCCTGTTATTGCCTTTGTTTTAATTTTACGTTCATTTTTGTATGAGCCATTTCAAATACCGTCGGGCTCGATGATGCCAACATTACTTGATGGTGATTTTATTCTGGTTAATAAATTTAACTATGGTTTAAAAGATCCCGTTGCTCGTCATAAATTTATTGAGGTCGGCTTACCTGAACGTGGCGATGTTGTGGTCTTTAAGTACCCACGAGATCCGCGTATTGACTATATTAAGCGTGTAATTGGTCTGCCGGGTGATAGGGTTATTTATAAGAATAAATCTCTTTATATTAAGCCTGCTTGCCAAGAGTCAGATGCTCAATGCCCTGGCTTTACTCAAGTAGTTAATAGCTTTACCAATAAATATCAAGGACCTGATGCCGAAGAGGGCTTGAATCAATTTAGCGCAGTAATGCTCAATAAAATCCATACCATTTTAAATGATCAATATACCATGCCAAGAACAAATCACTACTTCCAACAAGCGGGCACCGCAAAGGATGAGTTTTTAGTACCGGCAGGGCATTATTTTGTGATGGGCGATAATCGTGATAACTCTTTAGATGGACGTTTTTGGGGCTTTGTGCCAGAAGAAAACCTTGTTGGGGAAGCCGTTGCTATTTGGATGAGTTTTGACTTTAATCGTACCCAAGATAGTTTGTTACCTCATTGGATTCCCACTAATGTACGTTTTGAGCGTATTGGTGCGATTAACTAATGGCACTACATGTTAAAGCCAATAATGAGCAAGCTATTGCGCGCTTATCAAAAAATATTGGCTATAGTTTTAAAAAAAATACTTTATTGATTCAAGCCATAACGCATCGCAGCGCTAAAGGTCAACACAATGAAAGGTTAGAATTCTTAGGGGATTCAATTTTAGGTTTTGTCATTGCCGAGGTATTATTCGAGCAATTTCCAAATCATGATGAAGGCGATTTAACGCGTATGCGCTCTAGCTTAGTTAAAGGGGTTACTTTAGCCGAAATAGGACGAGATTTTAATTTAGGTGAATATTTAATTTTAGGTCCTGGCGAGCTAAAAAGTGGTGGTCACCGCCGCGAATCTATATTAGAAGATGCCATTGAAGCCATTATTGGCGCTGTTTATTTAGATTCAGATATCATTGTTTGCAAAGCATTAATTTTAACTTGGTTTGCCAAGCGGTTAAGCGCAATAAAACCAGGTCATGAGCAAAAAGATCCGAAAACTCGCTTACAAGAATATTTACAGGGTCGAAAAATTTCATTGCCTGTGTATGATGTTATTGATACCACAGGACAGTCTCATAATCAGCAATTCACCGTACGCTGTAGTACTCAGGTCATTGATCGGGAGGTTGTTGCTAAAGGCACCAGCAGACGCAAGGCCGAGCAAGAGGCAGCTCAGCAAGTACTGGCTATTATTGATAAAGACAAAGCAGATAAAAAAGCAACTAAGCAAAAACTTACCGTTCAAAAAAAGGCCAAATAAACGATGAAAAATGATACAACGCATGCAGGTTTAATTGCCATTGTTGGTCGCCCTAATGTAGGTAAGTCAACCTTGCTTAATGCTATGCTTGGTCAAAAAATTAGTATTACTTCTCGTAAACCACAAACGACACGTCATCGTATTCTAGGTATTTTAACCGAGGCCAATAAACAGGCGGTTTTGGTGGATACTCCGGGTTTGCATACTGAAGAAAAACGCGCTATTAACCGTTTAATGAACCGTGCTGCCGCCAGTTCAATTGCCGAAGTAGAATTAATTGTTTTTCTGGTGGAGGGAACTCACTGGACAACCGATGATGATTTGGTGTTAAGCAAAGTTAAAAAAAGTGGTTCTCCTTGTATTTTAGTGGTTAACAAAATCGATAATATTGCTGATAAAGACGATTTGTTACCGCATTTGCAAAAGCTTGGCACCATGCACAATTTCACTGATATTGTCCCTATTTCAGCAAGTAAGGGGCACGGCGTAGAAACGATTACTAAACTTTGCTTAGACAGTTTACCGGAAAGTGATTTTTGGTTCCCTGAAGATCATATCACCGACCGTTCAAGCCGTTTTATGGCCTCAGAAATTATTCGTGAGAAAATTATTCGCTTTACGGGTGATGAGTTGCCCTATTCAACGACCGTGGAAATTGAGCAGTTTAAAATGGATGACAAAGGCATTATTCATATTAACGCCTTAGTGTTAGTTGAGCGTGAAAGCCAAAAACGCATGGTGATAGGCAATAAAGGTGAGCGTTTAAAAACCATAGGTCAAGAAGCCAGACGTGATATGGAAAATTTGTTTGATGCCAAAGTTTTTCTAGAAACTTGGGTCAAAGTTAAATCAGGTTGGGCAGATGATGAACGTGCTTTACGTAGTTTAGGCTACGGTGATGATTATTCGGGTTAAACCTGTAGACGGGAATTTATTCGCGTTAGATTAAATACCAAAACGATGTCAAATAAACTGATAGAACAACATGCCTTTGTGCTTCATGCTAGGCCTTTTCAAGAAAACCAACAGCTGGTTGAACTTTTAACAGAGTATGACGGCAAGGTCTCTGCATTGGTTTATGTTGGCCAATCTAAACGTTCTATTAAAAAAGGCTTGATACAGCCTTTTTTGCCGATAAAGTTAATATTTAAACGGCAAGATGCTAGCTTAAAAAGGATCACCAGTGTTGAAGCTAGCGCTAAATCTTATGCCTTAAGTAAAAATAGCTTGTATAGCGCTTTTTACATTAATGAACTGCTGGTGCGGTTATTAAATGACGATATTATGTGTGAACCATTGTTTACTCATTATCAAACCACCTTATCTTTATTATCCCAAAACTTACCTATAGCACCACAATTAAGGCGCTTTGAGCTAGCTTTGCTTGATGAATTAGGTTTGTCGTTTGATTTTAGCCCTGTATTTGATGAGAATAGCGATAGTATTGCTGGCTTTTATTACCTTGCTGAGCAGGGTTTTATGCCTGCTTATAAGTATGCGGTTAACAACATAACTACGCCATACTTTAATACCGAGCACTTGCAAGCCATTGCTGAGCATGTTTACCATGAAAAACCGCCGTTAAGTGCAGCAGCTGAGCAAACATTCAAACGACTAATGCGCGATGTGATAAATCATTTACTTGATGGTAAACCTTTACACAGCCGTAAACTCTTTGCTAAAAAAAACAAGTAAAAACAACAAATAAATATTAAAAATAAGAAATAAAACAAGAGACAAAAATATGAAAGAAATATTATTAGGCGTTAACGTTGATCATATTGCCACCTTACGCGAAGCCCGTGGTACTAATTATCCTGATCCTGTCTATGCTGCGAGTGTTGCCGAGCATGCTGGCGCAGATGGTATTACTGTACATTTACGAGAAGACAGGCGCCATATACAAGACAGAGATATTCATGTCTTAAAACAAACATTACACACCCGTATGAATTTTGAAATGGCAGTCACGGATGAGATGGTTGCCATTGCTTGTGAAGTAAAACCAGCATTTTGTTGTTTAGTACCTGAAAAGCGGGAAGAGCTAACCACCGAAGGTGGACTAGATGTGGTAGGACAACTCGGTAAAATTACTGATGCGGTTGAAAAGCTTGCTGTTGTGGGCACGCAAGTTAGTTTATTTATTGATGCCGATAATGCGCAAATTGATGCCGCTTTAGCCAGTGGTGCACCTTATATCGAAATTCATACCGGTCATTATGCTGATGCCAAGACAGAACAAGCTCAACAAGCAGAGTTAGTACGCTTAACTAATAGCATAAAATATGCTCATGGCATTGGCCTTAAAGTCAATGCTGGACATGGTTTAAATTACTTCAATGTTAAGCCAATAGCAGCCATTGAAGAAATAATAGAGCTTAATATTGGTCATGCTATTATCGCTCGTGCTGTTATTGATGGTTTAGATAAAGCGGTACGCGATATGAAAGCGCTCATGCTAGCGGCAAGAAGCTAAAAGCGTCGAAAGTAAAGTAATGCGCTTCTATAGACTGACAATTCGTTAAGGAGTTTATATGCCCGTAGTCGGTATTGGCACAGATATTATCGACATTAACCGTATTGCTGATATGGCTGATGGAGTTCGAGATCGTTTAGCGAAAAGGGTGCTAACAAAAGAAGAATATCAATATTATGAGCAGACTAATTATCCAGAACGATATTTAGCAAAGCGCTGGGCTGGTAAAGAGGCTGCCGCCAAAGCATTAGGCACAGGTATTGCTGACGGTGTTTCTTTTCAGCATATTAACATTATCTCTCTGGCGACAGGACAGCCCACGTTAGTGTTTAGTGAACGAGCTTTAGAAGTGGCAAAAACATTGAATGCTAGTCACTGGCATATATCACTTGCCGATGAAAAGCACTATGCCACTGCTTTTGTAACACTTTCATAGCGTTATATTGTGTTGAGAAGAATGTTAACAATGACGTTAAAAACTAGGTTAAAAAAGATAGTCAACTTACTTTTTATTTGCATGGTTTCTGTACTACACTCAGGTTAGAGCTGTTGAAAAAATAAAACGCTTGATGTTTTTTTAAGTGAATATTTTAAATAAGTGTTTTTAAGTAACTCAAACAAGGGAATGAGAGTGGGGGTAGGCAATAATGCAAACACAAGAAAAATCTATGTTGGAAAGACGAGACGTTACGCCAGAGCAATCTGTATGGTGGAATAAGTTGTCTCTGGCGCAAAAATTTTCAGCCAGCAGCTTAGGTAAATTTGGTTATGAACTGTCTTTTGTTCGCAATGAACAAGGACGGAGCTTGGCGGTACTTACTTGCAGCTCAGGTGTTGCCGTGATCACCGAAGATGGCGATATCAATACTTCCCCCAATATTAACATTCGTGATTAATGATCAAGCATACCTTCCGTGATTAAGCTTCTCGATTAAGGGATGTTTTCATCTGCTTTTTCAAGTATTTTTGGCGCGGCAGCTAACACTTGCTCTATGTGTTCAAAAAGCTCAAAAAATTCAGGCTCTAAATGATCTAAAGCCACATTTCTTTTCAATTGTGTCTCAAGCTGTTGGCAAATATTGCTTAAATTGGGAACACCTGTATAGCAACAAGAGCCATTAAGTTTATGAATTAAACGTTTTAGCTGCTTAGTATCTTCAGCAATTAATGCTTGGCGAATACTGTGCTGATTACTGGCTAAGCTATCGACTAAACCTGTCAGCATCTCTTTTGCTAACGTTACTTTTCCACCCGTACGTTCAAGTGCTAATGACCAATCAATAGTAACAGGGGCGTTAACATCTTCTTGAACAGTAAGTTGTGCGAGGCAGTTGTCATCATCCAAGCCGACAAAATTGTCAAAATCACAATATTCATAAATAATATGGCTTAACATCGTTTCATCAATAGGCTTGGTCATGTAAGCATTAAAGCCTTGTTGTTGCATTTTTTCTTTTTCACCATTTAAAGCATGTGCAGTAACGGCAATGATAGGGGTTTTATTGTTGCAGGTGTTATTTTTTATTGCTTTAAGGGTACTAATGCCATCCATAACAGGCATTTGAATATCCATAAAAATTAAGGCAAAAGATTCATGCTTACATAACTCTAAGGCTTTTGCACCATCGTCAGCCAACGTCACTTCTGCTACTTGCTCAAGTAATAAGGCATTAATTAATTTTAAATTGGCTTCGTTATCATCAACCGCTAACACTTTTATCGGTAATATTTTTTTATTAGTCTTAAACTGATTATGCTGTTTTGCGAGTAAAGCAAAGCTGAGTTTATTAGCCGTAACAGGTTTACTTAAACTACTTAAGGCACCGCTAGAAATCAAAGCATCCTGCAAACTAGGAGAATTGCTATTAATGGCTAAATGAATTTTAGCAACATGCGGTTTGACTTGAGTAATGATCTTTTTCAATTCGCTTAATGCGGTGGCAGTATTGTCGTGACCAATTAACGCAAATTCAAAGCCTTCATCACCTTTAGCTGTTTTTTCTATTATTGCTTGCTCTAATTCAATTAAATTGTCTACAGATGTTATTTGCATTTGCCAGTTTGTTAGAATGTTGCAAGTTGCTGTTCTGGTATGATTATGTGGCTCGTAATATAAAATGCTTTTATTGGCTAGGTGATGAGCGTCCATATCATTATTAAGTGGTAAAGAACTTACGCCACACTCAAAATCGAACCAAAAAGTTGAGCCTTGGTTGGTGTTACTACTAAAACCAATGTCGCCTTTCATTTCATAAGCAAGGCGTTGACAAATAACCAAACCTAAACCCGTACCACCGTATAAGCGGGTAATGCTTTGATCAGCCTGAGCAAAGGCCTTAAAAATTGTTTGCTGCTGCTCACTATTCATGCCTATGCCTGTATCTACTACGGTGATTTTTATCGCCGTCTTTTTAGCCGCAATACTTTGATGGGTTATATCAATTACCACCGAACCATGTTGGGTAAACTTGATGGCGTTACTGATTAAATTACTCATGATTTGCTTAATGCGCATCGCATCACCAAGCAAGGAGTCAGGAATAGAATGATCGATATTTATTGATAATTCAATATTCTTTTTATGAGCGCTTGGTGCTAACAGCACCAGACTATCTTCAATAGCTTCACGCAGAGAAAAGGGGATACTTTCTATCACCATTTTACCGGCATCAAGTTTAGAGAAGTCTAGAATGTCGTTAATAATAGTGAGCAAGTTATTTGCAGATCTATCAATGGTTTGTAAGTAGTCTCGTTGCGAGTCACTTAAAGGTGTTTTTAATACTTGGCGAGTAAAACCAATAACACCATTTAATGGCGTTCGTAACTCATGGCTCATGTTGGCTAAAAATTCAGATTTTACTCTGTTAGCTGCTTGCGCTTTTTTCTTTTCAATACTTAACTCAACGTTTTGAATTTCAAATTGTTCTAAGCTTTCACGCAAATCAATAGTGGCTTGATCAATGCTACCTTGCATCTCGTTTTGATAATTACCTAACGATTGTGCCATGGTATTAATACCATTTTTCAGGAAATTCAGTTCACCGATGAGTTGACCGTTTACACGGCTTTCAAGTTTACCTTCACGAATCCTATCAATGGCTTGCACCATAGAATTTATGGGCTTGGCAACATTGGTAATTAACTTCATCGCAAAAATACTACTAAGAATAGCGCCTAATAAAGCCATAGTAAAAGCGATAAGGTATTGGCTCTGTTGTTTGAATTTTATTCTGCTTTGATCTACTTGAATAGCAATATAACCAAGTATCAGTGGCGTGTTTTTAACTGAGTTTTGCCTTTTATCTACTTTATATTCATCGACAATGGGGCTGCGATAAATAATAAAATCATTTATTATTTCAGATTGGGTATAAATAGGTAATTTCTCACCTGCTTTTAAACGCATACTGTTGGTGTCGCCATGATAAGCGCTGGTCACAAAAACTTGATTGTCTAGGGTAAATACAGCAATGCTTTTAATAATACTTGATTGGCTGCGATGGGCGTGACTAATCATGCGGCGAAGTTTTTCACGGTTATTATTGACCAAGGGGGCTTTACCCACAATTGATAATGGTTCAATAATGCTTTGGGCTCTTAAGTTTAAGACCTCATCCATTTCAGCATTTCGGCTATAAGAAAAATACCCTGCAAGCCCAAATCCAATTAAAGTGGTTGGCACAATGGTGAGTAATATCACCCAGTCTTTAAGGCTTATTTTATACATTGTCTGTGAACTATCCCTATTACGTAGTATGAGTTAGTAAGAGAACTCATGGGGGAACTAGTGTAAAATAATAACACTACATAGCTAGGGAAACCTTCTGAATGAAGTGCATAACTATGTAAGCCCATAATGTCATAAGCATATCAAAATATATATACTCATGATACTTCAAGGTGCAGTTTCAGGATGCCTGAGCGATTCATGATCAAGGCGCATCTTTTTATTAATGGTTGTTCCCTTAAAAACAGATGCAACGAAGAGCATGATTTGCTCAGACATCCCCAAAGGGCTGGTTTAGAAACGCTTTATACTACGTTATTGATTTCGACAAGGGAATAACCATTCTCTTCAATCAATGCCTTGCCTAAAGGCGTTTCTAATTCCAGCTGAATCCTGCATATTGAGGTAACATGGGTATAGTTTATAAACTAAGGAACAAGCAATAGTGGCAAACTTTTTTAAGGCCAGTGATAAAAAAACAACTAAAGCTAAAAGCAAATCAACAATAGTGGTTAATATTGATAAACTTGATATGAATGGTTGTGGTGTTGGCCATTATCAAAACAAAGCAATTTTTATTGATGGCTGTTTACCCCAAGAGAATGTTGAAGCTCGTCTTATTGAACAAAAAAACAAATTTTCTCGAGCTAAACTGCTCAAGGTTAATGTTGCGAGCAGCAATAGAGTAAAAGCGCCGTGCCAACATTTTAATTTTTGTGGTGGCTGTGACTTGCAGCACCTTGATTATAATGAGCAACTAGTTTTTAAGCAGAAAAAAGTCACGGAGCTGTTTTCACGAAGTGGTATGAATAATGTCACCATTAGCCAATTACCGTGGCAAGAGCCTATTGTAAGCCAGCCATGGCATTATCGAAGAAAAGCGCGCATTGGTGTGCAATTTGACAAAAAATCTCAGCCAACGATTGGTTTTCGTCAAAAATCTACTAACCAGTTAGTACCGATAAAGTCATGCACAACGCTAGTGAAACCTCTCAGTGATATTTTTCCTATTCTACAAGCGTTAATAGCCAAGCTGACTATTAAAAAAGCGATTGGCCATATTGAAGTTATCAGCACGCAAACGCAAAGTCGAGAAGCATTAGTTACCCTTGTGATTAGGCAGTTAAGAGTACTTAATGAGCAAGATCGTGCCTTATGGCAGGCGTGTGCAAAGCAGCATCAATGGCAAGTTGTTTTTGATTTTGGTGCCGACAATATTGAACATTTAAACTCTCACCAAGCACTAACGTATCGCTTAGCTAATGATATTGATATCACCTTTGCCAGTGATGATTTCATTCAAGTGAATCAAAATGTGAATGAAGCTATGGTTGAGCAAGCTATTGACTGGCTTGAACTTGAGGCTAATGACCAGCTTTTAGACTTGTTTTGCGGGTTAGGAAATTTCAGTTTACCAATAGCACAAAGAATCGAAAAAGTAGTGGGGGTTGAAGGGGTGCAAACTATGGTTGATAAAGCCAAAGCTAATGCCGCTAAAAACCAATTGAGCAATTGTCAGTTTTATCAGGCGGACTTAAATAGCGCTTGGCTTGAGCACGACTGGGCTAAGCATAACTTTACTAAAGTGTTACTCGATCCTGCCAGAGCAGGGGCAGAACAAGCGGTTTTGCAATTGGCTAAATTAGCCATTAGCACGATTTTATATGTTAGCTGCGATCCCGCCACGCTAGCAAGGGATAGCCAGTTATTACTGGCGCAAGGTTACAAAATTGTAAAAATTGCTTTAATTGACATGTTTTCTCAAACAAAGCATGTTGAGACTATGATATTGTTCAGCAAATAGAATCTAATTATTATTAGTTGTCGCATGCTGCGATAAAGGAAAACCCATGGTTTCGGTGCGTAAATCTCATCAAGTTGTTAGTACTACTTTCCAGCACTGGCTGGCTGAACTTGCTTTGCCTGAAAGTAAGCAGCAAGCACTGCTACAATTATGGCAAACAGTGTCCGTCAGCTTTCAAAAGCGTGAAGATTGTTTGCTAAAAGCCATGGAAATGGTGGAAATTTTATCAACCCTTAATCTTGATAAAGACTCACTAATTGCGGCATTTTTGACGCCTCTATTAGAAAAAGAATTCATTACTAAAGAGTTTGTTAGTGAGCATTTTAGCAACGAGGTTGTTTTGCTTTGCCGAGGCGTTGAGCAAATGGCGGCGATTAAAGAACTAAGTAAAGGGCAAGGTCTTAGCCACAGCAATATTACTCAAAACAGTACCACTCAAGTTAACGCGGGTAATATTGATAATATTCGTCGTATGTTATTGGCTATGGTGGAAGATGTACGAGCTGTGGTTATTAAACTTGCTGAGCGTTTATGCGATTTACGCAGCCAAAAAAACAATGATGAAGAAAGCCGTGTTTTAGCCGCGAAAGAAAGTGCCAACATCTACGCGCCACTCGCTAATCGTTTAGGTATTGGCCAACTGAAGTGGGAATTGGAAGATATTTCTTTTCGCTACCTTCATCCGCAAGTTTATAAAAAAATAGCAAAATTGTTAGATGAAACTCGCCTTGATCGGGAACAATATATGCGTGACTTTGTTGGTAACTTAAACCAGCAGTTACAAGATTTACACATCAAAGGCACAGTATACGGCCGACCCAAACATATTTACAGTATCTGGAAAAAAATGCAGCAGAAGTCGCTCGATTTTGAGCAATTATTTGATGTGCGTGCCGTGCGAATTGTCGTTGATGAAATTCAAGATTGTTATTCAGCTTTAGGTATTGTCCATACTCAGTGGCGCCATTTAGGCAATGAGTTTTCTGATTATGTTGCCACGCCAAAACCCAATGGTTATCAATCTATTCATACCGTCGTCCTTGGCCCTGATGGCAAATCGATAGAAATACAAATAAGAACGGAGCAAATGGATGAAGATGCCGAGCTCGGTGTTGCTGCGCATTGGCGTTATAAAGAAGGCGCAGCAAAGGGTAAAAGTAATGATAAAGCGGCTAGCTTTGATGAAAAAGTTGGCTGGTTAAGGAAAATTCTTCAATGGCAAGATGACGTTTCCGAAAGTGGCGCATTGCTTGAAGAATTACGCAGCCAAGTCTTTGAAGATAGAATTTATGTATTCACGCCTGGGGGCGATGTTATTGACTTGCCAATGGGGGCAACACCGTTAGATTTTGCCTACTATATTCATTCCAATGTTGGGCATTGCTGTATTGGCGCTAAAGTATTTGGCAAAATTGTGCCTTTTACTCATCGATTACAAACGGGCGATCAAGTTGAAATACTCACCAGTAAACAAGCAAATCCAAGCCGTGATTGGTTGAATCCAAATTTAAATTATATTCATTCATCAAGAGCGAGAGCGAAAGTTCAGCATTTCTTCAAGCTGCAAGATCGAGACAAATACCTTGCACAAGGTAAAGAGTTACTTGAAGGTGAACTCGCTAAATTAAGCCAGGTAGCGATTAATCAAGCAGATTTTAAAGAAGTAGTAGCACGCTTTAATGTGAAAACTATTGATGATTTATATGCGGCGATAGGCTCAGGTAATGCTCGCTTACAGCAAGTTGTTAATTATTTTGTGCTATTGGATGGTAAGTTAAAACCAGCCGCTGAAATCGACCCACAAAGCTTAGTGAAGCAACCGTCAATAGATAAGAAAACCTCGTCAGACAATAATGGTATCACGGTGTCAGGGGTTGGTAATTTACTCACCCACATGGCTAAATGTTGCTCGCCTGTACCGGGTGATAACATTTTAGGCTTTATCACCCAAGGTCGTGGTATTTCTGTACACAGGGTTGATTGTGAACAACTCGCTAACGCGCTAAATCAACAACCTGAAAGGGAAGTAGAAGTGCAGTGGGGCATTGATGATAAGCAAAGTTATCAAGCAAGCACACAAATTATTGCCAGTGACAGGCAAGGATTATTTCGTGATATATCCACCATTATTGCCAATGAAAAAGTGAGCATCGTCGGCATTGAAAGCCACAGTGATAGCGCTAAACAAACCATGAGTATGACGGTGAAAATGGAAGTGACTAGTAGCGAGTTACTCACCAGAGTGCTAGATAAACTACGACAACTTGATGATGTTGTTGAAGTAAAACGATTGTAGAACGCTCTTTAGGATGTCGAAAACTTATAGAGCCTAAATGATAAAAATTTGAGATTTAAATGTTAAATAAAGCACCATCAATAGAAAAACTCCGTTGGATTATGACCAAGCTTCGTGATCCAAATACCGGTTGTCCTTGGGATGTTAAACAAAACTTCGCCTCAATTACCGCCCATACCATTGAAGAAGCTTATGAAGTGGTTGATGCCATAGAACAAAATGATTTTGCCGAACTCAATAAAGAGCTAGGTGATTTGTTATTTCAAGTGATTTTCTATAGCCAACTTGGTCAAGAGCAACAGTTGTTTGATTTTGATAGTGTTGTTGCCGCTATTTGTGAAAAGCTTATTCGTCGTCACCCCCATGTTTTCAGTGATGCTGATTTAAGCACTGATGCGCAAATAAAAGCGAACTGGGAAAATGAGAAAGCCAGCGAGCGCCAAGCTAAGAATAATCAGGCAGAGCTTAGTATTCTTGCTGATATTCCGAAAAATTTACCCGCCTTATCGCAAGCGGCAAAAATTCAAAAACGTTGTTCACACGTGGGTTTTGATTGGCATGATATTAATGATGTTTTTGCAAAAATTGAAGAAGAGGTTTTGGAAGTAAGAGAAGAATTAGCGGCTGAAGACATTAATCAAGCCGCTTTAGGGGAAGAAATTGGCGATTTAATGTTTGCTGTGGTGAATTTATGTCGTCATGCCAAGCAAGATCCCGAAACATTGTTGCGCCGTGCTAATCAAAAATTTACTAAACGCTTTCATGGTGTCGAAGCACAAGTCAGTCAATCAGGGCAGAGTTTTGCCCAACATGATTTAGAGCAATTAGAGCAATATTGGCAACAAGTAAAAAAACAAGAAAAATAACCGAGAGAGATAATGACCAAACTTTTATTATCAACGATTGCTTTAGGAAAAAGTCTACAGGTTGAAAACAGCCACGTAACCATAGGCTTAACTAATCCTAAAAGTCCTAGTAATGTTGGCGCAGTCATGCGTGCAGCGGGTTGTTATAGTGTTGAACAAGTACTTTATACCGGGCAACGTTATGCCAATGCAGTAAAGTTTAATGGCTCAAAACATAATACCGACACCAAAAATGCCCGTGATAAAATTCCATTACAGGCGATAGATGATTTTGAAAATGTTAAGGCAATACTGGACAATTTGCCACAAGCAACTAAAGTTATTTGTGTAGATCTAGTGGAAGGCGCAATACCGCTGCCACATTTTCAACACCCTGATCAGGCGCTTTATATTTTTGGTCCAGAAGATGGCACTATTAGCCAAAAAGTAATTGATAACGCTGATGATGTCGTTTACGTGCCTACTGTGGGATGTATGAATTTAGCGGCTTCAGTGAATGTTTTACTTTACGACCGATTAGCAAAGTCATTAATTAATAAAAACCAGACTGCAAGTGATACCACCTTGATTAGAAAAAGCCGAGATACCAACAATAAAGTCAGAGTAAATAAGGCTAATTCGACATACGACAATGGATGAAAAATAGGGAGTAAGTTGTGGAGCAGAACCAGCAATCAGTAATAAAACCAACCATGGTCATAGAGTCTTTAGTAATAGATGAGTGTCCTGTACCTATTTCTACTCGCAGTAAAATAAAGGTTCTTTGTTGGAAAATAGCGGGACTGTTATGTGTGGGCTTAGCCATATTAGGGGCAATATTGCCTATTTTACCGACCACTGTTTTTCTTATTATGGCCACGGCTTGTTTTGCAAAATCGTCACCGCGAATGCAGAAAAAATTACTTAATAATAAAACTTTTGGACCACTTATTCATGAATGGCAACAGCATCGCAGTATTCCACGGAAGGCCAAAAGAATAGCGCTATTAACCATTGTTTTATCAGTGTTTTGGTCGGGGTTTTTACTTCAGAGTATGATGCTAACAGCGCTTGTCATGCTGTTAGTCATTGGGCCTTTTATCTTTTTATGGCGCTTACCTATTAGTAAGTGATCACCATAGCATAGTGCTTTCCAGAGGTTGATTTTTTAAAACATCTACACTAAGCAAGTGCTTTTGCTACTAGCGCAGATAAATGCTCAGGTAAAGTCAATTTCAGGGCAATATTATGAGCATCTTCCGACATTTTCTTCCAGGTTAATTGCACAATACGAACAATTTTAGCTTCGTTGTCTTTTTCGATATATTGACTAGCAAAGTCATCAAAATAATGTTCAAGAAAGACTAAACAAGCCACGTCTTCTAACGTTTGGCTATCTGAGTTGAGTTGGCTAGAACTTTTATCTCTTAAGTTTTCTTTGCAAATAATTGAAGCCGTTTGTGCTGCTTGCTCTGCGCTATAACCAAGTTTTTGCATGGTGGTTGCGGTTAGTTCAGCATGAAACTTTCCTAAAGCAATACGCCATTGATAATAGCCAGCCTTGCCTTGTTCAAATTCACTGCGTTTTAAATGCCAACGTTTAACATGCTGAGCGCGTACAGCTATTTGTAATAGCTCGCTTGCTTGTGGCCAATGCTGCGTTAAGCAGGCCGTCATTCGTTGACCATATATCAATTCTTTAGGGTGCTGTTCACCGTCTGATAGAGTGATATTGACATCTTTACTGTTAATATCATCGATAGCTGATAAGACATTTTTTAATTGGTTTTTCATAGGACATCCATATAGAGAAACATCTCAGTATCATAACGATTTATACTTGATAAAAAAACGCTTATTTTTTCTATTGAATAGCTTGTTGTTATTGTTGTTGGTCTTGGTTTTCAGTATAATGCTTTCCCGTCCTGCTTTATTTATATTTTCCTTGCCATTCATGCGTATTTTAGTGTTTTCTTAACTAAAATAACCGGCAGTTGCTGGCGATAAGTCAGTCATTTACTTGGTAACTATTTGGTAACTATAAAAAAGCACAAAATTCCTGTTTTTCTTACATCGGTGTAAACATGACAACTAGATATATTTTTGTTACCGGCGGCGTTGTTTCGTCTCTTGGTAAAGGTATTGCGGCAGCTTCATTGGCTGCAATTCTTGAAGCACGTGGTTTAAAAGTAACCATGCTGAAACTAGATCCTTATATTAATGTTGACCCCGGCACCATGAGCCCAATTCAGCACGGTGAAGTATTTGTTACTGAAGATGGCGCAGAAACTGATTTAGATTTAGGTCATTACGAGCGCTTTATTCGTACCAAAATGACCAAGCGCAATAACTTTACTACTGGCCGTATCTATCAAGATATTTTAGCGCGTGAACGTAAAGGTGAATTTTTAGGAGCCACTATTCAGGTTATTCCTCATATTACTAATGATATTAAGCGCCGTGTCATTGAAGGTGCGGAAGGTTATGACGTCGCTATGGTTGAAGTGGGCGGCACTGTCGGTGATATTGAGTCACAACCGTTCTTAGAAGCTATTCGCCAGTTAGCTACAGAAGTGGGCCGTGAACGTGCCATGTTTATGCACTTAACCTTGGTACCTTATATTGCTGCTGCCGGTGAAATTAAAACCAAACCAACCCAACACTCAGTCAAAGATTTACGTTCAATTGGTATTTTTCCTGATATTTTAGTCTGTCGCTCAGACAGACCACTACCCAATTCAGATCGCGCTAAAATTGCCTTATTTTGTAATGTTGAAGAAAAAGCTGTTATCTCGATGCGTGACGTTGACAGTATTTATAAAATCCCAGCGTTATTAAAAGCTCAAGGTACAGATGAACTTGTGGCAAAACGCTTTGGCATAGAAGCTCCTGAAGCTGACTTAACTGAGTGGGAACAAGTTTTATACCAAGAAGCAAACCCTAAGGGTGAAGTTACTATTGGTATGGTGGGTAAATATACAGAATTACCTGATGCTTACAAATCCGTAAATGAAGCATTAAAACATGCAGGACTTAAAAACCAAGTTACCGTTAATATTAAGTACGTTGACTCACAAGATATAGAAGTTAAAGGCACTGAATTATTAAATGATTTAGACGCCATTATAGTGCCGGGTGGTTTTGGTGAACGCGGTGTTGAAGGTAAAATTTTAGCGGCAGAATATGCACGGATAAATAAAGTACCTTATTTGGGGATTTGTTTAGGTATGCAAGTGGCATTAATTGAGTATGCACGTAATGTGGCAGGCTTAACTGATGCTCACAGTACCGAGTTTAATGCAGAAACACCGTATCCTGTCGTTGGTTTAATCAGTGAATGGTTAGATGAAGAAGGCCAAGTTGAGTATCGTAGTGAAAACTCTGATTTAGGTGGAACTATGCGTTTAGGTTCACAATTGTGTCACTTGGTGAAAGGTACCAAGGTGTGTGACGTATATGGTAGTGAAACAATTAATGAAAGACACCGCCACCGTTTTGAGGTAAATAATAACTACCGAGAACAATTAAGCAAAGCTGGTTTAGTGTTTTCGGGTTTATCTACGGATAAAAGTTTAGTTGAGGTGATTGAAATACCTGATCACCCATGGTTTGTTGCTGGGCAGTTCCATCCCGAGTTTAATTCAACTCCACGTGACGGACACCCTTTATTTGAAAGCTTTGTTGCGGCTTCTTTTGATTATCAAAAGCAGCAATCTAGCTAATTCAACATAATTACAAACCGTAGCCAAGTGCTGCGGTTTTTTATTTTAGACGATATTTAATTTTAAAGTTTGTAAGGAAAAATAATGTCAAAGATCAGTAAAATTTTAGCGCGCGAGATCATGGATTCTCGTGGTAACCCAACGGTTGAAGCCGATGTTTATTTAGAATCGGGTGCTTGGGGACGTGCTGCTGCACCTTCTGGCGCATCAACAGGCTCTCGCGAAGCACTGGAATTACGTGATGGTGATAAGTCACGTTACTTGGGCAAAGGCGTATTAAATGCTGTAAACGCAATTAGAAATAACATCACACCTGCCTTAGTCGGTCAAAGTGCGCTTGAGCAAGCTAATATCGATAAAATAATGATTGATTTAGATGGCACAGAAAATAAAGAACAATTTGGCGCCAATGCTATTTTAGCTGTGTCTTTAGCGGTAGCAAAAGCTGCGGCAGCTGATAAAGGCGTACAATTGTTTGAACATATTGCTGATTTAAACGGCACACCAGGTGTTTATAGCTTGCCTGTACCTATGATGAACATCATCAACGGTGGCGAGCATGCAGATAATAACGTTGATATTCAAGAGTTTATGGTTCAACCTGTCGGAGCTAAAAACTTTACAGAAGCATTACGTATGGGCGCTGAAATTTTTCATGCCCTGAAAAAAGTGTTATCAAGTAAAGGTTTAAATACCGCGGTCGGTGATGAAGGTGGTTTTGCGCCTGATTTAGCGTCTAATGCTGAAGCACTAGCGGTCATTAAAGAAGCCGTTGCTGCTGCAGGTTACACTTTAGGCTCTGATGTCACACTAGCAATGGATTGTGCTGCCTCTGAGTTTTATGATGGCGCTGCTAATGAAGGTAAGGGTATTTACGACCTTAAAGGTGAAGGCAAACAGTTTAGTTCAAATGAATTCTCTGACTTCCTAGCTGACCTTTGTAAAGAATACCCAATAGTATCAATTGAAGATGGTTTAGACGAATCAGACTGGGATGGCTTTAAATACCAAACAGACTTATTGGGTGATAAAGTACAAATTGTTGGTGATGATTTATTTGTTACTAACACTAAAATCCTTAAAGAAGGTATTGATAAAGGTGTTGCCAATTCTATCTTAATTAAATTCAACCAAATTGGTTCATTGACAGAAACCTTAGCGGCGATAAAAATGGCGAAAGATGCCGGTTACACTGCTGTTATCTCTCATCGCTCTGGTGAAACTGAAGATGCTACCATTGCTGATTTAGCGGTAGGTACCGCAGCAGGTCAAATTAAAACCGGTTCTTTATGTCGCAGCGACCGCGTTTCTAAGTATAACCAGTTGTTACGTATCGAAGAATTTTTAGGCGATAAAGCTATTTATAACGGTTTATCTGAAATTAAAAGCCAATAACCACAAAATTTTTGCTACTTAGCACAATAGCAGAGTTACTTGTACTCATTGCACCCGTCAACTCCGTGCAAGTGCCTTGCTCTTGAACTAACTAGCTTTAATTTGATTGGTTATATAGGTTTGAGTGAACCGAGTCTGCGAAGACTCGGTTTTTTTATGGGAAATTTTATCTTTTCGTCACAATCAAGTATGCTTAAGCGATAACTGTTTGATTTTTAACACCTGATGACACAATCGTCCCTTTGGCAAGATAACAAGCAAAATAATGATTTTGCTGAAATATGTAATGCGCTCTATGAACGAGAGCTGCGTTTGCTTGCTAATGCTGAAATAACCACGACTAAAGGCGTTCAAGGGCGTTTAAAAAGTTTATCTCATTATATTAATAGAACCGCAAATTTAATGATAAAGGTAAATGAGCAAAAGCACTCGCCATTAGCGTTAGATGTACAAAATGCAACGTGGTCGGCGAAACAAAGCAGCCACTTACCCTTAGCTGGAGAAGACGATAGCGTTATTTCCTCATGGTATTTGGCGTTACTGAACAACGCGAATAAGCCAATACTCGGTTTAGTGGCGCCAGTGCTGGTTGGTGATCATATTATTGTCGATTGTATTGACGGCCTTGATCTTGATAAAAATCGTATTAGAACCAATGTTTCAGGTTGGTTTTCATTAACGCCTTTACCTGAGCAAACCACAGCCAATGTTAATGCGAGACGCTTATTAAAGCCGAATAAAAAAGTTATGCTAGCTGCTTGTGCCGGTCACCGCTGGCAACATCATCAGAGTACAACAAAATTAAGACCTGTTATCCCTTCCTTACGAGAGTTATTGCTTTCTTGTGCCATTAACTGGAAAGACTTTAAACAACCATTAGCCTTATAAATAATAAGTCCATATAATAGTAAAAATTGTAACGTTTTTATGTGTTTTTTAGGTTTTATGCGGGCATTTACCATACTTTTGCTGATCCTCTTAGCTTTATTACAATACCGCCTTTGGTTTGGTAAGAATAGTGTGCCTGATTATTTTGCTTTGCAAGAAGATGTTAGCCGGCAGCAAACCGCGAATGAGAAACTGCAACAGCGTAATAAGCTACTTTATGCAGATACCGATGATTTGAAATTAGGTAGTGAAGCGATTGAAGAACGTGCTCGCAATGAGTTGGGCATGATCAAAGAACATGAAACGTTTTTCCGCCTAATACCCAGTAAAAATACTCGCGGTAAAAATAATTAAAATTAATTCAATTCACCCAAGGAAGTACGTTAATGGTTGAGGCATTTAACCAGCAATTTATCGTTGTTGTACCTGCAGCAGGCGTTGGCAAACGTATGTTAGCGCCATGCCCGAAACAATATTTAAAGATTAATGATGAAGCTATTTTAGTTCATACGGTTAATCGTTTATTGAGTCATAAAAAAGTAGCCAAAATAATTTTAACATTAAGTGATGACGATGATTACTTTGCGCAAACAATGTTAGCCAATAATCCTGATGTTGTCTGCGTGTCAGGGGGGAAAGAGCGGGTTGACTCGGTACTCAATGGCTTATGTGCAGTTGATGAAACTCAATTTCCTTGGGTGTTGGTACATGATGCTGCTCGCCCCTGTGTTAGTCATCAAGACATTGATCTACTTATTGAGCAATGCTTAAGTCAAAACTCGGGCGGCTTATTAGCGGCGCAGGTAGTGGATACTATTAAGCAAAGTGAGAGTCCAAGCACAAACTCAAGCGCAGGCTCAACGGCTAAAGTGTTTAGCACCATAGATCGTAGTTGCTTATGGCAGGCACTAACACCACAAATGTATAAAACTATTGAGTTGAAAAGCGCTATTGAGCAAGCGTTATGTCATGGCATACCAATAACCGATGAGTCTTCGGCAATTGAACTGGCAGGTTTGCCTAGCTTATTAGTGTCATCGAGCCGAGAAAATATAAAAATTACTCGTCCCGAAGATTTGGCTTTAGCTGCTTTCTACCTTAACCAGCAACGTAAAGAAGAGGAAAACAGATGCGCATAGGACACGGTTTTGACGTACATCAATTTGGCGGCTCTGGGCCACTAATATTAGCAGGAGTAGCAGTGCCTTTTGAGCAAGGTTTTATTGCTCATTCTGATGGTGATGTCGCTATTCATGCGCTTTGTGATGCTATTTTAGGGGCGTTGTGTTTGGCTGATATTGGCAATCATTTTCCTGACACCGACGGTCAATATAAGAACATCTCTAGTCGTATTTTATTACGCCACGTTGTTCATTTAATGACAGAAAAAGGCTATCAGTTGGGTAATGCTGATCTCACTATTGTTGCCCAAGCGCCAAAAATGGCACCACACTTATTAGCGATGCGGGAGTGTTTGACTGAAGACTTAAGCTGCCATATTGACCAAATTAATGTTAAAGCGACGACCACTGAAAAACTGGGCTATGTTGGACGTAAAGAAGGGGTAGCGGTGCACAGTGTTGTGCTACTTATTCCTATTGCGCAAGCGATGCCGCCTATGCAAGAACTACAAAGTGTTTAATGCTGCTTTTAAGTAGCACAGTACAATAACTACAGCGTGATCATTTAAGGAAAATAATGTTACCAGAACTTAGCTTTTTACATGGTAAACCAGCATCAGCCGGGCTACTAAGAAGTCAGCCCAGTGATTTTAAAGTATTTGAGCAATTACCCTTTTTACCCTGTGGTGAAGGTGAGCATT
>MAAE01000023.1 GCA_002162675.1 Colwellia sp. 39_35_sub15_T18 | reverse complement strand
TTTACTGGTGGTCAAGGTACTTTCCACTCAGAGCAAGCTATTGATTACGGTACACAAATGGTTGGTGGCGTAAGCCCAGGTAAAGGCGGTCAAACGCACCTTGGTTTACCAGTATTCAATACAGTGCGTGAAGCAGTGGAAGCAACTGGCGCAACAGCAACAGTTATCTATGTTCCTGCTCCGTTCTGTAAAGACGCTATTTTAGAAGCTATCGATGCTGGCATCACACTTATCGTTACTATCACTGAAGGTATTCCAACTTTAGATATGGTTGACGTTAAAGCCAAGCTTACTCAAACTGGCGTTCGCATGATTGGTCCTAACTGCCCAGGTGTTATCACTCCAGGCGAAACTAAGATTGGTATCATGCCTGGTCACATCCATTTACCAGGTAAAGTAGGTATTGTTTCACGTTCTGGTACGTTAACGTACGAAGCCGTTAAACAAACTACTGATGCTGGTTTTGGCCAATCTACTTGTGTAGGTATTGGCGGCGACCCTATCCCAGGTACTAACTTCATCGACGTTTTAGAAATGTTCCAAAACGATCCTCAAACTGAAGCAATCGTAATGATTGGTGAAATTGGTGGTACTGCTGAAGAAGAAGCGGCGGAATACATCAAAGCTAACGTTACTAAACCTGTTGTATCTTACATTGCTGGTGTTACTGCACCAGAAGGTAAGCGTATGGGTCACGCTGGCGCGATTATCGCTGGTGGTAAAGGTACAGCTGATGAGAAATTTGCTGCTCTTGAAGCGGCTGGTGTTAAAACAGTTCGTTCTTTAGCGGATATTGGCGTTGCACTTAAAGAGAAAACAGGTTGGTAATCAGCTTTTGATTGCAAACTGAGTTTTTGATAAAAACCCGCATTTTCTAATAGAGAATGCGGGTTTTTTGTTTTTAGATACGTAATCTCTTGAATTGATGCAAAATGGGCGCATATCAACACAAAGGTAATTAATTAGTGAAATAATATGTCAAGTCAGAAAATGGAAATTCAATTGTCATCGGTTACACACAAGACTCCTGATGGTGTAGAGATGGGAGTCATGAGTGACGGTACTCCTTACTTGGGCGCTAGAGGATTAGCAACCTTATGTGGAACAGTACCTAGTAATATAATTACATTGATTAAAGATTGGGATGAACTAAAGCATCACAGCAGAGGTAAAAAAATAACGCAGTTAATAGAAGTTCAAGGAGGTAGTGCAATAGGTCTCTACATCCCTATAAAAGTTAATGGGGTGAACTATCATGCAATTAATGATGTTAATTGTATGGCTATTCTTGAATATTATGCGTTTGAAGCAAAAACACCATCTGAAACAGCAAGAAATAATTTTAGAAGCTTAGCTAGGTTAAGTTTAAGAACGTTTATATATGAAAAAACAGGTTACGATCCTTCAAGTTTAGTTCCAGATTCTTGGAGGATTTTTCATGAAAGGATGACATTAAATGAAGTGCCGTCAGGTTTTTTTAGTGTATTTGAAGAAATGGCGAGCCTTTTAGTTACAAGTATCAGAAAAGGAATGCCTTTTGATAATAAGACAATGCCAGATATCAGTGTAGGGCAACACTGGGGAAAAGAGTGGAATGATAAAGATTACAATATAAAATTTGGTGAACGAATCAAACATCGACATATATTTCCAGAGGATTTCCCTCAAAAAAATCCAGAAGCTTGGATTTACCCTGTTGAGGCTTTAGGGGAATTTAGAAAATGGATGGATGGATCTTATCTTAGAGTAAAATTCCCAACCTATTTAGCAAATAAAGCTAAAAAAGGTGCACTCCCAAATTCTGAAATACAAGCATTAATCGAAGCAGTGCAACCAGCTAGATTAAAACATTAATATTTTATCGTGGTGACTGATGTGTCTTTAAGTTAAGAATATTTGAGTAAATTGATATTTTTGTCGCGGTGGCGACGACACCCAAAGGGAGGCTGACGCCGACCTCCCTCTGGACTCCCTCGGCGCTGCTAATCAAGTGTAATCCTACATTCAAGGCAATATCTTCGACGTAACAGCGCTGAACGGGCATCCATGCCCTACATCGCTTTGTTCATCATCCATGATGAACATACGTGAATATTGCCTTTCATTGCGGCACTTGATTCAAGCAGATTTGGTGTTTGTTGATAAGTGAGGGAGTAATAATGATGGTTTTATGTTTTTGGATGCTCGAAAAACTGATCGGTTTCGTTTGTTTCTCCCACTTTGCCAAACACTCCAATTCCCATCTCAGTGAATGAATAGCCATTTTGTAAAGTGTCAGTCAAGCTGAGCCATGGATGGCGAAGACTGCCGCTTTTCATGGACGAATATCGGCAGGTATTGACTGTAAACTCAAAATGGTTATTCATGTTTTCACTGAGTAGGGCGCCAAGGGGATTCCAAAGGGGCTTTTGGCGTGTAACGCCCCTTTGGGTGTTGTCGCCACCGCGACGCCAAGCAGCTCAACAAATGACGTGGTTTAATGGATTCGACTACCCCAGTTAAGACATAATAAGCTTAACTGGAGAATCAAATGACAAAACGTAAAAAATATACCAAAGAATTTAAACTTGATGCAATTTCTTTA
>MAAE01000063.1 GCA_002162675.1 Colwellia sp. 39_35_sub15_T18 | reverse complement strand
TCGTAAACGTGGTGAAAAATCAATGGCTCAGCGCCTAGCTAACGAAATGTTAGATGCGTCTGATAGCAAAGGTTCAGCGGTTAAGAAACGTGAAGACGTTCACCGTATGGCTGAAGCTAACAAAGCGTTCGCTCATTACCGCTGGTAAGATAGCAGTATTGTTTGAACGTATTGCCTGCTTTAGGGTTTTACCATAAAGTAAGCGCATGGCTAGCAAGAGTTTCTCTTGCTAGCCATGCTTGTTTTTATAGAATGAATAAAAACCAGATTTTTACACAGTTGAATTAATTAAGTATTTATATAATGAATGTTTAGTTTATTTAATTATCTAGCCGTTTAGCTTGCAGACAAGTAATCGCGCTAAAATATTATTAGAGGATATAAAATTGCCCCGTACTACCCCTATAGAGCGCTACCGTAATATTGGTATTTGTGCGCACGTAGATGCAGGTAAAACCACCACCACAGAACGTGTATTATTTTACACAGGCCTTTCTCATAAGATTGGTGAAGTGCATGATGGTGCCGCTACTATGGATTGGATGGAACAAGAGCAAGAGCGTGGTATTACTATTACCTCAGCAGCGACAACATGCTTCTGGAAAGGTATGGAAGGTCAATTTGATGATCACCGTATTAATATTATCGATACCCCAGGTCACGTTGATTTCACTATTGAAGTAGAGCGCTCTTTACGTGTACTTGATGGTGCAGTTTTAGTGTTATGTGCTTCTTCAGGAGTGCAACCGCAAACAGAAACCGTTTGGCGCCAAATGGAAAAGTACTCGGTTCCACGTATGGTTTTTGTCAATAAAATGGATAGAACAGGCGCTGATTTTCTATCGGTCGTTAAGCAATTAAAAGAGAGATTAGGCGCCAATGCAGTGCCTATGCATTTAGCTATTGGCGCTGAAGATGAGTTTAAAGGCGTTGTCGATTTAGTTAAAATGAAAGCGATTAATTGGTCAGAAGCTGATCAAGGTATGACCTTTAGCTACGACGATATTCCGGCTGATATGATTGAGCTTGCTCAAGAGTGGCATGAAAATTTAGTATCAGAAGCAGCAGAAGCCAATGATTATTTGATGGAAAAGTACCTTGAAGAAGGTGAATTAACCGAAGCAGAAATTAAAACAGGTTTACGTACTCGTACTTTAGCTAATGAGCTTGTTTTATGTAGCTGTGGTAGCGCTTTTAAAAATAAAGGCGTGCAAGCAGTACTTGATGCGGTTATAGAATACTTGCCATCACCCACAGAAGTTGCGGCGATCACCGGCATTAATGACGATAAAGATGAAAGCGAGGGAAGCCGCCAGGCCGATGATAACGCACCATTTTCTGCGTTAGCGTTTAAAATTGCTACCGACCCTTTTGTGGGTACCTTAACTTTTTTCCGTGTTTATTCTGGTGTCGTTAAAACGGGCGATAGTGTTTATAATCCCGTTAAAGGAAAAAAAGAGCGTTTAGGGCGTATCGTGCAAATGCACGCGAATGACAGACAAGAAATTAAAGAAGTTCGCGCAGGTGATATCGCTGCGGCAATAGGTTTAAAAGATGTTACTACCGGTGACACGCTTTGTGATCTTAATAAGGTCATTACCTTAGAGCGCATGGAATTTCCTGAACCGGTAATCTCTGTTGCTGTTGAGCCCAGAACCATTGCCGCCCAAGAAAAAATGGGCATTGCTCTGGGTAAGCTTGCCGCAGAAGATCCATCGTTTAGAGTACATACTGACGATGAAACAGGGCAAACCATTATTTCAGGTATGGGTGAATTACACTTAGACATTCTTGTTGAACGTATGAAACGTGAATTCGCTGTTGAGTGTAACGTTGGTAATCCACAAGTTTCGTACCGTGAAACTATTCGCAAAAGCGTTGAGGTGGAAGGCAAATTTATTCGTCAATCAGGCGGTAAGGGTCAGTATGGCCATGTTTGGTTGAAAATGGAGCCTTTAGAAGAAGGGGCAGGTTTTGAGTTTGTTAACGAAATTGTTGGCGGCTCAGTACCTAAAGAATTTATTCCTGCAATTGAGAAAGGCTGTAAAGAGCAGATGGACAGCGGTGTTTTAGCTAGCTTTCCATTATTAGACATTAAAGTCACGCTTTTTGATGGCTCTTTCCATGATGTTGACTCAAACGAGATGGCATTTAAAGTGGCTGCCTCTATTGGCTTTAAAAATGGTGCGCTAGCAGCAAACCCTGTTATATTAGAGCCAATGATGAAAGTCGAAGTTTCCACACCAGAAGCCAATATGGGTGATGTTGTCGGTGACTTAAATCGTCGACGCGGTATGATCGACGGTATGGACGAAGGTCCAGCAGGTTCAAGAATTGTAAATGCATTGGTACCCCTAGCCGAAATGTTTGGTTATGCTACCGACTTGCGTAGTGCTACACAAGGCCGTGCATCTTACTCTATGGAGTTTCAGCAGTATAATGAAGCACCGAAATTGGTAGCACAAAAAATTATGGAAACTCGTTAGAGCTCCGTACACGTTATAACAGGCAATATTTACAATAAGCGCGGTCATTTTGACTGTTGCTTTTATTTTTTATAGTAAAATAAACTTTAAGGTAATTGAAAAATGGCTAAAGAAAAATTTGAACGTACGAAACCACATGTAAACGTTGGTACAATCGGACACGTTGATCACGGTAAAACAACATTAACAGCCGCTATCTCTGCGGTATTAACTAAAG
>MAAE01000021.1 GCA_002162675.1 Colwellia sp. 39_35_sub15_T18 | reverse complement strand
ACTAATGCCAAAGACCCGACATAGTTCATTAATTTTATATTGAGACTCCGCTTTCTTCATATCTTTAATCAATTCAAATTTTGATTGTCGCGTATGAAGAAAGCAGCAGCTTTTTTTAATATTTCATTATCCCGCTGTGATCGCTTTAATTGTTTCTCTAGCAGTTGAATACGTTGTTGGTCAGGTGTGATGGCATTAGATTTTTTTGGAGTATGACCCGATAGCTCTGCTTTATATTGGCTTTTCCAGCGAGAAATGGCGGATGAGCAAGCTCCTGAAATATCTTGGATTTGTTTATTGGTATAACCTTCTTCAACCATGAGTTTGGCATATTCGAGTTTTTGGGTAGGGCTGATATTTATTTTTATTTTTCTAGTCATTTGAACACCTTTTAGGTTTTGCTTATTTTAAGCTATAAATCTTTCCAGTTTCATTAGACCATTACAGGTTATTTTATCTATAAAAATCAAACAGATAAAATGTCTCATTTTTAGAACTGATATTAACTGAAACTAAGGGGGTTGAAGCCCTTATTATTAGGTCTAAATGTCTCACTTTTTAATAGCGGAATACATTAGTTTGTCGCATAATGATTTTTATCGGACAAGTTTTTATTTATACGACACATTATTCATATCAATAACTTACTTTTGAGTTGAAAGGGATGAAGCATTGGAGCCATGCCTTTACCGTATTTAAAAAGCATGACCGGTCTCTTGAACGCTATAAGCTTTCAAACAAAAAAACGCCCTGTTACTTCACAGTAACAGGGCGTTTATTATTTTATTCACTAAACCTTTATCAATACCTTAAAGGTATGGGTTAGTTTGTCTTGTTAGTCGCTTGAATAACGCGTAATTGCGCTACTGCACGAGCTAATTCAGCAGCAGCAATTGCAAAGTCAACATCAGCGCCATGGGCGTTCAGGGTTTCTTCTGCGCGTTGCTTAGCTTCAAGAGCCGCTTGTTCATCCAAGTCTGCGGCACGTGTTGCAACATCGGCTAACACGATAACGTTATTTGGTTGAACTTCTAACATACCACCTGAAAGATAGATAACTTCTTCAGTACCATCTTCTTTGGTGATTAACGCCATACCAGGTTTTAGTGAAGTCAATAAAGGTGCATGACCAGGCATAATACCTAACTCACCTTCACTACCTGTGATCTGTAATGATTTAATGCTGCCTGAGAACAAGCTTTCTTGTGCACTAACAACATTTAGATTTACAGTAAATAATGCCATTTGACTCGACCTCTAATAATGTAAGTATCTAAACAAGAGCTTAGATACTTACTAGATGATTACATCTTACTCGCTTTCTCTATGGCTTCTTCAATAGAACCAACCATGTAGAATGCTTGCTCAGGCATGTCATCAAAATCACCCGCTAAAATGCCTTTAAAGCCAGCGATGGTATCTTTTAATGAAACATATTTACCTGGAGAACCTGTAAATACTTCAGCAACGAAGAACGGCTGAGATAAGTAACGCTGTATTTTACGTGCTCTAAATACAGTTTGCTTATCTTCTTCAGATAACTCATCCATACCTAAGATGGCGATGATATCTTTAAGTTCTTTGTAACGTTGTAATACTGTTTGTACACCACGAGCAGTTTCATAATGTTCAGTACCAACCACTAACGGGTCTAACTGACGTGAAGATGAATCTAGTGGGTCAATCGCAGGGTAGATACCTTGCGAAGCAATATCACGACTTAATACAACAGTTGCATCTAAATGCGCAAAAGTAGTTGCAGGGCTAGGGTCAGTTAAATCATCCGCAGGTACGTATACCGCTTGAATTGAAGTGATTGAGCCTTTGTTTGTTGAAGTAATACGCTCTTGTAATACACCCATTTCTTCAGCAAGTGTTGGTTGATAACCAACCGCTGATGGCATACGACCAAGTAGTGCTGATACTTCAGTACCTGCAAGTGTATAACGGTAAATGTTATCTACGAAGAATAATACGTCACGACCTTCGTCACGGAATTTTTCAGCCATAGTCAAACCAGTAAAGGCAACACGTAAACGGTTTCCTGGAGGCTCGTTCATTTGCCCGTAAACTAACGATACTTTATCAAGTACATTAGAGTCGTTCATTTCGTGATAGAAATCGTTACCTTCACGTGTACGCTCACCAACACCAGCAAATACTGAGTAACCACTGTGCTCGATCGCGATGTTACGGATAAGTTCCATCATGTTTACTGTTTTACCAACACCAGCACCACCGAAAAGACCTACTTTACCACCCTTAGCGAATGGACAAATTAAATCGATTACTTTGATACCTGTTTCTAACAGTTCATTTGACATCGCTTGTTCAGCGTAAGCTGGCGCTTCACGATGAATAGACCAGCGAGCTTTTTCGCCAATTGGACCTGCTTCATCAATAGGCTCACCAAGTACGTTCATGATGCGACCTAACGTCTCAACACCAACGGGTACTTGAATAGATTCACCTGTATTTACTACATTCAGACCACGACGCAAACCGTCTGAAGAACCCATAGCAATAGTACGTACAACGCCGCCACCAAGCTGCTGTTGAACTTCAAGTACTAAACCTTCAAGGTCACCTTCGGTTATTTTTACTGCGTCATATACCTGAGGTACGGCATCTTGTGGAAATTCAACATCCACAACTGCGCCAATTATTTGGACGACTTTACCTGTACTCATGTTTATTCCTCTTAATTTAAGTTA
>MAAE01000037.1 GCA_002162675.1 Colwellia sp. 39_35_sub15_T18 | reverse complement strand
ACCGACTACATTCTTACTTAGGGTATCAAAGCCCTAATGATTTTGAATTGAAAATTAATGAGTTAGAAAAAGTAGCTTAACTAGGGTGACTGAATTTACTTGACCAGGTCACGGCATCTATTTAGAATATGCCAAGCGCTTTTTACCAACCGAACAATTAGATCATATCGACATTGATAAATATCTCAAACAACCGGTAGCGGAAGACTGCCCAGTCTAATGCTAATGAGTGACTTGTTGTAACGATAGCGAAAAGCAACTTCCTTGCCCTAATTGGCTATCAACAAATAATTCTGAATTTAAAATACGGCTGAGTTTTTGGCTAATCGCTAGTCCTAATCCGGCATGAGGGGTGTTATCCTCACTAGCGTTACTGGCGCGATATCTAGCATCAAAGATATAGGCAATATCTTCTTTGCTAATGCCGGTACCATTGTCCGTGACGGTAATTTTAATTTTGTCAGATAATTGCGCTATTTGTACTATCACTTCACCTTCTTTAGGAGTATGCCTCAGGGCATTTTCCAGTAAATTGGTAATGATACGCTCTAATTTAGCAATGTCTGAATAGACAATAAAGTGACATTGCGCGGGTTGCAATTGCAAACTAATTTGTTTGTCTTTTGCTTTCAGTGCAAATTTGGCGATAATGTCGTGCAGCAACTCACCTATGGAAAAAGTTTCTAAATTTACCGTTACTTGTCCGTCTTCTAAATGTGCTAATTCAAATATTTGATCGATCAAGCGTTTTAACTGCATGGCATTACGCCCTGCGGTGGCTAAATAAGTACCGCGTTCTTGTTCACTTAATTGCGTATTTTTAATGGTTAACGTTTCGATATAACCTTGCATGGTCGCTAGCGGTGTACGCAAATCATGAGATAAATGGGTGAGTAACTCACGCCTGATACGATCATTTTCGGTTAGTTGAGTAAACTGCTGATTAATTTGCACCACCATGTCGTTAAAGGTATGACCTAAAACATGTACTTCGTTGGTATGGGAGTTTTTCCATTGAGTTAAGCTCACTTTATTTTGATCAAAATTAGCCGCTTTAATCGCTTGCATTTCATGGCTTAATTTTCTAATGGGGGCAGTGAAATAACGAAATACGGCTAATAATAACACTAAAAGTAATATTAAGGAGCCGACAAATAAGCTGCCATATTGTTGTAAATACTCATCATTTTTTACTTGGCTAAAAATAGAGTCATAAATTTCACCACCAATAATTACATATAAGTAACCTTGTAGGTTTTCACCACGGTAAATGGGCGCGGCAGAAAATATTTTTTGTTTATCTAAGTTACGTGGATCATCTGCAAAAATAGGTACCGCTGTCGGATTAGCGATAAGGGCAACAATGGGGCTTAAATCAATCGATTGACGTTTTATTTTATCTGCTTTGGCTGAGTAGGTGATAATATTGCCAGCGGGGTCTAGAAAGTAAAATTCAAAGGCAGGTCCCAATAACATTAAGGTGTGAAATAAATTTTCTAAAGCGGCTTTGTCATAAACACCGTCTTGCAGCAAGGGATTGTCATGGGCTAAATGCTCAGCCAGTTGCAAATGCAGTCTTTGCTCCGCTTGAAATTTTGATTGCTCGGCAAGGGAGTTACTCCAATAAAAAAGTAGCGATGCTAGTAAAATAAAAGCCAAGCATACCGCTAAGGCCAAGCGTTGATAGAGGGAAAGTGTCATATAAAGGCTCTCAGTTGCTAAAGTAAGCTAGATGTAGGTGAATTTTGATCAAGCATATTAATGTACACCCGCAGAGTTGAGTTTATAGCCAACACCCCACACGGTTTGAATTATTTGTGGCTCACTGCTATCTTGCTCTAATTTATTACGCAAACGGTTAATATGAGAATTCACTGTGTGTTCATAGCCGCTATGATTATAGCCCCAAACGTGATCGAGTAGTTGCGCTCTAGAGAACACTTGATCTGGGTGCTTACAGAAAAAATCAATGAGTTCAAATTCAGTCGAGGTTAAATTAATTGCTTGATCTTTATAAGTGACTTTATGGTAACGATTATCTACTAATAACTGTCCGATACAGGTGGTGGCTTGCCCGTTAGTTGACTCGTTATGAGTTTGGTTATTGTTGCCACTAAGCGCTTGGCCATTGAGGGCATGTACACGCCTTAAATGTGTGCGCACTCTTGCTTGTAATTCGCGCACGCTAAATGGTTTGGTCATATAGTCATCAGCGCCTAATTCAAGCCCTAACACTCGATCAGTTTCTGATGTTTTTGACGTTAACATTAAAATAGCCTGTAATGGTTTTTCTTGGCGCAGTTGTCGACAAATATCTAAACCACTTATGCCTGGCAGCATGACATCAAGTAATACTAATTGGTAATTTTGCGCTAACGCTTGTTCTAAAGCTTGTTGACCGTTGACACAAATATCACAGTCTAAATCTAATTCAGTTAAGTGCACCTGAATTAAGTGGGCGATATCAGCTTCGTCTTCAACAATTAAAATTTTATCTTTCATTATATTGGCCAATGGGTGAACTTGTACCCATTGGCCAAATTCACGCTACTTAGTTCGTGTTATAGTTAATTTTATCGCTGGATTATCAAACTTGTGTGCTTGAGTAAGCACTGAGCCCGTCAATCCATCGTCTTGGCTGACAACACCAGAATGATAGGCAACAAAGTCGACATCATCTCGTGCAGCGTCAAAACCAGTACCGCCGTCTGCTGGCCCAGGGATAGTGCCCGCAGCTTCATCGTTGGCTTCAGTACCAGAATCATAAACATTCAAATTCCATGACATAGACTCATCTACAGCCATAGTTGATACGTCTACACCTGTAAGACCCGAGAAAGCGTCATTTGTATTCACTAACATAGTAGCACTAGTCAAATGAGTTGCCATTCTGTCGGTTGTTGAAATAGTGACAGAGCTTGATGTACCCGGTAAAAGTACATCAGTATCAGAGGCAGAAACCAAAACACTGGCATCGGCTAATAAGTCGGCATTGTCGCCACTTTCAGCTAATACTTCTAAAGGCAGAGATGAGGCACTGCCAATCTCCCACATTTTACTGTCGCCATGTAGTAATACTGCTAACGGTGATAACGGTTGTGCGTAAGTTAAGTTAGTTAAGGTTACGTTATAGCTAAACTCAGCCGGTGCTGGTTCTGGTGCTGGCGTTACAACTTCTGGTACGTCGTTATTATCACTATCACTACATGCAGATAACGTCAGTGCTAAGGCACTAGTAAATAATACTTTACCCAGTATACCGCGGCTATTTTGTTTTTTTATAAAGGTAAACATGCTGCCCCCTTATTGAATAGTAATAGTAAGTTTAGCAACAGGGTTTAACCAGCGATGAACTGTGTTATTTAAATCGCTGTTTCCTGCTACTGCATCATCATCGCCTAAGCTACCGCGATGAATATGCACCATAGTGTTGTTTTCTGCATCAGTTACGCCAGTACCGCCAGTACCAAAATCTGTACCTGGATCAAATGGAATACCAAGTACACCGGGAGCACCGCCACCGTTAATAAGTTCATTGTTCGCTTCAGTACCAGCATCATACGCATTGAGGAAAACTGTATAAGTTCCTGCTTCTGTTGGTATTTTCCAACCATCTAAACCAACAAAACCATCATTGGTTGGTAAAATCATAGTAGTAACGGATAAGTGAGTATTAGCTTCGTCGTTAGTTAACATATAACTAGTTGACGCGCCCGGTGCTAGCAGACCAGCAGCAGGGTTCTCATTCACATTAGCGTTGGCATTAGTAAGTAGACTGGCTAAACCTGATACATCACCACCTTCCGCCATCATTTGTAGCTCTGGGGTTGCGGCTTCGCCTACCATAAACAAATGATTGTCTGCTTCATGAGCAGCACTAATTACAGGGGTAAAAAATAAAGCTTGGCTTAAATTAGTCATGGTAATTGATAAGTCTTGTGCTTGAGTTGCCGTACTGGCCAATACTAATGCACTGACACTGAGCATAGAACCCATTTTATTAATGGCTGATTTCATGGTTATTTCCTTTTCATATATTAATAGTGTTAGATGTTTTTAAATGAACATATAAAGTATGTCGGTGATTTATTGCAGCAAAGTCACGTAGATATCACGATTTCATTGTTTAAATATCACGAAATTATCACAAGGGGCGTTGTGTTTGTTCAGCCCTTACTTTTATTATCATCAGTAAAATAGCCACTAAAACCACCATCAAACGTGTTGACAGCAAACAAGCACGACACCATTCTGGTAATATGTCCGTCAAGAGCTACTTTTTAACCCGATTAAGGATTTTTCATGTCACCCTCATCTACAAATAAACCAAACCGTGCAAGCTTTAATTGGCAAGATCCGCTATCGCTAGAATCATTATTGACTGAAGAAGAGCGCATGGTGCGCGATACAGCTCATCAATACTGCCAAGAAAAACTTATGCCGCGCGTATTAATGGCAAACCGTCATGAACGTTTTGATGTCGAGATAATGCAAGAGCTTGGCGCACTAGGATTACTCGGCTCTACCATTGAAGAGCAGTACGGCTGCGCAGGTGTTAATTATGTTACTTATGGTTTAATTGCTAGAGAAGTTGAGCGGGTAGATAGTGGTTACCGTAGCGCCATGAGTGTTCAGTCATCATTGGTGATGCATCCCATTCATGCTTATGGTAGTGAAGCACAAAAAATGAAATATTTACCTAAACTGGCGACGGGTGAATATATTGGTTGTTTTGGCTTAACCGAGCCTAATTCAGGCTCAGATCCCGCGAGCATGGCAACAAAAGCGACTATTGTCGAGGGTGGTTACTCACTAACTGGTGCTAAAATGTGGATTACTAATTCGCCCATCGCTGATGTGTTTGTGGTGTGGGCAAAGCTTGAAGGGGTGATCCGTGGCTTTATTCTAGAAAAAGGCATGACTGGCTTAAGTGCGCCCAAAATTGAAGGTAAATTTTCCTTACGCGCTTCTATCACGGGTGAGATAGTGATGGATAATGTCTTTGTACCACAAGAGAATATGTTACCTAAGGCAAGCGGTTTGTCAGGACCTTTTGGCTGTTTAAACAAAGCACGTTACGGTATTGCTTGGGGTGCGTTAGGCGCAGCAGAATTTTGTTGGCACGGCGCCAGACAATACACCTTAGACAGAGAGCAATTTGGTAAGCCATTGGCCGCAACGCAGCTTATTCAGAAAAAACTTGCCGATATGCAAACAGAAATTAGTCTCGGCTTGATGGCTTGTTTGCAAGCGGGGCGTTTGATGGATACAGGGCAATTAGCACCAGAAGCCATTTCGTTAATCAAACGTAACTCTTGTGGTAAAGCGTTAGATATCGCCCGTACAGCACGCGATATGCACGGTGGTAACGGCATCAGTGATGAATTTCATATTATTAGACATGTGATGAATTTAGAAGCGGTTAATACTTATGAAGGCACTCATGATGTGCATGCGTTGATTTTAGGTAGAGCGCAAACGGGGATTCAGGCGTTTTTTTAGCCCTTTTTAAATTATTGTCTTTATTTAACTTAAAAAGTTTACCACAGAGATAGCTGAGGCAGGTTATATGCTCCATGCATAACCTAAGTGACCTACATCCATGTAGGCCTTGCTTCGTACTAACAGCACGAAGCTTTATTTTTTAGCTACGTGCCGTCACTTCAAGTAAGTGGTAACCAAATTGCGTTTTTACTGGCCCTTGCACTTCATTGAGTGGTGCTGAGAATACCACTTTATCAAATTCAGCTACCATTTGACCGGGGCCAAAAGTACCTAAATCACCACCTTGGGCTTTAGATGGGCAGTTTGAGTGTTCTTTTGCAACGTCTGCAAAATCTTTACCCGCTTCAATTTCAGCTTTTAATGTTAAACATTGTTCTTCAGTATCAACCAATAAATGGCGCGCTGCGGCTTGAGACATAATTCTTCCTATTCAATAGATTATAAATTCCGGTTAACGATAGCTTATTTGTCAAAATTTTTAAAGACGGTAAAAGCTTTTATTGTCTTAGTTACTGTCTTAATTATTGTCTTAATCAATTTCTTTTATTAATATTAATCCCTGGTTTCAATCTAAAAAAATGATGGTGAGAAATGGACACTGTTTTTAGTCAAAAATTGCCCAACCTTAAGCACCTAAGTTACTTATTAGCGCTAGACAAATATCAGCATTTTAATAAAGCCGCCCAAGCGTGCTTTATCAGCCAGTCGACCTTAAGCAGTGCTGTTCTAAAGCTAGAGCAGCAGCTTAATTGTCAACTGCTTGAACGCGATCATAAAAGCTTTATTTTTACTCTGCATGGTAAGCAGGTGGTTGAATTGGCGCGACAACTATTACTCAATGCCAATGAATTAGTGTCTTATGCTCAGCAACAAAATGAAGATGGCACCGGCAGTGTCCGTTTGGGTTGTATTCCAACCATTGCGCCTTTTCTGTTGACTGATTTAGTGCAGCAAAGCCAGCAGCAATTGCCAAAACTTGAGTTGTATTTACTCGAAGACACCACTGAAAACCTTATGATACAGCTAGCACAAGGGGATATAGATTGTGCTATTTTAGCTTTACCTGTCCCTAAGCATGATTTTGCCAGTCGATTTTTAGCTAAAGATGCCTTTTATATTGCCGGTAATAAGCACTTAGTTGAACAATTTATGCATAAAACTGATTACCAATCTTTACCCGAGAAAAGTATCTTCTTACTTAATCAACAGCATTGCTTAACTGAACACGCGATTTCTGCCTGCCAACTAACGGATAGCAGTAAAATCAATAATTTTTCCGCCTCAAGTGTTGCCACGCTAGTGCAAATGACAGCGTTTCATCAAGGCGTTACCTTTTTGCCGGCCATGGCGGTAAATAAAGGTTTAGGGCAGAGTGAAGCACTGACCATTTTGCCGATGCAAGATAATGTTTACCGTGACATCGGCATGCTTTGGCGAAACAACAGTATGCGCTCGACAACATTCAATAGCCTCGGTGATATTGTTAGTGAATTGTTGGTATGAGTAAATAAAATAAAAAATTTCAAACTATTTCATCGCTAGCCACTACCTTATAAATAACCGCTTAACAATACCACTTTAAAAATAGTAATAGGGCAGAGGAATATGTGTGTTTAAACGCAGCGATGATGTATTAATTGCACAAGCATTATCAGGTAAAAAATCAGCATGGATAACCTTGGTAAAACGCTATGAAAAAAGCATTTTTAACTATGCCTTGCGTATGGTGAATAATCACGCCGATGCGATGGATTTAATGCAAGATATTTTTGTGGCACTGTTTAGAAATTTACATACCTTTAGAGCAGAAAGTCCTTTTAAAGGCTGGTTATTTAAAATTGCTCATTATCGTTGTATTGAATTTTACCGTAAAAAAAGACCCATGCAGTCTTTAGACGATGTGCCTGAGCAAATAGACGAACATAGCAATGAATGCCCAGAGCAAACACTAGTTGAACAGCAGCAAAGTAGTACACTGCTGCAAGCTATGCAACGTTTGCCTATTAAACAAAAATTGGTGGTGGAGCTGAAGTTTTTTCAGCAATGTACTTTCGATGATATTGCCCAACAGTTAGGAATATCAACCAATACGGCAAAGTCGCAGTTATATAGTGCGTTAGATAAGTTGAAATTGATTTTACCAGCCAATTCACTTGAAAAAACAGCGATGCCAGTGAGTACCGATAATAGTAGCGAGGTTAATCATGTTTGAAGATGAATTAGATGAAGGGTGGCAACAAAGAAAAAAATTAGCCGCTAGCATTGCTGAGCAAGCGCAGTTAGAAAAAGAAGTTGATGTGCCAAACTGGCATAGAGAATCCGCATTTGAGCAGTATTCAGCGCAGGCCTCGGCGCATTCATCTCACGTATCTTGGTGGCAGCGTCTCGGCTTTGCGCCAAATCAAGGCGTTACTATCGCTGCTTTAGCTTGCTCGATGAGTGTTATCGCCTTGATCGGTGTTTTTATCAATAATAATGCCAGAGTAGATCAGCAAGCTATTGCCGCTTTAGTGAAAGCGCAAGTGGCTGAACAGCTAGACAGTGAAGTTAATCGTAAGTTACGTGAGTTTGCCAATGAGCAGCAAGTGATTTTAGCTAATTACAAAGCCGAGATCAGTGCTAGGCAAGAGCGTACCAACTTACAACTAGCAGGTTATGTTATTTCTTCGGCCCGCAGTGAACGAAAAGAAGATTTCACTGATTTTATTAACTTCATTAATGCGCAACGTCAAGATGAGCAACTCGCGCAAAAGATAAAATTTCAGCAATTAGAGCAGGCGATTGATTATCGAAAAGCTAGTTACCAGCCATCACTAAAAAATATCCCCACTCAAAACCCATAACCTTTGTCGACTGTAAGGAGTAAGCGAATGAATACAAAAAATAAAACCCAAGGTGTAGCAGCTTTTACCGCTAAAAAGTTATTGTCTGTTTTGGCTATGTCTGCTGGTTTAATGACGGTAAGTGTTACTGCGGCTGACGGTGCAGGGCGTTATGATAACTTATCAAAACAGTTGGCTATCATGAATAATATCTTTACCTCGTCGTTACAAGCACAAAATGATGAAAAGCTTCGAGGCACGAAAATAGACAGTATTTATTTAGCGGGTCAGGGGGTTGTTTTTACTGTGAGCTCTGCTAATTCATTTATGTGGAGACAAGGTTTTAATTTTGTTATGCCTGATATTGTCGCCCCCGTAGCGCCTGTACCTCCTGAAGGCGCAGATATTGATTTTAAATACTTTACCCATGATGAGAATATTGTCATTCAAATAGAATCAGCGCAGGAGGAGCATGAGCAACATCAAGAGTATTATCGTGAGCTGCGCGATCAACAACGTGATTTAGCCCATCAACTGCGTGACCTTGAACGTGAAAGTAAAGATTTAGCTTATCAACGGCGTAATGCTGATAAGGAGGAAAAAACCGCCTTAAAATTAGAACAAAAGAAACTAGAAAAGCAAAAAGTTGCTTTAACAAAAAATAAAGAAACGCTAGCAAAAAGAACCAAAAAAATACAAGTGCAACAACAAAAACAGCAAGCTAAAAAGCAAAAACAAAGAAGCGAACAATTTACATTGCTGACCTCTTCATTGGTGGAAACACTTTGTACGTACGGTAATAGTTTAAAAGCGTTGCCTAAAAATGAACATGTTAGTTTACTTTTTAAATCAGCGGGTGATAAAACGGCACGCAGTGGCTATAAAGATCAAATATATGTTTTTAACAAAAAAGATATTGCTGCCTGTGCAAATGATAGCATAACGAGTAGCAAGCTTTCTTCAAAAGCCATTCATTATCAGTTCTAGGTTGAAGGGTAATATGACTATAGACTTCAAACTGTCTGAACAAGCACTTTGAAGTCGCTTCAATATTTACATCAATTTATTTAGAGTCAGAGCACTTTTCAGAGGATGCTTTGGCAGAAAAACTATTACTACCAACTTGTTCTATAGTGTCATCATTATCACGGGTAAAAAAGGCAATCAATTGCTGTAGTTTATCGTTGAAGATGATTGAAAACTCAAAAAAGTAATTACGCTCATTAATAACGTTTTCTTGGGTAAAACCAAAAGTATCGCTGTTAATATTTAAAGTTATAGGACTTAACTTTGGAAGCGAATTTACATAAAAAAGGCCGGCGCTATTTTTATTGTAGCTGTACTTGGTGTTGTTATTGTCTGTTAGCAGCAATGCTGGTTTAAGAAACATGCTTTCTGCGTGGGCAAGGCTAACGCACAAAGTAAAAGTAAGTACAATGGTACATAATAGTGCGGCTAATTGTTTCATGATCACTGTCCTTTTTGAGCGTTTCTTTATTCAGTTTCTTTTGATACTTTTTGATAGATAAGGCTAGTCTTTGCAGAGCAAGCTAAATTACTTTTCGTTACATTTTAATTATAGTTATTTACAAATGTAACTACCACCCTAATGAGGTAGGTTGTTTGTTATTTGCGATAAGAAGCCATGCTTTAAATAGCAACGTTTTTTGCGAGGAATAATTCAATATTGTTTAAAGCGCTGGCACGCTGTTTAAAGTACTTGTACGCTGTTTAAACATTTGCACGCTCACTGAATGCCAGATCCAGTGAGCGTGTTATTCTTTAAGTGCTAGATGTTAGCTACTGTGCACTTATTATTGTGCAGATAGCTGCTTTTTCTTATCTAATCTAAATTGATGCAATAGTGGCTCAGTGTAACCGCTGGGTTGTTTTACCCCAGAAAATACTAGCGCTGAGGCGGCTTTAAAAGCAATACTGCCAGCAAAGTCGTCGCTCATCGCTTGATAGCTTGCATCGCTAGCATTTTGACTATCAACAATTTTTGCCATTTTCTCTAAGCTTGCTTGTACCTGAGCCTGAGTACATATTTCGTGGTGTAACCAGTTGGCAATATGCTGACTAGAAATACGCAAAGTTGCTCTATCTTCCATTAAGCCAACATTGTTGATATCAGGCACTTTTGAACAGCCAACGCCGTGATCAATCCAACGAACCACATAACCTAAAATACCTTGGGCATTGTTGTCTAACTCTTGTGATATTTCAGTATCACTCCAGTTAGTATCAGTGGCTAATGGAATCGTTAGAATGTCATCTAAACTAGCGCTTTCACGCTGTGCTAGCTCTTGTTGAAGCGCAAAAACATCAATACGATGATAATGCAAAGCGTGTAATGTTGCTGCTGTAGGAGAAGGTACCCAAGCGGTGTTAGCGCCTGCTTCAACATGATTGATTTTAGTAGCGATCATATTAGCCATTTGGTCTGGTATTGGCCACATGCCTTTACCAATTTGTGCTTTTTGGCTAAAACCACACGCTAAACCAACATCAACGTTATTGTTTTCATAAGCGCCAATCCACGGTGTTAACTTAATATCAGCTTTGCGTGCCATAGGGCCTGCTGCCATCGAAGTATGAATTTCATCACCTGTGCGGTCTAAAAAGCCCGTATTGATAAATACCACACGTGCTTTGGCGGCATGAATACAGTTTTTTAAGTTAACGCTGGTGCGTCTTTCTTCATCCATGATACCCATTTTAACGGTATTACGCGGTAGAGATAAGGCATCTTCAACGCGAGCAAATAAAGTATCGGCAAACTTAACTTCTTCAGGACCGTGCATTTTAGGTTTAACGATATAAATAGACGCTTCGTTACTGTTGCTAAGTTCACCATTGCCTTTAATGTCATGCAAAGCAATTAAAGAGGTGATCATGGCATCCATGATACCTTCTGGTACTTCACGGTTTTGATTATCGATAATAGCGCTGTTAGTCATAAGATGACCAACATTACGAACGAACATTAAGCTACGACCTTTAACCGATGTGGTGTCGCCAGATAATGTTTGATAATTACGGTCGCTATTCATTTTACGGGTAAATTCTTGACCATTTTTACTGATTTTTTCAGTCAGGTTACCTTGCATTAAACCAAGCCAGTTGCTGTAAGCCAGTACTTTGTCTTCGCCATCCACTGCTGCAACTGAGTCTTCACAGTCCATAATAGTGGTTAAAGCCGACTCAAGTAGTACATCACTTAATCCTGCCGGATCTGATTTACCAATCTCACTGCTATTATCAAAAGCCAACTCAAAATGTAAACCGTTATGTTTAAAGGCCAAAGTGCTTGGTGCAGTTATGCTGCCGGTATAACCGACAAAGGCATCAGCATTTTGTAAACTTGTTTGCTCGCCATTAGCTAAGCTCACCATTAATTGTTGCTCATTCAGGTGGTAGGCAACGGCTTGTTGGTGACTAGCATTATTTAATGGAATGGCTTGATCTAAAAAATCTTTTGCAAAAGCGATTACTTTATTACCACGTACCGGGTTATAGCTAGCAGCTTTTTCTGCGCCGTCATCACTACTAATTGCATCAGTACCGTATAAAGCATCATATAAACTACCCCATCGAGCATTAACTGCATTAATGGCAAATCGTGCATTCATAATAGGCACTACTAGCTGTGGTCCTGCTATGGTGGCTAATTCAGCATCAACATTTTCAGTACTGATTGCAAAGTCTTCAACAACAGGTGCTAAGTAACCAATATCAGTTAGAAACTGCTTATAGTTAGCAAAGTTAAACTTATCGCCGAAGTTTGCTTGGTGCCATTCGTCAATTTTCGTTTGTAAATCTTCACGCTTAGTGAGTAATTTCGCATTCTCACCCGATAAATCATGAATGATTTTGGCAAAGCTTTGCCAAAAATGAGCAGAGCTGATACCTGTTTTAGGTAATGCTTTTTTTTCAATAAAATCAAAAAGATTTTGGTTTATTTTTAAGCCTTCTAGCTCAGTGATTTTGCTCATGGTTGCCTCTTTAACTTTGCTGGTATTAGGTATTATACTTGGTAGTTACCCTGAAAGGGATGTGGAAAGTCACTAAGTATAGAAGAATTTCCTTAGGGTAATCCTATTAATATAAACAATAACTGACAAGAGGCCATTATTTATAACTACTATTTATAATATGAATGATTGTTTGTATTTGTTCTATTTTGTTTATGTTCGTAAGTGAACTTAAGTGAAAAGTGTTATTAGCAACGGAATGAGTAGGGGAGCTATAAATGCCGTCAATACTGCCGAGAGTATTAGTGCCACAGAACTATAAGCCCCCATACTGGCGTTTTGTTTTGTTAAAACAATACTGCCAATAACATGGCTCGCTGCACCAATAGCAAGGCCTGTGGCAATTTTTGAGTGAACATTGAGTAACCTTAACCAACTTGGGCCTAGTAGCGCCCCTGAAAATCCCGCGATTATAATAGCAAAAGGCGTGATGGAACTGTCGCCTGATAATTGCTCGGTAAGTGCGATACCTATGGGCGTGGTGACTGATTTTAATGACAATGCAATAGCTATTTCTGTTTGATGGATCAATAACATGGTTGCTGCAAAGCTTAAGGTAATGACAATAATAACACCTAAAACCAACAGTGAAATAAGTTGCTGCCAGTGGCGTTTTATCGTATTTATTTGTTGGTATAAAGGAAAACCTAAGGCAACGGTGGCTGGCTCTAATAGCGCATGAATAAACTGCGTGGCCTGACGGTATGATTGATAATCAATTTGGCTGTACAGTAAAAAGGGCACTAAAAAAACGATAGTGAGCAGCATTGGGTTTAGCCAAATTAATTGACATTTTTGTTGCAACCAAGCGGCACCTTGGTAAAGCAATAACGTCAGTAAAGATAGGCTTAAGCTACTCATGATACCAGCAGTTGTATACGGGGAAGTGTTGAAGTAATCAATGAGCATGATTAATTAACCGTGCTCATCAGGTTTAGTTAAGTAACGTTCAGCCGCTAAACCGACAAAAGTAAGCAAGGCAAATGTGGTGAAAAATATTGATAACACAATGGTGAAACCGTGCTGTTTTAATAAGTCAAAGTGGTTAATTACACCCACCGCAGCGGGCACAAAACAAACGCCCATATTCTTGATTATCCAATGATTTGCTTGGCTAACTTTTTCAGGGTTAAGCCAACTTAATTGCAATAATAAACAGTAAAAAATCATGCCGTATAAGCTACTAGGCAAGCCAGAAAAGTAAAAATTAACTAGCTTACCTAAGCCCAAACAAAAGCCTATTGCTATGGCGGTATAAAGAATATTTTTCATTACTTTACTTAGTTATTCACCAGCTTGCACTTGCCTTGCCGCTTCAATAACTAACTGTCTGAACCAAATATGACTAGCATCATGATGCAATAATGGGCTCCAGATCATTTTCAATTCCATATCAGGAATCTCAAATGGCGGCTTGATGATGGTGTAATTGCTATCATTCTTATGAAGTAAAGCGGCTTTTGTGGGCAACGTGGCAATTAAGTTATCTTCAAAGGCTAATTGCATGGCAACATGATAGTTTCGGGTGAATACTTTAATATCACGTTTTTTTCCTAGGCGAGCTAAGGATTCATCTACCCAACCTAGCTTTTGAATGTCACCTGGGTTCATACCAATGCCGACACCAAAGCCAGTTTTTGACACCCAAACATGTTTTGCCGATAAGTAAGAATTTAAATTAAACTTACCCACCACAGGATTCTCTGCGCTTAGTAGACAAGAAAAAGAATCTCGCCAAATAGATTTTTGGTGAAATGATTGCGGCAGCTCTTCAAACCTATTGATGGCCATATCTATTTTACCCGCCTCAACATCATGAAAGGTGACATCACTGGGTGTCATTATATCAATAGTGATGTTTGGCGCGACTCTGTTAAGTAGTTTTAATAGCTTAGGTAGTAGTGTTGAAGCCGCGTAATCACTGGCCATAATTCGAAATACACGAGTACTACTTTGCTCATTAAATTCTTCCTCTCCTTGTAGAGCCTCTTCTAGCTCAAGTAGTATTTTGCGAATACTGGGTGCTAGAATTCGTGCTTTTTCAGTAGGTACCATGCCGTCGGAAGTACGTACTAAAATAGGATCATTAAACAAGGTTCTTAAGCGCTTCAAACCATTACTCATTGCAGGTTGGGTAATATTTAATTGACCAGCTGCACGGGTAACATTTTTTTCTCTCAGTAATACGTCTAAGTATATAAGTAGGTTTAAGTCGATTTTAGAAATATTCATATTGTTAATGGCTCTTCAAAAAAATATAATTGAAATAGATATAAGCTAAATTTATATAATGTTCAATTGTTTTTCTATTATATTTTAGTCTTATATTTGCCGCTATTGGAGAAGATGATTGTTAAGTGGCTGTTATTAAAATAAAAAACCATAAAAACATTAGAGCTTAAACTCTAGTATTTTCTGTATGAATGTTGGTAATAATAATTATATATTTCATAAATATTGGTTTGTTGACTATTATTTTTGTTGTCTGATGTAATAGCTTACTAAGTAAGTTACATCACCCTCAAATTTACAACAGCTAGATTAACCTTAAATAAGACTCATTGGAGAATTTCATGTCTAATTATCAAAGTGCGATAGAAGCAGTTCAAGCGATTAAAGCAAATGCCGGTAGTTCTTGGGATGCTATAAACCCAGAATCTATAGCTCGTATGCGTACGCAGAACAAATTCAAAACTGGTTTAGAGATTGCTCAGTATACTGCAGACATTATGCGTGCTGACATGGCTGCATTCGATGCAGACAAAACTAAATACACACAATCTCTAGGTTGCTGGCATGGTTTTGTTGGCCAACAAAAAATGATTTCTATCAAGAAACATTTTGATGGTCAAACTGATCGTCGTTACTTATACCTTTCTGGTTGGATGGTAGCTGCATTACGTTCTGAGTTCGGTCCACTTCCTGATCAATCAATGCACGAAAAAACATCTGTTGCCTCTTTAGTTGAAGAGCTATACACCTTCCTACGTCAAGCTGATGCACGTGAACTAGGCGGTCTTTTCCGCGAACTAGACGCAGCAAGCGATGGCGATAAAGCTGCCATTCAAGACAAAATTGACAACCACGTAACTCACGTTGTGCCAATTGTTGCTGATATTGATGCTGGTTTTGGTAACGCTGAAGCGACTTACTTAATGGCTAAGCAAATGATTGAAGCAGGTGCTTGTGCCCTTCAAATCGAAAACCAAGTTGCTGATGAAAAGCAATGTGGTCACCAAGATGGTAAAGTAACTGTTCCTCATGCTGATTTCCATTCTAAGATTCGTGCATTGCGTCATGCTTTCCTAGAGCTAGGTATCGACAATGGTTTAATCGTTGCACGTACTGACTCTGAAGGTGCTGGTCTTACTAAGGAAATCGCTGTAGTTAAAGAGCCTGGCGATTCTGGCGATATCTATAACTCTTACTTAGATGTTGAAGAAATCAGCGTAGCTGACATGAAAGAAGGCGATGTATGCTTTAACCGTGACGGTAAATTAGTTCGTCCTAAGCGTTTACCTTCTGGTTTATACCAATTCCGTCAAGGTACTGGTCATGAGCGTTGTGTATTTGACTGTATCGGTGCTCTTAATGCAGGTGCAGATCTACTTTGGATTGAAACTGCAGTTCCTACTGTACACGAAATTGCTGGCATGATGGATGACGTTCGTAAAGTTCACCCAGATGCAAAACTTGTTTATAACAACTCTCCATCTTTCAACTGGACTATAAACTTCCGTCAGCAAACATATGACGCAATGGTTGAAGCGGGTGATGATGTTTCTGCTTATGTTCGTGCTGATTTAATGAATGTTGAATATGACGAAACTGAACTATCTGCTGTAGCTGACGAACGTATTCGTACTTTCCAAGCTGATACTGCACGTGAAGCGAACGTATTCCATCACTTGATCACTCTACCTACATACCACACTACTGCGTTGTCTGTAGACAACCTAGCTAAAGAGTACTTTGGTGACGCGGCTATGCTTGGTTACGTTAAAAAAGTTCAACGTGAAGAAATTCGTCAAGGTATTGCCTGTGTTAAACATCAAAACATGTCAGGTTCTGACATGGGTGATGATCACAAAGAATACTTTGCTGGTGAGAATGCTCTTAAAGCTGGTGGCGCGAAAAACACTTCTAACCAATTCGGTTAATCACTAATTTCTTAACGTGATTCCTTACCGTGTTAAGTATCAACATGCTAAGTATGAAAGAGTAAGTGTCACTTAGAGTTTGAAAAAACTCGTGACCAATAAAAAAGGCTAGAACTGTTAACAGTTCTAGCCTTTTTGTTTTCAAAATTTGACCTGAAAAAAGGCATGATTAGCATAAAACCTTAACTTAAATTCCCTTGGGGATCGTTACAATTGTTGTTATATTGTAGCTAGGTAAAAATTTTATAAGGATATTATTTTAGGGTATTACTTTTAGGGTACAATTTTTAGGAAAACACTTTGCAGTCGCCATCAAAAAAACAACTGTTATTACTTAATACTAATGCTGACAGGCTAAGCCAATTAGAGCAGCTGTTAGTCTCAGGAACGCAATTTACTATCCTACCTGCTTCGTCAGCTCGGGCTGCCATCGATATATTAAAAATTGAAAGTATTGATTTTGTTATCAGCAATATTAACTTAGACAACTTTGATAGTTGGCGCTTAGCCAGAATGGTACGTTCTGGCGTGTTTAAATGTGCCGCAGACACTCCTTTTATCGTGGTGGCTAACACTTGGTGTGAACACTTAGCTAGTGCAACAGCACGTGAATTTGGTATTAACCGTCTTATTGCTTTTTCTGAGCGTGAAAAACTGTTAGCGATTATTAATCAAAATCAACTAACACCGCTTGCCGAGATGGAAAAGTCCTCATTATTGGTCATTGAAGACAATACTGATACTCGACATTTAGTGAACCGAATTTTAACTAACCGTTTTACTATTGATAGTGCCGAAGATGGTGAGTCTGGTTTAGCATTATGGCGGGAAAAAGAATATTCATTGGTGTTATTAGACGTGATGTTGCCAGGGATCTCAGGTAACGAAGTGCTTGCCGCTATGATGCAAGAAAAACCTTCGCAATCTGTGGTGATCATGACCGCTAACCATACCATGGAGTTAGCTGAAGAATTAATGTTAAATGGTGCTGCAGATTTTGTTACTAAACCTTTTAGAGCAGAGCAATTACGCCGAGTATGTGAAACGGCAGCGCGGCGTGAAGACTTTATTATCAGTAATTTGCAGTTTGCTGATAAAGTTAAATCTCTCAATCAAAGTCGTGCCGAGTATAAACAGATTTTAGCGCAACATCAGAGTTTATTAGATCAGCTTGGCTCTATTATCATCAAGCTTGATGGCAACGGTGATATTTGCTTTTTAAACAAAGCATGGGAAAAGTTTACTGGCTATACCATTATCGAATCACAGCAACGCTCATTACTCGATTTTATCGAAAAACCTCAAGCGACAGGGCATTATATTTCCAACGAACTGCTAACTATTCTTTCAGGTAATGTGCAATCGCATAATTTTGAATTTAAGTTGAAAAATAAATTTAATGAGGAGTTATGGGTTGAGGCTCGCTTTGAAATTACCTTAGCAGAAAATCAGAAAAGCCGGTGTATTTCAGGCACTATTGATAATGTCACCTCTCGTAAAAAAGCGCAAAATGATCTTGAATACTTAGCCATGCACGATGGCTTAACGGGTTTATATAATCGTTTATATTTTGAAGCAGAATTAAAACAGTTTTCAGCAACCGCTTCGCGTGGCAATGGCCCTCATGCTTTACTTTATTTAGATCTCGATCGTTTTAAAGTTATTAATGATACACTTGGCCACCACCATGGCGACATTGTTTTACGTAATATTTCAGAGCTGATCAGCTCACGGTTAAGAGAAAGTGATTTTATCGCCCGCATTGGTGGTGACGAATTTGCGTTATTATTTCCTAATACTAACCAAGCAACGGCATTTACGTTAGCGACGAATATTTGTAAATTACTCGATGATTATCAATGCAAAATTGAAGGACAAGTATTTAAGGTTAACTGCTCTATTGGCATTGCTGAAATTGATGGTGAAGAGTTCGCGGGTGAAGAGTTTGCCGCAGAAGAGTATATGAAGCGAGCCGATATTGCCTTGTATGCCGCTAAAAAACAAGGTCGTAATTTAGCCCATGTTTATAGTCAACATGATGCCTTAAGTAAAGATTTACAAGCAAGTCTTGAATGGGCAAGAACGCTGCACCAAGCCGTAGCCGATGATAATTTAGTATTACACTTTCAGCCCATTATTAACATTATCACCAAAGAGGTTGCCTATTACGAAGCATTAGTCAGGTTAGAGTTGGATGGTAAAATAATACCGCCAGGTGAGTTTATTCCTGCCTTAGAGCGTGAAGGCGATATGAGTTTGCTCGACAGGCAAGTGATCAGTAAAGCTATTTATTATTTAGCGCAACATCCGCAGCTAAATAAAATAGCCATTAACTTATCGGCGCAAGGATTTAGTGACGAACGTTTATTACCACTGATTGAAAATAAGCTAGCCGAATATCAAGTGAATGCTAATCGTATTATTTTTGAATTAACCGAAAGTGCTAGTTTAACTAACATTACCGCAACACAAAACATGATTGAGAAACTCAGTGTATTAGGCTGCGCTTTTTCAATTGATGATTTTGGTACTGGTTTTAGTACCTTTAGTTATTTAAAACAACTGCCTGCACAATCTGTGAAAATTGATGGTTCATTTATTGTTGATTTGGCGACTAACTCTGTTGATTTAGCCTTGGTTAAAGCGATTTATGAAGTGGCGACCGCTTTAGGTAAGAAAACCGTGGCAGAATTTGTTGAAAACGAGGCAACCCTACAGATACTTGCTGATATTGGTATTACTTATGCACAGGGTTATCATTTAGGTAAGCCTAAACCTGTGGGTGAGTTATTTAAATAGGTGAGTTATTTAAATAGATGAGTTGTTTAACTAAGTAACCGCTCAGTAGAAGCTCAGTATCGTATTGATACTGAGCTTTATCGTTAAGTAACTAGGCTGCTTATTGATACTTTATAGCGTTTTGGCAAACTCTAATCCGACAGCGAAAGCCTTTTTAGCATCCATAGCGCGAGCATCTTGCGCTGCGCCCACTACATGTACTTTCACATCACTATTGGCTAATTCTTCAGCAAGCGTTGCGTGAGATTTTTGCCCAGCACAAACAATAACGGTATCAATATCGATCACCATATTTTCACCCTTATGGTTGATATCAACACGATTGGTTTCTACTTTATTAAAAGTAACACCACCCCACATTTTTACCTTGCGTTTTTGCAGTACAGTACGGTGGATCCAACCGGTGGTTTTACTCAAATCAGAGCCCACTTTCATATCACGTACTTCTAACATGTATATCTCGCGGTCAACTAAAGGTGCTGGCGTAGGTGCGGTGATGCCAGCGCGCGTTGCAAAGTTACTATCAATACCCCATTCAGCCATAAAGTCTTCTTTGCTTTGTTGGGTATGCCCTTCAGGCTCAGTTAAGAACTCGGCGACATCAAAGCTAATAGGCCCAGCACCAATAATAGCAACACGTTTACCTACTGGTTTACCTTCAACTAAAACATCGAGGTAATTAAGGTATTCAGCCGTATCCGTGCCCGGAATAGGTGGTGTCCAAGGGCGTACGCCTGTAGCAACCACAACGTCATCATAACCTTCAGCTAATAATTGCTCTTTAGTGGCTGATTGCCCTAGGCGTACATCAACACCAGCAAGTTCAAACCGACGAGTATAGTAGCGTAAGGTTTCGAAGAATTCTTCTTTACCTGGAATACGCGCGGCAATTTCAAACTCACCACCTAATATTGTACGTGATTCAAATAAGGTAACTTTATGACCACGCTCAGCTGCGACTGCGGCAATGATCATACCGGCAGGGCCAGCGCCAACTACGGCGATATTACGTGGCGCATCGGTTGGTTGAACTTCAGGTTCGTATTCTTTACAAGCATCAGGGTTAACTAAACACGTAGTTAGATCACCTTCAAATACTTGATCAAGGCAGCCTTGATTACAACCAATACAGGTATTGATTTCATCCGCTCTACCTTCAGCAGATTTTATAACAAAGTCAGGGTCGGCTAAGAAAGGACGAGCCATAGACACCATGTCAGCTTGTTCAGAAGCAATAATTTCTTCTGCGACATCAGGCGTATTGATACGGTTACAGGTGATCACCGGTACATTAACTTCTTTACGTAGCTTGGCCGTAACACCACTAAAAGCAGCACGAGGAACGCCAGAAGCAATAGTGGGTACTCGGGCTTCATGCCAACCAATACCTGTGTTGATAATATTTACACCGAGTTCTTCAACTATTTTTGCTAGTTTAACAACTTCTTCCCAGCTGCTGCCTCCCTCAACTAAATCAAGCATGGAGAGACGGTAGATCAAAATAAACTCTTTACCAACACTGGCACGTACACGGCGAATGATTTCAAGGGGAAAACGAATACGGTTTTCAAAGCTACCACCCCAGCGATCAGTACGTTGGTTAGTACGTTGTGCGATAAACTGGTTGATTAAATAACCTTCTGAGCCCATTAGTTCAACGCCGTCATAACCCGCTCGCTTGGCTAGTTCTGCCGCATGAACATAATCGTCGACATGCTGATCTACTTCTTTATCGGTGAGTTCTCTAGGAGGAAAAGGGTTAATAGGCGCTTGAATTGGAGAAGGAGCAACTAAAGACTTAGTATAAGCATAACGACCCGCATGCAAGAGTTGCATACAGATTTTGCTACCCGCATTATGCACCGCATCAGTGACTATCTTGTGATTAGGCAGCTCAGCCTCATCATTCATACAAGCGCCACCATGTGCAACAACACCGTCAATGTTAGGGGAAATACCACCGGTGACAATTAATGCAACGCCGCCACGAGCACGTGCTGCGTAAAAGTCAGCCAGCTTTTCAAAGCCACCAGAAATCTCTTCTAAGTTAGTGTGCATAGACCCCATTAATATACGGTTTTTTAGGGTAGTAAACCCTAGGTCTAATGGTTTTAAAATATTGGGGTATTGTTTATTGGCATGTTGTGTAGTCGTCATTTTTCGCTCTCATGAAAAGTATGTTTAGTCCCTATAATACTCTGATCGGAACATCGGTTAATGATAAGTTATCAGCCAATATTGACGCTGTCAAGTTTACTATTGTAATTAAAGACAATAAAGAAAGTCGTGTGTTTAGATTAATTGTAGATGATCAGTGGTTTTTATCACTGAACTAGGAGGCATATAAAGGGCTCTTTGAGGGGGATTATTCTAGGTGTATATTATATATCCAGTTGCGAACAATTCTTGAGCTTGCTTCCATTGATAGTTGTTTTTTTAATGGCCGCGGTCAATTAATTTTGGCTACAGGTTTGTACCCAAAAGCAAATATTAGAAATCCCATCCCATACGAAGGTAATAATGACCGCCGTTGAAACCATTTGGGGAATTTAAAGGATATATAGCACCTAAAAACCCCGCAGAACGGCCTGCACTGTATTCCTCTGGATATATATCAAAAATATTTTTAGCCCCTAAAGCGATAACTAAACTATCCGTAAAATCATAGGAAACTTCCATGTCAGTAATAATGACAGGGTCAACTTTTTCAATGAGAGATACATCATTAAATTGTGCGTTATAAAAACTGCCATAATAATTAATGCGAACCATTGCATTTAACCCTTCCTGAGAGTGAGAGTATGTTAATATTCCTCGCGTTTTTGGAACTCCTTCTTCACGCTCTTTACGTACATTAATATTTGAGATTGGACTTTTAGGATTGGTAACTTCTAAATCTGTGTCAGTATAATTAAATGCTAATGATAACAGATCATTTCCACCCACAAATTCAAATGGTAAACTTGCCACCAAATCAATACCTTGGGTCTTTGAATTGAAATCGTTAGCATAATACTGAATATTTGTTACGTTTGAACTAATATCAGAAGCGGTTAATAACGGAGCATCACTTGCTGTTATTTCACTCGAGAATAATGATAACCGATCATCTACGGCAATATAAAAATAATCCAAGGTAACATTAACGCGGCCTATCTCAGATAAAAGACCGAAACTAAAACTATTAGCAGTTTCTGGTTCAAGCCCTCCACCAGAGCGTGCCGTTGCAATAGGGCTCAAAGCACTTACCAATTGCGATCTTTGCTGTACGACAAGATCATTTACGATAGAATTTGAGGTGGATATACGTTGAAGAGTTGACTGTCCTACAGTGGGGGCACGAAACCCAGTACTTAGTGTTGAACGTAAGGCAATATCATCGGTTACTTGCAAACGTGCTGAAAGCTTACCATCAAAGCTATTACCTATTTTACCTATTTCTTCATATCTGATCGCAAGTGATACGGAAAGATCCTCAGTAAAATCGCCTTCAATATCTAAATATACGGCATTAGAGGTACGATCGTTTATATTCGCAGTATCGGGAGAGAAGCCAGGAAAACCATTTGAGCCTATGGCTTCACCATTGTTCGAAAAAGAACCTGCTTCATACGATGCTTTATCTCCAGCGACAACTTCAAATTGTTCAAAATGATTTTGATAGCCAAAGGCTACATTTAACTCCGACTCAAAACCAACGTCCAGAAGATAAGTGAAATCAGCATTGAATACACGCTCTGTTTGAATTTGAGAGCCCAATTCAAAGTCTGTCGGTGAGTTTTCACCTAATGATGCATTGACACTATTACGTAATTCATAATCAATATGGTTCCTACCGACAACCATACTAATATCATAAGTAAATTCAGCTTCATTATTATCTAACGAACCTCGCACACCAGCGACTGTGCTAAAATCGGTTATTCTACCGCCAAATCTTGGGGTAAAACCACCAGGAAATCGTTCATTAAAAGAAAAACAATCAGCGTTGGCTGAAACTGCTGCCAAGGCCTCAGCATCATCAGTGCTTCCTGGAATGGTAGGCGTTGGACAATTCCCGGTATTATTATTGGTCATATCAAAGAATAGACGAGTACCATTATTTGGATTGGTAAATATACCTGCTCGTGTATTAGGGTTTCGATAAAAAAAACTGCCCTCAACATCACGCTGAGCCCAGTTACCAAATAGATAAAGTTGTTTATAATGGTTGCTATCCCCAATATCAATTTCCATATTGCCAAAAATTTTAATATTGTTGGTTATTTCAGGAGCCCCCCAAATTACAACCGGATCTTGTATATCATTTTTGCTAATGCCACTATTAATTAAACTCTGCACCGCAGGATCTTGAATACCTCTAGATGTTGCATCACTTTCTGATAGTTCAAATGATAAATTGGCCGCACCACTGTCACCAATATTGGCTCCCAAAATACCCGATAGCTCAAACCTAGTACCATCTCCTTCATAGTATTGACCTGTGCGTATTTCAATACGGTTGACTTCTGCACTGTTTTCTAATCGAAAATTAATCACCCCCGCTATAGCATCAGAACCATATTGCGCAGCAGCTCCATCGCGTAAAACTTCTACACTTTTAAGCGCAATACTAGGGATAGGTTCTAGATCTACCCCGTGGGCACCTACATTTAATCCTGATATGTACTCATAAATAACACCACTACGATGACGCCGTTTACCATTAACTAATATTAATAAACTATCAGTGGGTAACCCTCTAAGATTGGCTGGTCTTACCATAGTGCCAGCGTCGCTAATCGCTTCCTGACTTACGTTATATGAGGGAATAACATGCGATAGAGTAGATATAATATCGTTATTACCTCGTGCTTTTAAATCTTGCTTATTAATAATGTCTAATGGTGCCAAGGCATCACTAGGCGATCGGTTTAGGCGACGTGAACCTATAATTAGAATGTGTTCTTTCTCAAGCTCATGATTAGAGTTTTTTGATCTGTTTTCAGCCGAAGAAGAAAGATTATCGGCAGATAAAGTGGCGGCTGCAACTTCATTTAATATATTGGTATCAACGTGCTTGGAGTTATTATTGGCATTGTTCAATATGGAAGAAACCGCAATCACACGCTTTTTGGTTGCAATAGCACTTAAAGGGGTATTAAGAAGAAGTTTAGCTAAGGCATCTGAAAGTGAATAAGTACCAAAAAGCGGATTGGTCATGACGACAATAGAATCATCAAATGGATATATAAGTGAGTATCCTGTTATATCTGCTAATTTTTCTAAAGCCGCGTCGGCATTCGTTGCCGGTAACTGAAATAGGTAACGCTCAGCAGCTTGACAGACCAAAGTATTGCCTAATAAGAAAAACACGATATAAAACTGAATGTATTTCCTCTTTTTTTGTTTTAATAGGCGACTAAACACTTAATGCATATCTCGATTTTTGTTAATTTACCCCAAAAAATAAACTCACTATTTATATTGACAATGTGAGCCACTCTCGCGGTTATATTATTACCTTTTTTGGGGGTGAATTTATAGTTATTTCATCGCGCTTGCAGAATAAGTAAAACAGTACTCTACTTGCTAAATATAAAAAACCCCAGCAAATGCTGAGGTTTTTATATTAACAAACTTCTGCTAATTTATACGTTATTAAAAATTATAAGTTGCTTTTACGTAGTAAAAACCACCATTGAAGCCAAATGGAGATGTTTCATAATATTTACCACCCCATTGATTGTTCACACAACCACCACAATCAGCAGCGCCTTGTTCAGTAAAATTGATTCTTTCAGCTTCTTGATCCAATAGGTTTTGAGCACCGATAGAAAGCGTAATATCATCATTTACAAAGTAACTAACTTCTGCATCTACTGTAATTGCTGCACTGCCTTCATTAACCGTGGCATCATAATCTACATGAACACCTTGATATTCACCATAGTAATTAACACGCGTAAACAAACTTACTTGATCCCATGTTTGTGACAAAGTAAACGTACCACGATGATTAGGTAAATCATTTTCTAAACGTGAAACTTTAAAATCACCTGTTACTTCAGAATAATCATCAACCGTTGTTTCATTCCAGTTATAAGCTAAGCTAAGCGAAGTCTCACCGTCGAAAAGACTAGTAGAATAGTTAGCAACAAAATCAATGCCCTCTGTTGTAGTGTCAAAGTCATTAGTAAAGAAACTTACTTGCTGAATTGAATCTACATTGGGTACACCAGCCTCTTTCAATGCATTTTTGTCGTCTTCAGTTAATGTATACTTAGTTGATTGAGAAACACGGTCTGTTACTTCAATGTTATAATAATCTAAAGTAAAGAAAACCCCTGCAATTTCCCAAACCGCACCAAATGCAAAGCTATTTGACTCTTCAGGAGTTAGCTCTGTAGAGCCAAGTTGCATTGCAATAGGGTTTGTTGCTGGTAATAATGCCGAATCAACTAACTGTCCACCATCTAAAGATGTTTGTACGTTTGAATAATTAGCTTGGCCAACTGTTGGTGCACGGAAACCTGTACCAAGAGAGCCACGAACTGAGAAATCATCCGTGACGCGGTATTGTGCAGTAAGTTTATAGTTAGTGGTATCACCAAAGGTACTGTAGTCTTCATAACGAACGGCAAAGCCCATCAAAAACTGCTCTGTAAATTGTGCTTCAACATCAACATAAAAGGCATAGTTTTGACGAGAAAACTCACCTGCTGATGCAGGTTTAAAACCAGGGAAACCATTTGAACCTATACCAAAACCTTGATCTGTGTATGGGCCAGCAGTAAATGAAGCTATATCACCTGCCACAACTTCAAATGTTTCTTGGTGCCATTCATAACCACCGGCAATAATTAAAGGTGAATCGAATGCGTCAATGTCAATATCTTTCACTAAATCAACATTAAAGAATTTTTCTAATTGAATATGTTTACCCGGATTAAAATCACGAGGCGTGTCTGGGCCTAAAGAAGCATTTAACGTATCGTAGATAACATAACTTGATTCATTGCGACCAACAGAGCCGCTAATATCATAAGATAACGTGTCATCAATTTGACCACGTGTACCCACTGTTAAACTTGTATCAACAATATTGCCACCAAAGTTTGGAGTAAAACCACCGGGTAACATTTCATTGAAGGAAAAACAATTATCATTATTCGCGACATTGTTGATGTAATCGACTTGTGTTAACACATTATCACTAGTAATAGCAACAGGTTGACAAGTTCTTTCGGCACCCTCAGCCTCAGCAATATCAGCAATAAGTAATGTTTCACCACCATCATTTGAATACACACCACCACGTGTATGCGGGTTACGATAATAGAAACCACCACGTACATTACGTTCAGAAAAGTTACCAAACATATAAGCTTCGCTATCATTGCCTAAATCTAAACCCAAGTTAGCAAAAATAGTGAGGTCATCTTCAATTTCTGGAGAGCCCCAAATTTGTGCCGGGTCACCAACATCAGGAACACCAGCAGCAATAAAAGCGGCAGCATCAGGACGTTGTACACTTCTACTCGTTGCATCAGCTGTTTTATATTGAAAACTTACATTAGCAAAACCATCTTTAGTTAATGGCATACCTACATTACCCGAAAGTTCAGTTGTCGTACCATCACCTTCATAATATTCGCCATGACGTACCGTTAAAGAACCACCATCATCATCATCTTTAAGTACAAAGTTCAATACACCAGCAATAGCATCTGAACCATATTGAGCCGCTGCGCCATCGCGTAATACCTCAACTTGTTTCAACGCTGAACTTGGGATAACAGAGATGTCTGGACCTTGTGCACCATCATTAATGCCACCACCTAATAAGGCAATAACCGAGGCACGGTGACGACGCTTACCATTAACGAGTATTAGCGTACTGTCTGAAGATAGGCCACGAAGGTTAGCGGGTTTAACTAAACTGGCCGCATCTGAAATAGGATTTTCATGAACGTTAAATGACGGAACCGTTCCTTTGAGCAACTCCAACATATTAGTGTTGCCACCACGTTCTAGTTCTTCTGCACCGATTAAATCAATAGGTACTGGAGAGTCATTTACAGAACGAGGTGCACCACGAGAGCCAACAACGGCAATACGTTCAACTTCTTCTACTTGTGCATTATTTTCTGCAGCATAGCTAGATACAGTACCTAGCGCCATGCTTACGGCAATGGCTAACGTTGTAGTTTTAAATTTTATCGACATGTTATTTTCTTCCCAAGGTTTAAATAGATATTATTATTTAGACAGTTGCTATTAAATTAATTTTTTTGCAACTTACACTAAAGAGCAAGGTGGTATGTAAATCCGTAAAAAATTTGTTTATTTATTAAAATTTAATTTTTAAGTCGCTATTAAGCCTGCCAATTGATGGGCTGAATTAATTAACAGTGGCAATAAAAGCTTTGTCGATAAATCAATCAATGAGTGTGTCAAACCTATTGACCTCTTTCTTTGAGGGTTATTTTTACGATAGCTTTTACGATAGCTTTTACAATAGCTTTCGGGGTTGTTTTTACGGTAAAAACGAACAAGAATATCATCACGGTTTGCTGAGCGAAAACAGCCTGGTATTTTTCGAACTTGAGTAGAATATAGTGGGGTAGCTGCCTACATGTTGATTAATCAACATGTAGGCAGCTTTGAGAAGGTGCAATCAACTCGTTCTTCTGGGGATCCTAAAATAAATTTTATTTAGCTTGAACCGTTATATTTTCTTAGTCAGTAATATTTTATTTGAATCAAGCCGTAGAGACTTGACATTAAAAGAAAGCTCTAATGCTTCAATTAATGCTTCACTGTCTCCTAGATCAAAACGACCACTGATTCGAATACTGTGTAGTGAAGGCTCTTTTAACACAATTTGAATATCGACATAACGATTAACCTCTTCGATAACGTCAAACAATTCTTCATTCTCAAAAATTAATTTTCCATCAAGCCATGCAAGTTTACGTTTTATATTCTCTGGTTTGATGTGAGTTAATTTTGGTATTTGATTACTACCCACGATAACTTTTTCACCCTTAGTAATATAAACATCATCTTTTTGAATGGTGGTACTATTTAATTTTTTAATATCCGTTAATTTTGTATTGAGTGGCACTTTTGACATTTTAACTTTACCATCAGTAACGGTAACTTGAATATTGTCAGGTTTTAAATGAACAACAAACTTTGTTCCTATCGCTTTAACTAAACGATCACCAGCATAAACAATAAATGGCCGGTCAGGATCATGTGCAACGTCAAATAAAGCCTCACCTTTTATGAGTTTAATGATGCGTTTCTCATCAGAAAACTCAGTTTCAATACGAGTATTGGTATTTAAGTGTATGATTGAACCGTCATCAAATGTTGCATCCATCTGCTGTCCTATTAAGGTCACATAAGAATCTTTTTGCACATTATTAGGCATTGTAAACCATAGTAAAATAGCTATAAAGCTGACACTTGCCGCCAATAAAAAAGGTTTAATAACAGGTGTTAATATTGGCCATAAGGATAAATTTTTTGTCGAATTATCATCAATATTAAGGAGTACTTCATCCATACCATCCCAGATATCGGCCATCGCTTTTAATGCTACCTGATGTCTTTTATCGGCAGACAACCAGGCCTTTAATTCTTTTCTAGATTGATCTGATAAATTACCATTGTCTAGCCTTACTAACCAAATAGACGCTTCGTCATCAATCGTATTTGCCGTATGCAGTGGAATTACTTTATTACTTGTATTCATTTTGTACGCTCTTTACTTGATTGATCCCGGTGTATTGGAAGTTCGTGTCCATTAACTTCATATCCTTGAGCACAAAGTGACTGCTTGCATTGCTTCAAGCCTGTAGCAATATATTTTTCAACGGAACTTACTGATACATCCATTTTATTTGCTATTTCTTTATGACTTAAACAATAGAGTTTCCTTAAGAGTATCGCGCGACGATTTTTTTCAGGCAATGAAGTTAATACTTTACTAAAACGCTCAAATTTAAGTTTTTGGTAGAGTTCTTGTTCAACCGTATTATCAACATCATCTTCTATTAAAGCATCATCTAATTCAGTATGTATTTCCTTTGATTGTTGCATTAATTTCTTAAGAACCAAGTTTCTTGAAACAACAAATAAGTAACCTTTAGGTGAGCTAATTGGTTGCTTAGCATCAGAGTTTAAAACTCTAATAAATGCCTCTTGTAAAATATCATCAACATCTTGCTGTTCTACACTCATCTTCATAATAGAACGCACTAAACCATCTCTGCATGATTGAAAAGCGGTTAAAACTCTATTATGCGACTGCTTGTTTGTGGGCATTTATGTTTCCAATGATACACGGTTCTACTAAAGAGTTAGTTTATGGCTTAATCCGTAACTCTTTTTAGAAAAAACATACGATAACAATCTTTTTATTACATATCGTACAAATTACAGTCTTACTTTTGCTTTCTTTAATATTATTAACCACTTCAATTGAAGGCCGATAAGTCATTTATTTTTAAGTGAGATCAAGTCCATAAACGATTATAGCTTACATTTATGTTACTTGAAAAAGTGCTATTGATTAATTTTTTCATAAATATTTATGGATTATCCAAAAGTCATGCTCTTTAGTTTTATCGATGAATAAATTTACTCTCATGATTAAAAAATAAAATATAACGGTGGAAATTATTTTGGAATTTGAAACACTTTTTTCTTTAGGTCTTTATTTCTGTGCAATGCTGGGGATCGGTCTGTACGCATATCGTAAATCAACGAGTGATGTTTCAGGTTATATGCTTGGTGGTAGAAGCTTAAGCCCAAGTGTAGCAGCTCTTTCTGCGGGCGCATCTGACATGAGTGGTTGGATGTTAATGGGCCTACCAGGCGCTATGTATATTTCAGGTGTCAGTAGTTTATGGATTGCGATTGGCCTCGTTGCTGGTGCATTTTTAAATTACCTTATCGTTGCTCCTCGTCTTAGAACTTATACCGAAGTCGCCAATGACTCTATAACCTTACCTGATTTTTTTGAAAATCGTTTTAATGATAATTCTCGCCTGTTAAGAGTGGTTTCTTCCGTGGTTATTGTCGTGTTTTTCACGCTTTATACCTCAAGCGGTATTGTTGCTGGTGGCAAACTATTTGAAAGCTCTTTTGGTTTAAATTATGAAGTCGGCTTATATGTTACTGCAGGTGTGGTTGTCGCCTACACACTATTCGGCGGTTTTTTAGCGGTGAGCTTAACTGACTTTGTGCAAGGCTGTATTATGTTTATCGCTTTGGTATTAGTGCCCGTAGTCGCTATTAGTGAAGTGGGTGGTTTGTCAGAAATGCACTCAAGCATTAATACCATAAACCCTGCCTTGCTTGATATCTTTAGTGGCGTGAGTTTAATTGGTATTTTTTCAGCGATGGCATGGGGATTAGGCTACTTTGGTCAACCCCATATAATCGTTCGCTTTATGGCTATACGTAGTGTTAAAGATATGCCTACCGCGCGTCGTATTGGGATGAGTTGGATGATCGTTGCTATTATTGGCGCGATGACAACGGGCCTTGCGGGTATTGCCTATGTTGCGAAAACAGGTCTCAAGCTTGATGATGCTGAAACCATATTTATTCTATTGTCTCAAATCTTATTCAGCCCATTAATTGCTGGCTTTTTATTAGCAGCAATTTTAGCGGCCATCATGAGTACTATTTCTTCTCAGCTTTTGGTGACATCAAGTTCTTTGACTGAAGACTTTTACAAAACATTTTTGCATCGCGATGCTAGCGAAAAGCAACAAGTATTGGTTGGACGAATATCAGTATTTTTAGTGGCGTTGGTTGCAATCGCTTTAGCCTACGATCGAAACGCATCTATTTTATCATTAGTCAGTAATGCTTGGGCAGGTTTTGGTGCCGCTTTTGGCCCGGTTGTTATCGGTAGTTTGTACTGGAAAGAAATGACTAGAAATGGCGCGCTAGCAGGTATGGTAACGGGAGCGGTAACGGTATTGTTATGGATTTATGCACCTTTCACGATTAATGGTCAATCATTAAGTTCAGTGATGTATGAAATTGTACCAGGTTTTATTTTATGTTCTTTAGTTATCTATGTGGTGAGTAAAATGGCGCCACAAGATGATACAGAGGTTTTAGCCAAGCATGATGAAATGTTAACGCATCATTCTTAGCGGTTAATATACCCGCTCCACTTGAAGATGCATGATTCAGCTGGAATTAGAAACGCCTTTAGGCAAGGCATTGATTGAAGAGAATAGTTATTCTATTGTCGAAATCAATAACGTAGCATAAAGCGTTTCTAAACCAGCCCCTTGGGGAAGGCTGAGCAAATCATACTCTGCGTTACATTTCTTTTTAAGGGAGTAACCCTTAATAAAAAATGTGCCTTGATTATGAATCGCTCCGACTTCCTGAAACGAGCACTTTCAAGTGGAACGGGTATAAGTAGTAGTTGAATTTCTAAGTGCATTCTAAAATATTTATGAGCTCCTGAAGGTTAACACCTAGCTAAGTTTGAAATATTTAGATAACAGTAGAATAAATACAATTGTAATTAACTCTAAATAGTTGCCAAGCACTATTTAATAATTTTTGAGATCAAGCACATGCTTTTTAATGATTCATTTATCACTGACTGTCCAATTCGTCAGAACATTCGCAAATTTTATCGTATTGATGAAAATACTGCGGTAGATCATATTCTTCCTTTAGCTGAAGTTAATGTCAGTGCCAGAAGTAGAGCCTGGGAAAGAGCACGCAAAATGGTGCTGAATATTCGTAAAGAACAAGCGGGTAATGGTGCAATAGATTCATTATTGAAAGAATATTCACTTTCAAGTGAGGAAGGTGTGGTATTGATGTGTTTGGCTGAAGCATTATTACGTGTGCCAGATAAACATACTCAAGATGCATTAATTCGTGACAAGATTTCTCAAGGTCAGTGGAGTAACCACCTAGGCAGCAGTGACTCTCTTTTTGTTAATGCTTCTTCGTGGGGGTTATTGATCACAGGCTCTATGGTGGATTATGCCGATAAACGCAAAGAAAATAGATTTGGTTTATTGAAAAAAACGATTGGTCGTTTAGGCGAACCTGTTATTCGTAAATCAATGAACTATGCCATGAAAATTATGGGCAAGCAGTTTGTTATGGGCGAAACCATCACTGCGGCAACTGAACGTGCTGCTACTAAAGAGCAACAAGGTTATGTGTATTCCTACGATATGCTTGGTGAAGGTGCGCGCACCATGGATGATGCTGAGCGTTATTTAAAATCTTATCAAGAAGCGATAAACGTTATTGGTTTTGCAGCTCTTGCTTCGGGTAAAAATAATCCTCGTAAAGTTCCGGGTATTTCGGTGAAGCTTTCTGCTATCCACCCACGTTACGAATTTACACACAAAGCGCGAGTAATGGCTGAAATTGTGCCAAAACTTAAAGCACTTTGTTTACGAGCAAAACACTTTAATATCGGTTTGACGGTTGATGCAGAAGAATCTGAACGATTAGATATTTCTCTAGATGTGATTGAAGCGGTATTTAGTGATAATGACTTAGCGGGCTGGGATGGATTTGGTATGGCATTACAAGCTTACCAACAACGCGCTATTTTTGTTGTCGATTGGTTACGTGAATTAACCCTACGTGTTGACCGAAAAATGATGGTGCGTTTAGTAAAAGGCGCTTACTGGGACACAGAAATTAAAAATACACAAAAAGATGGCCATGCGCATTTTCCTGTATTTACACGCAAGTCTTCTACTGATGTTTCTTACCATGCCTGCGCAAATAAGTTATTAGCTTTTAGAGATACTATTTATCCACAGTTTGCTACGCATAATGCCTATACAGCGGCAACTATTGTTGAACTTGCTGGTGATGATAAACACGGCTTTGAGTTTCAATGTTTACACGGTATGGGTGATTCTTTGTATGATCAGATTGTTACCAATGAAAAAATTCAATGTCGCATCTACGCACCTGTGGGTCACCATGAAGATCTGCTTGCCTATCTAGTGCGCCGTTTATTAGAAAATGGGGCTAACTCTTCTTTTGTTAATGCCATTGTTGACGAGACAAAGCCAGTTGAATCATTACTTGAAGACCCTGTTGAAAAAACGCTACGCTTAAAAGACAAATACAATAATCAAATCATTAAACCTATTGCTTTGTATTATAACGAAAAAGGAAAAAACCGTGATAATTCTAAAGGTTTAGATTTAACTGATATTAATGTGATCACGCCATTAAAAGCGTCACTAGATAACTGGTTGGTAAGCAACTTACTGAATAAAAATGATGTGCCCGAAGGTTCGAATGCTGTTAAAAACCCGGCAAATCATAATGAAATTATTGGTTTTCACAGCCATCACAACAAAGATGAAATGTTGGCGATGATAGATACGGCGCAAACAGCCTTTACTTCATGGTCACAAACACCGGTAACCGATCGCGCGGCCTTGTTATATCGTGTAGCAGACATCCTAGAAAGTCATAGCGAAGAACTTATTGCCTTATGTATCAAAGAGGCAGGCAAAGTGGCTCAAGACGGTATTGATGAAGTACGAGAAGCAGTTGATTTTTGTCGTTACTACGCTAACAGAGCAACTGAGTTAGCAAATGATGAACGATTAGAAGCACGTGGTGTTGTGCTTTGTATAAGTCCTTGGAACTTCCCCTTAGCTATTTTTTTAGGGCAAGTAGCAGCGGCAATTGCAACCGGCAATACGGTTGTAGCAAAACCTGCGGAGCAAACCGGTTTAATTGCGCTACGTACAATAGAGTTGATGAAAACTGTTGGTTTACCTGACGGCGTTGTACAAGCCGTCATTGCGCGTGGTAGCCAAGTGGGTAGTATTATTATTCCTGATGATCGTATTCAAACCGTTATGTTTACCGGCTCTACTGAAACTGGTACCAGAATTTCACAAACCTTGGCTGAACGTGGTGGCGATCAAGTGCCATTTATTGCTGAAACAGGCGGTCAAAACTGTATGGTTGTTGATTCTACTGCTTTGCCTGAGCAAGTCGTTGATGACGTTATTTCTTCAGGTTTTCAATCTGCAGGTCAGCGTTGCTCGGCACTTAGGGTATTATTTTTGCAAGAAGACATCGCTGATAATGTCATTACTATGCTCAAAGGCGCCTTAGCAGAATTACATGTAGGTAACCCGGCTAAATTAAGCACGGATGTAGGTCCGGTCATTGATCAAAAAGCGCTTGATGCTCTTAATGCCCACAGTGAGTACATGAAAACAAATGGTAAATTACTTTACCAATGTGCTATTTCTCATGAGATAACAGCAGAAGCAGGTAATGAACATTTTTTCTTTGCGCCACGACTTTATGAAATTAGTGATATTAACGTATTAAAGCAGGAAGTTTTTGGCCCTTGTGTTCATATCGTTCGCTTTAAAGGCAATGAAATAGAAAGTGTTATTGATAAAATCAACGGCACTGGTTTTGGCTTAACCATGGGCATTCATACGCGCATTGAACACCGAGCTTTCGAATTAGCTCGATTATCACGAGCAGGTAATGTTTACATCAATCGTAATACCATTGGCGCAATTGTTGGCGTACAACCTTTTGGTGGTCGTGGACTTTCTGGCACAGGTCCTAAAGCAGGTGGACCAAATTACTTATTGCGCTTAGTTAAAGAAAAAGCAACACCTAATGCTGATCTGTTTGATATGTTACCTTCACAGGCTGATGCTTTAGAGGGTGATGAAAAGTCGCAAAAAGAAGCCGTATTGTTTATGAAAACAGCTAATGAAGCAGAGAAAAACTGGCGCTTAACCGAGTTAAATACCCGTATTTCTTGTGTTCGTCAGTTGCTAGCCAAAATTGCCCATGTTGATATTGTTGAAGATTTAGCCGACGATTTAAATTACACCTTAACAGCAGCTCGCTCGCAATTAATTGATATTGAAAAACGTTTGAAAAAACCTGAGGTATTACCGGGGCCAACAGGCGAGTCTAATATTATTTATTTGGAAAACCGCGGTAATATAGTTTGCTTTGCGGATGCAAATGTTAGTTTTCACTTTTGGGTGCTCTCTATTGTTACGGCATTAGCAACGGGTAATACCGTTATTTCGGTGGTCTCTGATCTGTATTACGATGAAGCATTAGCCTTTAGAGATAAGTTTATTGACACTGGTGCAGATAAAGGTGTTTTTCAAGTGGCAAGGTTACGCCACTTATCAACAATGTTGGCAGAACCTTCGTTATCAGGTGTTGTTGTTGATAGTCATTGTGACCGTAAACATTATATCAGTGAGAAATTAGCAGCACGTCAAGGCGCGATATTACCGGTGATCAGTTCAGAATACTTTGACCATTTAATTCAACGTTTATTGACAGAAAAAACGATCAGCATTGATACCACAGCTTCAGGTGGTAATACTTCGCTCATGACCTTAGTTGAAGAAGATTAGTAGCAATTGAACGATAGTATAAAATGAAAATGGGTATCATAAGGTGCCTATTTCGTTGGTAAATCCTATGGTTCATCGTACATCACTAGACAATGACTAATAATCAACAATATTCTAAATGCACAGGAAAAAAAACATGACAGTGATCAATGACACATCTAACCACGATATTAATGAAGAAGTGGAATATTCAAATGTATCAATAGCGAAAAAAATGATCGCAGAAAAAAGCGGCATGAGCAACGAACTAGAGGAAGAGGCGTACCTTTGTTTTGTATTGGGTTATAACTAATAATGGAGGGCTCATTACCAACCCTATTAGATTACTATATTGAATCAAAGGGAGATTAATAGTTGAATATAAAACAACAATTTTAATTTCTCTCCCGTGTTTAGCTAACTTTAGCACCGTTTGCTGTTATACAAATAAAGCAGACAGTTAGCTCTAACTCGAAATGGAGTGAATTACTTCACTTCACTTCACTTCACTTCACTCCATTTTATTTTAATTCAGCCTAGCCCCACCACGTTTTTATTTATGTTTTGTTCTGCCAACAGGCTAATTGAAATGATAAGTCAGTTGCACTAGCGTTGTTCTTCCGGGCATTGGTAAGTCAAAAGGGACATTAACCACAGGGCCATTATTGATTGTTGGCTCTCTGGCGTCGCTATCAAAAACATTTTTAACCAATAGAGCCATTGAAAAGTCAGCATTTTCTGGTTGCCAAGTTAGTGATAAGTCAGTTAAGTTATAGTCATCAATTGGCGCTCTTAAATCATCTGCCGCTCTTACTCTGTCCATGACCCAATTGGTTTTAATACCCAAGTTCACTTCATCATTAACTTCATAATAGGCCTGTAAATACAATTGTTGCTCTGGTACATAGCTAGTATCAAGATTATTACCATCTTCGGCATGCAACCAAGCATAATTGCCTGACACTTCTAGTGAGGTTAAAGGTGTCCATTCAAACTCTACTTCAAAACCGTACCCTTGCTGCTCGCCTATGTTTTTCGCCGTTCTTGTGGTTGCCCCTTCATCGGGTACATATTGAACAATATCTTGCCAATCATAAGTAAAAAAACTCACGCCATAATTTAAACTATCATAGGCATGATAGTTAAATGCTAATTCATAAGTATCGATGGTTTCGGGGGTTAAATTTGAATTACCTAAATTAGCGGGATTATTAGTAACTCTCATTTCAGCAAAATTGGGCGCTCTAAAGGCACTGCCATAGAGGAATTTAGTGGTTAAATTTAAACTTGTTGTCCAAACTAAGGCTACTCTAGGGTTAACCGTTGAACCAAAATCAGAATAATCATCGTAACGAATGCCTGTAGTTAACTCCCAATCTTTGGCAATTTGCCAGATATCTTGTACTAATAAATAACCATTTTTTCTGTCTCCCTCAGAAATGAATACGAAAGGTGTATCTGTTACATCGACAACAGGGCTACCCGGTGGTAAATATTCTCCATTAGGGCCAAATGCAAAGTTTTTTGATTCTTGAGCTTTGTAAAGATCTGAAATGTCATAACCAATACCGATAGTAACGTTATGATCATCAAGGGCAGTATAGTTGGCATTGATACCTGTTCTGTAGTGTTTCTCAAAAACTTCAGGATTACCAATTACGCCATCAGGGAAGGAACCACCAAGCCCTATATCGCTACCGGGAGGGAAAATAATTAAATTGGTATCTAGTTCTTGGCTTGCATGAAAATATGAGAATTTTGCCTTCATTTCCCAATCATCAAAAAGATTCTTGGTTGTATAAGTAATATCGGCATTCCAACGCTCACTTGACTCCTCTGTGCCAGGGGTAAGTGCTTCAGCTAGACCTAGACCCACACCTATTATTCTTTTTTGATAGCCCATATTAAAAACGAGTTGCTTATAATCAAGCCTTAAGCGAAATTCATCGCTTTTTCTTGGGTGCGGCGCTAAACCCGGTGCCAGAGAGGCATTTGTTCCAAATACACTATCTAGAAAGGTTTGAGAATCGGTTTCAATAAATTGCTCGAAACCATCGGTTTCATGGCGTTCATAACTGATAAAACCGCCTAAATCGCCAGCAGTCCAAGCATGATTAAACCAATAATCTTGTGTGGAAAAGCTGCCGGCACGGTAACCTATATGACTACCGCTTGATGTTTGTGAGGATTTAGTAATAATATTAATGACGCCTGCGGAAGCATCAGCACCAAAAAGCGCTGAGCCTGGCCCTCTAATAACTTCAATACGAGCAACTGCCTCGAGTGTCATGCCACCCCAAATTTGATTGCGATTTCCGGTGAATATATTGGTGATTGGTACACCATTAATGAGCATTAATACCTGCGCGTTAAATGAGCTATAAATGCCTCGAAAAGTATAGATAGGCAGATGATTCTCAGGTTTGTAAGAGACATGAAGCCCTGCAACTGACTCTAGTACTTCATCAATATTAACCGCGCCCATGCGTTTTATTTCTGCTTCAGTAATAACGGTTGCTGTTGAGGGGGCTTTTGATATTAATTGCTTGGTGCCGGTGGCAATTGAAACGAAATCCTCATCACCATAAAAATCTTCTAAAGAACCATCAATTTCATCGCTGTAGTGCTCATTGTCACTAGGGTAGGGAACATCATTAACATCAGGGCTGGCTAATAATAAAGGGGAATTAATGGCCAAAGTGACCATGAATAATAACGTGAAAAAATTTCGATTAAATGACATAAAAAATTCCTTAGTAAAGCATTAATTACTTGTTTATATATATTTTATATTAGAAATCTTCATTTAGCGGCAATTGCACGCTAAATACTGAACCAACCCCTAATTCGCTGCTAACGCTTAATGTTCCGCCCATGAGTTGGCAAAAGTTTTGGGTAATTGCCATACCTAAACCTGTACCTTCAAACTTTCTGGTTTGGCTACCATCTACTTGAGTGAACTGATCGAATATAAAGTTTAGCTGCTCATTGGCAATGCCAACACCGGTATCGGTAACGGAGCAGTATAAATAATTTTTATCATTAGAAATTTCAAAAGTAATGACGCCATTGTTGGTGAATTTACAGGCGTTACTGAGTAGGTTCAAAAATATTTGCATTAGCTTTTGCCGATCAAAAGTTAATATTGATGTTAACGTACCAATGTTAATAATGAGTTCATTATTATTAGCTCTTGCCATGGGTTGTACGGTATCAATAGTTTCATTGACCAAATTTTTAATATTGATGGCCTTTAGGTATAAGTCCATACGACCCGCTTCTATTTTTGCTAGATCAAGAATATTATTAATTAAGGCGAGCAGGGTATGGGCGCTACGAATACTTTTTTCTAAATCTTCTACTTGTGCATCCATACATTCTAATGCCAAGTCTTCTTTTACTAGGTCGGTATAACCAATAATGGCTTGTAAAGGCGTACGTAATTCGTGGCTGATGTTGGCTAAAAATTCAGACTTATGACGACTAGCGGTTAAAGCGCTGTCTCTTGCTACCACAAGCTCTTGCGTTCTAACTTCTACTTCAGACTCCAAAGTATCACGGTTTTTCTCTAGGGTGATATTTTGTTGCTCAAGGGTCGACATCATTTGATTGTAAATCTGTGCCATTTGCCTAATTTCTAAGGTGCCATTTACCGGAGCTTTTTGATAAACACCTGAGTCTCTTGCGGTTTCCATCGTATGAGATAAGGAGAGTAATGGCTCTATCATTCGGTTAATCACTAGTCGTATGACTAACGCCAAAATAAAGGCGACTATTATTCCGATAGACAAATTATTAATAAAAATAGTACGCTGAATTTGATGCAAGGCACTTTTATTATATTTAATCACTACATAGCCTAGTGTTTGCTGTTCAGTCACTTCATCATCGGGATCGATCATGTCTACATCATAAATATCTGCCACAAAAGTGACAGCAGCGCGAAAGACCCAAACCGCATTGTTTTCTGATAATAACTGCTTTTGCGTTACTAAATGTTGAGTGTTTACTTGAACATTAGCCGGTAACAATTCGGTTGATGATATTAGCTTTTCGCCGTTATTTTTATAAATAGCAACGCCAATAACCGAGGGAAATCCTAATGTTTGCTTTATTGCCTCTTGAGCATTTTCTTCACTGGCGGTGAGCAATGCTAATACGGCTTGTTCGGCAAAATTATTGGTAATTTGTATATTATTATCTATGGTGGTTTCTCTGAAGGTTTGGCTTGATTGCCAAGCGGTAAGAGTAGAGGTTGCTAAAGTTAAAAAGATGATACTAATAACAAAAATAGCTAATAGCTGTCGTTTAAAACTAACTTTTGGAGTAATAACGTACTGTTCAGACGGCATCAACATTATTTTCATAACTACTGTGGAAAGGTTAATTTAAAGAGCTGTTGCTGCTCAGAGCTATATTTTAGCCCTAGGTGAGCAGCAGTACGTAAATTTACTGCTAATAAGGTTGATTTTAACGCGGCAAAGTTTTTTTGTTCGGGTTGTTGTGCAAGCTCCTGTACCATTTTGAACAAGTGTGCGCCTAAAGCAAAGTTGTCTGGGTAGGTAGAAAAAAGTGCTCCGCGCTTAGCATGAGAGGGTTTACTGGAAAATACCACGATTTCTTTAGCCCATGCTTTTTCTAAAATAAGCGGCAAAGTAATCTTGTCGTGTGATGAGATACGATCAAATGGCAGCCATATTGCGTCTTTATTTGAGACACCAGAAGCAAACACTTGTTGATAAAAGGTGATTGCCTCAGCAGTATCGATAACTTGTTGCAGGTTCAAAGTTAAGCCCTTTGCTTGTGCGGCATTTTTGGCAAGTGCTATTAACCAAGCATTTTTTTTACTGTAAGCAGCATGAATTTTTTTAACATTTGGAGCAACTTGTTGTAAATAATGAAATAAATACGCAGGATCAGTAATTAAGCTTATACCAGAGACACCGTTAGGGTTAATTGGCAAAGCCCCTGAAACCACTTGGAATTTGTTTGTTTGATTATCTAGGGTGAATTTGGACAACTGCTTAGCTAGTTTCCAGCCTGAGCGGCCTAAGACAATAACTTTATTGATGTGTTTTTGTTCGAGGTTTTTAGCAATACCTTCAACATTGAAATTCTTCTTGATGATAAATTTTTCAATGTTTATTTTATTATTATTGGCGGCCTCAATACTGCCGGCAATAATGTTTTGATAGATAGAATTGTAGGGCTCTTTGGCTTGAGGGTAAAAAATGGCAATCTTGTTTGCATACTTATTGGTCTTATTTTCGGCATACGCATAGCCCCCTAGCAATAGGCTAGTAACTAAAAATACTAAGAAAAATAATTTATTTGCTAAACAAGCATTCAACAAGCAGCACCTTTAAATTAGTAACTGAATGTTAAGTATACCTTTATTTTGATAAAAGACGAGACTATGTGAGATAAAGTTTTGCGAAGTTTAACTTGTAGGAGCAGCTTTAACCGCGAAGTTATCGAGGATACTTTTGTTAAAAAATAAGCTCTCCTACAATAGGCTTTCAAATCAATAAATAGCTTATATGACAACAACTAATGGTCTACATCACCATTAGAAGTTATAAATTAAGGTCATTGAGGTTTCAGTATTGGTATTCTCAAACTCAGGTTCTACTTCAGTGTCGTAGTCGATACGTAAAGCAAATTTTAGTTGTAAGGCATCAATTAATTGAGCGGTAACGGACGTTTCAGATTTATAAACGCTATTTTCACCAGATTCAGTGGCTTGTTTAGCAACAAGGTATTGTTTAAATTCAACATAGTCATTGAACTTATGCGTATAAAGAGCCTGTGCTTGAATGATAAAGCTAGTGCTGCTTGTTGACGCTTCAGTCTCTGTTGCACGGGTAACATCATATTTGACACCGGGACCGACATCAGCAAATAAAGAGGAGGTTTCAGTTTCATACCAGTGACGACCCCATCCAGCAGAAAAAGAGCTTTGTGACTCAAAACCACTGAATTTATCTTGCTCATAAGCAAGGTTGCCATAAAGGTAGTTTTTATCCGCTTTACCTATGGTGTAGTTGGTTTGGGTGAGAATATCCCACTTATTATCTGTGGTGACAAACTCTTTTTCACCACTATCATCTTCTTCTTCAATTTTTTTAGCTAAAATATTGAAAGCAACCATCGAGCGCCATTTGTCTTTTTCATGTTTTAAGTTAAAGCCAGCTTTGATATCACCACTTTTAGTATTACCGGTTTTGAATAAAAATCCGAGCTCAGCTGAGGCGGTAAATTCTGGTTTTTCCTTAACTTTCTCGGTAGCTTCTTCTGCTAGTGTGGCGAATGAAGCTAAAGGCAATAAGCATAATGAGGCTAGTGTGAGTTTACGATCCATGATTTTCCCTTGTGGTAGTGTTTCTTAGTAATGTTTTTTAGTGATTGTTTTTAGTAATTGTTTTTAGATATATTTTGGCTATTTTTTACTTAGCGGCTAATAAAAGTTTGCCATAAAGAAGAAATTATAACAGCTGTTAAATTATTGTTAAATGCATAGCACGAAGAAAACTAATGGCGAGGGGGTTAAAAACTATACACTAAAGTGACCGCTGTTTGAGTGTCCATATTCTCTTTATCGTCTTCGACATCCGTGTTGTAATCTACTGTGAAGGTAAACTTCAGTTGTAAGGTTGAAATAAGCTTAGTGGTGATGCTTGTTTCGGCTTTGTAAATGCTATTGTCGGCAAAACTTAAGGACTGTTTTGCACTTAAAAGTTGTTTGAATTCAACATGGTCACCTAATTTTCTGATGTACAAAGCTTGCAGTTGTATAATCCATGAGTCTTCCGTTCTTTCTGGCTCTGTCTCCGTTTCTTTAAAAAGATCCCGCTTGTAACCTGGCCCTATATCAGCCCAAAGTGAGGCTTGTTCACTTTTATACCAATGACGCCCCCAGCCTGTCGAAATAGAGCTTTGGCTGACAAAGCTATTGAATTCACTGTCTTCATACCAAACATTGCCAAAAACGTAATTTTTTTCGCCGCTGCCCAAGCTATAGTTGGTTTGCGAGGTAAATGTCCATTTTTGATCCGTGGTTTCAAAGTGGTTATTACCGTTGTCATCTTCAACATCGGCTTTCTTTATCAGTAAATCGACATTTAAAAGGCTTCGCCAGCGGCCGTTTTCAAAGTGTAAATCAACGCCACTTTTCATATCGGCACTATTGCTGTTACCAGTTTTATAGAGAAAACCTAGCTCAGCAGAGCCGGTTAATAAAGGTACTAATGCACTAGGCTGTGATTGTTCGGCTTTTTTTAAGCTTGTTAAAATATCAGCCGCCGTTGCTTGGGTGTTAGTGCTTTCTTTACTAGTCTGAGCTTCACTTACCTGAGCTTGACTATTATTGTTCTGAGCGTTATTTCCTTGTGCATTGCTTCCTTGTGAATAAGCATTGATAGACAAGAAAAAAAAGGCAGTAAAGGTTAAATGGCGGATCATTTTTTTCTCGGTTAATGGCACAAAATATTCACTAAGGGTATTAGCTGGATTTAAAAGCAAGAGTACAAATGAAATAGCCAAGGGTAAATCACAATGTTAAGGGCAAACATTATAAAGAAGTTATGTTTATTTTAAAGTAATTAATTAGCGGGCTAAATTAACGATGCTATTACCTGTAATAAAAAGGAGAGTAACGGTTCACCACCGAGTCGCGACGCTTCACAGAGGGCTCTTCGAGCCTACACAGAGACTTTGTTATTCTCGGTGCTCTTTGTGGTAAATATTTCTCAGCTGAATAAATACAAAGGAGATAAGGAAAAGGGGGTAATAAAAAGGGCCTAAGCCCTTTAAATTAAAGATAAAGTATTACTTTATCAATGCCGCTAATTTACCTGCTTGATAAAGGTCAAACATGCTATCAAGGCTAATTGGTTTTATTTTACTGGCATTACCTGCGGTATTGAATGCTTCATAACGGGCAATACAAATTTCAGACATGGCTTTAGTTGTTTCAGCTAAAAATTTACGCGGATCAAATTCACTAGGATTTTGTGCCAAAAAGCGTCTTGTTGCGCCCGTTGAAGCTAAGCGTAAGTCAGTATCAATATTTACTTTGCGAACACCGTTTTTAATGCCTTCTTGAATTTGTTCAACCGGTACGCCATAAGTTTCTGGGATATTACCGCCAAACTCATTGATAACTTTTAACCACTCTTGCGGTACAGACGATGAGCCATGCATAACTAAATGTGTATTTGGAATACGGCTATGAATTGCTTTAATACGGTCTATCGCTAAAATATCACTTGTTGGTGGTCGGGTAAATTTGTAAGCACCGTGAGAAGTGCCACAAGCAATAGCTAAGGCATCTACCTGTGTTTTGCTAACAAAATCGGCGGCTTCTTCTGGGTCTGTTAGCATTTGCTCCATCGTTAACTTACCTACAGCGCCAATACCATCTTCTTCACCCGCTTCACCTGTTTCTAATGAGCCCAAACAGCCTAATTCGCCTTCAACAGACACGCCACAAGCATGAGCCATTTCAACCGTTCGTTGAGTAACTTCAACATTATATTCATAACTGCTGGGCGTTTTACCATCGCTCATTAAAGAGCCATCCATCATCACTGATGAAAAGCCTAATTGAATTGAACGCTGACAAACGCTGGGTGAAGTACCATGATCTTGATGCATTACCACAGGAATATGAGGGAATTCTTCAATGGCGGCTAAAATCAAATGACGTAAAAATGGTGCTCCAGCATACTTACGAGCACCAGCAGAGCCTTGTAAAATTACCGGACTATCTGTTTTATCTGCGGCAATCATAATAGCGCGCACTTGCTCTAAATTATTAACATTAAATGCCGGAATGCCATACTCAAACTCTGCTGCATGATCAAGCATTTGACGCATTGAAATTAAAGCCATTGATTGCTCCTAAATTTTTTATGGGTAGTTGGTTGAATTTTATATTTTGTTGCTTTGCATGAAAGCTTTCTTTTCTTGGGGCAAAATTATATCAGAAGTTAAGCTATTCAGGCACTAAAAATTGCCTTTTTGACGGTTTGATATTGAAAGTGGCTATTTTGTATTAAACTTACAAAAAAACCTGCTAAAAAGTGGTTGTTTTTAGCAGGTTTTCGTTAATATGTTTGAAAGTTAACCACATCGTTTTACATGGTTTGACTTAAAATACTGGCGTTGTAATTACTAGGTTTTTGAGGCAATAAAAATACTGTCAATAGTAGCATCTAAAACGTTAGTAAACTCTTCATCTGATTGTTTAGCACTCAGCCCCTGGGTTAAAGCACGCGAAAAGCTAGCAATCATACCGTGGTTAGCATTTACCTTTTGGTTTGCTTGTTCCCTATTATAACCCCCTGATAGTGCTACCACTTTAATAACGTTTTTATGCTTGATGCATTCAGCATAAAAATTGTCAGTTTCAGGTAAGGTTAGTTTTAGCATGACTTTTTGTTCGCTAGATAATTGCTCTAATGCTTTTAGTAAAGCTGACTTAAGCAAGGCTTCAGTAGCCGATTTTTCAGCACTGTTAATATCAATTTCGGGTTCAATTATCGGCACTAATCCTTTCGCTAATATTTGTTTGGCCAGGTCAAATTGCTGGGCAACAATGTCATTAATGCCTTGTTGGTTAGCTAACTTAATGACAGAGCGCATTTTTGTACCAAATACATGTTGAGCAACGGCTTTGTCAAGCAATGAGTCGAGTTCTGGCATTGTTTTCATTAATTGCACATCATTGCTTGCTTCACAAAGTCCTTTATCAACTTTGAGAAAAGGCACAACATGCTTTTCTTGCCATAAATATTGTGCCGCAGACTTGCCTTCAAACTCTCTGTCTAAGGTGTTTTCAAATAAAATAGCCCCTAAGATCCGTTCACCCGTAAAAGCAGCATTTGTGACAATACGAGTACGCATTTGGTGCACTAACCCATACATTTGTTCATCGTTATCAAATTCACTTGCATTGATACCGTATAAAGCAAGCGCTTTTGGGGTGCTACCACCACTTTGATCCAGTGCAGCAATAAATCCATTTTCAGTGGTTACTTTCTCTAGCATTAATGCCATAGCCTCTGATGCTGTAGACATAATATTCTCCTTTAGATTGAACGCTTTAGCATTCAATTAGTTTGGGTGCGATAACTTACTCATATTTTTGAGTATAGTTCTATTTTGCTTGTTATATTTTCGAAACTCGAAACTCGAAACTCGATATTTGTTACTGCTCTTTTGCTCTTTGCTCTAAAATTTCTACGGCAGGTAGTTTTTTGCCTTCTAAAAATTCTAAGAAAGCACCGCCACCGGTGGAAATATAAGATACTTTATCTTTAATGTTATATTTGTCTACTGCGGCCAATGTGTCGCCACCGCCGGCAATTGAAAAGGCGTTTGAATCAGCAATTGCCTTAGCGATAATTTCAGTGCCTTGACCAAACTGATCAAACTCAAACACGCCAACAGGGCCATTCCAAACAACAGTGCCGGCATTTTTGATAATATCGGCTAGATCTTTTGCTGATTCAGGGCCAATATCAAAAATCATTTCATCGTCATTGACTTCATGCACTTTTTTTAGTGTTGCTTGCGCGGTAGGGGAAAATTCATTGGCAACGACAACATCGCTAGGCACAGGAATATCACCATTATTAGCTTGTGCTTGTTGGGTTAAGCGTTGAGCTTCGGCTACTAAATCAGCTTCAAATAACGATTTTCCGACGTTATGCTTAGCCGCTGCGATAAAAGTATTAGCAATACCGCCACCGACAATAAGTTGATCAACAATACCCGATAAAGACTCTAATACCGTTAGTTTAGTTGATACTTTTGAACCACCCACAATCGCAACTAATGGGCGAGCAGGGTTGTCGAGTGCTTTACCTAACGCATCTAATTCGCCTACAAGTAACGGACCAGCACAGGCAATAGTCGCAAATTTTGCCACACCGTGCGTACTTGCCTGAGCGCGATGAGCCGTGCCGAAAGCGTCCATAACAAAGACATCGCAAAGGCTAGCAAGTTGCTTGGCTAAGGCGTCATCATTTTTCTTCTCGCCTTGATTAAAGCGAACGTTTTCAAGCACAACTAGCTCACCAACCTTAACTTCAGTACCCGATAAATAGTCAGTCACTAAACGTACTGGATAATTGAGGGCAGCCGCTAAATAATCGGCTACTGGCTGAAGCGAATATTCAGCACAGTATTCTCCTTCTGTAGGACGACCAAGGTGAGACATCACCATGACTTTAGCGCCGGATTCTAGAGCTTGTTTTATTGTTGGCAATGCTGCTTGTAGACGGGCATCAGAAGTTATTTTTCCGTCTTGAACCGGCACGTTTAAATCTTCACGAATTAAAACGCGCTTATTGGCTAAATCTAGGTCAGCCATTTTGATAATTTTCATGTTTGATTCCAAATAAATAATAATTCGTTTTTAACTAATCTTTTTCTAAACAATCGGTTGTTTTTAATGAAAATTCAGCCAGTAAATCATGAATAAAGCGATTTAATTCGCCTGCCATTAAGGCAAAGTCAGCATCAAGCCTGGCAATGACATCATCGCTGTCAATGTCTTCATTTTGATCTTGTATCACATCAAAGAATTTAATGCGTTTAATCGATAAATCATCACAAAGCATGAAAGATAAAGACTCGTCCCATTCAAGGGCAACTTTAACCATGTATTTATCGGCATCTAAATGAGACTTGATTTCTTCACTTTCCAAGTCTTGGTTCTTCACTCTAATAACAGCACCGTCATCACCTAGGGCGTTAAACTCTGCTTCCATACCTAGTTGAAATTTAGCGCCTAAATCTTTTTTCACTAACCAGTCGGTCATGGTTTCATCAGCTTGCACATCAGGCTCTAAACTGGTCACCGGTAAAGTGCCTAATACTTTGCGCAGTAATGCTAATAAGTCTTCTGCTTTACCCCGAGCGCTGGCGTTGATGACAATAATATTATCTTTGGGGCTTATATAAGCGTGGGTATCAGAAATACGTGAAAAAGCGCGCGGCAGTAATTCAAAAATAATATCTTCTTTAAACTGTTCTTTTTCTTTTTTAGTGGCACCACGGCCTTGCTCTTGCTCAAGCAAATTTACTTTTTCTTCAATCATATCCTTAATAACGGGCGCAGGTAGTATTTTTTCTTCTTTACGTGCGCAGACTAAAAAACTGCCATTAGCACTGTGAATGCATGACTGTCCGTGCTTGCCTAGCGCGTTAACCCAACCAAAGTGAGCAAGCTCTGTAGAGCCACAAGGTGTGAAAAGGTGCTCTGATAAGTGTTTTTCTAAATCTTGCTCTGAATGTTCAAATGGGCGAGTGAAAGCGAAAAAATATAAGTTTTTAAACCACATAAATAAGGTCCTAGGCTAGTGGTATAACATACCATTTTTTGAGAAAGCCATATTACCTGAAAACAATAGTTGAAAATAGTGCTGAAAAGAAACAAATAGGAAGTCAGTATTCATCCAAGTTAAAAGTTTTTACTACAAAGAGTGCAGGGGGCGTCGCACTACACAGCGGATCTCAAATGCTCTGGGTGGGCTCGAAGAAGCTTCTATGAAACGAGCGGTTCGATGGTATATATTCACATGATCATTAACTACGCATATCTGGAATAATGATGTTATAGCTTAAACCTTGTTCTTCTACACTGCTGGCTTCAATGGTGCCATTAAGGGTATCAATCACTAAATTACTGACAATATGTGTGCCTAGCCCCGTGCCGCCTTTATCTGCATTAGTGGTGTAGAAGGGGTCAAATAAATGTTCCAACGCTTGTGCAGAAAGGCCGTGACCGTTGTCTTGATAATGTAAATATAGTTTTTGTTGAGTGAAATGAAGATCAATATTGATTTCACCACGATTAATACCTTCAAAGCCATGTATGATGGAGTTAATAATTAAATTAATCATTATTTGCGCAATAGCACCAGGATGTGAGTATATTTCAATGCTTTTATCACAATGTACTTTAACGCAGTGGTTGGTTTGTTTTAATTTAGGGTGTAGAGAATGAATTATTTCATCGAGGTATTTGGCGACATTAATTAGCCTTATTTTGTCGCTAATTTGATCAACCGCCACGTGTTTAAAGCTGGTGATTAATTCAGACGCTCTATGCAAATTAGTGGTTAATAAGTTAGCACTTTGATTAGCATTGTCGATAAATCTTTCAATAGTTTGTTTTGATAGCTTGTTTTGATTTAAGTTTTTTTGTAAGTGAGTGATAGTGTCTAACAGGTAACTTACTGAGGTGATACTAATACCAATGGGAGTATTAATTTCATGAGAAACTTCAGCCGATAGCACCCCTAATGAGGCCATTTTTTCGGCTTCTAACAAGCGTTCTTTCGCTTTGTTTAGCTCAATAATAGAGCTTTTCAATTCTTTATTGGTCGTTAGTAATGTTTGCTCGGTGTTACTGCGTCGAATATTTTCTTCTTTAAGGGTTTGTTGGTGAGTCAATAATTTTTGCTGTTGTACTTTCATTTCTAACATTGTATTACTTAAGTAAGATGTTTTTTTAGCCACCTCTTGTTCTAACTGTATATTTTGTTCATCCAACTTTTCATTAGCTAAACTGGTTTCTTGCTGTGACAAGGCCAGCTTATCTTTAAATTCAACTAGTTCATTAATAAGGTTGTTATAGGCGTCTTCTAATACATTGAGCTCATTTTTTTCATAATTCATAGAATGCAGCATAGAAGCTTCTGGATCGTCTAAATCTACTTGCTTAATTTGTTCGGTAAGTTCTTGTAACGGGGAGGTGAGCAATTTATTGAAAGCTAAAGTGAACAATAAAACTAGAAAGGCAGTTTTAACAATAGCATTGCCAATAAGAAAATAAATCCCCACTTCAATACGGCTAAAAATAACGGCATTGCTTGATAATAAGGTCACCCTGCCAACAGAAGTCGTTCGCCCTGAAAATTCAAAAATAAGTGGAAAAGAGTGGCCGAACAAGCCGTCGCTGATAGAGTTGACACCCTGAGCCTCACCACTTAAGTTTTCTTCGTTATCTATGCTTAAGGTTGCGGGGGCAATAACGTCACCCAATTGGGTAATAATATTATTGGCTTCATCGGTGACTGTAATGCCTTTGATCATTGGAATGGCGACTAAGCCTTCTGAAATATCAATTGCTTGCTGAGTATTCAACTCCCAAACTGCGCGAGTTAAGCTGCCGCTGATGGTTTTCTCTAGCGTTAATAGTTCACTATTGATATGGTTTTTGGTATTAAAATATTCAGCAATAATTTGAATACCGGTTACGCTCACCGTTAAAATAAAATAAAAGGAGAGTACTCGAGTAAGTAATTTTCGTGAAATGCTGGTAACTTTCATATAATCGTTTTCATATAATCGTTTTCATATAATTATCTAATCGGTATTTTTCATACAGTGAAAAAATGGTAAGCACAGCATTGATTTTAGCTAGTTTTTATCTTTCTATAAAACTTTTTATGGTAGTTTTTGATGATTTTTTAAAATAGCGCTCATTGCTTGCAATTAATGTATAGGCTCTACTAGAGGATGTTTGAATTTTTGTCATATATCGATAGTCTTGTCATATTTCGTTCATATTTCAGTTATGTTTCAGTCGCCTTGTCATATTTATGTAATAAAATGGTAATACTATAATGAAAAAATTTCTAGCAGCTGCTACGAATGAAATATTAAATTTAAAGTAAATTAAGGTAAAAACATGAAACTAGTAAAAACTACCATAGCGTTAGCGACCTGTTCTGTTCTGTCATTGTCTGCAATGGCTGCTGAAGTACCCAGTGTTGATATTTATGGTCGAGCTGATTTGTCTTTTCAATCATCAGACAATGGTGAAGGTAGCTTTACTGAAATAAAAAGTAACGCCTCTCGTCTTGGTTTTAAAGGTGATTATAAAATAAATGATGACCTGCAAGTTATCTATAAAGCTGAGTTTGAAGTAGATTTAGACGGTGATGGCGACGTTTGGAAAGCGCGTAACCAATACGTAGGTTTAAAAGGTGGTTTTGGTGAAGTGTTGCTGGGTAAAAATGATACTATGCTAAAACAGTCACAAGGTAAAACTGATCTTTTTAGTGATTTAAATGGTGATATTAAATACCTTTGGGTGGGTGAGAACCGTTTGAGCGATACACTTAGTTATAAATCACCAAAATTCAGTGGCTTTCAGTTTGGAGCTACCTATGTTGCTGAAGATGAAGTTGATGGTAAAGATGCTATTTCTGTTGCTGCTTTTTATGGTGACAAGAAATTAAAAAAATCTAAAATTTTTGCCTCAATAGCAATGGACTCAGAAGTTAAAGGTAAGTCGAGCGATGGTAGCGTAAGTGGTTACTTCGATACCGTTAGAGCGACGGTACAAGGCAAAATTTCAGGTGTTACTTTAGGTTTGATGGTACAAAACCAAGAAGACATTGATACGGGTGCTGAAATGGATGGTGTTATGGTGTCAGCTAAATATACCGTGGGTGCCGCGACATTAAAAGGGCAGTATCAGTTAGCGGATCATAAAGAGGGTGATGATCGTAGTGGTATTACCGCAGGTGTTGATTACAAACTTGCTAAAGGCATTAAGTTATATGCTTTTTATACTAGCTTTGATATGGATACTGGCAACGATGAAGATTATTTAGCCGCAGGTATTCAGTACAAATTTTAGTTAATTTTATTCTCTAATAAAGGAAGCCGTTTTTACGGCTTTTTTTATTGACAAAAATTAACGAAAACTCGTGCTATTGTTTAGACTTACAATTATTTAACGGCTTGTCACAAAAATGTCACGTTAATTGTGCACAATAGCATAACAAAAAATTACATGTAGTAATGTTCTTTACTAGAAAAGGCGTATGTATGAGTGGATACATTTTAGTTGTTGAAGATGAAACTCCTATTAGAGAGATGATCACTTTTGTTTTAGAGCAAAATGGTTTTAATTCGGTAGAAGCGAGCGATATTAAGCAAGCAATGGATAATATTGTTGAGCCTTACCCTGATTTGATCTTGCTTGATTGGATGTTACCGGGTGGCACAGGAGTAAAGCTTGCTCAATCTTTAAAGCAAAATGAATTTACCCGCAATATTCCCATTATTATGTTAACAGCACGCGCTGATGAAGATGACAAAGTAAAAGGACTAGATGCTGGCGTTGATGATTATGTTACCAAACCTTTTTCACCCAAAGAACTTATTGCTCGCATAAAGGCCGTTATTCGCCGTGTTTCACCAACGCTATTGGCTGAAAAAGTTGAATTTCATGGTTTGAAATTAGATCCCGTATCTCACCATGTGACTATTCATAACGACGCATTAGAGCTAGGGCCGACAGAGTTTAGATTACTGCACTTTTTTATGACTCATACTGAACGTGTGTATTCTAGAGAGCAATTGCTTGATAACGTTTGGGGCACTAATGTTTATGTTGAAGACAGAACGGTTGATGTGCATATCAGACGATTACGAAAAGCAATATCGGGTGCTGGACATGACGAATTTATTCAAACGGTACGCGGTGCTGGATATCGTTTTTCTGGCAAAGTAAAAAAACACATAGCGTAGTTATTAAGCGCGCCTTTATTTTTACTTTTATTTTTACAGGTAGCTTATCTTTAAAAATATCTTTATCAAGAATGTGAACAACAGATGTCAAATCAAGCCATTTCAAACACGGTAAACGCAATCACTGAGGCACGGAGAAGTGTAAATCTAGATAAGCAAGATTTTCGCTTTCATTCGGGTATTGAAGCTTTACCTGATGCCGCATTGGTGTTATCGCCAGAGCTTATTATTATAGCAGGCAATAAAAAAGCACAGCGTTTATTAGGGGTACGATTTCCCGAAAATGTTGGTCAACATATAACGGAATTATTAGTCGCTCCAGAATTTGCTGAGTTTTTGCAACAAGACAATTTTGACACGCCATTATCGGTTGTGTCGCCATTAAATGATGAATTGCAGTTAGAAATTTCAGTGATGGCTTTTGGCTGTGAGCAAGTTGTTTTGATGGCTCGCGCTATTGCAAAATATCATCGCTTAAAAAGAATGCGTAGAGAGTTTGTAGCGAACGTTTCTCATGAGTTAAAAACGCCATTAACGGTAGTGCGCGGTTATGTGGAAATGATCCAAGAAACAGATCATGCTTTAGATCCCCATTGGCAAAAAGTTTTCAGTACCATTGAAGGTCAAGTAAGCCGTATGGAGCGTTTGGTTGAGCAACTACTGAGTTTGTCAAAAGTTGAAAACAACCGTGATGATATCGATATGGATCAAGTCAATATGCCATTTGTGGTTAGGAACTTGGTTGAAGATGCTAAATGGTTAAACCAAGAAAAAAATCATAAAATACGCGCTAATATTGCTTCAGATTTTGGTGTCTATGGTATTGAAACTGAGCTGAAAAGTGCTTGTGCCAATTTAATATCTAATGCCATTGCCTACACCACAACTAAAGGCATAATAGATGTTAGCTGGCAACGTAATGGCGATAAAATGGTTTTTAGTGTCAGAGATAATGGCGACGGCATAAAGGCTGAACATGTTAATCGATTAACTGAGCGTTTTTATCGTATTGACAAGTCACGCTCTCGTGATACAGGAGGCTCGGGTTTAGGTTTAGCCATTGTTAAACATGTATTATTACACCATAAAGCCGAGCTGGTGATTACCAGCGAATGGGGTAAGGGTAGTGAGTTTTCCATCTATTTTGATGAAGCGGTCGCCCTTTAACAGTTGCTGTTAACTAGCATTTTACAAATTTAACGCTTAGCGACTGATATCTACCATTAAATCATCGGCAATATGCTCTAGGGCAGCAACTAAATCATCTAGGTCTGATTCATTCATGGCAATCTGCACTTTGGCATTAAACATCAGTTGACCGGTGTGAGGCGCGCTTGCTTGTGAGCTGACTAGCTTAATTAAGTTGCCGCCTTGTTGATGGATCACTGAAGATATTTCTTGTATGATTCCTGCTCTATCATTCGCGGTTAACTCTAATTGTAAGCTAGTACTTACTTGCGGTGAATCTTGCTCGGCTAATTCTATTTGGCAATTCAATCCTGAGATTGCTTGTAACGCCGCTATTAAATCCTGGCAATGACTTTCATCAACAGCCACTTCAATAACACCAGCAAAAAAACCTGATAAGTGGTGCAAGCTACTGACTTGCCAGTTTCCTTGATGGTCGCTGATTATTTTTGATAATGAGTCAACTAGACCTGTTTTATCAGGGCCAATACAAGAAATAACAAGGTGATTCATAACGCTTCCTTTAGTAGTAAAATTGAATGGTGGTATAATTGCATAGTGATAAACTGCATCGTGGGTAAGTCGAAAAATTAGACTAGTCGGGAAAGTTGACTAAGTTCTTTATTGAGTTGGTCGCTATCGCCTAAATTTAGCTCAACTAAACGACGAAGGTGAGTAACGCTGTCTATATCAATGGCATTACACTGCAACCCTGTTTCGTCTTCATGCTCGTGAACAACAGCAATATGCATGGTAACTTCAGACTCATTATCTGAAAGGAAAAAGCTTAAGGTGCCAAACTTGCCTTTTAATGCTTGCTCTGAATTCACCGCGGTCACGAGTGCACCATTAAGTGAAATGTCATGAATGGAAACGGGGTAGCTGTTATCTTCAATTGTTAGCTCGGCCTGAATTGAAAATAATATGCGCGTAAATTGTCGTCTGTTCTCTATCAAAATAGGCCTACTGAAGTAAATTATTGATAAAACATGTTCTTAGCATAGACTGGTTTTTAACTAATTGGTATCGAAAAAGACCGTTAAAAATGAATATTTTAACGGTCTTTTTAGCGCTAAAGTTATTGGCTAAGTAAACTAACCAATTTTCTTATACTTAATACGATGCGGCTCAATTGCTGCGGCGCCTAAGGTTTTTTTCATCCAAGCTTCATATTCAGTGAAATTACCTTCGAAGAAGTTAATTTTTCCTTCATCACGGTAGTCCAAAATATGGGTGGCGATACGGTCTAAAAACCAGCGATCATGAGAAATTACCATGGCACAACCCGGAAACTCTAAAATAGCTTCTTCAAGTGCACGTAAGGTTTCTACATCTAAATCATTGGTGGGCTCATCAAGTAGTAATAAGTTACCACCCGTTTGCACTAACTTAGCTAAATGGACACGATTGCGTTCACCACCAGAAAGGTCTTTAATGAATTTTTGTTGATCATTACCTTTAAAGTTGAAACGTGAACAATAGGCTCTACTTGGAATTTGGTAGTTACCAATTTCTAAAATATCAAGGCCTTGTGATATTTCTTGGTAGACAGTGTTGCTATCATTCATATCATTGCGAAATTGATCAACGCTGGCGAGTTTAACCGTATCACCTAGTTCAATGGTGCCTGAGTCTTGTTGCTCTGTCCCCGACATCATTTTGAATAGTGTTGATTTACCCGCACCATTGGCACCAATAATGCCGACAATAGCACCTTTAGGTACACTAAAGGTTAAATCATCAATGAGCACTCTATTATCGAATGATTTTTTAAGGTTAGTTACCTCAAGTACCTTATCACCTAAGCGTGGTCCTGGTGGAATATACAGTTCGTTGGTTTCATTACGTTTTTGGTTTTCTTGACTGCTAAGCTCTTCAAAACGCGCCATACGCGCTTTACTTTTTGCTTGTCGCGCTTTGGGATTAGAGCGCACCCACTCTAGTTCTTGTTTAATGGTTTTTTGTAAGGCGTTTTCACTTTTGCTTTCTTGCGTTAAACGAGCATCTTTTTGTTCAAGCCATGAAGAGTAGTTGCCTTCCCACGGAATACCTTCACCTCTGTCTAGCTCTAAAATCCAACCGGCGACATTATCAAGGAAATATCTATCATGGGTAATTGCCACAACGGTGCCTGGGTAATCATGTAAGAAGCGCTCTAACCAAGCAACCGACTCTGCATCTAAATGGTTGGTTGGCTCATCGAGCAATAACATATCAGGTTTTTGTAATAATAAATGACATAAGGCGACACGGCGACGTTCACCACCACTGAGTACTGCAATTTTCTGTTCCCAAGGCGGTAGACGTAAAGCATCGGCAGCGCGCTCTAGTACGTTATCAATATTATGACCGTCTTGGGTGTTAATAATATCTTCTAACTGGCCTTGTTCTTTGGCAAGCGCATCAAAGTCTGCCCCTTCTTCTGCGTATTCGTTATAGACTTCATCAAGGCGTTTTAAGGCATTTTTAACCGTTGAAACGGCATCTTCAACCACTTCTCTAACGGTTTTGCTTTCATCTAATTCAGGCTCTTGAGGTAAATAACCTATCTTAGTGCCTGCAAGTGCGCTAGCTTCGCCTTCAAATTCACTGTCAATGCCCGCCATAATGCGTAGCAATGTTGACTTACCCGAGCCATTCAAACCTAGTACACCAATTTTAGCGCCGGGGAAAAATGACAATGAAATGTTTTTGAGGATAGTGCGTTTAGGAGGTACAACTTTACTAACGCGGTTCATCGAGAAAATAAATTTATCTGGTAATGCCATAACAAGCCTGAAATATGAGTAATGTAGATTATTGAGTATTTTAGGTAACTAACGTGTGCTTAGCAAGATAATAGACTCATTTGAATTAGCATGAACAGGCTATTTTTTGTCTACTAAGAGAGAAAAAGCAAAACAAGGCTAGCTATAAGGAAATTTCACCTATTATAGATAACCTTGATTATGATCTTGACTGGCAAAAGATACTGAACAAATATTAATCTTGAGCTATTTCATCGGACAATGTGGTTAATAAATTTACCACTTCAACGCTGGCACTTTCCATCACCGATAAATCTTTCACGGCTTGTGCCATGTCGTCATTTTTCATGGCCTTTAGAGCCTTTATACCATAAGTATGTACTTGTGCATGTGGCGCATCAAGGCGTTTAAAGGCATTATATGCAGAGTATTTTTCAGCACCCTCACCTTGAGAGTACCACTGTCCTAGCCTACACATAGTATGATCAGCAAAATCGTCAATATTTTTATCAGACATGCCTAACATGACTTGATAGACATCCATTTTCCATACCACATGATCCATTTTTACTGTTTGTAAAAAGGCATCGGCCGTTGAATGACTAATCACTGAATACATTTTTTTCGAGACCGAAACAATATCATTAGCGGTATTTTCAATGGTGGCAGTACTATCGCTGATGTCGCTACTTTTTTCACCAACATGAGCAATACCAGCAATAACTTGCTCCATTTGCTGGTTAACTTGTTCAATTAAGTTTGAAATCTCATTTGATGCTTCAGCAGAGCGTTGTGCTAAGGTTCTTACTTCATCAGCAACTACCGCAAAGCCTCGTCCTTGTTCACCTGCACGAGCCGCTTCAATGGCGGCATTTAATGCTAATAAGTTAGTTTGATCTGAAATGCCTTTGATAATGTTTACAAAGTCATTGATACCGGCAGTGGCCGATTTTAAATTATCTACCGAGGTAGAAGCGTTTTGACTATCACTACTAATTTTTGAGGTAGCCGTTATTGTTGAGGCTAACATTGAAAGGATATTATCGAATAGTGTTTGGGAAGATTGGAAATCATCGCGGTGGGTTATTAAGTCGCTAGACGAGGCAGCAAGGCCTTCACGTATGTTGTTAACTAGCTCTGCTGAACCAAGCCATAAGCTGTTGATTTCTTCTTGATGGCGATAACGGTTGGTATTGTCTGACATATCTTGTGCTAACTGCTGACTTTCATCGTTGGCATTAGCAACTTCAGCTTCAAGTGCTAAAACTTGTTGTTTTAGTTGTTGGTTCTCTTTTTCTAGCGTGGTGAGTTGTTCTTTTTTGACAAAACCAAACATATAATAAATACCCTAGATTATTGATGACTTTACTTATAGCACTGGCTATTACTGTCTCTATTCAATATTGATGGACACGACTTCGTCTAAAAAAACGACGAAATAATAGTTCTCTCTAAGTAAGAAGTCATGAATATAGAGATGAATAGCTAACGAGTGTTATAAATTACGTTAATTATCATTATAACCAAAAGTACTCTTTTCTCAACTAATTAGCTTATTTCTACCTTGCTCTTTTAGAGCTAGTTATAAAAAGGGGGTTTTGCTTACCAAAACGTGGTGAATTAGCTTAGCAGTAAAATTAGTCGCTGTTGGCATAACGTTGTTATCTTTTTTGAGTTAGCACTTCTTTGGGTTATCGCCTTATTTAAGTTATCGGCTAATTGTTATGACAAAGTTGCTCTTGCAATACTTCCAGCAAGTATTTGATTTTTGGATTAGAAATTTTATAGTAAATAGTCTGTGACTCACGCCTAGTAGTGACTATGTTACCTTCTCTTAATTTCGCTAGGTGTTGAGATAAGGCCGACTGTGATAAGTCAATCTGCTCGTTTAAATCACCGACGGTTAACTCACCATTGGTGATGCAGCATAAAATCATTAAACGATGCGGATTAGAAAGTTGCTTCAAAATGGCGGCAACCTGTTGGGCATTTTCTGCTAATTTATCTTTGTCCATAACCATACTGAGCCCATATATTTAATATTAATTTTGATAAAGTTTACTATTGAAGTTTAAATTAGTAAAGGCTAATATAAAGTTAAATTAGCAAAAGCTAATGTTTGTTTTATATTAATCGAGAGTGATCGCTTGAAGGCGCTAGGCTTAATACAAAGGAATACTCATGTTAAAAACTATCCCAGAAATTATTGCTAAAGCAAGAGAGTCATTAAATACTATTACCGCGGCCGATGCAGTGGTGAAGTGTAAACATGACAAGGGTATTGTTATTGATGTGCGAGAGTCTGCTGAATTTAATGAAAAATCAGCAGGCGGCGCAATTAACATGCCACGAGGTTTATTAGAAATGAAAATGTTGCAACTGCACCCGAATGAAGATTTAGCTATTTTCATTCACTGTGCTACCGGGGCTAGAGCCACTTTGTCAGCAGAGCAATTACAACGTGTTGGTTATAAAAATGTTTGGGTTATTACTTGTATGTTAGACGATGTTTGTTGTGTATTTTAGTTAAGCGCATTAAACCCAGCCGACAATTATAACCAGTTTGGTACTGAATCAGCGTTAATTACTGCTTCGTAAGTAGGGCGTTGACGTACAATGGCAAATTCACTCCCCTTAACCATCACTTCCGGCGCTAACATGCGAGTATTATAGGTTGACGCCATAACCGCCCCGTAGGCACCACAACTCATAATGGCAAGTAAGTCACCTGATGTAGATTCATTGATTTGTCGAGCTTTGGCAAAGGTATCACCCGTTTCACAAACAGGGCCAACAATATCGTAGGTTTTAAGTGCGGTACTTACTTTCTTAACGGCTAGCACTTCATGATAAGCCTCGTACATACTTGGACGAATAAGATCATTCATACCAGCATCTAATATCAAAAACTGACGTTCTTCGCCTGTTTTTACAAAAACGACACCGGTGACTAATATGCCAGCATTACCCAGTAAAGAGCGGCCTGGTTCAATCACTATTTTACAGTTCAAATGACCTAATTGCGCTTTAGCAACCGCGGCATAAGCTTGTTTCGATGGAATGTTTTCATCACGGTAGGTAATGCCTAAACCACCACCAATATCTATCACGCTAATATCATGACCATCTTCTCTCAAGTCAACGACTAGCTGAGCAATGCGCTGGTAGGCTTCTTCAAATGGCGCAAGTTGGGTAAGTTGTGAGCCAATATGAACATCAACCCCTTGTACTTTTATATTCGGCAGCGCAGCAGCTTGTTTATAAGCTAGGCGCGCTTTACTAATAGGTACACCAAACTTATTCTCAGACTTACCTGTTGATATTTTTGCATGAGTGTTAGCACAAACATCGGGGTTGATACGAAAAGATATTGCGGCAGTTTTATTTAACTTGGTGGCTATTTGGCTGATTAATTCAACTTCTGGCTCAGACTCAACATTGAATTGAAAAATACCTTCATTGAGTGCGTATGCAATTTCCTCACCCGTTTTAGCAACGCCAGAATAAACTATTTTTTCAGCAGGAATACCCGCAGCACGGGCACGAAGAATTTCACCCATTGATACCACATCGGCACCTGAGCCTAATTTTGCTAGGGTAGATAATACCGCTTGGTTGCCATTGGCTTTTACAGCGTAACAAATCAAGGTGTCTTGATCTGAGAAAGCTTGTTGATAATCTTGATAATTTTGTTTGATAGCGGTATTTGAATAACAATAAAATGGCGTGCCAACTTGCTTAGCAATATCGCTAAGGGCAACATTTTCAGCAAACATATTATTATCTACATAGGGAAAGTGTTTTTGTATTGTCATGAGTTTTTTCGCTTTTTTAATAAAGTGGTGAGGCTAAATTAATAAGCCGCTTAGAATGATGAATAATTTTTTTAAGAGAGGCTATATTATTACATAGTTTAATTGTTTGACCACTAATACCAATTGAAATAACTTATGACCAATTTATCGTTGTATTAGCTCTATATTCGCGGCCACTAGCGATTCAAATGTATTTTATGACTGATTATTTTGGCTAACGCCATGAGCACGAATACGATTTACGTTTAAGTTTATTAAATGGCGAAATAGATAACGAAAAAGCAGTTTTTTAACGCCTGAAAAGTTACTGCCGTGGCTAGCGTAAAAGTCATCTGGTTGGCTATATACGCCAAAATCATCGGCAATGCCGTCACTTTGTATGTAAGTGTCTTCTCCTTGCCAGTCAACATTTGGGGTGGCAAGACATTTAGTGGCAATACCAAAACCTGAGAATTGTTGACATTGATCAGCAAAATTGCGCTGAACTTGCTTTAAAAAGGCTTGGTCGATGATATAACCTTCTAAATTTATCCAACGATCATTTTGATAAATTTCTACCCAACTATGAATAATGCGTTTCGGCGCTACAACAAACAAATAATCAGGAATGGCGCCACGCTGTAATTCATTGTAAATAGTAAAACCATGCAGCCGTGTTGATATGCCAACCGCGCGTAGTAGTGCCATTAACAAGGTACCTTTAGTATTACATTGTCCATAACCATCTTTAAGCACTTGGCTTGCTGAGAGGCGGTCATCAGCGTTATAGCCAAAACGAATTTCATCGCGTACATAATGATAAATTGCGCCAATGGCATCAAATTGTGACAAGTTTCGCCAATGTCTTTGTGATATTAAGGCTTGAATTTTTGGGTGCTTAAAGTTCAACATCTTGGTTTATAAAAGAAAATCCTGTGATAATTTAGTCATGGGTAACACCTGTTTTGAATTGATCATGGCTTCGTTGCTTTATAACGACGGCCAATAAAGAAAGCCCTGATAATAAAAATACGGGGTGTAAAATAAAGCCATGGAATATGGATATCTCGGCAGTATTGCCATGTATTAAAGTCACTAACACGATTATTAGCGCGACAATGGCTAACATCGAACGATTAAATTTCTGCTTCATGGGTTATTCCTACTCAATGATTGTAGGAATATCATAATCAACCCCTCTAAAGATAACTTGAATAAACTAGCTAACTTTTTTCAAAAAGAGTACGGGCTTGCCTTATGGTCATACCAAAGGCGTTTTTAAAAGTGCGGCTTAAATGGGCGCTGTCTGAAAACCCTGCCAGATGAGCCGCCTCAGTAGCAGAGCTGTTGTTTACCATGGCTTGAATCGCGCACATCATCCGTCGCCATAATAAATAGGGTCGCCAAGCAATGCCGAGTTCTTCACTAAATAAGTGCAAAAAACGACTTTCAGATAAGGCCAATTGCTTAGCGACTTCACTGGCTCGCCAATTTGATGGTTTGATGCAGTCACCGTGTAAACATTGACCTAATTGAGTTAATAACTGTTGAATGCGTTTATCAACTACCGTGTCGTTGTTAATAAGTAATAACTGGTTTGTGAGTTTTAATGTGCTAAACAAAGGAGTTAAAAGCACCGTTAAGTCTTCGGTTTGTGTTGGTGTTTTCATCGTAGTAGAAAAAGGTGAACTAAATGTTTTGAGTGATTGACCCGCGAGTTTATTAGACAGCTCTTGTCCTAAATTGCTTTTGGGCTCAACAAGTAATATCCAGCCGGCTGACATTTGTAGTTGATGCTCAATTTTTGAGTCAATAATGACTAGCTCTGCTATATCGTTTTCATTTAATTTACAAAGCGAATTACGTTGAGGCCATATCACTTGTATCGCATGGTGGTTGTGGGGAGCGGCATCAAAACTGGCACCATAGATAATGACCATGCCAGCTTGAATCCAAACAGTAGGTTTAATCACGCAATATGCCTTTAAGTAAAATATCTTGGATATATGTTGTCATAAGAAACAAATATTGGCAAAAAATGACGATAGCAATAGGCAATTGAATATTATTGCCTATTCAAAAGCAACTTTATTCAATTGCTTTTGTTTTTGCAATCATATATGGTTGCTTTAATGGTGTTGTAATAGGTATATTCGAATGATTGCCGTACTGACAGGAGATCTTGTTAATTCAACAAAGATGTCCAACGAAACATACTCAAACGTTATAGATAGTCTTAAAGGTTTTCTTGATGAGGCAAATGTAAAATTTAATGCCATTGGGGAAATATATAGGGGAGATGAATTTCAAATTCAGTATCCTGAGCCAATTTATGCACTTAAAAGTACTTTGTTGATTAAACTCGCGTTGCATTTATCAAAATTTTCACCAAAACCCATACAATGTACATTATCGCTAGCTTATGGCGCTCATGAAATTTACGCTAAAAGGCCAAATACTTCTTCAGGCCCGGTATTCATACAATCAGGACGTGGCTTAGAAAATAACCAGCGAGGTGAATTATCAATACATTGGCAGCAGCAAGCGAGTAATCATGAGATTATTCTCTTAACACAGTTTTTAAATCATTTACTCAATAAGTTGACTAAAACACAAGCTGAATTATTGTACCAATACATCGAGAGCAGCTTTGCCGAACATAAGAAAATCGCTGATATTACTGGCACAACACGGCAAAATATTAGTAATAGACTGAGTAACATTGGTGCGTTCTTAGTGCGGGATTATATGGAAATAATAAACAACAAAGTTGCGTTACTCAAAAGGTAACTGTTCACCACCGAGCTGGGATGCTCCACAGAGGTTTTGTTACCCTTGGTGACCTCGGTGATCTCTGTGGTAAATATTTTTAAGCTGAATAAATGCATTAAAAGGGAAAACTAATGGAACTATTATTACTCTTACTAACCGCTCATTTTATTGGAGATTTTTATCTACAACCTGCTGGTTGGGTTGAGTGTCGAAACAGTAATCACATTAAATCAAAAGGACTTTGGATGCATTTTATGGTGCATACATTGCTCAATAGCATAGTTTTTTTAATCGCTACTTTCTCGATGTTTCAAGCATTAGCTGCCATTGTCATTATTTCAGTATCACACTTAGTGACAGACTATTGGAAATCTTATCGAAAAAAGAATTTGACATACTTCTTAGTAGATCAAATGATCCATCTTTTAATTATTAGTATCGTTTGGACGTATCTGTCAGGCTTTACATTGGAGCAAGTGCTCATTTTTGCAAAAACCTTGTTAACGCCAAAAAATATGATCATTGCTATTTCATACCTTTTAGTGTGTAAGCCAGCTTCGGTAATTATTTCGCTAGCGTTAAAAAACTATACTGACCGTTTGATCACGGATAAAAAATGTTCTCAAGAAAAAACTGCCGCAGTATTGGGTAATGTCGGTCTCGTTTCTGCTGGCTCTTGGATTGGTTATATTGAGCGATGTTTAGCTATTTCTTTTGTATTTATGGGACAATTTGCCGGTATTGGTTTCTTAGTCGCCACAAAAACCATCTTTAGATTTGGTGATTTAACAAAAAATAAGGATATGAAACTGACTGAATATATGATGTTAGGCACTTTATTGAGCTACGCCATTGCGCTATTTGTTGGCTGGAATGCCTTGTACTTTTACAAGATTATTATCTAGGTTAATGAAAGAGAACACCTGCTGTTCGTTGTCTTTATTGAGTACCTATTCAGTAGCTACTCAATACCAATTCCCCGTAGCGTGGTATCAACCACATATTCTAAATCAGTAATAGCTACGCCAGAGCGCGCCATAGATGCGGTGCCTGTTAATGTGGTATATAAACTCAAAACATTACCGTCAGCATTCTGGTTTAGCTTTAGTGTAATCGCTTCTGGGTCTTCTTTAAATATAGCGGTGAGTCGCTGTTTGGGAATATTGCCAGCCTCTTGCAGAAAGCGAGCGGCAGCCTCTGGAATGTCCCCGCCCAATGTCTCAGATTGACATAACACCAGAAAACAGCCTTTGGGTTGCTCAGATTCACATTGGGTGGCAATTATTGACATCATATAGTTTTTTAAGCGTTGCGCTAGTGGTGTGTTAGGCTCATTCAATACCTTGAGGTGGACTTTCACCGCTGATTCTATATAGAGTTTAGTGGCCTTGATAAATAATGCTTCTTTATTGCCGAAGGCACTATATAAGCTGGGCTTATTGATCCCCATACTTAGAGTAAGGTCTGTTAATGAAGCACCCACGTATCCTTTTAGCCAGAAAACTTCCATTGCGGCACGCAGTGCTTCTTTTTCATCAAATGCTTTTTTCCGACCGCTAGCCACAAATTTCTCAAATTAACATATATAAATAATTGACATATTGTACCTAACGGTATAATTTAAGTCAAAACGTACCGTTAGGTACAAAATGATTTAATAACATTAGAGGTAAACTCATGATTGAACTGTATACCGCAGCCACACCTAATGGTCATAAAATATCGATAGCTTTAGAAGAAATGGGGCTTGAATATACAGTCCACCATGTTGATTTAATGGCGTCAGAGCAAAAAAAACCAGAGTTTTTAGCCATTAATCCCAATGGCCGTATTCCAGCAATTATTGATCGTGATAATGATGACTTTGCTGTTTTTGAGTCTGGGGCAATATTACTGTATTTGGCAGAAAAGACGGGCAGGTTTATTCCCAGCGACCCCAAAAAATATTCCCAAGTGATGCAATGGCTAATGTTTCAAATGGGAGGCGTTGGTCCAATGATGGGTCAAGCCAATGTGTTTTACCGTTACTTCCCTGAAAAAATACCTGCTGCTATAGATCGTTATCAAAATGAAGGGCGTAGATTATTTGAAGTGTTAGATGCTCAACTTGCCAACAATCAATATATTGCAGGAAATGAATACAGCATTGCTGACATGTCGACTTGGCCTTGGGTGCGGATACATGAATGGAGCGGCATAAGTATTGATGGCTTGAGTCACTTAACACGATGGTTAGATGAACTTGCTATGCGCCCAGCGTGCCAAATAGGTATTATTACTCCGCAGCCTGCAGAAATGTCAGATGAAGAGCGTGCCAAGCAGATAAGTCAAATGGTGACAAGCTAGCGTTACTAGTATTAGGTGAATTTGGACAGTTTAGCCATATTTTTAACTATTCAGCGACGTATACTTAGCAGCATATTCCTAAATCACTGAAGCAGCTATTATATGTCTACATTTGTTAATAAAATGATGTTATCGATTGCTTTAATCGTAGCAAGTACAATTTCTCAGGCCTCATTAATTACTAATGGTAGTTTCGAGCAAACGACATTTGCTGATTATTCAACGTCTGTAGGAGCAGTGTTTAACACCGATTTGCATGCTTATGAGAATAAAAGCCGTGCTTGGGATGTATTTTATCGTTTACCAGGCTGGGTAACCACGCATGGTAATGGCATAGAGTTGCAAAAGAATGTTGTAACTCGCTCGCAAGATGGCTCTCATCATGTTGAGTTAGACTCTCACCCTCGTGGGGCATCAAATGCGGTGATGACACAAACATTAAATTCATTAACTGTTGGCGCAGATTACCTTTTAGAGTTTTATTACAAGCCTCGTACCAATGGTAAAAATGACAATGGCATTAATGTATTCTGGTATGACGCAGCAACGACTTTTGATTTGGATATGCAAGCGGTTTTAGCTAGCGATAGCAGACGCCGCTTAACGCCAAACTGGGTACTACAGTCAGTTTCATTTACCGCACAAGCCCAATCAATGAATTTAAGCTTTGCCGCCTTTGGTAGACAAAACTCTTTAGGTGGTTTAATCGACAATGTCTCTTTAGAGCAAGTAACTACAGTGCCTGAACCATCAATGTTTATCTTTTTTATAATGGCAGTGGCGGCATTAGTGATGCGCCAACAGAAAAAAGTGCATGGATAAAGGCTAAGTTTTTATGGCTTTCTCGGTCTATAGCAAGCCCCCTTTTACTACTGGCTGAGAAGGTTCATAATCCCACTTACTTCGTTTTCAGTGGATAGTTTTAAAGCGTTAGTTTTATAAGGATAGGCTCATGGCTCTTGTTTGTCAGGGGCACTATTATGAATGCAACAATTGCATTTTTATTTCAGCAAAATCGCTAATATTTAATAATGCTGCTTTTTGCTCTAAGGCACTAAAATCTGCATGACCCGCGGCAGAAAAATACAAACACGACAACATAAACAATACCAATTCATCTTGCTCGCTGCTCTTGGCTCGTAACTGAGTTACTTTATCTAAATGATTAAGCTGTTTAACGAGGTTGGCATCAATATGCCATAGCGACAACATCAGTGATGATGACGAGTAAACGCTGATCCCCATTGACTCCCTAATATGATGATTAAGTGAGTGCAAATCATCGATCCCTTGTAATGAATACAACATGAATTTGTGTTTATAAGCACTTTTATGGCTAAGTAAAAATACACCTAGTAAGGCAAACACCAGTACTTGCTCGGTTAAAGCATTATCAAACTTAATATCGGCAGCTAACGATTTACGAATGCGTTGAAAAAGCTTAGGGGCAAGTAAAAAAGCTTCGCTGTATTGATTAATAATTACTTGCTCAACACTATCTTGTAGCGCATCTTTCATGGCGTAAACAATCGCGAAATTAACAACCGCACCAACACCTAAGTTTCGACTAATGGCTTCTTGTAGGCTCTTCGGCGTTCTACCATAGATGGCTTTACTGGCTTGTCCCATAATGCGAGCCGAAAAAATAGCATCTTTACTGATAATTTCAACCACGCGCTGTAGATCAAGACTATTTTGCTCTTTTTCATTAAGCAACTGCCGACAACTACCCGGCATCGGCGGCATGTTTTGAGCAATTTCGATAAGTTTTTTATGGCTACTATGATCATTGCCAATCATTGACAATTCACGAAACTGCGCAGGTGTTATAGCGAACTTTTGGCGAAATGCCCGCTCAAATGTGGCTCTTTCAGAGTAGCCCAACTTAATGGCAAGCTCATCAATTTTAATATCTTTGATTAACAATGCCGTGACACATAATTCATTTAAAAACTTACTTTGAATGAGTTTATAGCTACTTTCTTCTTGGGCAAGTTTACGGCGAAAAGAAGTCATACTCATCGCTAGTGAAGTAGCACATTGCTCTATAGTCAATGACGCGGGTAAATCACATTGACTGAGTAAGTCATTGGTGGCTTCTGTTAATGTTAAGGAGCGTTGCAGATGATTCATTTCAAAAGTGTTTTTCCATAAGCAGGATACAAATAATTATAAACACATACCACAATAACTTATAGCGATTTAGTTAAATATTTAACATTTATGCAACAACTCACTAGCAATGAGTTTTAATAAAAAAGTTTCACGCTCAATTGAAAGCCCTTTCTTTTTGCTATTAGCCATGGTGTGTTCATTATGGCTGATAGCTTGATGAATGTTCATCCAAATGGGGTGCATACCATTATCTATTTCATGCGACTCAAGCTCAGGGGTTAATAACTCTTCATCTATGGTGCACACATAGCAATAAGACTGCATATAAACAATATCAAAACCACTTTTATGCCAAGGCCTAAACTCTTCATATAAACCAAATTCTTGGATGTTTTGGACATTATGCGCACCTGTTTCTTCTTTTAATTCACGAATTAGGCCACCAATATTGCTTTCTCCTTCATCAATGCCACCACCGGGTAAGCTATAGTCGTGATAACGCTTGGTATAAAGCAAAAGAATATTTTCCCCATTTAGCACAATCGCGCGAGTCGCTTTTCGAGTAAAAATTTTTACAGACATATCAGTAATATCAGCATGGATGGTAGATTTTAATAAACGCATAAAGGAATAGGTAAGATTAACAGAGTAGATAATATGCTTGAATTTTAACAAATTAACTAAGCTAGCCATAGATAAAAATACTATCGCGCATTAGCATAAATAAGAACTGGCATTGAGGTATTTCTGATATAATTAATAATATATTCACTGAAAATACAAGTGATTAGTTGAAAAGCTAAGTTTAAATTCTCATTAATCGCTTATCGTAAGGATTCAACGTGCGCTTTATAAAACTGACCTTAATCCTCATATTAGGAGCTATTCTCTTAGTCAGCGTCGTTTTTTTTGCTCGCAAGCAAATTGTTACTTATAGCATCAATGACTTTTTATTAGCACATAAGGCACAACTAAGCTGTGTAGAGTTTAACTTAACGCCTTCTTTTGACATTGTTATTAGTAAAATGTGTATTCATTCCCCGCAAGCCGATATAGAGCTTGAGAATGTCCGTTTACAATTACAACTCTCTTCAACCTTGCCGGTAAGCGCTATCCATGTTGCAGCAATGAGCATTCAAGGTAAAGCAAAGTTACTAGAGCAAAGTGATGATAATCAGCAAGTCTTTGCTGAAAATAGTGTTAAGCATTACTTAGCAACAATAGCGCAATTTACTGTACCGCTACCGATAACAATTAAAAAGTTTACTTACCTTCCTTTCACTCAAGTGGATAATGCCGACAAAGCTGTTTTTTACGGACAGCTTGTCGCCAATAAAAGTAATATTAAGCTGGCATTAAAAGACATTGAACAAGCCAATATTCTCTCGGTTAATCTCAAACCTGAAGGAAAAAGTTTTACCGCCAAGCTCAACGCCGACTTAGCACCATTAAAGCAATTTTTAGCTGTTCATCAGCTAATATTACCGGCGAAACACGATAAAAACCTAATAATAGCCGGTAAATTCTCAACTCAGTTGCAATGGTATAAAGAAACATTCACCGCCACTAGTCAGCTTAATAACGTTGCAATCGACAGCATTATTCGCATAGAAAAAAGTGATATAGCAAAAAGTGGTAAAGAAAAAAGTGACATAGCTCAAACTGGCCTAGAGAAAAGTGACTCATTCAATATTAACGGCATGCTTTCATGGCAAACACGTATAAGCGCTGACCAAGCCTTGTTTACTCTTGATGAGCAAAGCGTTGTGAATACTAACTTCAATGAGCAAAAACTGCGTGAGCTTTTAGTTAGAAAAAACATAGCTGCTGATGTTATTAATATCATTAAAGATAACCCTAGTAACGGTTTGATCATCAAGCCACAAGGAAAGATAGAAATTGACTTTGCCAAACAGCAAGTTTTTATTGCCAGTGTTGAATTAACGTCAAACAATAAAGAAAATCCCTTACAAGTAACTTTTACAGATACTTCTTTGGTTTATGAAAAAAATAAAACTCTTAATCTCACCTTAAAGCAGAGCAACTATGCGGCGCAGGCAAAGCTGCTAATTAGTCGTTTAAATAACATAAGCAAGCAAGCCGTTAACATTGCCTCAACAGGCACAGTAAAACAAAATAGTTTAGGTTGGCAAGTTACTTTTAGCCCTACTACAACGCTTGAATTGTCAATGCTAAAATTATCAAAATCACCCCTAAACTCAACAAAAATAAATAGCACGGCTAACACAATTAATAAACATGCTCTGAGCATAAAAAAAATAATCGTCAATGGTCAGGGGACTATTCATATTGATAATCAAGGACGAACAGAGTTATCTTTACAGCTTAATAGTCAGGCTGCACAGCTAAAAATAACGAATATCGCTCAAATAGCACAAGTTGCATTGCAGGCTGACATTAGCGGTTCGTTGCAAGATATCAGCATTACCGCAAACATAAGCGCAAACATAAGTGCCGATAAGCAGTCACTAGCAAACGTAAAGCTTAATGGTGTTATCACTGAACCTCAGTTAGAAATTTTTGCGAAAAATTTACATCTTACCGAATTGCTAACGTTAAAACACAACTTACCTATTGAATTATCACTCATTGATGGCAGTGTTAGTTATCATTTATCGGGGCAGTTAACAGATACAGATAATTGGTTAAATAATAGCGCAAGGCTTGATATTTCAATACACGATGTTAGCGGTGAAATTGCAGGAACTTGGCTACAAGAGCTTAATTGGCAGCAAAAATTTATTCTATCTGACGGTTATATTAAATCTGGTGGCGTCGATAAAAAGTCGATAAATAACTTAACTATTGCCAAGGTAGAAACAGCACCACTGTTAACTGAACTCTCTGCACAAACAACCTTTAGCTTTAAAAACAAAACGCTGAGTATCACCGCAACACAGGTTAATGCCAAAACCCTTGGCGGCAGCGTTAACATTGCCCAAGCTCATTGGCCTTTTGACATTAGCCGTTCAGTTAATGTTCAGCTAACTAGTATAGACTTAGAGGAACTACTTAAGCTAGATCCAAAACAAGGCATTATAGTGACAGGAAAAATTTCGGGTAGCTTGCCTATCATGCTAAATGATAAACAATTTACCATTGCTGGCGGTGAGCTGCATAATGTTGGTAATGGTATTATTAAAGTGGCTAATAACCCGACGGTTGAACAGTTAAAAGCAAGTGATTTACAGTTGAAATTGGCATTTGATGCCATGCAAAACATACACTATCATCAATTGTCTTCTGATGTTTCTATGGCTAATGATGGCTATATGCTGTTTGACACTATCATCAAGGGGAGAAACCCGGATCTTGATAATGATGTTAATCTCAATCTAAACCTTAGCTATGACTTATTAGGGTTATTGAAATCAATAAATATTAGCGAGCATTTAGAGCAATCTATTATTGACAATTTACAAAAAAACTAAGGAGCATTTATGGATAAAGTACTCGTAATGGCATTAGCTATTTTTCTATTTTCTGGTTGTACACACAAAGTAGAAGTTAGCGCGAAAGAGCCTATTACCATTAATTTAAATTTAAAGATTGATCACGAAATACGGGTAAAAGTAGATAAAGAGCTTGATAGTATTTTTAGTGAAGATAGTGAAATTTTTTAGGGAAAAACTATGCACAAACTAACGCACAAATTAATGTATAAATTAATGAAAAAACTCGGTTTAACTATTGTTGCCTTCACCATTACCTTTTCTGCTTGGGCAGTGTCACTAGAGCAAGCAAAACAGCAAGGTTTAGTGGGCGAAATGGCCAATGGTTATTTAGGGATTGTTGTCACTAGCCCAGAAACAACTAGTTTAGTAGCCGAGATAAATAAAAAACGTAAAAACATTTACCTTGATATCGCCCGTAAAAATAAACTCACCATGAAGCAAGTTACCGCCTTGGCAGGAGAAAAAGCTATCGCTAAAACGCGCTCTGGCCATTTAATTAAAATGACCTCAGGCGGTTGGATTAAAAAATAGCGTTAAATGCGTTGACAGTTTTTAATTAAAGATCAGTAGCTTTGCTGCTGATTTTTTTTGCGCGCTTGGCTGGGGATAATACATATAACTAATAAACAGCCTTGGTTAAAGTGTTAACATACCTGTAAGTTGATTTTGTCCTAGATAAATAGCAAAGATTATGTATCCAATAAACTACATTGAACCCGTATTTCGTCCACCTAGCGAATGGAAAAGCCTAATATTACAAGTCACCAATGGTTGCTCATGGAATAAGTGCACCTTTTGCGATATGTATACTAGCGAAGATAAAAAATTCAGACCCAAGAAAGTGGATCAGATTGAGCAAGAAATTATTAAAGTAGCTGAGTCTGGCATAGCAACAAGACGAGTATTTCTTGCTGATGGTGACGCAATGATGTTGCCATTTAAACGCTTAAAAGAAATTCTAGCGTTAATAAAGCTGCATTTACCTCAGGTCAGCAGAATATCTAGTTACTGTTTACCTCGAAACTTGGGCAATAAAACGGTGGAGCAGTTAGCCGAGTTAAAAGCCTTAGGCCTGACACTCATGTATATTGGCTGTGAAAGTGGCGATGATGAAGTACTGGCTCTCATTGAGAAAGGCGAGACTTATCAAAGTTCATTAATCGCCCTCAACAAAATCAAGCAAGCAGGGATGAAAAGCTCGGTGATGATTTTAAACGGCCTTGGTGGCCCTGAATTATCTCGCCAACATGCCATTAATTCAGCGAAATTGATGAATGAAGCCCAGCCTAATTATTTATCAACGCTGGTGGTTAGTTTTCCATTAGGCGAAGAGCGCTTTGCGAGTAAATTTACCCAAGCATCATTGCAACCCTTTAGGCAATTAACACAGCAAGAGTTATTTACTGAAATGGAAATACTACTCTCTGAGCTAGAGTTAGAGAAAACAATTTTCCGCTCTGATCATGCTTCAAACTACTTAGTGCTCAAGGGTGTATTAGGGAGTGATAAAGAGGCGTTACTAAACCAAGTTAGGTTAGCCTTGCATCAACCGAATGATGTTAATTTAAGGCAAGAGTGGCAACGGGGCTTATAGTCTATCGCAGCAACAAAAAAGGCGACTCATTGCTGAATCGCCTTATCTTATAATAAGTAATAAGTAATAAGAGATTATTTCCTACTACCTACTGATAAAATATTTACTCGTCTATTTCATTAGCTTCGGCTATACGTTGTAGGCGATCTTGCTCTTCAGCAAAAGCGGCTTTTATTTCTTCTATAACGTTATCAACATCGGCAGCAATATCACTTTCTTTAAATAGTCCAGTGAGTTTTGTTTCGAAAGTTAACTCGCCATTTTCATACAAGGCCCACATTTCTTGAGCATACTTACTTAACAGTAATTCAGGTGCAAATTGACCATAGTAATGAGTCATATTATCAACATCACGAATTAACATCGCTTTAGCATTATTATTGGCAGAAGCGTCTACGGCTTGAGGTAAGTCGATAATAACTGGACCATATTCGTCAACAAGCACATTAAATTCTGATAAATCACCATGGACAACACCCGCGCATAACATGCGGACAATATAGTTCATGACTAGTTGGTGGTCTTCAATGGCTTGTTCTTTTGACATCACCACATCGTTTAACCGTGGTGCAACATCGCCAGCTTCGTCGGTAATTAACTCCATCAGCAAAACGCCGCTAAAACAGCCGAAAGGGTGGGGTACTCGAACGCCCGCTTCGGCAAGGGTATAGAGTGCATCCACTTCAGCATTTTGCCATGCTTCTTCTTGTTGATTACGACCATACTTAGAGCCTTTTTCCATGGCTCTAGCACGTCGGCTATTACGACTTTTTCTGCCTTCTTGGTATTGAGCGGCTTTTTTAAAGCTACGTTTATTGGCTTCTTTATAAACCTTAGCACAGCGAATTTCATCGCCGCAGCGAACCATAAAAACAGTGGCCTCTTTGCCACTCATTAGTTGACAGATCACTTCGTCAACTAGGCCATCATCTACGAGCGGTTGAATACGTTTTGGAATTTTCATAGCGCCGTTATACAGCAATTTGCTTGATGATGGAATACTTAAGCGATATTTGCTTTATTGCCAATGAATGGGATCAACTTGGTAGTACTGTTTTAATTGACGGTAAAGCATTGGATATTCAAAACATAACGGTTGCGCTTGTTCAAAAAACACTTCGCTAGCCACCGCAAAAAATTCAGCTGGGTTGGTGGCGCCATAATAATCAAATAATGACGGTGCTGCTGTTTTTGCTTGAATTTTCAGTTGTTCAAATTGCGCGGAAAAGACGGCTGACCAGCATTGATAACTTTGCCCTTTATCTAAGAGCGGAGCACCGTTAGCTTGACCATTTTCTTGATCTAATTGATGGGCAAACTCATGGATCACCACATTACGGCCGTCATCTGGAATTTTCGCCCCTGCTATAGTGTCTTGCCAAGATAAAACTACTTTGCCAAAATCCCATGATTCACCCGCTAAAGCCATTTTTTGACTATGTTGAACGCCGTCTGCATTGATACTTTGTTGCTCTTTAATAAAGGCGCGAGGGTAAATGAGTATGGTGCGCAATTTAGGATAATAATCAGTTTTGCGATTAAGTAATAAAAGGCACGCTTGTGCAGCGACAGTTATGCGTATTTCATCGCTTATTTTAACGCCGTTACAACCGATAAACGTTTTTTCGGCTAAAAATACCTGAATATGTTGCTTTAACTGTAGCTGTAAGTCTGCGGGCATTTGCCTAAAATAAGGTATTCTTTGCTGAATAATTTTACGCCACTCTTTTTTAAAAGGCTGGCTTTTAATTTTATCGCGTTGATACTTGCGCCAATATGGTTTGCCAGCAGAGTAACCTATGAGTACAACGCCAATCAATATTGGTAATAAATAAGACAACATAATGAACTTTAATTGCTAAGCTTTATTATGAAGTAGGTACGGTGAGGTTAAATATCAAGCTCACAATGTCTTATTCTTTTAGCCTGCAAGGTGATAAGCATTACTGATTAGGTGTTTTTAGAATATAATAACTAGGTAAATAGTCATATTTTGAGGGCTTAAATGCTGAATTTTTTTGTATTGGTTTTAATTTTTTGGGTTAGTTTATTTAGTCGCAGTGTTTTTGCACAAGATAAAGAAACTATCCGTTGGTTAATTTGGGATCAGGTGCCCAATTTTATTATCGACGGAGAGTATCAAGGTCAAGGTGCAGGGGATACTTTTACGGCAATGATCCAGTCGCATTTACCTCAATATCACCATGAAAACGTACTCAGTAATACCCGAAGGTACCATGCCTTAATTCGCCAAGAAAATGTTTGTGTTGCATGGGCATGGATTGTGCCCGGTAGTAAAGATTTTCGAGTACATAGCAAAGCCATTTCGCTTGCTCCTCGATCTGGCATTCATATCTTAAAATCTAAGCAGAATTTATTCGGAAAACCTGGAAAGAGCTTATCTCTAGCAAAACTTTTGGAAAATACCGATCTAAAACTGGGTTATTTGGAAGACATGTCATACTCTAAAAAAGTTCATGAACTGATTGAAAAAAATAGAGACAAAGGCAACATATATTTTTCTTCAGTCAGTAAAGTTGAGCTTGATCTTAAAATGTTAGATAACGGCCATGTCGATTATTTTTTCGGTTTTTCTGCACAATCTATTTTTGAAGCCAAAGAAAATAAGATTGCCAATAAGTACCAGTTTTATAATATTGATGAAATGGATATGTACACCAGTATGCATACACATTGTTCTAAAACGCCCTTTGGTTATAAGGCTATGGCAGCAATAAATCAAATTATAACCGATGATGCCTTGATGGCGCATCTTAAGGTCATTGAAAAGTGGTATGGTAAAAATAAAGACTATAGAAGCGTGTTTATTGACTATGTGATTAATCAGCAAGCTAATGAATTGGTGATGGATCCTGGTCAGTGATCACAGTTTGCTAATCATTCATCGTTGAATGATGACGACATATTTAAACTTAAACCTCGACATTAAAATAATAACAATGGAAGCCTAATTGTGAAAACGTACCCACTAATTTTTCTTTATCTCGTTACAACCTTGTCATTTAGTAGCAATGCAGCTGAACTTAAACAGTCCGTTGCAGATGATATTCCAGCTTTAGAAAAAATTTATCACCATTTACACCAAACGCCAGAACTCTCAAAGTTTGAATTTAACACCGCCAATTTTTTAGCAAAAAAGTTAGAGCATTACGGCTTTGACGTTACTGAGGGCATAGCTAAAACCGGTGTCGTGGCAATTTTAAAAAATGGTGACGGGCCGACGGTAATGCTAAGAGCCGACACGGATGCACTGCCAGTATTAGAAAAAACGGGCTTAGCTTATGCGAGCACCGTCACTACGGTAAATGGAGCGGGTAAATCTGTACCGGTAATGCATGCTTGTGGTCATGATATGCACATGACGGTATTGCTTGGTACGGCAAAACAAATGGTTAAATACAAAGACCATTGGCAAGGTACGTTAATGCTGATCGCGCAGCCGGGTGAAGAGATTGGTTATGGTGCCAAACAGATGTTAGCAGAAGGGTTATTTAAAAAATTCCCTCTGCCTGATTATAATGTCGCCATGCATGTTTCGGCAGATTTAGCGGCTGGTAAGGTCGGCTATGTTAAAGGTTATGCTATGGCGAATGTTGACTCGGTTGATATGTTAATAAAAGGTATTGGCGGTCATGGCGCTTATCCACATAACACTAAAGACCCGGTAGTGATGGCGGCAGAAATAATATTAAAGCTGCAAACGATTGTTAGTCGTGAAATATCACCCCTTGAATCGGCGGTGATAACCGTTGGCTCAATACACGGCGGTACTAAACACAATATCATTGGTAATGAAGTTAAACTGCAGTTAACCGTACGTTCTTACTCAGATAAAGCACGTGATTTTTTATTGCAACGTATCAAGCAAATTAGCCATGGTGTCGCAAAAACCGCGGGTATGCCAGACAAGCTGCTCCCTGAGGTTGTTGTTAAGCAAGAATATACGCCTGCTGTTTATAATCAGCCTGAGTTTACCCAACAAGTTGTTGATAATATTTCACAAGCGATAGGGAAAGCGAATGTTGTCGTAGTCGATCCTGTTATGGCAGGAGAGGACTTTTCTCGTTATGGTCGCACTAAAGACAAAATTCCAAGTACCTTATTATGGCTAGGAGCCGTAAACCCACAACAATATAAATTTGCTAAAGAAAATAACCAAGGGCTACCTTCTCTTCATTCTGAGAAGTTTGCCCCCGATGCTAGGCTTACTATTTTAACGGGCGTTAATAGTATGACGGCCAATGCCATTAACTTAATGCAGAAGTGAGTTTATTCCTTTAAAAACTGTAACGGTTCACCACCGAGTTGCGGTGCTTTCTGTGGTAAATATTGCTAAGCTGAATAAATACTAAAAACTTATGTTATAAACCAGTACGTTATAAGCCAGTATGTTACAAACCGGTATGATATTGACTAACCGTTGATGCTGGCACTAAGTTATTGATAATTTCTACCACCTCATCTTGACCATTGAGTAATTGCTCAAACTGCTTGATCAACTTTACTTTATCGGGTGATGGTTTATCACCGGCACCAATATTGGTTAAATCAATCATAAAGCCGTCAAATAAGTCGCTGAGATCGTTAATGATCTCCATGTTCAAAAATTGATCGGGGTTATAAATGCTTGGGTAACCTGCCTTTTGTTTATCAATAGCAAAGTTATCGCCTTTAAGATTGGTAATAGTGGTCGATTTATCGCATGACAGCATACAGCCATTGTCAATTCTTGGTTTTTCACAACCAACGCTTTGTTGGAAAAAGCATTGTCTACTGGTCATCAGCAAAATAGGGTGATAGATACTATAGAAAAGCTTAAAGTTTTCGGGTCTGGCAATATTTTTTATTTGCTGTTTATTGATCTCATTTGAAATAAAGGCGCCATGACAGTCAAACTCTTCTTTAAATGCCATTAATGCATAAGAGTTGGTGGTATTTAAAAATGGTCCCGCTATCCATTTAATGCCCAGTCTATAGGCTTCATAAGCGATACCAGTATTATTGGTAACGATTAATTTGGGCTTAACTTGCTGCAAAATAGTTAAAGCGGCATCGTAATCTTTACCAATTAATACCGAGGGAAACCACGGAATTAATTGCGGGTTTGCTTGGAAAAAAGTGACGTATTTAGTACAGCCGCGTTTGTAGGCATCGGGTAACTTAAAGTAAATATCGGCATTAGTTACTGCTGACAAGTTAATATCAGTGTCATCACAAATTAACAGTGACAATTTAGCTTTACTGCCTGCTGGTTTAGCGTGTTGCTTAAGCTTGGGCAGCTGCACTGCTGGCAGTACGGCTTTATTATCATTCAATAATAACGCCAGTTGCTTTTTCAGCGCGGTTAATTCTTTAAAAGGGATGCTGAGCCCAGCGGCTAAATTATCGGTGTTGAGCTCAGATAAATTATAATGGCTATTGTTAAAGCTTTTGAAACGTTTTTCGATAACATTAACATCGATGCTCGACTGTTCACTTTTAATCAATAAACTACTTGATTGCACCGTGAATGTTTGGCTGTCCTTTTCAGTTGCAGAGCCATTATTCACCAGCGTGGCCATTATAGCGAACGGCTCATTTTCTACGCCTGAAAAGCTTAAGGTGAGTGGTAACTTATCAATAGTTAAGCATTTTATTTTATCAAATACCGTGGCTTTAATAGCTTTATTTTGCTGATGAAGCTCTTGCTCTACCTCATGTATTTGTACAACGGATATCGCTTGGTTTTTATCGACAGCGTGTTTAGTAGAATTGTCACGCGGATTATCAATAAACATAGATTGATTTAAGTCACCACGTAAAAAACCATTAGAAAAATCGCGATTAAATACTTGATATAAACGCTCGCCATCTTGGGTTAACTCACCCGTATTCACAAAGCCATCAATCTGTTTACGAAAACTATCTACCACCGTGTGTACATAGTTAGCACCTTTTATACGGCCTTCAATTTTAAATGAGTGGACGCCAGCATCAATTAAGGCAGGTAAATCAAAAAAAGCGGAGTTATCTTTTATATTTAACGGGAAGTTATTGCCTGAGGGAGTGGTTTCATATTCTTCACGACATGCTTGGCTACAACGACCTCTGTTGCCTGAATTACCCACGCTTGCTGAGGTTGAATAACACAAACCAGAGAAGGCAACGCATAATGAACCATGAACAAACACCTCCACTAAGGTCTCGTGCTCTTGCGCGGCTTGCGTGATGGCGGTGATTTCTTTTAAATTTAACTCTCTTGATAAATTAACTCGTGAAGCGCCTAATTTTTTCAGGAAAGGAATTTGTCCGACATTATGGGTAGTTAATTGAGTTGAGGCATGAATATCTAAGCTGGGAAAATACTTTTTAATCAAGTTGAACATGCCAATATCTTGCACGATCACGCCATCTAACGTGGTATTCACCAATTTGCTTAATAAGGTTGCTAACGATTTAAATTCACGCTCTAAAATAACAATATTCAACGTCAGAAAAATTTTGCATTGATATTGATGCGCTAATCGAATGATACCCACTAATTCATCAAAGGAAATATTAGAGGCTCGGTTGCGAGCATTAAACGTGTCTAGGCCACAATAAACCGCATCGGCACCCGCAATAATCGCCGCTTTAATGGCATCGACATCACCGCCCGGCGCTAATAACTCAATTTCAGAATTCATTGTTACAACCTATTTCTACAACTTTAATGGGGCAAAACTTAAAAGAGGGGGATTTTACCCGTATAATCACTCAATGAATAGCGCTAAAGTGCTTTCTTAATCACAGAAATATCTTTTCAGTAACTAAACAAGTAACTAAACAAGTAACTAAACAATTATTGTAACTATATCACCACCGAGCCGCGATGCTGCACCGAGGGCTCTTCGAGCCTACACAGAGACGTTGTTATGCTCAGTGCTCTCTGTGGTAAATATTGCTAAGCCGAATAAATAGCAATTACTAAACAATAACACGAGTGAAAAAATGACTGAGCAAAAAATTTACCCCGTACTTTATTCACTGAGAAATTGTCCTTATGCAATGCGAGCGAGAATAGCCATATTCTATGCTCAGCAGCCGGTAATATTGCGTGATGTTGTTTTGACTAACAAGCCTGCGGCTATGCTGTTGGCATCACCTAAAGGCACAGTACCTATACTTGTGCTAGCCGATAAACAAATTATTGATGAAAGCTTAGAGGTGATGCTGTGGGCATTGAAAGCAAGCGATGCCAATGATTTTCTGCAAAAAAATGATGATGATTCTTTGACTGAAATGCTTAAGCTCATTGCCCTCTTTGATACTGAGTTTAAAGCTTGTTTAGAAGCCTACAAATGCGCTAAACGTTATCATGAAAATACTCTCACTGATTGTCGGCAAGCATGTGAAGTGTATATTAACGATTTAGAGCAACGTTTATCTCAACATGATTATTTTATGTCATCAAAAGCAAGCTTGGCAGATATTGCACTATTACCTTTTATTCGTCAGTTTGCACGTGTAGAGCGGCAATGGTACTTGCAGTCGCCTTATCCTAAATTAAGACAATGGCTTAACCGCTATCTTCAAAGCCCAATGTTTACGCAAGTGATGGCGAAACGTCCATTGTGGACTGTACATGATAAAACGGTTTATTTTGCCGAAATAAACCAAGGGAGAAAATAGCTATTTCAATTGGCTAAACCTCATCTATACTCAGATAAAATATAAGCTTTTAATAACGTCGTTTTAAAAGTTTTTTACAGGTTATTTCATCTGCTTAGCGTAAGGGGCGTCAGTATTTTTATGGATAAAAATAATCACCAGCCGTCATTAGAAATGTTTCAAGCCGTTATTGATGCTTTACCTTTTTGTATTTTTTGGAAAGATAAAAATAGTGTTGGCTTAGGATGCAATCAAGCGCTTGCTGACGTTGCTGGCCTTAATTCACCCGAAGACTATATTGGCAAAACAGATTACGACATGCCTTGGACAAAGGAAGAAGCCGATTTTTTCCGTGAATGTGATCAACGCGTCATCAAGTCGAATAAAGCCGAATTAAATATCATTGAAAGTCAAATGCAGGCTGATGGTCATGTTGCTTGGTTAGAAACCAGTAAAATCCCTTTAATTGGTAGCAGTGGCGACGTTATTGGCATACTCGGTGCTTTTCATGATATTACCGAAAGAAAAAAAGTGGAAGATGCCAATATCGCCAATCAAAAACTTGAGACACTAGCGACCCTTTCGGCAGGTTTAGCACATGATTTTAATAATATTCTATCAATGATATTGGGCTCTTCTCAACTTGCGGCCATGAAAATAGACAAGGGCTGTGATGCCAGTGAAGTGCTTAAGTATTTAGATCGTATTGAAAAAGCAACCGAAAGAGCTGCTAAACTAACCGGAAAGTTTATGAGCTATTCTAAACAAGGAGACGTGACTAAAAGCGTTTTTAATAATTCAGAAATGATCGAAGATGTTATTTCATTTATACAGCCTAGTATTAAATCTCCTCTTATGCACAAAACCTCTGATGTTAACAGTCTGTTATATGCTGATATAAATCAGCTTCATCAAGTGCTTAGCAATCTAATTATTAATGCCTCACATGCTTCTGTTAATAATGAAGTGATTATAGTCAATGTCAGTTACTGCAATATCGAATTGGCCGATCACCGTAATTTAACGCCGGGATCTTATATCGCTATTTCAGTTAAAGATAAAGGCATAGGTATGAGTGAAGAATGCCAAAAATCAATATTTAAGCCTTATTTCACCACCAAAGATGATGGCAACGGCCTTGGTTTGAGTTCTTGTTTGTCAATTATTGAAAACCATAATGGCTGCATAGAAGTCGCTTCAACCTTGGGAGTTGGCTCTACATTTACTATTTATTTGCCTACTTCGACAATAGATGGACAAAATGCCATACATCAAGGTTTTTCAGAGGAAGTGATCCACGGCTCGGCCAACATTCTTTATATTGAAGATGATTTTAATACTCAGGTTGCTATGTTGGATATGTTACAAAGTATAGGTTACAGCGTAACAGCCTATACTTCACAAACCGCCGCGCTTGAATATATAAATAATAATCCCGACAGCTTTGATCTCGTCCTTACCGATTATATATTAGGTGCTGCAGAGTCAGGTGGCGAAACTATATTAAACGGTGTCTATAAAGTTCGCCCTGATTGCCCAGTAATACTGATAACAGGTTATTTTGAACGGCTGAAAGCCAGTGCCGAAAGTGAGAGTAAGTTTTCGTATATAGTGCAAAAACCCGTTGCGATTGCCCAAATTAGCCAAATAATAAATAGGTTCCGTTGAATGAACATTACCTAGTGGGGTCTATGGTACAATGAACATAGAATACTTTGTTTAAATACACGCGTTATGCCTACTTTAGAAAACTGTTTTACTCTATTCAAGCAATCCATTGCTGACTACGACTTACCCAAACGTTTCACCTTTCCATTTTGCTATGAGCCACATCCACTGTGCTTATTAGCCGCGCACGAATTGCAGCAACAGTTGCAGCAACAGCTTAGTCATCATCAAAAATTATCAGCAGAGTTTGCCCAAACGGGAAAAATGTTTGGCGTGCTTTTGGTGGCAACAGAGCAGGGTGATATAGGTTATCTTGCCGCTTTTTCTGGAAAACTGTTTGCTGACACTCCTGCGGATACTCTTGTTAATAAAAACAGCATTAATTTTGTGCCAGCCGTGGTTGATATAGAAGCGCAAACTGATTTTTTTAATGCCGAAAGTAAAATAATCAACCAGCTTAATAGCGAGTTAGAAAAATTGCTGCTCAATCCTCAGTTAGTAGAATATCAGCAAGCCCTCACAATCATGTTTAATCATCAAGATGAGCAGCTTGCTCTGCATCAAAGTCAAATGAGCCTGAATAGGCAAGTAAGAAAAGTTAAACGTGTCCAAGCAAAAGCGTCTTTAAGCGACGATGAGTTAGCAGCATGTTTTCAGCAATTAGCAAAAGAAAGCGTGTTTGACAAAAATCAGTTACGAGATTTAAAGCAATATTGGCGCGATTTAATCGCTCAAGAGCAGCAAAAGCTGACGGTTCTAACCGATGAAATTAACGCCATTAAAAACAAACGTAAAAAGCTGTCAACAAGATTGCAAAAAAAACTCTTTAAAGAATATCGTTTGTTAAATAGTGCCGGTGTTGAAAAAGATGTGATGGCATTGTTTCAACAGGCTCCTTACCCAATTCCCCCCGCAGGCACGGGTGATTGTGCTGCACCCAAATTATTACAATATGCTTTTCGGCATAAGTTGAAACCGTTAGCCATGGCTGAATTTTGGTGGGGACCAGCCCCTAAGTCTGAAATACGGCAACATAAAAAGTTTTATGGCGCCTGCTCTGGTAAGTGTCAGCCTATTTTAAAGCACATGCTAGAGGGCATAACCCTTGATGATAATCCTTTATTGGTGAATCCTGCCTTGGGTAAAATCCTTGAAATTGTTTATCAAGACAATGACATGGTCGTGGTTAATAAGCCGAGCGAATTTTTATCGGTGCCAGGGAAGAGCATTGAAGACTCCGTTTATTTACGTATCAAACAACAATTTCCTCAAGCAACGGGCTCGCTTATTGTGCACCGATTAGACATGTCTACTTCGGGTTTGATGGTGTTGGCCTTAACGAAGCGAGCGCAAAAAAATCTGCAACAACAATTTATCAATCGCACCATTAAAAAGCGTTATGAAGCAATTTTAGAGGGAGATATTAAAGAAATACTTAAATTAGAAGCAGAGCAGGGCGAAATTAATTTACCGTTACGTGGCGACCTTGAAGACAGACCAAGACAATTAGTGTGTTTTGAACATGGCAAACACGCCAAAACGCAATGGCAAGTTATTGATATTATAGATGGTAAAACGAAACTGTATTTGCAGCCGGTCACCGGGCGTACTCATCAATTACGGATGCATTGTGCCCATCCTCAGGGGTTAAATATGCCAATACTGGGCGATGACTTATATGGACATAATTGTGTTGATAGCCATAGCAGTGATAACAATACGCAACGTTTATATTTACATGCCCAAAGGCTAACCTTGCACCACCCCGTGACCAAAAACATCATGACCTTTGAGGTCGCCGCTGATTTTTAATGAGTGATCATCAATTTTGCGCACTTTTTTGAAAATTGGCGTGTTTTACTTTCATGACTATAATTAACGGTTGATGAATTTATCCAGCAAAGGGATTTTGATATGAAAGTACTTGTAGTTGACGACATGCTCTCTATGCGGCAGGTGACGATACAGATGTTACGTAGCTTAGGTTATAACAATCTAGATGAAGCGGTAAGTGGCCTTGAAGCGTTAAAAAAGCTCAGAGAGCAAGATTATGATTTATTGATCACCGACTTACACATACCCAACTTAGATGGTAAACAACTATTGGAAAAAGTTCGACATGATAATAATTTAGCCAATTTACCGGTATTAATGGTTTCGAGTGAATATGATAAAAAGCAGGTTACCGATTTAATTGCAGCAAAAGTGTCGGGGTTTATTGTTAAGCCTTTTAACAGCAATATTTTAAGGAAACACTTAGACTGGATTAAAGCAGAAATACCAACAGTGTGAAATCGTAAAAAACACTAAGCCCATCACAGGAATGGGCTTAGTGTTAAATGAGTTATTAATGATTACTCGTATTTATTCAGCTTAGAAATATTTACCACAGAGAGCACCGAGGCAGGTTATATGCTCCATGCATAACCTAAGTGAACTACATCCATGTAGGGCTTGCTATGCACTACACTGAGAATAACAAAGTCTCCGTGTAGGCTCGAAGAGCCCTCTGTGAAGCATCGCGACTCGATGGTGAACAGTTACGATTAATCTTTTATTTCAGCATTATGATAAACGTTTTGTACATCATCACAATCGTCTAGCATAGCAATGAACTTTTCAAAGTTAGCCAGATCTTCTTCACCTTCAATATCAATATAAGTTTGCGGAACCCAAGTGATTTCTTCAACTTCTAATTCAAACTCAGGCATAGAGTTAGCAAATTCAGTTTTTATTTTAAAAAACTCAGTATGTGGTGCATAAACGGTAATAATGCCGTCTTCTAGCTCAACGTCACTAACATCAATATCGGCCATCATTAGGTTTTCTAAAACGACTTCATCATCTTCACCTTTAAAGGCGAATACCGCTTGGTGATCAAACATGTGTGATACTGTGCCAGACGAGCCAATTTTTGAATGGGTTTTAGTGAAACATTGACGGATATCTTTAATGGTACGATTGCCGTTATCGGTTAAGCAGTCAATAATTACCATGCAGTTACCTGGGCCAAAACCTTCGTAGCGTGCGTCAACAAAGTCTTCACCACCGGCACCCGATGCTTTTTTAAGAGCATTGTCAATAACATGGGTAGGTACTTGGTCTTTCTTTGCTTTATCAATTAAGCCACGCAAGGCAAGGTTACCATCGGGATCTAGGCCACCATTTTTAGCACATACATAAATGGCTTTACCATATTTTGAATATACTTTGGTCTTTGCTCCAGCGGTTTTTGCCATGGATAATTTTCGGTTTTGGTAAGCTCTGCCCATTGATCTGCGTCTCATTTTGTCTAAAAAATAATGGTTTAGATTCTAGCAGGGAGGATAGGCGGTTGACTAGAGGAAAACGGCAGTAATTGGCTAAAATTTGATATGAATCGATAAATAAAATACTTGATAAATCATGCAGATTTTTATACTTTATTTGCTGACATAATAATAAAAATATAATCAGGGAAGTAATCAATATGCAATACGATGAATACAAAGTGGTTTATGTAACGGAAGGTGGTTGCGGCACGGTATTGTTAGGCTCAAGCGGTTTACCATTGAAGCGTTTAGAAGCAACATTAAATCAAGAAGCAGCAGACGGGTGGCAGCTGGCCTTTCAAGTTATTGAACAAAAGCGTTTTTGGTTGTTTTGGTCACGCGAAGCGGTTATTTTAACTTTGGGTCGCAGCCGTGGCTGATATGCCTGTGCTGACTAATTTAGTACTTAAAGCTATTGTACGTTATCAGCAAAGTGGTGGCTCTATTAAACACTTTGCCACCTCGTGCAATTTCACCCCGACATGTTCCCATTATACTTATCAAGCTATTGAGCACTTTGGCTTATTAAAAGGGCTTCGTTTGGGGATTGGACGAATAAGGCGCTGTAGTGATCCTGATTGCGTGGTCATACGCAAAGATCCCATTCCAGAAAAATAAATATTAACAGATAAAGTTTCGTATTAATTTAGTATTAATTTAGTATTTATTCAGCGTAAAAAAGTATTACCACCGAGAATAATAAAACCTCGCTGTAGGCTCGAAGAGCCCTCGGCGAAGCATAGCGGCTCGGTGATGAACCGTTAGTTTAGCTACTTATGATAAGGATGTTAAGATGAATAACGAAGACTTAAAACAAGAAGAAAATCAATTAAGGCAACAAATCTCGTCGCTCTCTTTGGCGCAAAAAAGACAATATTATTCTCAAGAATTACAACAGATTAAAGATCCCGACACCTACGCCGCTTTAAATTGGGCATTTGTAGCTGGCTTACATCATTTTTATTTAGGAAAGTGGCAGCGAGGCTTGGCTAATGTTTTGTTTATGTTTGTTGGCATTATTTTTTATTTTAGTAATATTTTCTCTCCACTTGGCTTAGCACTGATTTTAGTGGTTTTTGCTGTTGAATTACCGCAATTATTTAATAGCCAAAAGATAATTTACCATTATAACAACCAGATAATGCGTCGACTATTACAACAATTTGATCATTAATAGAAGTGCACTACACAGAGAATAATCAATTCTCTGTGTAGGCTCGAAGAGCCCTCTGTGAAGCATTGCGGCTCGGTGGTAACCGTTACGTTTTACTTAGTCTTTCGGTGAGTACTTAGTCTTTCTATGAGTACTTATTCTTTCGATAAATAATTAGGCGACTATTTTCGGAGATGAAAATGAACAAGCTTATTTTTTGTTTTGATGGCACCTGTAATTCCCCTCAAGATTCTGATGATTATTTTGCTGATAGCAGTATTAGCAATGTTTTGAAATTGCATATCTTTTTTGGGGGAAAATTAAGCCCTCTTAACGGGGGAAATGCGAGTACGCCAAATCAACATAGCTTTTATTACAGCGGTGTTGGTACGCGCGGCAACTGGCTAACCCGAAAGTTCAATGCCTTGTTTGCTCCCCCTTATGGCGATATGGAAGACATATTGGCACAAGCCAATGACGATTTAAGTCATAATTTCGCGCCCAATGATGAGATTTATATTTTTGGTTTTAGCCGAGGTGCGGCTATTGCCCGCATGTTTGCTGCGCATTTACCCCAAAAAGTAAAGTTTTTAGGCGTTTTTGATACAGTTGCTGCCACACGAGGATCATTAGATTTAAATCCTGATACTTTTCCTGCCAGTGGTATTGTTTTTGAAAATGGCACTTTAGGGAAACATATTGAAAAAGCGGTTCACTTAGTGTCTTTAGATGAAAAACGCATTGTTTTTCAGCCTACTTTATTTAACCATGATGCACGAGTGATGGAGTTATGGTTCGCAGGTGTGCATGCTGATATTGGTGGCAGTTATTGGTTTGATGGCTTGTCTGATATAACGCTGCAATACATGCTTAAATGTGTTGAGAGTGAATTGACTATAATCGACGTGAAAGACATTGATTATGAAGGGCTTAAAATAATGGGTGCTCAAGATGCTATCTGTGTTGATGACCTAAATATAAAACCATTACCTGCTGGAAAACTACATAGCCAAATTCGAACTAAAGCTAATTCAGTTACCTTATCTCCGCGTTTAGTACGGGTAAATGTCAACGATGTTATATCGAGCCATGCACCTATTATTCACCACAGTGTTGCTCAACGGTTTGCATTGGTGAGTGGCTATCGTCCTTATGCTTTAAGAGATGTGCACTTTAAAATTTTCAATGAGCAAGGGGTGACCACAACTATTCAGCATGGCATCAGTAGTTTGAATTAGTTAAAACGTTTAATTCGCTTAGTAGTAGTTTAGCATTGTGAATTTGCTTGGTATAATACGGCTTTACTTACGCATCGCTTTCGGAAAACTATTATTTCATGAATAACTCTACCGCTAACCAAAATAAAGTTCCTGATATCTCAATCGTTATTGAATTTTTTAAAAAATTACAAGATCAAATCTGCCAAGCATTAGCACAGGCTGATGGCAGTGGTAAGTTTATTGAAGATAATTGGACACGTAAAGAAGGCGGTGGCGGTCGCACCCGTGTGATGACCAATGGTGATGTAGTCGAACAAGGTGGTGTTAATTTTTCAGTTGTTTCAGGTGATAAATTACCCCCGTCAGCAACAGCACATAGACCAGAATTGGCAGGTCGTACATGGCAGGCTTGTGGCGTCTCTTTAGTTATTCATCCGAACAACCCTCATATTCCTACTTCGCATGCCAATGTACGTTTTTTTATTGCGGAAAAAGAAGGTGAAGAGCCTGTGTGGTGGTTTGGCGGTGGTTTTGATTTAACGCCTTTTTATCCTGTCGATGAAGATGTTATTCATTGGCATCAAGTGGCGCATGATTTATGTTCTCCTTTTGGTGAACAAGTTTACAGTGATTATAAAAAATGGTGTGATGAGTATTTTTACTTAAAGCATCGAGATGAAACGCGTGGTGTTGGTGGCTTATTTTTTGATGATTTGAACAAGTGGGATTTTGATACGTGTTTACAATATATCAAAGCCGTGGGCCAAGGTTATATTGATGCTTATGTTCCCATAATGAATCGCCGTAAAAATGAACAATACACCGAGCAACAGCGACAATTTCAATTATATCGCCGTGGTCGATATGTTGAGTTTAATTTGGTCTTTGATCGCGGTACTTTATTTGGATTACAGTCAGGCGGAAGAACAGAGTCTATTTTAATGTCAATGCCGCCATTAGCGCGGTGGGAATATAACTACCAACCCGAAGAAAATAGCGATGAAGCCAAACTTAGCCACTATTTGGTACCGCGTGATTGGTTATAAACTCTAAATAAAGAATTATTTAGGCCATTTGGAAATGATCACTTAGTTAGTGCCATTGGTATTACTTTTCTATAGGGAATTTTAACGTGAAGCAAGCGCCAGATAAACGTTGCTGATTACTTGTGGTTATTGTCCCTTGATGCCAATCCACCACTTTAGCGCAAATGGCTAAGCCTAAGCCAAAGTGGCCTTGTTCACGAGAGCGATCAGCGTCTAGCTTAACAAAAGGGGTAAAAATAACAGCAAGCTTGTCCGCCGCTACGCCCTTGCCGTCATCTTCAACGGTGATGAGCAGTTGCTTATTTTTAGTGGTTAAGGTTAATAACACTTGGCTGTTGGCATAGCCAATAGCGTTACTAATTAAGTTAACTAAGGCACGATAGCTCCAGTGATAGTCAAGCTGGTAGTGAATATGTTGACTAGTGGCGGTCAGTTTAACCGACAATTTTTTTTGCTCAGCGAGCATTTGGCAATCGTTAATGGCTGAGTTGATCAGCTCACTAACATTGACGGTTTGTTTTTTAAGGTGTAATGCTTGACGCTCCATGGAAGCGTATTCGAGAAAAGCACTGGTCATTTCTTCCATATTAGTAAGCTCACTATCCATGCGAGTAAGATAACTATTTTTTTTCTCCGCTGTTTTGCTATCAATGGCGGCCTCTAAACCAAAGCGAAGGCAAGCAATTGGCGTGCGTATATCATGAGATAAACTACGGGCTAAAATTTTATTATCGGCAACGAGTTTTTCAATTTGGCTAGCCATGTTGTTGAAACTGTTTTCTAACATTTTTATATAAGAGAATTTGCTAGGGATGATACGAACATTAAGCTGGCCTTCACCAATTTTTGCTGCGGCATTATTGAGTAAAAATAATCTTCTACTTAACGGAAATACCCATAAAATAAGAATGCCGCAAATGCTTAAATAGAGGGCTAATGTTAAAATGAAGTTAAAGGGGTTACTTTCTTCTTGCTGTAAAGGAAAATTAAGTTGTAGTAAATAGGTGGGATGTTGGTTGAGTTTGTTTAATAAATATTGATCATTTTGAGAAGCTAGCAATAGCCCACCGTCGTGCTCTAACTGAGCGTGCAAAGAGCTAGGTAAGGCGACATCGTTACTTAACACTAAATGAGTGATTATTTTATATTGCTGTTGAAATTGTTGTACTGTGCTAATGAGTACTTGCTCAGGCAGTTGGTTTAACTGTTGGGCTAGCCCATCGGCTAACTGGCGGTATAAAGCAGTGCTTTGACTTTCTTGAGGGTTTTGTTGCTCCGAGCTGGTATGCTCGGCTAGTTTATCTAAGCCCCAACCGATAAAAAACAGCGATCCTAAGACGGTAAAAATAATACTAACATATAGGCCTCGCATGGCTAATTGTTGTCCTGATTTTTATCGGGAATTTTAACTGGTTGCATGTCTAATTTATCACCTAGCTGATTATCTTTTCCCCAAGCGTCACTAACAAACAAATAGCCTTTCCCCCAGACTGTTTTAAATTTTTTCGGTTTTTGTGGATCGTCATTAAATATTTTTCTTAAAGTGGACAGCATTACATCAAAACGTCTATCTTGACCATCATAATCACGCTTTTTTAAGGCTCTAAAAACAGAGTCTCGATCAACAACACGGCCTGCCTGTTCAGCTAAGAAGGTTAAAAAGGCAAATAAACTTGAAGACAGCTCTATTTCTTGTTCAAAATAAGTGACCCGTTTGGCTTCTTGATTAATGGTTAATTCACCAAAGGTCAGAATATTATTGCTAGGTGATTCTTGCTGCGAAGTTGATAATTGTCTATTTATTCTCGCTAATAATGCTCTCGGTCTAACAGGCTTGATAACATAATCATTAGCACCCGCTTCAAGGCCTATCACCTCGTCAAATTCATCAGCTCGGGCGGTTAGCATAATTATTGGCACTTGGCAGTGTTGACGAATAAGGCGGCACACTTCTATGCCATTTAAGCCGGGTAGCATGACATCGAGTAGCACTAAATCGATGATATTCTCTTTTATTTTAGCTAAGACCCGATCGCCACGTTCGACATGAATAACATGAAAGTTTTGCTCACTTAGGTACTCGCATACCCAGTTAGCTAAACTAATATCATCTTCAACCAATAAAATAGTCTTCATATTTATTACCTTTGATTTAATACTTACTTTTGACTTAGCGATTTTTACTTACCAGCTAGAACAAGCGCCATCGACGTCTGCGAGTGGTGTTTTTATGTAACCAACTTACCACTATTTCTGTTTCTGCCAGTAAGTGATCATCTTTTATTGAGCGTAGTTGATAGATTATGTTGCCGCTAGACTCAAACGCTATGCTTATTTGGCCTTGGCGGCTTTTTTGCCAGCATTTTACTTGTTGTTTGCTATCACTCTGCTGGTTGATTTGGTACAGGCATAAAGACAGCTCAGTTGATTTTTGCCATTGCAGGTTAATGGTTGCAAAACAGTCTCGTCCTTGACGTAAAGTGACACATTGCTGAGGCTGTACGCTAAACGCTATGTTAGTTGATAAAGTGGTTTTATCTTGTGCATCGGCTGCTGAAATTAAACCATTAACAGAGATGAAAATAAGCAGAGCAACTCCTTTGCTAACGCTAGAATACATAATGCACTCCTATCATTAGGTCGGTTAGCTTATTTTTATCCACTAAGGGACTTTGTTTAATATTATTAGAATAGAAGCTTTGAGTGATGCCAACATTAAAAGACCAGCTTGCTGATAATGGGTATTGTGCGTAGATTTCAAATTGCGCCCTAAAACTGCTATCGGCGTTATATAAAGGTCGGTTGTTGGTTACTTCATCAGCATTAATACCAATGTAGTAATCAATCAGGGCTTGATCATAATAAGTGAGACCGGCGCCAAGGTAAATATCCCAATTACGGTAGGGGATTAAATGACTATAAAAACTGTCTATTATCATGCCTGTGGCATTGTCGCTTTGGTCATTGTCAAGCGCACGGGCAGTGGCGATATCAATATAAAAAATAGCATGGTCAAAAAAGTATGAATAACGTAGTGCCAGGCCACCGGTAAATTCACGTTCATCAAGGCCAGATAACTGCGGAATGTCTTGCTCCTTGAGAATTTCAACCGGATCATAGCCATATAGGTAAGCTTTTAAAATAACATCAAGCTGCCAATTATCTTGCACAGTAAGTTGATAACCCAATTCACCGCCACCAATGGCTATCGAAGAACGTCTCGAGTTTGTTTGTAAAAAAAAGCCCTTATAGGAAATATCGAGTAAAAGTCCAAGTTGGAAATAATCCCAAGGCTGGGTTTGTTCTACATCGGCTAGTATCATAGATGTTTTAGCCAGTGAAAGATCCGCTATAAACTGCCATTCAAAAGCATCTTTCGCTATGGGGGCGTTGCTACTGCTGGCTATATATTCAACTTTTTCTTCTGCATAACTAATTGATGTTGCTGTAAAATAAAAAGCAAAAACTAAATAGGGCAATAAGTGTTTTAAAGTGAAATGGTTAAGTTTTTGGGGCAACATAGTGAGCAATAAACGTAAGTTACAAAGGGGTAATATGTTATCACAATGTAACTAGGCTTTTATTGGCTCATCGGCAGGAAAGTGTTTAAAAAGTGTAAGAAAAACGCCACTGTTCACCACTGAGCTACGATGCAGCAAGGCCTACATGGATGTAGGTCACTTAGGTTATGCATGGAGCATATAACCTGCCTCGGCTCGCTTGGTGGTAAAATTTTTTAAGCGGAATAAAGGCAGAAAAGCTAACGTTGCTTGTCTATTCTCACGGTGTTATTGGCTAAATAAATCATTCTGACTTTGTCATTTGAGTGAAATACCATCTGCTTATCATAGTCTTGGATCACCATGAATTGCTCGCCGCCTTCTACTTTGATCATTAATTCAACTAAACGAATGACTACTTTCTTAGGTTGATTATGACGATTGTTCGCCACTGAACCGCCGATAATTGCGCCTAATATGGTGGCGACATCTTTGCCGCTACCACCGCCAAATTGATTACCAATAACACCACCCATCAGCGCACCGCCAAAGGTATGCCAGCCATTATTTTTATCTTTAATTAGCTCTTCTTGATTAATATTACGTACCGATATAACCGCGCCAAATAAAACTTTTTCAACGGGCACCGCTTTGTTTCTATCGTAGTCAGCAAAAGCATTGCTTGAAAATAAAAATAAGGTAAGTAATGTCAATATTATTGGTGATATTACGGGCAATAATATTGGCGATACTGTGGGTGACATTTGTGGTGTTATTAGTTTCATTTTATGCCCTACCAGCTAACAAATTCTTTTTCTTTAGTTTTACGAATTTCAGTCTCGTCAGCCCACTCGATTAAACCACTTTTTAAGTCCATTAAACGTAAGGTGAATTTATAATAAACGTCAGACTGGTCTTTATTAGATTTAACAATACTCGCTAAGTTCCCGTATAGCATATACTGTGCGCCAACTTGTTGGCCAAAGGCGACTGCTTTGCTGGTATCTACCAGGCCGCTGCTTTGTTGAAATTCAAGCTGCTCACGTACCGCAGCAACTCGACCCATATCAACAAAGCGGAATTTACCTGAGCGCAATAATTTAGTTGAAATAGAGTCAGTGATTGATTCTGTGTCTATATGCTCGCTGGTTTTATTTTTAATGCTTTCAACAAATAAAATGGGGCGAGAATTGGCTGTTAACGTGCCAACAACCGGTGATAGTAGTAAAGAGTCAGTCATTTGGCCGGCGACTTTTTGTAAATCGGTTGAGCCAAAGCTAATGTTGGTGGTTTCTACTGCGGTGGCGTCGCCATAACGAACTACTGACTTGTTGGTACAGCCGCCTAGTGCAACGAGGGCGATACTTAGGGTGGTTGCTAAAATTATTTTATTCATTATTTTTTCCTTTGTAATTTGTAATTTGTAATTTCAATTAATACTTAAAAAATTTCTCGGGTACTTCACGCACATAAAGACTAAATGTTGATACCTTGGTTGACGGGGCTAAGCCGGCCACTGTGGCTGTTTGCATACCGTGTAACTCAAGTGCTTGCCAAGGACTTTTTCCTGCTTCAATGGCAAAACCATCTTGGTCAAACCATTGAAATTGATATTGCAGTTGCAATGACTTTTTATAACGACTAGTCAGCGTTAAATTAAGCTGTAAAAAATCATTATTGCTGCGTGATTTAATGTCGCTTATATAAAGCTTGGCTGCGAGTTGCTTATTGTCTATCTGCAGGTGCTTGCTATATTGTTGTCCGGGCGCTATTTGGCTGCTACCAATGCCAGAGGTTACCGGTGGTACATTTTTACATGCACTAATGAAAAAGCCTGTAACAATGAGTACTAGCATAACAGGGTATTTATTGTTCATGATAAAACTCCTAAGTTGTACTGTTTACTGGTTATTAATTGCTGGTTATTAATTGCTGGTTATTAATTGCTGGTTATTAATTGCTGGTTATTAATTGCTGGTTATAAATTATTAGTTATAACTCATAAGTTTGGTATTGATTATAAGTGCCGATAGCCGCGAGTTTAACTAACGTGGTTTTATTTGCTCTAACGGATACTTTTACCGGTTGATTTGTGCCATTTATATTGAGCATAAGTTGATGCTCTCCTGCGGGTAGATTTAATTGCAAGATATGAATACTGTCTGGCAGAGTACTCCAACTTCGAGTATCTGCTTTTTCTGTGGCAATGTTATAAATGTTGGCAAAAATATTGCCAAGCTGCCCGTTTTTACGCTCTAGTTGTTGTCTTATTTCTTCTTTAGCGAGTAAGCGCACGACTTGCCTTGTTACTATCAAGGGTAATTGATCTTTTAATTGCTTGGCGGCTAAAGATTGTAAACGGACAATTTCTTCAGACTGATAGCTTTTGCTCTGATAATTTACCCTTAATGGCGAATACGTTTTTAAATTATTCTGGTAGCTAGGTAAAGCAACGCTGTAAAAACGTATATTATCGTGACTAGTGAAAATAGGCAGACTGATGGCTATTTCTTGCTTGGCCGCCACTATGCCGTTTTCAACAATAAAGGTAACTTGCCCTTGGTTTGTATGCTCATTTTTATTCGTGACAGCTGGCGGTAAACTCGCTTTTAATAAGGTAATGTCATCGCTCATATATAAGCTGTTTGCTAAGCGCCATACATCTTGTTGTAAGTAGCTGTTGTCAGGATAAATCTCTAAGGCTTTTTTATAGTCAATATAGGCATCATTGCTTTGACCAGCGGCTTCGTAAAGTAACGCCGACAAATAAAAAGTATAAGCATTTTGAAAGCCATTTTTAATATCGCCAATGGTATTATCCATAGCAGGGTATTGGCGAGAAAAATCAGCCATGTTTACCCCTTGCGCGGCCATTTTTTCTTGATAACGATAAATACTGTTGGCATTGGTTGTTAATGCTCGTTCTTGAACTAAATTAGCACGGCGTACCTCAACCAATGCGCCAGATAAATCTTGCTGGGTGAGGTAATTTAGTGCTTGGTAACTATGCAACATACTTTGCTCATACAAAGGAATATCATAGCGAATAGCGTTGTCATTGCTCACTACCGCGGCAACATTTTCAACGCCTCTGCTTAGTTCTACCTTGGCGGCAAGTTGAGCTTCTTGCACTAATTGATACACTTGAGCAAAGTCTACTTGGCTTTGTTTATTGTCGTTAGCTAAGTAGGCTAAACGGGCTTTTTCTAACAGGCTTAAATTGTAACTACTGTTATTGCTATTACGGGTTGGAATTAAGCTAAGGGCTTGGTGAAAATTACCTTGTTGTTGTGCTTGTCTCACCTCACGCATTTGCTGATTGTAGTTGTTAAAAAAGTCAGTAAATGATGTTGTGCTACAAGCACTTAGCATGGTCATAACCAGTATGAGTAAGCTGTTTTTTGTAAATTTTTTATGCATGCGAGTAGCTTAGCGTTTCCATTAGATATAGCAAGTTAGTTTTTGTATAAAAAATGTAAAGTATTAGCAAGCACTTTATGATGGTAATACCCTTCATTTAGGCTTCAGGTTCATAAATTTAATATGCACTTGTCGCTTGATATATATTCCGTTAACTCGACAGGCTACGCTATACGTATGTAATCTATGTGACAGTGTTAGTTTTTAAAAAGTCATTTTTAAGCCTATATGGTGATTCCCGTCGTTTTTGCTTGTTACAATTTAGTTGCGTTTATTGTGAGAATTTATTGTGAGAATTAATTGTGTTCAAATCAGTAACTGAAATGTGCAAAAACTGTCGGGATTTGTCTGAAAGTGTAAGTTGTAAAGATAAGAAAAGTTGCTGAACGCTTGTTCATGTCTTTAGCGATATGTAGAGGAAGGGCAATAATCAAAGTCACTATTCACCACCGAGCCGCTGTGCTTCACAGAGGGCTCTTCGAGCCTACACAGAAGCTTTGTTATGCTCGTGTAGTGCGCAGCAAGGCATACATGGAGGGTTCATATATGTAGTTTGCTTAGGTTCTGCATGGGCATATAACCTGCCTCGGTGATCTCTGTGGTAAATATTTTTAAGTCGAATAAATATTAATCAAAAACGATTATTTTGTAAATCACTATAGGCTTGTATTATTTCTGCTTTGCTATTCATTACAAAAGGACCGCTGCGAGCTAAGGGTTCGTTCAATGGCATGGCTGAAACAAGTAGAAAGCTTGTCGCTGTGTTGGTGACAACTTTAACGCTAGTGCCCTCTGTTAATATACCTAGCTGATTTTTATCTAATTTTTCAGTGCTATCTCCTATACAAAGATGACCAGAAATCATATAGATAAAAGTGTTGTCTGCTTTTGCTATATTCTGCTCAAAGCTTGCATTGGCAGGTAAGGTAACGTGCAAATACGTTGGTTTTACATAGTTATTAACGACAGCCCCTGTGGCATTGTTGTTGGTACTACCAGATATCACCCTGATTTCACCACCATCGCTGCGTTTTTCAACAGTAATTTTATCTGCTGCAAATTCTTGATAATGAGGTGTGGTCATTTTATGTTTTTTAGGCAAGTTGACCCAAAGTTGAAAGCCCTTTAATAAGCCTGACTCTTGCTCTGGCATTTCAGAATGAATTATACCGCGCCCAGCGGTCATCCATTGCACACCATTGGCTGATATTACTCCTTCATTACCGGCATTGTCTTTATGACGCATACGACCGGCGAGCATATAAGTGACCGTTTCAAAGCCTCGATGTGGATGACTCGGAAAACCACCGCTATAATCTTGTGGTTTATCCGATTGAAAAACATCAAGCAGCAAAAAAGGATCCAACATAGATAACTCACTGTTGCCTATCAAGCGGGTGAGTTTAACGCCTGCGCCGTCAGAGCTAAGCTGACCTGATGTAACTAAGGCCAGTTTTCTATAGTTATTGGCTTGCGGTGCGCTGTTCGTCATATACCAACCCTTTTGTCAGTAAAAATATTACTGCTTTATGCCTTCAATATGTAAGTCTAATTGCACATGAGTAGAGGCAGGTCCTAAATTCATTTTGATGGCAAAATCAGTTAGCGCAATAGTCGTTGTGCCACTAAAACCGGCACGGTAACCGCCCCAAGGGTCTTTTCCTTCACCAACGGCTTGGGCATCGATGATGATATCTTTGCTAACACCGTGCAGAGTTAATACCCCGGCAACGGCTAATTTTCCGCCTGCTTTTTCAGTCACCGAAGTACTGACGAATTTAGCATTAGCAAAAGCGCTAACGTCAAGAAAATCATTACCTTTTAAATGTTTATCACGCTCAGCATGGTTTGAGTTTATGCTGCTGGTATCAATGTTTACTTCAATTTTTGACGCAGATACATTGGCAGGATCGTAATTAAATTTGCCACCAAATGTGTCAAAACGACCCGTTAACCAGCTATAACCTAAATGCTTAATTTTAAAATTGATTGAGGCGTGTGCGCCTTTGTCATCAATAACATAGTCGGCAGCATTTGCTACCGGCATAAGTAAAGTCGTGGCAAATGCTGATGCTATGGCTAGTTTAGCGATATGTTTTTTCATTGTTCTTGCTCCGTTATTATCTAATATTGTTAGTGTTTTGGCGTTTGCCAATCATTCTGTTTAAGGTGTTATCTTTATCAATAAAGTGATGCTTAAGTGCTGCTAGGGCATGTAACAAGGCTAAAGCGACTAACACATAAGCCAACCATTTATGAATAAGGCCAGCTAAGTCTTCTTGGTTTTCAATAAAAGCGCCAAAGCCGGGTATCACAAATAATTCGAATACCTCAATTCCTCGACCATCAGCGGTTGAAATTAAGTAACCGGCGCTCATAATGATGAATATCATTGCGTAGAGTACAGTGTGAATTAATTTTCCGGCCTTACGTTCAAGTGTGCTATGGCTGGCTAAATGCTCTGGTGTTACTTGTTTATAACGCCAAATAAGCCTAATGAGCATTAAAGCAAAAAGCACGATACCAACACTTTTGTGCAGTTCAGGTGCTGTTTTATACCAAGTATGGTAGTAGGTTAAATCGACCATGTAATAGCCCAAAGCAAACAAAGCAAAAATGCTCAGTGCAGCTAGCCAGTGAAAAAATATACTGATATAGCCGTAATTTGTTTGAGTATTATTCATTACCTTGCCTCATAAAAACGTGTTCATTCAATGTTATTTGTAATCGATGAGGGCTAGTATGACGGATAGTATTTAAATAAATATTGAAGCTTTGTTTAGAAGTTGTTAAGTTTTACTTAACATGTGGTGAGACTCCTATCAGCCTCAATATCACTATCAATAAATAAGGGTTATGTTGATGACGCTTGAACAACTTAAAATGCTGCAACAAGTTGCTGAATTAGGCAGCCTTAAAAGTGCTAGCGAAGTACTTTTTAAAACCCAACCCGCGATTAGTCAGGGCATAAAACAGCTAGAAGCTCAGTTAAATTTGCAGCTCTTTAATCGACAAGGTTACCGCTTGTCACTGACCAGCAATGGCCAACAAATTTATCAACATGCCTTACGCTTGCTCAACGAAGCCGAACAGTTGAAACAGCTAGCAACCTTTTTAACCGCAGGTAATGAAGCCAGTATTACCTTAGCCATTGAAGCTTCGTATGACTTAAAAAAAATATTGCCGGTGTTGGAAATGACGCAGAATGAATTTCCGCACACGCAAATCATTTTAAAACAGGAATACATTAATGGCGCATTAGAAGCGGTGATGTCAGAGCAGGCTGATCTTGCGCTAACCGCTATTGACAACTCGGCGTTGGAATCAGGGAAATTTGAAGCCAATAAGCTGTACCAAGGCTATTTGTGTAACGTTGCTGCGCCACGCTTTGTTGAGCGTCATCCTAAGCTACAGTCAGTAGCTGAATTAAAAGATGAATACCAAATAGTAGTGCAAGACTCAGGACAAAGCAGCCAAGGCATAAATTATAGCGTGCAAACAGGGCAACGATGTTGGTATGCGAATGATTTTAATACCAAAAAAACCTTGATCATGAGTGGTATTGGTTGGGGGCGTTTACCCGATTACATGATTAAAAATGAATTAGAGCAAAATACATTACTCGCTTTGGTCATAGATGACTTTGACACAGAAATAGCCTTGAATTATCAAGCGATAAAACTAAAGTCACGATTATTAGGCCCTGTAGCCACTAGGCTTTGGCAGAATTTAGAGCTGATGCATGTGAGTGAGTAGGGCTTTAGGACATGATTTTTAGGTTATAACCTTTGGGACATGATTTTTGAAAAAATGGTCCATTAGCTTCTAATAAATTTTCTTGGTAGGTTCTAATATTACGTAGTACCGACCATTGAGCGATGAATGGTACGACATAACCCATTGATTGCCGTACGTTGTTTAATTACTTAGTTTATTGTGCGGGGGGCGTCTGAATTGCTGTTTTAAGGTATCACTTAATGTTAAATGGCCTCAGCTAATAAGATATAGCCAGCTCCGCGAACTGTTTTAATTTTCTGGCCATCAACAAACATAGATATTTTTTTCCTTATATTGCTGATATGCATATCAATACTGCGATCATTGTAAGGTACGGCTCTTCCATGAACATATTCTCCTATGCTGTCTTTGCTGACTACTTTACCTGCATTTAAAATTAAAAAGTGTAGTACTCCAAATTCATAGCCAGTTAATTTTAATAGCTTATCCTGACAATGAACTTCTCTGGTCGACAAGCACAAAGAAATATCATTAATATTAAAAACTTTATTGACTTGCAAGCGATCTGCCGCCTGTGTTCGACGGGTGATAGCGTTTATTCTAGCCAATAATTCTCTATTGTTAACCGGCTTAGTTAAATAATCATCAGCCCCTATTTCTAAAGCATAAACTTTATCGAAAATGTCATCACGGGATGACAATATCATCGCTGGTGTTTTATTATTGGCACGCAAATTTTTCAGTAGTTCAAAGCCATTTAAATTAGGTATAACTATATCGAGTAATATCAATTGATACTCTATTCTATTCACCTCTTGCAAAGCTCTTACACCGTCACTGCAAATGGTGACTTCAAATCCCTCGTTTGTTAGCAAGGCTTCGATAGGTTGAATAAATTCTCTATCGCTATCAACAAGCAATATTTTTTTATTGCTCAGTGAGTTAAATTTAAAAGCTGTATATGTTGATTGTTTATCAGATATATAAGGAGTTAAACTATTCATTAAAGTTGTTTCTTAGTTTTTGTTATTTGACTTATGAAACTGGGGATTCATTTTTCATGCATCGTGGTAATCATCTGCCTCAGTAGCTGGCAATTTATTGCCGCCTGCGGAACTACTTTTTCTTTTCACTATCAGATCATCAACTTGTATATTATCCTAACGATTTAGAGTCACTGGAAAATAGCGAGCTAAACATTTCAAAAACACTGTTGCTACCCGTGTTTGTTGTCGCTTGTGCCGCAACGTCAGCGTATGCTGAAATACTTGGTGGTTTTACCTGTTCAGTGGGCGAGCTGGTGGTATTTTTTATTGGCTTTGCAGACATTATGTCCAGTGCATCTGCGCTGGCAAGATTAAGTTGACTCGCTAAGTTATTGAAAGCTTCGGGAGCATTGCTAATACTTGTCGCTATATCAAAGTTTCCATTGGCTTTTTCTTCACGGACGGACTGCATATATTCTTTTATTTCTTGCTGCTCTGCTTCAGGTAAGCTGGCAATATAGGAGCCAACTTGTCCCGCTCGGCTAATATTTATTTCGCCTCCATTAGTCTTAACTCCTTTTTCTAATGCTCCGTTTTTATGTATGTTTTGCTCTGACTCTACGGCTAGTAAACTTTGTATTTGATTAGTATGTTGGCTATTTGTTGTATTGATATTCATTTTATGATCCTGATGTTGAGACATTAATGTTCAAGATAAGTAAGTTAATAAATAATGCAATAAACAGGCAAACGAATGTCAAGATACGTAAAGAATTGTAAAGTAAGTAAAATATCAGCTCCTATCTCTTATAGCGCTATCAATGTGTTGACTTTTATTGATAAAAAACACGAAACTTTTTTTGAATATTCGGCAGATTGCTAACTTTAGCCCACTCAGTAAATCACGCTCTTTGTTGTACCTATTTTTAAGGAAGCAACCTTTAATAAGAGATGTGGTTTGAGTAAGAATCGCTCAGATATCCTGAAACTCGTACCTTGAGGACATGTGGATATATAGCTAGCAGCGGTTGTTAAATTGACAGTGCCTTATAGCTGCTTTTTTTAGTAAAACGCAGATATTAAAGAGCTACTTTTTTGGTGCTTACGCTAAATGAATAGTGAGCTAGTTTAATGGTACAAGGCAATCTTATAAGGGTAATGTCCTAGCTAATCTAAGTGAGCATGACAACTAAACGGTAATACAGAACTTATATCAAAGAATTTACAGGTTTGTTAACGGGTTAGTGCACAACCCTCTATTTATTGAATTTTAGATAAAAAAAAAGACGCTAGGACGCGTCTTAATCTTTGTTATTGGTGGAGCGGGGGGGAATCGAACCCCCGTCCAAAAAGCCTACATCCTCGGTACTACATGCTTAGTCGCTTATTTATTTAACCAATTAGACGCCAAGCGACAGGCTTCGTCATGGTGAGCTTAATACTATTTCGCGGTTCAGCCTTAAGCGTGCTTCCCTCGCTATCCTATTTGGGGTGACCATCAATCCTCGAAACAACAGGACAATTTATGAGGTGATGGCTAGCCTTAAGCGGCTAGTGCGAACGTATCGTCGTTAGCAATTATAGTTTTACGGCTTTTTACCAGGCAAACCGCCCCTGGGCATGCACCTTGGGTTTCATGAATCTTGTCGAATCCTAGATCCGCCCCAAAGTTTTACTTTTTTTACTGTTTACTTTTCTACTCTTTACATTTCAATTATAGGCTAAAAACGCCTATGCTTCGAATTATACAACGCTTAACTTGAATAGACAACGTGGTAATTTTTAACCACTTATCTAACCGATTAACGATCCAAATTTTTATTTTTCATTAAACGCCCTTTATCAACAGCCCATTCTCTGTCTTTTATGTCAGAACGTTTGTCATGATCTTTTTTACCTTTACCCAGATAAAATTCGAGTTTTACCCAACAGGCTTTCCAGTACATAGCAGTTGCAATCAAAGAGTAACCGTCACGTTCAACGGCGGCAATGATTTTTTCTAGCTCTCTACGGTTAAGTAATAATTTTCTATCACGATTTGGATCACAGACAACATGACTAGAAGCGGCATTAAGCGGCGTTATTTCAGCGCCTAATAAATAGGCTTCTTGGTCTTTAATATGTACATAACAGTCAGAAATATTTACTTTACCACTTCTAATGCTTTTAATTTCCCAACCTTGTAAGCTCATTCCGCCTTCAAACTTGTCGGTTAAGCTATAGTTGTGCCTCGCTTTTTTATTTAAAGCGATAGTATTGCTGTTAGATTTGCTCTTTGATTTTTTCTTTGACATTATCTTTTCCATTATTGCTCGCGGCTATTATACGGGTAAAATTATGCTTTTAAATGAGAAATTTATCTTTTCTTGGATAATGCGCTTTTTATTAGGGTTTGTTATGATGGCGCGGTAAAATAATTAGAGGTAAAAAACTAAAAATGCCAGCGATAAATCGTAGCGCACTTGTTATGTACAGTGCCGAACAAATGTATCAATTAATTAATGATGTATTAGCTTACCCAAGTTTTTTACCTGATTGTAGTGATAGTAAGATTATCAGCCAAACTGAAAACTCAGTAACTGCCGCTTTATTGGTGTCTAAAGGTGGTTTGAAAAAATGGTTCACTACTAAAAATACTTTAGTTTCAAATGAAGAAGTGCAATTAACCCTTATTGATGGCCCTTTTAAAAAGTTAGAGGGCAGTTGGACGTTACTACCCCTGTCAGAAGAGGCTTGTAAAGTGAGTTTAGCGCTTGAGTATGAGTTTGCTAATAAGATGTTTGATCTCGCGTTTGGCCGTGTATTCAATCACTTAACTAATAATATGGTGCAAGCCTTTACTCAAAGAGCTAAAGAAGTATATGGAGTGAATAGCTAATATGGAATCAGAGTCAATTTCTCAATCTAGCACGACAAGCCTAACGCAAGATAATATTCAAATAGAAGTGGTTTACGGATTAGCCCATAAACAAAAGCTATTGTCTATACCTGTATGTAAAGGTATTACTGTTGAGCAGGCTATTATTGAGTCAGGCATTATCAACTTATTTCCTGAAATTGATTTAGCCGTTAATAAAGTAGGTATTTGGAATAAAGCAGTTAAGCTAAGCCAAATAGTCGAAGACTTAGACAGAATTGAAGTTTATCGTCCGTTGATTGCAGATCCTAAAGAAGTGAGAAAGCGCCGAGCTGAAAAAGCTAAGTTAGAAGGGCGGGCAGATAAAACAACAGGCGGACGGGTTAATCCCTTGTCTAAAAAAGATTAAAAAAGATTAAAATATAAAAGATGAAGCTGCCTTTTTATGAATATCAGTATTTAAACAACGCAATACAAGATAAAACAAGACAACACTACACAACAAAAAACGGCCAAAAAGCCGTTTTATAAGAAACTAAATGCGGTTGAGTTATTTACTTTCTTGTTTTTGAAACTTTTGATTTGCATCATCTTTAGCCTCTGTTTTTTCAACAGGAGCGTTAAATGGCACATTGAAGTTTTCTGATAATTCAAAATCACCTTCGGCAGAAATTAATTTGTCATCCTCAAACTTCACCATAAAAGCTTTCTGCAGATCTAAATCTTTACTGCGACCTGATTTAAATCGGTAGACATAGTTCCATGTGTCGTTATCAAAAGAGTCAATTAGCACTGGGCTACCTAGAACAAATTTTACTTGCTCTTTGGTCATACCCACTTGAATTTTATCGATATTTTTTTGCTCTAAATAATTTCCTTGAGGAATGTCAATACGATAAACCCAACTTGAACAAGCAGAAAGTGATAGTGCAATAGTTATTATAGAAACACGAAGCAACATGAAATTTTACTTACCTTAAATATAAATTAATACAATTAGAAATTAACGCTTAAAGTGCGAGCAAGGATGATAACTAAGCAAGGCTTTAGATACAAAGCTATTTTTCATAAATTTTCTCTTACGATCAGATTAGCTCGTTAATAATTCTTGTGCATTAGCTAAGCTGTGCTCTGATATTTTATCACCTGCGAGTAAACGCGCTATCTCTTGGACGCGACTTTGTTCACTAAGTTCCGTTACTTTTGTTTCTGTATGCTCTCCATCGGTTAGTTTGCTAACAAATAGTTGCTGGTGCCCTTTACAAGCGACTTGTGGTAAATGGGTAACACAAATCACTTGCGTGTTTTTTGCAAGTTGTTGCAGTTTAGTGCCAACCATTGCGGCAGTAGGGCCACTAATACCCACATCAACTTCGTCAAATATCAGGGTGGGGGTGATAACTTTGTCAGCTAAAATAACTTGCATAGCTAAACTTATTCTTGAAAGCTCGCCACCTGAAGCGACTTTGTTCATTGCTTCTAATGCTTGTCCGGGATTTATACTGACTTGAAAGTCAATTTTGTCTAAGCCATTAATCGCTAGGGTAGCGCTCTTATGGTTATGGTTATGGTTATGGCCACTTTTTTCAGCAACTATTAGCTGTTCAATGGCAATAAAAAATTGACCATCGGGCATATTCAGCTCACGCATGCTTTTAGTAATTAAAGCACTGAGCGTTTCAGCGGCTTGATTCCTAGAGGTTGATAATGCCAAAGCTGCTTCTTGATAATACTGTTCAGTTTTATGTAACTCTTCTATGACAATATCTATTCTGGAGCCGTCATGGCATATTTCAGCTAATTCTTGTTTGAGGGTTTGGTGAAATTTAGCTAAATCCTCGGGGGCTAAATTATGCTTTTTTGCTAGTTGTACCGTGGTGGAATAGCGTTCTTCAATCATGGCGTAAGCTTGTGGGTCAAGCTCAAGTTGTTGGTAATAGTGTTTCAGATCCTCGCCAGCATCTTCAAGCTGAATTACACTGCTGCTCAGTATTTCGGCGACATTGTTAAGCGTGTTATCTATAGCGGCCAGTGAAGCAATATTTTCACTGCATTGTCTTAAAGAGTCGATGACATTGAAGTTTTCATTCTCAACAAGTGTTTGTAAGGATTGTAAGGTAGTATCGAGTAAATCTTGTGCGTTAGCGTGGCGCTTATAGTCACTTTCTAAGGTTTCAAATTCACCTTGCTGTGGTGAAAATTCATCAAGTTCATTGACTTGATATTGAATTAACTGTTGCTGTGCTTCACGTTGTATTTTGTTTTCTTGTAGTTGTGTGAGTTCTTTGTTGAGTTTGTGCCACTGCTTTGCATAATGTTTTACCGCGTCGAGTAGAGTAGGGTGATCTGCATATTCGTCTAGTAATTTACATTGCTGGCTTGATTTTACAATAAGTTGGTGGTCATGCTGACCGTGAATATTAATCAGTAATTGGCCTATTTCTTTTAGCTGCGCCAGGGGAACTTGGCTGCCATTAATATAAGCTTTAGAACGACCTTCACTTGAAATAACTCTACGTAAGATACATTCGCTTTCAGACTCTAAAATTAAATCGTGCTGTGTTAACCATTGTTGCGCGCTAAGGTTATTTTTTGTTTCAAAAATAGCAGCAAGTTCGGCTTTTTTGCAGTTGGGTCTAACGACATTGGTGGTGGCTCGATCGCCTAAACACAAGCCTAAGGCATCTATTGCTATTGATTTTCCTGCACCCGTTTCACCGGTGATGGTCGTCATGCCTGCTTGCCAATCTATGTCGAGGGATTTAACAATGGCAAAATTTTGAATGTTTAGTTGTAAAAGCATAATGTCGAACGCTCAATCTACTGTATAAATACTTAGGTGTAAATTTATACAGTAAACTGTTTTTTTGCAAGTAATATATCAAGTAATTGTTGATTTATTACTCGCCACTCGAAATTACCACTGGTCGCTCGTCGTTAGTTAGCTATTAATAAAGCTTATTACCCCAGCTGAGCTTACTTCGTAAAACATTAAAGTAGTCATGATCTAAGGGGTGTACCAAACGTATTGTGTAGTCGCTCTTTTTGATAATTACTTCATCGCCAGGCATAACGGCTAAAATAACATGGCCGTCGCAACTGACCTGTAAACTTTCTTGGTTTTCATTGGCTAGTACAAGTTTAATTTCACTGTCGCCATCAACCACAATAGGACGGCTAGTTAGTGTGTGTGGAAACATTGGCACTAAGGACAAGGCATTTAAGTTTGGTGTTAATATGGGGCCGCCCGCTGACATTGAATACGCTGTAGAGCCTGTTGGCGTAGAAATAATCAAGCCGTCAGAGCGTTGGCTAAACATAAAGCTGCCATCTATGTAAACTTCAAACTCTATCATGCTGGCTACTTTACCCGCATGAAGCACAGCTTCGTTAACGGCACTATTAGAGCTTTTTAATTTACCATGACGATACACTTCTGCTTCAATAATGAAGCGCTGCTCTGAGCGAGACTCTCCCGCTAAAATTTTTGCTAAAGGTTCAATTATTTCATCGGGTGATAGGTCGGTTAAAAAACCTAAATTACCACGATTTACACCAATAACACCTATATCAAAACAGGCTAAAACCCTTGCCGCTCCTAACATATAGCCATCACCACCGACCACAATGGCAAGGTCTGCTTGCTCGCCAATTTCGGTCAGCGAACAAATACTGACATCGTCAGCTATTACTAGATTAGCGGTTGAACTAGCGACTGAATTTTCTATTAATACGGTATATTTATGTTCTAGCAAGTAGTTGTGCAAGGCTGATATTGTTGCACTTGCCCCTTGATGATTAGGTTTTCCGATAAGTCCGATGGTTTTATAGTGTTGAGCCATAACAATTATTTCGTGATTTTAATCTCTTTGATGGAAGTTTCCCCCTATTTGCATGGCTTGTAAAGTTCACTTTTGATAAAATGTTTTTTATTTTATTGGTAGCAGGGCTTGAATAGCACAAGCTTGACCCCATAAATAGCAGCATTGCGTTTATATTGCGTTTTATTATTGTAAAATTATTAAGATTTAATTGGAGTTTTTCATGACTACAGAGTCAACCACAGATCAAAATTCACCCAATGCAGAGTTAACGCCAGAGCAGTTAGCGGATGACATTGTTAAAGAAGCTGAAGAGCAAGTAGAAGAGCAGCATGAACATGCTCATGAAGTGATTAGCGCAGAGCAAGAGCGTATTAATGAATTAGAATTAGCATTAGCGACAGCCCAATCAACGGTTAGTGATCAAAAAGATTCAGTTATTCGTGCTAAGGCTGAAGTAGATAATATTCGCCGCCGCGCCGCACAAGATGTGGAAAAAGCGCGTAAATTTGCTTTAGAAAAATTTGCAGGCGAAATGATAACCGTCGTTGATAATTTAGAACGCGGTTTAGCAACGATTGATGCTGAAGCAGAAGAGCAAAAATCAATATTTGAAGGCGTTAATTTAACGCTGCAAGGTTTATTGTCTGGCCTTGAAAAATTTGGCGTAAAAGCAGTTGACCCACAAGATCAAGCGTTTAACCCTGAATTACATCAAGCTATGTCAATGCAAGAAGTACCTGATGTTGCGCCAAATACGGTTATTGCGGTAATGCAAAAAGGTTATGAGCTAAACAGTCGCTTGATTCGTCCAGCCATGGTGATGGTATCTAAAGCTGCACCTGCTGCACCTGTAGTAGATACTCAAGCTTAATATTGGTAAGTGATTAAAATTTCGTTTACGAGTAAATAATGTCGGCGGCTTATTTTGAGATAAAGTAATTGCACTGGTATTATTTAATAAAGTTTGAGCTTTAAAATAAAAATCCGTTAATGACAATTAACGGATTTTTTAGTTTTTAAATAGGCTTTTATCAATATAAACACCTTTTTTTACCTTTTCTTACCTTTTTTTAGTGTAAATAGTTGAAAAGTCATTTGCTGACCCCACTTACTATTTCAACATCAAATTAGATTAAATTTTTTACTGACGCTAACTATTAATGGCACAGTAATAATAATGAATAGGAGCTCCCATCATGGGCAAAATAATCGGTATTGACCTAGGAACAACTAACTCATGTGTAGCTGTTCTAGACGGCGACAGTGTACGTGTAATTGAAAATGCAGAAGGCGATCGTACTACTCCTTCAATCATTGCTTACACTGAAGAAGGCGAAACGTTAGTAGGTCAACCTGCTAAACGCCAATCAGTAACTAACCCAACCAACACTTTATATGCTATTAAGCGTTTAATTGGTCGTCGTTTTGAAGATAAAGAAGTTCAACGCGATATTGGCATTATGCCATTTGGCATTGTTAAAGCTGACAATGGTGATGCTTGGGTTACTGCTCGTGATAAAAACGTTGCACCACCACAAGTATCAGCTGAAGTTTTAGCTAAAATGAAAAAAACAGCTGAAGACTACTTGGGTGAAACAGTTTCTGAGGCTGTAATTACTGTTCCTGCTTATTTCAACGATTCACAACGCCAAGCAACTAAAGATGCTGGCCGTATTGCAGGTCTTGATGTTAAACGTATTATCAACGAACCAACGGCTGCTGCCCTTGCTTACGGCATGGACAAGCAAGAGGGTGATAAAGTTGTTGCGGTATACGATTTAGGTGGCGGTACTTTCGATATTTCAATTATTGAAATTGATGAAGTTGAAGGCGAGCACACTTTTGAAGTATTAGCGACTAACGGTGACACTCACTTAGGCGGTGAAGATTTTGATAACCGTTTAATCAACTATCTTGTAGCAGAATTCAAAAAAGACCAAGGCATGGATTTAACCTCTGATCCGCTTGCCATGCAACGTTTGAAAGAAGCCGCTGAAAAAGCCAAATGTGAGCTTTCTTCTGCACAACAAACTGATGTTAACTTACCTTACATCACAGCAGATGGCAGCGGTCCTAAGCACATGAACATTAAAGTGACACGTGCCAAATTAGAATCTTTAGTTGAAGACATGGTTAAAGCGACTTTAGAGCCATTAAAAACAGCTCTTAAAGATGCTGACTTATCAGTAAGTGACGTTGATGACGTTATTTTAGTTGGTGGTCAATCACGTATGCCGCTGGTACAAAAAGCGGTTACTGATTTCTTCGGTAAAGAGCCACGTAAAGATGTTAATCCTGATGAAGCAGTAGCTTCTGGTGCAGCAATTCAAGCGGGTGTTCTTTCTGGTGATGTAACTGACGTACTTCTTCTTGATGTTACGCCATTGTCATTAGGTATTGAAACCATGGGCGGTGTGATGACTGCTGTTATTGAGAAAAATACCACTATTCCAACGAAGCAATCACAAACTTTCTCAACGGCTGATGATAATCAGTCGGCTGTTACCGTGCATGTTGTTCAAGGTGAGCGTAAGCAAGCTAGCGCTAACAAATCTTTAGGTCAATTCAACCTTGAAGGTATTCCAGCTGCGCCACGTGGACAGCCACAAATTGAAGTAACGTTTGATATTGATGCTGATGGTATCTTGCACGTAACGGCTAAAGATAAAAACACGGGTAAAGAGCAAAAAATTACCATTAAAGCCTCTTCAGGATTATCTGATGAAGAAGTAGAGCAAATGGTACGTGACGCTGAAGCTAACGCTGATGCCGATGCTAAATTTGAAGAATTAGTGACTGCTCGTAACCAAGCTGATGGCATGGTTCACTCTACTCGTAAGCAAGTTGAAGAAGCGGGCGAAGAGTTACCAGCGGAAGATAAAGAAAAAATTGAAGCGGCCATTGTTGAACTTGAAGAAGCGATTAAAGGCGATGACAAAGAAGCGATTGATGCAAAAACTCAAGCGTTAATGGAAGCATCAGCTAAATTAATGGAAATTGCTCAAGCTAAGCAACAAGCTCAAGGCGCACCAGAAGGCGCGGCTCAAGAAGACGGCGCTGCACCAGCAGATGACGTAGTTGATGCTGAGTTTGAAGAGGTTAAGGACGACAAGTAGGCGGGATTTTAATCGCGCTTTGTAGGGAGGAATTTATTCCTAAGCTCCTTACCCTAGGATGCTCGCGGCTAAAGCCGCTCCTACACTGTCATTCATAAATAAAGCGTCGATTATTATCGGCGCTTCTTACGTTATAGCTTTCGTGAAGTGAAGTGGTCAAATAAAAGAAGTCATCTATGTCAAAACGCGATTATTATGAAGTGCTTGGTGTTTCAAAAAGCGCTGAAGAGAGAGAAATCAAAAAATCCTATAAAAAGTTAGCGATGAAGTATCATCCTGACCGAACTCAGGGTGATAAAGTAAAAGAAGAAACGTTTAAAGAAATCAAAGAAGCGTATGAAATCTTAAAAGACGATCAGAAACGTGCTGCTTATGATCAATATGGTCATGCTGCCTTTGAACAAGGAGGTCATGGTGGTGGCGGAGGTCATGGTGACTTTGGCGATGCTTTTGGTGATATTTTTGGTGATATTTTTGGTGGCGGTCGTGGTCGCGGTGGTCGTCAATCACGCGCACAACGAGGTTCTGATTTACGCTACAATGTAGAATTAAACCTTGAAGATGCGGTTAAAGGTAAAAGCTTAGAAATTAAAGTACCGACCTTTGTTAGCTGTGATCCATGTAATGGCTCGGGCGCTAAAAAAGGCACTTCGGCTAAAACTTGTGCAACTTGTCATGGTCATGGTCAAGTACAAATGCGTCAAGGTTTATTCGCAGTACAACAAACCTGTCCTACTTGTAGTGGTAAAGGTAAAGTTATTTCTGATCCCTGTACTTCATGTCGTGGTCAAGGGCGCGTTGAGAAAACGAAAACCCTATCTGTTAAAATTCCACCAGGTGTTGATACCGGTGACAGAATTCGCTTATCTGGCGAAGGAGAAGCAGGTGAGTATGGCGCACCAGCGGGTGATTTATACGTGCAAGTGAATGTGCGAGATCATGAAATTTTTGTTCGTGATGAAAATCACTTATATTGTGAAGTGCCAATTAGCTTTGTTACTGCAGCCTTAGGTGGTGAGATTGAAGTACCAACCTTAGGTGGTAAAGTTAAACTTAAAGTACCAAAAGAAACGCAAACGGGGAAAATGTTCCGCTTACGTGGTAAAGGCGTTAAGTCAGTTCGTAGTTCTTCTACCGGTGATTTAATGTGTAAAGTGGTACTTGAAACCCCTATTAACTTGTCGGGCGATCAAGCAGACTTATTACGCCAATTAGAAGAAAAAATGGGTAAGAGCAGTAAAAAGCATAGCCCGAAAGAAACAGGTTTTTTTGAGGGTGTGAAAAACTTCTTTGATGACTTAAAAAGCTAAAATTATGTTTAGCTAGGTATTTCTCTTAGTCAACGCCGAGTAAAAAACCACAAAAAGGTCATTCTTTTTGTGGTTTTTTGTTTTATTGAGCTTGAAGCATTCTGCTTTTAAAGCGGATAAGTAAAGTGCCTAGTAAAAACAGTATTAGCATCGACATGCTACCGCCTTCGCTAACCGTAACCACTTCAACATAAGGCTCATCGTAGTCTGCGCTTTCTAAGGGAAGGGCGTATAAGGCATTACTATCATCTGAGCTGTAAGTTGCGACAACATCGCTATAGCCCACTTGATATAAGTCTATTAATACATCGTAATGATCACTGGCATAGCCAGATAAAAAAGTCGTAATCACTTCATATTCATCTAAATCCGTATCACCCTCAATAATAAAACTATCGGTGGTAAAGTAGTGACTCCAAGGCCCGCCATTTTTGCTGATATACAATAGGGCATACACTTCACCGAATTGATTATCACTATAAATATCAGCATCAAAAGTAACACTAAAGGTTTGGTAAAAACCATCACCGTCATAATCGTTTAGTAAAAAACTTGCGGCATTATAAATAGTAAAATCAGCATAATAATCTCGGTTTAAAGTTAATTGCCTCAAACTTAACTGACTGTCACGTTGAACAGCTGAGGCATTCTTTGCGCTTTTGATTATTTTATTTTGACTCGCTAACATTACCACTCTTGTTTTTGTTGTTGCTTTACCGTTAAGTTGATCGGGTACTTCGGTCTGTTTATTTGCCTCGATAATTATCTGGCGTTGTTGTTCGTTTAAATCTTTTTTAGTCATGCCTTGTGAAACTGAATATTGCTTGCTTGTTAATTTACTGGCAGCAATTTCGTTGGCAGTAAGCTCGTTAGCAGCAAGTTCGTTGGTAATAAGATCAGTAAAGGCAAGTAAACACACAGTGCATACTAGCAATAGTTTTTTCAGTGAGCTTAGGTTGGTTGTGCTGGCATTGTTATTGGTTTTGAACATAGTATTTCCTTACTCGCTTTGTTTAATGTTGCTATTAAAGCGCAGTCAAGATGAATGCAAGCTGAACATTTTTATGCACTCACTATATTCAACCATGTTCAGCTTATATTCAGTTGCGAAGGGCTATGATTTTAAATAAGCTATAGCGACTAATACCTCTAACGCGCGAGTACTTGGAATAACAATGAAACTTGCTTTATCTTTGATTTTTATTTTTGCCATCACGGTTTCTATGAGTACTATTGCTCAAGGAAGCTTTTTCTCTGCCAGCAATACCATTAAAAGTAATCAACAAGCTAAGCAGAATGCTAAACCACAACTGAGTGTTAGAAGCGGTAAACAAGCCGCTCAAATGGCTAAAGGTCGTTATGGCGGCAAAGTGCTTAAAGTGCAAAAGAAAAAATCAGGTTATCGGGTTAAGCTCATTAAAACCGATGGTCATATAGTGTCGGTTTATGTTGATGCTAAAACAGGCCGAATTAGTGGAGGTCAATAATTATGCGCTTGTTACTCATTGAGGATGATCTCGCTTTACAGCAAAACTTACACAAGCACTTACTCGGGGCTAATTATTTAGTGGACTTAGCCAGTGACGGTGAAACAGGTTTATTTCAAGGACAAGAATACCCGTATGATGCGGCTATTATTGATGTCGGTTTACCTATTATTGACGGTATCAGTGTTATTAGGTTGTTACGTGAGAAAAATATCGACTTTCCTATTCTAGTGTTAACAGCAAGAAATAGCTGGCAGGATAAGGTTGCTGGTTTAGATGCAGGCGCTGATGATTATTTAACTAAACCTTTTCAAGCCGAAGAATTACTGGCTCGCTTAAATGCACTCATTAGGCGTTCGGCAGGGCAAGCAAGTCCACTAATAAAGAATGGCTTGTTAACGCTTAATACCAAAAGCCTACAAGTTGAGGTAAATAATCAAACAATAAAACTTAGCAGCTCTGAATATAAGTTACTTGAGTACATGATGCATCATCTTGACGAAGTTACCTCAAAAGCGACGTTAACTGAGCATATTTATGATCAAGACTTTGATCTTGACTCGAATGTTATTGAAGTTTTTATTCGGCGTTTAAGAAAAAAACTAGACCCCAATAATGAATACGATTTTATTGAAACATTGCGTGGTCATGGTTATAAATTAAAGCGACTGAATAGCGGATGAATTCCTTAAAAGTAAGGTTATTATTAAGTACATTTATTATGACAGTAGTGATGTTGCCTATCATAGGTTTAACCTTAAGTAATGCCTTTGAGCGGCAATTAAGCCAAGCGGTAAAAAATGAGTTGAAAGCTTATAGCTATTCAATTTTTACCGTTGCCGAAGTTGAGAATAAACAGTTATTAATGCCGAATTTTTTATTAGAAAATCAGTTTAATGTCAGTAAGTCAGGTTTATATGCAGTTATTACATCTTTGTCTCAAGCGCCACAAAAAAATATACCACTGTGGCAATCACCATCTTTACTCACTTTAGCCTTACCGGCCTTGTTACCATCGCCTGATGTTGGGCAAACTCAATTTTCAAAAATCAATCTCGCTGGTAGTCGTCATTTACTTTATAGCTTTAGTGCTAGTTTTTCTGATAATGGCCAAGCTTTTCCTATCACCCTTCATCTTATTAAAGATCAGCAACAACTCTTAAGTGCGCTCAGTGATTTTAGACAGCAGCTTTGGACATGGTTATTGGCATTGATGGCGGTGTTTATTTTTGTGCAAATTATCTGGTTATTATGGACATTAAAGCCGTTAACCGTATTAACTGACGAGCTTGAGAATATAGAGAAAGGTCAAAAGAAAGCATTAACTGCTAAATATCCGCTTGAATTACAACAGGTAACTCAGCAATTAAATATATTATTGATGACAGAAGAAAATCAGCGTACACGTTATCGTAATGCTTTATCTGATCTCGCTCACAGTCTGAAAAATCCTTTGGCAGTTATTCAAAGTCAGACAGATATTTCGGTTAGCGCGAGTGAGCAGTTACAGTTAATAAATCAGATCATTGAGCATCAGCTAAAAAGAGCGCAAAGTGCCGGGCAGTCACCATGGCATTTAGGTGTTCAGGTACAACAAGTTATTGATAAATTACTTATCACTTTAGCTAAAATCTACCAAGATAAGGATTTGGCTTTCATTATTGATGTTGACTCAAATGCTATTTTTAAAGGTGATGAAACTGATTTAATGGAGATTTTAGGCAATGTTTTAGACAACGCCTGTAAAGCCGCTAAACACAAAGTTGCGGTCAATGTTGCTAGCACAGCTAAAAAACTAACCATTGAAATTACTGATGATGGTGCAGGGTTAGATGAGTCACAACAAGCTATTATTCTTTCTCGGGGAGGTCGAGCTGATACTTACCAAGCAGGCCATGGTATTGGTTTAGCCATTGTCAGTGATTTGGTCGCTAGTTACCAAGGGCAGCTATTCGTTGATAAACCAGCTATTGATAAGTCAGCAACACTGCCGGGGGCTTGTTTTACCATCGTTTTTGACTTTTCTAGCTAAGCGTCTAGATAATAGCCTAAATAAGAATCGAATTAATAGTCGAGTTAATAGTAAAGCCAATAACCTATGTAGTCTATTTTTAGGGCATGTTCGGCTATGTTTAGGGCACGTTCAGTCTATGTTTAGGTCATGTTCAGGCTATGTTCAGTTTAGTGTTGTTATTCTTATTACCTAGCATTGGTGATAAGGATTATAACGATGAAAAACTTTATTTTTTTATTCAGCTTAGTAGTAACGACATTAATGAGTTTTACTGTCGTTTCAGTACAAGCGTTTACACAACAAGATCAAACCCCTCAACGACAATCTCAGCAACAAGTGTCGGTAGAAAAACAGTTGTTTAGCGAAGCTGAACTAGCACAAATGCTAGCCCCTATTGCTTTATACCCCGATAGCTTATTAACGCATATATTAATTGCGGCAACTTACCCTATTGAAATTGTAGAAGCTCATCGTTGGCTTAAAAAGCATGAAAAACTTAATTCTGAGCAAGCAGCTCAGTCGGTAAAAAACTTTGACTGGGACGCTAGCGTTAAAGCATTAATTCCGTTTGAGCGGATTCTGAGCCGGCTAAGTGAAGATTTAAGTTGGACACAGCAACTTGGCGATGCTTTTTTACAAGATGAAGCAAGGCTGTTAGAGAGTATTCAAACGCTTAGAGAGCAAGCCAAGCTTGCCGGTAATCTTGATAAAATGGGCAACATGGCTGTCAGCTATGAAGGCAGCAATATCATTATTGAAGCACGTGAAAAAGAAATAGTTTATGTACCTTATTATGATACACGCATGATATATGGTGCTTGGCATTGGTCGTCATATCCGCCTGTGTATTGGCGACCTTATCGCAGCGTTTATGTGAGCCACCACAACCCTTTTTATTGGCATTCGGGTATTCACATTTCGTTCAACTATTTTTTCAGTGCTTTTCATTGGCATAATCGCCATGTTGTTGTGGTTAATCCGTACCGTGCTCATCACCGTTATTATCATCAACGTCCGCGTCATTTAATCGCCCACGGTGGTTATGCTAAGCGTTGGGCGCACCAGCCAGCGCATAGAAAAGGCGTTGCTTATCGAAGCAAGCATACCAGTAAAAAATACCATAGCAATAGAGTAAAAGCTCATAACAGCAATAAGTCGCTGCACTTTGGTAAGCAAAGTAAAATGCATACTAAGCCCGCTATTAAACGGTATTCAGCCAATGTTAGGCCTAAAGAGCATAGAGCTAAAGAACTTAGAGGTAAAACGTATCGAACTAAAGAGCTTAGCCCTAAAAAGCAGTATCGCACTAATGTTAATGTGAAAAAGAATGTTAACGTGCAAAAGGCAAACATGGCAAAGGCAAGTTCGCAGCAAATGAGAGCGAAAACGTATAAAAAAAGTGTGAATAAACATAATGCTAAACGCGGCAATACACCGGTGAAAAAGCAGCGGCACAACACAAGCCGAAAACAAAATCACCAGAAGATGTTAGCAAAAAGTCATCGCTCAAAAGCGAGCAAGGTTCGCTATAAGTAATTAAACAGTGCTAATTATTCTTCTTGAAAGTTAGGAAGCACACCGCTACGGCTGTGTTCAAATACCAGCGAGGTTTCAACTGTGGTTACTTCATCACGGGAGGTGATATTTTTAAAAACAAATTGACGTAAGTGCTCACTGTCTTGTACCGACATGTGTATGTAGTAATCATAACTACCGCCCATGTGATAAAGGTTTAATATTTCAGGGTATTGTAATAAGTCGTCACGAAATTGATTAACAATTTGTTCAGAATAAGGCTGTAAACGAATAGCGGCTATGGCTTCAATATTACCGCCGATAGTATTTAAATTGACATCAATATGAGCGCCTTTGATAACACCGCTCTGCTTTAAACGTTTTACTCGCTCTAAACAGGTGGAAGGCGCAATACCTATTTTAGCGGCCAATTCTTTATTGGTAATATCCGCATCATTGTATAAAAGCGTTAAAATACGAAGATCTATATTATCGAGCTTTTTCATTGTTTACCTATAAAATTATTTTTAATGTCAAATTCCTTTCAGCGATATTACACTTTATTCGTCTGTTTAGGCTAGCCCGTATCGATAATATTTGTATTTATTTCGATAATATTAACTATATCCGAATTTTTAGCGAGTTTTGAAAATGTAAAATTGTTGGGTTACATTCAATTGCAATAAACTAGTTGCCTTGATTATTATCATTGACATATTATGTCTCTAGTTTTGATTTATTCGAATAAAAAAGGAAAAAAATGGCTATTGCAACCATAGAGGCGTTTTTAAAGAAGGAATCAGCTAGCGGCATCATATTAATGTTTGCTGCTGTGTTGGCGATGATATTTGCTAACTCCCCTTGGGTGAGTTGGTATAACTTATTACTTGATGTGCCTGTTGTGGTCGCAGTAGGAAGTTTTGAAATAGCAAAGCCATTGTTATTATGGATCAATGACGGCTTGATGGCGCTGTTTTTCTTTTTAGTGGGTCTGGAGTTAAAGCGAGAGTTTATAGAAGGTGATTTATCAAAGCCAGGGCAAGTCACTCTACCAGCTATTGGTGCTGTTGGTGGTATGCTGATACCCGCCGCTATTTATGTCGCGTTCAATTATAATAACCCCAATGAAATAAATGGCTGGGCGATCCCAACAGCAACAGATATTGCTTTTGCTTTAGGTATTTTAGCCATTATTGGCTCAAAAGTGCCGCTACAGTTAAAGGTGTTTTTAACCTCTTTAGCTATCTTTGATGATTTAGGGGCAATTATTATCATTGCGCTATTTTATACAGAACAGTTATCTATGCTATCGCTTGTGGTTGCGGCAAGTATGTTGTCAATCTTATTTGTCCTTAATAGAAAAAATGTCACCAGTACTTCTCCTTATATCTTTATTGGTTTAGTGTTGTGGGTGGCAGTATTAAAATCAGGCGTACATGCCACGCTAGCGGGAGTTATTTTAGCTTTTTTCATTCCTATGTATGGCAAAAAAGAGCAAGGTAAGGAAGATGAACCATCACCGCTAAAGTCATTAGAGCATAACTTGCACGAAACGGTCGCCTTTATCGTACTGCCTATTTTTGCTTTTGCTAATGCTGGTATCAGTTTTGTTGACGTTGGTATTGAGCAAGTTATGTCGCCCGTACCACTAGGTATTATTTTAGGTTTGTTTTTGGGTAAACAACTCGGCGTGTTTGGCTTTTGCTTTATTGCCATTAAATTAGGTTTTGCCAAATTACCAGAAAATGTTAATTGGACCTTACTCTATGGTGTCGCCTTGCTATGTGGTGTCGGTTTTACCATGAGTTTATTCATTGGTTCACTAGCGTTTGAACAAAGTGCTAATAGCCCAATTTACCAAGATAGACTTGGTATTGTCGTTGGTTCATTAATCTCAGGTATATTGGGTTATTTAGTGATTAAAGGTGCTTTGAAAAAATCGCCTTAAAGCACGACTTATAACAATAATTTATGGCCACATGCCAATAAAAGTAATGACCGCTGTTTTGCCTATTAGTTAGGTGAAATAGCGGTCATTTTTCGTTACAATAGCGAAAATTTTTATTCTTCGTATATTTTTATATGCAGCACAATTACCAAGATCTTATACAACTGTTCAGTGATACTTTTTTTAAGCACTATAATACCCGCTTAATAAAAGGAGGCGATGAACCCTTATACTTGCCTGCCAATGAAGATTGTTCTTACCATCAAATTATTTTTGCTCGCGGTTACTATGCCAGTGCCTTTCATGAAGTTGCTCACTGGTGTCAAGCAGGTGAAGCAAGGCGTTTGTTGGAAGATTTTGGCTATTGGTATATGCCTGATGGTAGAAACGAGCAACAGCAACACACATTTGAGCTGGCTGAAATTATTCCACAAGCGATAGAGTGGGCATTCAATATAGCAGCGCAAAAGAAATTTCATGTCTCCTCAGATAACCTAAATGGTTTTCAAGCGGATACTGATGGTTTTAAAAAGAAAGTTTTTGAGCAAGTGCAAATATTCATTCAGCAAGGTTTTCCCAGTAGAGCACATCAGTTTATTGAAGCCTTGGCTCAATTTTACCATACGCCATTGCCGTTAACGCTTGAACACTTTACTAACACAGAAGAACCTGCATGTTTAAACTAGGTCTGATTATTAACCCTGTTGCAGGTCTTGGCGGCAGTGTTGCCTTAAAAGGTAGCGATGATATGACATTGCATGCACTGGCTTTAGGCGCTGAGCCCAAAGCGAATATTCGTGCACAAACAGCTTTAAAGGTTTTACTCGCTTATAAAGAAAACATCACTATTTATACCGTAAATGGTCAAATGGGCGAGCAAAGCGCATTAGCATTAGGCTTTGAGGTAGCGCTTAGTTATCAAACGCAAAATGAGCAAACTCAAGCCAATGATACCGAACAAGCAGTAGCGGCTTTGTTAACACAGCAAGTCGATATTATTTTATTTGCTGGTGGTGATGGTACAGCACGTAATATTGCTAAAGCCGTTGAACGCTTCGCGTTAAAAAATGCTAGTCAACAGCTGCCGGTTTTAGGTATTCCAGCAGGGTGTAAAATTCACTCGGGCGTTTATGCCATTACGCCAATTGCGGCGGGTCGCATCGTTGAAATGATGGTGACCAAGCAGCTGGTTACTTTAACCGAGGGGGATGTCATGGACATTGACGAGTCTTTATTTCGCCAAGGTATTGTGAAAGCCAAACGTTTTGGTGAAATGCAAATCCCTAGTGAATTACGTTATGTGCAAGCGGTTAAATCGGGTGGTAAAGAGTCGGATGAATTAGTGTTGCAAGATATCGCCGAAGATATTATTGATAAAATGCGTGAACATCATGATGACTTATTTATTATTGGCTCGGGGTCAACCACTGCCTTTTTAATGGCTGAATTAAGCGTAAAAAACACCTTGCTTGGTGTCGATTTAGTGCAAGATGAAGCGCTAGTCGCTAATGATGTTAGCGAGTCACAAGTATGGCAGCAATTGCTGCAAGCTAAGCAAATCGAGCAAACTGTGCGGTTAGTGATAACGTTAATTGGCGGACAAGGGCATATTTTTGGTCGTGGTAATCAGCAATTAAGCCCGCGGGTACTTCGTTATATTATTGCTCAACGGGGCGGTAAAGAAAATATCAGCATTATTGCCACTAAAGCCAAGTTAACCGCACTAGAAAATAGACCATTGATTAGCGATACAGGAGATAGTCAATTAGATCAAGTCTTGTCTGGATTTATGGCGGTAGTGACAGGCTATAAAGATCAGGTATTATACCCTGTTTCCAGCCCTCAATAAAAAGTTAGTAGTCTCTAGTAAGGAGCTTCTAGCATGGAGTAATAGAATAAATGTCTAACCTCGTAGTGCCATTTATAAAGACCGTGGCTGAACTTTATCAGTATTTAGATAACTTATTTGATCAAGATGTTGATAGTAATACTTTGTTTGCTAGTGGTTACTTACGCGGTTTTATCTCCCTGTCTGCCACCGAGTTTGGTGATGAACAGCAAGCTATTTGTCCAGCATTGTTGGTAGCAATAAGCGAGCAGTTAAGTCAGGCTAAAGCTGAACTTAGCCCACAAGATAACGTGATAGTGCAGAACTTTTGGTTAGCTTTACAAAAATTGGTCTAATATCCGTTGTTCTTCTAAATTTGATTAACGTACCAACTTGCTTAACTCACAAGGTTATAACGGGAAAGGTTATATTTTCCGTCTAACAATATCTCGAATAACAAAACGATTCGGACTTAAGTTAAACAGCATTTCGTTATCAACAGGATAGGGCGTACCACACAAATCGGCAGCAAGAATGTCCGCTGCGAGAGGTGCAGAGCAAAAACCGCGGGCGCCAAATCCCATCATGACATATAAATTATCAACAACAGGAGCCGTTTGGCTATATTGCCAATTTTTGTCTTTGGCTAAATGTGGGTAAGTTTCAATATGCTTTTGAAGATCAGGCATGGCGCCAACCATAGGCAAATGATCCGGTGTCATGCAGCGTAATCTGGACTTACTCATGCTGATGTCTTCTGTTGTCCAATCAATATTGGCAGTTAGCTCAGGCAAACAAGTGGCTAACATATTGATGTTAAATTGATCTTCTTCAGGCTTTGCCGTGGTACGAGTACTATTTTTATTAAAGGTAGCGCCGATACAATGTACTTGTTTATGGCTTGGGGTTAAATAACCTTTATGGCAAATAACTGTGGCAAGCTTACTGATGTTTTCATTGGTTTTCATACTCGTTACTTGTCCTTGCACCGAAGTAAAGGGCAATTGATTTATCCAGTCTAAATTTATCGCTTCTGCGCCACCACAAAAAACAACAACGCTCGCATCAAACGCACCTTTATTAGTGATTAACTGCCAATTTTTTTGATGACTATCATTAGCATCGCTCGTTTGCTTTTGTTTGATTTCGGCCACTAAAGTATTGTTTTCAACTCGAAGTAGCCCTGTTGCTTTAGCGGCATTAATGATTTGCTTAACAGCATCTTGTGGTGATAACCAACCAGCATTTGGCATAAACAAGCCGCCATAAGTTAAATGAATATTAGCTAATTCACTCGCTTTACTGGCATCAACGGCATGAATTAAGTCTTTTGGCCAAGTGGACAGTTCGTTAAATTTTTGCTGTCGCTTCACAAGTGATTTCTTATAGGCAAGCTCTAACAAACCACACCATTGGTGGGGAAATGAATAACCTTGCTCAATAACGTTGTTATAAACAGCTTTAGCTCGCCAAAAGGCTTGTTGATAAAATAAACTAATGTCATCTGCTTGTTGGTGTAGCAAAGGATATAAAGCGGCAATGGCATTACTTGACCCGCCTTGAGCTAAGGAATTATCTTTACAATACAGTGTTACTTTTATGCCTTGCTTGGTTAATGCTAAAGCAGCACAAGCAGAAGCTATGCCGCCGCCAATAATACTGACATGCTGAGGCTTGGTTATTATTGGGCGAAGTTGATAACCTTTGGTTGAGGTTGAGTTTACGTTTAAATTTGGATTCTGCTGAAAAAACCCAGATAACATTTGTTTTTTATTGCCTAAGTTTGGTTTTTTCTCTACGCGAAATCCTATCTGTTGCAAATGTCTTTTGACAAAACCTGCCACGGTAAATGTCGTTATGCTCGCCTGAGGCTTACTTAATCGGCCAATTTGAGTAAATAGCCGTTCATTCCACATATCAGGGTTTTTAATCGGTGAAAAACCATCCAAATACCAAGCATTGACTAAGCCTGAATGACCAGCTTTTAATGTTGAAAAACTCTCGGCGGCATCGCCAAAAATAACCGTTAAGTTGACCTGACCATTAAAAAAGCTAGCCTGAAATTCTGCGATATTATTAATATTTGGGTATTGTGCGAGCAGCAGCTCAGCAAAGGTATTTAACTGTGGCAGAGCATGCAGCGATTTAACTAACTGTGCTTTTGATAAAGGGGATTTTTCCACACTAATAAAATTGAGTTTAGCTAATTTTTTCTGTGCTAAACCTTGCTTGGCAGCAAGCTCGTTGTAGTCATCATAACCCTGCTGTATTTTTTGGTACGCCTGTAAGGTCAATAACAAATTTAAGCCGGTACCAAAACTTGTTTCAGCAATAGTGAAAGTCTCTTTTGCAGCCATTAATCTTGCCGGAATATCGTTACCGTTAACAAAGATTTCTTTACTTTGCTGATAGCCAAATTCACTAGCAAAATAAATATCATTAAATTGCTCTGGATAGGGGGAACCATCTTGTTGAAAGCTTAATTTAGCTATGGTGCTGGAGTGTTTAGTCAAGAGCAAGGCTACTTTTTGTATAACAGACGTTAAGAGCAGTTATTTTACGTTATTTTTTGTTTTAGATCAGGGTAATTTCTTTAATGTTGATAAAAGAGCATAGAAGTTTTAGACTTAATAACATAGTATAGTGTACAGGTGTACGCTGAAGTTTGGCGATAGGTTACTGACCAGCTGGTTTAAGGCCAAGTTTATCGCTAAATAATATTAGCGGCAAACTAGTAATACCAGTTAGTGGTGGTAATGCTTGTATAATGCCCCGATTTTCAAAATTATGTATTTAATTTTTAATAAATTTAATTCTTAACAAAGTAATGGTTATTCAAATGAAACGTGTAGTGATCACCGGTATCGGTATAGTCTCAAGCATTGGTAACAATGCAACTGAAGTTTTAGCTTCATTAAAGTCAGGTAAGTCAGGTATTACTCGCTCTGAAAGTTTTGCTGAGCAAGGTTTACGTAGTCAAGTTTGGGGAAAACCTAATATTGATACTAAAGAACATATTGATCGTAAAGCAATACGTTTTATGGGAGATGCAGCAGGCTATTCCTACATTGCTATGGAACAAGCCATTAACGATGCTAAATTAACTGACGAGCAAGTCTCCAATTTTAGAACCGGCATTGTGGCAGGATCTGGTGGTGCATCATCGGCCAATATTGTTGCCTCAACGGATACTTTGCGTAACCGTGGTATTCGTCGTGTTGGCCCTTATGCAGTTCCAAAAACTATGTCTAGTACAGTGTCTGCCTGTTTAGCGACACCATTTAAAGTTAAAGGTGTTAACTATTCTATTAGTTCTGCCTGTGCAACCAGTGCTCACTGTATTGGTAATGCGATGGAGTTAATTCAACTTGGTAAACAAGATATTGTTTTTGCGGGTGGCGGTGAAGAAGTTGATTGGTCACTGGCGATGATGTTTGACGGCATGGGAGCATTATCTGCAGGCCGTAATGATACGCCAGAGCAAGCTTCACGTACGTATGATGCTGACCGTGATGGTTTTGTTATTTCTGGCGGCGGAGGTATGGTTGTGGTTGAAGAACTAGAGCATGCCCTTGCTCGTGGCGCACACATTTATGCTGAAATTGTCGGCTATGGCGCAACTTCTGACGGTTATGACATGGTAGCGCCAAGTGGCGAAGGTGCAGTACGTTGTATGCAACAAGCTATGGAAGGTGTTGAAGGAACCGTTGATTATTTAAACACTCATGGTACATCGACGCCGGTAGGCGACGTTAAAGAATTGGGCGCTATTCAAGAATTGTTTGGTGAAAATTCACCGGCTATTAGCGCCACAAAAGCCATGACAGGTCATGCATTAGGCGCTGCCGGAGTGCATGAAGCTATTTATTCTATTTTAATGATGGAAAACAACTTTGTTGCGCCATCAATCAATGTTGATAACCTTGATGAAAAAGCACAAGGTTTAGATATTGTTACTGAAAAACGTGATGTAGAGCTTAATTTAGTGATGTCAAACAGTTTTGGTTTTGGTGGCACTAACGCAACGTTAGTTATGCAGAAATATAAAAGCTAAGTTGTAGAAGGGAGTTTATCCCCGGTTTTTCTATATTTAAATAAGCTCAAAAGCCACAGTAAGTATTTTACTTGCTGTGGCTTTTATGTATATATAGGAAATACGGTATGTCATGGTGACAGGATGTCAAAGAATGACTTTTTTCTAGCGGTTCAGGTATAAATTATTCTATAATCACGCTATTAAATTTTAGAGTTATTCCTCACTTAAATGAAAATACTTTTTGATGAAAATATGCCCTACGCTAAAGAGTTTTTTAGTGAGTTTTGTACGGCAGATGCGCTTATACCTTTTTCAGGGCGTGATTTAACGGCCCTGCAAGTTAGTGATGCTGACGTGCTGTTAGTACGGTCAATTACTCAGGTGAATGAAGCTTTATTAGCAAAAAACAACAAGCTTTGTTTTGTTGGCACGGCAACCATTGGCATGGATCATATTGATCAACACTATCTTGCTAAGCGTAATGTTGCTTTTCATTCTGCCTCTGGTTGTAATGCTATTTCGGTCGCTGAATATGTGTTAAGTAGCATGGTGGTTTTAGCTGAGCGCTATCTGCTTGATTTACCTAAACTTAGCGTTGGCATTGTTGGCGGGGGTAATACGGGTACACGTTTAAGTGAAAAGTTAATGGCGTTAGGCATTACTCATAAAATTTGTGATCCGCTGCTTGAGCAAAGTGATCATGATCACAGAGCGTTTGTTTCTTTAGATGAAGTGCTTAAATGTGATGTGATTTCACTGCATGTACCTAAAACGACCACAGGTAAACATGCCACATATCACTTACTCAATGCTGAGCGATTAAGTCAATTAAGTGATAAACAAATACTCATCAGTGCCTGTCGTGGTGAAGTTATTGATAACAAAGCCTTGTTAGCATTAAAACAACAAGGTCATGGTTTAAAGGTTGTGCTTGATGTTTGGGAAGGCGAACCCGAGGTCTTAACGCCTTTAATTGACTATACCGACATAGCGACCGCACATATTGCTGGTTATAGCTTAGAAGGAAAAGCTCGTGGTACAGAAATGCTTTATCAGGCACTATGTCAAGAATTAGGTAAACTGCCTTCATTGCAATTAACGCACTTGCTGCCTAAAGCGAGTATTTCTGCGATAACCATTAATGAAAAAATAGATCTAAGCCTAGTCAATAAACTGGTGAAAATAGTTTATGATGTTAGACGTGATGATGGAATTTTCAGACAGCAATTAGTCAGTGAAGGGTTTGACTCCTTAAGAAAGAACTATCCAGTTCGTCGAGAGTTTTCGTCCGTTACTGTTACCTTATCATCCAATGCCTATAGCGATGTGCCACATCGTTTAGGTTTTAAAACAGCTCAATGAGAGCATAAGCCCAACTAATAGAGAGAGGATCATGGCACAGAAATTTGATGTATGCGTACTTGGCGCAACAGGTTTGGTTGGCAAAACCATCATGGAAATTTTAGAACAAAGAGATTTCCCTATCAATAAACTTTACCCGCTAGCAAGTGCTCGCTCAGCTGGTGAATTTATTGAATTTAATGGCGAAAGCATTGAAGTGCTTGATGCGGATCATTTTGATTGGAGCCAAGCGCAAATTGGCTTCTTTTCAGCAGGTGGCGCAACATCAGCTAAATATGCACCTCTTGCTGGTGATGCGGGTTGTATTGTTATTGATAATACCTCTGAATTTCGTTACGACGATGATATTCCATTAGTCGTGCCTGAAGTAAACCCAGAAGCATTAGCTGAATATCGTAATCGCAATATTATCGCTAACCCAAATTGCTCAACCATTCAAATGATGGTGGCATTAAAACCAATTTATGATGCCGTTGGTATTAGTCGTGTTAACGTTAGTACTTACCAATCGGTTTCTGGTGGCGGCAAAGCTGCTATGGATGAGTTAGCAAAGCAAACGGCTGACTTATTAAGTGGTAAGCCTGTAGAAACAAAAAACTTCTCTCGTCAAATCGCTTTTAATGTTATTCCACAAATTGATGTCTTTCTTGACAATGGTTACACCAAAGAAGAAATGAAAATGGTGTGGGAAACTAAGAAAATTTTAGCTGATGATAACGTACTCGTTAACCCTACTGCGGTTCGTGTGCCGGTATTTTTTGGTCATGGTGAAGCACTGCATATTGAAACCAGCTCACCTATTTCAGCAGAAGAAGTTAAAGAATTGTTAGCAAAGGCACCGGGTTTAGTTGTTTGTCATAATGATGAAGACTTTCCGACACAAATTAGTGATGCTAGCGGCAAAGACGACACCTATGTTGGCCGTATCCGTGAAGATATTAGCCATAACTGTGGTATTAATATGTGGATTGTTGCTGATAATGTTCGCAAAGGTGCTGCAACGAATAGTGTTCAAATAGCTGAGTTATTAGTAAAAGATCACTTAAGCTAAGTAATTAGTCTAACTTTATAAAAGTTAAAGAATATTTAAAGCTCGCCGTTAACATTATAGATAATGTTAACGGCGAGCTTTTTTGTTTTATTGATCAAAAAACATTAAGTATTTATGACTGAATTTGATATTATCTAATGAGATACAGTTATTGCATCTATTATTGATGGAATGAATTTTGCTTTGTTTTTTTTGTGTCTGATAATGTCAATGTGTTGACATTATGCCCGTTTCATTAATTAGCTGATCTATTCTAACCCGTAGAAATGATCACCTCATTGGTGAGATTGGTAATAACTCATTTTTGAAAAAAATAATAACTAGGAAAGTCTCGATGCAAAAATTATTACGCCTGTGCCTATGGCAGGTTGTTCTTAGCATACTCACCGTGAGTACTCTTTCTGTTAGTTTACCTGTTTTTTCACAGGGAATAGGAGCAGAAGAAGAGCGCGGTATTCGGATGCGCGGCCCTAAAAGCAGTGATGTTTTTCCTTATGATAGATACGGCCCTATTACTAAAAGAGATACGCTATGGAAAATAGCGCTCACAGTCAGGCCTGATAACCGCTTAACTGTGTACCAAGTGATGCAGGCATTATATCAAGCCAATCCTCAAGCATTTGCGGGCAGCAACTTTAACCATTTAGTTGAAGGTCAATATTTAAAAATTCCGTCATTTAACCAAATGATGGCGGTTAACTCTGCCGTGGCACAGCAAAAATCAGGTCGAGATGACAAAACCTGGCAAAAGAAGCAACCCGTAGCGGCTAAAAAAGTGGTTAGTAAGCCCGAAGAGCCTGTTGCTAATAAAAAAGACTTAGACACGGTTAAAGTTGAAATTAACAATCAACTACAAAAAATAGACACAGAGCAACAGCAGCGATTAGAAAGTATACAAAATGATGTTTTAGACTCTATTGATGGTTTACAAGCGATATTGAAAGAAAATGAAGCGCTACGCCAACGTTTATCGACATTTAATAATCAACTCAACACCATGCAAAAAGAGGTGGCAAAAAGCAAAGAAATTAAACTGCAAATGAACGATATGATCACCTTGCAGCAAGCGTTACTGGCCAAAGCACAGGCACGAGAGCAAGAGTTATTATTAGAGAAGCAGCAAGCGGAACTAGAAAAGGGTAATATTTTTTCAAGCTTATGGTTTATTGTTTTGATGGCGACATTGCCTGCTATTCTCATTCTTATTGTTGTGGCGCTGATTTTTAAACGCCGAAAAGCTGAACCAGCGTCAACAAAAGAAAAACCAGCAAAAAAATCTAAAAAAGAGCCTGAAAAAATAACAGAAAATGAGCTTGAAGAAACAGATATCGCCGATGACTTATCGCTTGATGACGAGTTGTCGTTAGACGATGAACTCTCACTTGATGATGACTTATCGGTTGAATTACTGGAAACAGACGACAGTGCTGCTGAAGATGATGCTATCCATTTAGATGATGACGACAATGATGAGTTAGACGATCTTGATGATTTGGAGGATATCTTACTCGATGATGACAGTGATCTTGAAGAAAAAGCTAATGATGAGTTAGATCAAAGTGATTTAGATTCTTTATTAGACAAGCCTGAAGTTGAAGATGAAGCTCTTTCAGAAGAAAAAGAGGCAGAAGAAGAAGCGCTTGAAGATAATCAGCTTGATCAAAATGATCTTGATGATTTATTAGGAAGCCTTGATGAAGAGCTTTCTGTTGAAGAGCCTTCAGCAGAAACAGAGCCTTCAGCAGAAACAGAGCCTTCAGCAGAAGAAGAAATTAATATTGATGATGTTTTAGCTGATGTTGATGGTGAACCTGCAGAAATTATTGAAGAAGAATTATCAACTGAGACCGATACTGAAAGCGACGATGGACAAGCCGAAATCACCGATCCCGATGATATTGACGCCTTACTTGACTCAATGGATATTGAAGAGCCTTCGGCAGAGAAAGAGCCATCGGCGGATGAAAAACCAGACGCTGAAAGCGACGATGGACAAGCCGAAATCACCGATCCCGATGATATTGACGCCTTACTTGACTCAATGGATATTGAAGAGCCTTCGGCAGAGAAAGAGCCTTCGGCGGATGAAAAACCAGACGCTGAAAGCGACGATGGACAAGCCGAAATCACCGATCCCGATGACATTGACGCCTTACTTGATTCAATGGCTGTTGACGAGCCTTCGGCAGATGAAAAGCCTTCGGCAGAGAAAGAACCAGACGCTGAAAGCGAAGAAGCGCAAGCCGAAATTACCGATCCCGATGACATTGACGCCTTACTTGATTCAATGGCTGTTGACGAGCCTTCGGCGGATGAAAAACCAGACGCTGAAAGCGACGACGGGCAAGCAGAAATCACCGATCCCGATGATATTGACGCCTTACTTGATTCCTTAGATATTGAAGAGCCCTCAGCACAGAAAGAGCCAGACGCTGAAAGCGACGATGGACAAGCAGAAATCACCGATCCCGATGATATTGACGCCTTACTTGATTCCTTAGATATTGAAGAGCCTTCAGCAGAGAAAGAACCAGACGCTGAAAGCGACGATGGACAAGCAGAAATCACCGATCCCGATGATATCGATGCTTTACTTGATGCAATGGCTATTGAAGAGCCATCAGCGGATGAAAAACCTTCGGCAGAAAAAGAACCAGACGCTGACAGCGAAAATGGACAAGCCGAAATCACCGATCCCGATGACATTGATGCTTTACTTGAATCAATGGGCACAGGTGAATCTACAACCAACGAAAGTATCGATTCAGCAGCAACGGATGACATACCTGACTCAATGGCTGTTGCAGAAACTGAGCAAGCAGCAGATAATATTGCTACCGATGAAGAAAACGTAAATAAAGCAAAAATAGAAAACTTGACGGAAGAGTATGTTGCGCCACTTTTAGCCGTGGACTTTAGTGATATTATCAATGACGCTGCAGATAACAATGCTGTTATTGCTGAAGAGGATGATATAGCTAGTGAGGAAACTGCAGAGGAAGAGTTTGATATTGACGCACTTATTGCTGATGTTGAAAATGAAAGTGCAAAAGAAAAATTATCACAATCAGCTCAAGAAGAGCCACTTGATATTGGTGATGATTTAGCCGATGAGCAATCGGGTGCATTTGATGAAGAGACGCTTGCTGAATTATTAAATGATAAAGCTGCTGAGCAAACTATTGAGCTAACCCCTGATTTTTCTGATCAAAATGTCTTGGCTGATTTACTGAACGATAGTGATGAAAGTAATGACCATACTATTTCAGAAGCGACAGAAATAAATGATATTCAAGAGTTAGACAACTTAGAATTTGATGAGTTATTAGCTAACATTGAAGAAGAATCAAGTGTCACTAATCAACCCGCTGACTTTAATCAAAGTGATGACTTTGACTCCCCGATTTCATTAGATGATTTTGATGATCCTAATAGCGGTTTAGGCGCTGTTGATGCTGAAGATAGTGATGATAAGGAACAAGACTTTGTTTCTGTCGACTCTTTATTGTCAGCAAGTTTAGACGAAAAAACCTTAGATGAACCCTACAATGAAGCTAATATTGATGTTGGTTTAAATGAGTATCCAGAGTTTACTGATGATGTGAACCCCATTGATGTTGATGATGATGAAAACGGTATGGCTGCTAAGCTTGATTTGGCTAAAGTCTATGTAGAAATTGGCGATCAAGATAACGCACAGGTTATTTTGCAAGAAATTATCAAACAGGGTAATAACCAACAACAACTCGAAGCTCAGGACTTATTAGATAATTTGTAATAGCCATTTTGTTGGCATAGCAAAGTAAAATAATAGATAATGCGCCACTTTAAATGTTTATGCTAATTGGTATAACAAAGTAGCATATTAAGAGGTTTGCATGCGTTATGCTTTAGGCATCGAATACGATGGCAAAAATTACTGTGGTTGGCAGCGACAAAAAAGCGTGGTTAGTGTTCAACAATCATTAGAGCGTGCTTTGTCAAAAATTGCTAATGAGCCGATTGAAGTCATCTGTGCCGGTCGTACCGATACTGGAGTCAATGCAACTAACCAAGTGGTGCATTTCGACACCAATAGCATACGAAAAGACGTTGCTTGGACATTAGGTGTAAATACTCACTTACCTAGTGATATAGCGGTTACTTGGGTTAAGGCAGTAAGTGAAGAGTTTCATGCTCGTTTTAGCGCAACGGCTAGACGCTACCGTTATATTATTTACAATAACAGGTTGCGCTCAGCTATTTTAAGTTATGGTATTAGTCATTTTCATTATCCACTGGATGAAAAGCTAATGCATCAAGGGGCTCAGCATCTTGTTGGCCAACATGACTTCACCTCGTTTCGTACGGTACATTGTCAATCGCATTCACCTACTCGAACTATTAAACATTGTCATGTTAGTCGTCAAGGTGAATATATTATTGTTGATATTAAAGCTAATGCTTTTTTACATCACATGGTGCGTAATGTGGTGGGCAGCTTAATGCGCGTTGGTCAGTCGCAAGAAAGTATTGATTGGATGAAAGAAGTACTTGAATTGAAAAACCGTTGTTTAGCGGGTGTTACAGCGCCACCAGAAGGTTTGTACTTTGTTGAGGTTGATTATCCTGAACACTTTGCCTTACCTAAAAGACCTTTTGGGCCACTTTTTTTGAATTAGTTGCATAACAGGTCATGAATAGTAACAAAACAGACCAGTTTTTTATATAAAACATAGGCTAAAGTGTGTTCTAATTCACGGTTATATTTGTTATCACATTCTATTTGACCTTTTGCTAGCCTTTTTCAGCAAAAAGTTGATTTATATTCGTTGCAATAGGCAAAAATAAAATTATGAGCTGGATTGAAAAAATTCTCCCGAAAGCAAAATCTACCCAAAAACGCAATATTCCCGAAGGTGTTTGGAGTAAATGTTCTTCATGTAATGCGGTACTCTACAAAGTTGAGTTAGACAGACAAATTTCTGTCTGTCCAAAATGTGATCACCACATGCGCATTAGTGCACGTAAGAGAATTGATAGCTTTCTTGATCAAGATAACCGTGTAGAACTTGGTGAAGAGTTTGAAGCCCAAGATATATTAAAATTTAAAGACTCAAAACGTTATAAAGACAGATTAAGTGCCGCGCAAAAAAATACCGGTGAAAAAGATGCCTTAGTCGTAATGAAGGGTGAATTACATGGCATGCCAGTTGTTGTTGCCGCATTTGAGTTTGCTTTCTTAGGTGGCTCAATGGCATCGGTAGTTGGTGCTCGTTTTGTTGCCGGTGTTGAATATTGCCTTGAACACAACTTACCTTTTGTCTGTTTTTCTGCCAGCGGTGGCGCTCGTATGCAAGAGGCCTTGTTTTCACTAATGCAAATGGCAAAAACCAGTGCCGCGTTAGCTAAAATGAGTGAAAAAGGCTTGCCTTATGTGTCAGTGTTAACCGATCCAACGATGGGTGGTGTATCTGCCAGCCTAGCAATGCTAGGTGATATTAATGTTGCCGAGCCGAAAGCATTAATTGGTTTTGCTGGCCCAAGGGTCATCGAGCAAACCGTACGTGAAAAACTACCGGAAGGTTTTCAGCGCAGTGAATTTTTACTGGAAAAAGGCGCTATTGACATGATAGTAGACCGCCGTAATATGCGTGAAACTTTAGCACGTATGTTAGCTAAGTTTATGGGACAAGTTAGTCCTTTTTCTCAAGCTGATTGAATATCGTCATTATAAATTAGAGCACTCAATGTCACCACATTTTAAAAGCCACTCAAAAGGTTGTAAAAACCTTAGCGAGTGGCTTTGTTATTTAGAAACCATTCATAATACTGAAATTGAACTTGGCTTATCTCGTGTTGGTCAGGTTGCCGAACGCTTAGCCATTGACTTTAATTTTGCCACTGTGATTACGGTTGCTGGTACTAATGGCAAGGGCACTACTTGTGCTTTTTTAGAAAATGCTTTACTCAATGAAATTGAGTGTCACGGGCAAGTATCTAATACCGGACTAGCTGTTGCCGTTTATTCATCGCCTCACATTGACCGTTTTAATGAGCGATTACGGGTAAATAGAACGGATGTTGATGATCAGGCATTTATTGATGCTTTCGAAAAAATAGAACAAGCAAGGGCTGAAATTTCATTAAGCTACTACGAGTTCACTACTTTAGCCGCTTTTTTGGTGCTAATGGCGCTAAAGCCTAATGTGATTATTCTAGAAGTTGGCTTAGGTGGCCGTTTAGATGCGACCAACATTATTGACGCCGATCTTGCCGTGATCACCACTATTGATCTTGATCACCAAGTTTTTCTAGGCAATAACCGTGAAAGTATCGGCTTTGAAAAAGCGGGCATTATGCGTGCTAATCAAAATATCATTATTGGTGATATTAATCCGCCACACTCGGTAGTAAACCATGCCCAAGATGTTAATCAAACACTATCTCAAGCGGATAAGCCGCGAGCCTTAGCTAAAATCAAAGTTAGAGAGCAAGACTTTACTGTGGTTGAGCGAGTTATTACTGAGCAAACTATGGCGTCGAATAAACAAGTGTTGTGGCAATGGCAATGTAGTGATAAAAATAACACGCTAGAGAGCGTTTTTTGCCTAAATAATCTTCAAGCTACTCATATTCCACGTGATAATGTTGCCACAGCATTAATGGCATTAAAACAGCTTAATATTAAGTTAACGACTGATAAAGTGAATAAACTTATTGAGCACACTAAGGTTGCCGGTAGAACAGAAATGTTTAAGCACCGTTGCGATATTATGCTTGATGTGGGTCATAATCCCCATGCGGGCAAATATTTAGCTAAACAACTCAAGCTACTCAAAAAGCAAAAAGGCTATACCAAAGTTATTGCTGTTACCGCCATGCTAGCAGACAAAGACATTACCAATACTTTGCTATCCCTTAGTGAACAAATAGATGATTGGTATATTGCACCACTGAATGTACCAAGAGCGGCAACTGCTGAATCAATGAAAGTAGCGCTTAGCCATGTTACTAATTCAATCAATTGTTTTGACAATGTCACTCAGGCATTTAAAATAGCTAATCAAGAAGCCAAATTGACCGATTTAATACTTGTATTTGGCTCATTTTATACCGTTGCTGAGATTAGAAAACAGCTGATTTAGACGGGAAATATTAGTTTATTTGACCAAAGTATGGAGTTTCACTTGTCTACACCGTTTCAAAACCGCCTTGTAGGTACTATTATTATTGCCGCAGCTGTTATTATCTTTTTGCCAGATTTACTCGATGGCAAGAAAAAATCGAATCAAACAGACTTTGAAGCTATTCCAACAGCCCCTGCTTTTACCGGTAAAATGACCAAAAAGACATTTCCTGAAGATAAATTAGTGCTCAAAGAGCAGGTTGAGCTTGTTGATGAGCAAGCTCTCGATGAGTCTTTAGCTAAAACAAGCAATGGCAATAACTACACTAATGTAGAAAAACGGCAACAGAGCAAAGTAACACCTGCGGCTAAGCCAAAAGTTATTGTAGAAAGTAACACAGTAAAAAAATCGACAGCAAGCACATCAGCTATAAATAAGCCGATACTAGGCGCTCAACCGGCTAAAGCGGTCAACAAAGAAGCGTGGGTTATTCAATTAGGTAGCTTTAAGCACAAAAAAAATGTTGCAGAATTATTAGCTAAACTCAAAAAAAATGGTTATACCGCTTTCACTAAACCTATTAAAACCAAACAAGGTAGTTTAACGAAGGTTTTTGTGGGACCACAGCTAATTAAATCCTCTTTAGCAAAGCAAATCCCGGCATTAAAAAAACTCACTAATGTGCAAGGAAAGCTTGCTCGCTTTTATCCGACCAAATAAAGTTTTTAACTAAAATGTATAGGTATTTTTCATTCTATTCTGGTAGAATGCGCGCCTCTAATCAATGAGAAACTCAAATTATGGTTTGGATAGATTATGCCATCTTGGCAGTTGTAGGTGTATCAACACTAATTAGTTTAGTGCGAGGCTTTGTTAAAGAAGCGGTATCATTAATTATTTGGATCAGTGCCTTTTTTATTGCCAGTACTTTTTATGCAAATCTAGCCAATCTTCTTACCAATATTTCCGATCAGTTTTTGCGAAATGCTGCCGCAACCACGATTTTATTTATAGCCACTTTAATACTAGGCGCACTTGTTAACTACCTTATTGGTCAGCTAGTGAGTAAAACTGGTTTATCGGGTACAGATCGTGTTTTAGGCTTAGTCTTTGGCGCGCTGCGAGGCGTGTTAATTATCAGTGCTGTGCTATTCTTTATGGATGCTTTTACGAGTGCTGCAACAAGTGATTGGTGGAAAAGTTCACAACTTATACCTGAGTTTAGGTTAGTTGTTGAATGGTTTTTTGAGTATCTTAAACAATCATCAAGTTTTCTAACTTAGTGTTAACCATTAAGGTTATTCATTAGGTTTCAAACGGAGAAAAATTCATGTGTGGTATTGTTGGTATTGTCGGTCAAACTCCGGTTAATCAATATTTGTATGACGGATTAACTGTGTTACAGCATCGAGGACAAGATGCAGCCGGTATTGTTACTATTCATGACAATACGTTTCGCCTAAGAAAAGGCAACGGTTTAGTGAAAGATGTTTTTCATACTCGCCACATGATGCGTTTACAGGGCAATATTGGTATTGGTCATGTACGTTATCCTACGGCAGGTACTTCTAGTTCGTCTGAAGCACAACCTTTTTATGCTAACTCACCTTACGGTATCTCTTTAGCGCATAATGGTAACTTAACCAATGCCGAAGAATTGAAAGTTTGGTTGAACACCGAAGCTCGTCGCCATGTAAATACAACGTCAGATTCTGAATTATTATTAAATATTCTAGGGCATGAATTACAACAAAGCGCCAATGTAGCCTTAACGCCTGATGATGTTTTTACTGCCATATCCAATGTTCATAAACGTGTGCGCGGTGCTTATGCAACAGTCGCGTTGATTGTTGGTTATGGCATGGTGGCTTTTCGTGACCCCAATGGTATTCGTCCTATCGTTTTTGGTAAGCGTGAAACCGAGAGTGGCGTCGAATATATGGTTGCTTCTGAGTCGGTAGCGCTTGATGCTTGTTCATTTAAGTTTGTTCGTGATATTGCCCCAGGAGAAGCTATCTTCTTTTCTCAAGACGGTCAAATACACAGTCAACAATGTGCAGAAAACCCAACCTACAACCCCTGTATTTTTGAGTTTGTTTATTTCGCTCGTCCGGATTCAACTATCGATAAGATGTCTGTTTACGCTTCTCGGGTTGAAATGGGCACAAAACTGGGTGAAAAAATAGCGAAAGATTGGGAAGATGTCGATATTGATGTGGTTATTCCTATTCCTGAAACATCATGTGATATTGCCCTGCAAATAGCCAATCAATTAGATTTGCCTTATCGACAAGGTTTTGTCAAAAATCGTTATATTGGTCGTACTTTTATCATGCCAGGTCAAGAGCAACGTAAAAAGTCAGTACGCCAAAAGCTTAATGCTATAGGCACTGAGTTTAAAGGTAAAAATGTGCTACTTGTTGATGATTCTGTTGTACGTGGTACCACCTCAGAACAAATTATTGACATGGCTCGTGCCGCTGGCGCTAAAAAAGTTTATTTTGCCTCTGCAGCGCCGGAAGTACGCTTTCCTAATGTTTACGGCATTGATATGCCAAGTGCTAATGAGCTGATTGCCTATGGCCGTGATGTTGATGATATTTGTGATTTAATCGGAGCGGATAAACTCATTTTCCAAACCATTGAAGATTTAGTATCGGCAGTTCGAACCCATAATCCTGAAATTCATACTTTTGATACGTCAGTATTTGATGGTAACTATGTGACTAACGACATTAATAATGACTATTTAGAAAAACTTGATGCTATGCGTAACAATAGCACTAAAGAAAATTCAGATAAAAATGCGGACTCTATTATTGATATGCATAATGAAGGCGCTGAATAGCGCTGAATATATATTAGTCACGAGTCACGAATAAGTAAATTTGTGCCTTCGAAGCATAAAAATAGCGAGCTATTTCGTAACTCGCTATTTTTTAATGGTACTTGTCAGTAGCTATTAGTCAGCTGCTATCAGTTAAGATACATATTCAGGACCAAACCCCGTGGTCCACATTATGGCACTAAGTGCCATAATGGTTACCAGTAGCACTAAGCCACAAGTGACTACCGAGCTTGAATAAATAAAGCCCTTTTCTTCAGGAATATTCATCATAATCGGCACGCCAGAATATAATAAGTAAACAGAATAGCAAACTGCGACCATGCCTGCTAACGCAACAAACCAAAGTACAGGATATAATGCGGTTATACCTACCATCAACATAGGTGTTGCTGTGTAAGCAGCTAACTCAAGTGATTGGATGAAACTAGGTTTAGAGTCAAAAGTTTTCGCCATCCACTGAATTAAATAAGCAAGTGCAAAAACACCCGTAATAAGGGCAAAATACATGGCAATAGCCATTACTTGTGCACTACCTTGACTGATTTTTATAGGATCACCTACTCCTATAGTCCAACCAATATGTGCCGCAGCATAATAGCCACAAATAGCGGGTATAAGCGCGACAACTAAAATATGCACCAAGCTATACATTAAGCTTTCATGGCGCTTCTCAATCGTTTGCCACTCATCTTTTGGATGAGCGTATAATCCCCATATATGATTTAATATCATAATAAATTCCTCTTGCAGTCCCTAATAAATTATTTAGCAATTTTTGAAATTTGATTGTTATTTTTATACTAAATAAACGTTCGACAGTGATAGCTTTTATCGTCGATATCTTATTTATGGAATATGGCTAGGCATTCGTCAAGAGTTGATTGTTATTCAAGCGAAATAAAGGTTAAATAAGTTGTTTTTATATTGAAAATAAATAAAGGGAATGTTGTTTATCGTTAATTGCTATAAAAGAAAGATGTGTTTTTTTAGATGTTTTTAAAATATCTTCAAAAGTTAAGCGACTTTAATACGGACAATTTTCATGATTTCAATGTCAAAACCAGCCACTTTTTCATTTTCTGGATAATAAGTAATATTGACGTGCTGGCCTTGTAGGTTTTTATAAAGTTTTTTACGTTTATATTTAAAAGGCACATCAATATTTTCTAACATTAAGGTATTGATAATCCACTCTTCAAACTCTCTTTGTACATGAGAGATGACTTTGATATTTTCAGTATGAGTCAGTTTTTCATGGCGTTCGGTTAATTGTTTAGCAGGGGACTTTTTAGCGGTGTTTGTCATGATTTTATCAACGTCAGTGAAAGTGATTTTTTACTAGTGTCTCAAGAGATAGAATTTTAACATAGCGCAATGAGCGATTAATATCAATCGGCAAGCCAAAATCATGATGCAAAGAGCCTTGAGTTAGCTAGTGTCTTTTTTACTGTCTACATCATTATTTTTATAAAAACGACTATCAATATTATATTTATTGAGCTTAAGATTAAAGGTGCGCCTTTCCATGTCTAGCTCTTCAAGTACGGCTTGAACACTGCCTTTATGTCGTTGTAAGGAGTTGATTAGCATATTCGCTTCAAAATCATTGACGAGATCTTTTAAAGAGGATTGCACTGCTTGGTATTGTTTTTCTGGCTCGTGTGGATTTAATAATTCATTCAAGTCATGGCAGTTTTTGATGACACAGCGAGTGGCCACATTGATAAGTTCACGAACATTACCCGGCCAGTTATACTCTAATAACTGCCGTTGCAGATGAATACCGGCACCAGTCCATTCAATGTTATTTTGAGTCATAAAATGACTAGCAAAGTGCTCAAACAATAATAAAATATCTTCTTTTCGTTCTCGTAATGGTGGGATATATAACTCGGCAACTTGCAGTCGAAAATATAAATCTTGTCTAAAATTAGGGTTGTCTTTTAGTTCTTCTTTGGTGGCGGATATAATACGAATATCAATGTCTTTGGCCATATTTGAGCCAAGTGCTTCCACTTTGTTTTCTGATAATGAGCGTAATATCTTTATTTGCGCACTTAAGGGGATAGATTCTACTTCATCAAAAAATACCGTACCTTTATTGGCAAATTCGAATTTACCTATGCGCGTGGCATCAGCGCCACTAAATGCGCCTTTTACGTGGCCAAATAACTCTGATTCAAACAAATCTTTTGGGATTGCGGCACAATTTAAGGGCACAAATTGTGCTTTTTTTCGGTGACTAAAGTCGTGTAGGCAATGGGCAACAACTTCTTTTCCTGCACCTGTTTCACCATGAATAAGTACAGGCACGTCTAAATTAGCCACAGATAAAATATCTCGTCGCAATTTGGTCATTTTAGGAGAAACGCCCATTAAACGTGTTTCTATTGCATCTTTATTTTTTAGCGCATCGCGAAGCCGGGTTTGGTTAAACGTTAATACACGTTTTTCAACGGCTCTATTAATGCTTTCTAAGAGCCGCTCAGGCTCAAAAGGTTTTTCAATAAAATCATAGCAGCCTTCTTGTACGGCTTGAACTGCTTGTGATATATCGCCGTGTGCTGTCATTAATATAACGGGAATCGTATTATCGCAACTAAGCACTTGGTTAAGCAGCTCAACCCCAGTAATGTCTGGCATTTTTATATCACTAACAACTATGCCAGGAAAGCCCTGATAAACAAATTTAATGGCTTTGGCAGGGTCTAGAAAGGCGTGTACTTTTTTAAAATGCAGTGATAAATAATCAGAAACATTAGTCAGTAAGTCTCTGTTATCATCAATAATGACTATTTCGCAATTGTCAGCATTTAAATCATCTATATTAGTCATATTTTCCTTCAGTACGGCGTCAGTAATTATTAATACACTCTAATTGTGAGTATAGAAACACGCCTTATTCATATTTGTATTTTACGCTTAATAAAATAGCTATTACTTGTATTTAAAGCGTTTTATCATGCGGTGACAAGGGCAATGAAATGGTAAAGCGGGTTGAATTATCCAAACACTTGACCTCAATATTACCCTCATATTCCTTTATAATATTATGGGTAATCGCTAAACCTAAACCAAGCCCTTTACCAATAGATTTGGTGGTAAAAAAGGGTTCAAAAATGTGTTCAGCAACACTTTCACTCATGGAGCCACCATTATCTTCAACAACCACTAAGGCACACTGAGCAACGATCTTAGTTGATATCAACACTGTTGGGAATTCAGCCTTTTCAACGGCGTCTAAAGCATTTCTTACTAAGTTGCCAACGGCCATTTCTAATTTAGTTGAATTAACATTAACTAATGGTTGCTGTTTATCCAAGCTAATATCAATGGTCGTACTGTTATCTTCCCGGTAGGTGCTGAGTAAACGAGTAATTAAATCATTAAGCTCAATGCTTTGCGCTTGCCCACCACCTTGATAAGCAAATGATTTCAGCTGAATAAGTATGTCCTGCATATTACGGCAAAGGGGTAACAGGTTATTTAGCGAGGTGTTTACTCCTTGCCAATCATTTCTTTGCTGTTTAATGGCAATACTTGCTAATGCGCTTTTAAAAGCAACTAAAGGCTGACTTAATTCATGTACTATTGCCGCCGCCATTCTGCCTAGCACAACCATTTTTTCTTGGCGAATGAGTTCTTTTTGGGCTAAATCTAGTGCTAAAGTTCTTTCTTCAACGAGGTTTTCGAGGTGAGCGTTAGCAAAACTTAAGGCTTCTTCCACTTTTTTTCGTTTAGTGATATTGACTATGGTCATCAAATAGAGGCTATCGTTTATATTGATAGGGCTAATAATGTACATTATGGGTAATGAATGAGTGCTATTTTTTTCTTTTAAAGAGGTGTCGGTAAATGTTTCAGTAATATTGATGGCTTCTGCAAATTTTTTCGGTAGGGCAACAAACTCACTAATATTTTTTCCCTTGATTGCTGAGTTGTTGTCATGATTGCACATCTCTTGAAAAGTAGCATTATTGCTGAGAATATTGCCTTGTTGATCAAGCGTTAATATACCCACTTTAGTTTGATCTATGATTAACTGCATTTCGGCACGATGCTTTTGGTTGGTCTCTGCATTCGTCTTTCGAGTATATTCTATAAATTGGCGGTGCTTTATAAGTATATAAAGTCCGTATAATAAGAGCGCTATAATCAAACTACTGTAAATGGTTTTTTCGACAATAGTGTTAAAAGGTAGTGCGTAATAGAGTCGCCAATTTTTTAATGAAACATTTTCTTTATTATCAAGCTGAGTAGACTCCATTAGAAAGTGTTGGCTCTCAATGTTCCAAAGGGATACGGCCGCTAAATTAAGGGTAAAAGTGTCGTTGACGATTAATTTAGGGGTTTGACCAGCAAATTGACGTTGCTTGGCAATGCTTTGTAATTGCTCAGAGGTAAGGGCGCTAAGACTGTTATATTTCCATGATTTTTTGGCTGACATAATCACTACACCATTGTCATCAGCAACCAATACATCGCCAGCAAATTGTTGCCAAGAGTGCTCGATATTTTTAGACTCGATTTTAGCAACTATCACCCCAAAGCCTGAATTAAAGCCTTCAACACGTGAAGAAATAAAATAACCAGGGACTTTGGTGGTAATGCCAACACCATAATATAGCCCGCTACCTTCACGGATACTTTTTTCAAAGTAAGGTCTGAAATCATAGTTGTTATTCATGAAACTACTGGCTTTGTCATGGTTGCTGGTTGCGATGACAACACCTTTGTTGTTCATTAAATAAAGTACGTCAACACCAGCAGAAACCTGCATAGACTTTAATAATTTATTGATTTGCATGCCATAATCATTATCTTCAACGGCTAGTTTTAGATGGGGATGGTGGGATAAAAGTTCAGGCAGGTACTGGTATTTTTGAAAAGTACTATTTAGTGTGTTTTCAATTAATGACAGCCGTAGCAAAGAAGTGCGTTGGGCATCTTTAATCCAAATAAAATGCACCACTATTACTAGGCTAACAAAAATTAGGCAAAATAATAATGGTATGTTTTTTTGTTTAAACAAGTTCACTAGACGCTGATTGCTTATTAAATTGAATGGTGGAAGATAGCAAATAAATTGAGAAAAGTAGTGCTAAAACTATTTTTATTTCCAGGATATCAAATGGCCACAACAAAACACTACCTATGATACCAAGAATGACTCTATGAATGCGGTTAATCACTGTCATTACCACACCTTCCCACGCCGCAATAATGCAAAACAGCCCGATAACAGAAAAAACAAAGGTCAGCATTCGTGCTTCAGTATCGCCCATCACTAGCCCGGTATATGCCATTAATAAGGGCACAATATACAAGCCTTTAGCAAGTTTCCAGGCGCAAAAAGCCGTTTTAGTGTGATCGCCCTTGGCAATACCTGCCGCGGTATAAGCAACCAAGCATACTGGTGGTGTTACATTACTATCTTGCGATAACCAAAAAATGACTAAATGAGCGGCTAATAATGAGCTGGCTAATATTTCTGGTGATAAAACCATGTCATATAGCATAGTTCTAATTTCACTTGGTGCGGCTAATATAGCGTCTGATAAGGGCATGGTGCCATCAGCAAAGGCTGGTAATAGTGTTTGAATAAAGTCTTTAGAAACCGACATAGCACCGCTATTAATAATTTCTGCGGTTACTTGTAAAGAAATAAGATCACTGAGTACTGGCGCTAGTAGTGTCGCTACGATGATATAAGACGCAGTAACAGGTAAGCCTGCCCCTAAAATTAATGAGGCAACGGCAATTAAGGCAATAAGTATTAATAAACTGCCATTTGCCCATTCTATTGCCATTAATGAAAACGTACTGCCTAAGCCTGTAGTAGTGATGGCATTGACCATTAAGCCGATAGTAATTAATAATATCGCGGTAACCACCATGCCTTTTGAGCCTTCAGCGAGTGCATTACCAATTTCTTTTAGCTTCATGGGCTGCTCTGATATCCAAGATAATACAATAATGGAGACTATCGCCATACCAACCGCATAAAGTGGTGTGAAACCAGCAATTAAACAGGCGACCAATATGCCAATAGAGACTAGATGACGCCAGCCATTTTTGACTTTATGCTCGTTTTCAGGAGCGGCTGTATCGACCTTGTTAGTCTCTAATTTATTAGGAATATCAATGTTACGTTTGATTGCATAAGCACGCACAAAGAAACCAACCGTTAAATAATAAAGTAAGGCGGGTAGTAAGGCGGCAGTCACAATTGTTAAATAGGGTAATTGCGTATAAGAAGCCATGATAAAGGCACCAGCTCCCATCACGGGTGGCATAAGTTGCCCTCCCGTTGATGCTGCAGCTTCAACACCACCAGCAAACTCAGGAGAATAGCCCGCTTTTTTCATGGATGGAATGGTAATAACGCCGGTGGCTGCGGTGTTGGCAATGGCAGAGCCAGACACCGAGCCCATTAAGCCCGAGGCTAAAACCGACACTAAACCTGAGCCACCTCTTAAGCGTGAAGCAAGTTTAGCGGCCACTTTTAATAAATAATCGCCCGCGCCTGACACTTGTAGAAAAGCGCCAAACAAAACAAACATAAAAACAAAGGTCCAAGAAAGTTGGGCAATAGTACCGAACATGCCGTCAGTGCTAAAGTAGCTGCGAAAGAGCATAGTTTCCCAAGATAGGCCGGGAAAGTTAAATACGCCCGTGACATACTCACCCCAAACCGTAATATAAGTGAGAAAGACAACAATCAAGGTTGGAATAAACCAACCTATGGTTTTAAACATGAGGGTTAGTGCCAAGGTAATCGCTACGGCACTGAAAAGCCAATCGGTAGTGATAAAAGCTTGCCCTCTTTCATAGAGTGCATCTTCGGCAAAAATAAGGTAAACAGCACTAGCAATAATACCTACTGAAACACTTATTTTTAGCCATAATTCTTTAAAGTATAACAGTGCGCCAAGACTGCCAAAAAGTGCGAAATGGGTAGCTGCTGCCCAATTTTCAGGAATAATAGCAAAATAATTCAACGCTATATGTACAAGGCTGGTGAAAACCGCGAGCCAATATACGACAGGAGGGGTGATGTTTTCGTTATTCATAATTTATCCAACTATTGTTATACCAAAAAGGGAAGTTCGCTAGGGTTGTTTTAAGCCGAGCTATTATTGAGCCCCGTTGGTATTGTTCATTTTTTATAATAATTAAGCTTGAGATAACTGTTATTTACTGGTTTTGATCTGTATTTAATGACGGTGTTTTATCGCCACCCTACAATAACGCTGAATCTTGCAGTAGAGTGGCGATAGCTTGCTATATTATTTACTGATTAAATGTGCTGGAATTTTAACGCCTACTTCGCGGTAGTAACGAGCAGCACCCGGATGAAGTGGTACCGTTAAACCGCTAATAGCATTTTCAATGCTCATTACTTTGGTTGCTGAATGAATACTACGCAAAAAAGGTAAATTCTCATAAATAGCTTTGGTAACTAAGTAAACATCGCGCTCGGGTAAATCAGCTTTTACCGCTAAAAAGTTAGGTTGGGCAATAGTTTTAATAGCGGACTCTTGGTTAGGGTAAGTATTGGCTGGAATGATTTGACGAACCCATAACGGAAAGTCTTCATTGATTTTTGCCAGTGATGCGTCTGACACATTCAATACTTTTAAGTTTTTACCATCACTAGATAAAGCGCGGGTAATGGCACTAACGGGAATACCACCTGGGGTATTCATTCCAACAATACGGCCATCTTGCATCGCGCCTGCGCTGGCACCGTAGCCCATGTGAACATTATTAAATTTAGTCGTATCAATACCTAAAGAGCCCAAGATATGTTTTCCTGAACCTTCGGTGCCTGAATTTCTTTTTCCGATAGAGAATGTTTTACCGTAAAGGGCATTAATATCTTTAAGATTGTCGCCTTTTACTGCCGATTTTTTTACGGTGAAATGCTCAACATTTTTCCATAACATAGTGACAGAGCGAAACTCTTTATTCGCGCCTTGTTTTTTAAATGGCCCGGTACCGTTCCATGCCCATGCACCATACAAGCCTTGTAAAATACCGAATTGTGCTTCATTTTTACGCATTAGGTTTAAGTTGTCACCTGAGCCAGCAGAGGTTATAGCCGATAACGATAGTTTTTCTTTAGGGGCTAGTTTTATTTTTGCTAGCGTAGTAACAGCTACGCCGACAGGATAATAAGTACCACCTGTTGAAGCCGTAGCTAAAATATAAGATCTCGCTTCTTTTTTGTCGGCAGCATGCCCTAATAAAGGCAACATAATTAATGAGACGCAAGTGATCGCAAGTTTAAATTTATTCATGATATTCTCCAAAATACTAATTTTTATATATAAAGATAATGTATTTGCTTAAAATAAGTTATTAATATCTTAGAAAGATATTTTTATACCGACAGTAACGTCATCATCACGTTTTTTTAGCGTCGCGGCATCGTCGTCATAATTGGTATAGTCGATAAATACTTCACCATACTTATTGAATTTTTTGGTGACGCCAATAGCTGTTTGGAAACCGTCAATAACACCATTATCTAGGTTATAAATTCTAAATTGTGGTGTGATTCCTGACTCAAAAGTATAGGCGTAATAAGCACCAATGGTGGTAAAATCACTGTCATCAGAGATATCTTCATTTTGATAACGGAAAACCACTTTGTGGCTATTGGCTTTATATTGAATCGCTGTTGCAAAAGTATCGGCATCAGGCTTAATGGCATCGTTAATACGGGTATCATCACTGCGATCAAAATAAGACACGCCAATTTGCCATGAGCCTATTTTATATTTAGCCGCAATATTATAGCTATCAACGCCAGAGCTTTGGCTATCGCCGCCATCAATTTCAGTCAATACACCAAAACTTAACCCGTTATACGATGGTGAGAAGTAAGCCACTGAATTGGCTTCACGAATGGATGAATTTTCGCTAGCATTCCAACGAATGTTATAGTGCCTTGGATTATGAAAAGTAATATCAATGGGCAAAATGGTCCATAAATAATGGGGTGAATATTGTTTGCCTAATCTAATTTCACCAACTTCTTTGTTTTTTAAGCCAATATAAGTAATACGCTTATGGAAGTCGTTAGCATCACTAAAAATTTCACCGTCGTCTAATACTACGCGCCCTTCAAGTCGGTATGTCCCTTGCCAGTCATCTGAAAGGTTAACATGACCTTTCAGGCCTATGCGTGATATACCATCAGCCACATCACTTTCTCTACCACTTTCTTTAGTGACTAATGCTCTTAAGCTCCCATAAAATTGCGCTTTTCCCCATTCTTCTTCGACCACAATGTCTGCCAATACCGGTGCTGTACTTATCAGCGCGGCAGTCATCATAGATGCTGTACTCATACCTTTTATTATTGTTTTCATCTTGTTTCTCTGTTTATGTGTAATTATTTTAATTGGGTGATAAATACTGAAAGCAATGTGTTATTTATCTTCATCTTATTTTTTACTTTCTTATCACAGTATACTTAGCATAATCCGTACCTAAAATAACTGATTGATTTTTATTGTTATTTTATTTGGTAGTAGGTAATTTTTTTCTTAATGTGACAGTGGTGGGAATATTTTTACTTGTTTTGTTAATGCAGGCTAAAACGTGTTTGAAGGGGAAGGTGCGTAGAAACTCACTTAAATTATCAACTATCGAGTATCGATAAATACTGAGCAGGGAGGATACATAATAATATAAGACTAGCTTTTGGCATCATGAAAAATGACTCCCAAGGTATGACGTTCACCACTATGCACTTCACTCACACCATGCTTTATATTGACTCTATGGTAGCCTCTTGCTCCTTGCGCAGGTTTAAAGTGCGTAGTTATAATCACCATATCGCCCTTTTGAGGAGTAAGTACGATGGCTTTGGATTGTGCTCGTGGTGTTTGTTGTGTCAGAACTAATTCTCCACCCGTGTAATTAATATTTGGCTCATTGAGCATAAATACTGCTTGCAGAGGAAAGTAAACTTCCCCATATAAATCTTGATGTAAGGTATTAAATCCACCTATTCCATACTTTAACAATAATGGAGTCGGTTTTAATTGCTGATTAGAATGACACTCTGCTTGCAATTTTTCAAAGGACTCAGGAAATAAGTGGTTAATTCTTAACATCTGCATCCAACTATTAGCAATAGAAACTAATGGCGGGTACAGGTTTTCTCGTAATGCTTGCACAATATGGGGTAGCGGATAATCAAAATATTTATACTCACCCAAACCAAAACGATAGCGCTCCATGACCACCTTTTTTCGATAGCCTTTAGCATTGTCATACATATCAATAAGATGTTCACAATACTTATCGGATAAAAAATCAGGAACAATGGCATAGCCATTTTTATGCATTTTAATCGCAATGTCGCTCCAATCGACTTCGTTTATTTTTTTAATAATATTGTTCATTTTCACTACTCATTTTCACTACTCATTTTTGCTGCTTCCCAACCTATAATGGCCGACTTGCGTGTCTCTCCCCACATATAGCCACCAAGATTCCCACTCGCCTGAATGACTCTGTGGCACGGAATGAGAAATGCCACAGGATTATGACCTATTGCTGTACCCACAGCTCTTGCTGCTTTGGGTCTATCAATACTTTTAGCCATCGCACCATAAGTCGATATTGCCCCCAACGGAATTTTTAGTAAGGTCTCCCATACTTTTAGTTGAAAGTTTGTGCCATGCAGATGTAACTTTATTTGTTCTAGCTGTTGCCAGTCTTTTTGAAAAATAAATAGTGCATTTTGTTGCAATGTATCAACAACCTGATGATATTCAGCGTTTGGAAAGCGCGACTTTAGATTGAACAGTGCTTGTAGTTCATCCTCTTCAAAAAACATGTTACATATTCCCTTAGCTGTAGATGCTACCATCAGCTTTCCGAATGGACTTTCCGCAAAACAGTAGTTGATTACAAGGTTCTTACCGCCATTTTTAAACTCCCCAGGGGTCATTCCTTCAATATTAATAAATAAGTCGTGTAATCGACTCGTTCCCGATAACCCCGTTTCATACGCAGTATCAAGCAATGTTGATTGCTTTTCTTTTAAAAGCTGCTTGGCATACTCAATACCTAAATATTGAATAAATTTTTTGGGGCTAACGCCTGCCCATTGTGTGAATAATCGCTGGAAATGAAAGGGACTTAGTTCAACCACGCCAGCAATTTCATCCAAGGATGGCTGGTTTTTGAAGTTTAGTTTTATATAGTCGATTGCCGCAGCAATACGACCATAGTTTATCTGTTCATTGTTAACCATTTTTTAGCTCTTTTGTCTTAATCGTGCCAACCAAAAATTCGTTTAGGTCTTATTAATAGATACGCCGCCATCAACCAACATAGCGGTGCCTGTAGTGAAACTTGAGTCATCTGATGCAAGATATAACGCCGACTTTGCTATTTCTTCAGGTGTAGCTGTACGTTTTAAAGCATGTATCTGTTTGACGAATTCAATGACCTCTGGTGCCGTGCCAAACTTTTCCGCCATTGGCGTATCAGTGCCGCCTGGTACCAAAGCATTCACTCGAATCGAACGGGATCCAAATTCAGTGGCTAGAGCTTTAGTAAGGCCAATAACACCGGCTTTACTTGCTGAATAAGCTGCTTTTTCAGGCATTCCTATAGTGTAACCCACGAATGATGAGGTGAAGATTAGAGAGCCACCCGTTTGTAACATGGCAGGTATCTGATATTTGGCACCTAAAAAAGCACCAGTCAAGTTTGTATTTATCGTATCATTCCACGCTTCAAGCGTTATATCAGGCGTTGAGCCAGAAGCACCTAATGTGCCGGCATTATTGAAGGCAATATCAAGGCTACCGTATTCTTGTAGTGCAAGCTCGACCAATGCTTTAGCATAGTCTTCATCTATAACATTACCAGCTAATGCAATGGCGCTTCCACCAGCTTGGGTGATTTCTTTTACCAGCGTGTCTAACTCCTCTTGTCGCCGTGCAGCAACGACTACTTTTGCGCCTTCTACAGCAAATAATTTTGCTGTAGCACGACCAATTCCTGAGCTAGCGCCTGTCACAATGGCTACTTTGTTTAATAATCTTTGCATCATTTAATCCTTGTTTATGTGTTTATGTGTTTATGTGTTTATGTGTTGTGATGTAAATACTATAAGGAACAGACTTTATTCGTTCGACCCGAATCTTGCTAAAAGTAAAAGTAATATGTTTTTATTTCCTGTTTATAAAAAAGACCTCACTGATTATAGATATGCATTATACTTTATCTTTCATCAGGTTAGCGTGAAAAGTTTTAGGCAGGAGCTTGTCGATTTGGGGGAATGGTTCAGAAGTATATAGCGCTTGCTTGCTAAGCTAAAAATAACAGTTGGCTATAATCGCAAAACGATGGCCAACTGTTATTTTTACGTTTGAGTTGTTTACAGGTTTACCCTAAGCTCAATATTGTCCCAGCCATTTAGTTATAAAACGGTGAGTACATATCACGACTAGCCGCTTCAGTTTTTCTTGCGTCAAATATACGAGTGTAAAATGCTTTATTCATGTTTTTTGCGATAGCAGGGAAGTATTCTAGCGTAAATTTTTTCGCATTTTCGATGGTGTCAAACGCATAAAGTCCTCCAACAGTCCCTGTGTGTATTCCACTCAACCATGTTTTGGCCAAAAATCCTGGTTGACTTTTAAGATCAGGATTTCGTTTCATCCAAGGTACTACCACATTGAATGGTATTGCATGCGCCTGTACTTCTGTATAAACAAATGCTTCTGGGGCCTTTGCTAATTTCCCACCATAATGTATTGAATTCATTTCACGACTAGCCGCTTCTGTTGCCAGTGCATCAAATACACGAGTCGTCAGTGCTACACCAAGTTCTTTTGCTTCGCTTGGAAAATAGTTCGTTACGAATTTCTGAGCATTTTCAATTGAATCAAAAGTATAGAACCCTCCTGCAGATTGATTTCCCAGACCTGAAAGCCAAGTTTTATTAATAAACCCGGGCTGATTTTTAATCACTTTATTAATTCTTTGCCACGGTGCCTTTTCAAAAGGAACTGATATTTGCAATTCTGTGTATACATAAGCTTTATGTACCGTTGCCGTTGAATTATTGGCTGATACATTAAGGCTCAATGTTGTTGCTGACACAAAAAATAATAACGCTGAGCTAGATTTTTTAATTAATTTAGATGATATTGCTAACAATTTAGATCTGTTTTTCATAATGATTTTCACCTGTTGAGTTGTAAGAGTAGTCATCATATAATGATCACTATATAAATTATTAAATAGTGATCGCTATTTGTCAATATTTAAATAGTGATCGTTATATAAAGGTGGTTTTATGCGGCATAAAGGTATTGATAAAGCAGAAACAAAACAGCGAATGATAGACGCTGTCGGACGTGGATTTCGCAAGTCAGGGTTTTCTGGAATAGGAATAGAAGGTTTAGTTAAAGTGGCGGGCGTAACCTCAGGTGCTTTCTATTCACATTTTGGCTCAAAATCAGGGGCTTTTGATATAGCGTTAACGGTAGGTCTTGACGAGGTTATTAAGGCAATACCTGAATTTCAAAAAAAATATCAATCTAATTGGATCGACGCCTTCACTGAATATTATTTAGGTGAAGCTCATCGCCAAAATATAGAGACGGGCTGTGCAATGGCTTCATTAACGCCTGAAGTTGTACGCTTTAAAGAAGATACTCATGCCATATTTGAAAATAAAATGACAGAAATAGTCGAACTCATAGTCATTGGACTATCTGGAGGTTCAAGTGAAGAACTTACCTCTAAAGCTTGGTCTATGCTCGGTATACTCATTGGCGGAATTAACCTTTCGAGGGCAATGAAAACTACCGAAACTTCTGAGGGCGTTGCCAGTGCAATTAAATTGTCAGTAATTCAAGTAGCAGGAACACCGTGCGACTTTAATCATAAATAAGTGTGGAAATTAAGAGCACCATAAAGTTAATCAACGCCCTGTTAGTTGTTACACTGCTGGTTTTGAGAGTAAATGTCACTTGCTAACTCAGTAATTAAAAGTAGTTAAAAGAAACTAAAACTTTAACAAAATCAATCTGTTTTAATGGCGTGAATAAGCCTGATTAGCTCAGCTTTGTAGCTGCTACTGTCCTTTTATCCTGCGTTATATCAGGGTTTAGCTTTATCGCTATAAGTAGTTTAAGATGTGTCACCAATACCTAGTTAGTGATAAAAATATGAGTAAACACCTTAAGTTAGACATAGTCTCCGACATTTCCTGTCCTTGGTGCATTATTGGCTATCAGTCTTTACATCAGGCGTTAACTAAACTGGCGCCTGATATTTCAGTGGATATCACTTGGCAGCCGTTTGAGCTTAACCCTCAGATGCCCAAAGAAGGTCAGGATATCACCGAACACATTACTGAAAAATATGCTATTAGTGTTGAGCAAAGTGAGCAGAATAGGGCGATGATCAAGCAACGAGGATTGGATGTTGGCTATGAATTTGGCAACCGCGGTGGTGGTCGAATTTATAATACCTTTGATGCCCATAGGTTACTACATTGGGCCAAAGAATATGATAAACAGACCGAGCTTAAACTTGCCTTATTCGACTTGTACTTTAAAGAAAGCGGCAACCCCAGTGATCATCAACAGCTGCTCGCCGTGTCGCAAAAGGTGGGTTTAGATAAGGAGAGGGCGCAGCAAATATTAGAGTCAAATGAATACGAACAAGACGTGCGTGAATTACAAAGTCACTATCAATCAGCGGGGATCAGCTCGGTGCCAGCGGTTATAGTGAACAATAAACACTTGATCAGTGGTGGCCAACCAGCGGACGTTTTTGAGCAAGCGATGAGGGACATTGCTACAGAGGGTTAGGCGATAAGTGCAGATATATTGCAAAACCAGCTAATAAATTTTTCGCAAGAACAAGCTAGGATACAAGCTTGTATCCTAGCTGAGTTATTAGTTAGTATTTAATTTTCTCTGTCAATAGCCTCGTATTTGATAATATGACTATGATAAAATAATAACTTATCACCTGTTTATAATGAAGAATTTCAAGTAATGTCGACGACGAAACTATTAACCCCTATTCTATCTTTTTTACAGTGTCCAACTCCTGATGCTTGGATAACTGAGGCTAAAAATCCTGAAAATTTACCGATAATATTACGGGACCACTTAGCATGTGAGTTAAAAGCCGCCCAGACCGCGATGTTCCTTATTCGCAAATATGCCGTTGATAAAGAAAGTAGTCAGGTTTTATTAGCATGGTTCCAGCCTTATGAAGATTTTTTATATCGTAAAAAAGGTGATTTACAATCACTTGCTAATCAAAATAACCTAACCAAAGCTATCTTACCGAAAAGCAGTTCTACTCAAGGCAAGTCACTTTATAGCCAAGATTTAATTGATAAAATGGTGCTGCTGATAAAAGAAGAGTTACATCATTTTTATCAAGTGTTAGAAATTATGGTAAACCGTGATATTCCTTTCGATGGCATTACTGCCGGACGTTATGCCAAGGGCATGATGAAGCATGTTACAACACATGAACCTGAAACCTTAATTGATAAACTCATTTGCGGTGCTTATATTGAGGCGCGATCATGTGAACGTTTTGCTAAATTAGCTCCGCATTTAGATGATGATTTGAATAAATTTTATATCTCATTATTAAGGTCAGAAGCGCGTCATTATCAAGATTATTTAGCGCTTGCCGAACAAATTGCAGGTAAAGATATTAGTGATCGTGTTCGCCATTTTGGTCGCGTTGAAGCAGAGCTGATTTCAACACCTGATGAAGACTTTAAATTTCATAGTGGTGTACCAATAACTTTGTAGGCGGCTTATTATTGAAAGAAAATATTCCCGTTAAAGCTACCGTAACTTAACGACACCTTATCATCTTATTTAAAAGGCTTGTTCATTAGCTCCATACTGGTCGGCGTTACTTTTAACCAAGCACCTTGCTCGTACCAATCTCCGAGTACGATGCGTTGCGCTTTATCGCCATTGGCGCTAATAGCGTGTACTGCGGGTCTGTGAGTATGGCCATGGATCAATAGTTGGCTTTGGTAACTTTCCAGGCAATTCACCACTTCCTTAGGAGTAACATCCATAATGTCTTGTGATTTCATTGATGTTGCTGCGGCACTTTTCTTACGATAATTAGCGGCAATTTTCTTACGAACAAATAATGGTAAGCTTTTGATCATTGCTTGCCACCACCATGAGCGTGACTTTTTACGAAATTCTTGATAGGCAATATCTTTAGTGCAAAGCGTGTCACCATGCATCACTACCGCTGTTTGTCCGTATAATTGTATTAAGTCTACTTCAGGCAATAACACCATTGATGATTTTTTTGCGAAACGTTGGCCAAGTAAAAAATCACGATTACCATGAATGTAATAAATTTTTACGCCAGTATTACTCAAGGTAGTAAGGGCGTTGGCAATGGTGGCGACAAAGTCACTATCATCATCATCACCAATCCACGCTTCGAATAAATCACCTAAAATATAAAGTGTTTGTGCTTTTATGGCTTCATTTTTCAAAAAGCGTAAAAAACAGGCGGTGATATCAGGCCTGTTTTGCGCTAAATGTAAATCAGCAATAAAGTACGTGACTTGTTGTTGCTGATTACTTGAAGGTAAATTACTCAACGATAGCAGATTCAATTAAAATATCGTCTTTTGGCACGTCGCCGTGACCATGCATATTGCCGGTTTCCACTAAGGCCATTTTATCAATAACATCCATACCTTCTACAACTTCACCAAAAACACAATATCCCCAACCTTGTACAGATTCATTTTTAAAATCTAAAAAGTCATTGTCAGATAAGTTGATGAAAAATTGTGCTGAAGCTGAATGTGGCTCTTGAGTACGCGCCATCGCTAATGTACCACGTTTATTTCCTAGGCCATTACTGGCTTCATTTTGGATGCTAGCACGGGTTTCTTTTTCTTCTAAGCCAGGAGCAAAACCGCCACCTTGTGCCATAAAGCCTTTGATAACACGGTGAAAAATAGTGCCGTTGTAGTGACCTTCTTCAACATATTGTTGGAAGTTTTTTGCAGTAACAGGTGCTTTATCAAAATCTAATTCAATTTTAATATCGCCAAGGGTAGTTTTAAAAATAATCATAGGGTTCTCGTTACTTTTTGTTAGAGCGGAAAAAAATTTAGCCAAATTGTACGCTAAGTTGATATAAAGTGCATCTGCTATGGTGATTCAAAAGTACGCTTGGGGTACAATCCACTGTCAATTTAGACAATAATCATTTTAATTAGCTGGAGTTGTTGACCCTTATGTTACAGATATACAATACTTTAACCCGTAAAAAGGAAGTTTTTACCCCGATTAACCCTGGTAAAGTAGGATTGTATGTTTGTGGTTGCACGGTTTACGATTTATGCCATATCGGTCATGCGCGTACTTATATCAGCTTTGATAATATTGCTCGTTATATGAGGTTTTCAGATTTTGAGGTAAATTACGTGCGCAACATCACCGATGTTGAGGACAAAATTATCAATCGTGCTGCGAAAAATAACGAAACGCCAGAGCAGCTAACTGAACGCACTATTGCTGACATGCATGAAGACTTTGATGCGTTGAATATGGCACGTCCTGATCTTGAGCCTCGTGTCACTACACATATCGATGAAATTATTGCCATGATCGCAACCTTAGTAGCAAAAAAGCATGCTTATATTGCTGGCGATCATACTAGTAATAGTACCAATGCTTCAGATGAGGGCGATGTGTTGTTTGATGTTTCAAGCTACGCTGATTACGGTAAATTAAGTGGTCAAAATTTAGAGCAACTACAAGTGGGTTCAAGAGTTGATGTTGATCAATCAAAAAATAATCCATTAGATTTCGTGTTATGGAAGTCGGCCAAGCCCGGAGAGCCAAGTTGGTCGTCGCCGTGGGGGGAAGGTCGTCCCGGTTGGCATATTGAGTGCTCAGCGATGAGTGCCAAAGTATTAGGTCATCATTTTGATATTCATGGTGGTGGCTCAGATCTGCAATTTCCTCATCATGAAAATGAAGTGGCGCAAAGCTGCTGTGCACTTGACAGCCCGTATGTGAATTATTGGATTCATACCGGCATGGTACAGGTCGATCAAGAAAAAATGTCTAAATCATTAGATAACTTTTTCACTATTCGTGACGTACTTAGTCAATATGATGCTGAAACGGTACGTTTTTTCTTAACGACAGGTCATTATCGTAGTCAGTTAAACTACTCAACAGATAATTTAACACAAGCAAGAGCCTCATTAGAGCGCATTTATACCGCGCTAAGAGGTGTCAAGGTAAGTGCTGATTTTACTTTAGATAAAGAATCAACGTACGTTCAGCAATTTTGCCAAGCGATGGATGATGACTTTAATACTCCACAAGCGATTGCTGTTTTATTTGAAATAGCGAAAGAGCTTAATGTTGCAAAAGATCAACCTCACGATTCACATGTAAATGAACAAGTTGAAAGACTTGCTGCAACGTTAAAAATGTTAGGCGGTGTTATGGGCTTACTGCAACTTGAGCCAGAAAGCTTTTTGCAAGGGCAAAATGATGATGATGAAGTAGCCGTTATTGAAGCACTTATTGTGCAACGTAATCAAGCGCGGGTCGATAAAAACTGGGCGCTTGCTGATGAAGCAAGAGATAAGTTAAATGCGATGAAAATAGTGCTAGAAGACAGCGCCGGTAAAACCACTTGGCGTAAAGCGTAATTTAATATGTAGGCGGGGTTTTAACCGCGCGTTTATTTGCACAGAAAAGCGCGAATAAATTCCCGCCTACATACTACTTTCCAAATTGCTCACAGGCAATTAAGGTGTTTTCAATTAAATTGGCCACTGTCATAGGGCCAACGCCACCGGGAACAGGAGTAATAAAAGCCGCTTTTTCTTTAGCAACATCAAAGTCAACATCACCAATCAGTTTCCCTGATGCTAAGCGGTTAACGCCAACATCAATTACAATGGCACCATCTTTTATCCATTCGCCAGGAATAAAAGCAGGCTTACCAACCGCAACCACAATTAACTCAGCATTTCGTACTTTTTCTTCAAGATTTTTAGTGAATCTATGTGTGGTAGTTACTGTGCAACCGGCAAGTAATAATTCTAACGTCATTGGGCGACCAACAATATTTGATGCGCCAACAACCAAAGCCTCTAAACCGTGAGGCTTCACGCCTGTTGACTCTATTAGCTTCATAATGCCTTTTGGCGTACAAGGTCGTAACCCCGGCTGACGTAAAGCAAGCTTGCCCATATTGGCAGGGTGGAAACCATCAACATCTTTTTCTGGGTTTATATGTTCAATGATTAAATTAGCATCTAGCCCTTGTGGTAACGGCAGCTGTACTAGAATGCCATCAATAGCATCATCATTATTGAGCTCATCAATTAGTTGATATAACTCATCTTGTGAAGTAGTCGCTGCTAAGTCGTAAGAGCGAGATACAAAGCCAACCTCTTCACAAGCTTTACGCTTGCTACTTACATACACCTGAGATGCAGCATCGCAACCCACTAAAATCACGGCTAACCCGGGCGCTCTTTGGCCATTGCTAACACGTAAGTTAACTTTTTCCTTTACGGTGTTTCTAAGTTGTTTGGCAATAGCTTTGCCGTCAATCAATGATGCCGTCATAATACTTAACTGTGACCTTGAATAAATTAATGAGATAAATGGGCTAAGAAAATCCGCGCTATTTTGCCATAATCTCTAAGCTAGTTATAGTTAAGAGTTAGATTAAATTCACATGAAAAACTCAATAACGGTATTCTGCAGAGATATTAGCAAACGGAATACTTTTACTTGTTAATTTGATTAGAGTAGACACTAATCACCCAAGTTGGGTTAAAAGTGAACGAACACGTCTTTTTTTATAAAAAAGGTTTGACTGGAATAGCACAACTCGGTAATATCCGCACCCGTTGAAAGCAGCTAAATTTTTAATGAATTTATCTTTAATTTTATTTGGTTTTAGTGTTGTTTAAACGAATGTCGGTGATTAGCGCAGCTTGGTAGCGCACTTGGTTTGGGTCCAAGGGGTCGCAAGTTCGAATCTTGCATCACCGACCACTTTTTCTTTTTAGTACATTTGAAAGAGCAAGTATTGGTTTGGGTATCGTCAAGTTCAGTCGTAAGTTTGAATCTTGCATCACCGACCACTTTTTCTTTATTCTCTTTATAAGAATGAAGATAATGCTTTTGTAGGTTAATGTGCGCCCTTAGCTCAGCTGGATAGAGCAACGCCCTTCTAAGGCGTGGGTCGCAGGTTCGAATCCTGCAGGGCGCGCCATACTTTTTATTGAGTATGGAAAAAGAATAATGGTGGCTATAGCTCAGTTGGTAGAGCCCCGGATTGTGATTCCGGTTGTCGAGGGTTCAAGTCCCTTTAGCCACCCCATATTTTAGATTTAACGATATTTAATGTAGACGATAGCCATCACAGGTGATTCCGTTATTTCAGGGTAAGCGAGGATTCCAGTCCTTTAACCACCTAATGTTTTAGGTTTAACGTTATCTAGTGTAGACGATAGCCATCACAGGTGATTCCGTTATTTCAGGGTAAGCGAGGGTTCAAGTCCCTTTAGCCACCCCATGTTTTTGTTTTTTCGATACCCATCGTTTAAGTATCTAAGAAATCGGTGATTAGCGCAGTTTGGTAGCGCACTTGGTTTGGGTCCAAGGGGTCGCAAGTTCGAATCTTGCATCACCGACCACTTTTAGTTAACTCTCCAGTAAGTCAGTAAACTCAAAAATATATAGACCGCAAGAACTTGCGAAGCAATTCGACAAAAGCGTCGGGAACGATTTTGAACGTACGCAGTGCGACCTGAAGGGCGAAGTACAGGATGTACATAGTAATCTTGCATCACCGACTACTTTCTTTACTTTCTCAATAATCTCAGCACAAAACAAAACTATATTGGGCACGAGAACTTGCGAAGCAATTCGACAAAAGCGTCGGGAACGATTTTGAACGCACGCAGTGCGACCCGAAGGGCGAAGTACAGGATGTACATAGTAATCTTGCATCACCGACCACTTTTTCTTTTTTATTCTTTTAAAGCACCAATCATTGGTTTGGGTGTCATCAAGTTCAGTCGCAAGTTCGACAAAATCGTCGGGAACGATTTTGAACGCACGCAGTGCGGCCCGAAGGGCGAAGTACAGGATGTACGAAGTAATCTTGCCTCACCACGACCTCTTATTTTTGATTTTTTGTAGGAGGAGAATCATCCCCGATGTTTTAACTTAGAGAGTTCTCGGCTAAAACCGTTTCTACAAAAATTAATACCCTTTAACTTAGCTCTTGTATCTTGTTTGAAGCCTCGCTATAATTCTGCGTCACAAATTTTAACCGTTCGTATGAGCAAAGCATCTTTTGTTTTTGTGTTTACTTAAAGAAGTGAATCAATTAAAAAAGTAAGGTGCATATTAAATAGCGTAGCACGCTAAGTTTTGAGGTATATAAATGCAAGTTTCAGTTGAGACTACACAAGGTTTGGAACGTCGTTTGACTATTTCTGTTCCTGCCGAAACAGTAGATGTTGAAGTTAAAAACCGTCTTCGTCAAGTTGCTAAAACCCAGCGTATCAATGGTTTCCGTCCAGGTAAAGTTCCACCATCAGTTATTCAAAAACGTTACGGTGCTTCTGTTCGCCAAGAAGTTGCTGGTGAAATCATGCAGCGCAGCTTTGTTGATGCAATCGTTGCTGAAAAAATTAATCCAGCAGGTCGCCCAGCTTTTACCGCTAAAAGTAATGAAGATGGTAAAGCGTTAGAGTTTGAAGCCACGTTTGAAGTTTATCCTGAAGTTGAACTTAAAGCTTTAGAAGAAATTACTGTAGAACGTCCAGCTGTTGAAGTGACAGATGAAGATTTAGATGAAATGTTTGAAACGTTGCAAAAGCAACATCAAACATGGAAAGAAAACAAACGTAAATCGAAAAAAGGCGACAAGTTAACACTTGACTTTAATGGTCGTGTTGACGGTGAAGAGTTTGAAGGTGGCAAAGCCGAAGGTTTTGAACTTGAGCTTGGCGCTGGTCGCATGATCCCAGGTTTTGAAAAAGAAATCACCGGTATGAAAGCGGGCGAAGAGAAAACTATTTCAGTTACTTTCCCTGACGATTACCATGCAGAAAACCTAAAAGGTAAAGAAGCAGAGTTTGATATTGTTGTTCATAAAACTGAAGGCGCTGTATTACCTAAAGTAGATGAAGAATTCGCTAAACTTTTCGGTGTCGAAGAAGGTGGTGTTGAAGCCTTACGCGAAGAAGTTGGCAAAAACATGGCGCGTGAATTAACTCAAGCTGTAAAGGCTAAAGTTAAAGAGCAAGTGATTGAAGGTTTATTAGCAAGCCACGAAGTGGGTGTTCCTGCGGCTTTAGTTGCTCAAGAAGTTGATGTATTACGTCAACAAGCAATGCAACGTTTCCAAGGTCAAATGGACCCTAATAACTTACCTGAATTGCCAAGCGAAATGTTTACCGAGCAAGCTGAACGTCGCGTTAAAATTGGTTTACTTTTAGGTGAAGTGATTAAGGTTAATGAAATCAAAGTTGATGGCGCTAAAGTCGATGAGTTAATCGCTACTGCAGCATCTGCTTATGAAGATCCAAAAGAAGTTATTGAATACTACGCCAACAACAAAGAGTTAATGCAGCAAATGCAGAACGTTGCTTTAGAAGAGCAAGCGGTAGAGCTTTTAGTTGAAAAAGCGAAAGTAGAAGATAAAAAAGCTAGCTTTAAAGATATTATGAACCCAGAAGGTAAGTAATATACCTATCTGTTCTATTTTCGATTGACATTAAGCTAAGCAATCGCTTAAATGGCTTATATGGAAACATATAAGCCATTTTACTTTTTATAAAGGGAAGGAATACATTTGTTTAATTCTCAGTTTAACTCTCAAAACATGTCTCAAGCTCATTCTTCGGCAACAAACTCAGGCTCAGCTAGCGCAATTGAAAGTGCTTTAGTGCCTATGGTAGTTGAACAAACTGCTAAAGGTGAGCGTTCTTATGATATTTATTCACGCTTACTTAAAGAGCGAGTGATTTTTCTATGTGGTCAGGTTGAAGATCACATGGCTAATTTAATTATTGCTCAGTTACTGTTTTTAGAGTCTGAAAGCCCAGAAAAAGATATTTTTCTCTATATAAATTCGCCAGGTGGCTCTGTAACTGCGGGCATGGCAATTTACGATACTATGAAGTTTATCAAGCCTAACATCAGCACAGTTTGTATTGGTCAAGCGGCAAGTATGGGGGCATTTTTACTCTCAGGTGGTGAAAAAGGTAAGCGTTATTGTTTACCGAATGCACGAGTGATGATCCATCAACCTTTGGGCGGATTCCAAGGGCAAGCCTCTGATTTTGAGATTCATGCAAAAGAAATTTTATACATTAAAGATAAATTAAATCGTTTAATGGCAGAGCATACCGGGCAACCACTTGAAACCGTTTCTAAAGATACTGACCGTGATAATTTCTTAAGTGCAGAAAGTGCGGTTGAATATGGCTTAGTTGACGCCATATTAGAACAAAGAAACAGTTAGTTTCATTTTAACAATAACTGTTAACTGGCATTAATGTGTTTAATGTCAGTTAGAAAATGATTAAATGACTACTATGCTATAATTTATTTACAGTGATAGTGTAATTAGAAATAGTAGTAGTTAATGGATTTATTAGATTTAGAGGTAGGGCATGACCGATATTAAAAGTGGTGACGGTGATAGCGGCAAGTTACTTTACTGTTCGTTTTGTGGCAAAAGCCAACACGAAGTACGTAAACTAATCGCTGGCCCATCAGTATTTGTTTGCGATGAATGTGTTGAATTGTGTAACGATATTATTCGTGAAGAAATAAAAGAAATTTCGCCAAAAGAAGAGAACGAAGCACTGCCTTCGCCAATTGAGATACGTGAAAGTTTAGATGATTACGTTATTGGTCAAGATCATGCGAAAAAAGTATTAGCCGTCGCTGTATATAACCATTACAAACGTTTACGTAACGGTGATTCTCATAATGGTATTGAGCTGAGTAAAAGTAATATTCTACTCATTGGTCCAACAGGTAGCGGTAAAACGCTATTAGCGCAAACACTTGCGCGCTTGCTTGATGTACCCTTTACCATGGCCGATGCAACCACCTTAACCGAGGCCGGTTATGTGGGTGAAGATGTAGAAAACATTATTCAAAAACTATTACAGAAATGTGATTATGATGTTGAAAAAGCGCAACGTGGTATCGTTTACATTGATGAAATTGACAAAATTTCACGTAAATCTGATAACCCATCTATCACGCGTGATGTTTCTGGTGAAGGTGTACAGCAAGCGTTATTAAAGTTAATTGAAGGCACGATTGCTTCTGTACCACCACAAGGTGGTCGTAAGCATCCACAACAAGAATTTTTGCAAGTTGATACCTCTAAAATACTCTTTATCTGTGGTGGCGCTTTTGCGGGCCTTGATAAAGTGATTGAGCAGCGTTGTCATACAGGAACCGGCATAGGTTTTGGTGCTGATGTACGTGGTAAAGATCAAGAAATATCACTTACCGAACGTCTTGAGGATGTTGAACCAGAAGATTTAGTCAAATATGGTTTAATTCCAGAGTTCATTGGCCGTTTACCGGTTGTGGCAACTTTACGAGAATTAGATGAATCAGCTTTGATACAAATTCTTCAAGAGCCTAAAAATGCGTTAACTAAACAGTTTATTGCCTTGTTTGATATGGAAAACGTTGAACTTGAGTTTAGAGAAGATGCTTTACACGCTATTGCTCGAAAAGCGATGGACAGAAAAACAGGAGCACGTGGTTTACGCTCAATTGTTGAAGCTGTACTACTTGATACCATGTATGAATTACCGTCCATGGATAATGTTAGTAAGGTTGTGGTTGATGAAACTACCATTAAAGGCGAATCTAAGCCTTTAGTTATTTATGATAGCCAACCCGATCAAGCGGCATCTGAATAAGCTGCCGCTAAGTTAAGTAAACGCTAAGTAAACAACTAGCGTATATCATACGTACGATTAAAGAGCCGAAAGGCTCTTTTTTTATTTATATCATTGAAAGTGCTAGCTGTCCTCCCCATATAGTTTTTATTAAGAAATTATTACTTTCCTCAAAGAGACAGTCATGACTGAAGAATTATCTGCTGTAGTTGAAATCCCCGTTCTTGCCTTACGCGATGTGGTTGTATATCCACAAATGGTTATTCCATTATTTGTTGGCCGTGAAAAATCTATTCGCTGTTTAGATCTTGCGATGGAAAACGACAAACTAGTATTTTTAGTAGCACAAAAAGATGCTGCTATTGATGATCCTCAAGCAGATGATGTTTACCAAACAGGTACTGTTGCCACCATTCTACAAATGTTGAAGTTGCCTGATGGCACAGTGAAAGTTTTAGTCGAAGGCGTGCAACGTGCTCGTGTCTGTCAATTTGTTGAAACCCAAGAATACTTTAGCGCCGATATAGAATATTTAGATGCGGTAAGTGAAGCCATTGATGATCATGAAGTATTAATACGTTCGGCAATTTCACAATTTGAAGGTTATGTAAAATTAAATAAAAAAATTCCACCTGAGGTGCTTACCTCCGTTTCAGGTATTGATGATGCGCAACAGCTTGCCGATACGATGGCAGCACACATGCCATTAAAATTAGCAGAAAAGCAAAAAGTATTAGAAATAATCGATGTAGCCAAGCGTTTAGAACACTTAATGGCATTAATGGAAGGTGAAATAGACATACTGCAAGTGGAAAAGAAAATTCGTACTCGCGTGAAAAAGCAAATGGAAAAAAGTCAGCGTGAATATTATTTGAATGAGCAAATGAAAGCCATTCAAAAAGAGCTTAACGAAGGTGATGAAACACCCGATGAGCTTGAGCAAATGGCTAAACGTATTGACGAAGCACAAATGCCGAAAGAGGCAAAAGAGAAAACATTAGCTGAGTTACAAAAACTTAAAATGATGTCTCCTATGTCAGCAGAAGCGACCGTAGTGAGAAGTTATATTGACTGTATGATTAATGTGCCATGGAAAAAGCGCAGCAAACTAAAACGCAACCTCACTTTAGCGCAAGAAGTGTTAGATAAAGATCATTACGGCTTAGATAAAGTGAAAGAGCGTATTCTTGAATATCTAGCGGTACAACAAAGAGTTAGTCAGCTTAAAGGTCCTATTCTATGTTTAGTGGGTCCTCCTGGGGTTGGTAAAACTTCGTTAGGGCAGTCTATTGCCAAATCTACCGGGCGACAATATGTACGCATGGCACTAGGTGGTGTACGAGATGAAGCCGAAATTCGTGGCCATCGCCGAACTTATATTGGCTCTTTGCCAGGTAAGTTAATTCAAAAAATGTCAAAAGTTGGCGTGAAAAACCCATTATTTTTGTTAGATGAAATTGATAAAATGGCATCAGACATGCGTGGTGATCCAGCGTCAGCATTACTTGAGGTTTTAGATCCCGAACAGAACTCAAACTTTAATGATCATTATTTAGAAGTTGATTATGACTTATCAGACGTTATGTTCGTTGCTACGTCTAATAGCATGGATATTCCAGGGCCATTGCTTGACCGTATGGAAGTTATTCGTTTGTCGGGTTATACCGAAGATGAAAAGCTGAACATTGCCCGTGATCATTTACTTAATAAACAAATTAAGCGCAATGGTTTAAAAGCTAACGAAATTGATATTGATGATAGCGCTATTATTGGCATTATTCGTTATTACACTCGAGAAGCTGGGGTAAGAAACCTAGAGCGTGAGATTTCAAAACTATGTCGTAAAGCAGTAAAGGCCATATTGCTTGATAAAAATTTGAAAAGTGTAGCGATTAATCAAGATAACTTAGATGAGTATCTAGGCATACAACGCCACGACTATGGTAAAGCCGATGATGAAAATCGTGTTGGTTTAGTGACAGGGTTAGCCTGGACACAAGTAGGCGGCGAATTATTAACTATTGAAACGGCCTCTGTGCCTGGTAAAGGTAAGCTTACCTATACCGGCTCGTTAGGTGATGTTATGCAAGAGTCAATTCAAGCGGCCATGACGGTAGTGCGTAGTAGAACTGAAAAACTGCGTATTAATGAAAATTTTTATGAGAAACGTGATATACACGTGCATGTACCTGAAGGTGCGACACCCAAAGATGGTCCAAGTGCGGGTATTGGTATGTGCACCGCGCTTGTTTCTAGTTTAACGGGTAATCCAGTCAAAGCTGAAGTGGCGATGACAGGGGAGATAACTTTACGTGGTGAAGTGCTCGCTATTGGTGGCTTAAAAGAGAAACTTTTAGCGGCACATCGCGGTGGTATTAAAACAGTGATTATTCCACATGAAAATGCTCGTGATCTAAAAGAGATCCCTGAAAATGTTAAAGCTGACCTGTCTATTCACCCGGTGAAGTGGATTGATGAAGTGCTGTCAATAGCGCTCGAACACCCAGTAGAGCAGTGGCAAGCAGAGTAATTTCTATCCGAGAGAAGTTGTTTTTTGATGCAAATCAGTAAAAAAATCGAAAAACAGTAAAAAAAGTACGGAAAAATGAAATAAAGGCTTTGAAAACGCTGAAACTATGGTAAGTTAACTACGCTTATGTCGCTAGACCCCTTGTTTAGTATGCCTAAGAGGCATTTTTGGTTGAGGTCTAGTCGTAATAGTATTTTTTAAACTCGACGTATGATGTTCAAAAGAAACAAATGTTAAATAAATGTAACGTTTGTTTTTGTAGGACGAATTTTTATTCAACTCTCTATGAAAGAGAAAGAGAAGTAAAATAGCGTTGTAATAATAACAATTGAAGGGGTATACACTGTGAATAAATCTCAACTTATCGAGAAAATTTCTGAAGGCGCTGACATTTCTAAAGCGGCTGCGGGTCGTGCATTAGATTCATTTATTGGCGCTGTAACTGAAGAATTACAAAATGGTGAGCAAGTTGCTCTAGTTGGTTTTGGTACTTTCTCTGTACGTGACCGTGCTGCGCGCACTGGCCGTAATCCACAAACTGGTGCTACTATTCAAATCGCTGCTGCTAAAATACCATCTTTTAAAGCGGGTAAAGCATTAAAAGATTCTTGTAATGGCTAATATTGATTAAATTGCTTCGGGCAATTTTTTTCTATATTAAGAATATATTTAAAGACCACCATCTGGTGGTTTTTTGCTTTTAGCTTTGTTGAAAATTATTTCATCAAATAAAAGCAATCTTGTACTTCAAGCGGTGGTCTGCATCTGCTAAAATCACGAGCAACAAAAAATTATAGTCGCTATTGTTTATAAATCATTATATTTACAGTAATCGGCTCAGTAGGGTTTTTACCTTAAGAAAGAGATAAAGATGTTAGAAAATATCCGTGAAAGTTCGCAAGGCTTAACCGCTAAAATTATTCTTGGTCTAATTATATTAACGTTTGCCGTCGCAGGTATTGGTAGTTATACCAATTCAGTCGACACTTCTGTGGCGACAGTGAACGGTGAAAAAATTAGCCAGCAGGCATTTAATAAAGCATACCAAGCACAGCGTGGCCGTATGGCACAGCAATTTGGTGAAATGTTTGATACCTTATCAAGTGATAGTAATTACATGGCTAATTTCCGCCAAGGTGTGCTAGACAATTTAATCAATGAAAAGCTTATTGATCAAAGTGCCAACAGCTTAGCTATTCGTGTTTCTGATAAACGTTTAAAGCAAACCATCAGAACCATGACTGAGTTTCAAGTTGATGGCACTTTTGATAACAACCGTTATTTGGCAATTATTAACCAAGCTGGTTTTTTTCAATCATCAGATTTTCGTGATTATTTACGGGTAGAAATGACTCGCCGCCAATTAAGCCAAGCGCTTGTTGCCACCGAGTTTAATTTACCTTATCAAGAGAAGCTACAACTGAGCTTGCAAAATCAAACGCGTGACATTCGCTTTGCGACAATTGCTGCCAAGCAATTTGAGTCTGATCTTGAGATTAGTGAAGAAGAAATTAAAGCTTACTATTTAGCTAACCAAAATCGTTTCGAGAATAAAGAGCAAGTTAAAGTTAATTACATTAGCTTAAACGTTAATGATATTGCTAAAGATATTAACGTTACCGATGAAGACATTGCTAATTACTATCAAGAAAATGTTGCTAGCTTTACTAAAGCAGAGCAACGTCGAGTGGCTCATATTTTAATTGAATTTAGCGAAGGCGATAGCGACAGTGAAGCAACGGCTAAAATCCAAGCAGAAGCTGTGTTAGCACGCCTTGCTCAAGGTGAAGATTTTGCGGTCTTAGCCAAAGAATTATCTAATGATACTTTTAGTGGTGAAAATGGCGGTGATTTAGATTTCCTTGAAGTGGGTGTTATGGAGTCAAGTTTTGATGAAGCGGCTTTTGCTTTGAAAAATGTTGGTGACACGACTGAATTAGTTAAAACGAGCTTTGGTTACCATCTGATTAAACTCACAGAGCTTAAAGCCGAAGTTATTCAAAGCTTAGCTGAGGTACAAGATGAGCTAAGAGTGACAGTAAGTAACAACAAAGCGCAAGAAGCTTTTTATGAGCAAAGTCAAAAACTAGCACAAGTTAGCTTTGAGTATCCAGACAGTCTTGAAGATGCTGCTAACGAGGTTGATGCTAAAATTGAAACCTCAGCTTGGTTATCTCGCGAAGGCAATCCCGTGCCTTTTGATAATGCTAAAATTGTTGATGCGGCATTTTCTGAATTAGTTTTACAAGAAAGTCTGAATTCAGACTTGATTGAAGTTAATGACGAAGTTGCCTTGGTATTACGTTTAGACACATACCAAGAAGCTAATGTTAAGCCTATTGCCGAAGTTGAAGCTCAAATTAAAACCGTGCTAGTTGCGCAAAAAGCGACACAAAAAGCACAGGATACTGTTGAGGCTTTGCTAGTTCAATTTAAAGCTGGCAATGATATTACCGAACAATTGGCTAAACTTGATGCCAGTTTTACCGATAAAGCAGCTGTTGCTCGTTATAGCAGTGATTTAGATCAAAGCATAAGCCGCGAAGCTTTTGTATTGCCTCATCCTGAAGACAATGCTGTATCGGCCTCTAGTGTTGCCTTGAGTAACGGAGACTTAGCGCTTGTTGAAGTACAAGCTGTACAAGTAAAAGATGTAACAGCTAACCCGCAAATTGCTCAGCAACAAACTTCACAACTTGCTCAATCAGCGTATAAAAGTTATGTTGACTCGTTGAAAGTTGATGCCGAAATTACTCGTAAAGCCGTCGCTGAGCCAGCAAGCTATTAAATAAAAGTTACGAGCTGCATAGTTACTTTACTTCTTTGTATTATTCAGCTTATAAATATTCACCACAGAGAGCATCGTGGCTCGGTGGTGAATAGTTTCGAATAGCATAAATAGTAGTAAGTTACGGGTAGTGAGTGTTTAAACTTATTGCTCGCTAACTTTTATATCGGTTCTTTACCCGTAATTGAAAATTTTGATTCAACATGAGTTTTTGCGTTGTTTTGTGTTGCGGCTTTGTCATTATTTCTTGTGTATTTCCTCGCTCAACAACCTTTCCTTGTGACAACACCATAATTTCATCGCTGAAATGGCGGATGATGCCAAGATTATGAGAAATTAAAATATAAGCCAAGCCCATTTGTTGTTGAAGATCGAGCAATAAGTTGATCATCTGCGAGCGTAGCGATGGATCTAGCGAGGCTAAGGCTTCATCGAGTATTATCACTTGCGGTTGTAAAATTATCGCTCTAGCAAGCGATATACGCTGTTTTTGGCCACCAGAAAACATGTGAGGATAAAAGTTCATGTGATCGCCGAGTAAGCCCACTTTTTGCAGCGTTATGCGGATCAGCTCAGTGCGTTTCTTTTCACTAAAAGGTGTATTTAATTTTAGGGGTTCATCAAGTAATTGTTGTATGGTTAAACTGGGATTAAGGGTCGTGCCAGAGTCTTGAAATATCATGCGAATATGCTGACATCTGTGTTTATAACTACCCGATTTTAATTCTTGGCCATTTAAATAAATGTTGCCGCTTGATGCGGCCTCTGCTCCTACTAATAAACGTGCTAGGGTCGACTTCCCTGAACCCGTTTCCCCAATAATAGCTAAGGTTTTATGCGCTTCAATGGTAAATGAAACCGAATCTAATACTGTAATTTGTTTTCTATTGAGCCAATAGCCTTTATGTTGATATGACTTTGTTAAGGCCTGTACTTTAAGTAGCTCAGTCATTGGGTACTCTACTTGGTTTATGCGATTTTTGTGATTTTGTCTTTTGTAATTTTGATTTTTTAGCCTTGGGGCTTGGTAATAAGGGAAAATGGCAACTTACCTTATGGCCATGAAAGTTACTAACAGAAGGTGCTTTTACACAATCTTGTTGTGCGCGTGGGCATCTAGGTCCTAATCGGCAACCTATAGGTAAATGTTGCAAAATTGGAATACTACCGGGTAAAGTCATTAATCGTGATTTCGCCGGTAAATGCTGGTTTGCCATCGGACTACTATCAACCAAAGCTTGTGTGTAAGGGTGCATTGCTTTGCTAAAAATTTGCTCGGTAGTGCCAGCCTCGACAAACTGCCCGCTATACATCACCGTAATAGTATTGGTCCAATGGGTTATATTTTCTAAATCATGGCTAATTAATAAAATGGCCATGTTCTTTAGCTGATTTAAACTGGATAATAATCGAAAAATTTGCCCTTGATTAGTATTTTCCATCGCGGCTGTTGGTTCATCGGCAATGAGTAAAATAGGTCGTCTTGCCAAAGCAATTGCTATCATTACCCGTTGGCACAGTGCCTCAGTTAACTGATGGGGATAGCTTTTAATGCAGGCACTATGATTTTTTATACCTACTTTATGCAATAGTTTTATTACTGCTGCTCGACGTTGTTGCTGTTTTTGCCAAAAAAAGCCAGATAATTGACTACTATCTATGGCTTCAGCTAACTGTTCTCCTACTGTGGTGGTCGGATCTAAACAAGCCATAGGTTCTTGAAATATCATGGCAATATCTCGAGAAAGTATGGCTTTACGCTCAGGCATGGATAAGCGTAATAAATCAATGCCACGCCAATGAAATCGGTCAGCATGCACATGCCATTTGTCATCTAAAACAGCGACTATTGCCTGTGCTAATAATGATTTTCCTGAACCAGACTCGCCAACCAAACCGCGAACTTCTCCTTCCTTCATTGATAAGCTAACCTTATCAACAGCAAGAATATTTTGTTCATTGCTTATCAATTCTATAGACAAGTTTCTAATATCAAGTAAATTCATTATCGCTCCTTGCGCACTTTTAGTGCATGGCGAATCCCTTCACCAACAAGGTTGGTTGCCACAACGGCAAATAAAATAGCTAATCCCGGTAAATAAACAGTCCATGGGGCGATATAAAACAAATCTAAACCATTGGCTAACGTTGCTCCCCACTCAGGCAGTGGAATTTGAGCTCCTAAGCCTAAGAAGCCAAGTGTGGCAATATCTAATATTGCCGCAGATTGCGCCAATGTCGCTTGGCTCATGATCCTATCGACAATATTAGGAAGTATAGAATAAGACAATATTCTAAACGGGCCAGCACCATCAAGTCGTGAAGCTAAGACATAGTCTTTGCGAAACTCCTCTTTTACCGCATAGCGAGTGATGTGAACAAATTGCGGAATTAACACCATAACAACCGCCCATACGGTATTACTAATACCTGGACCTAAAATAGCCACGATGATTATTGCCAGTAGCAAAGAAGGAATTGATAAAATAACATCTAAAAAGTGATTGAGAAAGCTCGCTTTTATTCCTGAAGTCAGTGCAGACAAGGAACCAATAAGCACGCCAATAACGAGGGAAATAATGACGACAATAAAACTAAGCCCAAAGGTAAGTGATGTGCCGTACATTAAACGAGAAAGCATATCTCGTCCTAGCTCGTCAGTACCTAATAAATAACTAACGTTGCCATCGTCATGCCAAGCAGGTGGTAATAATGGCATATTTAGCTGACCTTCAATAGCCGAGTGCGGCGCTAAAAGAGGACCAAAAATAGCTAAGATAATTAAAAAGATAAAACAGCTAAACCCCACCATAGCAACAGGCGTTCTACGAAAAATCAACCAAAGCTGCATAAAAGGAGAAGGAAAAATCTCTTCTAAGTATATTTTATCACGAGCCATATTTAACACCTCGGGCTAGTGGGTTTAAAGCGGCATAAATAAAATCAGTGAGGATATGAACAACAAAGATAAAACAAGACAATACTAATAAGCCACTTTGAATAGCGGTGTAATCTCGTTGATCTATGCTGACAATTAACCAGCGCCCAATCCCTGGCCAACTGAAAATAACCTCTGTTACCATGGCAATAGTGACTAAATTAGCAAATTGTAAACCCACATGGCGAATAATTTTAATTAATGCGTTACGAATGGCATGTCTAAAAATAATTTGTTGAAAGGTCAACCCTTTAGCACTGGCAGCACGAATATAACTGGTTTCAAGCACTTCAATCATTGATGTTCGTGCTAAGCGTATAAAAATAGTAGCGGGAGCGACAGCGATAACACAAGCAGGTAAAATAATATGAGCCGTGGCATCACTAAAAGCTTGCCATTTATAAGGGCTATCACTGAGTAAAATATCAATGAATTGAATGCCGGTAATTAACTCAATTTCAAACAATAAACTAATTTGTCCCGCGGAAGGAAACCAACCTAAGCTGATTGAAAACGTGAGTATGGCTAATAAACCCAGCCAAAAAACAGGAATTGAGTAGCCCAGCATAGAAACAGATAAAATAATGTTATCGGCAGGTTTGTTATGTTTAATCGCGGCAACAAAACCTAAGGGAATACCAACAAACATGGCAATGAGCAAAGCCACAATACTCAGTTCAATGGTGGCAGGGAGTAGGTTCAGTATTTCATGACCAATAACAGATTGACTTGCCATTGATAAGCCTAAGTTACCATCCATAATATGTGTTAGGTAAGCAAGGTATTGGAAAAATATATTGCGACTGGTTTGATAACTTTCATTTAATTGAATAAGTTGCTCTGGTGTCGCGTTGATTGCACCTGAGATATTAATGACAGCGTCGCCAGGGAATAAAAAACACAAACTAAATGACAGCAGTGTTAGTAGTAACATGGTGAAAACAAATAAGCTTAAGCGCCGTAGCGTAAAAATAAGCATGCTAATTTACTGCCTCTGTACTGCGTTCATCGCTTTCATCATTGTTAAGGGGAAGGACTTTTTCTTCACTAATCGTGAGCTTAGAAACCTGATAAAAACTAATACCACCAAAGGGAGCTATTATGTCGCCAATAATATCTTTATTACGCGCTTGATATCTTTTTGAGTGGGCAATGGGAATTAGGGGGACTTCTGCTGAAATGATGGCCATAGCTTGTGAGTAATACTGCTTTCTTTTGTTAATATTATTTGTTTTTAGCGCTTTGTGAATAAGATCATCATAGTGTTTATTGCACCAAAAAGTTCTGTTACTGCCAGTATAACTGGCAGAGCAGCTAAGCATGGGAGTAAAAAAATTATCGGGATCAGGGTGATCCGCCGACCAGCCGAGTAAAAAGGTTTGATGTTCGCCCAAGGATAAACGGTGTAAAAAAGTATTCCATTCATAGCTGACAATATTGACCTTAACGTTGATCTTCTTTAAATCAGCTTGGAGCAACTTAGCCATATTAATAGCATTAGGGTTATAAGGCCTTTGCACAGGCATCGCCCATAAATCCATGCTAAAGCCTCCAGGATAACCTGCTTGAGTTAATAAGTTTTGAGCTTTTAATAAGTTAAACTCTTGCGCTTTAATTTTTGTATCATGCGCCCATGAGCTATTGGGTAAAATGGAATTTGCCAGTTCAGCATGACCTTGATAAATGGTATCGAGTAAAACTTCCTTGTTAATAGCATAAGCAATAGCTTGGCGCACCAGCACATTATCAAAAGGCGCTTTAGTGGTATTAAAAGCAAAATAGCCAACATTGAGTGCGGTGATAGACTCTAATATTAAATCATTATGTTCGATGATTTTTTCATGGGCGATAGGATAGCTGCTAACATCACACTCTTTGGCTAATAACTTTGTTAACCGGCCAGTATTACTTGAGGTTATATCAAAAACCAACTGCTCCATTTGGGCAGGGGCTTGCCAATAGGCGTCATGACGATAAAAGCGAATCAATGAACCCACGCGATACTCTTTAAGCTTGAATGGTCCTGTTCCTATCGGCATGGTATCAATGTTCTGTTGTGCGCTAATTTTAGTTAGTTGCTGCGCATATTCGGCGGATAAAATCACCGAAAAGTCAGCGGCTAAATTGGCTAAAAAAGTGTTGTCAGTACGTGTTAGGTGAAAACGAATAGTGTAGTCATTAATCTTTTCAATTTTATCAATAAGGCTTTTAAATTCAATGTTTTGAAAAAAGGGATAGTGGCCGCCAGAAACAAGGTGAAACGGATGCTTTTCATCGAGAATACGATTAAAACTAAAAAGTACATCATCGGCATTAAGCAGTCGGCTTGGGGTAAAATAGTCGGTTTGGTGAAAAGTGACATTTTTACGTAAATAAAAAGTGATTTTTTTACCATCTCGGGTGACATGCCAAGACTTTGCTAATGATGGCACTAGTTCATTTTCAGCACCTCGGTAAGCAATTAACCGGTCGTATAACTGATTTGAAGTAGCATCAATAGTAGTACCTGAGGTGACTAGTTGCGGATTAAATGTTTCTGGCGAGCCTTCTGCACAATAGATAACACTGCGCTGGCTTAATGATAGTTTATCTTCATTGTTACAGCCGCTAACGACCAGCAACGTAAAAAAAGCACAAATAAAGGCACTAAGATAATTCATCGGCGACACTACCATCGAGTAAATTATATTTTTTTAAGTAACCTCTTAGTTGATGATAAGTTAACTCTAGGGCTTGCGCGGTTTTCTTTTGATTAAATTGGCAATGGGCTAAAGCTGACGTGATCAGTTCAATTTCATAATTTTGTGACAGTGATTTTAACGATTGTGGAAAATCAGCCGATATTGCCGAGCTTAATGACTGAGGGATCACTTGCGTGCTACTTTTTGTGTTTTCACTCGTTGGTGGTATTTCATTTGTTGTTATTGATGAGTCTGCATCGACTTCACTCGCTTGAATATGCACTCTATCGTGAGTTTTAATTCGTTGAGTAGGCCTAAATGGCGATTCGAAGGGATCAATAATTAACTCATGCACTGGTAAATGCGGGTTGTTACAACGATAAACACTACGTTCAATGACATTTTTTAATTCACGAATGTTGCCGGGCCAGTGATAATCAAGCATGGTGCGTTTCGCTTTTTCGGTAAAGCCACTGAAAAGCTCAAACTCTAATTCACGTGCCATGTTGATGGCGAAGTGCTCAGCAAGCATAGTGATGTCTTCAATACGCTCTCTTAATGGTGGTAACGTAATAACATCAAAAGCGAGTCGGTCGAGTAAATCTGCCCTAAATTGCCCTGAAGCCGCTAAACTAGGTAAATCTTCATTGGTGGCGGCAACTAAACGTACGTCAGTGGTAATAGTGCGTGAACCACCAACGCGCTCGAATTCACCATATTCAACGACGCGCAAGAGTTTTTCTTGTATTAATCCAGAGGTGTTGGCTATTTCATCTAAAAATAGTGTGCCATTATCGGCCCGTTCGAAACGGCCTTCATGGCGTTTATTGGCGCCCGTGAAAGCGCCTGAGTCATAACCAAAGAGCTCAGTTTCTAGCAAATTTTCATTTAATGCTGCGCAATTGAGCTTTAAATAACTTTGCTCCCAACGTTTTGATAAATAATGTAAACGTGCCGCAACAAGCTCTTTACCTGTGCCTCGTTCACCAATAATTAACACCGGTTTACTTAAGGGAGCAATTTGCGATATCTGCTCTAGTACTTCTAAAAAACTGTTAGACTGGCCGAGTAGGTTATCTTGCTGTTTAAATCGAGCCATAGTTTGGCCTAATATTGATACCAATAAACTTAAATTGACTCTCACCGAAGGTAAGCAGTAACTTAATAGACTTGGTATTAGTTAATTTCACTAACAAATAGTGTATTTTATTAATCAATGAGATGACAGCCTTTTTTGATTATTTAATTAATTCTTTAAAAACAGATGTTTAAAGTGTTTTGTCATTGTGGCGTAATTCATGAATAAAGTAGGTTAGACATTAAATTAGTAATCAAAAAGAAAAGAGGAAGTTGTTATGGGTATTTTTTCTAGGTTTACCGATATTATCAATTCTAATATTAACAATATATTAGATAAAGCCGAAGATCCTGCCAAAATGGTACGTTTAATCATTCAAGAAATGGAAGACACCTTGGTGGAGGTACGCTCAAGCTCAGCCAAAACCTTAGCGGACAAAAAAGAATTAACTCGGCAAGTCAGCCGTTTTGAAAACGAAGCACAGCAGTGGCAAGAAAAAGCAGAGCTAGCATTAAGTAAAGATAGAGAAGACTTAGCGCGTGCTGCTTTGATGGAAAAGAAAAAGTGCAGTGAAAGTGCCTGTGCTTTAGTCGCCGAGTTGTCTCATGTCGAGGAGCATATTGCTAAACTGCAAGATGAAATTTCTCAGCTGCAAGACAAGTTAGCCGATGCCAAAACGCGTCAGAAAGCGATTATAATGCGTGAAAAAACAGTAAATTCTCGCTTGAAAGTGAAGAAAAATATCGACAGTGTTCGCGTTAACGATGCCTTAGGCCGTTTTGACCGCTATGAACGTAAAATAGATGATATTGAAGCACAAGTAGAGTCTTATGATCTGGGCAGTAAATCATTAGCCGATGAAATTGCTGAGCTAGAGTCAGATGAGAAAGTGGATGATGAACTAGCCTCATTAAAAGCCAAAATGAACAAGAATAAGTAAGTGTTGCGAGTTACTAATGATAAATTACTAGTGAATAGTTACTAGTGACGAGTTACCAACTATTAAAAGTTAAGTATTAAGGAGAAATATCGTGCAAGATATCATTATGGCGCCGGTGATTATTTTTATGGTCATTGTCGCACCCATTTGGTTAGTGCTACATTACCGCAGTAAAGGCCAAGTAAACCAAGGGCTTAGTGAAGAAGAATATATTCAATTATCTGATTTATCCGAAATGGCAGACAAAATGGCTGATCGTATTAAAACCCTTGAAGCTATTTTGGATGCGGAGACCCCTGATTGGAGAAGCAAATTATGAACAACAAACGTAGAGAGTTGTTCCGCAATCCCTCTCGCGGAAAGATAGCAGGAGTTTGTGCCGGTATTGCTGATTATTTTGGCTGGGAAACTTGGTTGGTACGTATATTAGTGGTATCAGGTGTGCTATTCGGTATGCCATTTTTGATTCTTGGTTATGTTGCCGGCTGGTTTATTTTAGATAAACAACCGGGTTCATCGCCAGCAAAAGGGAGTCATAAGTTTCATCGGAATACTCGGCAAAATAGTACCGCCAGAGCGGGTCAAGGTGATGCACAAAACCGTGATTACCAGCAAGTTAATGAGTCTATCAAGGTAAAAGCAAGAATTTGGCAATCTGGCGAACCACCTAAACAAGCCTTTCATGATATTCGCCGAAAGTTTCGTACCTTAGAAAAACAGTTACAGGGCATTGAACAATATGTGACCTCGGCAGAATTTACTGTTTCTAGAGAAATTAATAAACTGTAAATGTAATTGTTTACCACCGAGCCGCGCTGCTCCACAGAGGGCTCTTCAAGCCTACACTGAGGCTTTATTTTCTAGGTGTGGTGACCTCGGTGTAGTGCTCTCTGTGGTAAAAATTCTTAAGCTGAATAAATACCTGTAAACCAGTGTTTTGAGCAATGAATGTCAGCTAAATAATTTTTATTAGTTCAGACAAGCACTGTTATTTATTCAAAAAAATCATTATTATCAAACTATTCAGTTTTTAAGCTCGTTAACATGCACTCGTAAAGTGCGATTAAGCAAAACATGGCAATAATCAAAAAAAAACGTTTAGATAGATTAAAAAGTAAAGCCAGTGAGTTGTTGAATAGAACCTTTGATCAACACATCAATTTAGCCGTAACGGGTTTAAGCCGTAGTGGTAAAACCGCTTTTATTACCTCACTGGTCAATCAACTCATTAATGAAGGCAATGGTCAGCAACTCAGTTTTTTTGATCCCGTTCATCATGGTAACTTTATTGCGGCTAAACGTGTTAGCCAAAAAAACTTGTCAGTGCCGCGTTTCGATTACGACTTAGCCATATCGTCATTGACCAATGAAAGTCCATCATGGCCTGAGCCTACTCATGGCATTAGTGAACTACGTTTAGCCATTCGTTATCAGCCAAAAAAATCCTTGTTAAAATATACTGCTGACATGGCAACATTAACGTTAGATATTACCGATTACCCAGGTGAGTGGTTACTTGATTTACCCATGCTAAAACAAACGTATGAGCAATGGTCGGAGCAAACGCATGCGTTATTGTTAACTAAGCCGCGTCAGCAACATGCGCAAGATTTTTTAGACAAAGTGGCGAAAATAGACCCTTTCGCTATTGCTGATGAAGAACAATTGGCGCAGCTGGCACAAGAATATACCCAGTTATTGCATACTTTTCGCCATCAACTTGGGCTTTCGGTGATACAGCCGGGGCGTTTTATTTTACCGGCAGAACTTGCTGGCGCGCCGATATTAGAGTTTTTTCCTTTTCCTAACCTTAGTGAAATAGATGGTAATGACTATCAAAATGCTAGTGATGACAGCTTTGTTGGTATGCTCAGGGCAAGATTTATAGAATATAAAGAAAGTGTGGTGAAAAAGTTTTACCAACAACACTTTATTCGTTTTGACAGACAAATTGTCTTGGCGGATTGTTTATCGCCGTTAAATGCCTGCTCAGCAAATAGCGGTCCTGAAAGCTTTGCTGATTTACAACTAGCCATTGATATGATTTTAGCAAGTTACAGCTATGGTAAGTCAGGGTTATTAGCGCGATTATTTTCGCCAAAAATTGACAAGTTATTGTTTGCTGCGACTAAGGCAGATCATGTCACCGCAGAGCAACATGCTCCTATGGTATCTTTACTAAATCAATTAATTTACCAAAGTAAACATAAGCTTAATTATGAAGCCATAGACATGAAAACGCTTGCTATAGCCGCGATTAAAAGTACTCAATCAGGAAAAACCCTGCATCAAGGTCAGCAAATTTCAGTGATTCAGGGTAATAGGTTAGTGCCAAATAGCGCTGATGTGCAAGGTGAAAGGATCACCGTTTTTCCAGGATCTGTTCCCGATAAGTTACCGGATCAACAGTATTGGCAAACAGCAGCGTTTAATTTTATCAATTTTGCACCCCCTCGCGGCATGACCAAGCATCAGAGCTTACCGCACATTCGCATGGATCAAGTGTTACAGTTTTTATTGGCAGATAAAATGATATGAAAAATATAAAGACAGCAGCAATACCACCGGCTGAGAAAAAACATGCTGACGTACAGCAACAGCAAATTTTGTTTGCTGAAAATGAATTAGCAAATAATCAATTTGATGCACCCAGTAAAGCGGCGGCAGATGGCAAACAAATATTGTTTGATAACCAAGATTATTTAGCCATTGACGAAGGCAATGACCTGCCTATTGGTTTAGAAGCAGCCTCGCTACCTGAAGAAGGCATAGCAAGTAAGCGTAAACCTCGTTGGTTATGGCGTATTATGCTGACTTTATTCGCCGTGGTTATTGCTGTTGAAACGGTTGATTTTTTTATCAATGGTTTTAGCCAAGCGCCTATCTTAACCAGTATTTACGGCATAATATTAACGTGTTTATTGGCGTTAGCGTCATCATCACTACTCAGTGAGTGGTCAACATTGCGACAATTTAAACGTCGTCAAACACTAAAACAACAGGCTCTACAACTGTTACAGCAAACAGAGCCGATTCCCGGACAAAGTACTGAGCAAGCTAGTCAAACCATAGATGTTGCAGAGTTTTGTCAAAAAATAACTGATAACTTACCTTGCGATCTCGTTGCTGAGCAGGAGAAAAACTGGCAAGAAGCATTGAAGGGTGAGCACTCTTCAGATGAGTTATTGCAGTTGTATTCTCGCTTGGTATTAACAAAAGTGGATGAAAAGGCCATGCGTGAAGTGGCTAAGTTTTCCACAGAGTCTGTTGTGCTAGTAGCGTTAAGCCCTGTGGCACTCATTGATATGTTGATTATGTTATGGCGTAATTTACGTATGATTAATAAGGTTGCTGGCTTATATGGTTTAAAACTGGGTTATTGGAGCCGGATAAAGCTGATCCGACAAGTTTTTGTCAATATGGTTTATGCGGGTGCAAGTGAGCTGATTACTGACTTTGGCACCGACATGATAGGCGCAGACCTACTTGGGAAGCTGTCTGGCAGATTAGCACAAGGTTTAGGTGCCGGTATGCTTACCGCACGTTTAGGGATTAAAACTATGCAGTTATGTCGGCCAATTCCTTTTGACGATAAGCCTAAGCTTGGTCATGTTCGCAAAGAAATGCTCACCACTATCAAAAGCTTACTTAGTAAAAAGCCGAGTAAAAAAGCTTAGTAAGCTTATCTATTAGAAAAGCTACTAGAAAAAATCTATTCCCGTTTTCCCTCCGTTGTAGGCGGGATTTTAATCATCCTCTAAACAGCCTGTAATCATTTTTTTACAATAATAAAATCTGCTGATTTTTTGTCCGCTTGGTTTTGCTTCCCTTCGGTTAATTTTTTGTCTTATCATAAATGTAACTACTAGGTGTATATCACCATAGTGTCTTTAATAAAACCACATAATTGTTCACCACCGAGCCGCGATGCTTCACAAAGGGAGCTTCGAGCCGACACAGAGGATTTATTATTCTCTGTGTAATGCGCAGCAAGGCTTACATATATGTAGGTCACTTAGGTTACGCATGGAGCATATAATCTGCCTCGGTGATCTCTGTGGTAATGATTTTTAAGCTGAATGAAAGCAACAAAGACAAAAAAGAAGGTTATTACCATGGCAAAGCACACTAAGTATGTGTCTAAAAATGTTGACGAGCAAGGCAATATTGCCTGGACTGCTCAGGAAAATAAAATATGGCAACTATTAATTACTCGCCAGTTAGCCCATATAAAAAATAAAGCCTGCGATGAATACATTGACGGCTTAGCAAAGTTACAGTTGCCAACAGATAAAATTCCACAATTAGAAGATGTTTCGAAAGTGTTACGTGCAACAACAGGTTGGCAATGTTATCCCGTACCAGCACTGATCGGCTTTGGTGAATTTTTTAAATTATTATCAGAAAAAAAATTCCCTGTTGCCACCTTTATTCGCAGTGAAGAAGAATTAGATTATTTGCAAGAACCTGATATTTTTCATGAAATTTTTGGTCACTGCCCATTACTTCTTAATCCTTCATTTGCTAACTATACTCAGGCTTATGGCAAAATGGGCTTGAAAGCGAGTAAAGAGCAACGAGTATTTTTGGCGCGTTTATATTGGTTTACCGTTGAATTCGGTTTGCTTAATACCCCAGAAGGTTTGCGCATATACGGCGGCGGCATCATTTCATCGCCCAGTGAAACCAATTATGCACTCACTGATAAAAAAGTTGAAAGAAGGCTACTTAATAAAGAAAACGTGATGGATGTGTTAAGAACACCTTATCGTATCGACATAATGCAGCCAGTGTATTTTATGCTAAATAAAGTCAGTGATTTGGATAGTATTAGAGAATATGAAGTTGAAGATATTATGGCTTTGATTGAAGAAGCCAAAGCTTTAGGCTTATTTGCAGCGAAGTTTTCACCGAAAGCAGTGGCTTAAGCTAATATCCTCAATGTCGAAACGATTAGGATATTAGTAGCCGAATAGAAACAAAAACAGTAACTATTCACCACCGAGCCGCTATGCTCCACAGAGGGCTCTTCGAACCTACACAAGGGTTTTATTTTCTCGGTGTGGTGCGTCTCTGTGGTAATACTTTTTAAGCTGAATAAATACCAAAAACTAAGGAATTAAAATGAGTAAAGAATTATCAACACAACAGTGTCAAGCATGTCATGTCGATGCCCCTAAAGTCAGTGATGAAGAATTGAAAACCTTATTAGGGCAAATTCCAGACTGGGTGCCACAGGTTAGAGATAGCGTCATGATGCTAGAAAGAGAATATAAGTTTAAAAATTATAAACTTGCTTGGGCGTTTGCCAATAAAGTCAGTGAATTAGCCGAAGCTGAATTTCACCATCCTGCCATTTTACTTGAATGGGGAAAAGTAACGGTAACGTGGTGGACGCATTCAGTTCATGGCTTGCATAAAAACGACTTTATTTGTGCTGCCAAAACCGATGAACTACTGTAATTCAGGATAAATTGCATAACATTGCAAATGTCTTGTAACAAAACAAAGCAAAAGCCTTAACTACTTTTTGAAGTATTAAGGCTTTTTTATTGTAAAAAATAGTTTACAATAGTTTTTTCTTTGATCGAAAGGGCTTGTTACATGCGTTTGGAAATCACCTGTCATGACCGCGTTGGTATGGGGCAAAAAGTTTTAGGCATTTTTGTTGAACACGGTATTAATGTGCGTGGCATAGAATTAAAACAAGCAGGGCGAATTTTTATTAATATCCCTGATTTAGAATTTTCTGATTTGCAAACTTTTATGCCACAACTACGTTTGATTGCAGGAGTGGGCGATGTTAGAACTGCCCCTTTTATGCCATCAGAACGAGAGCGTAATGAATTGGTAACCTTGATCAAAACCTTTCCTGATCCCTTTGTTTCAATTGATGTTAAAGGCAATATTCGCATTGTAAATAATATCGCCGCCAATATTATCGGTGCTGATGAAGCAAGTATTAAAGGGCAGCATGTTAGTCAGTGGTTGAAGGGTTTCAACTTTACTCGCTGGTTAGAAAGTGAAGATGTGCTGGCACAAACTCGTCGTTTGAAGTTTCAAGGAGAGGATTTTGTCGCTGATATTATGCCGATAAATGTTGCTGGCGAAAATAACCTCAATGGTGAAGGTAGCAAGCAGATTTTAGCTGGTGCGGTACTCATTTTAAAATCTGAAGCGCGTTTGGGTCAACAAATTAATGCTTTTAAGCAGCCGAACGAAAACACCTTCTCTGGCATTCAAGCGAGTAGCAGTGCCATGCGAAAAGTGATCAGAGAAGCTAAGCGTATGTCTCAGCTTGATGCTTCTATTTTGATTATTGGCGAAACGGGTACCGGTAAAGAATTACTGGCTCGCGCTTGCCACGCGGCAAGTGAACGGGCTGAATTGCCCTTTATGACTTTAAATTGTGCGGCATTACCTGACGATGTTGCTGAGTCTGAGTTATTTGGTGTCGGTGAAAAAGAGCAAGAAGCAAGTAAACGTGGCATTTTTGAGCTAGCAGATGGCGGCAGTGTTTTTCTGGATGAAGTCGGTGAAATGTCGACAAAATTACAAAGTAAGTTGCTTCGAGTCATTCAAAATGGCAGCTTTAGACGAGTAAATTCAGAGCAAGAAATTACCGTCAATGTGCGTATTATTAGCTCTACCAACAAGGATCTCCTTAATCTAGTCTCCATCGGTGAATTTAGAGAAGATCTTTATTATCGTTTAAATGTTTTTGGTTTGAATATTCCACCGTTAAGAGAAAGACGTAATGATATTTTGCCATTAACAGAATATTTTATTACTCATGCTGGCCAGCGCATTGGCCGTAGTAATTTAAAGCTTACCGCTGAGTGTCGCGATTTTATTGAACACTATCCTTGGCCGGGTAATGTTAGACAATTAGAAAATGTGCTCACTAGAGCTGCTTCTTTGCTTGAAGGGGATGAAATAGACGTTGATCATTTGCAGTTACCCGCTTACACCCGAGAGCATGGTTATCTTGAGCAAGAATTTGAAGGTACACTGGATGCGGCGGTAAAGAGCTTTGAAGCCGATTTATTACGAAAGCTTTATCCTGCGTACCCAAGCACTAGACAATTAGCGAAGAAACTTGGTTTGAGCCATACCGCTATTGCCAATAAATTACGAGAGTATGACATCAATAAAAAAACGGTAAAAATCTAAGGTCTTATTTTAGCTATATAAGGAAAATAGTTTAAATATTAACGCACAAATGGATAGTTGCCGCTATCCATTTCAAATCTTTCCTATTGCCAATATCTATTTTTATTTCTCCTTCAATTTCTTTACAAAACAATATAAAGTAAATTTCTGCTACAAAAAGTTACATTTGTATTGATCTTTTTTACCGATGCTTTATTATTGACGAATCGTCAGTGACGTTTCGTCACTTAAGCTTACTGATTACTTGTTGAACACTTGTTGAATTAACTCATGACCCCAAGAATATTAGATGAAACGGCCTTAAAGGCTAGAGAGCAACAAATTATTGATGCCGCTATTAGTTTAATTGCTCAATTAGGTATTGAAAATTTAACCATGGATAAGGTTGTTGCGCGAGTGCCATTTTCTAAAGGCACCGTTTATAAGCATTTTTTAGGTAAAGAAGATTTATTATTAGCCATCAGTAATCAAGCCATTGGCATATTATCGAGCTTTTTTTGGCGAGCTTTTGAAGCTGAGGGCTGTCCTCGTGAGCGCATGCTGTTATTAAACTTTTCTTACCTATTATACGCCATTTTATATCCTGAATTATTTCAAACGGCTATTTGTGCAAAAGCACCTAATGTTATAGGAAAGTCCAGCGAGCAGCGTATTGAAGAGCAACAGCAGCTAGAAATGAAATTATTAGGTGCTATTCATGGCATTATTGAAGAGGCCATTAACAATGAAAATTTAACTTTACCAGAACACATGACCATTCAACAATTATGCTTTGCTAGCTGGTCTATGTCGTACGGAGTAATTTCGTTACTTTCAGATGAGGTTGAGCAGTGTAGCGGCCGCACTGATTTGGTGGTCGAACGAGAACTTTTCAATCAAAACAATTTATTATTTGATGGTTTGCAATGGCAGCCTCTAACCAAAGATAAAATCTACAACATTGCCCTGAGAAAAACATTAGCACAAGTTTTTCCTGATGAGCTGGCTTTGATAAAAGAAAAAGGCAGGGAGCTTCAGTTTTAATTATTATTTATACCTATAACCAAACAACTTAAGAATAAACAGATAGTACGGTGTTTTCACCGTATTTTTTAAAATATAAGATGACGATTCGTCATAAATAAAAAGAGTAACGGAGAATAAAGCATGAGAGATAAACTCAATAACTTTGTCAGCAAATATCCAATATGGGTAATACTTGCTTGCATTACCCTAGTGGTCTTTGCTGGGGCGGGAGCGCAAAATCTAGTTTTTAAAAATGACTACAGAGTGTTTTTTGGTGAAGAAAATCCACAATTAACAGCTTTTGAATCCATGCAAAAGATATACAACAAAACTGATAGTGTCGCACTTATTGTTGTACCTAAAGATGGTAATGTTTTTACTAGCGAGCATTTAGCGGCTTTGAAATCATTAACGAAAGCAAGCTGGCAAGTCCCTTTTTCAACCCGTGTTGACTCGGTTACCAACTTCCAATATACCTATGCGGAAGAAGACGATATGATCGTTGAAGACTTAGTGATGAGTACCAACAACTTGTCATCTGAAGCGCTTGAACGAATAAAACAAATTGCTATTGCTGAACCTTTACTTGTAAACAAGGTAATATCTAATACTGGTCATGTTTCGGTTGTCAATGTAACCGTTCAGTTACCAGGGATTGATCCATTAACTGAAACGCCGCAAGTAGCACAAAGTGTTAGAGAAATTAAAGAAAAATTTATAACACAATATCCCGGCACAGAGGTTTTTCTGTCAGGGATGATCATGATGAATACTTCATTTACAGAATCAGCACTCAATGATAGTTCTACCTTAGTGCCTTTAATGTTTTTAGTCGTTATCATCACTATTGGCTTACTACTGCGTACCATTACTGGCACTATCGCAACGGTGATAATTATTATCGTTAGTATAGTGACCACCATGGGAATTGCAGGCTGGTTAGGTTTTTATTTAACAGGCCCGTCATCTTCTGCGCCGACGATGATTTTAACGTTAGCGGTAGCTGATTGTATCCACATTCTGACCACTATGTTCTATGAAATGCGTCAAGGAGCAGATAAAAAAACGGCGATTGCTAAAAGTATTAAAATTAACTTTCAACCCATCTTCTTAACGAGTATCACCACCGCCGTTGGCTTTTTGAGTATGAATTTTTCTGATTCACCACCATTTAGAGACTTGGGTAATTTAGTGGCTATGGGTGTTATGCTCGCCTTTGTGTTTTCCATTACTCTTTTCCCTGCATTGTTAAGTATTCTGCCTATTCGAGTTAAGAAACAGCAAGATAACAAGAAAGATATCATGGCCAAGCTTGCCGATTTTGTTATCAGCAAACGTAAAATATTGTTATTGCTTACCAGTGTTTTTATACTTATTTCAGCATCATTTATTCCTAACAATGAATTGAATGATGATTTTGTTAAATATTTTGATAAGAGTGTTCCGTATCGTACTGCTACTGATTTCATGCAAGATAACCTGTCAGGTATGATGTCTGTGGAAATATCGGTGAAAACAGGTGTTCCCAGTGGTATAAACGCTCCGCAATATTTACAGACGGTATCTGATTTTAGTGACTGGCTACGTCAAAGACCCGAAACGGATCATGTTAGTACCATTACCGATACCTTAAAACGCTTGAATAAAAATATGCATAGTGATGATCCTGCTTGGTATAAACTGCCTGATAGTCAAGAGTTATCAGCGCAATATTTATTACTGTATGAAATGTCTTTACCGTATGGTTTAGACTTAAACAACCAGCTTGATGTTGATAAGTCATCTTCAAGAATCGTCGCTACTTTTAAAAACATAACGAGCAATCAATTAATTAATGCTGAAACAGCAATGAGAGCATGGTTTACTGAGCATGCGCCGCAGTATGAAGTTGATTTTGCTAGCCCTACTTTAATGTTTGCTCATATTGGTCAACGTAATATCACCAGTATGTTAATAGGCACCACATTAGCGCTAGTGCTGATTTCAATTCTATTAGGCATTGCATTAAAAAGTGTCCGTTTTGGTTTAGTGAGTTTATTGCCTAACCTTGTTCCTGCAGGTATAGCTTTTGGTATATGGGGCTTGTATAGCGGCCAAGTAGGCTTAGGATTATCGGTTGTTATTGGTATGACTTTAGGTATTGTCGTTGATGATACAGTGCACTTTTTAAGTAAATATTTATATGCTAGACGAGAAAAAGGTGCGGATACAAAAGCGGCAGTACATTACGCCTTTGACAATGTCGGCCGAGCATTATGGATAACAACATTTGTTTTAGTGGCAGGTTTTAGCGTACTGGCGCAGTCATCTTTTAGTATGAATGCTGAAATGGGCTTGCTAACCGCAATGACTATTTTTATCGCCCTTGTTGTTGATTTTATCTTTTTACCGCCGCTGTTGATGTTGATTGACAAAGACAAGGCGTAAGCAGAAATATAACTTTCATCACTGAGTCGTGATACTCCACAAAGGGTTATTATTCTCTGTGAAGTGCGTACACTTTGGCGCACTCGGTGGTGAATGTTTTTAAACGGATTAAATACCAATAAATTACTTTTTAAAATTTGGATAATATTATGTTAAATAAAAAAATGCTCATGAGTTCATTGTCAGCAATAGCACTAACATTGGTCACTAATGTTTCTTTGGCGTTAACACCGGCCGAGCAAAAAGGCTTGGATATATCAACAGAGTCGAAAAAGAGAGACCTAGGCTGGCAAGACTCTACCGCTGACATGTTAATGCTACTTCGAAACAAACAAGGGCAAGAGAGTATTCGAGAGATTAAAATTAAATCGCTTGAAGTTGATAACGATGGCGATAAGAGCTTAACTATCTTTAATAAGCCTAGGGATGTTAAAGGTACGGCCTTTTTAAGTTTTTCTCACCCTGTAGAAGCTGACGATCAATGGTTATTTTTACCCGCTTTAAAACGAGTTAAGCGTATATCTTCACGTAATAAATCAGGGCCATTTATGGGCTCTGAGTTTGCTTTTGAAGACCTAAGTTCGTTTGAAGTTGAAAAGTATCGTTATAAATATCTTGCTGATGAAGAAGTGAATGGTTTAATGACTTTTAAAGTTGAACAATTTCCCATTGATGAAAACTCAGGTTACACCAGACGAATAGCTTGGCTTGATAAGCAAGAGTATAGAATTCAAAAAGTTGAGTTTTATGATCGTAAAAATTCTTTATTAAAAACCCTTAACTTTAGCCAATACAAACAATATTTGAACAAGTACTGGCGTGCCGATGTGCAAAATATGGTTAATCATCAAAGTGGTAAAAGTACTGAATTGCAATGGAGTAATTATCAGTTTAAAACTGGCTTAAAAGAGAGTGATTTTAATCGTAATTCACTAAAACGAGTTAGATAAATGTTGCTTGAAAAAAATAAATTTAAAGCTTTTAAAGTAGCTCCTCAGCTAGCTTGGTTAAGTGCGTTGTTTTTTAGTTCAGCGGGTGCGGTAGAATTTGATATTGCCAGTAAGTTAGTTGTTGAGCAAAGGTTTTTCTTCAAAGATGCCTTATATGAACAGCAGTTTGATCATAGTCAGGCATCTGCTTTCATTGAATCAGAGCTTTATTGGAGCTGGAATGATGGCTTTGACAGTATCATATTTAAGCCTTTTTACCGCGTTGACAGTCAAGATGATAATCGTCAGCATGGTGACATTCGTGAATTTGCTTATGTACATGCTGCTGATGATTGGGAATTACGGCTTGGTATCCGTAAAGAATTTTGGGGCGTTACTGAATTTCAGCATTTAGTGGATGTTATTAATCAAACCGATGGTGTTGAAGACTTTGATGGTGAGGATAAGCTTGGTCAGCAAATGGTTAATCTATCGCTAGTGAAAGACTGGGGCACAGTAGATGTTTTTTTATTACCCGGTTTTAGAGAAAGAACCTTTGCTAGTGAGCAGGGCAGGTTACGGCCTTCTTTAGTTGTTGATAAAGATAATGTCACTTACGAGTCATCGGCGGGGCAGCAACATCTCGATTTTGCTATCCGTTGGGCTCATAGTATTGGCGATTTTGATATCGGCAGTTATTGGTTTCACGGCACTAACCGAGAGCCTGTGTTAACACCGTCAAAGCTTGGCGAAGAGCTTGTTCTTCAACAACATTATAATCAAATGGATCAACTCGGTGTTGATGTGCAAGCCACATTAGGGGCATGGTTATGGAAGTTTGAAGGTATTTATCGAAAAACCAGCGATGACAGTTTTGTTGCTAGTCAATCGGGCTTTGAATACAGTATTACCGGTGTTTTTGATAGCAATTTAGATTTAGGCTTGCTAACTGAATACGCTTGGGATTCTCGTGGTGAGACAGACCTTGGTAATTCAGGAGCAACATTTCAAAATGATATCTTTTTAGGAGCACGGTTAGCATTTAATGATGCGCAAAGTTCAGAACTATTGGTAGGGATAGGGACAGACTTAGATCACAGTGCGGATAGCTTTTTACTTGAGGCAAATCGACGATTTGGAGATAACTTTAAGGCCAGTGTCGATGTTCGTTTACTACAAAGTAGCGATCGCTTTGATAGCACCTATACACTTAGGGATGATGATCATGCCCAAGTGTCAGTAGAATGGTATTTTTAATAGCCTATAACTTGTTCTAACTATTCTAACTGTTTACCACCGAGCCGCGATGCTACGCACAGGGCTCTTTGAGCCTACACAGAGAAGTTATTATTCTCTGTGTGGTGCGGTGATCTCAGAATTTTCTAAAGTGGAAAAAAGTATGTAAAGATTTTTTTCCGCGCCTTAACAGCCTCTATTTACTGATAAGTTGTGACAATGTGTAAAAAGCTCGTAAAATTCAGCTATTACACATTTTTATACAGTTTATTAATACTTAGACAGTTAAGGTTTTTTCATGAAATTAGCTACGTTAAAAAATAATACCCGTGATGGGCAATTAGTGGTTGTTAGTCGAGCGCTTGATAAAGCCGTCGTCGTGGCAGATATTGCCAATACCCTGCAAAATGCGCTAGATAACTGGCCTGAAACTGCACCTAAATTAGCACAAGTGTATCAAGCGCTAAATGCTGGTGAAGTGAGCAATGCAATCAGCTTTGAGCAAAGCCAATGTGAATCGCCATTACCACGAGCTTATCAATGGGCTGATGGCAGTGCGTATGTTAACCATGTAGAATTAGTGCGAAAAGCGCGTAATGCCGAAATGCCAGCAACCTTTTGGACCGAGCCTTTGATGTACCAAGGCGGTTCAGACGCATTTATTGGTCCACGAGATGATATTAACGTTGCTTCTGAAAGCTACGGTATTGATTTTGAATCAGAAGTCGCTGTTATTACTGACGATGTGCCAATGGCTGCATCCGCCGAACAAGCAACAAAACATATTAAACTTATTATGCTAGTTAATGATGTTTCACTACGTAATTTAATTCCCGGTGAACTTGCCAAAGGCTTTGGCTTTTTTGGCTCAAAACCATCAAGCGCATTTTCTCCGGTGGCGATTACGCCAGACGAGTTAGGCAGTGCCTGGGATGGAGCAAAACTACATTTACCCTTAACAACACACCTTAATAATGACTTATTTGGTCAGCCTAATTGCGGTGTTGATATGACTTTTGATTTTCCTACTATTGTTGCTCATGCGGCAAAAACACGTCCGTTATCAGCAGGTTGCATTGTTGGCTCCGGTACTATTTCAAATTATGACCGCTCTGCTGGCTCAAGCTGTTTAGCCGAAAAACGCATGCTGGAAATTATTGCTGATGGCAAACCAAGCACTGAATTCATGAGTTTTGGTGACAAAGTACGCATTGAAATGTTTGATAACGATGGCGTCAGTATTTTTGGTGCCATCGAACAGACGGTCGTTGAGTATAAATCTTAATAACTCTTAATAAACTCTTCATAAGTTATACCAATACCAGTAAGTTAGTGAGCAAGTATTAATGAGGATAAATTTTTAAGAACAAGGCACTTGATTGAGTAATAGCTGGCTATTAGGATTAAAAGCAACGACGTTATTGGAATATTTAACCCATTTAGAATGCTCACATATTTATTTGTATTGGTATTAGGATGAAAAATGAAACTTTATGGTTATTGGCGCTCAACCGCAGCGTATCGAGTCAGAATTGCTTTACACCTTAAAGGCATAGCATTTGAAAATGAGTTTGTGCATTTAGTGAAAAATGGTGGCGAGCAGCATCAAGCCGGTTATGCGGCTATTAACCCAAACTGCTTAGTACCAACCTTGGTTGATGGCTCACTTTCTTTGCATCAGTCATTAGCCATTATTGACTACCTAGAGGCCAACTATGCTGGTTTATCTCTCTATCCTTATGAAGCTAATGCACGTGCAACCGTGCAGGCTTTAGCATTAGATATTGCTTGTGAAATTCATCCGCTAAATAATTTGCGGGTTCAGCAATATTTAACGGCAGATTTGCAGTTAGCAGCACAAGCAAAGTCAGCTTGGATTGATCATTGGATGAATGTTGGTTTTGGCGCTATTGAAAAGCAATTAGTGACAAGTGCCGGCTGTTATTGTTTTCAAGATCAGGTAACTGTTGCCGATATATGTTTAGTTGCGCAGGTTTATAATGCCCATCGTTTTAATGTTGATATGAATGCCTATCCTTATATCAACCGAGTGGTTGAAAACTGTAATAAGTTACAGGCTTTTCAGTTAGCGTTGCCTGAAAATCAACAAGATGCAGTGTTGTAAACGAAAATAAAGGGAGCGGGAACTTGTTCGCGCTTTGTTGATGAGTGCAAATGTAAACGGGGCTTTAATCGCGCTTGTTGAGCGCGATTAAAATCCCACCTATAGATTAGTGCAAAATTCTTGCGCGAATTGTGCCGTCAATGGTCTTCAATGCTTTTAATGCTTCTGCGCTGTTTGATGACTCAATATCAATCACCACATAGCCTATTTGATCGTCAGTTTGTAAGTATTGTGCGGCGATGTTTATATTAATTTCAGCAAAGGCTTGGTTGATTTGTGTCAACACGCCAGGTTGGTTATGGTGAATATGTAATAATCGGCTAACGTCTGCTTGTCCCGGTACCGCATGCTCTGGTAAGGAAACTTCAGGGAAGTTAACTGCCGACAAACTCGAGCCATTATCTGAATATTTCGCTAGTTTGCTTGCCACTTCTAAACCAATGTTTTCTTGCGCTTCTTTTGTGCTACCACCAATATGCGGTGTTAAAATAACATTATCAAAACCACGTAAAGGTGATACAAACTCGTCATTATTACCTTTTGGCTCCACAGGGAATACATCAATAGCAGCACCGGCAACTTGTTTCGTTGATAAGGCTTCAGCAAGGGCACTAATATCAACCACAGTACCGCGAGAGGCATTGATAAAAATTGCGCCAGACTTCATGGCGGCAAATTCAGCAGCGCCAATCATATCTTGTGTTTGCGGTGTTTCAGGAACATGTAAACTCACCACGTCAGATTCACCTAATAAGGCATTTAAAGAAGGAGCTTGGCTAGCGTTACCTAAAGACAGTTTAGTTTCAATATCGTAAAAGCGAACTCGCATCCCTAAAGTTTCAGCTAAAATACCAAGTTGGGTACCAATATGACCGTAACCAATAATACCTAATGTTTTACCACGAGCCTCAACAGAGCCCACTGCCGATTTTAACCACTCGCCACGATGTGCTTTAGCACTTTTTTCAGGGATACCACGTAAAAGCAGTAAAGTTTCACCTAGCACTAACTCAGCAACAGAGCGCGTGTTAGAGAAAGGCGCGTTAAATACCGGAATACCAAGCTTTTGGGCTGCTTTGATATTTACTTGGTTAGTACCAATACAGAAACAACCAATAGCCACTAACTTTTTAGCATGGCTGAGCACTTCTTCAGTTAATTGAGTACGAGAGCGAATACCGATAAAATGTACATCGGCAATTTTTGCAGTTAAATCATCATTTGAAAGCGATGTTTTAATATACTCAATATTTGAATAACCTTTAGCTTTCAGCTCTTCAAGTGCGCTTTGATGGACACCTTCAAGTAGAAGAATTTTAATTTTATCTTTTGCTAATGAATTTTTATTTATGCTCATAAGGTGTGGCTTCGCTTATAAAAGTTAATTATTAATCTTTGTTTAGATTACTAGGTGGTTTAGACCGTTAGAATGTCTAGACCGTTAAAGTGTTTAGACGGCTAGATATCTATAATAACATTAAGATAGCATATAGTGTAACAACTCTAAAGTACTTATTCGTCTAATGTAGATAGTTATGTAAACCTTGCTTTCAGGGTTTTACTGGATTACTTGTGCACCATTTTCACTGCCTAAGATCAAAATGTCGGCACCTCGTTGCGCAAATAAACCATTAGTAACCACGCCTACAACAGCGTTAATAGCTATTTCTAATGCTTTAGGGTCAATGATAGATAGGTTGTAAACATCAAGAATAACATTGCCATTGTCGGTAATAACGCCTTGGCGATAAACAGGATCTCCACCCAATTTGACTAGTTCGCGAGCAACATAGCTACGCGCCATCGGAATAACTTCAACAGGTAGGGGAAAGTCGCCAAGCAGCTCAACTTGCTTAGAGCTATCGGCAATGCAGATAAATTTTTTCGCAACAGCGGCAACAATTTTTTCACGGGTTAGTGCCGCACCGCCGCCTTTGATCATGCTTTTGTGTTTGGTAATTTCATCAGCACCATCAATATAAACGTCTAAATTGTCAACACTGTTAAGATCAAATACTTCAATGCCGTGAGCTATTAAGCGTTTACTTGACTCTTCTGAACTAGACACGGCACCGGTAATTTTATTTTTGATAGTGGCTAAGGCATCTATAAAATGATTGACGGTTGAACCCGTTCCAACGCCAACAATGGTGTCGTTTTCAATAAATTCTAACGCTTTTATTGCTGCCGCTTTTTTCATTTCATCTTGGGTCATTCGTGTGCCTTTAGGGTGATTGTTTATGACGAGAAATAATGGTTTGGATTATAGCAGTAGCGTTTATAAAAAACATTAAGTGTTATTGGTGAGACTTTGGTTTTATAAACAGAGCATTAGCATCAATGCTCATTTACAAAGATAATTACCTGTTGGGGTCATTACCTCAGGTAATCAATTATCCGAGTGCTTTACATTTTATAGTACGTGTTGGTGTGATTATTTTTGGTAGTGGGATATCCCAAGCTTCATAGGGCACTTTTGTTATTTGTTGGCAATCGTGCGCCACCCCAATAAGGGCAGGGGTATATTGTTTACCTTGGGCATAATGTTTATCTTGGTCATACTCTTTATTTTTAAGGTAATGTTCATACCATTTAGCTAAGGTTCTATCGTAATAGCCGCCACCCATGCCAATTCTTGCTCCAGTACTATCAAAGGCCACTAAAGGCGTTAAAATGATATCTAATTGTTGGATTGGTTTGATGTTTCTAACGTCTAGCTTAGGTTCCTCAATGTTATATTTATTCATAACCATGGTTGAGTTATTGTCATAGCGTAAAAATAACAAATGTCCTTTAGAAAATGGATGAACAATGGGTAAATAGAGTTGTTTATTTTGCTGCCAACACCAACGAATAAATGGCTGAAGATCTAACTCACCGTTTTGGGCCAAATACAAGGCAATGTGTTTGGCTTTTTTTACGACCATATCGTTTTTTAATGTTAACGATAATGCTTCGGCGGCTTCTTTTTGAAATGTTGGGGTAAGAGTCTTTCTTCTGGTACGCAATATTTGTCTAATTGACGTTCTAGTATTGTGGCCAGTAGGTATTTCAGTCGCTATTTCAGTAGGTATTAATAAAGGTTTAGTCATTTATTTTGCTTCATCTAAAAATAAAGGTGGGTGTCGAAAACACCCACCTGATGCTAATCAAGTGCTAATTAAGCATTATTAGCTGATGTAGCTGGAGTATTCGTTGGTGTGGCTGGGTTTTTAGTTGATTCATCATCTTCTGATAAGTTTTCCCAAAATCTTGTTTTAAAACCTAGCAATAAAATGATTATACCAATACCCATACTGAATAAACTAATTTGAATATACAGTGACGGTATTTGAGAAACATTGCTAGGGTCATAATTACCAGCTAATAAACCTGAAATGATATTGCCAATGGAATAAGTCAAAACAAAAATGCCCATCATTTGTCCAGCAAAGCGTTTAGGCGATAATTTGCTCACGGCGCTTAATGCGACGGGGCTCAAACATAACTCACCAACGGTATGTAAAAAATAGGTTGCCACTAACCAATAGGGGGCAACTTTCATTCCCGACGCGGCATGTTGTGCAGCAAAAAACATAACAATAAAACCACTGGCCATAATAATTAACCCAACAGCGCATTTTATTCCATAAGATGGGCTAACAAGTCTTTTGCCTAAGTTAATCCATAAAGCAGCAAAGAAAGGCGATAGTAAGACGATAAAAAATGCGTTTAATGACTGGAACCAGCCGGTAGGAATTTCAAATGAACCAACAATACGATCGGTATAATCGCGAGTAAATAAGTTCATTGAAGAACCTGCTTGTTCAAAACCAGACCAAAAACAAGCAGAAGCGATACAAATAAGTAATAATGCTATTAATTTTTTCTTTTCAACAGCCGTTAAGGAACTAAAGAAATAGATGATAGCGTAATAAATAACGAAAATAGTAGAGAAGGCGATAGCAACATATTGAGCAATAGTAACAGGTACCACAGTTAGCATGTCTTGGAATATCAGGTAAGTTACTAATACGACACTCGCTAAAAAACCGCAGATAATTGTCCAGCTAAGCTTTTGTGCTTTATTTGACATAGGGTAAACTGGTTTTGCGCCAATACCATTAAGATTTGGTGTGGTGATTTTGTATTGAATTAACCCGGCAGCCATACCTATAGCTGCAGCACCAAATGCCCAATGCCAACCTTGATTTTCCATTAAATAGCCACAAACAGTGTAACCAATTACTGAACCGAGATTAATTCCCATGTAATAGATGGCATAACCACTATCGCGACGAACATCCTTATCTGAATATAACTGGCCAACCATAGCACTGATATTTGGCTTTAATAAACCTGTGCCTAACACCACAAAGATTAAACCAATGAAGAACGAATAATCGCTCGGTATTGCTAAGATGATATGGCCAATCATAATGATGATTCCGCCATACCAGACGGCTTTTTGTCCGCCTATTAGTCTGTCAGCAATCCAACCACCAGGTAGCCCCATAAAATATACACAACCCGTATATAGGCCATAAATAGCGGCGGCGGAGGCAACGGTCAATCCTAATCCTTGCTCTTGCAAAGTCGCCGTCATAAATAAAACTAGTAACATGCGCATGCCGTAATAACTCATGCGCTCCCACATTTCGGTGAAAAAAAGTGTTTTAAGACCACTGGGATGGCCAAAAAAGTTTTCTGTTGATTGTGCTGACATAAAATTTCCTCATAAAGTCATTATATCGTGTTGGTTTTTATTATGGCTGACAGATTTTTGCTCATGGCTGTTTGCTCATGACGATATAATGCTAAAATATATTAACAGACGAGAGTTATACCTGTGCTTGACGTTAAAGGCAAGTTTGAGCAATTAACAATATATTAACTAGTTTGATTTATGTAGCGAAATCTTTCCTGTTAAGCAACAAAGTTATTTTGAATAATATTTGTATTTGAATTTATTTCAGCTAGGAGTGAAACAATCAAAGCTACTTCAATATGTGAGTTTTAGGTGGTTAGGGTATAATTGTTAAAGTAAAATTTTGAAGTTGTTTGACTATAAATATACTGGTAAACTTTTGCGTTGTTATTTATAAGCTAGTAAACGCATGACAGGAATTTCTTCGCGCCAATGATAACCTTCACAAAAAAAATTACTTTTACCCTATTTTTTATCGTTTTAGCCACTTTTATTACTCCAAGCTTCGCTGCCCAAGTAAGCGAAGCGCAAATTGAACAGTTTAAAAAGTTACCACCATCTCAACAACGGTCATTAGCTCAAAGCATGGGGATTGACTACAATGATTTGAAAGCTCAGTTGTCGGGTAAAAAATCAGAGACTGACGAAGAAGATACCAATACTCAAGTTTATCCTCGTGGCACTTTGTTTGATGAAGAAGGCAATCCTCTATTTGAAGAACTAGATCAAATTGAAAAAGAAGAGCAAGAACTTGAAAAACAAATAAAACCCTTTGGTTATGACGTTTTTGCCAATGCTCCGTTCACTTTTGCACCAACCATGGATATTGCTATTCCTGAAGGATATATTATTGGTTCAGGTGATAAATTATCTATTCAAGTATTTGGTAAAGAAACACTTGATGTTGAAATGACGGTTTCTCGTGAAGGAGAATTGGTTTTTCCAAACTTAGGGGCTTTTAAAGTAGCAGGACTAACTTTTGTTGAATTAAAGCAGTTCATTAATAATAAAATTAAAGAACGTATTATCGGCGTAAATGTTGTCGTTGGTATTGCGTCTTTACGCTCAATGCGTATTTTTGTATTGGGTGATGCCTTTAAACCAGGTCCGTATACTTTAAGCTCACTATCTAGTGTCACTCATGCATTATTTGCTGCAGGCGGTATCAATGACATTGGTTCATTAAGAAATATTCAATTAAAACGCTCTGGAAAATTAATCAAAACAATCGATCTATACGAGTTGCTGATCAATGGTGACTCATCAGATGATGTCTTATTACAATCGGGTGATGTAGTTTTTATTGCACCAGTGGGAAGAACCGTGACCGTTGACGGTGAAGTTCGTCGCCCTGCTATTTATGAGTTAAAAGGCTCAGATACTTTTGCTGATGCTATTACTATGGCCGGTGGTTTTTTACCTTCAGCCTATGCTAAGTCAACCATTGTTGAACGATATAATCAAAGTCACTTACGTAGCATTGTTAATGTTGACTTAACGGATAAAACCCAACTGTCTGCCAAAGTTCGCGAAGGCGATTACATTAAAGTAATGCCAACGGCTGAAATGTTTGAACAGTCGGTTACTATTATCGGCGCTATTGCTCGCCCAGGTAAATATCAATGGAATCAAAACCAAAGAGTGGCTGACTTATTACCAGGAATTGATACTCATTTACTGACCAATGCCGATTTAAATTACACCTTGATTGTTCGCGAAACTGATTTTGCTCGAAACATTGAAATTTTACAACTGTCATTAGCTAAAGCAATTGCTAACCCTAACTCAGCAGATAATCTTTTATTATTACCCAGTGATAAAGTTATTGTTTTTTCAACAGCATCAACAATAGCTGAAGAATTAATTACCTTAGATACGCTTGCTTTTACTCAAGAAGAGTTGTTTAAAAAAGAAAAACTATTAGCCAAAGAAAAATATAAAACCAAGCTGTTTTGGCAAAAATATGGTGAAGAAAACATTCAATATGATGTTGATCATGAAGAACAAAAAGCAGAAGCGTTAATTAACCAATCTAATGCGCAGTTTACGGGTGGCGAAATTGAAGAAGAAGTTGATATTAAAGAGCTGAGCCTTTTCTCTCGTCAGCGCTTACTTCTACCTATTATTCAAAAATTAAAACAGCAAGGTGGTGCTGGTCTTTCTATTCAATTAGTCGAAATTGATGGACAGGTTAAATATCCAGGAGTTTATCCATTACCCATTAATGGCCGAGTTGATGACTTAATTGCCGCGGCTGGCGGTGTTAATGAGTCTGCATATTTAGCTAAAGCTGATATTACTCGAAATGAAGTTAATTCTTATGGTGTTAAAAAGCATTCTTTCACCATTAATTTGTCTTCAGCATTAAAAGAGGAGCAAAAAGACAATATTCTATTAATCAGTAAAGACCGATTAAATATTCATACTATTCCAGCATGGAGTGAAAATCATGTGATTGAATTGCGAGGCGAATTTGTTTTTCCTGGGAAATACACTATTCGTCGAGGAGAAAGCCTTTCCGATTTAGTTAAAAAAGCAGGTGGTTTAACAAATTATGCACACGCTCAAGGCTCTGTGTTTTCAAGAGTGAAATTAAAAGAATTAGAGCAGAAAAACTTATTTAAACTGGCAGATGATTTACGTATTGAAATGGCTTCTCGGTCCTTAACTAAGGATACTGCGGGTCAATCGTATGAAGAAGCTCAAATGATGTTATCTGATTTAACTAAAACGCAACCAGTAGGTCGTTTAGTGATCGATTTAGATCGAATCATGGTTAAGAATAATTATGATGTTTTATTGGAAACGGGTGACGTACTCTATGTACCTACCTTGAATAATTCGATAAATGTTATCGGACAAGTACAAGTTACTTCATCACATGTCTATGATGAGGCACTAGACGCGCATGATTATTTAGCACAGTCAGGCGGCATTAAAAAAAGAGCCGACGAAAGTCGTACTTATATTATTTCAGCCAATGGCCGAATAAAAATGATGACAAGCGAGAGCTGGTTTGCTGATGACGAAGCCTCTCGATTACGCCCTGGTGATACTATAGTCGTACCTCTTGACGCGGAATACATGAATAATCTTGAATTGTGGACTAACGTTACGGGTATTATTTATAACTCTGCGGTGGCTATTGCTGCAATTAGTGGTATTTAAAAAAATAATTGTTAATTGAAAAATTAACAAAGGAATCAATTGAATAATGTTACATAAATTAGATAGCGCTAAAATAGCGATTATTGGTTTGGGTTATGTCGGCTTACCCTTGGCAGTCGAGTTTGGTAAAAAATATCCAACGATAGGTTTTGACATTAATGCCAAACGTATCGAAGAATTAAAACAAGGACACGATTTTACTTTAGAAGTATTGAGAGATGAATTAGCTGACTCCGCCTTCATTTCTTACTCTTGTGATGTTGAAGCGTTAGCAAAGAGTAATATCTATATTGTAACGGTGCCAACCCCAATTGATGAACATAAACAACCTGATTTAACACCACTAGTTAAAGCCAGCCAAATGCTGGCTAAAGTAATTAATAAGGGTGATATCGTTATTTATGAATCGACGGTATATCCAGGTGCAACAGAAGATGTTTGTATTCCTCAAATAGAGAAAAATTCAGGATTGGTTTTTAATGAAGACTTTTTTGCAGGTTACAGCCCTGAGCGCATTAACCCCGGTGATAAAGAACATAGAGTTACCAATATTTTAAAAGTTACCTCTGGCTCTACAAATGAAATTGCTGACTTTATTGATAGCTTATATGGCTCAATAATAACAGCCGGTACGTATAAAGCGCCAAGCATAGAAGTAGCAGAAGCGGCAAAAGTGATTGAAAATACCCAACGTGATTTAAATATCGCACTAATTAATGAATTGGCCGTAATTTTCAATAAGCTCAATATAGACACGGAAGAAGTATTAAAGGCGGCAGGAACAAAATGGAATTTCCTACCCTTTCGCCCTGGCTTAGTTGGCGGTCACTGTATTGGTGTTGATCCTTATTACTTAACGCATAAAGCAGAATCTATAGGTTATAATCCTGAAGTTATCCTAGCAGGTCGCCGCATTAATGATGGCATGGGGGCTTATGTTGTCTCACAATTAATCAAAACAATGATTAAGCGCAATATATCTGTTAATGGCGCTAACGTTTTGGTAATGGGCTTAACGTTTAAAGAAAACTGCCCTGATGTTCGTAATACTAAAATTGTTGATATTTTATCTGAACTTGCAGAGTACGATACTAATGTTGATGTTTACGACCCTTGGGTTAACCCAAGCGAGGCAAAAAATGAGTATGGTGTGGAATTGATTGATAAGCCTAAAAGTGGTCATTATGATGCAGTTATTTTTGCTGTTGCCCATAAAGAATTTAAAGCGCTATCAAATGATGAGATTAAAAATCTAATGAAAACAGAATATGTCATTTATGATTTGAAATATATGTTAGATCCACAATTAGCAGATATCCGTTTATAGAAACGAAAGGTTCAAATCCCTAGAACCCAAGGATTAAAATGACTCGTTATACAGAAATAAAAAAACAACTATCAGCTAACCCTAAAACGTGGTTAGTAACGGGTTGTGCAGGCTTTATAGGCTCTAACTTATTAGAAACACTTTTATTGCTTAACCAAAAAGTAATGGGGCTTGATAATTTTTCTACAGGTCATCAGCATAATTTAGATGAAGTGCAAGGGCAGGTATCACCAGAGCAATGGTCAAACTTTAATTTTATAAAAGGTGATATTCGCAACCTTGACGATTGCTCAAAATCGGTAGGTACAATTGACAATAGCGTTGATTATATTTTGCACCAAGCGGCATTAGGCTCTGTACCTCGCTCAATTGTTGATCCTATTATAACCAACTCAGCTAACGTTACAGGTTTTTTAAATATGTTAGTCGCGGCAAAAGAAGCAAAGGTTTTAAGCTTTGTTTATGCCGCCTCTAGCTCTACTTATGGCGATCATCCTGCATTACCAAAAGTAGAAGAAAGCATAGGTAAACCGCTTTCTCCCTATGCTGTCACTAAATATGTAAATGAACTGTATGCAGATGTTTTTAATAAAAGCTATGGATTAAATACCACAGGGTTACGTTATTTTAATGTGTTTGGTAAACGACAAGACCCTGATGGTGCCTATGCAGCTGTTATCCCTAAATGGACAGCTGCCATGATAGATAATCAAGATGTTTTTGTTAATGGTGATGGTGAAACAAGTCGAGATTTTTGTTTTGTTGAAAATGCTGTACAAGCTAATATTTTAGCGGCAACCGCTGAAGAAAGTGGCAAAAATCAAGTGTATAATGTCGCTTTAGGTGACAGAACGTCACTGAACACTTTGTTTGAAAGTTTGAAAAGTGCATTGCAAGCTAATGATGTTAACTATCAAAAATCACCAGTTTATCGAGATTTTAGAGCAGGCGACGTACTTCATTCACAAGCTGATATATCAAAAGCGAAAAGTATGATTGGTTTTGAACCAAAGTTTAAAATTCAACAAGGTATTGATAAAGCGATGCCGTGGTATATTGAGTTTTTGTCTAAATAGCTTTATTCGAAAAAACGTAGATTAAACGGGATATAAAACAAGCCCTAACAGTAATGTAAGCTTTAATTGGTGAAGTAATTAAGTGTCTAAAATAATAGAAAATAACGACGGAAATAGCGTGGAAAGTAACAACTTACAGGGAATTAATGATCAAAATCAGTTTTCTTCGGCTAATTCAGCCATGCTACAACAAATGTTGTTAGCACAAATGCAACAAAATCAAGATAATGAGATTGATTTAGCTGAACTATGGCGCGCTGTTTGGGCGGGAAAAGTAACAATTATAGCTATCAGTTTTATATTTGCCGTAGCTTCTGTTTTCTTCGCGCTATCTAAACCTGATATCTATAAAGCATCCGCAATTTTAGCGCCTGCATCAGCAGAAGTTGGCACAGGTGGTTTAGGAGCTTTAGCTGGACAGTTTGGTGGTTTAGCTAGTATAGCTGGTATCAATTTAGGTGGTGGGGGTAGTGATAAAACGGCACTTGCTTTAGAAATAATAAAGTCTCGTTCATTTATTGAAAACTTCATTGCTAAACATCAATTGCTAATACCTATCATGGCTGTTGAAAAGTGGGACATGACAACAGATACTTTGGTTCTTGATGAAGAGCTATATGATCAAACATCAAAAAAATGGGTTAGAGAGGTTGAAGCACCAAAAAAGCCTGAACCATCTTCTTGGGAGATATACGAAAAATTTTTAGGGTTACTTTCCGTATCTCAAGACAAAACTTCATCTATGGTCACTATTGAAATTGAATATTTTTCACCTAGCATGGCACAGCAATGGTTAAACTGGTTAATTAAAGATGTTAATGAGTTTATGAGTGAACAAGATCAACAAGAAGCGCAAGACTCTATTGATTATTTGAGCAAGCAACTTGAGAATATTCAAGTAGCTAGCATGGAAACGGTATTTTATCAGTTAATTGAAGAGCAAACTAAGAATATGATGTTGACTCAGGTGAAAGCTGAATACGTGCTAAAAACGATAGACCCAGCACAAGTGCCTGATGAAAAAGAAGGGCCAAAGCGTGCTTTAATAGTGATATTAGGCACTATGTTGGGTGGTATGCTATCTGTGTTAATTGTTTTAATTCGTTACTTTTCTAATAAAGAGCCTCATACAAAATCAAAAGTAACTATTGATAAATAAAGTGAATCTAAAGCTATTATTAATGCTGTAGAAACAATTATTCTTGAAAAGCCAAACCAAGCCGTATATAGCACTGAAACCAGTGGTGAATCTCAATAAAATAATGATATAAATATATATTATCTTGATGTTAATGGCGACACTATCAATAATTATCATTAGCACTTGAAATTAAAGAATAAATTTAAAAATATCAATTAAATTAAAAATTAACATTTTTAATTTAGCTTCAGCTGAAATTTGATTCATTAGCCGAGTTAAAACAACAGGTAAAGTATTATTTAGTGTATCTAAGTAACTTAGAGCAGAAGATACTGTGTATAATTATACTCGTTTAGTAAGGCTTATTATCAGGCTATGTGAGCAGAACAGTATATTTGACTAGATATGATTGAAATGCATAAATTTTTCTGCGCATACCTCTAATGAAAGTGAAATGATGAAATTAAAAAAGCCGAACAACGAAGTGTCCAAACTTAGTTGACCACGTCAATGTGTTTGCAGTATTAGAAGCGACTGGCCCAAATGGACTTTTTATCACTCAATCCAGAGCTAGTTTGGTGGTAATTGTATTGGAGTTAAACCGTGGTATTAAAATGAGCAACTCAACTTGAATACGACTTATATTTAACTGAAATTCCTGTGAAATGGCAATACGATGCCATTTTTTTAGCGGTATATCATGATGAATTTAAAGATATGAATGTAGAAACTATAAAGGCTTTGGGCAAGGGAATTATGTACTTTATGATTTAAAATGTTTTTAAATCAAAACGATGTCGATTGTCGTTTATAAACTTTAAATATGAAATTGGAATTATTAATGAAAAATTTTGCACTTATTGGCGCTGCTGGATACATAGCACCTCGACACATGAAAGCTATTAAAGATACTGGTAATAATTTAGTTGCAGCTTTAGATAAAAATGACTCAGTAGGAATAATCGATAGTTACTTTCCTGAGGCAGACTTTTTTACAGAATATGAACGCTTTGATCGGCATGTAGATTTGTTAAAAAGAAGTGGCACACAAATAGATTACGTTAGTATAGCAACGCCAAACTATTTACATGATTCTCATATTCGATTTGCATTGCGTAATGGCGCTCATGCTATTTGTGAGAAACCGTTGGTGCTAAACCCTCATAATATTAATGCCTTAAAAGTGGTTCAAGATGAAACGGGTAAGCAGGTATATAATATTCTGCAATTACGTTTACACCAAAGCATTATTGACTTGAAAGCGTTTGTGGCAGCGGAAGTTGCTAAAAATCCTAATAAAGTTTTCGACGTTGATTTAACGTATTTAACCAGTCGTGGTCATTGGTACTTTACTTCATGGAAAGGTGATGATAATAAGTCAGGCGGCATAGCAACGAATATAGGTGTTCATTTTTATGACATGTTAGGTTGGGTTTTTGGTGACTTAGTTAAAAATGAAGCGCATTTAAAAGAAGAAAGTGCTAATGCGGGTTATTTAGAATTTAAACACGCGAAAGTGCGTTGGTTCTTGTCAGTGAATTATGAATATATCCCAGAAGAAGTGAAAGCGTCTGGTCAGCGAACTTATCGTTCAATTACGGTTGACGGTAACGAAATAGAATTCTCAGGTGGTTTTACGGACCTGCATACCAAAAGTTATCAGCACATTTTAACGGGTGGTGGCTTTGGCTTAGAAGAAGCGCGTAAGAGTATTGAAATTGTCAGTAATATTCGCAACCAATATATTGTTAAAAACTCTTCTGACGTACACCCTTTTGTTAGTAAAGTTATTAGTTAAGTCGTTTGCAAGATTACTAGTAAGCTTGCTAATAAGGGAAAAGAAATATTATGACTGATTATTATAAACATGAAAGCGCCATTGTTGATGAAGGTGCTACCATAGGTGCTGACTCACGTGTATGGCATTTCGCTCATGTTTGTGCTGCGGCACAAATAGGTAAAGGCGTTTCATTAGGGCAAAATGTATTTGTTGGCAATAGAGTGACTATTGGTGATAAATGTAAAATACAAAATAACGTTTCAGTTTATGACAATGTTCATTTAGAAGCCGAAGTATTTTGCGGTCCTAGCATGGTTTTTACTAATGTTTATAATCCTCGCTCTGGGGTGGAGCGCAAAGACGAATACCGCGATACCTTGGTTAGAAAAGGTGTCACATTAGGCGCTAATTGCACTATTGTTTGTGGAATTACACTTGGTGAATATTCGTTTGTAGGTGCAGGTGCGGTTATCAATAAAAATGTTAAGCCTTATGCTCTAATGGTTGGTGTTCCGGCTAAACAAATAGGCTGGATGAGTGAGTATGGCGAGCAGCTAGACCTACCTATAAAGGGTGAAGGAGTTGTTACCTGTGCTCATACAGGTGATAAGTATCAGTTGAAAAATGATCAATTAGTTAAAGTTTTAAGCTAGTATCGCTTAGCTTAACAGGGTTTCAAGGGAAAAAGTTAATGCAGTTTATAGATCTTCAAGCACAGTACCAACATTTAAAAAGTAAAATTGATAAGCGTATTGCTGATGTACTTAATCATGGTAAATATATTATGGGGCCTGAAGTACAGGAGTTAGAGCAAGCGTTAGCTGATTATGTTGGTGTGAAGCATGTTATTACCTGTGCTAATGGTACTGATGCGCTTACTTTGGCTTTAATGGTGTTTGATATTAAAAAGGGTGATGCTGTTTTTTGCCCAACTTTTACTTTTTTTGCTACGGCTGAAGTTATTTCTTTTTCGAATGCTACGCCGGTGTTTGTTGATTCAAATGAGCAAACATTCAATATTTGCCCTGAAAATCTTGAAAAGCAAATTCAAAAAGTGATTAATGAAGGAAAGTTAAAGCCTAAAGCGATTATTGCCGTTGATCTTTTTGGTTTGCCGGCTAACTACCCTGAAATAGAAGCCATCGCTAAAAAATATGATTTAAAATTGATTGAAGATGCAGCACAAGGTTTTGGTGGTTCAATTACCGATAGTCAAGGCATTGCTAAAAAGGCAGGAAGTTTTGGTGATATAGCCACAACCAGCTTTTTTCCAGCTAAACCATTAGGTTGTTATGGTGACGGTGGTGCTGTTTTTACCAATAGTGATGAATATGCAGAATTGCTACGTTCATACCGTGTACACGGTAAAGGTAGTGATAAGTATGACAATGTTCGCATTGGTATGAATAGCCGTTTAGACACTATTCAAGCGGCAATTTTATTAGAAAAATTAACAGAGTTTCCGCAAGAGCTAATTAATCGCAATAAAGCCGCAACTAACTATGAAAATGAATTAGCTAATCTTTATAAAACGCCAAAAGTTCCAACAGGTTATGAAAGTTCTTGGGCACAATATACCTTGTTAAGTGATAATCGTGAACAAGTTATGGCAGAGTATAAAGCACAAGGTATACCAACTGTTATATACTATGCTACCTGTATGCACCAACAATCAGTATATGCAGGTTTAGGTTATCAAGAGGGGGATTTCCCTGTCGCGGAAAAACTCTGTAAACAAGTGTTTAGTTTACCTATGCACCCTTATTTATAACTTTTATTTTATCTTGTTTAAATCATAAAATACCGCAGGCTCATTAATGTTCTGGAAGAATGTAACTTCAGTACTAACAGGAACTGTTATAGCTCAAGCTATTCCAATAATAGGAAGTATAGCTATAGCAAGGCTGTATTCAATTGAAGACTTTGGTTTGTATTCTGCTTGGTTAGGTATAGCACTTATTTTATCTATTATTTTTACTGGTAGGTTTGAGTTATCTATAGCTGTTGTAGACAAAGGCAAAAAGAGAGCTTTGGCTTTATGGGCAACATTGTATTGTACTTTAGCTTTTGGTCTTTTTGCCTGCATCCTTTTATTCGTTCTTTTAAAGCTCGATATCTTGGGTGTTAATATATTTAGTATGAAAATGCTAATTTTATTAATTCCTACTGCTATAGTAATGGCTTTGTCGCAAGCAATACAATCTTTGATGGCTGCTAATGGTGATTATAAATCACTCTCTATTTTTAGAGTGACACAGGCTGTTTTTTATGTTGTACCTCAAGTGCTTGTAGGCCTATGGTATAATTTTTCATTATTTTTAATGTTGGCTCATTTTTTTGGAATCATGTTTTCTGTTTTGATAAGTTTATTTTTTGTCAAAGAATTCAAATACCCAGGAATAACAAAAGCAAAACTAATATACTTCTATAAACGTTATAATAAATTTCCAATTTATTCATTACCAGGCGGGACAATGAATAGTATATCGGCACAATTGCCTGTTATTGTAGTTACTGCAAAATTTGGTGCTGAGCTTGGGGGGGGATTGGCCTTAACCATGCGTACATTAGGAGCTCCCATAGGTATTATTGGTAAATCTGTACTTGATGTTTTTAAAAAATATGCTGGCGATGAATACAGACAACATGGTTCATGCGCTAACATATACTTAAATACTTTATTTTATCTATCATTTTTTGCTAGTCTATTTGCAATTTTCTTGTTCTTCTTCAGCAAAACTTTATTTACTACTCTCTTTGGTGAGCAATGGCTCAAATCAGGTGAAATAGCAATTGTTCTTATACCGCTTTTTGCATTACGTTTTGTGGCTAGTCCGTTAAGTTATCTTATTTATATAGTTGAAAAACAACATGTAGCTATAATTTGGCAAACAGCTTTGCTTTTAATGACATTAGGTATTTTCTATTCGACTTTACCTTTTGAATTAATGATTATGTTTTATAGTGTTGGTTACTCTATTTTATATTTAGTTTATATAAAAATCACTTATGACATGAGTCAACCCAAATGATCGAAAATACGATAAAACACAACTCTAACTATGGAAAAATTAAGGGTGTATTAGTTTGGTTTATCTTATTTCGTGTTACTTTAGATGTTGGTTATATTCTATTTGTAAGTAAAGTTTATGCTTATGATGGATTTGTTTTAGATATTAATAGTTTTAAATATATAGAGTCTTACTGTATTTTTGTTTTAATTGCTGTGCTTTTACCTCGTAATGGCCAAAGACCTTCTGTCATTTTGCTTTATATATACTTTATTGTTGTATTAATTCCACAGTTGAGTTTTTATGGATTATCTAACAACGAGCGTTGGATGGTGTATGTTTTGTTGTTGGGATATGCGACTCTTCATATTGCTACAACTATGCAGCAGTATATTAAAATTGAACTTAAAACAATTAAGAATGGCAGTAATATAGCTAGATATATCATATATGCATTCACTTTATTATTTTTTATGCATATTGTAATTTCAGGAGGCTATAAATATTTTAATCTCGATTTGACTAAAGTGTATGAGTTTCGTGAAGATGTTGGGAAAACTGTGTATTCAGGTATCTGGGGATATATTACTAACTGGGTAGTTAAAGTGGTAAATCTTGCGATGGCAGGTTGGTTTCTTTACAAAAAAAATTGGTTAGCTTTTTTTGTTTGTATTGGCTTGCAAGTGTTTTATTTTGGTATAACATCTCATAAGTCAAGTTTATTTGTCATGATGCTGGTACCTGCTTTTTATTTTCTTTTTAGAAAGAAAAATCCGATTAAAATGTTGCTAGTATCGTTGATGATCCTATTAACTATTGTTATCTGTTTTGCTCAATTTACAGATAATGTTTTTTTGGGGTCTCTTTTTATTAGACGACTGTTTTATGTACCGGCTCATTTATCTTTTGTTTATCTTGATTTTTTTAGTAATAATCCTCATGTTTTTATGTCAAATAGCATTACCAGCGCTTTTATAGAATATCCATATAATGTATCAACGGCACATGTTGTAGGTGAATATTTAGGTAAACCAGATATGTCTGCGAATAATGGTTTTATTGCCTCTGCGTATATGCACTTTAATCTTTATGGGGTTGTGGTTTTTTCTCTAATTGTTGGATGTGTTTTTTGGTTATTAGACTCTATTTCAAAAAGATTACCTGTCTGGTTATGTTTATCTGTTGTAGTCGGTCCTTTTATGTCTTTATTTACATCATCTGATTTAGGTACAACACTATTAACTCATGGTTTATTACTTAGTTTACTATTGTTATATTTACAAAGTAGTCAAGAATTTTTAAGAAAGAGAAATAAAAATGGAATTAACTAATAAAGCATTGAAAATTTTATTATGTGTGTTGATCTGCAGTTTGTTTTCTTGTAAGAATGATAATAAGTCTGTGGTTCCGTCAAACGCAAAAATCACTGATATGTGGGGGAGCCTTATTATTCCTTTATTGTCAGAGTCAATATGGCTTGAAAGGGATAAATATGATACAAGTTCTGTCTTAATGTTGCCGATGAATTGGGCATTTAAAGTTAAAGACACCTCTAAAATTAATGATTTTTCAGTCTTCTTTGCACAGGTTAATACCTATTATCATGAAACTCTTGCTGAAAACAGATTGAATAATGCTCAGTTTCAATATTTTATAAGTCAATATTTAATACTTAAGCATAAATATAGTCGTCTAGATGAAGTTGAATTGGAACTTTTAAATAAAGTACAGAATTGGGCTGCTGATTTTTGGAATGAACCCGCTTGGTTATGGGGTAGAGAGCCTTTTGATTCTATGTACGAACGAATGAGTTGGAAATTATTAGAGTTAAATCCACAACGTTCTTATTATAGAGCTATTTTTGATGAAGAGCTTTTTTTATTGGCGACAGTCGCTAATTTGCAAGCAATAGACCCAAGTAACTTAACCGTTGAACAAGAAAATGCATTTGGGCAAATTAAAGATGTATCTTGGTTAATGCTTCACCAAGAAATTAAATTTTCTTTAGAGGAAAATAACGCCAATTATTTTAATTTCCAACAAGGTGCATGGGCTGAGCATCCAGACTATGCCTATGTAGGACAAAAAGAAGTCATAGAAGGCATGATTAAAATGCCAATTGAAGGTATAGCGACTGATTCATCTCATATGCATCGTTGGCCTGTTTGGTTAAAAAGTTTTAAACGAATGTTTTCAAAAGATGAAAACAAGTTACAGTTAATTAAAAAATTAGAAATAGCTTTGGCGCAGCAATTTAATGAATTCGTTTACGTTAAGTCTGATAACTTCTTTCCTGCACCACGCATGAATAATTTTTTTGATGGGCGTAATGGGGTTTATAGGTATTTGTATGCAACGCAAGGGAGTTCTGGTTATGCTCCTTATCAATTGTCAGGAACTCTTGCTGTCGGATGGTATGGCATGTTATTGGGTGCCGATGATTTTAAAGAAGATATTGTTAAAATGCTAGATTCTGGCGAATTACCTCATTATGTAATAGAAACGTATGTTGGTCCCAATACAACTAGAGAACGGCATCCTCTTTTTACTTGGCCAGAGTATTTCTCTAATGGCATGACTGAATTAAATTATCGTATAACTAAAGAGTTGTTAAATGATTAACAGCAATGTGTTTGTGATGCTATTTTCCTTCAAATAACATCAGGAAATTATTAAATTGAAAATTGTACATTTTACTAGTGTTCATCGATTATCTGATACTAGAATATTTGTTAAACAGTGCTGTTCATTAGAAAGGCAGGGAATCGAAACCATATTAATTGGGTGTGGTGATTTTGACTCAGTTGAATCTGGAGTTAAAATAAAAGTTATACCTAAGAGAAAAGGTTTCTTAAAACGTTTGTTCTTAACTGATTTTGCCATCACTACAAAAGCCTTAGCTGAAAATGCAGATATTTATCATTTTCACGATCCTGAGCTTATCCCTTTTGCAATATTTATGCGTTTATTGGGAAAAAAGGTAGTCTTTGATGCTCATGAAGATCTAAGTTTACAAATTAGCAATAAAATATGGTTACCTAAATTTTTGCGTAAACCACTAGCTTATTTTGCACGTTTTTTATACTGGTCCGCTGATAAAACAATGAGTGGTATTGTGACTGTGACACCAACACTAATTAAACAGTTCAGAAATAAAAATACAGTTTTAGTGAGAAATTTCCCTGACCTAGGTGAGTTCACTAAAATAAAAGAGGATGACATAAACGAAAGAGAAAATAATGCAGTTTATGTTGGTGGTGTTACCAAGGTAAGAGGATTAAAAGAAAATATACTTGCTATTAATAATATTAGTCCTACTCTAAATGCCAAACTTTTAGTTGGTGGCACATTTCAAAGTAAAGATTTTGAAGATGAGATTAATGCATTAAATCTAAAGAACACTGACTTTAAAGGTTGGCTGAGCAGAGACAAAGTTCAATCTTTACTTTCTCAAGCGAAAATTGGTTTAGTAACACTTCATCCTACCGCAAACTATTATGATGCTTACCCTGTAAAAATGTTTGAATATATGGCGGCGGGTTTACCTGTAATTGCATCTGATTTTCCTGTTTATAGAGAAATAATAGAAACGGCTGATTGTGGTATTTTGGTTGATCCTTTAAAACCAGAAAAGATATCCGAGGCTATAGAACGTTTATTATGTACACCAGATGTTATTATTAAATATGCTAAAAATGGACGAAAAGCTGCAATGGAGTATTATAATTGGCAGCATGAAGCTGAACAATTAATTAGTCTTTATCAAAAGATTTTACTTTAACAGTTCAGGTTATTCGATGCCTGACATATGGAGTAAATCTTAGGTTTTCCCGAATTCAGTTAATAGCTATATTGTAAGATAAAAGTTGCAACTAGTTGGTTTTTTTATTTGTTCCATTTGACACTGGAGATGCGCTTGATTTAAGTGCAAATGATGGTGCTAGTTAATTACAGTAACATCTACAGATTATCGTGGATTTAAATTTCGCTCCAGCCAATGTAATGCTTTCATGTGAATTAAGGGTAAAAATTTACTTAGAGATGCAAGTACATATAGCTATAATGTTGAACAAACCTGTCAAGAAGGTTATAAAAACAAAAATGGTACACATTATCGACATTTACGATTAACGAATAATGCATTGATAGTGAAAGGTACTATTGCTGATTTATCAATAAAGCTGATTTGCGTTGGCGATTAAAGTTAGGATAATGGTAATTAGAAAGAATAAAATTACGAATGAATAGTATTTATTAACGATAGAGCCTAAAGAGTTAACCAAACGTATCTCTATAGTCATGGGGAAGACTCCCGTTACTATTACTAAAAAAATTAACACTCATAATTGAAGTTGAGCTCTATAATACTTGCTCAATTAAGTCTGTTTATCAATATAAATAATGATCAAATAAAACCGAAAAGAAGTTAACGAATGAAAGTACTTTATTTCCATCAACATTTTTCAACACCTAAAGGATCCACAGGAATACGCTCTTACGAAATGGCGCGTCGTTTGGTACATCATGGTAACCAAGTTACTATGGTTTGTGGCAGTTATGGCGGAGGAAATACAGGTTTAGAAAATGACTTTATAAAAGGTAAAAGACAAGGGTGTGTAGACGGTATTGATATTATTGAACTTGATCTTGCCTATTCAAATTCAGATGTCTTTATTAAACGTGCGTTAACCTTTATTAAGTTTGCAATTAAAAGTATAGGGTTAGCTTTAACACAACAATATGATGTTGTTTTTGCAACCACTACACCATTAACAGCGGGTATTCCTGGTATTTTTGCTCGTTGGTTACGTGGAAAACCTTTTGTATTCGAAGTACGTGATCTTTGGCCTGAATTACCAAAACAAATGGGCGTTATTAAAAACCCGGCAGTATTAATCGCTATGTCTATATTAGAGTGGGTTTCATACCGTAGCGCACATCGTTGCATAGGACTATCTCCTGGTATTGTTGACGGTATTAAAAAACGTGGTGTGAAAGCAGAAAAGGTAGTACTTGTACCCAATGGTTGCGATTTAGATATTTTTCAATTTGAGGCAGATAAAAATATTACCAAATGGCGCCCAGAAGGTATTGAAGAAGCAGATTTAATGGCTGTCTTTACCGGAACCCATGGTCTAGCAAATGGGTTAGATTCAGTTTTAAATGCCGCTGTTGAATTGAAAAGAAGGGGAAGAACTGACATAAAATTAGCCCTTGTTGGTCAAGGTAAGTTAAAATCTTCTTTAGAGAAAAAAGCAAAAGAATTGGAACTAGATAATGTTGTTTTCCATCCACCCGTCAATAAAGATAAGTTAGCTGGTTTGCTGGCAAGTGCTGATGTAGGGTTACAGTTACTTGCCAATATTCCTGCTTTTTATTATGGCACTTCCCCTAATAAATTTTTTGATTATATCTCTGCAGGATTACCTGTTCTTAATAATTATCCTGGTTGGTTGGAGGGAATGATTAAAGAAAATAATTGCGGTTTTGTTGTTATTCCAGATAATCCACAAGCTTTTGCCAATGCACTAGAAACTGCAGCATCAGATAAAGAAAGTTTGAAGTTGATGGGAAACAGAGCTAATGATTTAGCTAGGAAAGCCTTTGATCGCAAAAAGTTAGCTGACAAATGGGTTAACTGGGTAACAGGTGTTGTCAAATGAAACGTTTATTCGATTTTTTAGTTTCAGCTATTGCCCTAGTTATATTATCGCCTATAATTTTCATTGTTAGCAGAAAGATTGCTAAAAACCTAGGTTCTCCTGTTTTATTTAAACAAAAGCGTCCGGGGTTAAATGGCAATATATTTAAAATGATTAAATTTCGCAGTATGAGAGATGCTGTGGATGAAAAGGGAAATAGCTTACCAGATGAAGAGCGTTTAACTCCTTTTGGTGAAAAATTACGCAGTTCAAGTGTGGATGAATTGCCCGGGCTGTGGAATGTTTTAAAAGGCGACATGAGCTTGGTTGGCCCACGCCCATTATTAGTTGAATACTTACCTTTATATGATAGCGAACAAGGTAAACGGCATAATGTGCGACCGGGAATTACTGGCTGGGCACAAGTGAATGGCAGAAATGCAATAAGTTGGAAAAATAAATTTGAATTTGACGTGTGGTATGTTGAAAATCAAAGCTTTTGGCTGGATATAAAAATACTTTTTTTAACAATCAAAAAAGTATTTATTAAAGAAGGTATTTCAGCTGATGGTGAGGTTACCATACAAAAATTTACCGGTAATGGTAATCAATAAAACATGAAGCTAATATCGCTAAACCTTTACCAGAAAAATACAATTCAAATGATGAAAGTGGGGCAGAATATGTTTGTGATGAAACATTACTTTGCAAAACGCATAGAAATATGCTCACTGCTGTAAAACCAAAGGCACAATAAGCCCCTATAAAGATAAAGTTAACTTAATGTTACGTTTGCCTAACCCAGTAAGCTTTCACTGTAATCACTATTTGTGTATAGTTACGCCCAAATTATGATATTGAAAGTTGTAGTGTAAAGTTAGCTTTTTACACTACGCTCAAAGAGAACTAAAGGTAAAAATAATGCGTAAGCAGTTACAAAAAGGTTTTTCATTAATAGAATTAATGATTGCTATGGTTATTATAGGTTTAATAGCCTCTCTTATTGGCCCTGCAATGTTTGGAAAAGTTGATAGTTCAAAAATTAAAACAGCAGAAGCTCAAATGCAGCTCTTTGCTACAGCACTTGATACTTATAGATTAGATGTTGGAGTTTATCCTGAAAATCTCGATGAACTAAGAGAGTCAAGTGATACAAATTGGGATGGACCCTATTTTCCTAAAGCAATACCTTCTGATCCATACAATAATGCATACATTTACAAACTTGATGATTCGAAAATTAGCTATAAAATGTTTTCAAAGGGAAAAAATGGCAAAATAGAAGATGGTGGTGATGATGTGGTTTTCTAACTAATGGAATTTTTAAATCTATTAAAATCATCAAATAAAATTACTGAAGAGCAAGTCCAGAAAGTTATAAAGTTTCAGCAACAATTTGGCGGTGATTCTGATGCCATAGTGGCTAGTTTAGGGTTAGCCTCAGAAGAAGATATTGCTGTTGCTTTAGCTAAGTTGTCAGCCAACACTTATGTTGATTTTGATAATTTTGACGAATCAGTTTCTAATCAAAGCTTAAATAATGTTCTCAAAAATTGCCCGTTGAATATACAGTTTATTCAAGATAAAGGGGGGATACCTCTCCGTTGGGAAGATAATAGTATTGAAATCCTTGTTGCTGATATTAATCATCAGGATATTGCAGAGTACCTTCAATACGAAGGTGTCACCGTAACTTATTTAGTTTGTAGCCCAACAACTTATAGAAATGCAGAAGCAAAAATTTTAGAAGTTAAAGCGATTGGATTTGATGAATACTTCAGTGATTTTGATGCTGATGTTGAAAGACTAAAAGAACTTGCAAGTGAAACGCCTATAGTTAGTTTAGTTGACTCTTTAATTCTGCGTTCAGTTAAAATGGGAGCCTCAGATTTGCATATTGAACCTTACCGTGAAGGTTGTAGGGCAAGAATTCGCGTTGACGGTGTACTAAATGAGTTAGAGGTCTTACCTAAGAGTTTGTTTTTACCTATAGTTTCTAGATTAAAAATACTCGCTAATCTAGATATTGCTGAAAAAAGAAGACCACAAGATGGCAAAATAGAATTTAAGTTAGCTAACCAAGAGTTTGATATCAGGATATCTACTTTACCTTTAAATGAAGGTGAAAGTGTGGTGATGCGTTTTTTATTGAAGCAGTCGTTAAATTATGATTTAGAACGGTCAGGCATTGAAAATGATTTATTAGCATTAATTAGAGAAGACCTTACTCGTACCTCTGGAGTGATATTATTAACAGGGCCTACGGGAAGTGGTAAAACAACAACCTTATATTCTTTTTTAAACCAACTTAATGATGACAAAGTAAAAATTATTACATTAGAAGATCCTGTTGAGTATCAGCTAGAGGGCATTAACCAAATTCAAGTAAATCACGATATTGGCTTTGATTTCTCTAAAGGTCTTCGAAGCATAGTTCGTCAAGATCCAGATGTTATTATGGTAGGTGAAATTCGCGATAGCGAAACTGCACAAATTGGTATGCAATCAGCTTTAACTGGACATTTGGTTTTTAGTACTTTACACACAAATGATGCCCCCAGCGCTTATACTCGATTACTTGATTTAGGCTTAGATGAATACTTACTCAATGCCGCATTAATTTCAATTGTAGCTCAAAGACTAGTTCGTAAAATTTGCAGTGAATGTGCTTATGATTGTGTTGATGAAAAAGTGGTAGAAGAGTTTAAGTTAAAGGAAATAGCAGAAAAATTTAATAACAAGAAAATAGTATTAAGAAAAGGTAAAGGTTGTAAAAATTGCAATCATACAGGTTACTCCGGTAGATTAGCCATTATAGAGTATTTACGATGTGATGATGATATTGAAAAACTTCCTAAAGGCGCTGATTTTGTTTTGGGTGCTAGAACACTTATGGCTAAAAACAATATACGTTCCTTAAATCGTGATGGTTTGTTAAAAGTTGTAAAAGGGTTAACAACTATTGAAGAAGTCGTCAGGGTCGCGGGCTAATGAAAGCTTATAATATTAAAGCTTATAACGATTCTGGTGAGTTGATTCAACGAAAAGACGTTGCTAATACAAAGCTCGAAATTCAAGAAAAACTATCTAAACAAGGGTTGATTCCTGTTGAAATTAGTGAGCTAGGTAATAACAGACAACTTCAAGGTCAGAGAATAAGCATTCCTTTGTCAGTATTAGAAGAAATATTCTCTAATTTAGCTGAATTAATGCAAAATGGCATAAAGTTAGATAAAGCGATAGAGCTTACTGAAAAAGGGATTAGCTTAACTCAAGCCAAATTGTTTTTAAGTAATTTACGTAGTGAAATTAGAGGTGGTTCCTCTTTATATGCAGTTGCCAGTAACTACCCTAAATTGTTCAATCGTTTATATTTAAGTCTTATTGAACTTGGAGAAGCATCAGGACAATTACCTGATGTGTTGAGTCGAATATCTGACGATATGAGTTTTAGAATGGGTTTAAAACAGAAAGTACAACAAGCACTAGCCTATCCAAGTGTTATTTTTATGGTATGTATTTTAGCTATTACCTTTATTTTTTATTTTGTTTTACCTCAGTTAGCTCCATTATTTGAACAAGCAACTTCTCTTCCTTGGTACACTGTGCTTCTACTCAATATAGCCAATTTTATGGATGAATATGGTTTATTTGTTATAGGTTTTATTATTGCGTCACCAGTATTGGGCTTTATATTAGTAAAGCATTTACTGCATACCAATGAGTTTTTTCAAAGTAAATTTTACGCTGTTCCTGTTATTTCTCATTTAACCCGTGCTGTAGATAGAATTAGATTCTCCACCTCTTTGCAAATAACACTCAATTCAGGTGTGCCTCTTAGCCAAGCACTTAAGTTATCTGTTTCATCAGTAACCATGCCTAAACTTAGAGATTCTCTTATGACTGCGTCAAATCGAATTAAGCAAGGCGAGAAAATGTGTGATGCATTAGATGGAGTAAAACTTTTTGATGATATCCAATTAGGCTACATTGAAACAGGTGAAGAAACGGGGAAATTAGCAAAGTCATTTCAAAATATAGCCCAACGAAGTCAAGCTCAAATGGACAGATATATTACCACTGCAACCACAGTATTAGAACCAATACTTATATTGTTCATGGGCGGAGTAGTGGGTGGTGTAGTCATAGGAATGATCATGAGTATCATGAGTGTTCAGGATATAAATGTTCTATGATACACAAACAGCAAGGGTTTTCTCTTATTGAATTAGTTGTCGTTATGATTATGATTGCTGGTCTAGTTGCTATCGTTGCCCCAGGCGCGACAAAATCACTACAAAGTTCAAAGAAATTTATTGAAGAAAAAAAAATACACTCGATAGTTAAGCAAGTTTCTAAATTAGCCTTTTACTCTGGTCAGCCAGTTGTTTTATCCTTTGAAAATAACGATGTCAATATATGGTTAGGCGAAGAATTATATAAAAAAGAAGTTTTTGAAGAGTTGAACTTTAATTCTGCAAAATTACACTTTTCGGCAACAGGTTTTTTGACACCTAGTCCCGTTAAATTTAAGATTGAAAATACGTTAAAGGTGAATCAATTATTAATTGATTGTGAAGAAAATTATGTTATCTGCAAAGTATAATCGCGGGTTCACCTTAATCGAATTGTTAATCGCTTCTGTGATTTTGATTTCGGCAATTTCGTTAAGCCAAATAGCTTATTCCCAATATGTGAGATTGGTTGTTAAGCAAAAAGGCGCAGCTGATAAATACTTGGTAATTATGCAGGCAAAAAATTTAATTGATTTGAATAGTGACATAAAATCGCTATCAGGAAACTACAGTTTTAACGCCCATACGATTAATTGGGAGGGCACCGTTAAAGATAGTTTTCGAGAACAAGCTTTTGAATCAGACGTGAATAGTTTTGCTAAAAAACCTAATACATATTATTTAATTGATTATAAGTTAGAACTGACAATAGCAGGAGTTACTAGTCAGTTAACAAATACTTATAGTCGCTTTATGGTAGACAAGGATGCAGTAGTTTCGTATGAAGAGCGCTAAAGGTTTTACCATTATTGAACTGTTAGTGGTAATGGTTATTTTTTCTTCTTTAATTGCGTCAGCATATATGTCTACAGCTGTCTATTTACAAGCGGTTTCTAAATCTAAAAACTATAAGGAGCTTGGATACCAAAGGCTTTCTGTCATAACGTTAATTGATAAATCTATTAAATCGATGAGTGATTATTATGTGGAAACAGACACTTATAAAAGTAAAATGATGGTGCCTTACGTTAAAGGAACGACTACAAATCTCAGCTACATCTCTCACTTTTCAATTTTTGGGTTTGAGTCAGATGTTATTGTGCAACTTAACTTACTTAACAAAAACAATGGAACACAAATTCAAATTTCTGAATCTCCTTTAACTCGAAATATTGTTCGTCGCTTATCAGATATTAATGAAACTGATGTGTCAAAAGTTGTCCTAAACATTGATGAATTAGTGACGTTATCTTATTTACATAGAAAGCCTTTTAATAAAGACATTTCTTTAAGAGAAATAGAAAATGATTATCAAGATGTTTTTTATTCAACCGTCGAAAGAGGTCTTCCCAAAGCCGTGCGTTTAAATTATGTTTCAACGGGACACTCAATGACATTTTTACCGTTTATTTTGAATAGCCGTAAAGCAATTAAAATTAATAGTTTCTTTAATAATGTTGAAGGCTAAAAATGCGAACTCATTCTAGGCAAAAAGGTGTCGCGTTAATTATTTCACTCGTTACAAGTATTATTCTTGCGTTAATTGTTTCCTATTTTGTTTGGCATAGTCAACAAATTATAAAAACACAGTTTTTAATGCAAAATAAAATCAGTGCTGAACTCGAAGCAGATTCTGTGCTAAGTCATGCGATTTTTGACTTCGTTAAACACCGCAGTGAGTTGGCAAATAATACTATTACAACCAAGTATCCCGGTTGGAATCTCTACGGAAAGCCGTTTATTTTAAGCTCAGGCACATCTTTATCAATTAGAAGTGAAGCAAGTAAAATATCATTGATTCCTACAGACTATCAATTAATTGAGCTGTTATTACGCGGTATTATAGAGGATGAAATAGAGGGTAGAGCAACAAATAATATTAAAATAGATCAAATTATTGCTCGATTAAAAGACTGGCAAGACTCTGATCAGTTTGTTAATTTAAATGGCCTTGAGGAAGATGGCTATAGTCGTTTAGGGTTGTTAAAGCCAAGGGGTTTTTATATTCAATCAATTGATGAACTTATGCTTATTCATGGGTTTGAGCAAGCGTGGCTTGATAAAATACGTGATCACGTGTCTCTTTTTACGTTAGCTGATTTTAATGTTCGATTATCCCCAAAACAATTGATAGAATGGTTATATAACAGTGAACAAGCTGCCGTTATCGCAGAGCAAAGGGGGGAAGAGAGTGTTTTATCCCATTTAAAAAGAGTATCCCCTTTATTATCACAACAAAGCATAGAAAATAAATTAATACAAACAATCGAATTAGAAGTTAATATTTCATTAGATCAAATAAAAGTGGTGAAAAAGGTCGTATTCTCAACAAAAGTAGCGTTGGATAGTCCCTACCCATATGAAATCTGGCACTGGGAATCATGAGTTAATGTATAAAATAAAGGCTAACCTTAAAAGCTATCTATTATCTAAGTTAGCTTATTTTTCTGAAGATAAAGTTTTGCCCTTGACTGGTTCGGGGCTTGAGCAGATCGTTGCTGTTATTGTCAAAAAGTCTCACTTTTTTGAAACAGAAAAAATATACCCTATTAGTAATAAATTACATGTAGTGAAAGCACTCAACCTTGAGTCTAGTTCATTATGCCCCTTTGAGGATGCTGGTTTTTTTTATGATTTAGAAAAAAACGAACAAGGCTATAAAGCTCACTTTTGGTTTTATAAAAAAAGTTTATTAATGAAAATTAATGGATTACTTAGTAAGAAGGCTATTTTCTTATTTCCTGAGAATTTTTTAATTGCCAAAGCATTACCTGTGGAAAAAATAGCTTTTATAGAAGATGGAAATTATTGGGTTAGTAATGTTTCAAAACAAAAAAGCTTTAAAATTGTAAAGAATAATAGCGTTTTATTGAAAGATAAAAAAAATAGCATTTTAATAAATACTTTAGCACATAAGTTTACATTATTTACTCAAGGCTTGTATAAAGCACTGCCCGTATTGCTAAATTTTAAATTAACAAGTGCTAAAGCAAAGGATGGCAGTTGTCGTTATTGTCAATTTCTACAAAATGCTTTCATTGCAACTTTTCTTTATTTAGTCAGCTCAAGCGTTTTAATAAAAGGTATAGATGTTTTTTATCAAAGTAAAATACAAACCAATAAAGAACTAATAGCAGATTTTTTGAAAGTCCGGGCAAGCTTTCAAGCAGAACAAAAAACTTATAAAGAATTAACAGTCGGCTTTGAAGGTAATGTGAGTCCTAGCTCTATTTTTAATTTGCTAGCATTAACAACATCAAGTTATACATTAGAACGTATAAGTACGCGAGATAATACTGTGTTTATTACTGCTATTAGTGAAGAGCCATTAGACGTTTTGGAAGATATGATTAACCTTGATCACATCGAAAATGTCCATTTTGCTAATAAAGTGTCGGATATAAACATTGATAATTTTAAACGTTTTACAATAACCTACCAGCATTAACTTTTATGAATCTAAAAAACATTACACAGCATCCTGACTTTATAAAGTATCAAGGCGCAATTTATTTTTTGTCTTTTTTGCTTTTTATCAAAATAATTGCTTTGCCTCTATTGTCTGCCCAAGAACAATGGTTAGAGCACATATCTATCAATGCGCTACAGATAAAATCACCCGAATCAATTCAATTGTCGCAAAATAATTTGATATTGCTTACTAATCAGCTTAAAGCTGAAATAAAGAAGGCTGAACAGACAATGCTGAAGCCAGGTAAAAGTGAATTAGTGCAAATTGCATTGCTTAAGTCATTGCAAGAGTTAACACAGGCGATGAACTTGAAAATAGTGAGTCATCAGTGGGATAAAGTAACCGTGAATGATTTGTTAGACAAAAACACGCTAACCATCCATGTGTCGGGTGAAGGCGTTGTTATACAATCATTTCTACATTCCATCGCTAATAGTGATAATTTATGGAATTTAGAGTCACTTAAGTTAACTGAAATTAATAGCCGAGGTTCATTATCAGGTAATTATAACTTAAGCTTGTTAATTTCAACGATGCAATTACGGAAAGCGTTATGAGTAGGCTAATAATAATAGCTTTACTGCTAATTTACCTGCTAATAGATGCCATCTTTAGATTAAGTGAACTCGACTTTAATCAAGGTGAAATAAAAAACAATGCAAATTTTGATGACAAACTGATCTTTAAGGAAAAGGTTACACTTATAGACTTTAGAACTGATATTTTCCCAACCTCATCAGGAGGGCTTAATAAGGCACAAGGTAATACAGCGTTATTATCATCAGACACCATCACTTTCGACCAAACTCAAATTAGGCTATTGGCTATTAGTTTAAAAAATAATGTACTGTATGCGACTTTCAAAGCCTCGCAAGAAAAGCCTATAGAAGGCTTTGGTCATTACTATCATGCGAGTAAAGGTGAGGATGTTCTCGGCGCTACGCTAGTCAACATAACCGCAAATACAATAGAGCTACATGTGAAAGAACAACAGTTTACCCTAAATTTATTCAACTCAGGTGAAAGCAATGCCGTTAAGTAAAGTTTCCTTATTTTTTATTTCAATATTCGCATTGTCTAGTTGTGCAACTAACAATGAACAAGCGTTAAATGTGCCAACTTCAGTACTAAAAACCAATCAAAAATCAGCAGATAAAGTTGAGAAACCTCAAAATGTAAAAGAAAATGATGTCATACAAAAGTACATGATACTCGAAGGTATTAAAGTTGAAGAACAGGCTAAAATATTTGAAAGTAAAAGTAACGAATTGCTAAGCCAATTAAGTGGTGATGAAAATATACAAATCGCTATTAACGAAATGCAGTTAAATGATTTTATTCACTTAATTTATGGTGAACATCTTGGTTTGAGTTACGTGTTAGATGAGTCTATTTCAAAATTAACGAATCAAACCATGACACTTAATTTGCAAGACAAAGTTAGCCAGCAAAAGTTATTCTCATTATCTACGCAATTGCTCGCTAAAAGTAAAGTACAGTTCGACTCTCGTGATTCAGTATTGTTTTTCTTTGTCAATAAGCAGAAAAGTAGTAAAGGAAAGTTTAGCTTGGGGGTTGGTAGGGAACAAGACGATATTCCTGTAGGATCTGATGAACGCATAGCGCAACTTGTTCCTATTCTTTACACCGACTGGGATGCTTTAAGCCAAGTGGTTGGTACGTTAATTAATATTCGTACTCGCTGGTTACCCGAGCGTAATGCTGTACTAGCGATAGGCAATGCTAAAGAAGTAGGTCAGTTTTTAAGAATAATAAACACCTTTGATTTACCTAATGCCAAAAATAAGTTTATTGCCCTTCATGAGTTTACCTATATTAATGTAGAAGAATTTATTTCCCAGTTAACTGAGTTGTTACTAGCTGAGGGAATTGATGTAGAAAATAAAAATGCACGATTAGTTTTTACCCCTTTATTGCAACGGAACGCTGTTATTGTACATAGTGTCAACGAGTTGATTTTAAAACGAATTGGCTATTGGACCAAAATATTAGATAAACCTTCACCAACCTCTAAAAAGCGGTACTATACTTTCAACCCTGAAAATGCCAATGTTGACGATATAGGTGAAAGCATTGGCAACTTAATTGCCTTGCAAAATAGTCAAGTAACTCCTTATGCTAATGCAGGTAGTAAAAAGAGCGCTGATAAAAAACCTTCAGGTGGTAGTCAATCAAATCAGCAGCAGGCTACTGCAAGTAAGGGGGTAGCTACTGATGATTTGTCTATGATGATTGATCAACACCAAAACGCTCTCATTTTTTATACAACACCAGCAAAATATCATGAAATACTCCCTCTATTACAGAAGATGGATCTTGTTCCTAAGCAAGTTGTAATAGAAGCAACCATTGCTTCAGTTACTTTAGGCGATTCGTATCAGCAAGGTATAGAATGGTTTTTAAATAATACTTTAGGCGAGAGTAATGTTAAAAAACAAGTGACTTTAGATAAAGGGATAACCTTCAGTGTTGCTAATTTTGATTATTCGGTTGTTTTACAGTTATTAGAAAGTGAAAGTAAACTTAATATACTCTCTAATCCTCGTTTAGTGGTCAAAAATGGAGAATCAGCCTCACTTAATGTCGGGCAACAAGTGCCAATTCTTACACAGCAAAGCTCAAATGCTAATGGCGATTCCGATACTATTATTCAATCAGTACAATATAGCTCTACTGGTGTGTCATTAGGTGTTACACCGACTATTAGTGGTAAAGGCGTGGTGTCGCTTGCTGTAACACAAACTGTCTCGTCTGCTCAAGCAAATACGCTCTCTGAAATAAGCTCCCCTGTTATTGCTAACCGCTCAATAACAACTACTGTGCTGGCAAGAAGTGGTCAAACTGTTGTGTTAGGCGGTTTAATTCAAGAAGATACTACTGTTAGTAGTAGTGGCGTGCCTTTCTTTCAAGATATTCCTATTATTGGCAATTTATTTATCAGTAAGTCCGAAGAGAAAACACGTTCAGAGTTAATTATATTGCTTACCCCAAAAGTACTTAGTGACGGAGATGATATTGAAAATTTAATTCGTGACTACTCAAGAAATTCAGCAGAAATAAAGTTTAATTAGTCTCTGATTTACGGAAAATGAAGGTGACTTGATCTAAATTAATCTATGTAGGTTAAAAAACACCCGAAAGGTCTTTTTAAAGTCATTAAGTACTTGTTTCTCTTTGATCTAAGTGCTTTAATGTGCATGGTAATGTTCCGTTATTATGCTGGATAAAGTTAAATCGATTGATAAATAACTAGGCTTTCTTTATCTAGATAACATTGCCTCAATAAAAATACCGGAATGATATTAAAGAGTTGACAAGGTATTTGTTTTTTGTTCAAATCTTGCTTGAACAAACCTGTGTGAAACTTTTGTCTTATCTCGAGACTTAGGGCAAAGGTTTTGCTCAAAAATTAAATGTTCATTAATTTATAAATTAAATAATATATAGGAAATAAAATGAAATTAAATAAATCTATCCTAGCGCTAGCTGTTTTAGGTAGTTTTGCCGCGAGCAGCGCTATGGCAGCAAGCTC
>MAAE01000034.1 GCA_002162675.1 Colwellia sp. 39_35_sub15_T18 | reverse complement strand
ATTCAAGACTTAGTACGACATAATGCTGCCAATGAAGTGCTAGATGAGCATGAAATACAACAACGCGTTAATGAGCAAGTATCACAATTTTTACAACGAAAATCCTATATCTATAAACGATATCTAGCGAATAATTCAGTCATTGAAGTACGAGGAGAGCCTATTCCTAATAATGGCTATGTCATTACTTATACGGACATATCTGAATACCAACAAATGGTTAATGCGTTGCAAGAATCCAATGAAACCTTAGAGCATAGGGTAGAAGAGCGTACTGGTGAATTAACGAAAATCAACCAAAAATTAGGTACCGCGAAAGCGCAAGCAGAAGCGGCAAATTTAAGTAAAACACGATTTTTAGCGGCGGCTAGTCATGACTTAGCGCAACCATTAAATGCGGCACGATTATTTACCACCTCGCTACAGCACATTGATTTAGCTGAAGATCCTAGAGGCTTAGTGGATCATTTATCTGACTCATTACAAAATGCAGAGTCGATGATTAATGAGTTGTTTGATATTGCAAAAATTGATGCGGGCGTGGTGAAAACGTCGGTAAGCCACTTTGCTATTGAGCAAGTATTATCCTCATTGTCAAAAGACTTCACGGTGTTGATGGCAGAAAAAGAACTGACCTTACGCACCCATTCATCGCAACAAATAGTGAAAACAGATAAAAAATTACTACGACGAATTCTACAAAATTTATTAGCTAATGCGCTGCGTTATACTCGAAAAGGTCGGGTGGTGTTAGGTTGTCGTCGTTTAAAAGATGCTATTAGTATTGAGGTTTGGGATACCGGAGTGGGTATTGCTGAGCAAGATATTAGTGTGATATTTACCGAGTTTAAGCGTTTGCACCACCGTGGTTTTGAAGAAGGCTCAGGCTTAGGGCTAGCAACTGTACAGCGCTTATGCTTGTTACTAGATTTATCTATTGAGGTGAAGTCGGTCTTGGGGAAGGGCTCGGTTTTTAAAATCACTTTACCCTTAGGTGATAGCCGTCAAGTTGCAGCAGTAAGGTCAGTGGAAAATAAAGCAATTCATAGTTCAGTAAAAAATACCGCCTTAACCATACTTTGTATCGATAATGATGAAAAAACGCTATTGGGTATGGGATCTTTATTGAGTAAGTGGCACCATCAGGTGGTTTGCGCAAGCAGCTATCAAGAGGCAATTAGTCAAATGTCGGTGCATGATTGCCCGGATATTATTTTAGCGGATTACCATTTAGATGAAGGCGAAACAGGATTGGCGACAGTGTCGCGCTTTTTTGACTATTGGCAACAACAAATTCCTTGTGCCATTATTTCAGCCGATCCCGATGCTTTTGTGAAAGAAAGTAGTAAGGCAGCGGGGTTTTTATTTTTACAAAAGCCAATAAAACCCCACATATTGAGAGCAGCGCTATCACGCTTTGCGAGTATGAAAAAATATGATTAAAGCATGCGTTCTTTATCTTATGTGGCCTCAACATTGAGTAAATTCGCTAAAATAATCAAATTAGTACGCTTTCTAACATTGAATTTAGTGAAAATATTACTGAGGTGAGTTTTGACGGTATTTTCGGCAATGTTGAGTTCATAAGCTATTTGTTTATTCAATAAACCATCACACACTAAGGTAAATATTTTGAACTGAGCTGGGGTGAGGCTGGCTACTTTCTCTGCTACTTCACCAATTTCACGATTGATAGCATCTTTTGGTATGGCATCAATGTCAGGAAAACAATTATCACCTATTAATAAGGCATTAATTGCTTGCGCTATCACCTCAGGGTGAGCACTTTTTGATAAGAAACCACTGGCACCTAATTCCTCTGCAAGGGCGATAATATCAGAAGAATCACTACCCGAAATCATCGCAATAGGCACTAAAGGAAAACAGCCGCGTAAATTCGCTAAGCCAGATAAGCCATTGGTACCGGGAAAATGCACGTCGAGCAACACTAAGTCATAATCATCACTTTTTTCCAGTAATTGATAAACGCCGTCAACACTGTGCGCTTCAGACACTAAAATTTTTTGTTGCTTAGTATTGACCAAATCTTCGATAGTGCGCGTTAATGCCCCTCTAAATAGCGGGTGATCATCAGCAACAATAATTTTTATTTCGGTAACCATTTGACCAGCAACTTTTCGATGAAAGATAGCCTTACCATAGCAGAACAGTTAGTTGAAGCACTAGCTAAATGGCGAATTTATCAGCGCGTCACCCGAAAGGACTATAGGCAAGCCTAAAAACTGTTTACATAATGAGCATCATTAAAAATAACAATTTTCTGAGTATGCTCTGCTCAGGTTCAGGAATTTATATGATCAGTTTATTCGGCCTTATTGGCGCTTTAGCGTTATTAATTTATTTAACCATACGTGGCATGAATTTATTAATAGCGGCGCCGTTAACTGCCATCATTATTGCCTTAACCGGTGATTTATCATTATTCCCCTACGGCCAAGAGAGTGATAATTTCATTCACAGCTACATGAGTGGCTTTGCTGGCTTTATTTCATCTTGGTTTTTTATGTTTTTATTGGGTGCGCTGTTTGGCAAGTTGATGGAAGACAGTGGTTGTGCCGATAGTTTAGCTCAGTGGATTGTCAGTAAACTGGGTATGCATAATGCGGCATTAGCTGTAATAGCGGTTTGTGCCATTTTAACTTATGGCGGCGTCAGCGTCTTTGTGGTGGCGTTTTCTGCTTATTCGATTGCCTTAAGTCTATTTAAGCAAGCCAATTTACCGCGACGTTTTATTCCTGCGGTGATGGCCTTTGGTTCGGTTACGTTTACCATGACTTCTGCGGGTTCACCTGAAATTCAAAACTGGATCCCTATTAAATACCTTGGTACTTCACCTTATGCGGGTTGGGAAGTTAGCTTAGTTGTGGCGATTTTTATGGCGCTATTTGGTTATTGGTGGCTCCAGCGCATGATGAATAAAGCTATTGCTAACGGCGAACATTTTCATGTGCGTGATACTGATCCAATTGCCAGTGAGAAAAAATTACCCCATTCGATTGTGGCGGCACTACCTATTTTAGCGGTACTAACGGTTACTTTTTTAGGGCACGAAGCATTCGCGCAATATGCCTTAATTTTGGCACTATTATCGGGTTGTTTGACCGCATGGTTACTTAATATTCGTCTTTTCTCTAATTTAAATATGACCATTGGTGCAGGCACCGCCGGTGCATTATTAGCCATAGGTAATACCGCGGCGGTGGTTGGTTTTGGCTCGGTCGCTAAAGTATCGCCTGCTTTTGCTATTGCGGTAGATTACTTAACGGCTATGCCGGGTAACGAATTGGTTGGCGCCGCCGTGGCAGTATCAGTTATCGCCGCCATGACAGGCTCAGCGTCAGGCGGACAGTCTATCGCTTTACCCGCATTAGCGCCGCATTATATCGACGCTGGTGTTGACCCCGAGGCTTTACATCGCGTCATCGCCATTTCATCAGGCGCGCTTGATTCGTTACCACACAATGGCTATGTGGTCACGACCATACGCTCAATTTGTGGTGAAACACATCAAGCGGCCTATGCACCAATGGCGGCGTTAACGGTAGCGGTTCCCCTCATAGGAACTGCGCTTGCGGTGCTGTTATTCCTAATCACTGGCTAGTGAAAATAATAAACATGACTAAAAAAATAGTAAGTCTGCATCCGTAGACTGAAAAAAATAAAAATACAATAAGAAACGTTAGGAGCAAACATGAATACAACAAATACAACAAATAAAAAATTTAAATTAAGTCAATTGGCTGTCATGGTCGGGCTATCTTTAGTGTCAAACCACACCATATCAGCAGAAGTGGTTAATGAGGTCGAAGCAGACAAAATTGAAAAAATTAGCGTTTTAGGGAGTTATATCAAAGGCTCAGATACGGTGTCAGCTAATCCTGTTTCTGTGGTTACTAGCGAAGATATGGAATTCACCGGTGCGGTTGATACTGCCGATATGGTGAATTTATTACCGGTCAACTCAGGCGCCGAAAACCGCCCTGATACTTTTACTAGCTTCTATAACCAAGGTACTTCTAATGTTAACTTACGTGGCTTGGGATTATCGTCAACCTTAGTCTTGATTAACGGTAAACGCCAAACGCTAAGTGGGGCGAAGGCACAAGATGGTAGTGTGTTTGTTGATACATCCTCTATTCCTGCTATTGCGATAGATCGTGTGGAAGTATTGAAAGAAGGCGCAGCGGCTTCTTATGGCTCTGATGCGGTGGCTGGCGTGGTTAACTTTGTCACTAATGATCATTATGAAGGTGTTAAAGTCGCTGGATCTTATCACACGATTGAAGGTTATGATCAAGATGATAAAAATGTCAGTATTTTAGCGGGTTTTGAGTTGGGTGATAGCAGTCATCTGGTCATGGCGGCTTCAATATTACGCCGTAGTAATTTACGTGGTTGGGAACGGCCCGATTTAGTACAAGCGGCAGCAAGTAGTTTAGGTACGGGTTTTAAATTAACCGAAGATGCTGTGGTTACGGAAGGTCCTTGGGCGGGTAATTACAGTGCCGGTGAGCAAGTGGGCAATCCCAATTGTGCTGGCGTTGGCGGTAATATTTTAGATTTAGACGGCGATGGCGACATTGACCGTTGTGGTTTTAAATATGGTCTGCATTACAATATAGTTAATGAAGAAGAGCGTGAGCAATATTATGCCGCGTTAACGCATATTTTTACCAATGATATTGAATTCAAATCTGCGGTTACTTTTTCAGATTATCGTATTATTGACAACTTTTCTGTGCCATCTTTGCCTAATTTAAGCTTTCCAACCGTTGCCGCTGATAACCCGACTAACCCTTTTGGTGTCGATGTGCTAATTTTTGGTCGCCACAATCCGACGTTAGATTTTTCTGAATCGCGTGCGGCACCGCGAAGCAATGAAACTTTCCGTCTTGAAGCCGGGTTAACGGGCACACTCTCTAATGACTGGGGTTGGAGTTCGTCACTCGCTTACAGTGCTAATGAGTATAAAATTACCCAACCAGAAATGTCTTTATCGCGCTTATTCTTGGCAATGGATGGGCAAGGTGGTCCTAGTGGTGATATGACTTTTAATCACTTTAGTACTGACTTGCAACATGATCCCGTCATGATTGATTGGCTAAAAACCGATTTTAAATCAACCACCAAAACTAGCTTGATAGTGTGGGATGGTGTTGTTAATGGCGAGCTTTTTGAAATGCCATCGGGCACTGTACAAGGGGCTTTTGGTGCTCAATTTCGTCATGAAACTTATAAAGTATCACCTGCAGAAAATAGCCGTATTCAATATGATGCTGCTGGTAATCCTGATCCATCGTCTAATGACTTTACCTTTTTAGGTCAAGTAAACCCCGTTGATGAATCACGAAGTGCTTATGCTATTTTTGCTGAGATGGAAGTGCCATTGATGGAAAATTTAACCATGAATGTGGCGCTACGTTATGAAGATTTAGACACAGACAGTAATTTAAGCCCTAAAATTGCCTTTTTGTATAGCGCCACTGAAAACCTGTCGTTTCGCGCTTCGGCGAGTACTTCGTTCCGTGAACCATCATTGTCACAATTTAATGCTGATGTAACCAATACGGTTAACTTGGTTGACTACCAGCTAAACCCTGACGGTACGCCGATATTAGATGCTAACGGTAATTTTATCCCGAATAATTCATCAATATTTATCCGTCAAGCGACTACGGGTAACTCAGAGCTTGAGGCAGAAACAGCCACTAACTTTAACCTTGGTGCTTTATGGTCAAGTAACAGCTTACAAGTACGCCTTGATTACTGGAACATTGCTTATGAAGACGTGATTACCATTGAATCGGCACAAGCAGTATTAGATGCCGATCCTAATGGTGCAAGTATCGTGCGCCAAGACCCTAATGACCCAACGAGTACGTTGGCGGGTATTTCCACGGATTATTTCAATGCCGCGAGTATTGATGCTAGTGGTATTGATGTTGAAGTTAGCTACGGTTTAGAGTTTGGTGACAGCACTCTTGACTTAAGTGTTAGCTGGTCGCGTTACTTAAGCTATGATGTGCCTGTTAATGGCGAAACTTATGATGCGGTTGGTTCCTTTAACTTTGGTAGCTTTGTTCGTTCAATGCCAGAAGATAAAGGTAATTTTTCTGCCCATTGGATTAACGACAAACATAGTGTCATGGCGCGAGTTGATTATGTGTCTAGCTATACCAATAACCGTCAAGGAGATACCATAGAAAGTTTTACGCCGGTTGAAGTGCAATATCGCTATGTCATTGATTTTAATGAGTCAGAAGCAACCGTTAGTTTAGGTGTGCAAAACCTGTTTGATGAAGCGGCTCCTTTTGTTGCCGATGGTGCCAATCTTAGTTATGACCCTAAACATCATGATCCCCGTGGTCGTGTGTTTTACATGAAGGCAAGTTACGAGTTTTAAGCTTAAGCTAAAGTCCGTTTTATTTGCTCAGTTAGTAAACCCTCTATGACCTGTTCATAGAGGGTTTAATTTATTACCGAGTTTAATTATTTAATGCCGAGTTTAATTAAATGTGAGTATTTACTTAATACAAGGTAACAGGGTGGGCAAAGGCCTCAGTCGAGCGTTGCTGATAACAATTGCCGCATCAATTTTTTCAACGCTAACGCTTTGATGGGTTTGCGCATAAAGGAAAACTTAGCGGCGCTAGTTTTTTCTCGCACTTGCTCTGAGGGATCGGCCGAGCAGATAATAACAGGCGCTTGCCAAGCATATTTTTCTCTACTGGTTTGTACTAACGTCACGCCATTTTTGTTATCGTCTAAATGATAATCTGAAATAATCATTGCAGGGGTAAAGTTTTGCTTAATGATAGCCGCATTTAAGCTTGCTTGATCTTTTACCGCCATAACCTGACAACCCCACTCTGCTAACTGTGTTGCCATCGCGGTTAACATCAGTGGTTCGTTGTCAACCAGCAGCACCGCTAAATTGATAAACTCGTCGGTCGTTGATGGTTGAGGAATGATTGATGCGGCGATTGTATTTTCAGGCATTACATGGCTGCGCGGTAGAGAAATACTAAAACAGGTGCCTTTACCTAAGGTTGATTGCACCGTAATAGTAAGCCCAAGCAGTTTAGCAATACGCTCTGAAATGGCTAAGCCTAAGCCAAGGCCTGAGGCGGCTTGGTTGGGGTTTAAGCGCTCAAACTCTTTAAATATGGCGGCTTGTTTGTTTAAGGGAATGCCGGGGCCATTATCCCATACTTCAATGATGATGTTTTCTTGCTGGTGTCTTACGCCGAGTAATACTTTGCCTTGGCGATTTGCTTGTGGGCAATAGTTGATGGCATTCGATAAAAAATTTTGTATAACACGGCGTAATAGCCTTTGGTCAGTTGCAACGGCACAGCTTGATTTTATATAACTAAATTTCACCTCAGACTGTTGTGCTAATAAAGTAAACTCTTTACCTAAAGTAGATAACAAATCGTTGATTGAAAATATTTGTACATCAAGTGTTTGTGAACTGTTGTCTAAGCGTGATATTTCGACGAGATCTGATAGCAAGCTTTCTGCGGCAGTGAGTGAGTTTTGAATATTTGTTGCTAGCTCTTGTAAGTCAGTATTTTGCACTTTTTTATTGAGCATATTGGTGAATAATGACATGGCATTAAAAGGTTGCATGAGATCATGGCTAGCGGCAGCTAAAAATTTAGTTTTGCTGGTGTTGGCAGCCTCGGCTTCGGCTTTTGCTTGGCTAAGCTCGGTAGTGCGTTCTATCACTCTTTGTTCAAGGCTTTCATTGGCTTTTTTGAGTGCTTTTTCTGCGTTGATATGAGCGGTAATATCAGAAAATGTGCTAACAAAGCCGCCACCGGGCATGGCTTGACCGCGAATTTCTAATACGATGCCACTGGGCATATTGCGTTGAAAATAATGATTATTGCCTTGGCGCATATACGCTAATCGGCGTGCAATTAACGTCTCTTGAGTCTCGCTTTCTTTGCTATCTGCTATCAAGCCGCGTTCGACATTAAATTGAATAAGTTCGGCAATAGGTTTGCCTACAGCGACTAGCTCACTGGGGTAATCAAGTAGCTCTATGTAACGTTGATTCCATGCCACCAGACGCATGTCGACATCTACCATGCTGATGCCTTGTTCAATGTTTTCGACCCCAGCTTGTAGCAGTTCGCGATTAAATTGAAATAACTCGTTGGCTTCATCAACAATGTTAACGACATCTTCTAGAGGCATGGTTTGTTGTTTGCTGGCGGCTTTCATGACCATGCGGGTTGATGCTGAGCCTAAAACGCTGGCTAATTGTAACCGGGTATAGTTATAGAGTTTGTCGTTGGCGGCGCTATGTTTTCTGGTTTCAGGGTAATATTGCTTAAAGGTATTGGCGGCTTCGTTGTTCACAAAACGTTGTAATAGTTGATAGAGATCCTTATGGCTAAGCTCGTGCTCCAGGTTTTTTTGCTGTTTATTAATAAATAGCTCAGCTTGCAGCTTTTCACCGACGCTACGGCGACCAAAAAAAGAAATGCCGATAAAGCAGCAGGTATTGGCCAGCAAGCTAAATAATAAACCGTGACTGATATCATCTAAAAATGTGACACCAAATAACGCATAAGGTTTTAACCAAGAGAAACCAAATAACCCTGTTGTTAGCCATGTTGATTGCGGAAATAAACTTGGCAGCAATAGGGTGTATAACCAAATAATGCTGCCAACAACCAAGCCTGTGAGGGCGGCTTTACTGGTGGCATTGCGCCAGTAAAGGGCACCAATAACCAAGGGGGCTAATTGCGCGAGTAAAACAAAAGACAACAAACCAATACCCGCTAAGTGATTTTGCTCGGCAATGGCGCGCTCAAAAATAAAAGCCAGCAGTAATAACAGCGCAATGGCAATACGGCGTAAATTAAGCAGTAAACCAGAGAGTTGATTTTTTTGTTGCACCATAAAGCTTTTATGGCGCAGTAAAAGCGGGTTAATAATTTCAGTGGTTACCATGGTACTTAATACAACGGTGGCAATAATAACCATGCTAGTAGCCGCCGCTAAACCGCCAATAAATACTAGGCCGCCTAACCAAGCTTGTTGGAAAAACAATGGAATGGTGATCACATAAGTGTCAGCATTAACGCTGCCGCCAGGAAACAGGCTTTGCCCAGCGAGTGCGATAGGTAAAACAAATAAATTGATAAGAATAAGGTATAGAGGGTAGAGCCAACGGGCAGTTTTTAATTCTTTTTCGTGGTGATTCTCTATCATGATTATATGGTATTGCTGGGGCAAAATGAAAATAGTGATCATGCCTAAAATAGCCTGAGAAATGGCAAAATAAGTACCATTACTTGACGGTGCAGACGGCTTGATATTCTCTGTTTGTATTAATAAATCACTGACGCCGTCAAACACAAAAAAAGTCGCAAAAATACCCACAGCCGTTAAGGCAAATAATTTTACCACCGAGCTAAAAGCAATCGCTAATACTAAGCCTTGATTTTGTTTATTAATAACGACTTGTCGAGCGCCAAATAAAATACTGAATATAATCAATACAATAGTTACAACAAAGGTGGTGCTGATGCCAGACTGGTATGAACCGGTAACAAGGTCAAAACTAGTGCTGATGGCACGCAGTTGCAAGGCGATGTAAGGAATAGTACCTAGTAGCGCCACTAAAGTGACCGTGGCGGCAATGAGTGGCGATCTGTCATAGCGACAAGCAATGAAATCAGCGATAGAGGTTAGGTTTTGTTGTTTACTAATACGCAATATTCTTAGCAACATTGGCCAAGCCAATACAAAACAAAGAATTGAGCCTATATAAACAGGAGCAAGCCAAGCGCCTGTCGTAGCCGCTTGACCTACGGTGCCATAAAACGCCCAAGAGGTGCAACTTACCCCTAAAGATAAACTGTACACCCATGGGTGTTTTAACCATTTATTGTTGGTTTGCTTTTGTCCCCAGTAGGCAACGACAAATAGCAGCATTAAGTAAGCTATAGATAATAACGAAATAAGCCAAGTATCGAGAGAGAGCCAAACTAACAACGAGTATTCCTTTAAGTCATGAGATGTCGCTCGACAGGTCTATAAAAGCGCCGAACAGAGTTATTTAAGGGTGCTGGAAACAGCATATCACGAGTAAAAAATAAACACAGGGAACGAAGGTAGTACATCATTGTATGATTTAGTGCAGTAAGCTGATTAAAAGTAATAATTTGTAACTGAATCAATAAGTATGAATTTAAATAAGATAAACAATAAGTACCTTATAGCGGCATTGGTTTTTATCAGCTACACCCTGTTTGCTATGGCTTGGGTTGGCGGTACCGCCAGTATGAATCAAATCATGTCTGCCATGAATATAGACAGTCTAGCGTCAGCTAGTTTTATCAGTGGCGCGGTGACTTTAGCTAAAATAGTCGGCACTTTTATTGCCGCTTGGTTAGCGCTAAAGCTGGGTGTTAAAAAAGCGTTTTTTGTTTCGGGTTTATTAATTTCAGTAGGCTTATTAACGCCTTTGGCACCCAATTATGAACTATTACTCGTGAGCCGGTTTTTAATGGGGCTGGGCGGTGCTTTTATGATTGTTTATTTCAATCCTATTGTTATGGCTTGGTTCGCACCCGAAGAAAGGTCAACCATCAATGGTATTAATGCCGTCGCCTTTAATGTGGGTACCGGCATTATTTTATGGCAAATGGCGAATTTTAATGACCTAACCGGTAGCTGGCAAAATACCCTATTAATTTTTTCTTTCGCCAGTCTTGGGCTTAGTTTAGCTTGGTTGCTTAGCAAGGATAAAGAGCAGCACACTAAAGATGAGGGCGAAAATGCAGCACCAGCAGCAAATTATTCTTATTTGGATGGCTTAAAGGATAAGTTTAACTGGGTTTACGCGTTAACTTATTCGGGCATTCTAGCTTTCTATATTTGTTTGTTTACCTTTTACCCGCAAGCGGGCATTAGTCAAAGTGCCTTAGTAATAGGCTCTGGCATTGTTGGCACTTTGGCGGGAATTGTCTATAGTAAGAAAATTAATCAACGTGTGCCTGTTATCCGCTGGTCTGGCTTAGTTATTGTGTTCACTGTGTTCGGTTTATCTTTTAGTGATTCAACTTTAGTGCAAACATTGTCAGCTATGGCGTTAGGCTTTTTTATCTTTTTCCCGGTAACGGCATTGGTGACCATTCCTCATGAGCTACCTAAAATGACCGCACAAAAAGTGACAGTAGTGTTTAGTTTGTTTTACTCTATTAGTTATTTAGTGGCTACTGTGGCGTTGTGGGCGTTTGGTAAGTTGGTTGATATGAATAATGGTGATTTCAGTACTGCTTTTATGCTGATCACTGTATTAAGTAGTACCTTTTTCTTAGGGAGTTTCTTTTTGCCTGAAACGGCTAAAGGGGCAACAACATTAACAAATAGAAAGGAATCATCATGCGAGGCATAATCTCTCCAAAACTTAGTGAATTTATTGAACAGGCTAACGTAGCTGCGGCGTTAGCAAAAGAAAGTGGCGTGCAGTTTACGCCAAGTTTAGTACGAGGAAATCTGGAAAAACTTAGCGTATTCATAGGTGAAGGGCCTGAATTAGCTTACGCACAAGAAAGTGCCTTTGTGACCACTACGCACAATATCCCCGTTAGAGTTTATAGCCCAGCACCCGATGAAGCTTTACCTGTGGTAGTGCATTATCATGGTGGTGGCGGTATGTGTGGCAATATTGCTTTGTACGATACTATCAGTCGAAAAATTGCCAAGGCGGGAAATTGTGTCGTTATTGCGGTGGAGTATAGACTGGCACCAGAATTCCCCTATCCAATGGGTATTGAAGACAGCCAGTTTGCGTTAGAGCATTATCAAGAGGTACTCAAGGAAGTAAATTATAGCCAACAATTAATTATTGCTGGTGACAGTGCTGGTAGCGCTATTTGCACTACGCTAGCCAGTGATAATATTGCGAGTCGTGTCAAAATCGATAAACAAATATTAGTTTATCCTAGTGTTGACTACACCCTGTCTTCTCCTTCGATGGCTGAAAATGGTAGTGGCTTTTTGTTAGAAACCAGCAAAATTGAATGGTATTTCGAGCATTACTTCCAAGGCAATGATTTTCAAAGTACGCAAGCAAGAAAAGCGGCTTCACCCTTATTTATGCCCATGCATAATACTATGCCAGAAACGCTAATATTTAGTGCTGGCTGTGATCCTTTAAGGGATGAAGCTAGGGCCTATGGTGAGGCTTTAATATCAGCAGGCGTTAAGGTCGAGCACCACACTTTTGATGGCATGATCCACGCGTACATGCTGCTTGATAGTTTGGTTGCAGAAGAGTGTGAAAAAACCTATCAACTCATGGGTGAGTTTATTAATCGGTAGCTTATATTTTTCTGCGCTATTAAAAAGCTAATAACATTTTCATGTTGTTAGCTTTTTAATTCAGATAAACTTTTTGGTTTGGCTATAGTAATGATAGCTGTTTGATTAAAGATTTCTGGTCTGAAAAATCAGCGGTTTTAAATAATACTTTACCATTTTTTACAATCACTAAACTTGGTAACTCTTTGACCGTGTATTGATGAAATAAATTATTGCTAGCGTCGATAGCAATAGGATGTTTTATCTGATATTTCTTAACATAACGGCTTAGCTCTGCCTCGCCAGTCCATAATCTAGAGATGATCCCTTGCCAGGCAATATTTTTAAATTGCTGAGCGAATTGGTTAACCGACTGTTGAGCGGCGATACATTGTTGTGACACGGCCGAGCGAGTGTCTTTAAGATACCAGTCACACCAAGTCGCGGTAAAAAACAGTGCATGAGGTTTATTATCATTAAGGTTAAGGGTCAGCAGCTCTGCAGTTTCTGTAATGGCATCGTCGGCCAGTAAATCGAGCGGCTTTTCCCTACTAATAAGAGCAATTTTGTTATCGAGGACGGAGTCGTCTTCATGGCCGAGATGAACTAAGTTCATTTGTTTATCGAATAGTAGATGATAGGGAGTGCCAAGTAATCTAAAGGCCTGCGCCAAATCTCCGCTACTATCAATAGCCATTGGCATTGATAAATTAAATTCATTTTGTATTTTACGCACGGCAGCTAAGTCGTCATTGATGCCTAAGTTAATCGCTATCACCATTAAGTCGTCGCCGTACTGCTGAGTAATTTGTTCAAAGTGGGGCATTTGCTCACGACACGGTTCGCACCACGTAGCCCAAAATTTTAAATAGACTGGTTTATGTCCCTGATATTGTTTCAGCGTCACAATCTCTCCCGACGTTAGGGTAATTGGCATATTTAATAACTGCTCTGGTAAATTAGAGGCTTTTGCTAGAGATAAGGGCGTTGCAAGTAGCGTAGTAACAACGGCTATTAGCAATATTTTTAAGATTGGCATGGTAGATCCTTTGGTTTTAAATAAAATTTTTATGCAAGCTTTGGCGATTAGCAGCGTAGATAGGCTCACTTTACGCTAAATAATCAGTGTCATAAGTGCGGATATTGCTTTACATTAATGAATAAGATTCACTAATGTGAGTAATTATGGACAAGTTTAGAACTATCGCGTTGTTTATGTCGACGATAGCAACAGGTAGCTTTGCGGCGACCGCCAAAAAACACGCGACCGATCCATCGACAGTGAGTAAAGCCATTAAAAGGCTGGAAGCTCAAATTGGCATGCAATTATTTTATCGTTCTACCCGCAAGCTCAGCTTAACCTCTGCGGGACAGAAGTATGCCGATACGGTCGGTACGCTCTATCACCAGCTTGAGTCGCTTGAAGACGAGCTAAAATCAGTGAACGACAGCCATAGTGGTTCACTCAAAATCAATGTGCCGGTGTCATACGGCCGTATGTATGTGTTACAGATGTTGTGCCAATTCAAAAAATCTTACCCAGATATCAGTTTAGAGGTCAGTTTTAACGATGAATATGTTGATATGATCAGTGATGCCGTTGATGTCTCAATACGAAGTGGCACCTTGACCGATAGCCGTTTAGTCGCACAAAAATTAACTCCAATGGAGTTTGTGCTGTGCGCTGGTAGTGCGCTAGCAGCGTCAACGGAGATTAATATCTCTAATGAGTGTTTAACAACACTGCCGTGGATCTTATTTCGCTTTAAGCAGTCAGGTAAAACCATGCCGATAAATTTCTCTTATCAAGGTCGTCACATTATGGTTGAGCCAGAAAATTTTACTATTGTCGATGATGGGGAAGCGATGGCTGAAATGTGTGCCGCAGGGTTGGGACTGACCTTGATGCCTCATTTTACCGCCAAGAAACTGGTCACTGAAGGCAAGGTTAAGGTGCTGGCAAAGATCGATGACTTTCCAAACTCTGGGGTTTTTATTGTCTACCCAAAACGGGAGTATTTACCCAAACGTACTCAAATTTTTATCGAATTTGTTAAACGTTATCTCGAACAAATAGGGGAGTCGCCATCTAATACTTGGCTTAAGGGGTTATAGCGATGATATTTCAAAATGCAGGGTTCAACTGGAATGAAAAACGCTTTTGGGCCATTTGAAAACGAAAGGGCTGAATGACCACACTTCTTTATGCTAGCCCAAAAGAATTGATACTATTTTTAGTCGCTCAAACTCGAGCTGGCACTCGTTTTTATATGAAATTATTATCAATTAATTCTCAGCGCATTGATTACAAGAATTTTTTTTACATAATTTAAAGTTAAGTAAATGAGCTGAGGCTAAGAGTATGCTACTTAAGACAGTTGCGATTAGTTCACCTACTTCACCTAATACATCATGTCCCCATATCGCGGTAAATGAGAGTGTTCCTAATCCTAATGTTATTCTAATCATTACTTTTATATCTTTATGTTTCTTACATCCTAAAAAGCCAGCTAATAAGCTGGCTGGGATTATGATCAAAACTAGAAATTGGTGAAATAAATGCTCGTTTACGTAAACTAATTGTAGGCTTGGTGATAGAAGCAATATTAAAGGCATAGCAGCACAATGCATTGCGCATAATATAGAAATTCCTATAGAGGTGCGGTCAAAAAGTAGTTGTATTTTGGTGTTCATTCATAGTTCCGATAGTTTTTTTGTTATACTATCACGTTTGTTATATTATCACATTTTTAAAGTGTGATAATATAACAAAATCATCGATTAAATACTCTTCTCTAAGTCTTGCAGTATTAGCTGCACTTTTAGTCTCTTGTGTTAATGCAGATGATTATGATCATATCGAAGTTACCGCTGCTAGAATTCAAGTAAAAGTGAATGAAATTCCAGCGCCTATTACAGTTATTAATTCCTATTATGTTACTGATATCGCTCATTTATGAGTTGCCATTTTTTCGCCACATTTCATCATAATTTGAACATTGCTCCAATAATATTTATGGGTATACTACTTCCCAGCAAACTGAAATGGTTATTCAGGTATGAAACAGAGCCACTTATTAGCTTTAAAAATTTACTTTGAAGTCGTTAACCTTATCAATAAAAAATGAGTATGTATTTTGATGAAATTTAGTTTTAAAGCCCCCCCTTTTAAGTACCATTTTCTCCTGTTAGCTTTACTCATTAATATCAGCTTAGTTTTTAGTGTACATGCTAATACGATAATAAAAAAAATTGAAGAACAAGAGCACCAGCTTAGTGCTCGTATAGGCGTCTCAATTTATGATGTCGCAGCCAATAAACTATGGAGCTATAACGGCAATACTCGCTTTCCTTTGATGAGCACATTTAAAGTACTCGCCTGTGCAAAGTTACTTGCTGATGTTGAAAAAGGGCTTCAATCTTTTGATACTTCTACGGTTATAACAGAAAATTCGCTTATTACGTGGTCACCAATAACTAAAAATCTCGTTGGTGAAAAAATGTCCTTAAAGCAAGCATGCTCTGCGGCTATGATCATGAGTGATAATACGGCTGCCAATATAGTACTTAATGGCATTAAAGGGCCAAAAGCTTTAACTCAGTTTATGCGGTCTATTGGCGATGAGGTTACTCGATTAGATCGAATTGAACCTGATTTAAATGAAGCACTTGATGGTGATAAAAGAGATACCACGACTGCCAATGCGATGGTGAAAAGTTTACATACGTTATTATTTGGTGATGTCTTATCTCAAGCTTCAAAGACTCAACTAAAACAATGGATGATAGATAATAAAATCACAGGTAGTTTATTACGATCAGTACTCCCTGAAAACTGGTCAATTGCTGATCGTTCTGGTTCTGGAGGTTATGGTTCAAGAGGTATTACGGCAGTTGTTTGGTCAGATAAACGAACACCTCTAGTTATAAGTATTTATTTAACTCAGACCGAGGCATCATTTACTCAACGTAATAAAGCAATTGCGATTATAGGAAAGGAAATTTTCACCGTTTATAGTGAATAAAGCCTATAAAATAGCTTAAATGGACTCTAAAAAACTGACTTGAACTTTTCTGTACTAATTTCAGTCAACTATTTTTAAACTCTTATTGAGGCGTTGATATACGAAGTAAACAGGGGAAATAACGCTTGATTTTGTTCACTATTACAACCAAGAATTTTAGCCCATTATTTAGGCATTAGTAACTCAAGGAGAATCAGTATCAAACTTTCATTATTAATAGGTATGCTTTTTTCATCATTAGCTTTTGGAGGAGAGGTTTACGATAAATTTCCAGATAAAATTAATGCTAATGACAAATATGTATTTTATTCTCATGGTTTTATAGTTGAAGGCACTAATCCTACACCTAAAAATGAAAGGTGGGGAGTTTATGAGTTTCCCGCTATAAAAGAGTCATTGTCTGATAATGACTATAATTTGATTGCTTATCATCGGCCAAAAGAAACTGACCCCTTTAAACATGCCGAAGTATTAGCTAAAAATGTTAGAGAGTTATTAAAAAGTGGAGTAGACGCTAACCATATAACTATTATAGGGTTTTCTCGTGGCGCTTTTATTACTAGCCTTACATCCCATTACCTAGAAGAAACCCCCGTTAACACAGTTCTTCTTGCTGGGTGTGGCCGTATCGCTTCGAGTAAATATTCAGATATCAAAGCTAATGGTGAGCTTCTATCTGTATACGAAACGTCTGATCGTTCTGGTACATGTAAAAGCCTTCAAAATAGAAGTGTCAACCTTAAATCATTTGCAGAGTTTTCTATTTCCACGGGACAAGAGCATGGTGCTTTTTATAGGCCTTTGCCCGAATGGGTTGTTCCCGTTAAGCGTTGGATAAAAGCAAAGAGTAGCATACAAGGCCATTAAGCAACGGACATAAAAAAGTTGACTATGTTTGCGTTTTACAAATTTAGTCAACTATTTTAGGCTATTCATGTCGGAATTTTCTATACAAAACCCAATTCGAATCAAGGTTTAATCGTCACTTTCTGCTTCCGCTTTGTGGTATTGGTTAGCGTTCTGAGATGGACTCCCATAGGCAGCTTTAAGCTGTAAAGCTGCCTATCAGGTTTAGTTAAACCCTGAGCGACTAGATATTATTCTATTAAATCAACTTGCTGACTTGCGGTATCAGTTTGTAAGCCAAAATGATCTAATGCGTAGGTATAACTGGCATTTTCATTAGGTATATGGCTGGAATGGACACCGCCAACGGTACAAACACCGCTGCCGCAAACGATTTGATCATCCCAACTTTTAATAGAATAAATACGGTTGGCAATCACTGTATCATCTAGCCAACCAAGAAAGGGACTTGATACCGATAAACCGTAATAACCACAGGTTGATGTCCACACATTCCAAGGGTAAACACCACAAGTCCATAAGCCTCGGTATGCACCAGCAACACCGACAAAGGCATCAACTTGGCTGCTTTTGTTGAGTTTAATAATTTGTTGAGCAGCTAAGGTCACCCCCATAGAATGGGCAATAACATCAATTTTTCCTGTGCATGATGTGCTGAGTGCGGTATTTATGTCATTTTTTACCGGGGTTTCTTCTGAGCCATTGTGATTATTATTTGCGGCATAACTACTGCCCCATGAAGGGCGGTATATTTGACTACTCGTGTAGCCATTGGCAATTAATAGATCGTAGGTGTTATCCCAATCGGAAGGTGATCCTGTATTACCATGAACCAGTACCACGTTATCAACACAAGTGGCTTGCACTGTGCCAGTGACTATTATTAGGCTTACCATTAAACAGGTGTTTTTGAGTAAAGCGGTTAGTTTATTTTTCATATTTATGCTCTT
>MAAE01000057.1 GCA_002162675.1 Colwellia sp. 39_35_sub15_T18 | reverse complement strand
CTCTTTTGGCGGTAAAGTTGTCACGATAAAATGTTTTGAAAGTTTAGGCTTAATTGAACAAGTTGTTGCCACTGACGGCACCGGTAAAGTATTAGTGATTGACGGTGGCGGCTCTGCTAGACGCGCATTAATTGATATTAATATCGCAGAAACTGCCGCTAAAAACGGTTGGGAAGGCATTGTTTGTTATGGTAGTGTTCGTGATGTTGATGCGCTAGAGGATATTGATATAGGCATACAAGGCTTAGTCTCTATTCCTGTGGCTGCCAGTGATACTGACATTGGTGAGAGTGATGTTGCTATCAACTTTGGTGGCGTTACTATTTTACCTGATGATCACCTTTACGCCGACAATACAGGCATAATTCTTTCTCCTGATCCGCTAGATATAGAATAATACCATCAGACGACTCACCTACAATTAAGGTGTAGGTTTAGCTTCTGGATGTTGAGTGAACCACCGTTTTAGCCAAATTTCTATTTCCTCTGGCACCACACCACGGTTAATAATATCACCTTGAACCAATTGGCCTCCCATGGCGATATATTGATTAGCGGTCTCATGCTTATCAATATGAGTGCCCACCAAAGGTATTTGCATACTACGAGTTAAGGTAATTAAAGCATTGATAATGGCTCTATCAGCACTATGACTATCAAGTTCACCCAGTTGTTGACAGTTAATTTTAACCTGATGAATAGCCATTTTTCGCAAATAGCGTAGCGATTCGTAGCTACCCGAAAAATTAGCAATAGCAATAGCAACATCTAAAGATTTCAATTGATCAATGGTGTTTTTTGCTCGCTGACAGGCCGAAAGCATGACTTGTTCATTAAGCTCTATCATTAAGTATTTACCAGCAATATTAAAATTTTGCATTTGCTGTTCAATAAAATCAACTAAATCTGGCTCAAGTAAATTTTTACTGGAAAGACTGACGGACACCCTCTGGTAAACGCCCATGCCATGTAAGGTGAATAATGCTTCAAAAGCCTGCTTAAACATTTGTTTTGTTAAACAGTAAACTTCACCGCTATGCTCGGCAAGGTCAATAAAATCAAGTAATCCTAATGGTTCTTTATCATCACAGTACCAATGTACTTTTAACTCAAAACCAGCAAGTGCATTATTTCCCACATTGACTTGTGGCTGCAAATACCAACGTAAGTCTTCAGCAATAATATCTTGGCGTAAACGTTCCATTAACGCTAACTGTTGCTCAGTATAAAGCACGGCACTCTGATCAAAATATTGAATAGTCTGCTCTTTAGATTCAGCGTTTAGCAAAGCATCGGTAGCATGAGACACCGTTTCACTAACGCTGTTACCATGCTCGTCACTAATAGCGACGCCAAAGGCTAATTCAAAGTTCAATGAGAAACTTTTAAAGCTCATCGCATCGGGGACGGCATTAGTAAGCTGCTGACACAAATCATCAATAACATGCTTAGCTTCATGTTTCGATGTTGATAAGTCAAACACCACCAAAAAGTCTAACCCCTGCGATCTTGCTAACCGCACAGGCTCAGGATTATGATCAAAACTCAATAAACTTTGATTGTCAGTAACTTTTTTCTGTAAACAATAAGCTAGCTGTAAAAGTAAAATATCTGAATTATGATGACCCAATACCGTGTTGACCTGCCTAAAATTGATCGGTTTAAATACAATTGCCGCCATACGATTACGCGGTTTAGTTTTTAGTACTTGCTCAAATTGTTTTAATGCATGCTGGGCTGTAGGCAAATTGGTGGTTAAGTCATGAGTGTAATTAAAGAGCTCATCTTTAGATATGATATAGTCTTCTGTTTGCTTCGGCTTGTTAGTAAAAAATCGCCAAAGCAAGAACATCACAACAGGAAAACTGACTCCCAAAGCGAAAGCGATTATGCTATCACTTGAGGAGAATAACTGCGGCTCTGCACGAGCAGAGAATGGGATAAGAAATAAACATGCAATTAACGAAAAAAATAGCGCAATCTCCCTCATTTTTGGGAAATGCTTTGCTACAACAGAAAAATATAAATATTTATAATATTTCATACTAAGCCAACATAGATGAATACTGCGTTAGCCAAGTAAAAGTTAACTTGGCTAACTAACAATCATAGACAGCTTAATGAAAATGCTTTGTCTTGTACAGAATTACAACTTAAATTTATCTAGCTGTTCATTTAAGTCATTCGCCAGCGTAAGTAAATGCTCACTAATTTCTTTGCCACGAATGGCATCATCACTTGATTTTTCAGCAACATTACTAATATTAACAACATTGATATTAATTTCATCCGCCGCAATATTTTGCTGTCTAGCCGCATCAGAAATTTGACAATTAAGTTCATCCAACTCTTTTATTTCTGCTGTTATATCAACAAGTAAGTTGGCAACATTAGCAACATCATCTGCTTTCTCATTAGCTTGTTGACTCACGACATTCATTGATTCTACGGCACCTTTAGCATCTTGTTGTAAGGCACCTATGGTTGTTTGTATTTGGTCAATAGACTCACGAGTTCGAGTAGCCAGCGAGCGCACCTCATCAGCAACTACGGCAAAACCACGGCCTTGCTCTCCTGCACGCGCAGCTTCAATAGCAGCATTCAATGCTAATAAGTTAGTTTGTTCCGCAATAGCGGTAATAACTTCGAGTACAGAGCTTACTTCATTGGTTTTATTGCTAAGTTCAGTAATCATATCCGTATTATCAATAACCTTATCCCGTAAGGCATCAATGCCCGTTTTTGCCTGATTGACCAAAGATAAACCTTGTGATGCTCGCTCATTGGCGGAAACAGATTTATCGGCCGCACTTTGGGTGTTTTGCTGTACTTCATTAGCCGAGGCATCTAATTCGTTTATAGCAGCAGCTACCGAATCTGTGCCATTTTTTTGCTCCAATACCGCAGCACGCGTTAACGAGGATATTTCATCAACACTTTGCGCAGAGGTAACAAGTTTGCCGCTGGCATCAGCTATTAATAAAAAGCTTTGTTTAAAAGTAGCCATCATGCCATTTAATGCCGTGCTAACCGCGCCCAATTCATCATGATGATATACCTTTATCTCTTTGTTTAAATCGAGATTTTCTTCGACACTTTTAATGGTATTTCTTAACCTTTTTAGTCTGAAAAACACTAATCGTTTCAAGGTATAGCTCAGTAATCCAAAGCTAATAATAGTGATGATTAACTGTAGTAATGTGGCTTGAGTCATTGAGTTAGTAATTTCTTTATCAACGGCAGATAAGTCATAGGTGATTTTAACCGCGCCCAAAATTTCATTATTAGCGACTTGATGGCAAGTTAAACAATTAGTGCCTCGATAATTATCACTGGCTTTAATAGGCATGATAAAGCTCATCATGCGTTTACCGTTTTCAGTAAACGGTTTGAATGCTTTCGTGCCTGATAATCCTTGACGTTCAAATGTTGATTTAGCACTTTGATCAGCATGACCAGCACCAAAAACTTTAATTAATGCTGGCGCACGTAGAATGCGTGCTTCGACAATATCGTCTTGACTGACAATTTTATCTTGAATAATTTTTCGATTAGTAATGGTTCCCGTTAACATCATAGTGTTAACAGAATCAAAATAATTAAGTGCTAAACTTTCTAAGTTTCGCTCAACAAAATGCTCTGCTAATATTTTTTCATCGTTATAGAAGAAAAAAATAGTGGTACTAAGAAATACCACCGCAATTAATACCAAAGCAGCATTAATTTTTATCGCTAAAGACATTGATTGAAACATAGATTTATCCTAAGAATTACTAATATGAAATAACATTTCAGGGCAAGAAAGCACTATAACTACATTGTATAGTGCTCTATCGGCAAATAAATAAAAAGTTTAATGTTTATTAATTTAAGTCAAAAAAGGCCGATATATATTAGTTACTCGTTGCTATATTTAGCTTTGATAACCCCACCTTGGCATTATAGTTTGCTCTATACCAAGATGATCTAGCACTCTGCCCACCATAAAATCAATTAAATCATTAATAGACTCAGGTTGATGATAAAACCCTGGAGCTGCGGGCATAATGGTGACACCTTGCTGCGATAAACTGAGCATATTAGTTAAATGAATAGTCGAAAAGGGTGTTTCTCGTACCATTAAAATAAGTTGGCCGCGCTCTTTAATGACCACGTCAGCGGCACGCTCAATAAGGTTATCACTCATGCCTTGGCTAATGGCGGCTAGTGTTCCTGTTGAGCAAGGGCAAACTACCATCTGCTTTGGCGCTGCCGAGCCAGAGGCAACTGGTGAGAACCACTGCTCTTTACCAAAAACTTTAATTTGCTCGGCTTTTGCTTTAAACTTTTCACTCAAAACATCACTAGCAGCATCAGGAGATGCTGGTAATTTAAAGCTCTGTTCAGTATCAAGTACCACTCGCCCAGCACTAGAGCATAACAAGTACACTTGGTAATTGGCGGCCACTAAACATTCTAAAAGTCGCAATGCATAGGCAGAGCCAGAAGCACCAGTGATCGCTAAAGTGATTGTTTTACTAAAACCTTTCGCATTATTCTTCATCACGTTATTCTTTATCACATTACCACTCATTATTATTTTTTAAATTAAGAAACTTATTCATTAATGCCGTTAATATTTTCTCGTGAATATTGCCAAAACCACCATTACTCATCACTACTATAGTATCGCCAGCTTGGCTTTGCTCACTGATTCTCAAGACTAAATCATCAATGTTTTTTTCAACAAAGCAAGGCTGTTGGCACTTATTCATTAACTCATCAACAGACCATTTTATCTGTTCATCTTGAAAGATAAAAACTTGCTCAGCTGGTGCCAACGATAACGGTAACGCCTCTTTATGTACGCCAGACTTCATGGTATTTGAGCGCGGCTCAAGTACGGCAAGTACTCGGCCATTAGTGCTGTCATTATCAACTTGCGCTCGAACAGCCGCTAATGTTTTGGCTATCGCGGTGGGATGATGAGCAAAATCATCATAAACCCGAATATTATTCACTTCACCTTTAAGTTCAAAACGGCGCTTAGTGTTGATAAAAGTAGCCAGTGCCTCAACGGCAATATGACTAGGCACACCAGCATGGCGCGCTGCCGCAATCGCCATTAAGGCATTATCAATATTAAAATCACCTATCAGCGACCATTTCACTGTCCCCTGCTCTACGCCATTAAAAGTCACTTTAAATTTAGAACCATCAGCAACAAGCTTTTCTGCCAGCCAACCATGCTGACAGGCACTTTGCTCTGTTGGTGTCCAACATCCCATCGCTAAGGTCTCATTGATTGCCGCTTCATGGTGCGGCGATAAAATCAAACCATTGCTCGGCACCATGCGAATAAGATGATGAAATTGTCGCTGAATATCGGCTAGCTCATCAAAAATATCACCGTGATCAAATTCCAAGTTATTAATCACTAACGTTCTGGGTCGATAATGCACAAATTTAGAGCGTTTATCAAAAAAGGCGGTATCGTATTCATCCGCTTCAATAACAAAAAAAGGGGCATTACCTAATCGCGCTGAGCAATCAAAATTCTGTGGCACGCCACCAATTAAAAAACCCGGCGATAAATGGCTATATTCTAAAATCCAAGTCAGCATACTACTGGTGGTCGTTTTGCCATGAGTACCTGATACGGCTAAGACCCAACGATCTTTGAGGACATTTTCTAACAACCATTGTGGGCCAGAAATATAGGGGATATTGCGATCCAACATATATTCTACCATAACATTACCCCGAGACATGGCATTGCCAACAATCACTAAGTCGGGTTCATCACCAAAGTGCTCAATGTTATAACCTTGCTTTAATTCAATACCCAACTGCTCAAGCTGAGTGCTCATTGGCGGGTACACTTGGGCATCACATCCGGTGACACGAAAGCCAAGCTCTTTAGCTAAAGCCGCAATACCGCCCATAAAGGTGCCGCAAATACCAAGAATATGTAAATGTTGAGTTTTATTTGTCATAAGCAAGAAAAAACACTGAAAGAGGATGAAAATTTATGGCTGTTAATATACCTTATTAGCCCAAGCTTAGCCGTAAAATCCTTAACCAAGATTAGAAAAATTCAATTGAGTGCATAAAACATGTTCATAACCAAAGTTAGCAGCCTTCATATTTACCCGATAAAATCTACTGCCGGTATCAATTTACCTGATGCCATGGTTGATGAATTAGGCTTAGCCTTTGATCGACGCTTCGTTGTTAATGATGCTTTAGGACAATGTATCACCGCGAGAACTGAGCCAAGGTTATGTTTAGTGCGGACTAAGCTGACCGCGCATGGCATTGAGCTATCAACCGACAATATGCCAACACTGACTTTAACCTATGAAAAGTTTAGCAACCAATACCAAAATGTCACCATTTGGGGAGACAATATTGCTGGCCAGCTCTGCTCCAATGAAGCCGACATCTGGTTTAGTGAATACTTACAACGTCCTTGCCAGCTGTTGTTTTTTGGGCAAGATTCATCTCGTAAAAAAAAGCCCAATACTGAACGGGCAAGAGAAGTAGCTTTTGCTGATGGCTATCCGCTGCTGTTAATTTCTCAAGCATCATTAGACAATCTCAATTCTCGTTTAGAAGGTAGGCGCCTAGAAGGTATGCATCTAGAAGATAAGCACCTTGGCGACAGCCAACAACAAACGGTTTCAATGGCGCAGTTTCGTCCCAATATTGTTATTGATAACTGCCTGCCTTTTGCTGAAGACGGTTGGCAACATATTCGCATTGGCGAAGTTGAATTTAAAGTAAGTAAGCCTTGCGAGCGTTGTATAATGACTACCGTTAACCCAAAAAAGGCTGAAAAACACCCGGAGCAGCAACCTTTACGCACACTCAAATCTTTTCGACAAACTCATAAGGGTGAAGTGCTATTTGGTCAAAACTTAATAGCACTCAACAGCGGCCAAATAAAAGCAGGTGATAAAGTAACCGTCATTAGTCATCAAGAACCGTCTATCTTTAACCTTGCTGATGCAACTAGCCCTACGCAAGCTACACTAGTTAATAATGCGAGCGGCAATTCGAACGAAACAGAAAATACAATGCAATTAACTTGTCAGCAAATAATTACCCAAACCCATGATGTAAAAACCTTTGTATTAACTTGGTCTGGCACAAGTCAAATTAAACAACTTGCGGGTCAACATATTAATTTACTTATTAATATGTTTGGTAAAGAGCAACCTTGTTGCTACACCATAGCGTCAAATCCGACCACAAAAAATCAAATAAGCCTGACGATAAAACGAGTACCTAAGGGTAAAGTTTCTAACTTTTTCCACGACCATTTCAAGGTTGGCGATACCTTAAAAGCACGCGCACCTAGTGGCAACTTTCACTTACCTGATGTTATCCCTAAAAAGGTATTACTGTTATCGGCTGGCAGTGGTATTACACCTATGTTGTCAATGCTGCGCTTTATGGTCGCCGAAAAAACCAATAACCAGATCATTTTTCTCCACAGCGCCCGCAGCGAAGAAGATTTAATCGCTAGAGAAGAAATAGCAAGCTTGGCAACAGCGCATGGAAATTGCCAAGTGATATATACCTTAACAAGGCAAGTTAGGCCGCAATGGCAAGATTACCAAGGACATTTGAGTGAGCGAATGCTTACTAACATCACGCAACTAACTCAGCATGAAGTTTTTGTTTGTGGCCCTGAAGGATTTCGAAAAGCAGCTCAGCAGTACTTGCGTCAACTGGGTTTAAGTAAAGAGCAATATCACTATGAGAGCTTTGGGGCCAAACAAACTATTGCGCCCTCACCAACGGATAATTCAGTGGTGGCAAAAGCAGCGTACAGTAAATTAAATATTCACTTCGACAAGTGGCAAAAGCATTACCAAGGTGATAATCAAAAAACTTTACTGGAGCACGGTGAAGATGCGGGTCTAATTTTACCTTATTCATGCCGAGCAGGCATGTGTGGTAGCTGTAAGGCACAATTAATCAGTGGCGAAGTGATGCAAACAGCAACTGATGGCTTAACCGACCAAGAAAAACAAACCGGTTATATTTTATGTTGCTCAGCGACAGCAACAAGCGACGTGGTCATTAAGCATGGTTAACGTCATGGGTATGAGCATAGAACTCTCGTATTAAGTGATGGTGAGTTACCGCTACTGAGGTGTTTAATGTCATACCTCAGAGGAATATGCTCAGATGAATAGGCTACATCTTTGTCGCATTGCTGCGGTAAAAATTAAAATCGTCGCCTAAACTAACCACAAAACGATAATCATTTTTTTCTGGAACATTGCCATTCTCATCAGCATGAGATTTTTCAGCACGATCAACATAAAAAGTTGGTAAGCAACAGATAAAAATAAGCAATAGTATCAAAAACTTAGCCATTCTTATAAATTCCTTTAGGTAAAATAATTAATGGAATATTGCCTCGTTGTAACAGTATAAAAGTGAGAGCAACAACCATTGCACCCTCGCTGTGCAACATTATAGAAACAGTGCAAAAAAACATAACACACGTAAAACAAAACAAAATAACCTCATGATAAATATAAATAAAAAGTAGTAATACACATTGGCACTTCACTTGCTGTACTTCTGTTAATTCAACTTTATCATCGCCGATTAGAAATAGGAGTTACTTATGAGTACTCAAGCGGGCATCAAGATATTTTCATTTAACGGAAAAATGAAAGTGTTACACCTAAGCTGGATGGCTTTCTTTATTACTTTTGCCGTCTGGTTTAACCATGCGCCATTATTAGCCGTTATCGCACAAAGCTTAGGGCTAACCAATAGTGAAATTAAAACCCTACTAATTCTCAATGTTGCCTTAACTATACCGGCACGTATCATTATAGGTATGCTCACCGATAAGTATGGCCCTAAAATAATCTATTCCTTATTACTGGCACTTTGTAGTATTCCTTGCTTTATGTTTGCTTTAGCTGAAAATTTTCAACAAGCAGCCTTAGCACGATTTTTACTCGGCTTTATTGGTGCTGGTTTTGTGATTGGCATTCGTTTAGTTAGCGAATGGTTCCCTGCTAATGAGCTTGGTACTGCTGAAGGTATTTATGGTGGCTGGGGTAACTTCGGCTCAGCGGCCGCGGCCATGTCATTACCTTTAATAGCACTTTTTGTTAGTGATTATTTTGGCGTAGAAGATGGCTGGCGCTATGCGGTTGGTTTAACGGGCCTGATGAGCTTGCTATTTAGTGTTGTTTTCTACCTTAATGTAACCGACACACCAAAAGGGTCAACTTATTTCAAGCCCAAACAAACCGGCGCGATGGAAGTGACGAGTAAAGGCGATTTCTTTTTATTATTGCTGATGAAATTACCCATGTACGGGGCATTAACATTACTTACTTGGAAGCTTTCTCCCGAAGGTGTGGCTTTGTTTTCTGAACAAAGTGCCATCATTGCTTATAGTGCATTAGCGTTACTACTTATTATTGAAGTTAAACAAACCTACAAAGTAAACGGTCATTTATTTGTTAAAGATGTGCCTGAAATTCATCAGTACAAGTTTAAACAAGTGGCGGTATTGAATATACTTTATTTTGCCACTTTCGGTTCTGAATTAGCGGTGATTTCCATGTTGCCATTGTTTTTTGCTGACGTATTTAGCTTAGATATGGTTTACGCTGGCATGCTAGCCTCTTTGTATGCATTTATGAACTTGATGTCTCGCCCTGGTGGCGGATGGTTAAGCGACAAGTTTGGCCGTAAGAAAACACTACTAATATTAACGGCTGGTCTGGCGGTAGGTTATTTTGCTATGTCATCAATCACTAGCAGCTGGCCATTAGCTTTGGCCGTGATCACTGCCATGGCCTGTTCGTTTTTCGTACAAGCCGGTGAAGGTGCCGTTTTTGCCGCCGTGCCACTCATTAAGCGTCGTCTTACTGGACAAATTGCCGGCATGACAGGTGCCTATGGTAATGTTGGTGCGGTAGTTTATTTAACTGTGCTATCTATGGTTAGCTATGAAATTTTCTTTTTAGTGATAGCGGCTACGGCAGTCGTTGGTTTTATCACCTTGCTTTTCATGGAAGAACCAAGAGGCACTATTACCGAAGTACGCGAAGACGGTAGTGTTGAGCTTATTAATGTAAATTAGGGAATTATTAGTGACAAACGCCAAAGATGAAGCAGTAAATAAAATACGCAACAATAGCTCTGCAAATTTACAGCTTTGTTTTGGCGGCTATTCCTGCGCAGGCATCAAAGCAGAAAATCAAGATGCCTTCGCAGCACTTATTCCTAAAACCAGCGAATTAAGCTCCAAAGGGGCTATCGCTTGTATTGCTGATGGTGTATCAAGCGCAAATAGAGCCGCAGAAGCTTCACAGCTTGCCGTTACGCAATTTATTAGCGATTATTATGCTACCCCCGAAACTTGGTCCACACGTAAATCTGCCGCCAAAGTAATCACCAGTTTAAATCAATGGCTATTCTCTCAAAATAGCAATATTGATGGTCATAGTTACCTCTCTGCACAACAGCAACAGTGGCTCAGTACCTTTTCAGCAATCATCCTAAAATCAGCTACTGGCTATATATTTCATGTCGGTGATACCCGTATCAGCAAATATCGTCAGCAGCAATTAGAGGCCATCACTCAAGATCATAACTGTAAGCAGGGCACAAATTCGGTAGTGTTAACTCGCGCTTTAGGCGCTGACTCTCGATTACAAGTGGATGTCCATCAAGTTGACTTACACGTTGGTGATATTTATCTGCTTACTTGCGATGGTATTCACGAGTTTTTATCATCCAAACAACTAAAATCAGCACTGACAACATTATCAAGCTCACCAGATAACAAAGAGCTTGAACAGTTAAGCCAAACTATTGTTAAACAAGCATTAGCCGCTGGTAGTGATGATAATGTCAGTTGCTTATTAGTGTTTATCCATGATGTACCTAATAGACAGTTGGCTGAAATAGAAAGAGAACTAAGAGAAAAGTCAATTCCGCCTGCGTTATCTATTGGCCAATCCATTGATAACTATCAAGTTAAAAAAATTATTCATGCCAGTACTCGTTCTCATTTATATTTGGTAGAAGATAAAAAAACCGCTAAGCAACTGGCGCTAAAAGTCCCTTCAGAAAACTTTGTAGAAGATGCACTTTACCTACAAGCATTTATGCGTGAAGCCTGGTTAGGAGAACGGATAAAACATGACAATGTTATGGCCATTGATCCGGTTAATAATGATAGCCGTTTCTTGTATCACACCAGTGAGTACATTGATGGCCAAACATTAGGCCAATGGATGTATGACAACCCTAAACCGAGTATTGCGCAGGTAAGAGATATTATTAAACAGGTGATTTCTGCATTACGCGCTTTTCAGCGTCTCGATGTTATACACAGAGATTTAAAACCCGATAATATAATGATAGACAAATATGGCCAAGTTAAGCTGATTGATTATGGTGCAGTATTTGTTGCGTCACTCGATGAAAATCAGGAAACACTTAGTGAAAGCATTCCTCAAGGTTCAGTGAATTATGTTGCCCCTGAAACACAGCTGAGTATGCAAGCCAATCATTTAAGCGATCTCTTTTCTCTTGGGGTTATTTGCTATGAAATGCTAACGGGGCAATTGCCATATAAACCACAATCACAGTCAATAAACTACACCAGTTATCAACAGTGGCATTATCGCAGTATTAAACAATATCGACCTGATTTACCTTTATGGTTAGACGTTACCTTGCAACAAGCAACGCAAGCAAATCCGGCTTTGCGTTCGCAAGCCTTTTCTGAATTTTTTAGTAATTTAAATAAACCGAATATTGATGCGATTCATGACTATAAAAGCCAACCATTATTAGAGAGAAATCCAGTGAAGTTTTGGAAAGGCGTTTCCCTTATGCTCTTTATCAGTTTAATGATTTCATTCGTTAATTAGGCGATAATATTGATGCCTAATGGCGAATTTTAATAGTTGAATTGTGATCTATTTCACCTTCTTCATCTATGGTAATAGCTGCATCATCCATTTGCACTACGGCTAATTTACCGTCAGGCGTTTGCCTCACAAAAGATAATGTATAACCGTAGTGGCTAATTTCACTTAATGAGCATTGTTGAGCAATGCTTAACTCCTTTAACAATTTCTTTATTTTAGCCTCTACCTTACGTCTTTCTTCTGGCATCAAATCACTCCTTAATGAAACCAAGTAGATTAATGCGTCCACTTAGTATTAAAAACACTACTGCTTCTTTTCTTAAATAAAGGTATTAAGTAAAAGCCTCAAAGAAAGCCCTTTCTTCAACAATAGCAGAGAAGCTGAAATTAACAATACAAGCAAATTTATTGAAACTTTTGATTTTAGACTAAAATGGTAGAAAGTTTGACGTAAATCAATGTTCTATTTCAATTAACCCTAGTGTAAAACGGTGTAGTGTGGTGACCTCAACTCTCTCAGTGGTAATACTTTTTAAGCTAAATAAATACTAGTTTACCAACATAGTTTGTCGTGTAAATTTGAAAGGTACTTAACGAAAATTAAGTACCTTTCTCATTTTTAGCTGCCCTCGCTTCCTTCCCTCTGCATAAAATTGTCATTGTCCTGAGCTTATCGAAGGATTAGAATAGCCGCGTTTTCATTTTGCTAGGCTATTCTACTTTGTTATTGATGATCGACAACTACGACTCGTTTACCTTTAATTTGGTGCACTACTTCCAAGCATTGGGCCAAGAAGTGAGTGTTTTTCGTCATGATGAAATAAACATTGCCACCATTGAGCAGTTAGCACCTGAATTTATTGTTATTTCTCCTGGCCCTTGCGACCCTGATAAAGCAGGAATTTCTTTAGCCGTAGTGGCGCATTTTTCAGGTAAAGTTCCTTTGCTCGGTGTTTGCTTAGGGCATCAGTGCATTGCTCAACACTTTGGCGCAACAATAAAAAAAGCCAAACAACTAATGCATGGTAAAACCAGTGCTATAAACCACAATAACCAAGGATTATTTCAACAGCTTAAACAGCCTTTGCAAGTCACCCGTTACCATTCACTGATTGTGGATGCAAAAACGCTACCCAATAGCTTTGAAGTATGCGCTTGGAGTGTAGACTCGGCGGGTAATAACGAAGAGATAATGGCCATTCAACACAAAGAATTACCCATCTATGGGGTACAATTTCATCCTGAGTCAATTTTGACTGAACAAGGTCACGCACTTTTGCAGAACTTTTTAACCGCTAATTCATCAAGCAATATCGATTAAATAAAAAATTCATAAAACTAATACTTTATTCGCATAAGACGATAAACTTAATATATCATCTATTAAAACCAGTCTGACTAATTACCATTTTCTCTAAATATTATTTTAACTAAACACTATGCAAATTTTTGATACTAACGACACAATTTCAACCATACATCAGCGCGCCCTGAGCTTATCTATTAGCAAAGACTTTGCTGAGCAACAGCACGGTAAAATGAATATTGTGCATTTTCAAGGTAGTGAACAAGAAAATCGCCGCAGAGAATTATTAGCCGTTGAGATCAAAGCCCAGCAAGAGAAAATTGTTGCTGCCCACGGTGAAGAGCATTTTCGTAAGCAAGTAACAGATATCTTTTACGCACAAGTGCGTAGCCAAGTAAATGATGAGTTTGATAACAAAACCAACCTTTATCATAAAGTATTGTGTATCGAAGATGCTGCCCCCACCATTTTAGAGTTATTATCACTAAGAGCAACGTCAATTAATAGAATCAAACCACTGGCAACCTCACTACCTTGGTTATCAGCAGGTCTAGTGAGCTTAGTGAACAAGCCTCAATATAAAAAACGTGCCGACGTGCAAGTGAATGATGCAAAGTTAGCGCTGAGTTATATCGGCTTAGATAATTTAAAACTCGTCATGCCAACATTTATACTTAAACATTGGCTGCCAACGAGTACGGCTCCCCATAGTTTAATGAAACGAAAGTTATGGAATGACAGCTTATCGGTTGCCCTTGCCGCAAGCGCTTTAGCACAAGAGAAAAATTTAGATCGCTATACCGCTTTCACTACTGGCATGTTATCTAATGTTGGTCAGTTGGCAGTAACGCGCTGTTTTTTAAGTACCTACAATGACATGTACAAAGAAGAATTACGTCAAGCTTTTGAAGATAAAGATAAACGCTTACACAATGTACTGGTTAAAGTAGACAACTCCCCTGAGTTATTGTTAGAGCAACTTATTCTGCGCAGCAGTAAATTGTCAGCAGACTTAATTGAATTAATGCAATTTGATCGATTACCGATCACCGAAGCTATATTCGATTTAGCCTACAGTGAAAATATCACTAAAATGTGCCCCATTGCGCAACTCGTAGCTAAAGCAAAAGCTTATGTGAATCACCGCAGTTTATCCAAAGCCGGCTTAATAGATGATGACGAAACTAAGCAATTATTCGAGACAGTAAAACTCAATAAAGCTGAAATATCCTTGCTAAATAAAAGTGATATTGATCATATTAAGCTCAAATTTAACTAAATTTCTCTAAAACAGGCCACTGTGAGCAAATTATTTTTTGATTATTTATGTAATATGCTCCAGCACCACTCTTTACGATGCAACTCAGCACTGTTAACAAACTATCACAAATAAGCTAATTTAAACCTTCGCCATAAATATTCAGCTTTGCTGAATAAAACCAGATAAACCTTTGTTTTTCCTAGGCTGTAGCACGTTCACACAAGACAAAGTTGCTTTCACCTGTCATAATAACCTCCTACTTTTAGCTCTTGAGCGATATTTTTAACATAAAGATTTTTATTAATTATATACTCAAGTAAGCTGAAATCAGTGTTAGCAAAACCCAATACAACCACCCTATTTTGAGGAGTTTACAATGTCAGAACAGTTTTCTGTAAGTCGCGAATTATTTGATGAAGTTATGGTGCCAAACTACGCACCTTCAGCGGTTATTCCAGTACGCGGTCAAGGTTCTCGAGTGTGGGATCAGCAAGACAAAGAATACATTGATTTTGCCGGTGGTATCGCAGTTAACTGTTTAGGTCACTGTCATCCAGCACTTGTTAGTGCATTAAAAGAGCAAGGCGAAAAAATTTGGCATCTGTCCAATGTTATGACCAATGAACCCGCATTACGCTTAGCCAAAAAATTAGTTGATAGTACTTTTGCCGATAAAGTGTACTTTGCTAACTCTGGTGCTGAATCAAACGAAGCGGCATTAAAACTAGCACGTCGTTGGGCACTTGACGTTCACGGTAGCGATAAAACCCAAATCATCGCCTTTAACCAAGGTTTTCACGGTCGTACTTTCTTTACGGTAACCGTAGGTGGCCAAGCAGCATATTCTGATGGTTTTGGTCCTAAGCCTGGTGATATTGTTCATGCTGAATACAATAACTTAGACAGCGTAAAAGCACTTATTTCAGATAAAACTTGTGCCATCATGATTGAGCCACTACAAGGTGAAGGCGGTATTGTTTCTCCTACGGATGAATTTATCAAAGGTGTGCGTGAATTATGCAATGAGCATAACGCACTATTAATTTTTGACGAAGTACAAACAGGTGTTGGTCGTTTAGGGCCACTTTACGCTTATATGGACTTGGGTGTAACACCCGATATTTTAACGTCGGCGAAAGGTCTAGGCGGCGGCATTCCAATTGGTGCTATGCTCACCACCACTGATATTGCTAAACACTTAAAAGTTGGAACTCACGGCAGCACGTACGGCGGTAATCCACTAGCCTGTGCTATTGGTGAAGCGGTTATTGACGTGATTAACACCCCAGAAGTACAAACGGGTGTAAAAGCTAAAGCACAACTTTATGTTGATAGGTTAAACGCCATCAATACTAAATATAAGGTTTTTAAGGAAATACGCGGCAAAGGCTTACTGATAGGCGCTGTATTAAATGACAATTATCAAGGCAAAGCAAAAGACTTTTTAGTTGCCGCTATGACGGAAGGGGTGATGACTTTAGTTGCAGGCGCAAATATTATTCGTTTTGCTCCCTCGTTAGTTATTCCTGACGAAGACATTATTGAAGGTCTAGCGCGCTTTGAAAAAGCCGTAGCTACATTAGCGTCTTAACCTATTAATAGGTCGGTGGAGTTTAATCGCGCTTTGACTTTTTCAAGATAAGCGCGAACAAACACCTTCCGACAATACGAGAGCTATTTATGATTATCATTCGTCCCATTCGTATGACAGATTATGACGACTTGCATCGCATTGCTATTGAATCAGGCCATGGTTTTACCTCATTGCCAGTTAATGAAGAAATATTAAAAAAACGCATTAACCACTCTGAAGAATCTTTTAATGCACAAGTAGAGCAAGCTGGTAATCAAGGTTACTTGCTTGTTATGGAAGATACTCAAACAGCACAAGTGGTTGGCACCACAGGTATAGAAGCTGCTGTAGGCCTTGATAATGCTTTTTACCATTACCATTTAGGCAAAGTAGTACATAACTCACGCGAACTTGATATTCACAATACTGTAGAAACTTTATCGCTGTGCAATGACTACACCGGTGCTACCGAAATTTGTACTTTATTTTTGCAAGAAAGTCACCGTAAAGATGGTAATGGCCGATTTTTATCGCGCTGCCGTTTTTTGTTTATGGCTGAGCACGCCGAACGTTTTTCAGATTGTGTTATTGCCGAAATGCGTGGTGTCAGTGATGAAGAAGGTAGATCACCTTTTTACGATTGGCTAGAAAAACACTTTCTTTCAATCGAGTTCACTAAAGCTGATTATTTAACGGGCATAGGTAATAAAAACTTCATTGCTGATTTAATGCCTAAATACCCTGTTTATGTCAACTTACTTAGCGAAGCAGCTCAACAAGTTATTAATAAAGTACACCATAATACTGTTCCTGCATTGCGTTTACTCGAAGCAGAAGGCTTTTCTCGTCGGGGTTACGTTGATATTTTTGATGGCGGCCCCACGGTTGAAGCTGAGCGTAGCCAAATAAGAGCCGTGCGAGAAAGCAATAGATACCAAGTGTTAGTTGATGATGCTTATGGTGAAGATAGCAACCAAAAATACATTATTTGCAATACTAACGTTGCAAACTTTAGAGCAACACAAGTCAAATTAACACTTCGTGAAACAGCTAACCAAGTGGTGATCACTGCCGATGTTGCACAAGCATTACAAGTACAACAAGGTGACTGGGTTCGCCTTCTAAGTAACTAATAGCCTAAATTTTAATAGGAATAAATATGTCTACCAATTTTTCAGATAAAGTCCAACTTATTAATGGTCAGTGGCAAGCAGGTTTAGGTCATGACGTTAGCTCGTTAAACCCTGCCCGTAACGAGGTTATCTGGCAAGGAAAAACGGCTTCTCCTGAGCAAGTTGAACAAGCGATTAGCAGTGCTCGCACGGCTTTCGAAACTTGGTCAACGTTCAGTTTTGATGAGCGTGTCGGCATAGTATCAAGGTTTGCTGAATTATTGGCCGAAAATAAGGAAGCGCTAGCCAACACCATCGCCCTTGAAACAGGTAAACCTCGCTGGGAAACCTTAGGTGAAGTGGGTGCCATGGTCGGTAAAATCAATATTTCCTTGAATGCCTATAATGAACGTACTGGCACGGTTGAAAACCCAATGCCTGGTGCAAAAGCTTTTATTCGTCACAAGCCTCACGGTGTCGTTGCTGTTTTTGGCCCTTATAACTTCCCTGGACATTTACCTAACGGCCATATTGTACCTGCACTTATCGCGGGTAATACCATCGTATTTAAGCCCAGTGAGCTAACACCTAAGGTTGCTGAAGAAGTATTAAAAATTTGGCAAGCGGCAGGACTTCCTGCTGGTGTCATTAACTTAGTACAAGGCGAAGTTGAAACGGGTAAAGCCTTAGCTAGCAATAAAATGATCGACGGTTTATTTTTCACGGGCAGCTCAGCTACAGGTCATTTATTACATGAACAATTTGGCGGTCAGCCAGGTAAAATTTTAGCGCTAGAAATGGGCGGTAACAACCCACTTATCGTTAAAGATGTTAGCGATATTAACGCCGTTGTGCACGATATTATTCAATCTGCTTTTGTGACGACAGGTCAACGCTGTACGTGTGCTCGTCGTTTATTTATCGAGTCTGGCGCCCAAGGTGATGCCATTATGGCTAAGCTGATTGCAGCCACTAAAGCACTAACCATTGGTTATTATGACGATGATGAACAGCCTTTTATTGGCTCTATGATTTCTGAAAAAGCCGCTTTAAGCTTAGTTGCGGCTCAACAAAAATTACTTGCTTTAGGCGCGACATCATTACTGACATTAAAGCATTTAGAAGTAAACACTGGCTTTATTTCTCCGGGTATTATTGATGTTAGTGATATTGTTGCCGACATACCCGATGAAGAATACTTTGGGCCATTATTAAAAGTGTATCGTTATTCGGACTTTGATGAAGCCATCAATGAAGGCAACAACACCGGCTTTGGTTTATCGGCTGGTTTATTAAGTGATAGCGAAGCTTTATACAACCATTTCTTTGCCCGTATTCGTGCTGGTATTGTCAATTGGAATAAACCTATTACTGGCGCAAGCAGTGCCGCACCATTTGGTGGTATTGGCGCCAGTGGTAATCATAGAGCCAGTGCATTTTATGCTGCTGACTATTGTGCTTATCCTATTGCTTCAGTTGAGGCTGAAAAAGTAAGTTTACCCGCGACTTTAAGCCCAGGTATTACACTTTAACTACGTAGCTTAGCTATTCAATTTAACTTGATTTAATTATGCACCATAAAGATACTTATATTTTTGCAACAAAAAGGACTGAGGGCTTTCGTCCCTGCTTCTTTAAAAGTATCGATCAAATATAGTTTTTGGTGGTAGCGTCTGTTGTCACCAAAAACTCCCCTAGGAAAATTTTTAGCCATCATTCACTACTTCCCATATTTTAATTTTTTTATTGATAACAAATTTTTATAGAGAGGAAACCTTATGACCGCTCAAGTCACTAAACTTTTTGATAATATCTGGCAACAGTACATTGCCGTAACACCATCAGCCGACAGCATTCGTCAATTATTGGCTAATGGTGGCGATGTTATCAATGACCATGTTGCTTACCGTACTTTTAATCTTGAAAAAGTTAATTTAAACAAGCTTGCTCAGCACTTATTAACGATTGGCTATACTGAATGTGGTCAATACGATTTTGCGGCTAAGAAGTTAACTGCCAAGCATTTCGAACACAACGATAGCAGCATGCCAAAAGTTTTCATCAGCGAATTGCGCGTAGAAGAATTATCAACAGAGATCCAAGCAATCATACATAAACTAGTCGATCAATTGCCTGAAGATATTAGTGAGCAGCAAGGTTTTTTATACTCAGGGCGCCCATGGCAAATTAGCTCAGTTGACTATCAAACATTATTAGCGACGAGTGAATATGCTGCTTGGTTAGCCGCATGGGGTTATCGCGCTAATCATTTTACTGTAAGTATTAATCACTTAGAGAGTTTTGACTGTATTGTTGCCGTTAATAATAGCCTTAAACAAGCTGGATATACGTTAAACAGCACAGGTGGCGAAGTCAAAGGTGATGAAGTGGTAAAATTAGAGCAGTCATCTACTCTAGCCGATAAAGCGTTAGTTGAGTTTAGCGATAAAAGTATAGAAATTCCTAGCTGTTTCTATGAGTTTGCCAAGCGTTACCCATTAACTAATGGCCAATTATATACTGGTTTTGTTGCTGCTTCTGCTGATAAAATATTTGAGAGCACTAATGCTGTCGCTTAATTTTTAAGTTTAATTAAGGAGAAAGGTAATTATAAGCCCTCTCCTTAATACTTTTTTCCTGCATTGATTTTTTCATTGTTTTTAATAAAAAAACTCTACTACTGCAAAAAAATACCGCTATACTGAAAGTAAGTTAACACGATAGCGTACCCATTTTCTATGGTCACAGATACTGACGGTTACATTCATATTATTGAATACCTCACTGAGCACTTAAGCTTTTTTGAAAATGCTCAGACCGCTGAGACTGATGCGGACACAGTTATTGTTATTATTGAACAAGAGCTGAGCGAACAAATCATCAATGTTTGTAGCCAAAATGACGCGCTTACCTTCAACCAACGTAATGCTATTATTCGTGAAGTTGATGCCATTGTTTATGATTTAGAGGAGATCCTGGCTAGTGTTGTTAATAACCCTGCTACTGAACCGCAATGCCGATTTATTAAAGAGTTTTCAGGCTTAATAAAAAATTTATTTGATAGCGAAATCAATAATCAGCTCACTCAAAGTTCCTAGTTATATTTTCTAGTTCTGTAACTGGCTAAATTCACAGCCACTTACAACATTTATTATTTATCCCCTAGTGGTAACCACGCAACTTAGCTAGAATAGTCATCATTAATTTATCATGAGTGGTGGCAATGAAAGCACAAGTAAAATGGCTTGGTGAAGAACTTTTCCTCGGCACCTCAGCAAGCGGTCATACCCTGATATTGGATGCTAATGCTGAAGGCTTAGCTCCAAGCCCTTTGGAAAATATACTTATTTCTCTAGGTAGCTGCTCATCTGTAGATGTGGTGAGTATTTTGCAAAAAGCCCGTCAAGAAATTAGTGGCTGTATAGTTGATATTGACGGTACACGTGTTGATAGCGTACCTAAATTATTCTCGAGTATTCACTTACATTTTGTGATTACCGGCAAGAATGTCAAAGAAACAGTAGTAGAGCGTGCTGTCGCTTTATCCGCTGACAAATATTGTTCTGTCGCATTAATGCTGAGTGCTAATGTCAAGATCACCCATGACTTTTCTATTATTAATCAATAAAAATAACCTCAATGAGCAAAATCACTTTACATGGCTTTAATAATTTAACGAAAAGTTTAAGTTTTTCGTTATACAAACTGCATTACCTTAATGACAAACAAGCTCATCGACATTATAAAACCTATGTTAATGAACATTTTTGTGCCCATAACTTAACGGCTTTACTGATTAAAATTTCTCATGCCATTGGTGGCAATGTGCTTAATATCGCCAAACAAGATTACCAGCCACAAGGTGCTAGTGTCACGCTGATGATCTCAGAAGAGGCACAACCTACCTCTTATGCAGAAAGTTTGGTTGCTCACCTTGATAAATCACATATTTGTATCCATACCTACCCTGAAGAATCACCACAAGACGGTATAGCCATTTTCAGAGCTGATATTGAATTATCAACCTGCGGGGTTATTTCACCACTAAAGGTAATTAATTATATCGTTGAAGAGTTTGAGGCCGATGTTATCGATATTGATTATCGTATTAGAGGTATGACAAGGAATAAACATGGTCACAAATTATTTGTCGATGATAAGCTAGGCAATATTAGCGATTTTCTTAGTGCTAAACTGAAAGCTATTTTTGAAATTGAAAACCATAACCTAACTTCGCACAATTTATTTCACAGTAAGTTATCTAAAGCAGAAATATTATTGGAAGATTTTCTATTCGGGTGCCAAACGGCCGATTTAACCGAACTTAAACAAGGTGAAATAAAAGCGCAAATTCAGCGTGAAATACAACAACTATTCACAAATACCAATTAACTTGCGATTCGATACTCGTAACTGCTTTTACAGATCACTCATCCAATCAAGCTGTTTATTCGCTTGGGTTTTACGTTCGATTAAATCACGAATAAGTGGCGTTAAAATCAATTCCATTGCTAAGCCCATTTTACCACCAGGTACAACAAGCGTGCTAACTCGTGACATAAATGCCCCGTCAATCATGCGCAAATAATATTGAAAGTCGACATTTTTAACTTCGCGAAAACGAATAACCACAAAGCTCTCATCTAAACTAGGGATGGCTTTGGCACTAAATGGATTTGAAGTATCAACCGTTGGTACTCGTTGAAAATTAATGTGGGTACGAGAAAACTGTGGCGTAATAAATGAAATATAGTCTTCCATGCTGCGTACTATACTTGCTGTCACGGCTTCACGGCTATGACCACGTTTTTTGGTATCACGAACAATTTTTTGGATCCATTCCAAATTTACAATAGGCACCATACCAATCAGTAAATCGACATGTTTGGCAACATCATTAGCTTCCGTCACAACGCCACCATGAAGCCCTTCATAGAACAATAAGTCAGTGCCGTCACCTAGCTCTTCCCAAGGCGTAAATGTGCCAGGCATTTGATTATAAGGCACAGCTTCATCAAAAGTATGCAAGTAACGACGCATCATGCCCTTACCTGTTTCGCCGTAATTAATGAATAATTTTTCTAAGGCGCCAAAGTCATTAGCAAGATCGCCAAAATAACTAATATTAGTATGAGTTTCCTTTGCTTTCCGTTTTTCTATATCCATTTCAGGCCGAGAAAAACGGTGAAAGCTATCTCCTTCAACATTAACAGAACTAACATTTAAGGTGCGAAACATGTGCTCAAACGCTGCAGTTGTTGTTGAGGTACCTGCACCAGAGGAGCCAGTAATAGCAATAATAGGATTTCGTGATGACATGAAAACTGACTCAAAAATTTTATGGTGAAAGATGGCTATTTTATACGGGGAATTGACAGGAAGATCAAGTGTCGGCGGGAACTTGTTCGTATTAAAAAGAAAAGTGTGATTAAAAGTCCATTCACAAGAAACAAAAAACCGAGCCAAGGCTCGGTTTTTTAGATGAAACTTAAACGAGGTTTAAGCTTCTGCTGATTCTTCAACTTCTTCAACAGCTTCTTCAACTGCTGGGCGGTCTACTAATTCAACATAAGCCATAGGCGCTTTATCACCAGTACGGAAACCACATTTTAAAATGCGAGTGTAACCACCTGGACGCTCTTGGTAACGTTCACCAAGTTCGTTAAATAAAATACCTACTACTTCTTTATCTTGTGTACGAGCAAATGCTAAACGACGATTTGCAACACTGTCGGTTTTAGCCAATGTAATCAAAGGCTCTACAACGCGACGTAGTTCTTTAGCTTTAGCTACAGTCGTTTTGATAACGCCGTGCTTAACTAAAGAGCTTGCCATATTGCGGAACATCGCTTGGCGATGACTGCTATTACGGTTTAACTGGCGACCACTTTGACGATGACGCATGTGTTAATCCTTCTTAAAAAACTATTAAAAAAACGATGATCGAACTAGTCGTTGTCAACGATGCTTTCTGGTGGCCAGTTTTCTAGGCGCATACCTAGAGACAAACCACGTGACGCTAACACGTCTTTGATTTCAGTTAATGACTTCTTACCTAAATTAGGCGTTTTAAGAAGCTCAACTTCAGCACGTTGTACTAAATCACCAATATATTGAATTGCTTCTGCTTTTAAACAGTTTGCTGAGCGAACAGTTAGTTCTAAATCATCAACTGGACGAAGCAATATTGGGTCAAACAATGGTTTTTCTTCCACTTGCTCAACTTCTTTGATATCACGTAGCTCAACAAACGCATCTAACTGTTCAGCTAGAATAGTTGAAGCGCGACGGATAGCTTCTTCCGGATCCAATGTACCATTGGTTTCCATGTCTAAAACTAATTTGTCTAAATCTGTGCGTTGTTCAACACGAGCAGACTCAACATCATAAGCAATTCTTACTACTGGGCTGAATGAGGCATCTACCAACAAACGACCAATAGCACGATCTTCTTCCTCGGCATCGCGACGAACTGAAGCAGGAACGTAACCACGCCCCATTTCAATTTTAATACGCATGCTGATAGTACCTTCACCGGTTAGGGTGCAGATTACATGATCTGGATTTGTAATAGTTACATCACCATCATGTTGTATATCAGCTGCCGTTACAGGGCCTTCACCAGACTTAGTTAAAGTTAGAACGGCTTCATCTTTGCCTTCTAACAAAACTGCTAGTCCTTTAAGGTTTAACAATATTTCGATGATGTCCTCTTGAACACCTTCTTTACTACTGTACTCATGTAAAACACCATCAATCTCTACTTCAGTTACAGCACAACCTGGCATTGAAGATAAAAGAATACGGCGTAACGCATTACCTAAAGTGTGACCAAAACCACGTTCTAGTGGCTCTAAAGTTACTTTAGCGCGACGAGGGTTGATATTTTCAATACCAACCATGCGTGGTCTAAGGAATTCGGTTACAGAACCCTGCATATATGTCCTCTCTTAAAGTGCAACTTTACTATTTAGAATAAAGTTCAACAATCAACTGTTCATTAATTTCGGCAGATAAGTCAGCACGATCTGGAACACGTTTGAAAACGCCTTCAAGCTTCTTGTTATCTACTTCAACCCAAAGTGGCTTCTCACGTTGATCAGCTAATTCTAAAGCAGCGATAATACGCGCTTGAGTTTTAGACTTCTCACGAACAGAAACAGTATCTTCAGCTTTAACAGTGAAAGATGGAATATTAACTACAACGCCGTTTACCACGATAGCCTTATGGCTAACTAATTGACGGGCTTCAGCACGAGTGCTTGCATAACCCATACGGTAAACTAC
>MAAE01000046.1 GCA_002162675.1 Colwellia sp. 39_35_sub15_T18 | reverse complement strand
ATTCACAATTGGAGTCTTTGTTTATCTCAGTTAGCGATTTATTTTGAAGGACGTTTAGACAGCGTACTCGATATTTAACAATTTAAGCTGACACAGAATTTTGAACGCCCCCTATTGGGGTTCAAATGAAATATTAAAGTGTTGGCATAACTCAGATATATCGACTACTCGATCATTAATATCATTGAAAATATAACCCACTTCTTTTAACTGGTCTGTTTCGGTTTTTTTCAAGTAACCAGTATCACTGCCATGTTCTTCATGACCGTTTAGGTAAACAATAACTTTTAAATGTTTTCTAGGTCCAGCATCACAATGCCACTTAGTGAAATAAACATCGTCAGTCACATGTTCTGATACTTTATAAATAGACCACCAAAAAACACAGTATTCACTATTAAAGTAAGAAATCAATTGCTCATCTAATGCTTGATTAAAGACTTGTGGTAATAACACTTGCAACACACTGTTGTCATGTACTGTTTGAGAGTTTTTATCATATTCCTCAATGAGCATTTGACATAATTTAGGGTCTAAATGAGCCTTAAGTACATGCATATGCTCAGAGCGGAGTGGTGTATCAATGCATTGTCCTACACGTTTAAAACCAGACATTGCTTGTTGATTTAATTTCTCGTATTGCTTTTTAATTTCAAAAGAATGCTCTAGATCTTTGAAGTTATTAGGTAGCACTGAATAAACTGTACCGTCTATGTTTATGTGATTTTTCACGAATCGGCTATCTATAGACATTACTTTTCCCTTATTAATACCTAAAACGAAATAATTATTTATTGTACTGGCTTATTGATTTTAAACTTTCATGAAAGCCACTAGTCATTTCATGAGCAACCAGAACATTATCACGATAGTATTTTGGTGCGGCAACTAAAAACCCTTGATAATGCCCAAGACCGTATTTAAAGTCGTTAAGCGCTTCTTTTTCGTCGTTAGACTCATATAGAAGGCGCAAAAGCATCGAAAACATCTGTAACATTGAGCCATTTAGTAAAAGATAAAAATTTTGATTAGAGTACGATCCTTGTAATAATTGCATTTGAGTTGCCAATAATGTCAAAGCATCTGAACAGTGATTTACTTGTACTGATGCCGATAGTAGTAACTTGTCACACAAAAACTCAAAACCAGGCAAGTCTAAAGAAGAGTTAAGCTCCTCTCGCACTTTAGTATTATTTAACATAAGCTTTGCTTGCGAAAAGAGTTGATTAATTTCTCCGTTTTTATCTATTTTGTTTTTATTATCAAAGTGACTCGCCAACTCTTTTTTCGCTAAGGGCATAGCTCCCGCTATTTTTATGCCGTCAGAAAGATTAAAAAAACAACTATCATCAGTTGTCTGTATTAATTGCTCTATCATCCGTCGAGATAGCTCGAAAAAATTATCAGTAACAAACTGACCGGATAAATTACCTTCAAATAGTTTAACCGCTTTCTTCGTGTTATGATAAAAATTCAAGTCAATTTCCGCTTCATTATAATAGAAACTTTTTTTACTATGGTGGCTTCCACCAACTTTATGCCCTAAATCAACACCGCAAAAATATATGTTCTTAAAGCCCATTGATATAGCAGCGGTTAAAGCTGTATTTGCTACCGTTGGATTAATATATTTATGGTTATCAGTTTGACCTTGAATACCACTAAGTCCTTGAGCTAGAATACTCGCCGGTTCATAATCTTTTAACATCATGAGTTTATTATTAAATTTAGCAAAAACATCAGGATGTACCGTTGCTGGTGCAACAAAGTTAATTGTTCGTAATATATCACTAGGGCAGTAACACTCTACTTGTTTTGCTATTGGACTAGTACGCTCTTGCTCACAGTGAATGTCCGGGATAATGCCATATTTGTAAAGTGCACTTAAGGTTGAACCACAACTAATTATTATTGCCTGATCTTGATATGCTTTAATTGTATCAATTAATTCATCCAAAGATGGGCCATTACCCACGATAAAAACGGGTATATCAGCAAGTACATTGTTAATCATTGCTTGCTTTTTAAATAGAGGTGTCTTATTAGTTAGGTTTTCTAATAAGTGAGAAATAGAAATAACACCATCATCAAAAAAGCCCCAAGAGGTATTCACTTCACGAAAACGATTTTTAAAGTCATTCACTAACGTTAATATTTCAGGTGAGTCATTATGGATATATGCAAACGCTTTAGCTAGTGCATATTGACCTGTGGCATAAGTCTTCAAATGCAAATCATCAAAAAAACTTTCTTTTTGCTCACCTAAAGAAAGATATAAATCACAGTTACTTTTATCAAGCTTATTCAATAAGCCAGCCCAATTAGTGACAAATAATGAACTGTAAAATAAATCTAATTCAGGCTCTACAATATACAGATTATTTACCTGATGCTGACCTAAAAGCAAATCAATATGATAACCAAGGCCTACCCCAAAAATTAATAAACTATTCATTACTTTTGGCGCATTACGTGGTTTATTTTTATATTCAGCTTCACGTTTTTCTAATCGTTGAATAATAGGATTTAAGTTACTTACATGCATAAATCCCCCTTGATTGACAAGGTCAGAGTAAAGCTTTAATTGAGTTGATATAGGATTACACTGATAATACTTAACGCGATGAATTTCTTCCAAATAAGGGGGATATGTGTACAGGTTGCTATTACTGTTTTTATCAAAGATATTAACAAAGCCATCGACAATATTAATTAGATAATTATTAGCATGGTAATCAACGAATTGATGATAGATATCAGGCAAGTATATTTTAAAAGCGTTCATATTACGCAAAAACATATCAGCTAAGCCTTGTTCTGTATCGCCAAGTAATGACATGTTATCCGCCAACGACTGTAGCTCTGCTTCTAGATGTTCTTGCTTCGAAAGACGCTCCCCTACTATTCGTGCTTTTTCTTCTAGCTTGGCTATTTTATCTGGCAAGTCGTTAGTTATGTTATTTTCAATTTCGTTTGAATTCAAGGTACTCACCTTAGTTTATTGAATAAAATGAACAGGTAATGATAAGGTATAGCGAGAGATAAACGATAGGTTATTTAAGGGATTCACAACCCCTTTATTATTAAGAACGTGCATAAAAGTTTTAGAAGAAAAACACTTGTTCATTTCCTTTAGGCACTCACTTAGCCAATTTCCCGTAATGAGATATTCCCTTAGCCACTTTTCTTTGTTTCATTATTTTTTCTTTTTGAGCATTATGCAAATTTTGACATTGCAACACGACTTGTTTATCTTGTCTTTCAATAAAAGCCCCCAAATCGGCACAGAGTTGTTTATCAGATAATGCTGAGTCTTGAGTAACGCTATCAAAAAGTTGCTCTAGCAAATTTTGCCTTTGCTTTAATACATTTTGACATAATTCTATTTGTTCTTGTTTAATATGGCATGCCGCCTTATCAGTTAATGCTTTAATTTCACTGATAATAGCGGTGATTGCTATATTAGTATTCACGCTATAATTCTGCTGTTTGAGCTACTTTACTACTTTGAGCTTTTTCAGTTAAAGCAACGATGCCATCTTGCTTGCCTTGTTCAGGCATATTTTTCCATGCATCTCTTAGTGGTTTAATCATTGTTATAACTTCATCAAAATCACTCAACTCTAGCGACACACCAGCCTTAGTTAATTTATTTATACAGTAGCTATAAAGCACGTCAAAGTTTTTTGACACTTCTGGTTCCGAGTCTTTATCTAGAGAGTGCTGTAGAGAACGCAGTATATTAATTGCCTTTGATAAACTTTTAGACTTAATTTCAAAGTCTTTTCGCTCAATGGCACCAATAGCCACAGAGATACTTTCTAATACTCCGTTGAACAACATCAATATCACAGTATGGGGATCTGCTGCTTTCATTGAGCTTTCAAGATTAACTTTTTGATACATTTTTAGATTATTACGCATAACAAATCCTCTACAATTAATTTTTACTTATAATTTTGACTTAAACCCACTATTCATTTTTAGGAAACAAATTAGCTAGAGAGGAAGTTAAAAAATCACCCGTTGCATTATATTGAGCAATGGTTGTGTCTAACGCAGTAAATTGTTTTCTTAAGGTGTCTTCATAACTGCGTAAACGACTTTCTAAAGCTTCCCATTCATCAGCAACGCCACTCAGGCGTTCCTCTAAAGAAGTTTCTCTTTGCTCTAAAACCCCATCAAAATCAATATAGCTATCAATAATTGATGACATTTGTGTTGCAATACCATTAGATGATGCAAAAAGCTCGCCAATACTCTCAGAATTATTTTGTAAGGCATTACTCATTCGATCTGCGCCAGTAGCTATATTTTCTGAGGTAAAAGTTGATATTTGTAGTTTACCGTCTTTATCTAACTCTAAACCTAGGTCTGTTAGAGCACTTAAAGGACCTGATAGCCCTGATACGGTTTGAATGGCAACATTAGTAATTTGCTGTTTAACTTGTCTAACGCTAGCATCAAATGCTAACCGACCTTGTTTCGATGCTCCCAAACCCGTTAATTGATCGACAAGTTCATTAAATCCTGCAACAAATTCATTGAGTAAATCAGCACCATTTTCTTCATCTTGCTCTAAGGTCAGTACTGCGGGCGTTCCAGAGGAGAGTTCTTTGGCCGTTATGGTGACATCTTCAATAATATTCTTAAAAATATTGTTATCTTGAGTGATTGTTTCACCATCAACGGTAATAATTGCATCAGTTGATATTTGTTCAGCCGTTTGAGTATTATTGACAGATATATTATTTAAAGAAGCATCTGAAGTAGTGACAGTCAAATTATTGGCAGCGCCAGTAATCGTTGAATTAAAAATAAGGTAGCTACCTGAATCACCATTGATAATGTTAGCTGTAACACCAAAACTTTCAGCTTGTTGATTAATTTTATCTCGAACAGCACTGAGATCATCTGCCGCATCAATAGCTACATCGAAGGTATTAGTACCAGCTGTCAATGTTAACGTGCCATTACCAACCAAATCGGTTGATGCGCCATACGCTACAGATTTTAACTGACTGCCTTTGGCTAGCTGTTGCACATCAACACTAAAGCTACCATTACTTGCAAAACCATTGGTTGTAACTTCGATTGCGCTACTACTTACCGAAACTTTTTGTTTATTAAAAGCATCACTTGCTGTTAATTTGTCAAGAATGGTATCAAAAGAAGACAAAGCTGATTTAAAGCTACCTACACCTGATAATTCAAGTTCTAGAGAATCTTGTTTTTCTTGTAGCCTAATTTCATTAGGAATTGCTTCAGCATCAATAAATGCCGTGACAAGGCTTTCAAGTTGTAATCCTGAGCCAATACCTAAGCTAGTTATGTTAGCCATGTTAATCTCCTATAGTCACTCTTCACTTGATGTAAAGCTACTTACCTTTAGTTAAAGTTAACAACAAAATGCTATTCCAGTGCGGTTACACTTTACTATCAATAAGTATACCAGTATTTTCACCAATTTCTTGTCGCAAACCTTTTACTTTATTGGCCATGTCTAAAATTTCCTCTGATGGAAATTGTTTAATCAATTCATTATTTTTAGCATCTACCACGCGTATGACTAATTTGTCAGTGCCTTCGTCAATCAAAAAGTTAACATGCTTACTTTTATGGTTCATAAATGATGCAATGACATCAATAGCACTTTTTAGCGCTTCCTTATCAGGTTCTTCAACGTCAGCAGCTTTCGAGGTTTCCTCTATCTTATTTTTTTCTATCAAGTCCTGATCTTCTTTTTTCACATTTTCAGGCTTTACTATGGTATCTAGTGCTACTTTACCTAATGATAATTTAGCACTATTGTCTACCACTTCATTGACACCAGTTATCGATAAACTGTTCATATTAACCTCTTTATCCTACCTAAACTCAAATTAAAACAAAAAAGGGGCTCATATAGTGAGCCCCTTTATTACTATTAAGTATTACCTTGCTTAAAGTAGCGATAAAGCAATTTGAGGCTGTTGGTTAGCCTGTGCTAACATACTACTTGCTGCTTGCTGCAAGACACTATTTCTGGCCAGTGCCGCTGACTCCATAGCATAATCAGTATCTTCAATTCGAGAACGTGAAGCACTTACGTTTTGCGCCGTATTATCATTACTACGAACGACTGAGCTAAAACGGTTTTGTCTCGCACCTAAATCAGCACGAACAGTGTTTACAGCTACTAATGCCACGTCTAAAGCAGCAATGGCAGTTTGTGCCCCTGAAGCTGTAGAAATATCACCGTCAGCTCCAATATCGGTACTAGTAAAGCTTTGTGAAATGCTTATAGAAATAGTTTGGTTAGCATCAGCACCAATTTGGAAGTTTTCATCATAGGTACCATCAAGTAATTTAACACCACCAAATGATGTTTGAGCTGAAATACGAGTAAGCTCTGCTTCTAGCTGTGTGTATTCAGTATCAAGTGCGGTTCTATCAGCAGCTGAGTTTGAGCCGTTAGCTGATTGTACTGATAGAGTACGCATACGTTGAACCGCGTTAGTGTATTCATCCAATGCACCTTCAGCTGTTTGCGCTAAAGAAATTGCATCATTAGCATTTCGACTTGCTTGGTTCAAACCGTTAACTTGAGATGTTAAGCGACTAGATATTTGTAAGCCAGCAGCATCATCCGCCGCACTATTGATACGTTTACCAGAAGATAAACGTTGGTAGCTTGTTTCTAAATCGTTGGTAGAACGGCTCAACTGACGTTGAGAGTTAAGAGATGCGATATTACTATTTACTACTAATGCCATGATAAGCCCCTGGGTAAACCCTTTTGGTTAAAGTTAGAGGCTGATTAAATTCATCAAGTTTTGCCTCATACAAATGTTATCGACAAGTGCTTTTTTTTCTTTAATCTTTTTTCAAATAAAACTAAATAATATTACAAAATCCTTTTAACTTACTGTTAAAACACAAAAAACCTCTTTCGAGGTTTTTATGTTTTATAAAAAAGTGTTCTTTTTTAAATGCATTATTACTTTGTTTTAATGTTTTTCAGTCATATTCCTATTGTAATAATGACAAAGCAATTTGAGGCTGCTGGTTCGCCTGCGCTAACATACTGCTTGCTGCTTGCTGCAGAACACTATTTCTGGCCAGTGCCGCTGACTCCATAGCATAATCAGTATCTTCAATGCGTGAACGAGAAGCCCCTACATTTTGTGCGGTATTATCATTACTTCGAATTACTGAGCTAAAACGGTTTTGTCGAGCACCCAAGTCAGCTCGGACGCTGTTTACTGAACCTAATACACTATCAAGCGCTGCAATGGCAGTTTGTGCCCCTGAAGCTGTAGAAATATCACCATCTGCCCCTATATTAGTACTTGAGAAATCTTGAGTAATGGTAATAGAAATAGTTTGGTTAGCATCGGCGCCAATTTGAAAGTCCTCGTTATAAGTACCGTCAAGTAATTTAACGCCACCAAAAGACGTTTGCGCGGATATTCGAGTAAGTTCATTCTCCAGCTGTGTGTACTCAGTATCAAGTGCTGTTCTATCAGCAGCCGAGTTTGAACCGTTAGCCGACTGCACAGATAAAGTACGCATACGTTGAACCGCATTAGTGTATTCGTCTAACGCACCTTCTGCTGTTTGCGCCAAGGAAATGCCGTCGTTTGCATTTCGTGATGCTTGATTTAAGCCATTAATTTGAGACGTCAGACGGCTTGCAATTTGCAACCCCGCAGCATCATCTTTGGCACTATTAATACGCTTCCCTGAAGACAAGCGCTCGTAACTGGTTGATAACTCACTAGTAGAACGTGCTAATTGACGCTGTGAATTTAATGATGAAATATTGCTATTGACAATTAAAGCCATTTTTATATCCTTAGGGCCAATTGCCCACTAATAATGTTCGCTCAAGTATTTAAAGCAATTTTCAAGCCAAATAAGTACTTTTATAGGTAATTAAATAAACTTAAATTTTTAATCTGTACAAAGCTTTGTTGCGCAGCCTGAAGTGACACCTGTGATTGTTCAAAAGTGGCCACCGCCTTAGCAAAATCAAGGTCTTCAATATTTGATCGCCCTGACGATAGATAAAGCTCAGCATCTAGGTGATTAGCAACTTGATTTTCGATAAGCTTTAATCGAACACCTGTTTCTGCTCTCCTGCCTGTCATGTGGTTTAACGCCTCATCAAGCTGACCTAAAATCACTTCATAATCAACAGCATGCTGAGTTACGTCGGTAGGACTCGCACCTACATTCATCCAATCTATAGCATTTTTTATAGTGTCAAAAATACTGATGTTCTCTTGCGGGGTTAAATCAAAGTCATCGCCCGGCAATGGATTGCCGTTTAATTGCACTTCAATACCATTAAAGGTAATTGTTTGCCCTGGCGTATAGGTACTGGTATTAAAAACGACCGTACCACCACTATCGGTAACAGTTAAATCTGTTGCTGAAGTAAAGTTAAAATTATAGTCTGGTGGGTTTGTGACGCTGTCATACGCGCCGGGGTTAGCTATCACCGCTTTATTGACTGAAATACCCGAAGTATTAGTATTATAATTTGCAGAAAAGTCACCGATATTATTAGCCACGTTTTCAAATGCATCATCACCCGCCTGATTAATGTCAACCGTAACATTTTTAGCTATTTGAAGTTCTCTAACACCACCATCGCCTTGATAAACAACAGAATCATCTGGCTGTAATGAAAAAGGCTGAACATCGATTTGATAACCAGCAAAAATATAGCCGCCTGTCTCATCTTTTTCATTGGCAATGTTTAGCAATTGTTGCTGAGAATTTTTAGCTAATTCAGCTAGTGAATAAAGGTCATTATCTGAATAAACGCCGTTATTCGCTTGAATGAATAATTGCTTAAGCTGCTGCATAACATCTTCGGCACTAGTAAAAGATACATCTTGTAGGCTATTGCGATTTTCTGCTTGAGTAAGGTTACGCTGGTACTTTTCAATATTCGCTAAGCCATCTTTATAACCCGCCAATGTACCGTAAGAAACAGCATCATCTTTTGCTGTTAGTACTCGCTTACCACTAGCTAAGTACTTAATTTGATCGTTAACATCACTTTGTTTATTACTAAGTTGCTGGGAATTTTGAAAATAAAACTGTTGAGTAGATACACGCATAAAAATCCCCTTACCTTACGGCCGATAAAATGGTATCAAAAAGAGTATTAGCTACAGAGATAATTTGTGAAGCCGCTTGATAGGCTTGCTGAAACCTCAATAAATTCGCCGCTTCTTCATCTAAATTAACGCCTGAAGCTTCTTGATTACGATTAAATGCTTGCGTAAAAAGTGCTTCGGCTGTTTCTGAGACTAGCTTAGCCGAGCTTGATTTTGAACCAACAACAGATGTTGATATAGCCAAACTTTGACTAAAGGTTTCTTTACCACCATTGGTCACGCCTTGCTCTTGAGTTTTCGCCATGGCAACTATATTGCTATTATTACCAAGACCAAAGGCATCACCAATAAAAAATTGCTCTGGTGCATTGGGCGCAGAGCCTGAGGGCGTTCCCGAGATTTCTATTTGAAAACTGGCTGTTGAAGGTAGTGGCAGCAAGTCAATTTTTTGACTGGGCGGTGTATAAGCAATAGGCGCTGAAGTGGCGCCTAAATTATCAGTAATGGTATAATTAAAAGTGCCAATTGGGTCTTCTAATACATCAATACGTATCGGCATTGCCGCTTGAGCATTGACAGGGTCAAACATATCAACAATAGCTATTTGCCCAGCACTAATATTATTATCTGATGGCGTAATTTCTACTGCCGAGCTGGCTGCTATTGCGGCGCCATCGGTTAACGTTACTTCCATAAGCGCAGCACTATTTTCAGTGGGTCTTATGACAAAAGAATCATCATTACTTGGTGCGCCACTGGTTTCAATAAATTCAAAACCAAAAGCGGTTGCATAAGTACCACTGCCTGGAGCGCCTAAGTTTGTGCTCGCATTAGTGGTCATATTCGTCATGATATAATCAGTGCCGTCGTAACGCACTGTAAACTCATCCGTTGGCAATACAGATACATCGGTAATATTAACCTGAGCTTCTAAGTCACCAGCGTTACTTGATGGCGTTAATACTCGCCCTTGCTGTAATTGCGTGGTATTAATATCCGTGAAGATATTAGCCCCTTGCTGGCCATTTAAGTCCAAACCATCAGCTTGACTGCCATTTAAAGTAGCAGAAATAGCCATCGCTAAACGGTTGATTTCACTACGCAGCTCGGTTAAGTGTTCATCGCGAAATTCAAAGCCCCCGCCCAGAGAGCCGCCTAAAGTAGCGCCATTAATAGCTACTGTAGAATTGGGACCCACTAAACGTAATTGTGTTTTTAAAGGATCAGGATCGCCAGCCTCAACACTTACCGTTAATGGCGTTATGCCAGCAACCAAGGTTGTACCATTCCCTATCATCACAGTCATGACACCATTGGTATCTTCGATGGTATTCACTTTAGTATATTGACCGAGTTCGGTAACCAGTTGATCGCGCTTGTCTAGCAAGTCATTGGGCTGCCCTGCTTGGGTTAAGTCTTTCGCTTGTAAAATTGTTTCATTAATTTTGGCAAGTTCAATAGATATTTCTGAAATTTTTCTGGCAACTTGCTCTATTTCACCATTAATAGATTTTTCAATTTCGTCAAAATTTTGGTTAAGGGAGCGAAAGTCACTGGCTAACGCTTCAGCTTGATTCAAAACAATACTGCGTAAACCTGCATCACTTGGGTTATCAGCAACACCATTAACGGTTTGATAAAATTGACCAACCGAATTCATAATCGCTTGACCAGAAAAACTCATAATGTCATTAAGCTGATTCAAGCTACCATTTAACGCATTAGCTTCACCTAAGTTAGATTGATTAAGTAATTGCTCTTTATAGGAAAATTGATCGTAAAGACGAGTTATATCTTGAACATAAGTGCCTGAGCCAAGATAATTAGAGCCAGTAGACAAACCTGGTGATGCATTTTGTTCAGCGCGTTGGCGGGTATAACCGTCAGTGTTAACATTGGAAATATTATGACCCGTCGTTGCCAACTGCTGTTGGGCAGCTAACAAACCACTCACACCAGTTTGGTATAAACTTACCGTCATAATCATTGCCTCGTAAATATATTACTATTTTTTGTAGGAGCGGTTTTAACCGTGCAGTGTTCGCGACTTTAAGTCGCTCCTACATTTATTTAGTGATTAAATTAGAGACTGTGCGCAGTGTTGCCATAATTTTATTGGCATATTGAGGATCTGTCGCATAGCCCGCTTTCTGTAAGCTATGCAGGAAGTGTTCCACATTACCTGGCTTTTGTAATGCACCTTGGTATCTATCGTTATTAGAAAGGAAATTAACATAATCATTAAAGCCTTCAGATAAGGACTGATAGGCTCTAAAGGGCGCAGATTTTTTCACCATAGCACCTTGTTCAAACTCCAAGGTTTCTTTTTGAATTTTATCGCCAGCCCAGCGTTTATCCGCTTTAATATTAAATAAATTATTTGAGCTAGTGCCATGCTCATCTTTGATAATTTTTTGACCCCAGCCCGTTTCAAGTGCGGCTTGGGCAATAACAACCTGAAAAGGGACACCTAGTTTTTCTTGCACTGCTTTTGCTGGTTCAATAAGAGCGGTAACAAAATCTTTAGGTTCGGTAAAACTTGGCGTTGAAAAATTGACGCTTAATGGTTTGCTACCATTAAGGTTATTACCGTCAATATTAATACCGTCAATATTAATACCGTCAATATTATTACCGTCAATGTTAGTGCCAGCAATATTGCTTTCGTCATGGCTTGCTGATTTACTTTGCGCCATGAAAGGGATCTGGGTTTCATCGCTAGTCACTGAATTGACACCAGCTAAGTGTTGTTTCAGGTAATCATCCGTTGACTGCACTTGTGCCGCGTTAAGCTTATCTTCTTTAGCTAGCCTTTTAATTTGTTCAAGGTTGCCATCATTGCGTAACACAGTTCTCGGGGTAAAGTTGTCATTGTCACCGCCTAGCTGCCTAACAATAAGATCCGTCAACCCTAACGAGCCATTAGATGACATTTCTAACGCCATTTGTTGGTCGTGCATATCACGGTAAAATTTAGTTGACTCAGAATTAAAGGGGCTATCAGATTCCAGTACTTCTTGCGCCTTTCGCATGCTTTTTAGCAACATTTGCGTAAATATTGCTTCAAACTGCTGAGCAGCTTCTTCCAAAGCGGCCTTTTTAGACTCGCCATCCGTCGCTTTGGATTGCTGACGAATGGCATTTAAGCCATTTAATTCTAAAGCGTTACGCGCTTGGTCAAAGTTAGCCGTGTTCATTAAATTGTTAGCCATAATATTATCCTCGTGCAGAACTAAATAATAATAAGTTCGCCACGAATGGCTCCCGCTTGATCAAGTGCTTCTAAAATAGCCATAACATCACCAGGCCCTGCGCCTACTTCATTAATAGCTCTAACTAACGTGTTTAAAGTAACACCTGGCTTAAAAACAAACATACGTGCATCTGATTGCGTCACATTAACAGCGGATTGTTCGGTAACAACCGTTTCTCCTTCAGCAAAAGCATTGGGCTGTGAAACATCTTGCACTTCGTTAATTGACACCGTAATACCGCCATGAGTAATAGCGGCTGGCATTAAGCGTACTTCAGAGCCTATAACAATAGTGCCGGTACGTGAGTTGACAATAATTTTTGCTGAGCTTGAGTCCGGTTCAAATTCTAAATTTTCTAATACCGATAAAAAACTCACTCTATCGGCAATATCACGAGGCGCTGTGACCTGTACAGAAGTGGCATCAATAGCCCGAGCAGAGCCGGCAATAAGATCGTTAATGGTATCGGATAAACGCTGAGCCGTAGTAAAATCTGAATGCTGTAAGTTAAACGTTATATAATCACCTGTCGCAAAAGGTGACTTAACTTCTCGCTCAACAGTGGCACCATTAGAAATGCGGCCAACGGTTGGTGTATTTACAATAACTTTTGAGCCATCTAAACCATCTGCGCCTAAACCACTAACCACTAATGAACCTTGTGCCACGGCATAAGCATTGCCATCAATACCCATTAATATGGTTTGTAATAAAGTGCCACCACGCAAACTTTGCGCACTACCCATACTAGAAACAGTGATATCAATGGTCTGCCCCGGTTTTTTAAACGCTTGTAATTCAGCATGTACGGCAACGGCAGCAACATTTTTAATTTTTGGTTTTAAGTTTTCTGGCATGGTAATACCAAAATTACTTAACATGGTTTTAAAACTTTGCTCGGTAAAAGGGCTTTGTTCACCTGTGCCCGGTAAACCGACCACCAGTCCATAACCTATCAGTTGGTTTGAGCGGACACCGGCAACATCAGCTAAATCTTTTATTCGCTGAGCATGGCTGGAAAAAGCCAAAAAAATAATGATAATTGTAAATACTGCTTTCATAATATTACCTTTCTAGGCGAAAATTCATCACGCCTTTATGTCGTAGACGGGAATTCATTCGCGCTTTCACTTGCTAGGCGAGATTTTTTATCGCCTACAATGGCCACCAAGAGCTATTGAAAAATTTAGTTAACCAACCTTGCTCATTGACATCGGCAAAACTACCTGTGCCAGCATATTGAATACGAGCATTGGCAATCTTAGTTGATAAAATAGTGTTGTTTGAATTGATATCTTTTGAGCGAATAACCCCCGTTAAGCGGATATATTCGTCACCATTATTAAGGGTGAGCCATTTTTCACCACGGATCATTAAATTACCGTTCGGCAACACCTTAAGTACGTGCACTGAAATATTACCGCTCAGGCTATTACCTTGATCCGCTTTAGAGTCGCCCTTAAAGCTACTATTTTGATTAATACCAAATTGCAGTGCTTGACCGTTAACTGTAACGGCTGTACCGCCTAAACCGATAACAGGATCTAATGCGGCGCTACTTTCTTTGGTTAATTCAGTTTTGGCATTTTTATTCGCTTGAGTACTTTCTTCTAAAATAACCGAAATGATATCGCCAATACGATGCGCCTTTGAATCAGAATAAATGTTGTTAACGTAGTTTTTCTTAAAAAGAGAGCCGGTAGGTATAATGGCAAACTCTTCTTCTTCGGGTAAAATTGGCGCAAAGTCGGGGTCATTAGGCAAAGCCTTGCTCAATTCGACCGTATTACTACAAGCGCTTACTTGGCTAATAAGCAGTACCGCAAAAAAATAACATAATTTGTTTTTCATAATCGCCTCCATAATTACCTTTATAATAATTACCTTCATAAAAGCCAAGCTAACATAAGACTTATAGTTGCTGATTGATAAAACTTAACATTTGATCAACCGCTGAAATTACTTTTGAGTTCATTTCATAAACACGTTGTGATTCAATTAAGTTAACTAATTCTTCGGTGGTATTAACATTAGAGGTTTCTAACGCCCCTTGTACTATCATGCCAAAACCTTCAAGTCCTGGCACACCTTCTTGCGGCGCACCACTTACCTGTGTTTCGGTATATAAGTTTTGCCCGATGGGTTGAAGACCTGTTGGGTTAACAAAATTAATGGTATTAATTTGACCAACAATTGCGGGTTCTGCTTGCCCTTGCAATGTTACCGACACTTCACCGTCTTGAGAGACAATAATACTTAACGCATCATCAGGAATAGTCACTTGCGGTTGTAATAAATAACCCGCACCGGGGGTAACCATATTGCCTTCATCGTCCATGGTAAATTGGCCATTACGACTATAAGCAGAGGTACCATCAGGCATTAAAATTTCAAAGAAGCCTTCACCCTGTACCATTAAATCCAAGGCGTTGTCTGTGGTTAGCATATCCCCTTGGGTATGAATTTTTTGTGTCGCAACGACTTTAGTACCGGCACCTAGCATTAAGCCAGAAGGAGCTTCACTATCATCCGCGGTACGGCCGCCGGGTTGATTTATATTTTGATAGAGTAAATCTTCAAAAACCGCACGGCTTTTCTTAAAGCCTATGGTACTAGCATTGGCCAAGTTATTAGAAATAACCGCAATATCTTTAGTTTGCGCATCTAAGCCGGTTTTACTGATCCATAATGCTGCGTTCATACATCACCTCTAAATTTTCATTGTTTTTTATTCAATTCTTTACTTAAATTCTGTACATTAACTCTTTACTTTAATTCTTTGCTTTAACTAGTTAGCCAACATTAGAATGCCCGTAATAACGCGGCGGAGCTGGTATCAATCTCTTCTGCGGTTTTCATCATTTTTAATTGCATTTCAAATTGTCGTTGCAAGGCAATCATCGCGGTCATTTCACTGATCGGATTGACATTGCTTGACTCTAATGTACCGCCTTGTACTTTTACATTGGCGTTAGCAAGCTCTGCCTGACCGTCTTTACGTCTGAATAAGCCGTCAGTGCCTTTTTCTAACATACGCGCATCAGGGTTAACTAACTTAATACGACCAACCTCTTCTTGCACGGTACTCGGCGCACCTTCTGGCTGAACCATAATGGTTCCGTCAGACGATATTTGAATGTTATTAACCGGCAAAGGGATGGTAATTGGGCCGTTATCACCTAAAACGACTTCTCCGTTAGATGTTTCTAATAAACCATCTTCGGTCAGTCGTAAATGTCCTTGACGAGAATAAGCTTCACCATTGCCTCTATCACCTACTTGTACACCGGCAGCGCCTGCTTCAGGGGCTTGTACCGCAAACCAGCCGTCACCTGAAATAGCGATATCAAGTGGTCTGCCTGTGGTTAATAATCCGCCTGAGTCAAAATTTTGGCTAGCGCGCTCTGTCATGGCAAATACACGTGTCGGTTGCCCTTCACCAAACGCTTGCATACTTCTGGCCTGTGCTAAATCAGCTTTAAAGCCTGTCGTTTTAGCATTAGCAAGGTTGTTAGCATTGATTGCTAATGCTTGCATATTCTGTTTGGCACCGCTCATGGCGACGTAAAGCAGCTTATCCATAATGAATTCCAACATGGTGAGTCTATTAACTAGATAAATGCAAAGAGAATGCCAGAAAGACAGTTTCGAGGTACTAGTGGCGAGTGGCGAGGTGTAAATGACGAAAAAAGCCACAAATACTTATAGTACTTGTGGCTTTATTAGTAGACAGAAATTTATTCGCGCTTGAATAAAGTGCGATTGCTCTTTATTCAATATACGCCGCCTACAGTTTATCTAATTTGTAATATCGTTTGGTTCAGCTGATTATCGACTTCTAGCGCTCGTGAGTTCGCTTGGAAGTTACGCTGTGCTGAAATCAAATCAATAAGCTCAGTAGTTAAATTAACGTTGGATTGCTCTAACGCTGACGAGTTAATAGTACCAAAAGTACCTGAACCGCCCTCACCCGCTAACGCTCCACCAGACACCAAACTTTCTTTCCAGCTACTATTACCCACTTGTGTTAAGCCTTGCTCGTTAGCAAAGTTAACCATAGCAATACGCGCTAAAGGTTGTGACGTGCCATTAGAATAAGTGGCCCGCACTAGGCCGTCATTGCCAATATCAATGCCGGTCAATCGCCCTACCGCTAAACCGTCTTGATTCAATGCCGTTACTTCAAAATTAGAGGCAAATTGTGTCGGTTCATTGGGGTTTGGCCCTGTAGCATCTAAATTAAAATCAATTTGTACTGTTTGCGTGGTGTCTGCACCATTAGGTAAATGGTTAGCAAAATCACGTGTAACAATACCGCCATCGGCTAGTGTTGGTATTTGACTTATAAAATCCCCTGATGAATCAAAAACTAAACGCGCACCTTGAATACCTGTAGGGGCAAGAGGGCCAGACACATCACCACCAACAATACCAGTTGGTGCAGTAGGAGAAACACTAGAATCAACTAAATCAATTGGGGAACCATCTACCGCAGCAAATAACATCCATTCGTTGGCATTATCAGCTCCAGGTGGTGGCGTTGGATCATCTTTGACAAAATAATAGGTCATAATATGACTCTCACCCAAAGAATCAAAAATAGTCACTGAGGTAGAATGATTAAAGCTTAGTGGATCATCGGGGTCAAAATTACCCGGTGCCGCAGCGATATAAGAATCACCTGCCGGTAAATTCATGCGAATATCTACTTCACTGGTTTTAGTAGGGGCGCCCGATTCAGTTGGAATACGAATAGGCTCAGCAGTACTTAAGCTTACCGATGACGATGAGCCATCAGAATTTACTGGAAAACCTAATAAATGGCCACCTGCAGAGTTAACGACAAAATTATCAGCATTTAATTTGAATTGCCCCGCACGAGTATAAGAGCGCTCAAGAGAGTCAAGCTCTGGTACGGTGGCAAAAAAGCCATTACCAGTTATGGCTAAATCAAGGGCGTTGTTGGTAAATTGAATGCTACCTTGAGAAAACTGCTGAGCAACATCAGCGGTTAGCACGCCATCACCTACTTTGGTTTTACCTGCCGCCAGTAATGATGAGGCATAAACATCAACAAACTCTGCACGCGACTCTTTAAAACCAACGGTATTGACGTTGGCAATGTTGTTTGATGTTACATCAAGATCTTTTTGGGCGGCGTTTAAACCACTCAGTGCAATATTAAATGACATAATTTAACCCTCTTAGAAATTATTTTTTAGGCCGTACTTCAGTTCGACATTAGTGCGACATTTTTCAAATTTGTATATATTGTCAGGCTAAAGCCTGCACGACACTAACCTTCTGACACTTCAACAACATCGGCTAATGCCATTGAGGTGCCACCATTAAGGTTTAATAAAATACTACCGTTGTTACCCGCGAGTGTAACGCTGTCAACTTTACGATAAGTCATTGCTTGTAATTCCGACGCTTGACCGTCAACTAAACCTGCAACTCTAAAACGATAGGCACCTGCTGGGGCGGCTTCGCCACTAGAGGTTTGACCATCCCATATAAACGTAGAACCACCTTCAGCAATATTACCAACCGGTACGGTTTGAATAATTTCACCGGCGATGTTTTCAACATAAATATTGACATTGCTAGCCGACGTATCTGTCACTATTTTACCTTTAACGGCTTCACCTTCATTCATACCAAAAACATTATCTTCAACTAAGACACTACGGCCGACTAAAGAGGAGGCTTGTAGTGCTTGGCTTGACGTCATCGAGCTAGCAAATGAAGTAAATTGCTCATTGAGCTCTTGCACACCATCAGTGGTAGAGAAAGCGGTCATTTGCGAAATCATTTCATTATTATCCACTGGCTTAGTCGGATCTTGATTTGCTAACTCGGCGGTTAATAGTGCAAAAAAATCGGCTTGGGTAAGAATACCGTTATCTTGCTCCGCAACGCTGGTCTCTTCTTGCTGCCAACGAATACCGTCTAATAAACTACCACCTGTAACTGTTTCCATTTTCTACTCCTATTACCTTTGGTCTAGTCTATTTTTGACCTAGTACTAGCGTTTTATTGAGCATATTTTTTGCCGACTCTGCCAACTGTACGTTAGTTTGATACGAGCGAGAGGCAGAAATCATATTGGTCATTTCTTCAATAACATTAACATTAGGTTTATAAATATAACCTTCATTATCAGCCATCGGGTGATCGGGTGCATACTCAATATTAAGGGGTTTATTGCTTTCAACAACCCCTAATACCTGTACGCCAGCATTACCCTCTTGGCCTGCGGCAGCCTTTTGCATAGCCGCGGCAAAAACGGGGTGGCGAGCGCGGTAAGTTTCATCAATGCTTGAGCTAACACTGTCGGCATTAGCAATATTACTGGCGGTAGTGTTCAAGCGCATTGATTGTGCGCTCATACCGCTAGCCGTGATATTAAATACGTTAAATAAGCTCATAATTATCTACCTCCGCTAATGACTTTTTGCAGCGCTTTTATTTTGCCGCTAAGAAATTGCACACCCGCTTGATACTGTAATGAGTTTTCTAAATACAAGTTTCGTTCCACTTGTACATCAACAGTGTTACCGTCACCTGTATCGGGTTGATCTGGTATGCGAAAATCTACGTTATTATTTAATTCACTGCGAACATCAAAATGTTTGCTATTAGTACGATTCATACCCATTTGCTGTTGTTGAGCGGCTTGTTGCATGGCTTTTTGAAAATCCATGCCTTTGGCTTTGTAACCCGGCGTATCTGCATTAGCGATATTACTGGCAATCACTTCTGCCCGTTCAGCACGAAGTAGCATGCCTTGTGCATGCATCTCAAACCCTTTATCGAAACTTATAGCCATAAGGCGCCACCGTCAATTAAATCTTAACAGTGAAACATTCAATATTTATGCCAATAAATAGCAATGATAAGCAAGAAATGTTTTGAGTGGCGAAAAAATGGAGTAACAAATAAAGGAGTTAGGAATAAGAAATAAAAGAGTTACGAGTAAGAGAGGTTTCGAGTAGCGAAGCGCATTTAATAATAAGTAGCGAGTTTCGAAAACACTTTGTGCGCAGCATATTGTCTTCGAAACCCATAGCCATCAGCTAGTGACTATCAACTGGTTATTTTAATGATAACTATTTTTTCTGATAACTATTTTTTCTGATAAACAATGCCGGGGTTGCATCTGAGCATATTGAAGTCATCATTCAAGCCCGATAATGACTCCGAAGCGCCTAAAAATAAATAGCCGGCATTATTTAAAGTGCCATGAATTTGACCAATAATTTGCGCTTTTATTTCAGGAGAAAAATATATCAGCACATTACGGCAAAAAACGATATCAAATTTCCCCATTAAACTGTAACTGTTGAGCAAGTTAAGCGGCCTGAAGCTGACCATTTTTTTCACCTGATCTTTTATTTTCAGCATGTCATTATCACCCACTTCAAAAAACTTATTTTTACGCTCTTGTGATAAACCACGAGCCAGCGCTAAAGAGTCATAATGACCGTACTTGCAGTGATCTAACATAGTGGTGGAAATATCAGTACCAACAACCTGTACACCGCGAGGAAAAGCACCAGGGTTAGCCTGTTGGTACTCTAATATTGACATGGCAATAGAATAAGGTTCTTGTCCTGAAGAACTCGCTGCTGACCATATTTTTACCGGTGTTCTTCTATCTGCAAAGTCAGGTAATAACTTACTTTTTAATAGCTTATATGGGTAATCATCACGAAACCACAAAGTTTCGTTAGTGGTCATGGCATCAATAACGGCTGCACGTAATTGCCGTTCAACTGGGGATAACGTACGAGTAACAAGCTCACTTAAAGAGCCTAAGTCGAACTTACTCATTAGCGGTGCTAAACGGCTTTTTACTAGGTACTGCTTATTTTCACCTAGAACAATGCCACATTGTTGCTCTAAAAAAGTTCTAAATTGATGATAGCTTTTATCGTCAAGTTGTCTTGCTGACACTATTACTACTTCCTGAAATTATATAATTAAGGGGAAATTTAAACCTTATGGTTAAGCCATTTTTTTACTGCCGTAGCTAGCTCATCAGGATGAAATTTAGGGATAAAATCTTCAGCGCCAACTTTGGCTACCATAGCATTATTAAAGACACCACTTAATGACGTATGTAATATCACCGGCATTTTTGCCATACGTTCGTTGCCTTTAACTTCTGCGGTTAACGTGTAACCATCCATTTCTGGCATTTCAATATCTGATACCATTAAGGCGACTTTTTCAGTAATACTGTGTTCACAGGTTTCGGCAATAGCGGTAAGTTGGTCTAAAGCATCTTGGCCATTTTTAGCTAATGCCATTTTGATACCTAATGGCTCTAATGCCCTTCTTACTTGGTTTCGAGCGACTGTTGAATCGTCAGCGATCATAACAATACGATCACCTAACTCTTCGCCGACGGTTTCGTCAGCAACATCATCACTTAAATCAGTAGAGACAGGATTAATTTCATTAAGAATTTTTTCTACATCTAAAATAGAAACCATCTCTTTATCTATTTCTGTCACGGCAGTGAGGTAACTAGACTTACCTGCTCCCTCAGGTGGCGGCATCATATCCTTCCAACTAAGGGTCACAATGCGCTCAACCCCAGCAACAAGAAAACCCTGTACGCTACGGTTATATTCGGCAATGATGATAAATGAATCTTTAGTTTGGGTAATAGGAGGTGCGCCAATGGCTTTGCTCAAGTCAATAACAGAGATAGTTTGACCTCGAATATGAGCAACCCCTTTAATGAAAGTGTCTTGTTTTGGTAGCGAAGTTAACCGCGGGCATTGTAAAACTTCCCTGACTTTAAAAACATTAATACCGAAGCGCTGTCTGCCCACCAATTTAAAAAGTAGTAACTCCAGTCTGTTTTGACCAACGAGCTGTGTTCGTTGGTTAACTGAATCTAATATACCTGCCATAAAAAACCTCGTTTATAATCAATAATGATAACTTGTTTGCAATTCATCCTAAAAAGCAAAAAGGCACAATTCTTGATTGCTCTATTAATGAGTCAATTATAAGTCGAAAGACTTGTCATTTGTCACTAATAGCTTATCAAAAAGTCAAATAATTACCACATAAGTAGTTAACAAGACTAGAATAAATAACCTATTGTCACAAAATTGACAAATTAACAACTGTGCTGACCTAGTTTAAGCATAGTCGAGTATTTAAATTTACCTAAAGATAAACAACAAAAACTATGCCTTACATAAAAGTTTTTTTATTTACTATCTACTTTATAGTAATCATGCCTATTACCAGCCTCGCTACCACTTTTGATAGCGCCTATATTGAGGCTTTTGCTAAAAATTTTCTTGAACACAAAGTAACAGCACCCAAAGGTGGAAAAACAGTCATTACCGTTGCCAACATAGATCCAAGAATAATAATCAAACCCTGTCAGCAAGCACTTAAAGCAAATATACCTGAAAAACATAGCGGTAGAAACGTAAATGTTAAAATAACTTGTGATGATTCAGCATCATGGAAAATGTATATCCCTGCAAAAATTGAAAATACCTTCGCGGTATTGGTGGCGACTACAACAATTGAAAAAGGCGTGATTTTATCTGATAGCAATATTGATATTCAATATTTAGCTAGCAATAAAATACGCGGTAAAAAACTTTCTGACAAAGTGACGGTCATGGGAAGCAAAGCAAAAAAAAGAATAGGTAAAGGTCGAGCAATAACGAGGAAAAATGTTTGTTTAATTTGCAAGGGCGATACGGTCACGATTATTGCAAAGTCTGATATTTTTATGATTAAAACTCGAGGAACAGCCTTGAGTGATGGTAATATCAATCAACAAATCAAAGTAAAAAACTCCCGCTCAGGCAAAATTATTAGGCCGAAAGTTAGCGCTGTTAATCAAGTGACTATTCTCTTATAATTATATTTGTATTTTATTAATATTTTAATTTAAGTTTCGACTCTATCTGCCGATATAAAGTTAGTGAATAAATTTAAAATAAAATCTTCTGCCGCAGGTTAATATTATGGCCATAAATATCAACAACTTGAACAATCAAGTTCCAGTTAATCAAAATCAACAAGCACAAGTAAAGCAACAGGCTGCGCAAACGGCGAATGCTAATGCGCCAGTAAAGCAACCTAACGCTGATTCTGTGTCTATCACACCACAAGCGAAGCAATTAAGTGAACTGCAGAAAAAAGCTAACGAAGCACCTGTGGTTGATCAGAAAAAAATTGCCGAGCTTAAAAAAGCAATTGCCTCGGGTGATTACAAGATAGACCCTGAAAAGCTTGCTGCAAGTATTGCTAACTTTGAATTTGACCTTATTTAGCTTAAATTTGAGTAACTCACCACCGAGCCGCTATGATTCATAGAGAGCACTTCGAGCCTACACAGAGGTTCTATACTGCTCGGTGTAGTTTCTGTGTTCTCTGTGGTAATACTTTTCAAGCTGAATAAATACAAATTTGGCGGCTTTAATTTGATATCGGTGAAACACTAGGTGATAATCATTGTTAATATGATGTTTTCCTAAAGGTGCCTTACATGTCAGCTTCACCACAATCACTAGCCTTAGTTGCTAAACAATATGCACAGCTTCAAGCACTTGAAAAAATCATTGCTGACGAAAAGCATATTTTGCAACAACACCAACCGAATGAATTAGTTCAAATTAGCGAGCAAAAAAATCAATTACTCATCGCTATTCAAAATTTAGATAGAGAAATTAGCGTTAATCAACAGTTTGCTCAAGATAAAGCCGCTAACCTGTTAAGCCAAGAGTTGGCTGATATTGAATCGTTATTAAAGCACTGCCAGCAGAAGAACCAGGTGAATGGACAAATAATTACCCAATCACAACTTGCCGTTGAGCGCATGAAAACCACGTTATTAGAGAGTCATAATAAAAACGCCATTACTTACGATAACAAAGGTAAGAAAAGTGGCGGTTTATCGAGTATTGGCTTGAAGGCTTAGATCAGATTCAAGTTGCTAGTTGCTAGTTGCGAGAATAGTAAAGTAGCTCAAAAGTACTGCACATCTTTAATTTCTTTACGGTTAGAGCTGGCTTGATAAATTTCATAAACATCTTTAAAGTCTAGCTGCAGCTCAGTAGTATAAGTATCACCAACGGGATAACTCTTCACTACTTTAGCACCTCGAATCAAACCTTGAACTGAAGCGGCCAATTGTTGATTATCAATAATCATATCTGCCATCGTCGTTTTACTACTCACTTGCTGACCATAAACCTGCTCAGCTAATTCTGCATAAGCGGCAATTTTTGACGCTTTAATGGCCATCAGCATCCGCTGAGTTTCATGTGCAGATTTTTGCAAGCTAATAGGTGCATAACCAATACCACGAATAATAGGAAAAACGTCAGGCTTAACCGCCTGCCACTGTATATGCTTGTCATATACGCTTGAACAAGCAGTAATAGCCGATAAACTAATAGCGATAAATAATACTTTAGCGATTGCGCTTTTCTTTTGGGTAATTAACATCATCTATATACCTAACATTTAGTTTTGTATCTCAACCGCTCGTTGATTTTCAAGTAGCATAGCGTTACTGCGAATAATCATACCATCTTTCATTTTAACGTTTTCACTGTGACTTTTTTCCTCGCCTAACACCCAAGACGGAATAAAAGACTGAGCCGTAGCCACGACTACACGCGATTGAATACCTATCATACGAGCATTAATTAAAATACCATTTTCCTGCTCCATCATAGTACCAGCCACTACGTAGTCAATAATCTGACGTTCAGGTAATTCTTTCCAGTCTCGACTGAAAATATAATCCCCTGCTTTAGTAACACGTATATGACCTGTAGTTTTAAAATCAATCACCACTAAGCCATGGCGTTGCAGTTCATGAACAAAACTTTCAGCCAATTGGTTACCTAACCAATTTGTTGACTCTAGATCTTTTAGATTCACAAAAGAAGCAACGGCAACAGGAGTTTTCGCATTAACAAAGGCGCTACTTTCTAACATTTGATAAGCTAAGCCTTTAACAACATCATTAATGGCATGTTTTGGTAGGTTGTAACTGTCAATCTCAGCTTTATCGACTTGTGATGACTTATAAAAATCATGCTCTTGTGTGATCCCACAAGAGAGCAATGTTGGTAAAAGTAATGGTATAAGCCACTTTTTCATGGTGTTCCCCTTTAAAAAGTCAGCGCTATAAAAGATTATTGATTCAAGCGCATTAACTGGCAACTTTATTTTTCTGCCACTATGTCAAAACCAATGCACATATCAAGCCAATGCACATATCAAACCAACGCACATATCAAGCCAATTAAAGATGGCGTCATACCAGTGTTAATAATGCAATAAAGAAACAAGCATAAATTAGGTATGAATCATGCATAAATCTAATTCATAAACCTTATGCATTAGCTTTAATATGTACGCAACTATCACGCAATAACTATCACGCAATGATGTTGATAAATATAACTTGCTCCCATGGAAAATTTTATGCGCAATCTACTATTATCTCTGGCTTTATTAACCAGTTCAAATTTAATCAGTTTTAATACCCTAGCCCAGTGGTATGAAGCGCAAGGACACGCCAGTTTAGAAAAAAACTCATTGGATATTGCTCGTACTAAAGCGACAGAGAATGCCTTAAAAAAAGCACTACTAATTGCAGGCGCAAGTGTCTCTAGTGTGCAGCAGGTCGTTAATGGACTATTAACACAAGATCAAATAAATATTCGTGCGAGTGGTAGTGTCAATTCTATCGAGCTTATTGATGAGTTGCATAGCGAGAATACTATTAGTGTTACTATTCGTGCTGATATTTTTTCTCAAGAAAAAAAATGTTTTGCCTTAGACTTTAAAAAATCAATCTTACTCACTAAAAGCCACCTTACCCATAGAGAGCAAGCTAATGTTGGTAAAATATACCCGATTGATGCGGCTCTTATCCAGAAACTAAATCAACGAATACTTTCACAAAGTAGCTATTCAAGCACCAAGCTGCTATTGAAAAATGCTACCTCCTTTTCACGCTTAAACCAAAGCTTTCAGGAAGAGGAAATAAAGCAGCTTGCGATCTCGTTAGCTGACAATAGCGACAGTCAATATGTGCTGTTTAGTGAAATTACTAATCTGTCGTTAACACAACAAAGAACTAATACATGGCAAGTATGGCAACAAAGCATCTATCCTAGAAACTTTCATTTTACCCTATATTTATACAACGGCTTAAACGGTGAATTAGTATGGCAACAACGTTACCAAGACTCTGCAGTATGGGACTTTAATAAACGCAAAGCCGTCGATGTTAATAACAGCGATTTTTGGCAAAGCGAGTATGGCAATATGATTAATGCTCTTATTGATAAAACAGTAGCGGATATTGATGAAAACATTATGTGTGAGCCAAGTGAAGGAAAAATACTTCAAGTAGCTGGAAATCAGATTGTTATCAACTTAGGCCGTCATCATGGTGTAAAAATTGGCGATGAGTTTTCACTTTTGCACCTTAATAACTTTACCAGTGATAGTGGTAAGCACTACGCCAGTTATAATGTCAGCCCATACAAGGTAAAAGTGATCAAACTAACCAAGCAAAGCGCCACTGCCGTTACCCTTGATAATGGTTTATTAGGTAATATTCAACGAAATGATTTGGCGGTAAGGTTTTAAGACCAAGTAACACCTTATTTCAAGGTAGCGGCTCACACCGAGTCACAATGCTTCACAGAGGGCTCTTTGAGCCTACACAAAGACGTTGTTATTCTCGCGCAGTGCGAAGCAAGGCCTACATGGATGTAGGTCACTTAGGTCATGCATGGAGCATATAACCTGCCTCGGTGCTCTCTGTGGTAAATATTTCTCAGCTGAAGAAGTACATTTTAAGTGAGTTTATTAAGTTCTTATTAAATTCTTATTAAAAATGAGCTACTCATACCAATTGAAGTAGCTCTTCCTTACTGGGAACACAGTGCAAAAATTGATTTTTTATCCAACTAATAAAGCTTTTCTCTAAGTCATCATTAGGTGCTGCTGCTTGGCTAAGCAATATATAGTTACTTCCTGACAAGACAAAGCCAAAAGGTGCGATTAAATTCCCTCTTTTTAGATCATCAACCACCAAGGGATAAGAACCCATAGCAGCCCCTAAGCCATCAACGGCTGCTTGAAAACAAAAATAAAAATGTGCAAAGGTTTGAGTGGCGTTATTGACTAATGACGGGTTCTTTGATTTATCAAACCAGTTTTCCCAAGCCTTTAATCTGGTATCGCTATGAATTAGTTTAGCCATACTCAAATCACCTTTTACTCGTTGCCAATATTCAGGAGAGAAAACAGGCCCTACCCACTCCTCAACGAGTGGTTCTTTATTATAATCTTGAGTTAATTCAAAATCGTCACGTCTAATTGCCAACGATAAACCACTCGAGCCTAAAATTACAGGCCCACCAGCGGTAGATAACCTTACATCTGTATTTGGGTTGTTTTCATAAAAATTAGCGATACGAGGCATTAACCAACGCATCGTCAATGTGGGTTCACAAGAAACATCGAGACAACGACTGTTAACTTGGGACAATTGATGAACTCCAGCATTAAGTGCCTGAAATGATTGCACTGTGTAACCTTTAAGTAACTCTCCTTCAGGTGTTAAGCGCACGTTTCTTCCTTGCCGATGAAATAAGTCGATAGCAAGGTAATTCTCTAGTATTTTTATTTGTTTACTGACGGCACCATGCGTTATACAAAGCTTTGTTGCCGCCTCACTAAAACTAGCAGAACCCGCGGCTATATCGAAAACATGAAACGCCTTTAAATGTCTCACTTGTTACTTTTTCTCACAGGTTTATTGATATTATTTCGATTATAGTGTGAAGAAACTATAGATACAATCTCCAACTCAACTTTAAACTATCATTTGGAACATCTATGGAAATCATCAGCCTTGCCATCATTGGATTATTAATTGTTATCAGCCCTGGAGCTGATTTTGTTTTGGTGCTTAAAAATAGCATTAATGCAGGAAGAAGCTCTGGCATTTTAACAGCCTGTGGGATAAGTCTAGCTATTGGCGTTCACATCAGTTATTCACTGTTAGGAATAAGTTACTTAATCTCACAAAATGAACTACTCTTTACTTTAATTAAATACGCTGGAGCGGCTTATTTAATTTATTTAGGTGTGAAAAGCATTTTGACCGCAAATGATACGTTGGAGAAGATAGGAAAAAGTTCAACCACTACAAAACCCTCACAATACTTAATGCAGGGATTTTTCTGTAATATGCTGAACCCCAAAACAATGTTATTTTTCATTAGCCTTTTCAGCCAACTCATTTCATCGGAGCCAAGCACCAATAGCTATGTACTATGGTATGGGCTGTATATTGCCCTACTTCATGGAATATGGTTTAGCTTAGTTTCAGTAGTTTTTACTTCTAAGCACTTTCAAGGGTACTTAATAACAATGAAAAAAAGATTAAATCAAGCCTGTGGTGTCGGTTTATTATCTTTTGGGGTTGTCTTAGCCATGAAATCATAAATGATATTTTTAGACTTTAAACTCTGTAGTGCAAAATTTATCGTCATTAAAGAGTTTTCTAACAGCCCTTGCCTCTGAGTTTTTTAAAAAAAAGTTTATAACTAGATTATTTTATTTAACTTTAGGTAAAATATTTTGTACCATAGCGCTGTTATAAATCTAAAGTCCTCGTAACTCAGCTGGATAGAGTGCACCCCTCCTAAGGGGCAACTAATGAAATACTATTATTTTATGTAAATATAAAACCGAAACAAATTTAATATTTTACCAATATATACATAAACTTAAATATAAAAACACGATAAAACATTTTATTATTAATTCACTTAAATATACGTTCAAAATTCAACCTGAACTATTCTATGAACTACCAAGGTATATTTATCACTATTATTGCACTACAATAATCAATAATATTAAAAAGGTGTTATGGCTAATAAATGAGCAAAAAAGACGAGAAAGGTAAATTCCCTAGCGATAAATATGATCTAACAAAAATGTTCACAACTCAGTCTGACAATAAGCGTGTATCATCAAGATCTACATTTCTCTTTAAAGATGGATTAATTGAAAAACTTCCCTACATTACTAGTGGCTATCCACGAGATCTTTATGATTCTGATATTAACGAACAAGATCATGGGGGGAAGTTAGTTTTAAGAGTAGGGAAAACGACGAAAACTTTTTATCCCTACATAAATCGTAAAATGGGGCGAAAATTAGGTACATGGGTAAAACGAAAAGACAGCAATCATTACTTAGAAAATGAAGCAATTGTTCGCATTGCCAAAGAACGCTTTCATCAATATGTTAAAGATAACGCCATACTTGATCAAAAAAATAAAACAGTTGGCGATATGACAATTAAGGAATATGTCAAAACGCTTTATAAGAAGGACAGACAAACAACTGGACTAAAAAACAAGCAAAGCAAGCCAGTTAGAGAACAAACAATTAGAAGTATTCTCAGTGCATTTGATCCATGGATCCATTTTAAATTAAGAGACGTGAATAAAAACTGGCCTGAAAAATTTAAAGAGCATTGGGGAACAACACCTAGTATCAATGCTCAAAATAATACTGAGAAATTAATTAGTACCGACACAATGAGAAAAAATTACACTATGTTAAATGCCATGTTTAACGTATGTGAAAGAAAAGGTTATATAGCTTCAAATAGAATGGATGGTAATACAAATTTATTCCCTCGAAACAAAAACACTAAGATAGATACTTACTCGATGGATTATGACGATCTAATCAAATTTATTTTTCGTGGAGATACTCCTGGTAATATAATGGGAAAAATTATTGTAGCAACAATGATTTTAACAGGAGCTAGAAATGCAGAGATATTTAAAAACTTTCGGAGTAACTGGTTTTTAGATGAAGAAAAAATATTTATCCCTGCCAATATCAGTAAAAATGAGATTGATAGAGATGTTTTCCCTCACTCAAAAAAATATTGGCAAAAAATTCGTCAGTATATTGACTTGATTTATACGCCTAATGCTTTTGAACATATGTTCCCCTCTCCTGTTATATCCAAGTCAGGCCACGTGTCTGATTCAATCTATAAGCCTGTTTGGCAAGCCATAAAAGTGAAATATGGATTAAAACGTATGGCTAGGCTTTATACATTTAGGGCATCCTTTGCGACAAGAATGGCAAAAAATAATGGTATTGAAGTTACAGCAAAAGCGCTTGGTGATACCGTTGAAACCACAGCAAAATACTATACTCATATTGATGATGATGCTTTAAAGCAAGGTTCAAAGGATGTTTTTAATAACAATAAAACAGTAACTCAAGGTGAAGCAACTTCCCCTCTAATAAATAATACTTCCGAGATCCACGAGCTAAACATCGTCCAAGCAGATAGAGATAAAATCCCAAAATCAATTTTAGAAGAGTTTGATATTTTTATAAACGGCAAAACATTACCAAGCCAAAATCAAATGCTTAAAAATGACTGGATGGCTTTTGTTAAATTTGCCAAAGAACACATCAAAGAAAATAATATTAACGATAAAAAGACAACGACTTGGTTAAAAATTCAATCTATTTAATTTAATTAAAAATTATTTTTTAGTTCAATCCCCCTCCCTTGCTATCTACTTTATTTAGCAAGGTTATATTTATTTTTCAATTAACCAGTTCTTTATACTTCACACTTAAATACATTGTCTTGTTTTAATATATACAGAAACAAAAAACCATAAAAAACAACAGATTAAAAGATTGCACTCTGTTTTTTTTTGTGTTCTTATTTATATAAGCACTGCTTAAAGTGAAAGTTCATAGTAAGCAGGGTATGTCAAATAAGGCTAATGTCTTAGCCTTATTTGACAAAAATAGGTCTGCTCCCGCAGACACTTTAATTAAATATTAATCGACGAATTACGGAAATAGGCAAAGTAAGAATACAATAGCTATCGTCATAACAAACTAGGTACTGTTATGATCAAAAATCACGAAATAAAAGACGAACGCAGAACAAACCGCTTCTCATCATATTTATCTTGCACTGAATATCACTTTGTAAGAGAAGAGTTTGAAAAATCAACTATTGACAACTTCAGTCAATTTCTACGCCATCAGCTACTACTTTCTTTATCCGAGGAAGCAAAAATAGCTATAGTTGTACCTGAAATCAATAAAGAACTAGCAAAAACATTAACGACAGGTGTTTACTCGTTAAATCGCCTAATCGCTCAAATGGAGTCTGATGCGCTTCACTATCAAGAACAATCTGAAACTGACAAGTTAAATTCTTTAACAAATATCATTAAAGATGTGAAAGAGGTTGATGAGTCGCTTTGGACATTATCCCATTTTTTTCGCGCTGATCTAAATAACAAACAAGTGATTAAAAACATAGTGTACGCCACCTTAACAAGTGACGACCTTATTGAAATGGCTGCTTTTATGATCAACGAAGAGGGGTCTCACTAATGATTATTGAATTCCTTCCCACTTTCAAGAGTGATGCACGTGGTCGTGTTGCCGCTGTAATCGAATATATTTTCGACACATCAAAATCTGATGATAATAAAAATAGTGACAATGTTAAATTTATTGGCGCTAGCGATTCTTTATGTGCACCAGATCCCTTTCATTCATTTTTAGATAAATCAGGAAAACATATACAGCCTGATCTAACTTATTTGATAGAAAAATTTGATGCAATAGAGCAAAAGAATAGACGCGTGAAAAAGCCATTTATGCACATAGTATTATCACTAAGAGCGGGAGAAAAATTAACAAACTCTCAATGGCACTCACTGATAACCGATTATGTTAAAATGATGGGTTATACTCACCATCATTGGGTAGCTTCAAATCATTCTAATACAGCTCAAAATCACGCACATTTGCTATTATCATGCATTGGAAATACTCCACCATATAAAAAACAAACGGACAGTCAAAATTTTGAAAAGTCTGCACTCATACGCCATGAGTTAGAACAAAAATACTCATTACAAGCTGACAATAACCCATTTATCGGTGACGTTTGTAATAAAATTAACAATGCAACTTATAAAACAAAGTTACAACTTATTAGAAATGCTATTGATCATGTAATTCCAACTAGCAACAATAAAAATTTTGAAATGCCTCTACCAATATTTATCGATAAATTAAACAAACAAGGTATAGGCTGCTATGTGCAGCTTAAACAGGGTGAAGCCGTTGGTTTAAGCTTTAGCCTTGGTGGTGAAAGTTATCGTGCTAGCAAGCTCGGAAAAGGTTACAAGTGGGGTAACTTACAATCGAGAAAAGTTTTTTACGATAAATCATTACACTGGCAGGATATTGAACAATTAAACAGCCAAGAAAAAAAATTAACAGCACTGATAAATAATGGTTTTCAAAGTAACAAATTAACTGATGAAATGCCAAACCAGCATTATTTACTCATTCCTAATAATGCCGTTAGTAAATACCCAATGAATAAAAGGCTTCATCGCTATAAAATGCTTAATTTTTGGTTTCCAGTTCAAACTCAAGGCAGGACAAAACAACAAATAGAGAGCGATATAATGCAGATGCGTACATTAAGAATATTGCTCGAAGCTTACTTTTCTTGGCTAAATCGTAGGAATCCTGACAAAAAAGAAAAAGAACACTTTGAGCTTGGAAAATTAAATGCGGGTATCTCTGAATGCTCTTATGTGAACGGTAGTCATAGCAAGGTTAATGCGCTAGTAAAGCATCCGAAAAACCATAAAATATTGAGTGAGCACGGCTGTCTATTAGTCTCAAAAGATAAATTACAATCTTCAACAAAAAAAGCAAACAATTTAACTCCCCCTGCTTCGCAGGAAATATCTATCTTTTAACTTCATATGATAACACGTCCCAAAATCGCTATATCTTATATATATAAATATGGTGATTTTGGGACAATACAACTTAATAAAAAAATAATTTTTTCTAAAAAAACAATCAAATTAAATTTATCTTATTAATAGCTATTAATATGCTTTTGAAAAATATAAAACTACTTATAAAAACTAATAAAAGCACTGTAAACAGCAAGGAATTATATTGTAATCTACTAATTTTATTATGATTATTTTTAAGTTAGCATATCTTCAGACATTAACTCTGGAGTAAAAAAATGAAAGAAAACACACTTACAATTAAATACTTTAATAACGATTATGGCATTCAAACTGCGGCAAATGATGAGTTGTTTTGTTATGAAACAAAAGATCTTAAACATGCGTTAAAGAACAGTACTAGCAACAAAATATTTATCGCTACGGGCATAAATATTAAAACAGTGATTAAATTAGCTTTTAAACACGGTGCTATTGTTTACCTTAATAACACTTTGCACTATGACTTTTCTGAACTAAAAGATAAGGAGGAGACTAATCTAAATAATTTGTTAAAAATACTCAGCATTGCACATGAGCCAATTTTACTAAGCAATGCTATTGAAATATTGTTTGATAACCTCAAACATCAAATACCATCAAAAATGCCGCTAAAATCAGCTCTTCAATTAGTTGAGCGACATATTAGCCCTGAACTTAATATCACTAGTTCACTCAATAAATTTAAAGCACTTTATAAAGAGCATCAAAATAAAGTCAAAAAATATATTAAACCAGCACCCAATGAAAAAATTGTGGAAGTTAAGCTCAGTTACAAAAATGAACTTTTAGACTTTATAAAAAAGACGCAGGGAATTTCTGTTTTGGTGGGGGGAATGGGTAGCGGTAAAAGTCTACACGGTATTACTCCATACTTTAATTACTTGTGTCTAAACGAAGGTTACAAACCAACATTAATAACCCCTGACATTGCTCTTTCGAAACAAATTATAGCCGAGAGTGATCCTCGCCATTACCTTAATAAGAAAAATGGCAAAAGTATCTCTCATTTAAAAGGGCTTGTTTGCTGTGTAAATTCAGCAACAACCAATAATAAATTTTATGAGTATGCAGCAAACTCAAAAGTAATACTAATAGAGGAGTTTGAAGAATGTATGCTCGCATTAACACAACAGTTAATAAAAAAATCGGGTCTGCTTTCAGATAGAGCACAAGCGATGAAACGTTTCTTTAATTTGATGCACAAGCAGCAACTAGTCATTGCTGACGCGCTTTTCAGCGATCTAAGCGCAAAAGAAGTGATTAAAGAAACAGGTAAAACTATTTATTTGATCGAAAACACTGATCCAGTGATCATGTCACAGCGCGAGTTATTGTTGCTAAATCAAGATGGTCATATTGAAAAAGTTATTCAACAAGTAAGTGAGAATTCGAATGAAGTTAGCTTCTCAGATGCTGGACAAACTCATTCAAACAATTTTTTTAAACTCCACGACATAATTAAAAGTAAAACTAAAAAGAGCACTAAAATTATCAATGCAGCATTCTTGAAGAAAGATGAAGGAAGTGACTTTATTAAAAATATTGAAAGTTTTTTACTCAAGTATAATTATATTCAAATTTCTCCTGTTTTGACTAGCGGCTTACACTTTCCCCTAGAGAAAATTAAACGAGTTAACTTCTTTGCTAGTAAAACAATTTTACCAACGCAACTCCTACAATCTTCAGGTCGATTTCGATGCGCTAACCTGTTGCAAATGTCTTTTGTGGAGGGAAATAAAAACTACTTCCCTACAAGAGTCGCCATAAAAATGCAGGAATTAATAGAGACAGCTAATGAGCAAAACTTTGAAGATGAATTGGCATTAGTCGAAAATTGCCCAGAAGCCGAACGTGTCATTACTCGAATATTACATAATAATGAAATGAGACAAAACTACGCTAATACCACACTAATGCTCTTTGAAATGACAGGTACAGTCATTAAGTATGATACGGAATATACAACTAGCACAATGCAAAATTTAACTAAACCAACACCTGAAAAATTTTCAAAGTTAAAAACATTATCACCAAAAGAATACGAACATCAAAACTATCAGCGTGAATGCTTATCAATAAATGAGTTAGAGGAATTACAGAAATATGAAGCCTTACGTTTTTATAACGTGCTTAATAAGCCTGAACTACACACCGATATATTAACTTTTGATAACTCAGCAAAAGGTCAAAAGCAATTAAAGAACCTGCATTTTTGCAGACACGTTGATGCTGATGCCAACTTAAACTCTGCCGAAAGAATAAAACAAATAGTCTTTTCCAAAATATTCAATATTTTGGGGGTAAATATAAACTCACTGACAGGTACGTATGATTATGAAGAATTAATCATTGCTGAAGACTTTGCGTATAAAGGTGAAATCGTTTTACACGATCAGGTGATAAAAATGGCTGATATTACCCCGTCTTTATTTAACTTTAAAAAAGATGGTTATGACAATAAAGGCGCTTTTTCAACCGCTTTTTTAAAATATTTTGGCTTAAAGCACATTCAAATTGCTCGCAGGAAATCGAAAGTAAATGGGCAATATTCATATAAATTTTGCCCTGAGCGTGCCAAACAAGTTAATAAATATTATGGGTTATCTTTTAATTTTGATTAATCTAATGTGAGTAGAAAACAGTCTTATTTGTGATACGGATATAAAAAGATAATTTGATACATCATTGATAATTATTTAGAGGCAACCTTAACTTAACCTGTATTAAACACTCAAGGTTGCCTTTAAGTCTATTAGCTTTAAACAAGCTTAAAGTTCATTAGCAACGGCATTACTAACCCATTGATTCCATGGTTCAGCGTTAAATGCGTCTTTAATATTAACTTTGTATTCACATGAAAGAGAAATAAAGCGGGCAGTTGTATTTTGTTTTATATCACCACAAATAGGCGCAACAAACGTTATTTCGCCTTTATATTGTGCTTTTGCATAAAGGAAATCATGAAAGTTACTTGCCCCCGCAGTGCTTTTTTCATGTTTAGCAACCCATGTATTTCCAACTTTTGAAAGAGAATACTCAGCCATTGACTGGGTTTGTTTGCCGTCCTTACCTTGATAGCGCTCAATAAAATGTAGTTTCTTTTGGTCTGATTGGTATCTAAAGAACATATTTTGCTCACTGTCTATCGCGAACATAGAATGACTAGTCTTTGCTAGCTCTTTATGTAAATCAATAGAGGCTAATGTTGCTATTTGTTTACCTAAATTATCATTATACGACTCAGTAGAAAGTTTAAGAGCATGCTCCTTAGTTACAATAAAGTTGTCTTTATTTATATCGCTAAATTTTCTAGCAATAAATTGCTCTGTTTTATCTTTGTTGATACGAGTAACAAAAACATCTTTTATTGTGGCAATATGGGCATGATCTAGCTTATTTTCAGTCATTTCTATCACTGCGTATAGCTGGATGGGATGATTAGCCATAGCATCATCAAACTCTTCAGCCTTATTCTCATCATTAAATGAGAAGTCAATTCGGCACTTTCCACGGTTAGCACTGGAGGTGACTTTCTTTATAAAGTTACTTTTATCTTTTGATATTCCCGCAATTAATGGAGCCTTATATGTGCCATGTGAATTTTTTGAAAGCAACTTTGGTTCATTATAACAATCAAGTGGGTGCCCAAAAATCACTCCCATAGACATTTTATCAAAATCAAACGGGTAAAAACCTTCAACATTAACTTTTACTAGATATCGTTTACCTTTTAGCCAAGTGATATCTTCAGAGTAGGTTTTTAATAAGTTATTTCCTGCTGTAATAGCTTTCTTTTGCTTAAATCGACTTTTATTATCATAGTCTTTTGCTAATAAATCATACTCTTTAATATAACGAATAAAAGCATGGTAATTCGCATACTTACTACCATTATTATTAACTTCAATAAATGGGGCTTTAGGCACTCGTTTGTTATATTGCTCAGCAATAAATGCCTTCAATAGTTTTTGAGAATCTTCACCTTTGTGGAAAAGTGAAATATCGTTTACGCCTATGAGATCATCTGGCAAACCAACAATATTCATCGGTACTGATTGATCTTTTTTATTTATTATTTGATTTGCTAATGCTTCATTAAAAGCCAAAAGAGTAAATATTAAAATTGTTATCAAATTTCTTATTGTGTTCATGGTATTCCTTATAAAATATCTATATTTTTAAATATGTAAATTTCTATATCATCAAGATAAAACGTTATTTAACAGATATTCGAAAAATCAGAATAAACCAAACATTTTTTTCTTCTTGGGCTTGTATACATCACTAGAAAAGTAAGACGTTTTAATTGTTGATGGGGTAAATATATTAACGCTCTCATTAACTGTGGCGGGTTTTCTTCCCAGAGGTTTCTCTTGGGTAAATGATGTAACAACGCCATCCCCATAAATCATTTGTGGTGTAGCAAATGTTTGAAGGACAATGCTTCTATAGGCATCAATGCCTACAGAGGAATAATTATCAGACCAATAGCACTTGCCATTATTCGTTGGGGTTTCTTTTTTTAACATATAGTTAGACCAAGCTGTCGCTCGGTCATCACTACACATGATTTTTGTTAAGGTTGGCCAGTTAGCTTTATCAAGTACAGTAGGGACTAAATATAATGTAGCATTAAGCTTCATTTCGGATAAGATATTTTCTTGATGCATACAGTATGGACAGTCAATAGCGCTGTACTGTATTATTTTTTCAGCCCCTGTGCCATGTTTTAGTACTATGATGCTTTCAGGGTCTATTTCTGATAATGCTTCCCTGCGGATTTCTTTTAAATCATTACCTGTAATTACACCTTTTACATCCGCATGAAAAGCCTTGTCTTTAGTGAGCAGTAACTTGCCATCATAGTTAAATGGCATAATGCCTTTATTGGTTAAGGCAATGAAAAAACCTGGGGTTGGTGTTCTAGAAATCCCTTTTATCTTGTACCTAATTGTAGACTGAAAGGATTTCATTGCTTGTTGCATTTGAGGGTCAATATCAGTCGAATAAGTTTTGAAAGAAGAAAGGACTAACATCAATACCAATAATAATTTATTCATTTATTTTTCCTAATTAAATGTAACCACATTTTTATTGTTTATTAATATTTTCAATACACATAATTCCCTTCTTCTAAAAAACTAGCTAGTCACGAAAAAATAATGAATAACCACAATAAAAATAAATATTTATTAAATTTTCAATTCATTAGTGCTACTTTACCCCTTTCATTGTTAATGATTTATAAGGCTAAAAGTTAGCATGTTGTATGAAATCTTTGTCGAAGCCATATCGCTTTCTAAAGACAAACAAAAGAAATACCTTGATGAAGTACAACAAAACCACCCAGATATATTCAATGAGCTGTTAGATATGCTCAACGATGATGAAGCAAGTAAAGAAATGGATACCCATTACTGGTCTTCGCTTATAGAGAATGAAAGCGCTGGTATCATCAATTCATCTCAAGACCTAACTGGCTCAATCATTAGTTCATTCAAACTTACCGAGCATATTGATAAAGGCGGTATGGGCAGTGTTTATAAAGCACAGCGTTGTGATGGACAGTTTGAGCAAACTGTTGCTATTAAAATAATTCACAGTGAACTTGAACAAGTTATTGGTGAGCATGCATTAATTCGTGAAGCTGGCTTTATGGCTAAGCTCACGCATCCTAATATAGGTAAAGTTTTTGATGCAGGTATAAGTGATGAAGGCCATCACTTTATTGTTATGGAGTATATCGATGGCTACACAATTACTCAAAAATTCACGGAGCCAACATTAACGATAAATGAAAAACTGAAAATATTTTGTGACTTATGTGACGCAGTCAATCACGCACATCAAATGCAAGTTATTCATGCCGATTTAAAACCTGCCAATATTCTGATCACTCAAGATAACCAAGTAAAAATATTGGATTTTGGCATTGCCCGAATGTTTAATAGCCGAAAGTCTGATACCGCCTCGGCTTATACTTCTTATTTAAATGCCATGACTGCAAGCTATGCCAGCCCTGAGTTACTCGCTGGTGAGAGACCGAACATGTATAGCGATATATATGCTTTGGGTAAGGTCTTTTCAGTGTTATTCATCCAGCAGAATGAAAAGAAATCAGGTTTCCAATGTGAGCTTGAAGCCTTTGTAAAAAAAGCTACATCAAGGATCCCTACCGAGCGCTATAGTTCAGTGCTTGAGCTAAAAAATGATATTACCCAATTTCTTTCAGGTTATGTTGTCACTGCATATCAAGCTAGCAAGCTTTATAGGGTTAATAAATTTGTTTTTAATCGACACCCAATATCAGTTTCCGCTGGCCTCATTTTTATAGTCATTTTTAGTACTTTAGTCACTAATTTGGTTATTCAATATCATGAGCTAAAAAATGAAAAGTATCAAACTGATCTAATGTTAGAAAAGTTCTCACTAGTTTTAGATTTAGATTATGACGCCAGATCAGACGTAGAAATGACATTAGCAAATAATTATGAAAGTCGAAATGAGGATGAAAAAGCATTAAAACTTTATAAAAAAACCATATCAACATTTGACAAATTAAACGACACAGATATTGCCTTTGATGCTGGCAGCAAACTAATAAAGTTGCTTATTAAAATGCAAGATTCAGAATTAATTGAAAGCATGCTTGGCTCATTAAATAACAAACTCAAATTCTTCCCCGATTCAAATTTACCAACGACCGTATCCCAAGCAATGTTCCATCACTTTTTTATTGGTTCGGTATATTACTGGGAAGAAAAAAACAATTCCAAGGCATTTAAAGATCATTCAAAATTAATGCGAGCCATTAAAGAGCACTATTGGCATAAATTATCGAATCAACAAAAAGTAGATTTACTATTTTCTCTAAACAAAGCAGGTATTTTTCAAAAGTTAGCAACAAACCCAAGCACATCATACTATCCTGAGCCTCAGCAACTTTCTGACAAGAACTCTCTGTTTGATTCTGCTGTTAATCAATTGAGTAATTTAAAAAACTCAATTTATCAATTTATTAGTAAACTTTTTTTTACCAAGAAACTTTCAAAATATTTGCCACAGCAACAACACATTAGTACTTTTTTAGAGTCTGCCCCCATTTTTTGGGCTAGCACACATGAACAATATTTTAATTATGAAAAAATTAACCAATCTGTGTTCTATGACGGTACTATTAAATTTAAAGAATATAGTGGTGTATATAAAATCAACAACAATACATTAACTATGGACTTTGGCGAGGGAGCAGGATCAGATAAGTTTATTTATGCCACATCAAAACTAGCTTTATCTGTCCCCTTAAGCGGTGGAGATCTTACCGTACTTGCACATAAAGACTTTATAAGTGATAACTCTCATCAGCAATGGCTTCCTGATGAGCTTATAGGAAATGACTGGTACCATGTTTATGACAGTTCATTAAGCCCAAACAAGACTATTATCCCTTCAATAATTGAAATTAAATTTAAAGATTTGACGGCTAACTTGGTTAAAGAAAATAAAATCAATGGTATCAATTGGAGCATAAATAGAGAGCAATTAACCTTGAAGCCACTTGATGATTCTCACCCCCAAATTCAATTAATTAAAGTAGCAAGTGATAGCAACATTATTATAGTTAAAGATGGAGTTTCTATGCTGCCTTCTATATTAATCAAAAATAAAGAGCTAGCTGAATATATCATTAGCTATTGGCAAGAACTCTTGCAATCAGCACCTTAACTATGACCTGTTTATATTCCAACTAAAAAACAAAAAAATGTTAATCACTATCCCCCCCCTGTCGTCAGTGTGTTTTTTGAACAACATATAAGTCCTTTGATATAAAATAAGCTTATTCCTCTGAAATTCTAGAACACTGATTTATTTGCATGCTAGTATGCGCAACATGTTAAAAAATGTAACTATTTAAAGATTATTTTCTGGTTATATTTGTTGTTTTAATTATAGGTATTACGATGAAAAAACCTTGTACTTTTCATTTCTCGCTGTTGTGTATTGCTATTACAGGCACTAGTTTTTTCAGCAATTCAGCCAATGCGTTTTCACAAAAGTCGCTACTAAATAGTGATAAGCCAATCGAAAAAATATTAGTTACTGGCTCAAGAATTAAACGTTCTGAATACGAAAGTGCCAGTCCAATTCAAATTATCACCGCTGAAGATTTAAAAGCGAAAGGCTTTAATACTGTTTATGAAGCATTGCAGGCAAATACCGCAGCATTTGGCTCCAATCAAAGTGGTGACTCCGCACGAAATATTGAAACAATTAACCTCAGAGGCTTTGGGCAAAACAGAACGCTTTTTTTAATCAATGGCAAACGAGTTGCAAACTACCCTCGCGTTTATAATGGTGATTACAATGTTTTTAATGTCGCCAGTATTCCCCTAACTGTTGTTGAACAGATAGAAATTATCACAAGTGCAAGCTCATCTATCTATGGCTCTGACGCTGTCGGTGGTGTGGTCAATATTATTACTAAAAAGAATGTTAACTCGACTACACTAAACCTTCATGGCTCAACGTCAGATAAAGGTGATGCACACAATAAGCGCTTATCCCTCGTTACAGGAAGCAGTACAAATAATAGCAATTGGACATTAGCAGTAGAATTCGAAGCTCAAGATATGCTCACAGGTAAACAACGAGATTGGCTTGACGACCGATTTGATACGCCAGCAGATATTGAGAGTCAATCAGAGTTCAGAACACAGTTACCTCGCGCTTTAGCTGCTTTTACATTGCAAGATGATTGGACACTTTTAGATCCTGGGCAAAATACTTGTCAGCAGTATGATCAACTTACCTACACAAGCATTTCTTTTATGGGCAATTACTGTGGTCGTGATAACACTGGTGACAACTCATTCATAAATGAGAGAGAAAATTTATCAGTATATTTTTCAGGGGAGTATGAACTTTCTCATGAACATACGCTAACCTTCGATACACTTTATTGGCAGAGTCAAGCCACTAGCCTAAACTCTCAGGGTTGGAGTTCTGATTACTTAAAAGATGAAATAAAAACAAGTAATGCTTGGTCAGGTGATGGTCAATTCACCACCGAGGATGGCAACTCTTATATGATAATGCGTGATTTTCAGCGTGAAGAGTTACTCAATGGTATAGGGCAAGAAGAGCAATTTGATGAAAGTATGTTAAATATTTCTGTTGCTGTAAAAGGACTTATTTTTGAAAACTATAATTATGATGCCTATTTAAGTCATAGCTTGGTAAAAAACAAACAAACAAGTTACCAGTTAAAAAAAGAAATAGCCTCTGATTATTATGTAAATTATAACGATAATACTGGCACAATTAATGTTGATTTTGATAACTGGTGGCAGCCATTAGATGAAGAAGGTTTCCATCAAATTTTTGGTTTAGATCAATCACGATCTGATTCAAGTGTAACGACTATTGGCTTAAGCATTACGGGTGAAATAGAAGATATATTAATAAAGCCAATCGAGTTTGCAACTTTTGTCGAGTTTGAGTCTTCACAATATGACTTAAACGAGCATCCAAGAACACTTAAGCAAATAGGTCAAGGATGGGTAGGAAAAGTAGGTACAGAAGGAAGTGGTAAACGAAACCGATATGCAATAGGGGGGGAAATAAAAGCCTCTATCTTAGATAATTTAACCATAGACTTTGCAGCTCGTTATGATCGTTACATAGATGACACCTTAGCCAGAGTTGCACCAACGTATAAAGTAGGTATTGAGTGGCACCCCATTGAACAGCTTTTAATACGAACAACACATGGCACTACTTTTCGTGCGCCTGATTTACATAACGTATTTAAAGAGGTATCTGGCTCTTATGGCTTTGTAGGTGATTATGCATTAATTGACTCTTGTAATGCTTTTCATCAAGGCAATTATGACGATATTTTACTTGGGGGAGATAGTTTAGATTCTTTATCAAAAACTTGTGATGAATACTTTGACTTTACTGGATTTTATAGTGCTTTTAATGAATCTTCTGGCAACAAAAAACTAAAAGCTGAAACAGGTCGTACAACGACACTAGGTTTTGTCTGGTCACCACATAACAACGCAGCCTTAACTTTCGATTTGTATAATATTCATTTAAACAATATTGTTGTACCTGATAGCTTATACAACATTAATATTAACGAATACCAGTGTTTATCTGGCCAACGAAACTTATCTGATAGCACCTGTATATCAACATTAAACCAGATAGATAGAAACGGTGAAAGTGGTTATGATTCATTTAAAATAAATACTGTTAGAACAAGTTTTATCAACTCTGCCATGAGAGAAACAACAGGTTTTGACTTAGAAATCACCTTATCATACGAGCTTAGTAATCATTATTTTCTAAAATTTGACTCCGCTTATAGCCATGTTTTAGAAATGAAAGTGCAAACATACGCTGACGAGACTGTAGATAAAGATTACCGTGATAATTATTATAATACGGACTTAAGGTCAAAAGTGAACTCTGTACTAGAGTTACAAGCTAAACAGTGGCATGTGGCGTTAACTCATATTTATTATGGCTCTATACCAAATAATGTAGATCCTGGCGACTGGACACAAATTGAAGAGAAGCGTTACTCCCCACTTAGCTTATACAATATGACTATGGGCTTTCAGCTTGAACAGCACCATAAATTCCGTGTCGGTATTATTAATATATTTGATACTCGCGCTCCATCAGATGCTTCTGAGCAATGGTATCCTTATTTTAATACCAGCGTATATCCAATTAACTCAGTTGTTATTGGTAGGCAGTTTTCATTTGGTTATGAACTCACCTTCTAATATTACTGTATTAAATCGTATGTGGTTTTTAGTATTTAATCCGTGCCTTATAAAATCACCTTATCCTACTTACTCTATATAAGGGAATAATGGCTTAAGGATATGGATTTTGTACTTACTAAACATAGGTATAACTAAAAGTTTTGATATAAACAACTTGGGTCAAGATTATTTTGTTGGCGATATTCACGGTAATTACGCTTTATTAATTGAGCAATTAAAAAGAGTCCAGTTTAATTTTAATGTTGACCGATTATTTGCCGTAGGTGACATCATAGATCGAGGCGAGCAATCTGAAAAATGTCTTGAATTGCTGATAGAACCATGGTTTCACTCGGTACTAGGTAACCATGAATATCTCTTTTTACAAGGTTTTGACAATCATGACTGCTGGGAAATATTGCAGAAAAATGGCGGTCAATGGATAAAAAGGTGGTTTGATACCCCTAGTAAGCTACTTGCATGGGCACACTTAGTGAGAATAAAGATGCCTCTTTCCATGTCAGTAAAAACAGAGTTTGGCATAATAGGCATTACTCATGCTGAAGCCCCTGCTGATTGGCACGAACTAGAAAGTTTAAAGGTAAACGAGAAAAGTATTATTCCCCTTATTTGGCAAAGAAGAAACTTAATAGAGCCGTCAGGAACAGTTATTTACAATATTGATGCGGTGGTTCACGGTCATAATTCACTTGAAAGCCCAGTTATTATTAATAATCAACTATGGATAGATACCCTACAAAAAACAGGTTCATTAACTATTTTAAAAGACTCTGAAGTTTTTGAATTAACTAAAGGTAAATATTAAATGGAAGAAAAAGACGTTATTGAGTTAATTAATGGCTGGCAAAAAGGTGAGGCTAAAGCTACGCAGTTATTAATGAACTTCGCCTATTTAAAAATAAAAGAATATGCCAAAGTAAATCATGAAAAGTTACCTGAAGATGCCAATACCGCTATCATTAGTATGTCGGCTACGGATATAGCCCATGATGCTTTTATAAAACTTTCAAAAGCTGAGTCATTGATATCGATTGAAACTCAACGTCAATTTTATAGTTATTTAAATTCAGCGGTGAGAAATGTATTCATTGATCATTACCGCAAACAAGTAAAAACTAAATCGCGAAACCCCGAAAAAACACAACTCAGTTCGCCAAGTGCTTTAAATACAGTAGATGAAAGTAATCATGAAAATACCGCTATTATCACTATGAGCAGCGAGATAGAAGAATTATCAAAACAATTCCCTCGCCAAGCTGAAACGTTAGAACTACGTTATTTCGCTCAACGTAGTAATAAAGAAATAGCGAGATTACTTGATGTATCAGTAAGAACTATTGAAAACGATTTACGTTTCGCTAAAGCATGGCTGAAAAAGAAGATAGCAGCATAATTTTATAGTACCTCCACAATATTTTTGTGTCTTTTATAAAGTTTTATTTGTGGTTTTTTTTAAAGTTTACGTAACTAATAGACTAGCCAATTATTTGATAACTTTAGATTATTGAAAATAATAATTTAATAGGATATCAAATGAAGCAGCCATTAAATAAACTTCTTGTCATTAGTTCACTAATACTTACCTTATCAGCTTGTGGTGGAGGTGATGACGGTGAAGAAAACTCAAACAACAATAGTAATTACGTACCACCAAACACTTCAACAGTATCAGGCCAGTTTTACAATTCAATTAATACAGGAAAGTACTTTTCAACAGAAGATTTTCCTTCTTATGAGCAATACGGACAAAATTCTCGTCACTGTTACCAAAGTTATAACGACTATTACTTTGAATCTGAGAAAACCATGGTCTTTGGTAACCCTGATCTCCCTGAAAGTGACTTTAAACAAGCCGCAACATGGGTAGAAAATAATTTAACTAGTGCACTAACTTCGATGGGAATCTCTGAGCAAGAATTTTTTGATGCTAAAACCAGTATTCGACTTGGGAGGTTGAAGGAAATTAGAAACTGGTTATACCAAAAGGGCTATCCAAGTTTCTCTTATCCAGCAGAGTTTGATAACTGGACTAGCCAACAACAAAATGACTGGGCAACAAAAACCACTAAAAACTTAACAACAGATGAAGTCGTTAATTTAACGGAAAATGATCCCTATACCCAATATAAAACAGAGAGTGACTATAAACTTGAAGATAAAATTTATGTCTGTCTTCATGAGAATACTCAGCCTTATGGTTGGGGGGAAGGTACTGCAATTGGTATTACCATCGGTGCTGAATCAATCGTTGTACCTGATGATATCAATAAACTTATTCAGCATGAGTTAATTCACACCATTCAACATGCTCTTTCCGCAGATTTTGACGGTTTTAAACTCCCTCGTTGGTTTAGTGAGGGGCAAGCTGTTTATTTAAGCGGTATGAGTGTCGCTAAAAAGACTAACCATAATGAATATGACCCAACTTTGGTCGTTTATTTTTCTGATGAGTATGGAAACTCTTCTTTAGCTTATGAGCACTATGGCTTAGCTTATCAATATATTAAAGATTCAAATGGTCAACCTTCTATTGTCACTATGATGAAAAATATGGGAGCACTAAGCCATGATTATTCAATACAACTAAATTCAGAGCTTAAAGAAAACCATAACTACGTTGAAATATTTAATGCTCAAATAAAACAGCAAAATGGCAACTCCCTCAAGGTAAGTGAATATCGTGACAATTACCATTCATTGATGACTACTTACGCCAATTAACATCTTATTAATCCCAAAATAAAACTAATCGACTTAGGAGAAGTTATGTCGAATTTAATAATAAAGAAAATAATGATAACACTATGCTGTATCACTTTAACCGCATGCGGTGGTGGCTCAGGTGAGTCGCAAACAGCTCCATCAAAAGTAGTAACACCACCAGCAACCCTATCATTTTCACTAGCGGAAACATCGCTAGCAATTAATGAACAAGAAAAAGCAAAGATAACATTAACGTTAGATTACACTGGCACTGGAGATCTTTCATACGCTATAGAGTTTTTACCCTCAACTAATAAAGCTTCAGCACAAGTTATTAATAATGATCTAATTATTACAATTAACGAGCTAGAAAATGCACTTACTTCAACGCTATCAATAACTGTGTCCTCTAGTAATAGTGATGTAACTGCTATTGAAAAAACACTTGAATTGTCCTTAATTAATACATCTGTTGAAGTTGTTTTGGCTGAAGTTGAATTATGGAAAAATAGTGAGCAAGTTTTCAAGTTTGATGATTTTGATGATGCTGTCACTTTTTATACTAAATCAGCTTATTTCTATGGAGGGTTAGACAACAGCGCAATAGCAGAGAAATTAACAGAATTTACGGCTATAAAACAAAGCTCTATGGAAAAAAAGTCTTCCCCTGAAGTCACTCAATTAGCTGAGGCTTTAGCTAATTATCAAAATAACTCAATCACTGAGACTGAACTAAAAACCTTTTTAATGAACGTTAAAACAATGGCTGGGGCTGAATATAATAAACTGGCAGGAAACATTAATTTACTAGCCTCATTAACAAATGACAATCTCCCTCCCTTACCTTCGTTAAATTATCAGTACAGTGATAAGTACCAAGCATTTTCAGGAATTATTGGTAATACACAAATGGGATCGTTTGATGGGGAATCATGGAAGTTTAACCAACAATATCAATTCCTCAATAATTTGATTCCCTCCTTGGGAAATACAACAACTTGTGAAGCCAATTAAGCAAAAGGATAAAGAAAATGAATAAAACAGTACTAATAACAATGCTTACTCTGCTTTCGCTTAACACGACATACGCAAAAGATATTAAATTAATTGTTAAAGAAGTTGGTAGCGAACATTATAAATCAATAACAGTTGATGAAAGCGAAGTAGAATCAATTAAGAATAATAGTAAATATTTAACGGTTGAAGAAGACGTTTGGCTAAAAGCTCCAAAACCAACAATAAAACAGTTACCATTAAGTATTAAAAGCATAAAACGCTCATCAAATAAACAAGTAAAAGAAAGTAGTATTAATAATGAACCTAATGATCCTGAATTTTCAAATCAGTATTACTGGCACAGTAAAGATCTTTATGCTGGTTCTAGTGAAATTCTATCAGCAGAAAATAAGTCTGTACAAAATAAAAAATTACGCATTGCTGTTATTGATGGAGGTTTTCATGACCACCCAGATATGGAGTGGAGTTACGGGTATAACTTCTTTGATGAATTTGGGGAAATGCGTCAACCTGAATTTCGAGACTTTAATGATGCAGTCAGTGAGGCAACAGGATGCATTACGGGGCATGGTTTAGGTGTCGCTTCTATTATAGGTGCAAAATCGAATAATGGTATTGGTATATCAGGTATTATTGATGCCGACATTATTGCACTTAGGGTTTTATCTTGTGGTATAGGTCCTTTAAGCGACTTAGCGGATGCTGTTATTCATGCCGCTGGTGGAGAAGTAGACGATATTGCTGTCATTGAAAAAGCCGATATAATAAATATAAGCATTGCTGGTTCAACAGGTTCCTGCCCAAGTTACATGCAAGAAGCAATTGATTTTGCCAATCAACAAGGGGTAATGATCTTTGTTTCTGCTGGTAATAACAATGAAGATATGACCACATACGTACCCGCAATATGTGAAGGAGTTTATGTTTCTGGCGCAACGGATAAGCAAGGCTATAAAGCTGAATTTTCAAATCATGGTTCTGTTAACTCTATGTCTCCAGGAGTTGATATTGTCGGTTATAGTGCGAGTTATTCTGAAGGTGAAATCTCAACACATACTGGTTGGTGGGAAGGAACAAGTCAAGCATCTCCACTTACATTAGGTGTTGCTGCTTTAGGTCTTCAACATAATCCAGAATTAACCCGTGATGAAATATTCACCTATTTAAAAACAACAGCAAGCCCAATACGGGAAGATGTTCCTAGTGCCGATCAAGATTGCTCAGGTGATCGATGTGGTGCAGGACTTATTGATGCAAATAAATTTATGGATTATGTGGTTGCTTCAACAAATGGTGGTGTTTATAAATTACGCCATGCTCTTTCCCCTGAAAGCACTTGTAGCCAAGATCTATTTTTATCTCAGTTCGGGAATTCCCTGCCTTTATGCCAAATGCATGAGTTTGTTATAGCAGATGGAGAAGGCATAAATGAAAATAATTATAAAATAGTCAGAGTTATAAAAGATGAAGTTATGATAGAAGAAAATACTGAATTTTTATTATCAAGTGATGAAAAAACAGTGTTGTTAGATAACATTGATCTTGAAAATTATGATTATGGTGTACAGATTTGCTTAAATGATACTTGTAATGATACTCCCATCATAAAAATCAATATTGATGGGGTTACTTTACCAGAAATTTGTCTGTAACCAATTACGTACAACTATAGGGAATAATAATTTTCCCTACAGTTGTACGTACTAATCTTTAGATTCTTTGTTTGATTCATAAATATTCCCCCAAATATTTATTTGCTACCTTAAGCGGCCTTATCTCCCCAGTTAAATAATGATTTAAGAAAAGAGATAAGTGAGAATTTAATATGATTTTTCATCGTTTTATTGACAGGATTAGCATCAAATAGAGGATCATTAGCAGCGTTTTGAACAGTATAATTTTTATCTCCATCATTTAGACAGTTTTTTTGCTCTGCTAAATCAATCCACTTACCATAGTGACGTTTTAATCCCTTAACATCTGTATGTCCTACTTGCTCAACAATCCATTCAAGTGTTGCCCCAGAAATTATCATTTGAACAATTGCTGTATGGCGTAAATTATCTGGAGCTAAATATTTAACATCTGCTAACTTACAATAATCTATGAAAAATGAGCTTCTAAACAAGTCTACTGACTCATAGCGTTTATTGGTTTTTGAATTGATTGCCAAGAATTTAAGTTTTACTGTTTCAGCTTTATTATTATCAATGAACATACATTCATCCAAACAGTGATCTTTTGCTAATTCAATCAGCTTCTCTATTGCATTTATAGATACTAAGTTAAGAGGAACCTCCATCGTAGAACCATCTTTGTTAATATTAACTAACTTCCCAGAAACAAGTCTTTTGCTAATTAACAATTTTTTATTGGCAAAATCGTAATCGCACTCTGTGATAGCCATTAATTCACAAAGATTTAACCCTGTTGAAATTGCTAATTGAATTAGAGCTTTTTCAAATTGAAAACCTACAACAGAACTCAATAGCTGTTCTATTTCTTGTTCAGAATACACTTTTTTATCTCCTACTGGCCTTTCCCCAACATAGATATTTTCAACTAAATTTTCAGGTACTAAACTTTCAAGCATTGCTTCTTTATAAACAGCATTAAGTACTGTTTTATATTGCGATGTTTTGCTCCCTGAATATCGGTTCCTTAAGTGACTAAAAAAATCTTCCCAAAATTCTATAGATATTTCGTCAATATGCTTATCCGCGAGCCACTCTTTCAAATGTGTAGAATTTGACTCACAACTTTCATAAGCAGATGGCTTCATTCGTAATTTTTTCTTAGCGAGGTTCTTTGCTAAAAGATTCGAGATTAATGTGCTGTTTTTAATTTTTTTCATAACATTACCTTTTAAATTTCAAGGTTACTCATTTAAGTAACAAGTGAAATTATATATTTTCACGTTATCAAAAGGCAATTAGCCACAACTAATATTTCACTTTATTTTCAATAACTTAATACTTACAAAAACTAATAACTGAACTGTAATATAAAATATCACTTATTTTAAGATACCACTTCCCTACAATTAAAAGTATTTTCGCCAATTAAATTATCTTCATTAATATTTGCTAACCTTTGTTTGACCAATCCCATTTTTAACACCCCTAAAACAATAAGCTTGCTAGTGTGCTGAGATCTTTCTTTAAGTGAAGAAAAACAATAAATTCCCCCATCTAAAAATATGAAAAGTTATACTTTATATCCTTTGATTTGTGATACTAGTGAACTTTGGGGTGCTTGGTTACTTTAAAATAATTAATAGTTCGGTTTCAGACATATTTATAAATAGAAAAACGGTTAATGTATGTGTTAATTTAGCGATAATAATTAAAAAATTATAATCATAGAATGACTAAAAAAATAATATTAACTAAAGAGCTTCTTGAAGAAAACTTAACAGGAAGGTCAGGCTTTAAGAAGAAGCAAGCTTTAGCTCTTGGAGAAAAATACCCATTAAAAACAGGCTGGAAAAAGAGAATAATTAATAATGAATTCACAGCACAACAAATCTCTAGGTTTATTTCGGCTGGAAAAAATAAAAAGACGAAAGATAAAATAAAAATAACTAAAAGCCTAAAACAGAATAATAAAATTAAAATTGATAATAATACTCCATTTGGCAAAGCAGTAAGCTTGGCATGTTGGTTAATTAAAGATCAAAATAAATCCTTGAAATCTACAATTCAAATTGTCTCTAGGAAGTACGAATACCCTAATAAAGATGAAATCCAAGAAGCAGTAATAGCAAAACTACCTAAGGGTGAATTTGAAAAAGCCATAGGAAAAAAAACGGTTTTAAAAGATGCGATTGATGATGCAGTATGGCTCGTTAACAATACAAAATTCACATTAAGTAATATTATCAATAAAATTGCTGATAAACATGCTTACAAGCCTAAATCTCATATTGAAAAAGGAATTAGAGATAGTTTTTCTGATGATTACTTTAAAAGTCGAGCAAAGATCCCCAAAGGTTCAGTTATTGGTACATCAACACAAGAAAGAGCTATAGAAAATTGGCAACAAAATAAGCATATAAAATCAATTATGGAAGATTAGCGCAAATAAGCATGGTCTAATAAGCCAATGTTATTAATATGTAGGAAATCAGAGTGATATGAAGTATTTATTACCATCCTCCTATTTTAATAATGACATCAAGATAAATTAGAGATAAAGTAGGGAAATGTCTCTGTAACTCAGTTGGATAGAGTGCAAACCTCCTAAGTTTGATGCCGTGCGTTCGAATCGCGCCAGAGACGCCACCTTTCTATTAAAACAATAATAATTATTCCAAGTGCTATTCAATTTTTCACCCAAATTATCATTAATTGAACTTTTAAATACACAATAACCACACTTTATTAAAAACTATAAATATAAAATCGCGCGTAAAGAACTATTATTTTGCACTACAACATAATTCCACCTATAATTACAATAACTTAAAAGCAAAAACCACCCCCTCCTAAGGGTGATGTCGTGGGTTCGACTCCCGCCGAGGACGCCAAATACTTTATGACTATAATATTAGCCAGTAAAACTCCCTAGAAAAATCACCAAGAAAAAAGCCTTAACCACTCATCACTGGGTAGTCAAGGCTTAAATTTCCATTATACGATAGCGTAATACCCTAAGGTAAGGCAGTGTATTTTATATAGCGCACGGTGCTCAAAGTCTCTGCGAATCTATCATTTATTGTTCTGATTGTGCTATTTTTGCTGTTTTTACATCCATGTCATCAGCTACTGAGGTATTACTTAATATTGCAGAAACGGCCATAACCAATACTGCAAAAATAACCGTAGTCAGCTTTAATCCTCGAGAGGATGACTTGTTCATTATTGACCTTATCTATGTTCTTTAGTTTATAGATGCTCTTTAAATTATATTAATGGGTTGCGTAAATATTTTCGCCCTTTTACTTTTAGTTGGGAAAACATACAACCTGACTAAAAATTAAACCATTTCAATAGCTAATACAAGTAAAAAATTCAAGTAAATTAAATAATTAATTTAACTATCAAAAACATCAGCTTGATAAGTTAGCTGTTGTTCATTGGTCGTTTTAATAATTTTAATTGCTGCTGTTAAAATCTTTTCACCCGAGTTAGTCACCCCAAGGCTCACATCCCCTTTCATTAACTGACAAACCTCTTTTACCATTGCCATTTGTGTACTGTATTGCGATATATCTTTTGAGATATAATCAACAAATGGTGCTTCAGCTTTGGCCTGTTCATCAATATGTCCGGTAAAAATAAACAACAAAGTGGCCGTGTTAAGTTGATGACTATGAGCTTTGACGGTAAGTCGTATATTCTTCATGGCATAAAGCTCATGTATACACTCACACAACGCCATTAGAAATTGCTGAATACGCAATTCATCACTGTTAATAAAGTGTGGTACCGACGGGTCTATTAATAAGGTGATGGTTCTGTTTTTAGACATATTTTGAGCTTTTAAAATATCATCTATACGCATCAAAAAACCATGCAGATCAAATGGAACAGACTTAACAATTAATTCGCCTGATTCAATTTTCGACAAATCAATACCATATCAAGTAATTGACTCATATTTTTTTGTGCTAAATCAATATTATTAATAGTGACTTGCTGCTGTTGTTGCTGTGTTTTTTTCAACTGCTCGATAAAGAGGCTAATAGCTTGCAAAGGGGTTTGTAATTCTTTGTTTAAGGTATTTAAAAAATTCGTTTTTGCAATACTTTCTTGTTCAGACTGGTCTTTTGATATAATCAATTCTTGAGTTTTTCTCATAACTTGGGCACTTAATTCACTTGAGTACGCAGCCATCATTAAAATGAGCAGTTGAAATAAAATGCCACCAAAGGTTGCCCCAAAGAGCATCCCCCATGTTTGCCAACCTTTTTGTTGCATTTGCCAAGGTTGCTGATCAACAAGATTAATGCGCCAATGGCGTGAATAAATAACTAAATCAAGTTGCTCTACATGGCGGTTACTGTTATTTAGTTGCATACCAAATAAAATATAAGACTCAGTTGAGCTGACATCTTCAATAAACAAATCAATATCATATTTTGCAAGTTCGGACATTTGATTAAAAAAACCTTCAAATTGCACTACCGCAACTGCAACCCCCAACAAACTTCGCTTGTAATGACTGTTATTTAGAAAAGGAGTTTCAGTGTGTTTACCAACATCATGAACGGGTAAATAAAATAAAACACCGGGATTACTATGGTCATCTTGTATCAAGTTAATTGGCGCACTGGCGACAACGTTATCTCTAGCCATAATATCTGTCATAGTCAGTACATCAGTTGAATTGGTTAGCACATCAAAACCAAGGATTATGCTATTGCCTAAACTCGGATAAACATAATGTACTGGCGCATAAACCTCTCGCTCCTGAGCTATTTTCATTTTTTCGCTATTACTTTGCTCCATTATACTTGTTGCTTGCCGCTCATAATTGGCTCTTTGTGTCTGTTCAACAATGGGAGCCCACTCAAGTGCTCTTATCGCTGAGTCCTCCTTAAAAACTTGCTCGGCAAATAAGTTAAACTCAGACGAAGACACCTCTTGACTGGCCTTTATAAAAGCCGACAAACTGTTTAATTTACTAACCGCTAGGGCTACTTCTTGTTCGATAGCTTGCTTTATATCACCTTTCATTTGCATAAACATGTTTTGGCGCTCATGTAATTGCACCGTTTGAGATATTTTAAACAACAAACCAATAGCGATAAAAGCTAAGCATGAGGCAAAAATAATAAAAAATCGTTTTGAAGGCGTTAACTGTTGTGGTTTTTTAATTAACAATAATAAAGGCGTAAAAAATATTGCGAATAAAACACTCGCCGACCAACTGCTAATAAAAGTATAAAATAAATTTCCCGCCAACATTTTGTTATCTAACATGGTAATAACAAGAATGGCACTAGCGCATACTATTGCCGTTAAAGGGCCAATTTTAAAAAGAAAGGTAAGTAAAGCTAGTCGTGATTGTAGCCAGTTTTGTTGATAAACCTCTGCTAATGTGAGCTGCTTTGCCCAATAACTTTGCAGCATAATAGCCAACACAGTAATGATAACCATCGCTAAATTAATATCTAAATTAAAATGCCAAGAGAGAAAACTTGAAAGGATAATAACAACAGCAGTCGTTACCAATAATATACTGGTGCCCAAAAAAATAACCAAAGCAGTGGTCATTCCTGCTATTGGGCCAATAAAGCTGATGAAAGAGAAAGGCATAATAAAAAGTGCCGTACTTACACAGACAATAAGGTATATGACGAAAGCAAGGCTGAAGCATCGTAGTTTTGTTGACATTATTTTTATAGTTAATCAATGAATTAAGGATAATCTCTACCAGAATACTAGCACTATTTTTTATGCTAACCCAAATGTCTCCAGCAGACTTTATGAAGAATGTGTTACTCAATAATCAATAGTAGTGAAAAAAATATAACAAATAACACAATTTAATTTGCGATCACCCCTTGGGTAAGGGAAAATACGCGCAATTAATTTAGGTATTAATACCTTTTCAAAAATAAGTAGATCTGGAGCCAATATGTCGTCGCGTCAAGAATTAGCCAATGCCATCCGCGTTTTAAGCATGGATGCCGTGCAAAAAGCAAAATCAGGACACCCTGGAGCCCCAATGGGCATGGCTGATATCGCCGAAGTGTTATGGCGTGATTTTCTAAAACATAACCCGAGTGATCCAAACTGGGCTGATCGTGATCGATTTATTCTTTCGAACGGTCATGGCTCAATGCTCATTTATTCGTTATTGCATTTAACGGGTTATGACTTATCCATTGATGATTTAAAAAACTTCCGTCAATTACATTCTAAGACACCTGGTCATCCTGAATATGGTTACACACCAGGTGTTGAAACCACCACAGGCCCACTTGGTGCCGGTATTTCTAATGCCGTAGGTATGGCTATTGCCGAAAAAACCTTAGCGGCACAGTTTAACCGCGAAAATCACGATATAGTTGATCACTTCACTTATTGTTTCTTAGGTGATGGCTGTTTAATGGAAGGCATCTCTCATGAAGTTTGTTCATTAGCGGGTACTTTAGGTTTAGGTAAGTTAATTGCTTTTTGGGATGATAATGGTATTTCTATTGACGGTCACGTTGAAGGTTGGTTTACCGACAATACCCCGGCTCGTTTTGAATCTTATGGCTGGCACGTCATAAGTGTTGATGGCCATAACAGTGACGCTATTGCTGCAGCAATCATTGAAGCAAAGTCAATTACTGACAAACCAAGCATGATTTGTTGTAAAACTATTATTGGTTTTGGTTCACCGAATAAATCGGGTACGCATAATTGTCATGGGGCACCACTAGGTGACGATGAAGTTCAAGCAACACGCGACTTTTTAAACTGGTCGCATGCACCGTTTGAAGTACCAGAAAACGTTTATGGTCAATGGGATCAAAACGAAAAAGGCCAAGCCAGCCAAGTGAGTTGGAATGAAAAATTCAGTGCTTATCAAGATGCCTACCCTGAGCTTGCCAGTGAATTTGAACGCCGCGTAGTAAAAAGTGAATTACCGCAAGATTTTGAAGAAAAAGCCAATGCCTTCATTCAAGAATGCCATGAAAGCGGCGAAAATATTGCCTCACGTAAAGCCTCGCAAAATGCCATTGAAGCCTTTGGTAAAGTATTACCTGAAATGTTAGGTGGCTCTGCTGATTTAGCGGGCTCTAACTTAACATTATGGTCGGGTTCAAAAGGTATTGAAACTGATCCCGCAGGTAACTATATTTTTTACGGCGTACGTGAGTTTGGTATGAGCGGTATCATGAACGGTGTTTCACTGCATGGCGGTTTCATTAACTACGGTGCTACTTTCATGATGTTCATGGAATATGCGCGCAACGCCGTGCGTATGTCGGCACTGATGGGCATTCAAAATATTTTTGTTTATACCCATGACTCAATTGGTCAAGGTGAAGATGGTCCAACCCATCAACCTATTGAGCAATTAACTAATTTACGTACTACGCCAAACTTAACGACGTGGCGTCCATGTGACGCTACTGAGTCTGCTGTTGCCTGGAAATCAGCGGTACAAAATCAAAAGGCACCTTCGGCACTGATTTTTTCACGTCAAGGTTTACCTGCTATGGTTCGCAACCAAACACAAGTGAGCGATATTGAAAAAGGCGCTTATGTTTTACAAGATTGCGAAGGCAGCGCTGAAATAATATTGATTGCCACAGGATCAGAAGTGGCATTAGCCGTAGAATCTGCCAAGGCATTAACAGCGCAAGGTAAAAAAGTTCGCGTAGTGTCTATGCCATCGACGAATGTTTTTGATGCTCAAACAAGCGATTATAAAGAATCAGTATTGCCTGCAAGTGTGATAAAACGTGTCGCGATTGAAGCGGCTCATGTTGATTTTTGGGCTAAATATGTTGGCTTAAATGGTGCGGTAGTAGGCATGACAACCTTTGGCGAATCAGCTCCGGGCAATGTGTTACTTGAACACTTTGGTTTCACTGTCGATAACGTAGTCAACACAGTAAACGCGTTGTAGAAAACAGGGCGGGTGGACAATAAAACATTGTCCACCCTATTCATTTTAGGAGGGGATTCGTCCCCACTTTTTTGATGAAAGACTTATGATAAATATTGCTATTAACGGCTTTGGTCGCATCGGACGCAGCATTGCTAGAGCACTTTATGAACGTAGCAAAACCGATATATTCAACTTAGTTGCTATTAATGACCTTGCCCCTGCTAGCGGTATTAGCCATCTATTAAAATACGACAGCACTCACGGTCGTTTTGCTTTTCCTGTTGAGTTAAAAGATGAAAGTCTTTTTATTAATCAGGATAAGGTGGCTTTATCTCATTATGACAACTTAACCGCGCTACCATGGCAAAAACAGCAAGTAGACATAGTGCTGGATTGTACTGGCATATATGGTAGTAAAGCAGATGGTTTAGCCCATATAAAACAAGGTGCTAAAAAAGTTTTATTTTCTCACCCTGGCAGTAATGATGTTGATGCCACCATTATTTATGGCATTAATCATCAACAACTTAGCAATAATGACCGTATTGTCTCAAATGGCTCTTGTACCACAAACTGCATTGTACCGGTAATAAAGGTACTCGATGATGCTTTTGGCATTGAAAGTGGCACAATTACCACTATCCATTCATCAATGCATGATCAACAAGTTATTGATGCTTATCACCCAGATCTACGTCGCTCACGCGCAGCTAGCCAATCAATTATTCCAGTTGACACTAAATTAGCCCTAGGTATTGAACGAATTTTACCAAAATTCAAAAGTCGCTTTGAAGCAATAGCGGTTCGTGTACCAACACTCAATGTTACGGCGATGGATTTAAGCATTACCGTCAATCAAGATGTTACTATCGCAGATATAAACCAAGTCATTAAAGAAGCGCAAAGTAAAACGCTAGCGAGCAATGGTTTACAGGGTATTTTATCCTATACCGAGGAGCCTTTAGTTTCGGCTGATTTTAATCACGATCCACACTCTTGTATTGTTGATGGCAACCAAACCCGCGTCAGCCATAAGCGCTTAGTTAAAATGTTAGTGTGGTGCGATAATGAATGGGGGTTTGCCAATAGAATGTTAGATACCGCAAAAAGAATGCTAACTATTTAAACAAAAAAAACAGCTTTCCAGCTGTTTTTTAACATTAATAACTCGATAAACATTACATAATTTTTATGGTATATAAGTTGTGTGAGTTACGAGGTAAACATAGCTTTAACGTCGTCACATAAAGCTTGAAAATCATCACTCTGCATAAAGTCTGCTGTCGGTAAAACACCTTTTTTTACATAACTATTTAAAAGTACTTCTTGCGTTGACTCATTTTTAAAGATGTTATGATAAATAGCGCCGGCACGAATAAAGTCTAAATAGTGCACTTCTTTTGGCAATACCGTTAAATCACTCCAGCTTTCAACTAATAACGTTAGCTCGTCTGAAAGCTCCCAAGCCCGGCTGATAGTGCCACCAAGTTTACCTGATAGTTTAATAATCGCTTGTTGTAAAAAAGTGGGATTAGCAAAAATGTCTGGATGCTGTTCTGCTTCAGTCAAAATAGGTAAGACACCAATATTATGAATCAAAGCGGCTAAGGTAATTGTATCTAGCGTTAACGGCGTATGTTTATGCTCTTTTAGATATAAACTCATCAGGCTAATCGCCACAGATGCAATATCAACGGTTTTGCGCCATGACTTCTTCATATACATGGCTACAACGTCATTTTCTGAAACAAATACTTGCTCAAGTGCCATTGCCGTGGCGATACTTTTAATTTGTCTTAAACCAATACGAGTAACCGCTTGAGAAACGGTTTCAACTTTAACACTTCGCCCTAACAATGCACTATTAGAGACCTTGATCATGCCAAGCGATAGCGCGGGATCCTGTGCGATAATATCTGCCATCTGACCTAAGTTAATGTCAGAATCATCTGCCGCTTGCCTTACTTTTAAAGCTACTTCTGGCAAAGTGGGCAACACTAACGCGTCTTGTTTTATTTTTTCCATTAAAATTGTATATAAGGCATTTTCAGTCGCCATAAAGTTCCCCTTTTTATTATTGTACACAACTTACCCTTACAATTTAAAAGTAGCACAATTTTACTTATCTCCAAGCATTTTTTTACTATTTTTCAATATTGTACAAAAATACATCAGTAAATATTATATCAATAGATGCCAATAGTTTTTTAGTTGTTGTTTTTTATCGCTTGCGATAAAGCTAATAGAAGCTTGAAAACACCAATGCTAGATAGCTCTGACTAGGTTTAGCCCAGTTCACACTATTCAGCACGGGGGCAAGCCCCCGAGATTTTCGCCACGCTCTGTTAAAAATACAGGGTACTCATTAAACTTAAGTTTAAATTCAAGCTGCTCTACTTACTTCATTGATGCCCAATCTTCCAAGCTTGTCGAAAAAGCTCTAAATAAATCTATCCCTTCATGAAAAGTTCCTTGCGCTCCTTCTCTAGCGACAATACCATAGTAGCCATGTTCAAAATCAATGAATGGATAAGCTCCATAAGTGCCAGGGGATGATATTCTTTCTGTTTGAGTACAATCAAACGGGCTGCCCTGACATTCAAGCCAAGCGCCGTAACCATAGTGCCAGTCTTCATTAAGTTGATTTAAGGCGGGAGAGTTGCCAATGGCTGCATCACCAAGTTGATCCGAACTTAATTGCTCGATAAGAGCAGGTGTTAAAATACTCTTATTATATAACGCCTCTAAAAACAACATATAATCATCGGCAGTCCAATGCATACCGCCAGCAAGCCGAGGATTGCTAACCGAAGGCAAATCATATATTGAGTTTAAAAACAAACCTGTTTTTGATTGAAACTGTTCAAATACCGACTGCCATGAGGTACTCCCCGACGCCTTAACAGCCATCAATCCAGCAACCTGCAAATGAGATGGCGAGTAATAAAACTCGTTACCAGCTACCGAAGCAAGGCTATTGGCACTGGCGATATTGTCTACACATGTTTCAAAATTAGCGTTGGCGGTATAAACGCATAAAGGTGCTTCAGATAAACCAGAAGTAAAACTCAGTAAATGTTTTAATTTAATAGCGGCAAGGTTGCCTGTGCTTGGCCACGAAGGAATATAGTTTTGTGGACTATCCTCAAGTGATAATATGCCCTCATTGACCAGAGATAAAATAATGACTGACGCCACCAATTTTGACGTTGAACCCGAAGCATAAGACACAAATTCATTAGAGTCCCCGGTACTATAAACAAATGCTTTTAGCTGGTTAGACTTAACATAAAGGGTAAAATCTACATTGGTATTATAAGCGTCTAAGTTGCTGCTTATATCAGCTTCAATCTCTATTAAACTTGGTGTAATACTGCTCTCACTGGCTCCACTAGTAGAACTGCCACCACCACATCCTAAAAGCAGTATAGGAAAAAGCAGCGTTAATAAATGGAGGTATTTCTTGGTAAAACTCATTAAAATGTCAATTCCGTCAATGTCTAGGGCTAGTGAGCAGTCAATAATGCTTGACCGCCTAAATTTTATGTTTTGTACTTATATGTGAAAGATGCTCGTTAATTAATTTTTCCAGTGATGCTACTGAAAAAGTTCCCTTAGAAATAAAACCTTTAACAAAATCGTATTGATCGGCCTTTTCTTTGTCTTCAAGCCGTTCTGAAGAAGTAAACATAGTAAAAACACATATTTTATAAATATCTTCAACATTTCTCAATTTAGCAAACTGTTCAAGAAATTCGAAACCATTCATAATATGCATATTTATATCTAGAAATATAAATAAGGGCGGAAATTCATTAGGAAATTTTTTCAAGTTATCATCATAAGCGGTTAGAAAATCTAATGCTTCTTGACCATTCTCAGCCTCAAAGATTTCTCCAACCTTACTCGATTTTTTCAAGATACGCTTAAGCAAATATCTATCGGTATATTCATCATCGATGATCATTACAGGAATACGGCTCATTTTTACCTCTTAATCATTTAAAAACGCCATTTCAATGCACGTTCCATTGTTTGAACTCACCAAATTTATCTCGGCTGACATACTATCAAGATGCTTTTTAACAATGTACATTCCCAAGCCACTACCATAAGAAATATGAGGGTGAAACCTCTGAAACATACTGAACACATTTTCTTGAAACTTTAAGGGGATACCAATGCCATTGTCTTCGACTTTTACTATAATCGAATCATCTCTGCTAGCGATACTAATTTTTACAAACTGAGCCGATTTATTGTTATCACGATATTTTATTGAGTTAGAAACAAGGTTTTCAAGGACTTGAGAAATCCTTGTTTTTGAAATATACAGACTTACTGAGGGATCAATATCAACATCAATTTTAACCTCGCTATTAATATAAGTGCCCGCTAATCTTTCTTTGATTTGTACAACAACCTCGTTAAAGTCAACGTGCTCTTTTTCACTAACCTCTAAATCAGCTCGCGCTAGGTTAAGAATATCGGTGACCAAATCCTCCAACTTTTTGACAAACTCACCAATTTTAATGGCATTTTTTTTAACTTCGTCATAATCGCCATCATCAACATCTTCAATAATAGCGTTAGAAAGCCCTCTAACCGTAACTAATGGTGCTTTTAAGTCGTGAGATGTTCGATAAGAAAACTGAGAGAGTTCTTCATTTCTCATATTTACCACTGCTAAGGCTCGGTCTCTTTCTTCAAACGAGAGAGATAACATGTTAAAAATTTTATTTAAAGATGTTTTAAGTAATAAAAGCTCTGAGTTTTCAGTCTTTTCAATTTCAAAAGTCAGTACTTTTAAGCTATCCGGGTCTTGTGATTTTAATTTCTCAGCAATTTTTTTAAGCGGTTCATAAATGAGCGGTTTGCTTTGCCAAAGTACAATAAGCCACAACGCCGCGGTTTTTATTATTGAGTTTATAATAATAAAAAGGTACCCGTATTGAACTTGTGAAAAAACAATGCTGTCTGAAGAATAAAGAATTAACTGTCCAACGTGGTAATTTGTTCCGTCTTCAAGATGATATATATTATTTGCGTAGAAAAATAAACTTTGTACTGAGTTATCGGTGCTATTTTGTGTAAAACCGTCCAAAGATCGCGTTGTTGGGTTATAAGATTCTATTGCTCCTGATTCAGTAATCACACGTCCGATAGCCGTAACAAAGACACCATTCTCATCAACTATTTTAGCGCCTTCAATTTGTGGCACATGATATATAGCCTGTAAACTGGCCTGTAATGCTTCCTCTTCTTGGTTCCATAAAGCAACACTTAAACCGGGTTCAAAGGATGTATGAAATACTTTCAAATCCTCTTCGATAACATCTTTAGTAAACGAAAAATCCATCATCATGTGAGCAATTGTCACTATAATGGTGACGAAAATATAATACTGAAAAACCTTAACTAATAATTTAGCAGCAAGAGAATCCGTCCACTTTAGCTTACTGACCATTACTATTACTCCGTTCATTAAACAAAAGGTAATCAGCTTTTAAATAGTGCATAGCTTTAAAGTTTCGCTCGCCAAATAAATATTCATAAGACCATTGATTTATGTTTTCATTCGATATTATTGGTACAATTGGCCCGGTGCGAAAAGGGATCTCACCACCTGCTCTAACTGTTTTATCGTCAATTCTTTCTCCATTAAGTAACCTAATCATCATATCTATTGCTATTTGCCCCTGCTGTCTCATCAAATCTGTTGAAGAGGCCAACACCTTACCGGCAACAATATGATCATATACGTCTTGAATAATGTAAGTTGAAATAGCCTTTATGTTGGGGTGTGCATTATTGAACTTTTCAATGGGGGGGATTTCGCCATTTGGCCCTTTCGTAAGCAAGGCATTAACAGCAATAGCATTGCCGACCAAGTAGTCTATATTATGATGCTTTTCTAAAATAAAATTTAATAAATGCCTTTGGGTTCTATCTCCGGTATCTCCCCAAATAGTTGGTAAAAGCTCAATGTTATGTTGATCTTTTTGCTGAGCTAGCGCATCTTTAAAACCATTAAAACTATCGGGTGCCCAACCCGTTCCTTTAGGGCCCGGTAGCACCAATACCTTGACCTTTTTACCTTGAGCATGGCTAACCAAATACTTACCCGCTTGAAAGCCAAGTTCTTCCCAAGAAACAAGTGACTTTGCATTAATTGTTGGCGTATAACTATCATTAACAACAGAAATAATAGGAATATTAGCCTCTGATAGTCTCTTGTAAATATGCTCTAATTTACTTTTTTTAAACTGTACTGCGCCGATAATAATACCGTCATATTTGTCTTTATCACGTAATATAGTTTCAAGCTGAGTCACTTGTCGACCAAGGTTTCGATAACCGCCAGCTAAAAACAATTCAGCGCCAATACCATATTGTTGTGCCTGCTTAAAAACACCATGATCTACCGCCACCCAAAATGGATCTTTCAGATGAGGAAAAAGAACAGCTATGTTATAAGGTTTATTTGCCTTTTGGGGCGAAAGCCAATGTTCAATAACGGGTTGGGATAGACTAGGAGCAGGTTTTCCAGCTTGTTTATGTTCAACATCATAACTACCGTAATAACTTTTTACCTGAGTTGGCAGTTCTGTAGCAAATAAAGCATTTGTGTAGCTAGCCAACAATAAAGCCAACAAACCGCCCATGATAGGCTTATATAATAGTAATTTTTTGTTATCCATAAATTAATTATTCCCTATACTTTTGAGTGATATGCTTAAATTAGCCAAACACAACATTCATTGGTCATTTATTATTTGCCCTTTATTATATGGCAGAGGGTAATGTAACAATAAACGTTGATCCTATATTGGCATTGCTTTTTGCAGTAATAGCACCACCATGTCGAGCTAAAATTTTCTTTACCGTACTTAATCCTATTCCCGAACCTTCATATTCGTCCCGAGTAACAAGCCTTTGAAAGGGCAAAAAAATCTTATCATGGTGAGAGTTATCAAAACCAATACCATTGTCTTCGATAACAATTTGTACCATATTTTCGGTTGATGACATTGAATTTTTTATTACTCGTTTTTTATTCACCTGATTTGTGACTGCCTGACTACTGAGTTTAATAATAGGGGCAACACCGACTTTATTGTATTTTAAAGCATTGCTAATAATATTGAATAGCACTTGATGAAGTTGATTATTGTCGCCTTTCACTAGCGGCAGTTCATTTACCTCTAATTGTGCCCCTGATTTTTCAATGCTATCCGCCAAATCATCGGCGACATACGCCATAACACGATTAAGGTCGACAGCATTAACAGCCAGTGGCCTCGCATCTACCTCAGCGTAAAGTTGTAAATTATCGATAAGAATTTTTAGTCGTTCAGCGCCTTTGCTCACGTATTCTAAGTGCTGACAAGACTCATCACTAAGCTTGTCAATATTATCTTCAAGTACCGCTTCTGAAAAAAATTGTATATGACGTAATGGCGCCTTGATATCATGAGCAGCGGCATAAGCAAAATCCTGAAAGTCCTTCTTAGCTAGTTTGAGTTTATTTCTGCTCTGCCATAATCCCAAAAATAGCATGGCCTTACTCAACATTAGACTTCGCTCTACTGGCTGGTAAATATAATCAACTTTGCCATAGCCATGCTCAATAAAGTGTTCAGGAATGTCACTATTCATAGCTCGAATAAGCACTATCGGCACGTGTTTGGTGCCCTCGTTTGAACGTATCATTTCAGCTGTATGGTAACCATTTATGCTGGACGAATATACATTTAGAAAAATCACCGCTAAGTTATACTGTTTAACGATTGAAGTAGCGTCTTCTCCAGATAATGCGGTAATGATTTCAGTATTAACAGAAACCAGAATATCCTTCTGAATACGGAGGTTATTGGCATTATCATCAATCAACAAGATGGCTGGTTGAGGAACTAACGAGCTTGTATGTGACATGTACACGACCCTTTTAAAATATTATCGACAACATTATTGAATGTAATTAAGATTCATAACGCTTTTTAGGCATATATTAAGTAAACAAGGCATTAGTATTTAAAGAGGTGCAACAAAATTACTCGATAAGGCTAGATGACATATCCGTAAGTTGCTTTTTCTCAATTTCAAACATCCCTGCAACAAGAAAATCAGTAAAAATAGGGGCATTAGCTATGACAATATTTTTAGTTTTTTATTGTTTCTTTAGCTATTTTATTGACTACATAGTCCATTGTTATTTAATAAATAGATAACAATGCATCGTTAGTCAAATAAAACTTATCATTGAGCCTATTTAATACGTTATTCGTCAGGATAAAAAATATTATCGAGTAATATCAATAACCATTGGTGCAATGGATTGTTGGTTGAGCGCGGGTGCCAAGCGACAATAACATCAAACTTAGGCGGGTTTTCTGCTATTTCAATGGGAACTAACCTAGACTCTGGTAATAGTTTGGCAGGTAAAAAAGCGATGGTATTGGTTGCCTCAATAATGGTAGCGGCGGCGGAGAAACTGGGCACTGACATTAATATATTTCTTTTCAGGCCTTTTTTAGCAAACCAAGAATCGTGCGAGCCTTTTAGATTGGGTCTTGAAGGTGAAATTATAATTTGTGGTAGCTGGGCAATTTCTTTCAGGCTGTATTTTTTATCACCATAAATTGATTTTTTGCCGGTCACGCAAATATGCTGCTCTTCAAATAATCGCTTGTTGGGATAATGATCCGGAATAAACTCTGGAAAAGTAAAAACAAGATCAAGCTCCCCCGTTACCATTAACTTATCTAAGTTATCTGATTCAAAATCTCGGATGATCACTTTTAAATTTGGGGCTAATTCATTCACTTGTTTTAGCAACATTGGCAGGATTGTAATAAGGGCATAATCTGAAGAGCTTATTTGCAAAATCCCAGAGAGTTTCGACGGATTAAATTGCTCTCCAGCAATCAAGTTATCTATATCTGCAAGTATATTATTAACTTTATGCTGCATTTTTTCGGCAACTTGAGTAGGTATCACGCCATTATTGGTTCTAATAAACAGTTTATCATCAAAAGTATTTCTTAATTTTTTAAGTTGCTCACTAATGGCTTGTTGGGTTAGCCCCATAAGACTGGCTACTTTTGACAAATTTCGCTCTTGCAACAATAACTGCAACACACGTAGTTGCTTTATGTCTAACCTATTGATACCACTCATTCTTGTATCCACAACAAGTTTATATTGTTTTTATTTGTATTAGCTGAAGTTTAACATACATATCATCAATTTTATTCGGAACATTTCAACATGACATTCTCTCACTTATTTAAAGAAACACCGCTTGGTCCTTATACACTCAAAAACCGCATTGTTTTGCCCCCGTTAACGCGCTCTAGAAGCTCACAACCCGGTAATATCCCTAATAAATTAATGGCTGAATATTATGCGCAACGTGCTGGTGCTGGTTTTATGGTAACAGAAGGCACTCAAATAGAACCCAGAGGCCAAGGCTATGCATGGACTCCGGGGATTTATAGCGCTGAACAAGTTAACGGCTGGAAACAAGTAACTCAAGCAGTACATGAGGCTGGCAGTATAATTTTCTGTCAATTATGGCATGTTGGCCGAGTTTCTCACACGTCATTACAGCCAAATAAAGCAGCACCTGTCAGCCCTTCTGAGATTAAAGCGGATGCCGTTAAAGTTTTTATTGAAACAGCACCAGAGCAAGGGGCACTGGCTGAGCCGAGTAAACCAAGGGCACTATCCACCGCTGAGGTTGAAGAGCTGGTTCAAATGTACAAAGCAGCAGCCATTAACGCTAAAGAAGCGGGTTTTGACGGTGTCGAATTACATTGTGCTAATGGTTACCTTGTTAATCAGTTTATTTCTGAGCATACCAACAATAGAACGGATAAATATGGAGGTAGTTTAGAGAATCGCTTACGATTTTTAAAAGAAATAACTCAAGCTGTTGCCCAGGTTATGGGAGCAGACAAAGTTGGCGTTAGGTTCGCACCATTATTTTCAAGCACAGATGAAGAAAGGGTTTATTTAGGGTTAGTCGAAAGTGATCCACACGTTACGTATATCGAAGCAATTAAAATTTTAAATAATATCGGCATCGCCTATCTATCTCTCGCTGAAGCTGATTGGGATAATGCTCCTGATTTACCTGACGATTTTTACCAAGATGTTAGAAAAACTTTTGATGGCGTAATTATGTACGCAGGAAAATATACGCCAGAAAAAGCACTGAAAGTATTAACAAAAGGCAATGGTGATATATTTGGTTTTGGTCGCCCGTTTATCGCCAATCCAGACTTGCCCGATAGAATAAAGCACCAGTGGCCATTGAATGCTGTTGACCCAACAAGCATGTATGGCGGCACTCATCAGGGATACACAGATTATCCCATATACGCCAAATAATACCCTAAAAAATACCCAGCGGATTAATTTCTGCTGGGTTTACGCGGTGACCAGACAATGAAGTTCAACACCGCTAGTATTCAATGAGACCTTATTTACTTTCAAAAGGAGCATGAAAGTTAGATATCATTGAACGATGGTAAAGCCGCAAATGCTCCTTTTTGTTGACAGGTATAAGCGCCACATTTAGCCGCAAATAATACTGCATTAGTGACCTTGTCTAGCTCGGTAAGTGAGTGAGTGAGTGCATTAGCTTGGCTTTGCTCTGTTAATGAGAAAATAAAGCTCGCAATAAAGCTGTCGCCAGCGGCGGTAGTATCAACCGCCCTAATAGCAGGAACCTTGATAAAGCTTGAGAAGGCTAAAGATAGAACCTGTACAGCATTTGGCCCGTCAGTAATAACAATCAGCTTTATATCTAAGGCAAGTAAACTATTAAGATACTCTTGATAACTTTGCTCTGTCTGCGCGGCCAAATACAAGGCTTCATCTTTACTTAATTTGACTAAATCACTGAGCTTAAGACAGGCATTAACACGCTCCGGCAGTAAATGAAGCTCCTGCCAAAGCTGCTGACGTAAATTGACATCAAAACTAACCAGTGTGTTATTAAGCTTGGCTTTTTTTAAGGCATACAAACTGCTGCTGTTCATACTGGTATTGGTCAAGGTATTTGAACAACAATGAAATATACTAATGTCTTGCCAATTTATGGCATCAATTTGCGTTTTGCCATAACAAGTGTCGGCGGTATTATGTCGATAAAAGTTAAAAGATCTTTCGCCGTTAGCATCTAAACTCACCAGTACCATGGCAGTATTGGCTTGCTCAACACGATAGACATACTGACTCTTTACGTTATTTTTTTCTAAGGCTTGCAATAGCATAGCGCCAAAATTATCATGACTTATACCACCGGCAAAATAGCTTTCACCGCCTAGTTTAGCAAAAGCGACAGCGACATTAGCAGGAGCACCACCCGCCATGGGATAGTAACTTTCACCTTGTTCACTAGGCAGAAAATCAACTAAAACTTCACCGTAACTGAGTAAAGAAAACATAAGAATTCCTTCTATCGCACTTTGCCCTCCATAGCATTGCAATATACCGTTCATCCTAAACATAAAAAAGCCCACCGAAATGGGCTTGGTTAATATCAAAAACTATTCGAATTAAAAGTCGTATCTAAGGGTTAAACTGCTCGTTCTACCGTTAATCGTTCTTGCGCGGATAATACCGTTAGCCGGTACTGAGCCCTCTTCTGATTCGGTAATACCTACGGTATCAAAAATATTATTTATATTTAAAGATACTGACAAGTTATCAGACAGCATATAGTTTGCAAAAGCATTAACTGCAGTATAACCATCAAATTTCAAATCATTATTATCTTGCGCGTAAGCATCAGTAGTACCAATAAAACTTAAACCGGCAGAGCCTTGAGCAAAGTTATAGCGAGCCATCAATGAATAGACTAAATCAGCTTGTCTTCGAGGTGTGTTGCCAACAACGCTTGGGTTAAGTGCATCTTGTGTTATTTCAGCATCGGTCCAAGTTAAATTACCACGAAAATCAAAGTCACCAATAAAGTAACTCGATTCTACTTCAACGCCATAGGCTTCATAAACTCTATCAAAGAATGTTTGGCTAGTGGCTTCAAAATTTTGCTCTTCCGTTTCAGCAGCAAAGGCGGTGGCAAATACTGAAAAGCTATCTTGGCGGAATTTTACTCCTAACTCCAATTGATCAACCAAGTCGACCGCATCTGCTGAAGCAACTGAGCCGTCAGCATTAATTTTGCCAAAGGCTAAGCGATCGGCATTCGCTCTACCACCACGACTTAAGCGCACAAAAGAAGCTAAGTTATCGTTAACCTGATAGTTAGCACCTAATGAATAAGAAGTGTAGCTCCAGTCATAATTAACAGGTGATGCGTTGGCATTATCAATAGAAGAAACACTTTCTTCTGGTTTAGAAATTACCCCATCACGATTCATGTCAACGCTAGACTGAACAGCACCGGCATAAGAGCCTGTTGCTGTACCACTGTCATGACGTACACTTAAGTCAAGGGTGATATTGCCAAGCTGTGATGATAAGGCTAAATAAGGCGCACTAATGTCATATTCAATATCATAATTACGTTGACAACAGTTACCCCATGCTGGTACGCCGTAAGCGTATAAACCATTATCTGAAAAACTTGTGCCATCAGCTGCGCTAACATTAAGTAGCGCGGCATTATCCCCTTTAATTTCCATTAAATAGGAATTCCACAGCCAAGACATTTCAATATTTTGTAGCGCTTTGTAATAACCTACGGTGATACTCGTATCACCCAGTGTTTTGGTTAATTTTAAGTCATTAGCCAGTGAGCCAAAGTCACTCATTTCAACATCAAAAGTGTGAATACGCATGATTTGCTCACTACCATCAAAGGCTTGACCCGCCATTGAACCATTGGCATACGTTAGCGTTGCACCGTCACCGGCGATACTTGCAGCAATACTTGAACCCGAAGCGACTTCCGCAGGAAATGGCGAATTGAAGCTACCTTTAACACTCGATTGTCTAAAGCGGTTTTCAATTTCCCAGTCATTACCTAGATCAAATACCGCTTCCACACCGATAGAGTCGACTTGCGGGTTCATACCATCTTGCATACTGCCACGGCGTCTCTCACCATCAGCCCCTAAAGATAAAGTTTCTAATAAATAAACCGAATGGGGGGTATCCGTTTGAGAGTCAAAACCCGGTAAAGAGCTACCATCAGCTTTCATTGGCATCGGCAAATAGCTGATCGCTTTGTCGTCTAAGTGTTTGTAGTAAATACGAACATAGCCATCGTCAAATTCTTTGGTTAAATTGGCTTTAATTTGGCCGCCTTTATTGGCCGTGTAGCCTGCATCTCTTGCGCCATCACCTTGGCGGATAAAGCCGCCAATATGGAAAAACATGGAATCATTAAGTTCGCCACCATATTCAAAATCAGTGCGTAGGCTGTCGTAATCTAAACCAAACGTTGTTGATACACTACCCGTTTCCTGATGCCCTGTTTTACTGATAATGTTGATAATACCACCTGGTGCATTACTCGCGACCGTTGAGGCTGAGCCACCACGAATAGACTCTACTGTTTGCATGGTGCTGTCTAAACGAAGAAAAATATCGGCATTACCAAAGGCTATATCACCAAATTGCATTATCGGTAAACCATCTTCTTGTAGTTGTAAGAATTTAGCACCACCAGCAGCAACGGGTAAACCGCGTACGGCGATATTAGCATTACCTTCGCCACCTGATGATTCAGAACGTATACCTGGAATTGCCCTAAATGCTTCGGCAGTAGTTCTAGGGGTTGTTGTTTCTAACTGTTCGGCAGAAAAGCTACTCACTGAGACACTTGACGCCATTACGGTGGTGCCTCTAGCAACACCGGTGACCACGATACGCTCAAAATCTAGGCCTTTTTCGACAGCTTTAATTTTTTCATCATCGACTTCTGCCGCACTTAAACTGCCGCATACCGCTACTGCTAACGTACTTAATATGAATTTTTTATATTTAATGTGTTTCATTTACTCACCCCATGCTTATTTATAGTCTATGTTTTAGAGTTTCGAAAAAGTACTTATTATTACAATCATTTTTCAACTTAATCGATTAAGTTAATAGTTACCGGAAAATATAATAATTGCAAGTGTTATTTTTGATTCGAGAGGTGTTAGTGCTAATTAATCATTTAATCTATTGATAAAAAGCACTATTTATTTTGCTATTGCATTTTAATTTGGGTTGGATTTTTTAACAGGTTATAAGCAGCGACTAAGGCTAATATGGCCGCAAAAAATGTTGCTAAATAAAAGCCATAAGCAACATGGCCAAATAAATCACTGACTATCCCCATCAATAAAGGCGCTATTGCCGCAGACACAGCAGTGAAGAATAAAATTACACCAGCAACGGCGCCGTGCTGAGCTTGGGGAAAACAACTAATGCCTTTGGAGTTTAGCGTTGGATAGATCATCGACATAAATAACCCTGATAGCGGCAAGAGAATTACCGCCGCATCAACCCCCATAATCGCAGTCCCTAAGTAGCAAAAAAATACCGACAAAGAAAACCAGAACATCACTTTTTGCCAACTAAAATGCTTTAACATCCATACGCCCAAAAACCTTCCCCCCGCTCGTAAGGCAAAAAAGACGGTCAGTGCATAAGTCGCCAACCATACCAGTGAGCCGCTATATTCAACCAGTAATGTTGGCATCCAAACATATATCGCCACCTCCGTTGCGACGTACAAAGCAATAGCGAGTGAAAACCCCATTGCATAAGGATCGGCCATTATTTTCAGAGAGCTCTTTAAATTAATTTGCCCTTCAGCATGGCCTTTCGCTTTAAGAGGATTGCTTTTAGGAGGATTGGTTTGGGGATAATTTCTTCTAGGGTAATTAGTTTTCATTGCCGCTAAACATAGCAAAACACACAATACGCCGGCACAGATATACAAGTATTTCCAAGATACGCCTGACACCAGTAAATAGCTGACAATAGCTGGGCCAACCATGGCCCCCACGCCGAAAAACCCCTCAACGGTATTCATGGTGGCCGTATGCTCTTTACTTGACGTTGAAATATCACCAATAAGCGCTAAGGCGCCCGTTTTGAATAAACCAACAGCGATACCAACCAAAGCTAACAATGATAAAAAATATAAAAATGAGCTGCCTGCCGAAAATAAAAAGCAAGCAACAGAAAAAATCGATAAACCAAGGATAATGGTACTTTTTCTGCCCCACTTATCGGCAAGATAGCCCAGAAACAAGCCGCTAAGCGCAATAAAAATCATCGGCACATAATGAAAGGCACTGGCTTGTGTTAAATTCAAATCATAAGTTTTAATTAACTCTGGAATAATGACACCAACGGCATCAGACGTCATAGCAAAAACAAAAAACATCATATATGTTAATAGTTTAATACGTAATATTGACGTATCTTGCAAAGATAAAGCACCTTCTTTTGAGTGGCTTGTGTGATTCATGGTTTTCTCCTCATAACAATATTATATATTTAACTGTTAATAATTAACTCTATAAATTTATGCACTATTTACATTCAATGCCGTGGTAATAATTTCTTAAAATAATAAAAATATAAAATTATTCTTGAAAATAATCACTGAGTAGTTGAATATATAACTTAATCGATTAAGATTCAATTTAAAATAGTAATGGTTAATTTATGAAAAATAATGTGCAATTGATTACCTATGTCGATAGGTTAACCGGTTCAAATATCAAAGAACTACACAACATCCTTAATGAGCAGTTAGCAAACCAATTTTCAGGAGTGCATTTATTGCCATTTTATTATCCCATTGATGGCAGTGATGCTGGTTTCGATCCAATAGACCATACCAAAGTGGATAACCGGCTAGGCACTTGGCAAGATATAAAAGTTTTAGCTGAACATTATGATGTAATGGCCGATCTTATCGTCAATCATATCTCAGCAAAATCTGATGAATTTCAAGACGTACTCAACAACGGAAAAAACTCGCCCTACTGGGATTTATTTTTAACAAAAGACAAAGTTTTTCCTAACGGTTTAACTGATGAACAACAAGAAAAAATCTATCGTCCTAGGCCGGGCAGTTGCTTTACTGAGTTTGCACTTAGAGACAATGAGTCAGCAGAGTTTTGGACAACCTTTACAGAAAACCAAATTGATATAGATGTCAGTTCTAAAAGCGGACAAGATTATTTAGCCCGCATTCTATCTACGTTTGCTGAGAGTAATATTAAAATAATCCGTTTAGATGCCGCGGGCTATGCGATTAAAAAAGCGGGGAGTAGTTGTTTTATGCTCGAAGAAACCTTTGAATTTATCAATGAACTTACCGATAAAGCCAATAGTGTTGGTATTGAAACCTTAGTTGAAATTCACTCGTATTATCAAACACAAATAGAGATAGCTAAGCGTGTTGATCAAGTTTACGATTTTGCCTTACCGCCATTAATTCTACATACTCTATTCAACAAAAACTTTAACGCTTTAGCCAATTGGCTGAAAATTTCACCTAGAAACTGTATCACAGTACTCGATACTCACGATGGCATTGGTATCATCGATGTCGGACCTATGGACGGCAAAGCTGGGCTACTCACCAATAAAGAAATTGATACCTTAGTTGAAAAAATTCATACCAATAGTGAAGGAGAAAGTAAGCAAGCAACGGGTGCTGCTGCTAGCAATGTTGACTTATACCAAGTCAACTGTACCTATTATGACGCACTGGGTAAAAATGATTTTGATTACCTACTTGCCCGAGCAATACAGTTTTTTTCCCCCGGTATACCGCAAGTTTACTATGCAGGTTTACTCGCTGAAACAAATGATATGGCATTACTTGCAAAAACTCAGGTGGGGAGAGATATAAATCGGCCTTACCTAAACCGTGAACATATCAATAAGTCATTGCAAAAGCCAATCACTAAGGCGCTCACTACACTAATTAGCATACGTAATAGTTGTAATGCCTTTCATGGTGAATTCAGCTTTATATTTGAGCAAGAGCAACTAACAATGTTATGGGAAAATAAGGATTGTTCGGCCACATTAACCGTAAATTTAATTGAAAATAAAGCATTAATAACCGTAGATAATCAGGGTGATAACACCCTAACGGATCTGAATGCGCTTTTGCAAAAATAGTTTATAACCACACATTTCTCCTGAGCTTGGACATTAAATTTCATAACTTAAGAGCACAAGAATAATTATTATTTCTGTGCTCTTTTCCCTTGTGCTACTTTTCCCTTATACTAGTCATTAACTCTCTGTTAAATATTTAAAATAAAATATATCAGCTACCTTAATGAAGTATTTTAATACCGTCGCTTTTATCATCACCCTTAGCTTTGCAGGACACCTTTGTCAGGCGAACGATAAGATCATTACTTACGTCAAGCCTGAAGGGATTAAGGATAACCGTAGTGAATACTTTGTTAAACTATTAGCATTAGCCCTAGAAAAAACCGCAACACCGTTAAATACTCGCCACCTTAAAGCAACACCTAATACAATGAAGCAAGGGCGCGCAATACATGAACTTGCTCAAGGGAGAAGTATTGATGTCGTATGGACTGTTACTTCTGTCGATCGAGAAAAACAACTACTACCCGTTCGTATACCGCTATTAAAAGGATTGTTGGGGCATAGAGTTTTGCTCATTCGCAAAGAAGATAAAAATAAATTTGCTGCGGTTAATAATATTAAAGATTTACAGCAATATACTGCTGGACAAGGTCACGATTGGCCAGATACTGAAATACTACGTGCCAACCAATTCACTGTTACTACTACCTCTACTTATGATGGCCTCTTTGAAATGCTTGCAGCTCATCGCTTTGATTTTTTTCCAAGAGGTATCAATGAGGCATGGCAAGAGATTGAAACACAAGCAAATCCAAATATGATCGTTGAGGATAATATTTTGCTCTATTACCCTTCGCCCATTTATTTTTTTGTCAATAATCACGCGCAATTATTGGCAAAGCGCCTAGAAAAAGGCTTAACGTTGTCGATAGAGGATGGCTCTTTTGATCGATTATTTTACTCTTATCACCCCCATAAAAAAATGTTTGCAATGGGACGACTTAATCAGAGAAAAGTTATAACACTGAGCAACCCACTATTACCGCCACTGACACCACTGAAAAACAAAAAATTGTGGTATAACCTGAAGTAAAGGCGGTACTTTAAAGGCAGTACTTTCAAGGTGCTACTTATGGTTATACTTCAACTTATGATGGTTATGCTTAGCAACTTTTCCCACGCTCTACTCGGTAAGAAATCTGCTCGGCATGAGTTGCCTTGTTGATAAAAAGCTCTGCGGCTTTTATGCCTTTTTCTTCACTATTTTGGTGTATTGTTGTTAATGGCGGGTTAGAGCGCAATGCTTCATCAATACCATCAAAACCAACGACGCTGATATCCTCTGGTATTTTCAAACCCATAGTATTTATTTCTTGCAAAACAGCCAGCGCGATTAAGTCACTCATACAAAGAAAAACGTTAGGGCGAGGAGTCGACGTTAGCGCTTCTTTAGCGGCTATTAAAGCAAAGTGGTGACTACTTTCAGGAATATTCCACACTCGGTCAGTGTTTAATTTCGCCCCAGCCTCCGCAATGGCTCGCTTATAGCCATTTAAGCGTTGATAAGCAATGGAGCAGTGAATATCGAAATCAGGAGCGCCATAAACTCGGCTAGTTAAATTTGAATCAAGTAATCTTAAGCCTAAAATAGCAATATGATCATGGTCTGAATGAATGGCAAGTTTCGCTATGTCAAAAGCGGCTTGTTCGTTATCAATACTCACTGACGCTTTGCGAGCAATATCAAAATCAGCGGTGACAACTTTCTTACTGGTTGTTTTTAATTGCTCAATTAGCTCAGTATTACGTGGGCTACCATAGCAAATGAAGCCATCAACAAAATCTGAAACTGCATTTATATTTTCAGACGTACCTGAGAATAATAACAAGTTAACGTGATTTTTTTCTAGAACAGAAGAAACACCTTTGACAAACTTACTCGCTACGGGATCAGTAACCATATACTCGACACTGTCGGGTAGTACTAACGCCGCAATATTAAATTTGCCTTTTCTTAACGACTGCGCAGCTTTATTTGGTCCTGAATAACCCAGCTTTTTACAAGAAGCCAGAATTTCATTTCGACGTTTTTCGGATAATTGATCAGGTCGGTTAAAAGCATTAGAAACCGTTGCATTAGAAACGCCAAGCTCTTTAGCAATACTTTTAAGTGTCCATATTTTATCTGCTGACATGCTAACCTTTATATGTTTTGTGCTGTTTAGTACATGCATAGTGTTTTTACAACACCAATAATTTCATCATTTTAGTAGTTTGTTAGCTCTGTATTTCTTGAAGATGATTATATAAGTGCATCAGATGTGCTAATTCATATTCTTTTTTAGTTAATTCACCATAAGCAAAATGCGGTGCAATGACTCCCTGATATTCATCGAATGCTATCAATGCTTTTTTTAAACGATTTAGCGCTATTTCGACATCAAGAGTTGAAGATAGATTGGGTGCCCCAGGGATAGGTTCACTCAGGTTGTGAGTCATTCTGCCTTGCTGTGAAAAAACACTAAAAGCTAGTTTACCAAGCGTTCCCTTAAAGAAGCTAGATTTATGCGCTGGAAATTCAGACATTGAATATTCAATACTTTGTGCACAATGGCTAAATATTTGCTGTGGATTCCATTCCCCTGTATTCATAAGGTTTTCGTTAGATAAAGTAGCCAACTTTTTTAAAGCAAAGTCGATGCTAAGCTCGTCCTTATTCGCTCCGTCTATTAGCAACAATGCTCCGCCACCAAGACCTACAATCCCCCCGCCACCGACGATTGAAGCTTTAATAAATTGTCTACGATTCATAGCATTTTCCTGTTAAGTTTTTTCAATCTGTTTGGCGTAAAGTAATATTTACCTAAAATCACCATTAATATCCCCGACAAAACGATGGCAGCTGAAATAATAAGACGAAAGGTAATATTCTCAGACACAAACATAACGCCCCCTACAGCAGCAATCACGGGAACAGACAATTGGATAACAGCAGATTGTGTTGAAGACAGACCTCGAAGAGCAATATACCATATTGTGTAACCTACCCCTGATGTTATAGCACCTGATAATAAAGCTAATACGATCCCTTCTAAGGAGTAACTGGTATTTTCTATAGTAAAAACAGCTAATAGCGCTACCAAGGGCATGGTTCTTAAAAAGTTATAGCTGGTATCCATAAGAGCATTCTTGGAACTACGCCCTAGTAAAGTATAAATGCCCCATGAAACTCCAGCGACAGCCATCAGTATAAAACCGTTAATTGAAGGCGTGGTTATACTCGGTAAAATGAGATAAATAAAGCCGATAAAAGCAATGATAACGCCAAACCACTCACTAATATGCAGCCGTGTACCAGAAATAAGTGCCAGCAATATCATGGTAATTTGAACGGAGCCAAAGAGAATAAGTGCCCCTGTACCTGTATCTATTGAAAGGTAAGCATAAGAAAAGGTTATTGCATAGAGAAACAGCGAAAAACTAGCGCCCCAGCTGCCTTTAGACGACACAGCTTTATTATTGCCTTTAATGCTTAAAATAATGAAAAGAGCAACGGCGCCTGATAATAAACGAATTACCGTAAAGCTTGAGGCATCAATACTGCCAGTACCCAATGCTAAGCGGCATAGTACGGAATTAGCCGCAAAGGCGATTAGCGCCAAGCTGGTAAATAGGCTTGTTTTTAATAAAGACTTATTGATTACATATACTCATTTATGTATTGGCGGTATGTATTGCTTTTTTACCGGTAAAGGCATTAAATAACATAAGGTGTGCTTGTTGAGAAAAATGGTCTGTTCTCTTGGGGTACTGTGAAATCCACTCAATAAGCATGTCTAAATTTGAGTCTTGAGCTGCTTTAGATTCATATTTATGTGACTCCCAAGGACGGTTTTTAGCATTTAAAATACAGTCATCTATCGATAAATTTAAGAAGACAACTTCATCAGCTTTATGTATTACCCGCTCTAGCAAGTCAGCATAACATCCTTCAATAACCCAACTATCATTAATATCGGTAAAGCGCTTTATCTGAATTGCAGACTCAGCGATAGGCATTCGCGTTGGCGGTTTTGTTGCTTGCCAAGCGATGCTATCCAGATCTAAATGAGCGACATTATGCTGAGTACTGATTTTTTTAGCTAGTGTCGACTTGCCAGAGCCTGAATTGCCAAATATTAAAATTTTACTCAAAACTGAACTCCTGATAAAAGATATAACCCCAAAACATCCCAAAGTAACCGCCAACTAAAAGCCAACTGCTTTTTGCTTGCTAGGTTTTATGGTTTGGTTTTAAATACTTTCCTAATAGAAAACGAATAAAAAACGAAACTAACAACGAGACGGTAAAACCGATAATAAAATACAATAAAATAGCGATATTGGCTAAATTAGATTCATAAACCTGAGAGTTTTCAAGTAAACACTTACCAGAGTCATATTGAAAAGAGCCACCATGATCTAAACAGTCATCAATTATTATAAAGGTATGTAACGCCCATATAACTAATAAACTAGTAAAAACACCAATAAGTGTTGGGACTGAAGTACGATTCATATATTTATAGTTACCTAAAAAATAATGCCTCATTAAGAGGCTAAATATAGTGGGCTAAGCGTGAGTTAAACTTGAGCTCAGCGAACAGCGCGCGGTAAGAAAAAGTAATGACCGCCAATGCTAAATAGACTAGTTGGCAGTTGCTGAGATTCTATCCGCAGCACTTTTTATATTTATTGCCACTGCCGCAAATACAAGGATCGTTACGTCCAGGTACCTTATCTACTGTAATGGTATCGTGTTTATTAAGCAGTAAGGTGAGTTCAGCAATAGATTCTACCGCCCCATCACTATTATCTATGCTAACCTCAGCGAACAAGTTAGCGTCAGCAACCAATGTTTCAATTTCTAGCTTACGTGCTTCAGTTGTAACGACCAATGACAATGGATATTTCTTACTACCGGGCTTATTATTAGTATTGGTTTTGTAACCGTATTTTATATGATTTTGGCGTGCATCCTGACGGCCCTTGAAAAATAATTTATCTGACATCTATTAACCCAAACTGCTGTGAAAACTAAACTGCAACCATATTTATAATGGTCACTAGCAAAACGCAAGTTTAGCACAATGACCAAGCCTATTTTAGTTTATTATGATGGCTTCACGAACACGCTATTTGCATTTAACCAAGCCTCTTTGCTTATGCATTGCCAACTAAGCTCATATCTTGCCTGAATTGCCAATACTTCACAAAATAGCCTCAGTGCTCGACCATTTCCTTCTCTAGAAGGGTGCACTATATTCATTTCACAGAAGAAGTCCGACAAATGCTCTACAAACTTGTCTTTGCTCAAACTTTTTAAGTTATCTAGCTCGCTTAATTTTTCAAATTACTTTTCCGCTTCACGCTCTATCTATGCTGTAGTGCAAAATCAAGTATCGCCTTTACTAATATCAACAGTTCTCACTTGCTCGCCGAGCATATTTACACCAAACCGACGAGAAAGTTTAATTACTTTTTATATTTTTGTTTTTTCATAGGTTTAGCATGATTCAGAGATTTAATATCACTGAACCGTTTTTTTTCAAGACAGTTGTCGTCTAAATTGTTAAATTGCTTACTCTTGGGCGATTACGTGAGGTAACACCTAAGTCGTACATTTTAGCTCGCATTGTCAGACTTTTCATTGGGGCACCATTATCTGAGTGCAGCACTAAGTCTTTCTTCAGGCTTTTCTCTGACCATACATTACGCTGAAGCAGCTCTGCTGCCTACTCACCTGTTTCATTGTGGTGAACTTTCCAACCAACCACTTTACGACTGTAGATATCTTCTATCATATACAAGTAACAGTGTTAGCCTATCACGGTTGTCGGTATATAACTGATATCCCAACTCCACACCTCGTTGGCTTTTTTAGCGGTGTAACTTGTCGGTTTTGTATGACTACTTCTAGGTTTTGCTTTGCCTCTATGGTGTAACATTTTTTCAGCTTTTAATATGCGACAAAAGCTCGATTCTGATGCTAAACACTCACCTCTATCAGCCAATACAGGGACAACCTGGCTTAACCGTAATAAAACCGTAACCTAAATACACTATGATAAACAAACAGATATAAACATTCATAGTAAGCGATCATGAACAGCACAATTGAACAACGACTTTTTCCTAAAGAGCTTAGTTGGCTCTCCTTCAATGAACGATTTTTTCCTAAAGAGCTTAGTTGGCTCTCCTTCAATGAACGAGTTTTACAAGAAGCTGCCGATGAAAATAACCCTATTATTGAACGGTTTCGCTTTCTTGGCATATATTCCAGTAATATGGATGAGTTTTATCGCGTTAGAGTGGCAGATGTTCGACGAAAAATAATCATTAAAATGAATAATAATGAGCAAGAAGAAGCGGCAAAAAAACAGTTGCTGATGACACAGATGCAACAAAAAATTCTTATACTCACTGATAAGTTTGACATTATTTATAAAAAATTGGTCAGTCAACTTGCTCAGAACAATATCCAATTAATAAATCATCATCAGGTAAATGAAGGACAGATTCATTGGTTAAAAAGTTTTTTTCAAAACAAGGTCTTGCGTCATATCACCCCCATTTTAATTGACAAGAAAGTCAACCTAGTCTCTCGCTTACATGACTCGGCAACCTATTACTACTTAGCAATTCATCGAGACGATAAACCTACTAAATATGCCACCATAGAAATACCAACCGATAAAATGTCTCGATTTATCATCTTGCCAACCTTATCAAAAGAGAGAAAATATAAGAAAATTATTTTACTTGAAGATATCATCCAACTTTTTATTGAAGATATTTTTCTTGGTTTTGTGAAGTTTAACGCCATAGAAGCCTACTCATTTAAAATGACCCGTGATTCGGAATACTCAATCAACGATGATATGGCAGAAAGTTATGTTGAAAAAATGTCTGACAGCATGAAGCAACGCCTTATCGCCGAACCTGTCAGAGTGATATATGACGGTGATATGCCTGAAGGAATGGTGAAAAGTTTAAAACGCCATTTGAAACACTCTTCTTTCGACAATTTAGTAGCGGCAGGTAAAGTACGAAACGTAAAAGATTTTATTAAATTTCCCAATATTGGTCGCAGTAACTTAGAAAACAAACCTGTAGAGGCATTAACCAATCAACAATTTTCTGCCTACAACACAGTATTTGAAGCGATTCAACAACAAGATATTCTGCTGTATTACCCATACCATAGATTTTTACATTTTACAGAGTTTGTCCGTCAAGCGGCGTTCGATCCTCATGTAAAACATATTCGTATTACCTTGTATCGCATTGCTAAAGACTCAAGAATTGTTAGCTCACTCATAGACGCGGTAGATAATGGAAAAATGGTTACCGTGGTTATGGAGCTAAGAGCTAGGTTTGATGAGGAAGCTAATATCGCATGGGCTAAAACGATGACAGATGCCGGTATTCGCGTTGTTTTTGGTAATCCTTCATTTAAAATACACACTAAAATTTGCGTTGTTAGCCGTGATGAACGAGCAAAAATGGTTAACTATGCACATATAGGCACGGGGAACTTTAACGAAAGTACGGCAAAGATTTACACCGACTTCAGTTTATTTACTCAAGATCTAAATATCACCAAAGAAGTTCTTAGTATATTCGACTTAATTCAGCTACCTTATCGTCAGCAAAACTTTGAACATTTATTAGTGTCTCCGCTAAATTCTAAGTCATCAATATTGATGATGATCGATAACGAAATAGCTAATGCCCAAGCGGGAAAACCCGCTAATATTATCTTTAAGGTCAATAATTTAGTCGATTACATTATTATCGATAAGTTATATCAAGCAAGTCAAGCTGGTGTGACAATACGCGGTATAGTTAGAGGAATGTGTTCACTGCGCCCTAAAATAAAAGGCTTGAGCGACAACATCAGCATCATCAGTGTTGTTGACCGTTTTCTTGAGCATTCTAGAGTCATGTGTTTTCACAATAATGGCGATAAAAAAGTCTATATATCTTCCGCCGACCTGATGAAACGTAATATGGAAGATCGCATTGAAGTGTCTTGCCCTATTTACGACCAAAAACTGATTGAAACCATAACCAATCTGCTAGAAATTCATTTCAAAGATACGTTAAAAGCGAGAATTATCGACAAAGATCAAGTCAATAGTTATGTTAAACGTGGTAATAGGAAAAACCTACGCTCGCAAAATGAAACCTATCTGTATTTAAAACACCTGGAAAAAGCTAACCATGAGCAAAATAAAAACTGCCTTTAATGATCTTGAATTAAGAGATTCAACTAAAATTGCCGTTTTAGATATTGGTTCAAATAGTTTTCATTTAGTCGTTGCTAGAGTTATCTCTGGTACGGTGCAAATTCTGCATAAAATGAAACAAAAAGTACGGTTAGCTGATGGCTTAACGAAAGACAACTATCTATCTGACGAGGCTATAGCCAGAGGAATAGAGTCATTAGCGCTAATAAAACAAAGTTTAACCGGCTTTGAGCCAAGCTCCGTTAGAATTGTTGCGACCTATACCTTACGTAAAGCCAAAAATTATCATTCGTTTGTACAAGAGGCTAAAAAAGTATTTTCATATCCGGTTGAAATTATTTCTGGCGAAGAAGAAGCTCGTCTTATATATCAAGGTGTTGCTCACACCAATACCTTAGAAAATAAAAATTTGGTTATCGATATCGGCGGCGGTTCTACGGAATTAATTATAGGAGAAAAATTTACACCGTTATTATTACGTAGTTTAAATATGGGGTGTGTTAGTTACTCTCAGCGTTTCTTTCAAGATGGCTTGATAAAAAAAAACTTGTTCAACAAAGCGATTACCGCAGCGCAACAAGAACTTGAATTGATTGAAGACAAATTTCTAAGATTGGGGTGGCAACATTGCTTAGGTACATCAGGTACTATTGGTTGTATTAGTCAAATTATTCCACAATATCAAACCGAAGCAACACCAATTACATTAACGCACTTAGAGCAATTAATGACTGAGGCTATTGCTGCTAAGTCGGTTGATAATCTTATGCTTGCTGAATGTAAAGAAGACAGAAAACAAGTTTATCCCGCAGGATTAGCTATTTTAATCGCGATATTTCGTACTTTAAAAATATCTGAGCTAACATTCGCAAGTGCGGCATTAAGAGAAGGAGTAATGTATGAAATGGAAGCGTCTTTACAGCATACAGACATACGCGAGCGTTCTGCACAAAGTTTAGCGACTCGATACGACGTTGATACTAGCCAAGCTAACTTGGTATTAACAACCAGCTTAATGTTATACAAACAAGTAAAAAAAAATTGGCAGTTGAATGACAAAAAAATTAAACCATTTTTGTCATGGGCAGCATTGTTACACGAAGTCGGTTTACACATTCACTCTAGGGGAGTACAACGTCACTCAGCTTACATATTAAACCATGCTGACATGCATGGATTTAACGCTGAGCAACAAAAATTACTGGCCACTTTGACACGATTTTATCGAAAAAAAATCCAGCTAAGAGAAATCCCTAAATTTAGCCAATTTACTCAAACAGAAGTTTTTCAGTGTTTAGTGCTATTAAGGTTAAGTGCTTTATTAAATATAAAACGCCAACCAAACTTCCTACCAGCACTAACACTAACCGCGGATGATGATTATATCAGCTTACAGTTTCCTGAACATTGGCTGCTAGAACATACCATCATTACCGCAGATTTAGCATTAGAGCAGGAATACCTTAAAACAGTCGGTTATCATTTATCTTTTACTTAAGCTCTGCGTATTTTGCCAGCTTAGCGCACCTATAACCAACTCATTGTTGCTATGCAAATAAAGAAGAAAGCCTATTAGTTAACGCAATAATAGTTGTGTTAACTGATAGGCCGTTACACTAGGCAAGTTTCCATTTCAAATCAGTGGCGTACTATTTCTTTTTAGAGGTTTTATTGCCAGCTTTTTTATCAGCTTTCTTACTCACTTTTTGAGCTACTTTAGCTTTGAGCTTTTTGTCGACTTTTTTGTCAGTTTTTTTATCCGCTTTCTTACTCACTTTTTTAGCCACTTTAGCTTTGGCCTTTTTGTCGACTTTTTTGTCAGTTTTTTTATCCGCTTTCTTACTCACTGTTTTAGCCATTTCAGCTTTAGGCTTTTTGTCGACTTTCTTGCCAGTTTTTTTATCCGCTTTCTTGCTCACTGTTTTAGCCACTTCAGCTTTAGGCTTTTTGTCGACTTTTTTGTCAGTTTTTTTATCCGCTTTCTTACTCACTGTTTTAGCCACTTCAGCTTTAGGCTTTTTGTCGACTTTTTTGTCAGTTTTCTTGTCGGTTTTCTTACTCACTGTTTTAGCCACTTTAGCTTTAGGCTTTTTGTCGACTTTTTCACCAGTTTTTTTGTCAGAAATATTATCTATTGTCTTAATAACTACCTCATCAATGTCCTTTGATGCTAACAGTTTAATGGGTTCCGCAATCGGCTTAACTGCGACATTACTTGTCATCAATGCTTTGGCATCTTTGATGACCTGCGTAGCACGGTTTTCGCTAAAGGTTTTGATCGTTGCTAGCTGCAAAGGGGTTTGAGTAGCAAGATTTTCAACGGTTTTAATGCCGTTCTCTGCAAGAATAGTGGCTGCCGACGGACCGATACCATGCACAGCTTGAATTGATAGACTCATTTTTTATTCTCCATTATCGAGTAGAATTTGTTATTGGTAGTTTTTAGTAAAATTATAAATAATCACGTAATTTTTGCCACGTCACCATTGTTTTTGCTTTTTTCAATTTCACAATTTTTCGTTTTCGCTTGTTCTTTTCCGGCCATAACAATAATAATTCCTTAACTTTCATAAAATAAAGTACTAGTGTTACTTTTTCACCATGGCTTTTAATTTTAAAAATCAAAGGTTTTTTACGCTTGATATAACCTTTTATACCCGCTTCTTCAAATGCTTCTTGCAAGGCCGTATCACGTTTGCTGCGTTTATTAATTTTATGGCCTTTGGGTACAATCCACTTTTTGTTTTCACAACTACTGATCAATACCACTTTTTTTTTGCTTTTCGAGTCACTTATAAAAGGTAATACACCGTATTGTTTTTCTGTCATTGAGTTAACCCTCTTTAAAATTCAGACAAAAGCTCATGAATAACAATGTTACTCATTGCTAACGATTTATTTTTAAATCTTTTATCTTCAGTAACTTCTTGGCCAAACCAAGCCGGAATGATAAATTTTTCAGCTGATGCTATTGAGGAAAATTCGACTTCAACAAGTTGCAGTGTCTCTAATTGACCCGAAAAGATATCAAGTTCATAAAAAAGGTTATTGGTAATATTACCTGTCCAACGTACCTTTTCTATTCGCGCCCCTACGGTTAACGGCCAAAGTGTGGTGAACTGCTCTTGTACTATGCTGGTTTCAACTTCAGTGCGGATTAATCCAGCGCCCTGTTTAACCGTCAAATAAAACTCATGCTCTTTTTGCCTTAAACGAACTTCCACTGAATCATCAACATGCGTTAAATATCCTTGCTTAATTACCGACTGCTTGGCATCACTTAAATTAGGCAGTTGAGCCACAAGAAATTTACGTTCGATTTCTTGTGGAGTGCTCTCTTGAGAGGTATTCATACACGGGTACCTTTATATTCTAGTGACTAACTCAGTCCACAACTCATTATAAGCACTGGATGCGGGTCGTGATTTTGCAAATGTTGCGACCGGCGCACGATGAACCCCCATCAGTTCTATGTCTGTAGAAAAAGGGATCGGTTCGTTGAGAAATATTTTAGGGTAAACTGTTTTTAAACGTGCCATCGTTTCGATATGCATGTTTTTTTGTCGTTGTACCATAGAGAAGAAAGGCACCATTTTTTTGATATCAATATTCTTTTCATCAAAAAACGTGATCAGCTGCTCTAATGTACGTTCTGATAGCGTCGTTGGAATAACGGGAATAACGATGTGATCTGCCGCGCAAAAAACACTTTCCGACAACGAAGAAATGTTGGGGGGGCAATCTAAAATAATAATGTCATAATCGTCATTAACGTTTTTTAACGCTTTAGTTAATTGTGATTTAGGTTTTTTCATGCGTGACAAAAACACATCAAAATCACGAAAGGTCATATTCGCGGGTAAGATATCAAGATTATCATAATCGCTACCTCGAATGGCTGAAGCAAAATTTTCAACCCCTTTAAAAAACTTTTCATTGGTGAGTTTTTTAGACGGCTTAACCCGGAAATAATACCCCGATGCTCCTTGCGGATCTAAATCACACAAGAGTGTACGATACCCGGCTTGTGCAAACGCGAGGGCTAAATTCACCGAAGTCGCTGTTTTACCAACACCGCCTTTATTACTATAACAAGCTAAAATTTTCATGCGGTATTCCTTAGCGCTTAAACAATGTTTTAAATTTAGTTTGGGTGTCTGCATTATCGAAATTCACAAACTTAGCGACAACTTTTGACCGCTCTACTAATTGCCGTTGATGTAATATGGCAATGAGTGCGCCAACACTTTGAGCTATTGCTATATTTTGTTTGGTGTTGCTTAATGTTCGTGCATCAATAAATTCTTTGAGGGCATCTTGTTGAACTGAATAATCATTAAATAAACCCAGCGTATTTTGCAATACTTTCAGTGACTTAATAACAGTACCTATATCTTTTTTATCAAAAAGAGTGCTAAAGAATTCAATTAAGTAACGTAATTTTTTACATTGAATGCGTAATTCGTGAACCTCATCATCAGGAGTGTTTTCGTCAATGCCGCGAGCAATTGCACAGACTTTTCGATAACACTTCCAAATCACACCTGTGGCATATTCAGATGCGTTCATGGTTGCACTAGCACCCGCTTTAGGAGGATTATCGCCGAAGAATAATTTTTCAACGGTGCGCATTTGTTTGTTGAGAGAGGCACTTTTAAAATGTTTTGTTAGTGCTTTATGTTGATCATTCCGTTCGGCTTCAAACAGTTTGAACATATACTCAAGCCCTTGGTGTAACGACGTTGGCAATAAGGTAAAATACATTTCACGTTCGAGTAAATAAACATCCAAATCTCTTAATCGCCCCGTGGGTGCCATCAAATCCGAAAACAACGTTTTCAACGTGGATCTTTGCTCTGCTGAGTACACTCCTTTAAATAAGCTAATAACCGAACGAATTTTTCTTAACGAAACACGATAGTCGTGTAAAAATTCTGAATCTATATCTGCTATTACGCCAAATTCATTGGCTTGAGCTACCTTTAAATAAGTTCGAATAATGCTATTGGCGGTATCGTACGCTGTGGCGTTATTACCTATAGTTATCTTAGGCTTGGGCTCGTAAACACTATAATCGGCTATTAATTTTTCATAGATAACATTGGGGTTTTCCATGATGTTAAAACCCATATCATCAAGCTTTTTTGACAAGCTTTCATGAGCATTGGGGTAGCCGCGCAGATATACTAACGAAGCAAGCGTTAAGGTTGTAGGTATGGCTGATGACGTGAAAGTGCGTAAATGTGCGCGCGACTGTGTTTTTTGTTCATTATCGAGTAAAGAAACCGTAAGTTGTTTACATACCCCCTTGCTAACCACCATTAAACTTCTCAGAGGTGATACATAAGACAGCGCTTTTTTTATCGGTCCCTCAGAAAGCAGAGTAATATAACTTAACGGTTCAGGGCAAATTTGAGTAATGATTTGTCCTGACGGTAATAACAACGTCAGAGTGTTGTGCAATCGTAATAATACACAACCTGCCTTTCTGATAGATTGGTTGAAGCAATCGAGTAACTCAAATTCAACTTGCTCTGCTTTTTTATCTATCTTTAGCGTTAACTTACCTAGAGCTTTCCCAAATTTTTTACTAGTGACAGGTCCTGAATAAAAGTAGTTTTGACTGTTTGATTTCATCATGGTTACTTATTTTTTACCTCGTCTAAATAATTATGGATAAGTTGTTCAATTATCTTTTGTACGCTTGAGTCAATTTCAATTGCATGAATTTTGAGTGCTTTTAATGTTTTATTATCTAATCTAAGTGAAGTGTTTTTTTTATTTTTTTTATTTTCTTTATTTTCTTTATTTTCTTTAGTCGATTTCGAAGCCTTGGGGGCTTTATCATTAGCCATAGAACAACCTTATTGTTTTTGTGACATAACGCCACACAATGAAATTAAGACAGCATGACGTCACTACGTCACCTATAGTAGCATAAAGAATAACCAAGTCAATAATTGCGCGTAGGGAAAACAAGTCAGCTTTGCTTTATGAACACTTCACTATGCCCTATACCCCTAAGGAGGTAGATTCAGTAAGTGAGGTAACATCCAGTAAATAAAGTTAGGCTAAAACCAAGATAAAAAACCTAATGGCCTGTAAATGATATCGCCAAAACCTTAGATTCACCTGAGGGTAATGAACTCAAACGACTGTTAGGTTTAGCGATTAATCGATATTTTATCTTTGATGAATATTCGAAGAGGTTTTTCGGTATATGGGGAATAAATCATTAAATTAATGACATCGATGACATTAATGAGCTTTCAGAAAAGACAGAGTCATCACTATTTTGCTTGGTGTATTAATAGATATTTCTCAGAAAATTTACCTATCTCTGTTTATACTATTTACGCTATTTTTGGCGCTATAAATCATGTCTACGGTCGTCATACTTACCATCGTTATAACTTCGTAAGAATTTATTGATAAATGCTCGCAACTCCCGAGAAGCCGTAGTATCAATAGATTGGCAAGCATCAACAAATGCATCTCTTGAATTTTTATCTAAGCGTATTACAAGTTGAGCTTCTTTTTTCTTTTTTGTTTTTTTTTCAGTACTACTCGCCATTGTAGCTACCACCTGTAAAATTTTATGTTTAATATAGTAGGGGAGCTCGCCATTATAACTGACGAGCCTTCACTCTACTAGTAAACTTAAGCGGCTTTCTTAGCTACCTTTTTTACTACTGAACGTGCTTTTTTATTCTCGCCATTTTTAACTAGTTTAAGCGCTTTTTTTGCTGCTAATTTAACAACTTTACCTTTAGAAGATTTGATACCCGCTTTTTTTACTGCTTTTTTTGCTAATTTAGTTGCTGTTTTAGTTGCTTCTTTCTTAGTAATCTTAGACATAAATATGTCTCCTTTAATGAATGAGATTAGATAATAATGTATATACATTAGATAGTCAACAGAAATACATTAGATAGCTAAAAAGAATACATAGCACAGCAAAAACACATACGAACAACGTTTTACTAACCTGTCGATTAACGACTGAATTAACTTGGTAACCCTCAACTAAAATCTAGGTGATGCTTTTCTTATCACTTAACTATTTGTTAACTTTTGCTGTTTAATATCACTGTAATAGTTATAGTTGATACTATAAGCACTCACTATTTTACCTTGTCACATCCCATGAAACTCCCCTATTTATATTTATGCTTACTTGCCATTTTTACTTCACCCGTTGTAGCCATAGAAGTAAACGGTCAACAAAAGATAGTCATTGCCCATAGAGGCGCCAGTGGTTATTTACCTGAACACAGTATGGAGGTAAAGGCCATGGCATACGCGATGGGTGCTGATTATATCGAACAAGATGTAGTGATGAGCGCAAACGTATAGCTAACGGCACCTGCCGTTAGCTATACGTTTGAGAATTTTTGAAAAAAGCACAGCCCCCTGTGTCACCCATTAGAAAACTCATGTCAAGGGCAAAACAATATTCCTTGATCTTTTAATCAATTACTTTAGCCTTCAGGCTTTATCAATTTGTTTGCTGCTATGCACCTAAAAATCTCTTAGTGTAGTGTCAATTAACATGCACCAGTCACCCATCTGAATTAAGGCTGTTGTCGTTAGTTATTAAATAGATAACGACTGCCCTTGGCAGCTTCTGCCTCAGAAATCATTTAGTGCCGTACTTTGTCCATGCCGTTAATGAGGTTAGCTTGTCAGCTAATCACTTTGACAGAATACTGGTTTACACCTTCGGCGTATCCAGACATTAAGGGCTCAAAGCACAGGCATATCAACCTCGAACAAAAAGTTTAAAAAGGGTCAAGAGGATGTTTAATCAGAATTATGGTTGTACCAACACAGGGTAAAAACTCAACCTCTTGATTTAAACCTATAGATTATGTCTTCATTTTGAATATCCAAATGCTTTATTAACATCGAACTCAACTTGATCTCTCATTACGTAATAGCAGGCTCTCGCTAATTTATGGGCAACTGTCTTTCTTGCTATAACGATAGATTTTTTAGCAAGTTTACGTTGATAGAACCTCTTAACGGTATCGTTAAAACGAATCGCAAAATTAGCAGCCTCGATAAAGGCCCAAGCTAAATATTTATTGCCATTTTTTGTATTTGTTTTACTTTTCTTTTTACCGTTACTGTATCTGCCACCATTTACACAGCGGCAATATGACGCGTACTGACCGACTTTATTAAAGCGGGATATATCTCCTGTTTCTAGCATAATAGTGAGAGCTAGGATTAGACCGATCCCATCAATACTGGTCAATTTTACAAACTCGGCTTTTAACTTTAGTTGTTGTTTTAATACTCTCTCAATCTGTTGGATCTGCTTCGTTAGACACAGTAACATGACCAAATTTGTGCTGGCGGCTAAACGGACATTTAGATCAGAAAAATCTATCGTGAGCTGCCTTTCAGTTAACCTCTTGACCTGATCACTATTTAATTTCATATTCAAGTGTCGAGCATATAACCCTTGAATTGATAATAGGTTTATCGTTTTTTGTTGTACTAACTGAAACCGTTTTCGTAATAAATCACGGATCATTCTCTCTTCTTTTGGGTAGATATATCCTTCGGGCAGAATATCTAGGCGTAACATGTTAGCTAACCAGTTGGCATCACTATCATCATCACCGTGTTTTAACCCTGAATATTGTTGGATAGCTGCTGTATTAGCTAAATGCACTTTAAACCCGGCATCCATTAGCCCGTCAACTAGCCAATACCAATTGTAGGTTGATTCAACAACTAACCCTTCAACTGCATCAGAATAGGGCTCCAAAAGAAGAATGATAGCCTCAATATCATTACTTATGCGTTTTTTTAGTACAACATTGGCATTTTCATCTACTAAGTTGAAAACACTATTATTTGAATGTAAGTCTATTCCACCATATAGTTTCATAACTAGCTCCTCATTACAGTGATCATTAAGCTTAGCCTGTAGAGTCGAAAAACGTGCCGCTTACACGGATGAGATTTCTATATGATTATCAGG
>MAAE01000042.1 GCA_002162675.1 Colwellia sp. 39_35_sub15_T18 | reverse complement strand
TATCAAAACGTCCAGTTGGTTAAGCTTTTTGGCTGAACCCCTTGGAACTGGAGCGCATTGTATAGATTTCTTTGGGTGGGTCAACCCTTATTTTCAATCTTTTATTTGAACGCTTAGATAACCCTCAATACGTTTAAAAATGATGCGAATAAGTAATAGAACCCGCTAAATTGCATATTTTTTACACTTATAGTTGCACAATACTAAAAGCTGGGTAACATAGAATTGTTTTACTTATACTTTTTGATTTGAATTTTTGTTTTATACAATGGTGATATCAGTTAAGTAAGACTAAATTCTCATTAAAATAATAATTAGGTATTCATTATGAAGTCTCCGCAACTATCGACGGTAATAATAGCAATTGTTTTTGCTATTATTACTTATTTTATAACTAGTGCTATTTCAGCAGCTCCTGTAATTGCTGCTGCATGTGTTTTCATCAGTGCTTTTTTGGCTCCACTTATAGTAAGTCCTACCGGCTCAGTTTCAACAGCTACATCGACAACAGCCAGTACAGATGATTTAAAAACGTTATATGTTGGCAACTTACCCTACCGCGCTAATGAAACAGCAGTTAAAGAACTCTTTACTCTGTATGGTGATGTTCAATCAGTACGTTTAATGAAAGATAAGCACACAGGTAAGCGCCGTGGCTTTGGTTTCGTTGAAATGGCCGCAAATGATATTGATAAAGCCATATCGGCATTGAATGATACTGAATTTCAACAACGGACGTTAAAAGTTAGAGAAGCAAAAGAACGTCCTGAAAGAACAGACAACGAAGATAATTAAGCCGCTTTTCTAAAAATATAAAAACCTACTAATATAGCGATGTATTAGTAGGTTTTTTTTTGCTTATTTACTTGTTCTTTTTAAATAAGCCTAGACAATAATCGAAGCGATAGTAAAATTCGCGCTGTTAATTTCTTTAGGCTCTCCCTACTACAAACAAGGCTTATAAATGTTTAGTCATATTCACCCCGATAACTACGCCCAACAATTATCGATAAAACAAAACGATATGACAGAATTGTTTTCTTGTTTTGCCATGCCAGAAGCTGAGGTTTTTCCATCGGCTAAGTTAAATTATCGTTTAAGAGCTGAATTCAGAGTATGGCATCAAGGAGATGATCTCTATTACATCATGTTTAACAGTGCCACTAAGGAAAAGTTTCGTGTTGATGACTTTCCCGTTGCTAGCAAGTTAATTAACCGAGCAATGAAAGCGTTATTGGTTGCCATTAAAGATAAGCCGACGCTTCGCTATAAACTCTTTCAAGTTGATTTTCTTTCAACCTTAAGTGGTGAGCTATTAATTAGTTTGCTCTACCACAAACCATTAGAGCCAAGTTGGGAAGATGCAGCGTTATTACTAAAAGAACAACTTAGCACTATCGCCCCTATAGATATTATTGGTCGCGCAAAAAAACAAAAAATTATTATCAGTAAAGATTTTGTCATGGAGTCATTGCAAGTAGGTGATAAAAAGTTTGTTTATCAACAAGTCGAAAATAGTTTTACCCAGCCTAATGGTGGCGTTAATGAGCAAATGCTACTTTGGGCACAGCAAGCCACGGTTAATGCTAAGGGTGATTTAATTGAACTTTATTGTGGTAACGGTAATTTTAGCATTGCTTTAGCTGAAAACTTTGATCGTGTTTTAGCTACTGAAATTTCAAAAACCTCAGTAAAATCGGCACAAGTTAATATAAAAGCGAATAACATTAACAATATCGATATTGTTCGAATGTCTAGTGAAGAGTTTAGCCAAGCGATGAATGGCGAACGACAGTTTCGTCGTTTAGAGGGCTTCGATTTATCCACTTATAACTATGATACGGTCTTAGTAGACCCACCTCGGGCAGGATTAGACAAAGAGAGTGTAGAGTTAGTTAGCCGCTTCAATAAAATTATTTATATTTCTTGCAACCCTAATACCTTAAAAGAAAATTTAACACAGTTAAGTAAAAGCCATGTAGTTGAAAAGTTTGCCTTGTTTGATCAATTTCCGTATACAGATCACATCGAAACAGGCGTAGTGCTAACGCGTAAGCGATAGCTGACCGTTTGGGTTGAACACAGAGGAAACTGGAGATTTCGACCCTTTGAAGATGTTACTATCGCTTTCTTCGAATGGCTTTACGTCTATCACTTAACTCAGCAGCACCACGAGCAATAAAGCGCAATTGTTGAATGGTTTGTTTTGATAACTGCTCTCGTTCATATTTATCATCAATATCTAAAGCGTCTGAGCCAGCACTAAAGACGATAGTGACAGCCGCATTAGCTTGCATGTAGGCAACCTCTGCATCTAAATCCTTGGCTTGTTGTAAATAGTCACAAAGCTCCATAGTGAAATAACGAATTTCTCGTATTACCGCCGCTCTAAACGCCGCCGAGGTACCTGAGCGTTCACGAAGCAATAAACGAAAAACATTACCATTACTCTCAATAAGCTCCATAAAGGTTTCAACCGATATTTGTATAACTGAGCCTCCTTTAGCAATACGCTGACGGGCTTGGCGCATTAATTGTCTTAAGGTTAAACCTGCTTCATCAACTAAAGTTAAGCCAAGTTCATCCATATCAGTAAAGTGTCGATAAAAAGAGGTTGGGGCAAGCCCCGCTTCTTTCGCAACTTCTCGAAGGCTCAAACTTGAAAAACTGCGCTCTGCACTTAATTGATTTAACGCGGCATCAACTAAAAGTCGACGGGTTTTTTCTTTTTGCTGTGCTCGAACACCGCTCATGAATATGACTCTCTTATAAAAATACTAAACACTACCTTGCATATCATACTGTAATCTATGCTCAATGTCAGTTTGCCTAATAGAGTAGATATTTGCTAAATACGCTTGACTGGTAAGACTATCTAGCTAAACTATAGCAGTAGTGTACACGTGTAAGCTAAAATTGATTTATTTATTGATTAAACTCAGAGAGCTGAAATGAAAAAACCCGCTATTATATGGCTCAATGTCATAATATTTGCAGTAACCTTTTTAGTGGCTGCTATTGCTGTTCCTTATCGTGCCATTACTGTCGGTTTTGACAGTAGCGAAATTTTATTTGCATTAATGTGCTTTATTTATTGCGGTATGTCGATTACTGCTGGTTATCATCGTCTGTGGTCTCATAAAACTTATCAAGCCCATTGGAGTTTACGGTTTATTTTTGCGCTAGGTGGCGCCTTTGCATTACAAAACAGTATTTTACATTGGTCATCTGATCATCGTGTGCACCACAAACATGTCGATAACAACGATGTTGATCCCTATTCAGCTAAGATGGGATTTTGGTATTCTCATATCGGTTGGATGTGCCGTGAATATCAAGCCAACCGATATCATGACTACAAAAATGTTAGAGATTTACAAAAAGATTCAATCGTTATGTGGCAGCATAAATATTACTTATTATTAACTATTGCCATGAACTTTGGTGTGCCTATCGCGTTTGGCTTATGGCATGGTGATCTGATCAATAGTATTTTGCTGGTCGGATTTTTACGTTTAGTCCTTAGTCACCACACTACTTTTTTTATTAATTCATTGGCACATGTATGGGGGAAGCAAACCTATACTGATAAAAATACCGCCCGAGATAATGGCTTTTTAGCATTCCTGACCTTTGGTGAGGGATATCATAATTACCATCATATTTTTGAAAACGATTACCGTAATGGCATTCGCTGGTGGCAATTTGACCCAACAAAATGGTTGATTAAAAGTTGCCAATGGCTGGGATTAACGTCCAAGTTACGTACCAGTCCAGAGGATAAAGTTGAAAAAATGCGCCTTGCCATGACACTAAAGCGCAGTAAAGACAAATTAACTACCCTCCCTAATGCTGAACAAGCCTTGCAACAACTACAACAAGAGTATGATTTACTCATTAATAAACTGAATGCCTATTACCAAGTACGTAAAGCCTTATTATTGGAAAAACATGAGCAAGTAATGGCTGATGTAGAAAAGTCTGAGTTGATGACACAATATCAGGAATTAAAAACAAGGGTGAATGAACAACGTAAAAGCTGGCAGCTGTTAACAGCAAAACTTGCCTAAAAATCAAGGTAATAAAGCAAAGTTATATTACCATTTCCCTCAAATCCTGCTAATATTTTTCCATTAACAGGTATTTGAGGCCATTCTTTTGAATAAATCTACAAAAAAAAGCACCAATAAAGCATTCGATTTTGACGTCATCATCATTGGTACAGGTCCTGGCGGTGAAGGTGCATCGATGGAGCTAGCTAAAAAAGATCAGAAAGTCGCCATTATTGAACGTTATAAAGATGTTGGCGGTGGCTGTACTCACTGGGGCACAATACCTTCTAAAGCCTTACGCCAAAGTGTTAGTCGTTTAATCGATTATAATTCAAATCCATTGTTTCGAGGCCATGAAAAAGCAAAACACTTAACCTTTGCCGATATTTTAAATCATGCGTCAACCGTCATCCGCAAACAAGTTCAATTACGTAGTGGCTTTTATGATCGTAACCGCGTTGAGCTTATTACTGGCAAAGCATCCTTCGTTGATAAAAACACCATTCAAATCATTAAGAATGATGGCTCAATAGAAAAAGTGACCGCAAAAAAAATTGTTATTGCCACGGGCTCACATCCTTATCGTCCCGATAATATCGACTTTAATCATCCCCGCGTTTATGACTCTGATAGCATTTTATCCCTCAAAAACGAACCACGCTCCATTATTATTTATGGTGCAGGGGTTATTGGTAGTGAATATGCGTCAATTTTTCGTGGCCTAGGTGTTAAAGTCGATTTAATTAATACTAGAGATCGTCTGCTCTCGTTTTTAGATGACGAAATTTCAGACTCCCTAAGTTATCATTTATGGAACAGCGGCGTCGTTATCAGACATGGCGAACAAATTGAACGTATTGAAGCCAGCGAGCAAGCAGTAGTGGTTCATTTAGAGTCAGGTAAGAAGATGCGTGCCGACTGTTTACTCTTTGCCAATGGCCGTACAGGTAATACCGCAGATTTAAACTTAGTTAATGCCAATTTGAAAAGCGATGGTCGTGGCCAGCTCAAGGTTAATGATCAATACCAAACAGAGGTTGACAACATTTATGCCGTTGGTGATGTTATTGGTTATCCAAGCTTAGCCAGCGCAGCTTATGATCAAGGCCGACTTGCTGCATCAGCCATGATAGATAACAAAAGTAGTGCTAAATTAATCGCTGATATCCCCACAGGTATTTACACCATTCCTGAAATTAGTTCGGTCGGAAAAACTGAACAGGAATTAACGGAAGCCAAAATACCTTATGAAGTAGGTCGAGCACAGTTTAAACATTTGGCCAGAGCACAAATATCAAACAGTTTAGTCGGCTCCTTAAAAATTTTGTTTCATCGCGATAGCAAAGAAATTTTAGGCATTCACTGTTTTGGCGAAAATGCCGCAGAAATTATTCACATTGGTCAAGCTATCATGCAGCAAAAAAATGGCGGTAATACCATTGAATATTTTATCAATACCACCTTTAACTACCCAACGATGGCCGAAGCTTTCAGGGTTGCAGCTTTAAATGGGCTAAATAGGTTGTTTTAGTTAAACCGCTGCACGGGTAGTCTTTAACTACCCACAATTATGGGCCGAAGCATTTCGCGTGGCAGCTTTAAATGGTTTAAATAGGCTGTTTTAGTTAAATCGCGGTATGGACCCAGACATTTAGGGTTCAGCATTAAACGGGCTAAATAGGTTGTTTTGATAATGAAAAAAATTATTTATCTGCTGTTAGCAGCTACATTCGCTAACAGTACCTTTGCCGCTGACAATTACAGTATTTATTTAGTCAGGCATGCTGAAAAACAAAAGGATGGTAAAAACCCTAGCCTAACACATTGTGGTCAAGCTAGAGCAAAACAACTAGCCAGCTTACTGTCGCAAGCAAACATTAGTCAAATTTATAGTACTAAATATCAGCGAACCAGACAAACTGCAAACCCTTTAGCGACAAAGCAACATATTGCCGTGCAAAATTATAACCCTAGCCATTTAGAGCAACTAGCTATTCAGTTACAGCAGAGAAAAGAAAATAGTTTAGTGGTTGGTCACAGCAATACCACACCGCAACTTGCTGAGCTTTTATCAACACAAAGAATGGCACCGCTAACCGAATTGGATTACCAACAGTTATATCAGATACAGTTTATTGGCGAAGCAAAAATTGTTACCTTGTTTCGACAACCGTTAATCTGCCATTAAACATATCTAGTCTTTAATAACTATTAGGGGCTTGTTTTTTTCCTAACTGAATTAATTGCACATCGGCTAACTTATACAGTGTACCCCATTGTTTCGTGGTAGCTATTCCTTCAACTTTGTGGCCTTTTATCTTTAGCACGGTATCAACAATTTTATATTCTTTGGCCAAATTCATTGGTAAAAGTTTGCTGCCTTTTTCTGTCACCAAACCATAGAAGCCGCCTTCAAAATCTAAATAAACCACTTTTGCCTGTAACCATGGCTGTGTTTCTTTTTCCATAGTAGTTTGCTCCTGTTGAGCGCATGAACTATTCATCAACAACATGCAAGAGATCATAGCGATGAATATTTTTTTGTAGATAGAATTAAGCATACAATAATTACCAAGTTGTTAAAGTCATCATACTCGCCCTTTGCCATTTTGGCATCGCGAAAATTATGACTCTAAAAATAAAAAGGTCGTGATAAAATTAATATCACGACCTTAGTCACAGTGCAAATTTGATTACATCAATAATTAATTTTGCATATAATTATCAGGTAAAGGTAAAGCTGCAACACCTGAATCAACTGCGGCTTGCGCTACAGCTTTAGCAACTACTGCGCACAAACGTGAGTCCATTGGCTTAGGGATAATATAATCCTTACCAAAAGTTAAACTATCGACACCACTTGCCGCCAAAACTTCACTAGGTACTTCTTCTTTAGCCAATGCTCTGATGGCATGTACTGCGGCCACTTTCATCTCATCATTAATCGTGCGCGCTCGAACGTCTAATGCACCGCGAAAAATAAATGGGAAACATAATACATTGTTAACTTGATTTGGATAATCACTACGGCCAGTCGCAATAATCACATCATCTCGTGCTGCTAACGCATCTTCAGGCTTAATCTCAGGATCAGGATTAGAACACGCAAAAATAATAGGGTTATCTGCCATCAATTTAACTTGCTCTACCGACAATAAATCAGGACCTGAAACACCAACAAACACATCAGCACCGGCAATGGCATCATCCAAGGTACGTTTATCGGTATTGTTGGCAAATAATTTTTTATACTCATTTAGGTCGTCACGACGTGTGTGCACTATGCCTTTAGTATCAAGCATATAAATCTTTTCTCGTTGCGCGCCACATTTAATCAATAATTCCATACAAGCAATCGCGGCCGCGCCAGCACCTAAACAAACAATATTAGCTTGTTCAATAGCTTTACCTTGAATATCTAAAGCATTCATCATGCCTGCAGCAGTAACGATAGCAGTACCATGTTGATCATCATGAAACACTGGAATTTTACAACGTTCAATTAACGCTTTTTCTATGGCAAAACACTCAGGAGCTTTAATATCTTCAAGATTAATGCCACCAAAGCTATCCGCTATATTTGCCACCGTATTAACAAACTCTTCAATAGTTTTGTGCTTAACTTCAATATCAAATGAATCAATATTTGCAAAACGCTTAAATAATAACGATTTACCTTCCATTACCGGTTTTGACGCCATAGGTCCTAAATTACCGAGACCTAGAATTGCCGTACCATTGGTGATAACAGCAACGGTATTACCTTTAGCGGTATATTTGTAAACATCATCTGGATTTGCTGCAATTTCTCTAACGGGCTCAGCAACGCCAGGGCTATAGGCAAGCGATAAATCTTCACTCGTTTCGGCTGCAGTTGTTAAAGCAACACTTATTTTGCCTGGAGTAGGTTGTGCGTGGTAATCAAGTGCTTGTTGACGAAAATCTGTCATTGTTATTCCCTAATGCGTTAATATTTGAATTCGAATTTTGTGCTGTATCTCAGCCACTTTTTTATTATTATTATTATTCTGCTTTATAGTGTATTGCATTGCTGATTAGCATTTCAAGCCAATTTAACTATATAAAAGCGCTGTAAGCTATATTAAACATAAACTTTTACTTCGATTAAATCATATTATTTCGCTCAATACTCAATATTAAAGCCAAGTATTATTGATAAAACAGTCATTATTCACGCCTCTGTACCTTTAAAGTTGATTCTGACTAATAACTATAAAATTACGCATGTTCAGTGCATATGTCCCCCAAGTTGTTTCATTTTATTTAAACAACACGCATAAAAAAGGCTACTTACCGTGTAGTAGCCTTTAGATTTGCCTTTTGCAAGGACCTTATCATGATGCCAGTTGATATTGATCTGACTGCTCAACAATAAATTTTTCATTAAATTTTGCCGATAGCATACCTTTTCTTCGTGCCAGTGCTACTTGTAATTTTTTTGCCGCGCTAGCAATAGCCGCATACAATTTTTTGTCTGAGGCCTTTACGCTAATATTTACCCCTTCATAATTAGTGCTAATTTCCACTTTTTGTTGGTGTGTTTCAACCGTAATGGTGGAATTTAATGCCATTATACTCGGGTAATGTTTGGATATTTTTGCAAACTTATTTTCAATTGACTGTTTAATGCCTTCGGTAATTTCAACATGATGACCAGATATATGTATTTTCATAATGAACCTCTATAGTTGCTTGAAACGTTTGTTGTCTTCCTCTTTATATTGTTGTTTTAAGCAAAAACTAACAAGATGATATTTGCAAAGCTTTGCAATCAAATGTAATTAGCAGTTTCAAAATATTTCGACGGCACTTTTAATGCTGTAAAATGCAAAAACCAACCCGAAGGTTGGCTTTTAAATAGCAGTTAAACGGTATAACTAAGTGATATGTCTAAACGAAAGGATTCATTTTTATAATGGTTTCGTTTCGATCAGGGCCGGTCGAAATAATATCAACGGGTACACCTGTTATTTCTTCAATACGCTTGATATATGCAAGGGCGTTAGCCGGTAGAGACTCTACTGAAGTTGCACCAACAGTACTTTCACTCCAACCTGGTACAGTCTCATAGACAGGAGTAATTTTTTCATAACCTTCCGCGGCTGTTGGCGGCACAGTAATGATATCACCCGATTCAGTCTTGTAACCTGTACAAATTTTCAATATTTCTAAACCGTCTAGTACATCAAGTTTAGTTAAGCAAAAACCTGTGACACTATTCACTTGAATAGCGCGATGCATTGCAACGGCATCAAACCAGCCACAACGACGCTCACGACCAGTAGTAGCGCCAAACTCATGACCAACTGTACCTAAGTGATTACCCACTTCGTCATCTAACTCGGTCGGAAATGGACCAGAGCCAACACGTGTTGTATAAGCCTTAGTAATACCTAAGATATAATCAAGATGACAAGGACCAACACCACAGCCTGTAGCAACACCACCAGCAGTAGTATTTGATGAGGTTACATAAGGATAAGTACCATGGTCAATATCAAGTAAGGTGCCTTGTGCGCCTTCAAACATGATTGAATCACCATTTTTGCGAGCCTGATCCAAAATCTCTGCAATATCAGCCGTCATGTTTTTAATAATATCGGCAACAGCTAATGCGTCAGCGAGTACTTCTTCATAGTTTACTGGCTCAACTTTGTAATAGTTAACCAAAGAGAAATTATGGTATTCAACAATCTCTTTTAATTTTGCCGCAAATGATTCTGCACAGAAAAGATCACCAACACGTAAACCGCGACGCGCAACTTTATCTTCATAAGCAGGACCAATACCACGGCCAGTAGTACCAATAGCTTTCGCGCCACGAGCAATCTCACGGGCGGCATCTAAGGCATTATGATAAGGAAGAATTAACGGACATGCATCACTAATAAGTAGGCGTTCACGAACTGGAATGCCCTTAGCTTCAAGCATTTTGATTTCTGTCATTAAGGCTTTAGGGCATAAAACTACGCCATTGCCAATGAGACATTTTACATTGTCACGTAATACACCTGATGGAATTAAATGAAGTACGGTTTTTTCACCGTCAATCACTAAAGTGTGGCCTGCATTGTGTCCACCTTGATAGCGAACAACATATTTTGCTTTGTCGGTTAGTAAGTCAACGATCTTACCTTTACCTTCGTCACCCCATTGGGTTCCTAGAACAACTACATTTTTGCCCATGTTTACTGTGTTTCGTAAAAAAATCAGGCGGGGATTCTACCAAAAATACAAAACTAGTCCAAGTAATATATGGTGTTTTTTTATGCTAAGACATTCAAATTTTAACTATACACTGCCAATTGACTAATTAATAAACCATTGACTATGACTATTTCCAAGCATTTATTTTAGTATTAACAAAGCAATACCTAACAATAGCATAATCATACCCATAGTGCGTAAATTGCTTACGGATTCTTTAGCAACACGCAACAAATAATTTCGCCATCGGTTAGGAAATAATGCCGGGCCAATACCTTCAATGATGAGCACGATACCAAGTGCGGCTAATATTACTTCTGTGATAATAACGTTTCCTTCGCTTGTTCATCCTGCATCTTGAGGTAACATGGGTATAGAAAAGCCAGCATAATGCTGGCTTTGTTTTTATAGAATAACCTTTTTGCTATTTCTTGCCTTTACTACCGTCTTTTAAGTAGTGGAAGAAATCACTATCAGGCTTAATCACCATAATATCATTTTTACTATTAAAACTTTTTTCATACGCTTCAAGGCTACGATAGAAGCTGTAAAATTCTGCATCTTTTTCATAAGTATTAGCATAAATTTTAGCTGCCGCTGCATCACCTTCACCGCGTACGGTATAAGCATTCTTTTGCGCTTCAGCTAGCATAATAGTAACTTTAGCATCAATAGTAGCTCGAATAATTTCAGCTTGCTCTTGACCTTGTGATCTATGCTCTTTTGCAACCGCAGTACGCTCGGCACGCATACGTTCATAAATAGAGTTACTGACTTCAGTCGGTAAATTAATGGCTTTAATTCGCACATCAACCACTTCAATACCTAAGTCTTCACGGCTACTAAAAGCACTTTGCAACGCTTTTTGCATAATGGCATTTCGATCACCCGAAACAATCTCTTTAATGGTTCGGTTACCAAATTCAGTTCGTAAACCATTATTAACTTTTTGTTTTAATAACGCACGAGCATTATCCACAGAACCTGAAGTACGTAGATAGTAGGTAGAGAAATCAATAATGCGCCACTTAACAAAAGAGTCGACCATTAAATCTTTTTTCTCAGAAGTTACAAAACGATCCGGTGCTTCATCCAATGTTTGAATACGGGCATCAAGTTTACGCACCGATTCAATGAAAGGTATTTTAAAATGTAAACCAGGCTCAAACACTATCATTTGATCAGTAGCTGAATCACGTTTGATTTTAGAAAATTGAAAGACAATACCGCGTTGACCTTCATAGATTACAAAAACAGAAGAAACAACCAAGACAAATAATAACGCTATAATAGCAATGAAAAAATTCTTCATGACTTAGTTTCTCCCATTGTTGAATCTGTCATTACGACCAGAATTTGATGGCGATGAATTAACCGCTGGTTTTTGCTGTGTTGATTGTGAATATCCTTGAGCCGCAGCACGATTGGTGGTCGATTGCTGCTGGATAATTTTATCTAGTGGTAAGTACATCATGTTATTACCACCGTCAACATCAACCATGACTTTACTGGTATTGCTATACACTTTTTCCATCGTGGCTAGGTATAAACGTTGACGAGTCACTTCTGGCGCGGCTTGATATTCAGGTAAAATTTTCTCAAAGCGAGCCACTTCACCTTGTGCGTCTAGTACTGTTTGTTCTTTATAAGCAAAGGCTTCTTGTTCCATACGCTTAACTCGACCACGAGCACGAGGCTCTATACCACGGGCATAGGCTTCTGCTTCACGCAAAAATCTAACTTCATCTTCTTGGGCAGCAATAGCATCATCAAAGGCGTCTTTCACTTCATTTGGTGGACGCGCATCTTTAAAGTTAACATCAACAATAATCAAACCTAAATGGTAAGGCTCAATTATTTTTTCTAGTTCTTGCCATACAGACTGACGTATTTGTTCACGACCACTGGTTAAGATATCATCCATTTTGGCGTGACCAACCACATAACGTAATGCGCTATCAAGCGATTGGCTTAAACTGTCATCAGCATTAGTGACGCTGAAAACATAATTACGAGCATCGACAACACGATATTGAATTTGCATCTCAACACGGACAACATTTTCATCCTGAGTCAACATAAAACCAGAGGCAGGTAAGTCACGTGTACTTTGAATATCAACAGGGATAATGCGGTCGATAAACGTCCATTTCCAGTTAATACCCGGCTCAACGTTGCCCGAATACTGACCAAAACGTAACACTAAACCTTGCTCAGCTTCTTTAATGGTATAAAAGCCACTGAAAGCATAAACCACTAAAGCAATGATTAATACTAGACTCATACCAAGACTAGAAAAGCTTTTTCCTGACGGGGTTGAACCGCCAGATGAGCCACCTTTGCCACCAAAAATACCACTGACTTTCTTACCTAAATCATTAAGTAATTCATCTAAGTCTGGTGGACCTTGGTTTTTACCGCCTTTGTTTTTCCAGGGGTCTTTATCATTATTCCCCGGTTCATTCCAAGCCATGCTGTTCTCCGCTAGGTTAGTAATTGATTAAATATTAATATTCATGTTGCAAGTTTATGCTAAAACCATTGCTTTTATAAGACTTTATATGGGGTTAAACACATTAAATTACAATATACTGCTCTATTTTATTAGCACCGTGTTTGAGTAACCTATGCCACTCTCGCTTCGGTAACTTAATATCAAGGTGGCAATGACCTAACTCATCATAATATTCACCGTTGATACAATTCAGCTTATATAAACTGCCACGTAGCTTACCAGCACTCGGCGGAATAGCTAACTTATACTCAACAATTTGGTTATCTAACCGCTCTGATAAGGCGGTAAAAAGCAAATCCATACCCAAATTGGCCTGCGCCGATAACCAAACCCTAATGGGTAAACCTTGGTCATCACGGTCAATGCGCGGCTCGACATCATCAAGACAGTCGATTTTATTACAAATAATGAGTTGTGGTACATCATCTGCTTCTATTTCGGCCAGCACATATTCAACTTGTTCAATATTTTCACTGCGCCTATCGTCAGCAATATCTACTACGTGTAAGAGTAATTCGGCTTCACGAGTTTCCGTTAAGGTTGCTTTAAAAGCCGCGACTAAATCATGAGGCAAATGGCGAATAAAGCCAACAGTGTCAGCAAGAATAACACCACCAACGCCATCAAGTTCAATTCTACGCAATGTTGGGTCGAGCGTAGCAAAAAGTTGATCAGCGGCGTATACCTGAGATTGGGTCAATAAATTGAATAAGGTCGACTTGCCGGCATTGGTATAACCAACCAGTGATAGCGTAGGTAACTCAGCACGAACTCTAGAGCGCCGTCCTTGCTGCCTTTGTCGTTCAACTTTTTCTAAACGTTTACGAATATTCACCATGCGTTCACGTAGTAAACGTCTGTCGGTTTCTAGCTGCGTTTCCCCCGGACCACGCAAACCTATACCACCTTTTTGTCGCTCAAGATGAGTCCAGCCACGTATGAGTCGGCTGCTAATATGACGTAACTGCGCTAATTCAACTTGCAGTTTACCTTCATGTGTACGGGCGCGCTGGGCAAAAATATCAAGGATAAGTGTCGTTCTATCAACGACTCGACACTTACACAAAGCTTCAATATTTTTTTCTTGCGAAGGAGAGAGACTGTGGTTAAATAGGATAACATTAGCATTGAATAGCTTCACTGCTTCAGCTATTTCTTCTGCTTTACCTGAGCCAACAAAAAATTTAGGGTGTGGTGTGCTGCGCTTGCCAGAAACAACAGTTAATTCGTTCACCCCAGCAGACGATACCAACATTTTAAATTCGGTTAAATCTTCACGGGTACTTTCATCCGGAAAATCTAAGTGAACAAGCACACCTTGTTCACCCGCTTTATAACGATCAAACAATTGCGTTAAACCTTAATCACTGTCGAAGCAGGCATCGATCTACCGATAAAATGTAGGTTGTCACGTATAAAATAAAGCACAATAAATACCAGTAAGCGCTTTATTCTTCTGAATCTGTCGGATTTGCCATTGGCGCAGTATTAACAGCTCGAGAAGGCACAACAGTAGAAATGGCATGTTTATAAACCATTTGACTCACAGTGTTTTTGAGCAAAATAACAAATTGATCAAAGGACTCTACTTGTCCTTGAAGTTTAATACCGTTGACTAAATAAATTGCAACTGGAATGCGGTCACGACGTAAAGCATTCAAAAATGGGTCTTGTAAAGACTGCCCTTTAGCCATTATATGGCTCCTTTTTTTATTATTAATAAAAAGTAATTAACCAAAACTCGTTGATTAATGGAAAATAGTAAAATTTAAATTCTTTGCTCAATCCTAAGCATCTAATTGTACACCAATATTTCAATATTACTTAATGATAACTAATATTAATTCTATTTATAGCTTGCTTATTCATATTTGCCAACTAAAGCTAATACTTGTGCCAAATTAGTTTCATCTTCTGTGGTTAACCAATGCAAATTAGACCAACCTCTAAGCCAAGTAAGCTGTCGCTTGGCTAATTGTCTTGTGGCACATATCCCACGAAATATCATATCATCCCGGTCAAATTCACCATTAAGATATTGCCACATTTGTCTGTAGCCAACACAGCGAATTGAGGAGAGTTCTTCATGTAAGTCATTACGCTTCTTAAGCTTAATAACCTCTTGTTCAAACCCTTGTGTCATCATTTGCTGATAACGCAATGCTATTCTTTCATGCAGGGTACTACGCTCCTGCGGGGTGATGGCAAATTGTAAAACATCGCCGCCGAGCTTATTACCTTTAATTTGTGTTAATTGTGACAAAGTGTTTCCCGTTAAACGAAACACTTCTAAGGCTCGAGTTATACGCTGCGGATCATTGGGATGAATTCGCTGTGCTGCTTCAGTATCAACTTGTGATAACTGTTCGTGCATTGCTTGCCAACCTTGCTCTTGTGCCTCTGTTTCTATTTTCGCTCGAATCTCTGCGTTAGCCGCAGGTAAAGGTGATATACCATCAATTAAACTTTTAAAGTACATCATGGTGCCACCAACCAATAAAGGAATACGGTTGTTTGCTCTAATGTCAGCAATTTCAGCTAAGGCATCATGACAAAAATCAGCCGCTGAGTAACTTTGTTTGGCATCTCTTAAATTAATTAAGCGATGTGGATATTTTGCTAACTCTTCAGCAGTTGGCTTGGCGGTACCAATATCCATATCCCGATAAATTAACGCCGAATCAACACTCACAATGTCACAAGGCAAGGCATCATGTAAAGCCATCGCTAAAGCAGTTTTACCTGACGCTGTTGGCCCCATTAAACAAATAACAGGTGGTTGCTTTACTTGTTCGCTTTCTGACACTGAATTACTCGATTTTATTAACTCTTATACTGAGGCAAGAGACTCTAACTGCTTAATTTGTGATGTGAGGTCTATAGGGACACATTTCAAGAGTAATGACTGAATTAATTCTTCCGTCAAGCTGTTTTTTGCCTTTGACCATAAGGCTTGAGCTTGCTCTTCATTATAATTTTTTGTCGCCATCACTCGGGCAATCGCAACAATAAGACAGCCATCAGCACTGGTTAACTGTGCTGTATTGGCGTGTTGAGCTATATCATTAACAATCATCACAAAACTACTGTGCACGTCATTTTCTCGAAGCAGAGCTGGATATTGCCTTATTTGCAAGCGCTGCTTATCTTTAACTTCAATCACAATGCCTGCTCGTTGTAATAGCGCTTGCTGAGCCGTGACAACCTGCATTTGTTGCTCTGTAAGCGTGATCAGTAAAGGCAGCAATAAAGGTTGGCTGATCAAACCCAACTCTCCTTGCTGCCAATTGCGGTTAATTGCTTCTTTATGAACTTCGTAAGCTAGATTAAAAAGAGACATTAAACACAAGCCATCTTGTCGCTTAACAATACCGTATTTGTCCTGCTCAATAGCAAGAAAAAAACTAGTGGTGTTTACCGCTGTATGCTGATCGTTTATATATGTTTCTTGCTCTAACTGGACATCGCTAGAAGCAGCGGCGGTCATGAGTTGTTGATAATTACTTGCCGCTACTGCATTAGCGTATTGCCCACTGGCACGACTTGCTTCACCATAACCAGCATGGCTTTGTTTTGGTGTGTAACTAGTTTCTGTGACTTGTTGTAATGGTTGAATGTAATCAGGCCGTTGATAAGTAACAGAGGCTTCGTTTTCAGCCATTACCTCGGTAGTTAAATTAGACTGATGACCCCCTTGCTCGAGAGGGAGAGTGTTGTCTATCAATGCCTGATGGCAAACCGAATGAATAAAGTCATGTACGTAACGGCTTTGATGAAAACGCACTTCATGTTTTGCGGGATGAACATTAACATCCACTTCACGATGATCAAGCGTTAAAAATAATACAAAAGCTGGGTAAGTATCTGGCGGCAGCAAATCAGCATAGGCTTGGCGAATAGCATGATTAATTAACTTATCACGCATCATTCGACCATTAACATAGCTATAGCAAAGGTCATTTTGATTACGGGCAAAACTGGGCTTAGCCAACCAACCTGAAAAGTGCATATCATCGTGCTGACAATCCACTTCAATGGCGTTATCAACAAACTTTTGCCCACACACCTTAGCGATACGTTTGGCTTTTTGTGCCTGTGTGTTAGCCGCACGATATTGGCGTATGATTTTACCGTTGTGAGTTAAAGTAAAAGTGACATCAAAAGACGCTAAAGCTATGCGACGCACCACTTCATCAATATGGTTAAATTCGGTTTTTTCGGTGCGTAAAAATTTACGTCTTGCTGGCGTATTAAAAAATAAATCTAATACTTCAATGCTAGTACCATCAGGATGGGCAGCGGGCTTTATGCTTACCACCATATCTCGCCCTTGTGCATTAGCTTGCCATGCCGTGCTTTGCTCTTGAGGTTTTGACGTTAAGGTTAAGCGCGCCACCGAGCTAATACTGGCTAACGCTTCACCACGAAAGCCCAAACTGTTAATGGCTTCTAAATCACTTAAGTCTTTAATTTTGCTGGTAGCGTGACGACTGAGGGCAAGGGTTAATTCATCTTTGGCAATGCCACAGCCGTTATCACTGATGCGAATTTTTTTCACGCCACCTTTATCAACATCAATATGAATGGTGGTTGCGCCAGCATCTAAAGCATTTTCAACGAGTTCTTTGATCACCGAGGCAGGTCTTTCTACCACTTCGCCAGCTGCAATTTGGTTAGCTAAACGAGCTGGAAGTATTGCAATTGTCATAGTTTCTCTTATTTTAACAAAGTTCATAGCTGTGTATAAATTAGCCTACAAAGGAGTTAGCCTGCGCGAGGAATTTTTAAGGTTTGACCAATACGTAGTTGATTAGATTTTAAATTGTTTGCTGATTTTATTTTTGTTACTGAAATTTTATAACGCTGAGCAAGCACAGATAATGACTCGCCACTGCGCACTTTATGCTTTTTATAACCCACAGCAGCAAAGTAGCTACCTGTTAACGGATGAGCCATAAAGTAGTTACGAATACCGCTGTGAATAGCGCCAGCAAGAGCTTGTTGGTGTTTAGACCAAGTTAAGTTTTTCTCTTCTTTGTGATTAGAAATAAAACCAGTTTCTACTAATATTGATGGGATATCAGAAGACTTCAAGACAGCAAAATTACCATTTTGAGGCGTTTTTTTATGTAATTTAGTGATTTTTTTTAACTGCGAGATAACATTGTTAGCGACACCAAAACTAACCCCTAACGAATGCTCTTTACTCATATCAGCCAAAGCCAATGCCAAGTGGCTATCAGCGGTATTTTTAATGACACCGCCGCCGCCACCAAGTAATTCAGATTTTTGTTCTCGATTATGAAGCCAGCGGGCAAGTTCTGACTCAGCTCGTTTTTGTGTGACCACCCATACCGAAGCGCCATGAGGTCCTGGGGTACGAAATGCATCAGCATGAATTGAGACAAGAAAATCAACATGCTTTTTCCTTGCTATACTAGTTCGACGATTTAAATCAACATAATAATCGCCAGAGCGGATCAACACCGCTTTCATGCCTTTTTCTTTGTTTATCAAGATTTGTAATTTTTTCGCTATCGCTAAGGTGACTCGTTTTTCATAAGTACCTTTGGCGCCGATAGAGCCTGGATCTTCACCGCCGTGCCCAGCGTCAATACCAATAATAATATCCCCTAACCTAACTTTAGGTTTCGAGGTAACTTTTGTGGTACGTGATTTGTCATAGAGATCAACCACCAAGCGATTTCCATATTGTCCTGCTGGTGCCAGCGGAAAAACGCTCAGTTGATAAGATTGCGCTAACTCTAACACTAAGCGCGTGCTAGATTTTGATTTAGCCGTACTGGTACGAAAGAGTTTAATACGAGGATCATTGCTCGCTAATGTTTTAAGCACGGTATTATTTTTGGTGTTTTTAAAATCAATCACCAAACGATTAGGTTTAGCTAAACTAAAATATTTAAAGTCAGGTTTGCTTTTAAGATCGAAAACAATACGAGTGTTCTCTGGCGCGGGCCATACCCGAATACCTTCAATACTGTTTATTGACTTAGCTGCTAGGCTACTTTTCACCGTCACTGACGCTATAACTATTAGTAGCCACAACAAACGGGTAAAAAATAATGATAACAACCGCATAACAAACCTTATTATTTCAGTGTAATGCCAAGTGAATTAATATCTATAAATTTGTATTTATTCAGCTTAAAAAGTATTACCACAGAGAACACAGAGGCAGGTTATATGCTCCATGCATAACCTAAGTGACCTACACCCACGTAAGCCTTGCTGCGCACTACACCGAGAATAATAAAACCTCTGTGTAGGCTCGAAGAGCCCTCTGTGAAGTATTCTGGCTCGGTGGTGAAAATTATACAAAATTTAAGAGTAAATCACAGTAAACTGCTGCAAAACCGCTTCACCACGTGGTGAACAGGCACGTAAATTAATGACTCTTTGCTCTTCTTGATAAACTATATTAATGATTAAATCAGCATTAGCCAAGAGCCCAGCGCCTTTTTCTGGCCATTCAATAAAACAACAGCAATTTTCACTAAAGTAATCGCGTATGCCCATGTACTCTAATTCTTCAGCATCCGCCAATCGGTACAAATCAAAATGATAGACTTGCCAAGGCGGCAACTCATAAGGTTCAACTAAGGTATAGGTTGGGCTTTTCACATTACCTTGATGTCCCATACCACGCACAAAACCACGAGTTAGCGTGGTTTTCCCTGCCCCTAAATCACCATGTAAATAAGTCACCAAAGCTTGCTTAGGCTGCTGTTGCTGGTCTTGCCATTGCAAAACCTTAGCCAAACAATCGCCTACTGCCACGGTTGCAGCTTCATCGGCTAAAAAATATTCTAACTGTGTCATGTCTTCTCAAAAATTTATCAAGCTTGCTTGGCAATAATATCACCCGCGGCGCCATGAATATAGACAGCTAAACAAACAGTGGCAAAATAAAGGCTGAGATAAGACCTGATGGCAATTATGTTTTGCCAATACGACTTGTGATAAACTCATCGGCTATCGCCCGCAATTTTTTAGTTAAATTTACTCACTAAAATGACAAACACTGTAATAAATACATCTGCTATTAACTATCCTGACTTGGTTGAAAAAATCAAGGGTTGGGGGGAAGAATTAGGTTTTTCTCAGCTAGGGATCACCGATATTGATTTATCCGCCCATGAGCAGGCATTAGAAAATTGGCTGGCTAAAGGCTATCATGGCAATATGGATTACATGGCTCGCCATGGCTTAATGCGTGCCAGACCTGCTGAGTTAGAGCCCGGCACAGTGCGTGTGATCAGTGTCAGGCTAGATTATTTACCTACCGATGCCAAGTTTGCCCAAATTTTAACTGCCAAAGAGCACGCTTACATTAGTCGTTATGCGTTAGGGCGAGACTACCATAAATTGATGCGTAAACGCTTACAGCAACTGGGCAAAAAGATCACTACCTATTGTGAAAACGTTAACTTTCGCCCATTTGTTGACTCCGCCCCTATTTTAGAGCGGCCTTTAGCAGAAAAAGCAGGCTTAGGCTGGGTAGGAAAACATAGTTTATTATTGAATAAAGAAGCAGGTTCATGGTTTTTTTTAGGGGAGTTATTAATTGATATTCCCCTACCATTAACGAGCCAAGCAGATGAAAAACCCATTAATCATTGCGGCAGCTGTGTTGCCTGTATCAAAATTTGTCCAACCAAAGCCATTGTTGAACCTTATGTGGTAGATGCTCGACGTTGTATCTCTTATTTCACTATTGAGTCCCCAGATCCTATCCCATTAGAGCTAAGGCCATTAATGGGCAATAGAATTTATGGCTGTGATGACTGCCAACTGATTTGTCCGTGGAATAAATATGCAAAATTGAGCTTAGAGAGAGACTTTCAGCCACGTCTAAAACTTGATCAAATCACTCTGTTAGCGCTGTTCTCTTGGCATGAACAAGACTTTCTCGAAAAGCTGCAAGGCTCGCCAATACGTAGAATAGGCTTTCAAAGTTGGCAACGTAATATTGCTGTGGCATTAGGCAATGCGCCCTACGATGAAACAATAATTCAGGCGCTTGAAGAAAAGCTAAAGGATACCACTGACTTAGTGGCTGAGCACATTCATTGGGCGCTTGCTCAACAAACCGCCAGGGAAACCGATAACGCGGTAAAAAATGGTGCGAACAGCCGACTTAACGCTCGCTTAATTCGCTCGATAGAAAAAGGCCTACCGAGAGATGCTTAGCTAAAACTAACGTAACTGTTCACCACCGAGCAGCGATGCTTCACCGAGGGCTCTTCGCGCCTACACAGAGAATTTATTATTCTCGCTGTAGTGCGGTGATCTCAACTCCCTCTGTAGTAATGGCTTTTAAGCACAATAATTACCAATCAATGAGCTAAATTGTTTGCGCATAACTATCAACAGCGTGTAATACTTGTTGCGTATCTTTTAACAAAGCATTCACTTGCTTTAATTGAGTCAATGCGTTGCCTTTACTGAGTAAATCTAACCACTGTCTACATAACTGTTGTAAGTCATCTGCGGCCAGTATTTTGCCGTTGAGCTGTAAGTTATTTACCACCATAATGGCTTTATCAAGGTCTTTATCTTTAATCGCTGTCGCTAAACAGGCGAGTTGCTGGTGATTATCCTGACTATAGTCATCAAGCATAAACAAGGCTAACTCTACTGAGCCTTGGTGTTGTAAATAACGGCTAAAATCAAAAGCCGCTTCACTGTTGGCGTCTGCGGTTAAACAAGCAGCAACTTCGTTAATGATAAGTTCATCTTCATTGATATCAGGGTTAACAAATATGTTTTGAACCCGGTTTTCGCCAGCATATTTATTAAACGAAGCGATTGTTTCATTATTATTGGCTGGCTTTTTCAACCACGGTAAAAGGTTATGTTCAAGCTCAGCTAATGAACTTGCTGAGGTTAGTTGACCATAATGCCAAGCAGCAAAGTAGTCACTTGTCTCTGCGTCTGTCGATTCAGGCGGCGCTATCAGCTCAGATAAACTAAAAACACCAATAGGCGTTAAAGGTTGCACCGTCATATTAAGCCAAACCGTTGCAGTGAATTCGGTAATAAGTAAACAATAACGTCCTGTTTGCCAATGTTTTGCTTGGCTGGTTTCATTACACACAAACTGCACTCGTAAGCCTAACCATTGCAACAACCTTTGCAATACTTGATATTGCTGTGGAGAACGTACGGCCAGTAAGACCTGTAATTCACTATTCATATAAGATTTGTGCTGAAATGCATCGGCGCTTAATAACTGATTATTTTTTTCATCTGCGGCTAATATATGCTTAATATTATCTAAAAGTTCAGTTTTACATAATGGCTGCTCAGCTTGTGAATAAAAGCCAAATTTTTGCACGCTTAATTTAGATGATTGTAAAACCATCAATTTAGGTTGCAAGGTCTCTGGTAAGCTAGCAATTTGTTGCTCTATAAGGCTTAACTCTGTCACGGCAATATCACTAGTCACCATCAATAAATCGAGTTTACAACGACGTAGATTTTTAACACTGATAAGCTGTGAAAAACTGTCTATGCGAGCGATGACTTCAAATTTTCCCGCACAAGTTACCACCCGTTTTGCTATTATTGACGCTATGACGTTATTGGTCGTGAGTAACATAACCTTAACTTCTGCTAAAGCAACATTATCAGCCTCTTTCGTTTTCTCTAGTTGCTTATTTTTAGCCGTATTAGCAATAGCTAATGGCATATCAAAACTTAATTGATAACCGCCATCAATCAGTTGAGCGACAAAATCTTTGCCGTGCAATTGCACTAAGAGTATTTTAAATGCCTCAGCCAGTGATGAGCTGGTCGCCTTTTTTTCACTTGCTTGAGCAAGCTGTTTAATAGTCGCTGGCAAATTGATGAGACCTTCACCGCATACTTTCGCTACAAAACGAATAACTTGTTGACCGGCATTTTTATCCTGCACCTGTAAGTGTAAGTGAAATAATGCCCCATGACATTGTTGCAAGCTTATATCGACCAGTAAGTTAAACAAGTGCTGAAACAATTGAATATCAACGTTATATTGCACCATGATTTGTTCATCATAGCTGATAAATAATTGATTATTATCCGTAGACTGCTCTACTTTTTTATTGAGTAATATGCCATGTAACTCTTCCAGTAAATGGACATCACTAAGTGTTAATAGCGCGTTATTTGATTGTAGGTAACTTGCTAGTTCGAATAGTTCAAGCTTGTCATAGAAACGATTAAGGGCTGATGTTGTGATGGCGATATCATCCTCTGCACTCTCTGTATCCTTGGCATCATTTGCAATAACTGTGTCCTTATTATGGCTATGGTTATAGTTATGGCTAAAAAAGCTTATTTGTTGCTGTACAAGTTGCGATAAAACCTTGCTCTTTAGATAATCATAGCGCTGTAACTCATGGTTAAATTGTTCAGCTACCTGCTCAAATTTTTCCAGTTGCTGCACATCAGAGCTTTCAGCTAGTAGTTCAAATGCTTGTTTTTGCTCTTCAATAAAGAGTTCATTAGCCTTAACTTGGTTTTGTAATACTTGATAGTCTTGCTCATTATGCTCTGGCGTCGCAAGCAATTGAATTTGTCGAATGACTTCTGCTGTTTCAAAACAATTAGCCTCAATAACATCCGCGCCGTTACCCTGTGTTGACTGCTGTACTGATTGCTGAATTGACTGCTCAATTAATGCCAAACTTTGCTGACTGGAAAAATTTATCTGTTGCTTAATTTTCCACAACACAACACACAAAACGGCTAAAGCAAAAGCAAAAGCAAGCATTAGTATTGCTGTTATTTCATTACTGGTCAGCGGGATATTATTATTGGCCAAAAATAAGCCAAGAGGATCATTGTTATTAACTGAAGGAGTGATATGTGATTTTGACAGTAGCGTGGCAATTTTCAATTTTTGTGCCGACAAGTCAATATTATAACTTTGCATAAGCCGTAAGTAGCCCTGCCACTTTGCCAGCGCCATTTGTTCAGTGAGCACTATGCCTCTAAAAGAGTTTGTTTGCTGAAGAAACTCACTGATAGCTTTAGTATTGTCATCCTGTAATAATTTTGTTTGCGCAAATAACTGCTCTACTCCTAACCGAAGTAAATCAAAATCAGCTTGCGGTGTCATAATAGTTAAACGTTCGAAACTCGTTAGTAATTCAGCTAATAAACTTTTTAGCTGCTTGACCTTATGTGCTCTCTTAACTGCTTTTGCATAAGCATTGGCTCTATTTAAAGTCACCGTGTCATTACTTTTATCTAATTGTAATTGCTGATAAAGCACTTGCTCATAGCTACTTTTGATATCGCTAATACTGGTGACAGAAAAAAGCATTAATTGTAATTGAATAACACTACTTTGCTTCAGTTGCTGATTTCGAGATTTGTTTTTTTCTGCCCGCTCAACCACATCAATGGCAACTTTATTTTGATTAAGCCACTGCTGATAAATACTGACATGGTTAGAGTTACGTCTTAATAGTTGTTGGTTAAGGGCAATTAAATCACTATGAAGCTTAAGCCAGTTTTGTTCACTATCGCCACGTAAAAGTTCGTCAACAATAAGCTTGGCTTGTTGTAAGCTCTCTAATTGTTGAACTTGTTGTTGCAGCGGCAATAACTGGTTTTGAATAATAGACTGTGTTTGTTGTTTATGTTGCCAAAACAGCACCACAATGAAGAATAAAGCAATGGCAATACTAACTGCCGAGGCCAGTAGTTTTGAGGTAAATTGACGGGAGAAAGGTGACAAAGTATTGGTAGGTATGCTCATAGCTTTTTGGTATAAATGGTTCCTTTATTGCCCTAGTTTATACCAAGTTCTTTTGCATGAACATGCTTAGCTTGGCAAGCTAAGCATGCAGCTAGCGCTTTTTACTAATCCAAGCCCAGTTCATAAAGCATTCGATGGGGTTTTCATTAGATTCATCAGTGACAACAACGTTAATTAACATATCGCCTTTTTCATTATGTTGTAATTGCTCAATTTGTTCATCACTAATCGTTGCTACCGCGGTCAATGCTCCCTGCATACGACGATTAAAGTCAATTTTCATTGATTTTAACAAGGGTAGTTTACTGTCTTGAAGGTTGACACCAAAGGCGATACCCGTGGCCGATTCAACCATTAGTGCTGCCGCGACAGCGTGAACACCACCAATATGGTTTTGTACTTTTTTCTTATTCGCTAATTCAATTTCAACGCGGTTAGACGCAATAGACAAAATGCGAATACCTGTCGTATTAGCATACTTAACTTGTGAACAGAATAACTTAGTTAATAACCATGGTCGCATCTTCTTTGGGGCGCGGTTTATCTTTTTCACCATTTTACTAAGTTTATTTGACATATTGCTCTCTATTTTTTGTGTTGAAAGAGCCATTGTGAATCAAACTGGTCAGACCTGCAAGTTTGTTTGATTATTTATTCAGCGTGTGGCGGGCTAACTTTGCGCTGAATAAATTTCCGTTTAAATTTATACCTTAAGCTTATACCTTAAAGAAGTGCTCTTGGTAGATTTTTAATTCAGCGATAGATTCTCGAATATCATCTAGGGCTAAATGTGCCCCCGTTTTAACCACTTTATCTAATACTTCGGGTTTCCATCTGCGCGCTAATTCCTTAACGGTACTGACATCTAAGTTGCGATAGTGAAAATAATCTTCAAACTCAGGCATATACTTATTAATAAAGCGTCTATCTTGACCAATGCTATTACCACACATGGGTGAATTGCCTTTTGGCGCGTACTGCTCAACAAATTTAATTGTTTCTGCCGTCGCGTCTGCTAAGCTCACTTTGCTGTCTCGACAACGTTGAGTTAAGCCAGATTTGCCGTGGTGCTCAATACACCATTCGCTCATATTGTCTAAAACTTTATTACTTTGATGGATGGCAAACACAGGCCCTTCTGCCAAAATATTTAATTGACTATCGGTGACTATAGTGGCAATTTCTAAAATTACATCTATCTCAGGCTCTAGCCCCGTCATCTCTAAATCAAGCCAAATTAAATTTGTGTCGCTACACGTCATAAACATCCCTTAAAAATTGCACAAGCATTAAACTCTGAATATAAGTATAATAGCTGACAAATACTTAGGATTAAATAAAATGATCAACACTTGTGTCTAAGAAAAAATTAACTAAAGGTCAACAACGACGCATTAAAGCTAATCATGACAAAAAGTTACGGCCAAAGTCAGATAAAGTACAATGGTCAGATGATGAACTAGGCGCTGCTCAGCAAGGTGTTGTAATTAGTCGTTTTGGTCAACATGCCGATGTAGAAGATGAAAACGGCAATATTTATCGCTGTAATTTACGTCGTTCTATTAGCTCTTTAGTTTGTGGTGACAAAGTGCTGTGGCGCTTAGGTAAAGAAACACAACACAGCATTCGTGGCATTATTGAAGCGGTACATGAGCGTGATTCTGTACTAAGCCGCCCTGATGTTTATGACGGTGTAAAACCAATTGCCGCTAATATTAGCCAAATATTAATTGTTTCATCCCTTCTTCCTGCTTTTAATAGCGATATAATTGATCGCTATTTAGTTGCGGCTGAACAAACTGGTATAACCCCTGTTATTGTGTTAAATAAAACAGATTTACTGGGCGAGTTTACTGACCGTGAGCAACGTGAGGTTGAACAGCAATTACAAATTTATCGAGATATTGGCTATCAAGTCCTTTATGGTAGCAGCCACACAAATGAAGGCATTAGTAATATCAAAGAGCAACTAAACCAACATACCAGTATTTTTGTTGGTCAATCTGGAGTAGGAAAATCGACACTCGTTAATGCATTAATGCCCGATTTAGGTTTAGTCACCAAAGAGGTATCGCAGAACTCTGGCTTAGGACAACACACGACGACAGTGGCTCGGCTTTATCATTTCAATGATGGCGGCGATTTAATAGACTCCCCCGGTATTAGAGAGTTTGGTCTGTGGCATTTAACACCCGAACAGGTCTATCAAGGTTTTAAAGAGTTTTCACCTTTTAGTGGTTTATGTAAGTTTAGAGATTGTAAACACCACAATGATCCTGGTTGTGCCTTAGTGGCAGCTGGTCAGCAAGAGCAAATAAATCCAAAGCGATTGGCAAGTTTTCAACGAATTATTGCCAGTTTAGGCGAAAACAAATTAACTTCACGGTTTAACGATTAGTTATCAATAGAATAAATAAAGGAAAAGACGTGCCCTCAGAGAATATATCTACCAGTACAAAGCTAAGTGACAAAATAAAAATAGCCTTACAATATGCCATGCCTAAGCATGCAATATCTCGACTAGTAGGTAAACTTGCCGCCGCTAAAATGGGTTGGCTAACCACTAAATTGATTGATATTTTTATCAAAGCTTACAACATTAATATGAATGAAGCTAAATTGAAAAAGGCCAATGATTTTGACACCTTCAATGACTTTTTCACTCGTGAGTTAGAAGATGGTGCTCGCACCATCGACTCAGATGCTAACACCTTATGCTATCCCGTAGATGGTGCTATTTCGCAACAAGGCGATATCGTTGAGGGCAAGTTAATTCAGGCCAAAGGCTTTGATTATAGTCTGACTTCCTTGCTAGGAGGTGACGCAAGAACTGCGGCGCCATTTCAAAAAGGCAAGTTCTCTTGTATTTACTTAGCTCCAAAAGACTACCATAGAATTCATATGCCAATGGCCGCTACCTTACGTGAAATGATTTACGTACCGGGTGAATTATTTTCAGTAAACCCATTAACCGCTAATAATGTCCCCGATTTATTTGCCCGCAATGAACGTGTTGTTACCATTTTTGATACCGAACATGGTGCATTGGCTATGGTATTAGTTGGCGCGACCATAGTAGCCAGTATAGAAACAACATGGGCAGGCACCATTACACCACCGGCAGGTAAAGATATTTTTAGATGGCAATATCCAGCAAAAGGTGTAGATGCCATCAAGTTTAATAAAGGTGATGAAATGGGTCGTTTTAAATTAGGCTCAACAGTTGTTAGCGTCTTTGCTCAAAATATGGTCGACTTCACCCCTGACGCAGGCCCTGAAACAGTAACACGCTTGGGTGAGCTCTATGCCACACTAACAGCTGAGTCGGTTTCTGAAGCAGCTGAGTAAATAAACACTTGCTCATTAAATCAACAGCGTATAGGATAAATATTCACTTGTTACGATTAAGTTCGTAACCAAGGTAAGAATCAAGATAGTAATATTGAGCAGACTACGGCATTCATCTATGGCTGCCGTCGTCAATGTAGTCCACGATAGGAAAAAGACATGGCGCGTGATAAATCAGTAGTAAAGCCAACAGAAGCAGAGTTAACCTTACTTAACATTCTTTGGCAAATGGGTCCTGCAACCGTAAGACAAATACATGAAGTAGTAAGCACAACGCAAAAAACGGGCTATACAACCGTATTAAAAATACTACAAATTATGCACGAAAAAGCTCTGGTTATTCGTGATGAAACTAACCGTGCGCATGTCTATGCCGCCGCAAATAGTGAAATGCATACCCAGTCATCATTAATTAAAGACTTGATCAGTAAAGCCTTTGGTGGCTCAACATCAAAATTAGTGATGCGTGCCATTGATGAGTCGACTTCTGCTGAAGAAATAAATGATATTCGTCAACTACTTAACTCTTTAGAAAAATAAACGTTAATAAAATAAACTTGATATTTGATGATGCTAGAGCACTTATTTAACAGTTCTTTTTTGTACAGCTTAGCGCTAACCTTATTGCACTTTTTGTGGCAAGGCCTGTTAGTGGCAACAGTATTAAAATCAGCATTACTCATTGTCAGTAATAAAAACCCTCAACTTCGTTACCTGCTATCAGCTTTAGCGATGTTAGCCAATTTATTATTGCCGCTCATAACATTTAGTATGATTTATCGTAGCGAATTAGTGTTTACTAGTGCTAGTGTGTTGTCATTCACTAATTTTATACATGAATCTAAACAGCCTAACGTTTTCTTTAATTATCAAGAGTTAAGTGAATTACTGCCCTCAATTTTACCTTATATTGCCTTACTATGGCTTGCCGCCGTAATCTTATTGGCTAGCAAGCTATTACTAGAAATATACAACGTAAACAAGTTACCTCAGCACGGTAGTGTTGAACCCTCGACACAGTTATTAACGCGTTTCAACGAATTAGCTGAGCAAATAAACCTAACGATTACCCCTAAGCTGTTAATTTCATTAAAAGTTGACGTACCTATGGCAATAGGTTGGCTTAAGCCCGTGGTATTAATACCTGCCACCATGATTAGCGGTTTAAACTCAGCACAACTCGAAATGTTAATATTGCATGAACTGGCCCATATTCGTCGTCATGATTACTTGGTTAATTTTCTGCAAACTTTCGTTGAAATACTTTTGTTTTTCCATCCTGCTGTGCTCTGGGTGTCAAAACAAATGCGTAATGAGCGAGAATATTGCAGTGACGACATTGCTGTGCAGCATTGTGGAGATGCGGTAGCTTACGCTCATACACTAGCCGATACCGCTTCTTTATGTAGTAAAGCTCACCATCATCATACTATACCTAGTATGGCGATGGCGGCGTCAGGCGGCGATTTAAAACAGCGAGTCATCCGTTTAGTTGGTCATCACTGTGCACCTCAAAATAACATCAGCAGATGGTTTGCCAGTGCCACGATAATTTTTTCAATTTTACTGTTATCAAGCAAGCAACTACTTACCATGCCTTTGTTAGATCTTTGGCATAGTGATACGCTGTTTAGAGCCAACAATGATACTATTACTGATGCTAACCAAGCGAATAGCATGCTAGCTAACCACAATCAGCTTAATAGTAATAAACCACCAGCAAGCTCTATCGCTAAACAACTATTATCACCACAAACTATACAAAATAAACAAACCCATACCCCACATCAGTCAACCGAAAAAGTAGTGCCTATAGTAACTATTGCCGCGGATAAACAGCCAACTGAGAACAACTACAACACGGTATTGTCAACCTACCGAAAGTCTACCTATAACAAACAAACTTACCGAAGCACAAGTGAACAAGCCTTGGCGACTAATGATACTGCTAAGTTCGCAACGCAATTAAGCAATCTATCAATAACAGAGCACAAAGCAGCTAACGCTCTTAGCGAGTCGGAGCAAAGCAATACTAGCTCTATGGTTGAACAAGCTTTTCAACAAACAAATTCACACAAGCAATATTCTGCTATTTACAACCCATACGCACAAGAACTGATGCAGCTAGCTGCCTCTGATGCGAGTACAAGCAAAAACTCAATGCTCGCTATTAGTAAGCAAAAAAGCAGTGCTATTACAGTTGTACAAAAAGATGTAAATAGTACCGTAGAGCAAAAGCAACCTTTACATACAAAAAGCTTTTCTCAAACCTTTTCTCAAACGCTTTCTCAGACGGTAAAGCCTTCGAAACATAAAAGTCTGTTGACAATAAAACAAAATGAAGTGGCTATATCAACAAAAGGCATTGAACAAAACCTTTTTCAAACATTGACACAAAAAACGACACCTATTTGGCACAATGCCAAACAATTAAAATCAGTCAATCCTATTTACCCCAGTGTAGCTAAGCGTAAAGGCATTGAAATAGAAGTTAAAGTGAATTTCACTATTGATATTAACGGCCAAATCAAAGACATTCAGTTTACTCACCGAAATAAAATAAATTATTTCAAAAGCGCCATCCGCTCAGCAATAAAGCAATGGCGATTTTCACCGGCAAAAGTTGATGGTAAGCCCGTAGAAAGCCAAATGTCTAAAGTATTTGCTTTTAGCCTACAAAGCTAATTTTTATCAAATTTGGCTTTGCGCTTTGCCATTATCTCTGACCATTTATTTTGCTGCTCAGTGGTTAAGATATTAAAAATAGCATGCTTTGTTTTTGCCTTTGCCAATCCTGCTTGCTCAAAACTAGGCTGATAAGCTTCTTGTAGAGCAATAAACGCTTGCTCATCAAAGGTTTCTGCCTGAATAAGTACCTTTGCCTCTTCTCTAAATTGTTTCATTGAATCACGTAAGCTTTCATATTGCGTCTTTGCTTCTGTTCTAATCTCTTTGATTTGTACCTGCTGCTGTTCCGACAACGCAAGTGCTTTAATCATTCGCTTCATTCTATGCTCGCCACCCTTTTGGTGATGCCTAGGTGAATCAAAAGCAAGATCATAACCCGAGGCATTAACACTATAAATTCCTGAAAAAGCCATAACAGTGCACAGTGTTGTTACCACGGCCATAGCTTTCATTGATTTGGTAATATTCATAATAAACTCCAAAGTTTAAATACATTGATTAATTAATTTGACCAAATCTAGTATAAATAATGCAGTGCAAAGAAACGCAAAGCCAATGTAAAGATTGAGTAAAGGTGACAATAGCGAAACATAAGCTGATAATGAATAAGGTAGAATAATAGCCATTGGAATAACTCAACTAAACAACAAGGTAAGAACTTCACTTGAATAAAAAGCATATATTACTTATTGATGATGACCATGAGTTAGCTGAACTATTAGTAGACTACCTTGCCCAGCAAGACTTTATTGTACACTGCTGCTTTGATGGTCAATCGGGACTTGAACAAGCCTATAACAACAAGTTTGACTTAATTTTACTTGACGTAATGATGCCAAAACTTAACGGTTTTGAGGTACTCAAAGCATTAGGGTCTGAGCACAAAACCCCTATATTAATGCTCACCGCAAAAGGCGACAACAACGATAAAGTGCTGGGGTTAGAATTAGGTGCCGACGATTACCTTGCTAAACCGTTTCATCACCAAGAATTATTAGCGCGTATTAAGGCCATTTTACGTCGCATCACTGTCGTTAATCAGCAAAACCAACAAGCATTACAACAGCAAAACTCTATACTGCACGTTAATGGTATTGAACTAAATCATGGTACTAGAGCAGTATTTTGTCATCAAAATGCGATTGAACTAACCGGGGCAGAGTATCAAATATTAACTTTGTTAATGGAGCAGCAGGGAAAAATAATTTCCAAAGACACCATTTCAGAACAGGTTTTAGGTCGAAAGCTTAGTCCTTTTGATCGTAGTATTGATGTTCATATTGGTAATGTTCGGCGAAAATTCTCATCCTTTTGTAACGATGAAAAAATCAAGACTGTGCGTGGCGCTGGCTATCTATTTTTAACAGGTATAGAAGCATGAATATGGCCACTCGAATGAAAGCCTTTTTTGCTTCTTTCACTATAAAACTTTTTATTTGGTTTTGGTTCATTGCCATTGTGTCGGTGGCGAGTACCCGCTTTATTTCTAAGCAATTATCCAATGAAGGTTTTAGCAACGTGGTTAGCCAAGCACCTGAGCACGAGGAATTACGTCAGTTACACAACGTCGCTAGGCGCATCGAACGCAGTGGCATAACAAGCATCGCTGAATTGCAAAAAATGAGACATAAAAGGTTCGCTCAAATGCCTGTTAATATTTGGTTTAAAAGTGTTAATACACCTGCGCAGGTTACTAGCTTATTTCTATTACCTGCAAAACATCAACAGGCACTAACAACCTACCTTAATCAGCAAGAATTTATTCAACCAAAAACCAATATTTTTTCACATACACGATTAATTGGCCCTGTGGCAATAAAAATAAATAAACAGCCTTATCAAGTTTTTATTTCTAGAAAACAGCATGAGCGAAATATTGGCCAAATGGTACTCGCACTCCCTTACTGGGTTCGCTTTACCATACCAACCCTTGTAAGCTTAGTATTTTGTTTACTGCTTGCCCATTCATTTAGCAAGCCTGTTAGGCTTATCAAAAAAGCGGCCACTAAATTAGGACAGGGAGATTTTGCCACGCGAGTGACACTAACTAGCCAGCGTAACAATGAATTAGGGCAACTTGCCCAAAGCTTTAATCAAATGGCAGAGCAACTACAGCAACATCAAAGTGCACAACAGCGCTTACTGGGTGATGTATCGCACGAATTACGCTCACCAATGACCCGACTGCAAATGGCACTTGGCTTAGCACAACAAGAAGCCACAACACCCCAAGCACGAGAGCAATATTTACAGCGTTGCCAACTTGAAATTGATCGCCTAGACCAAATGGTCGCTGATGTTCTGTCACTATCCCGTTTAGAAAACACCCTGCAAACCGCTAACTTTCAGCCAGTAAACCTCTCCTTGTTAGTACAAAACATCGTTAATGATGAACAATTTACTGCCGATGAAAAGTCTATCAACATTTACATCAGTATTGCCGAGGATATTCACCTAGTAGCAGATCAAAACTTGCTGATTAGCGCCATCACTAACGTGCTAAACAATGCGGTAAAATATAGTCCTGAACAAAGTATTATTAAGGTCGATTTATCCCGCCATAAAAATGAAATTACCTTAGCCATTACCGACAGCGGTAATGGCGTGCCAGAACAAGCCTTAACACAATTATTTGCTCCTTTTTATCGAGTAAACCTTGCTAGAGACCGCCATACCGGCGGTACAGGTTTGGGCCTTGCGATAGCCAAGCAAGCCATTCTCGCCCACCACGGCAAAATTTTTGCCAAGAACAATTCAACTCAAGGATTATCTGTTATCATTCAAATCCCTTATGCATAAAATTTAATATTCACAGAGAGATATTCACGGATATGAACACTGCTTCTTTTACAAAAAAAGCCTCTTTTTTATCGAATAAATGGCTAAAAATAACCTTTGCTACTTTTGTTGGTCTTTATTTAAGTATATGGGCCATTTCATCGCCACTTAGCAAACACTTTATCGAGCCCATATTACTTGAACAAGAACTGGTTCTTTCAGCTGAGACGAGTATTCGTTATAACCCATTTCTCAGCCAATTAACGGTCAGTGATTTAATCTTATATAAAAGCCAACTAAACAAGCCAGAAAAAGTGCTGGCGATAAATGAATTAACCATTCGTTTAACCTTATTCCGTTTACTATTTGATGAAATTGTCGTGACTAAATTTAAGCTTAATGAGGCTTATCTCAACATTGACAAAACAGCAACACAACTCATTATTGCTGGCGTTGATATCAACAAAGAAAATGCCGATAATCCTCCCAAAGAATCCGCTGACACTGAATCAAAACCATTCCCGTATCAGCTAATACTACCAAAATTAGCATTAAAGCAAGTTAACATTGCGATTAATAACAACGATAAGCCCCATCAATTCAACATCAAATCCTTGTTAATTAGCCAATTAAAAGCGGACCTAAAATCACAACAGGCAACGTTGTCATTGCAAAGCGTTATCGATACAACCGTCATTGAATTAAGCGCAGATGCAAGCTTTGAACAGGGACAAGGTGACATCAATAGCCAGTTATCAATAACTAACTATCCCCTTAACAAGTTACAACCTTATGTTGACGAGCTATCCGTGCTTGATGGCTCACTTTCATTGACGAGTAAGCAACAAATAACGATAGCGCCTGAACAAGTAAAATTACACATCAGCCAAGCCAAACTCAGTAATAATGAGCTTGCTGTTGGTTATCAACAGCAGTTTTTCAATCTAGAAAAACTAGAAAATATCATCAATGATTTAAAGCTTACCCTTAAACAAGGCGCAATAACTGAGCTTAGTGGTACTAGTGAATTAACACTTAATAATGCTGATTTATATCATGAAAAACCAAGCCAAAAATTAGTCTACTTTGAACAGTTAGCTTTGAATAACATTAGCTTTCACTTTCAGAACGCTCCTAAAATAAAGATCGCCAGCCTAGTTGTTGATAATATTTTTGGCTCGAAAAATGAAGATGCTGAACTGCCGCCTTTAGTAACACTAAAACAATTTAGCATCAGTGATATTTTGGTCAGCGAAAAACAACTGTCTATTGATAAAGTCACCTTAGATAGCCTACAAGGCGAGGTAATTATTGATAAAGAAAAAGCCTTGGCTAATTTAGTATCTCCGCCCGCAACAGAAGCTGAAAAAGAAAATAGAAAGGAAAAAGTTGCAGAAGTTACCGCAGAAATAAAGAAAGAAATAAACGAAGAGATAAATCCTCAACAAGCCGATTTTATCATTGCCCTAAATGAATTTTCATTAACCAACGATAATCAAATATCAATATTGAACAACAGTGTTGAACCTATTAAACATCGAAAACTATTTATCGATACCCTACATTTAGGCGCGATAAGTAATGCGACTGACAAGCAAGAGCAGCAGACACCGTTTGAGTTAATAGGCCGTAGTAATAAATATGCGCATTTTAACTTTACAGGCTATACGCAACCTTTTGCTAAACAACCAACACATCATGTACAAGGTTTTCTAAAAGAGCTGTCTTTACCCGCTATTTCTCGTTATATGAAACAAGCCGTGCAAATGGAATTAAAAAGTGGCCAGCTTAATACTGACATTGATGTCACATTAACGGGCGACGAACTTGATGGTAACATCACTTTGTTATTACGAGGGTTAGAAACCGCCATAGCCGATAGTGACGAAGCTGGTTCCTTAATTGATCAAGGTGCATTACCTTTTAACATGGCACTAGGCATGCTCAAAGATAGTAAGGGCGACGTTGAGCTTGACGTACCCTTGTCTGGTTCAACCTCAGATCCGGATTTTGGTATGAGCAGCATAGTGACCTTAATCACCCAAAAAGCTGTTCGGATGGCGACGCAAGATTACTTAATGACCACATTTGTGCCTTACGCCAATATTGTTTCTGTCGCCATGACAGTGGGTGAGTTTGCCTTAAAACTCCGCTTTGATGATTTAATGTATCAAGCCAAGCAAATTGAGCCAAATGAAGCACAACAAGCCTATTTACAAGCCTTTATTGCTTTAATGCAAGACAAAGATGACACCCGGGTAAATCTTTGCGCCATCAGTACGCCTGCCGATATTGGTTTAGTCGTGGGTAGCCAAGTGACGGATAAAAAACAAGTTCGTCAACTTAAAGATATTGCCGAACAACGAGAAGCCACATTGAAAGATTATCTGATCAAACAGGGTAACATTGCCTCATCAAGATTGCTGTTGTGCGCACCTAAAATAGATAGTAGTGAGGATGCACAGCCGAGAATAGAACTGTCAGTTTAAAAATGATGCTCTGCTAAATTCTAATAATAATAGTAGTCATAATGATAGGAAAAATATCGTGAAACCCATGGATCAACAAGACAATTTTGTTTACCTTACTTTTGCGCTAATACTGTTATTATTAGGTACCGCTTTAGCTCAACAATTTTTTGGTGATTCAGTACAACGATTGATGCAATCAACCACCGTAATCACCTTAATTGTTGCGGTGTGGGGGGTAGAATCTAAAAACTTTCTATTGCGAAAAACATTTATATTCCCAGTGGCGATATTGATGGTGTCTATAACCTCTAACTGGCTTGATAACGCCGGTTTTGATCACTTTTATTTACTGCTCTTACTCAGTTTTTTTGTTTTTACTGCCTTTAAAACAGCTAAACAAGTTTTATTTACCGGCAAAATAGATAGCAACAAAATACTCGGTGCCGTCTGTTTATACTTATTAATGGGATTAATTTGGGCGGTATTATACACACTTTTACAGCTTGGCTTTCCTGACTCATTTCAAGCAATGCAAAAAAATAATCAATGGTTTATGTTGTTTCCTGATTTTGTTTATTTTTCCTTTGCCACCATCACCACGTTAGGCCTTGGTGACATTTCACCAAATCTGCCAGTAGCTAGGTTTTTAGTCTATTTAGAAGCCGTTGTCGGGCAGTTTTACTTAGCCATTTTGGTGGCTAGCCTTATCGGCTCTAGAATGTCTACTATTGCAAACAAACGCTAATGGCTAAAGCACCACATAAGAATCAAAAATAACGTAAAACTGGCCAAAGCCTAAATGCCTGTTGTTGTAATATTTTAGTCATAATAATGCAATATTACTGTCACATTTCCTTGCTATTTTACCCGTATATCCTCCCTGCCCGGCAAATTCAAACCTACCAATGAAAAAACTAACCCGTGTCAGCAGCAAACTTATTATTTTATCACTCGTGCCTTTACTCCTTTTCAGTATTATTATATTTACCAGTATAAAAGTCTCTACGGATCGTTATCAACGCTCGCAGGAAGTACTTGAAGTAAGATTAAGCCAAACTCAAAAACTTAATTTGATCATACATACTTTCACGTCAAACATTATTGATAATGCTCACAAAACTCGAGGTGGTATGGCGTTATGGCAAGATGCGCAAGAGCAAGTAAGCACGGGTAAAAAAATAATACATCAACAATGGCAAAATTATCAGAGTGTCCAGCTATCGCCACAAGAAATAAAAATTGTCAACGCTATGAAGCCTTTGTATCAAAAAAGTGAATTAGCCATAGATAAAATTGCTCATTATATAACAGAGAAATCGTCTTACAGTATGGGCAATTATGTTGATCTGAAAATGTACTCAGCTCTTGAGCCATTTTTAGCTAAACTCGATGAATTAGTATTATTGCAAAAACAGTTAGCCAGTGAAGATATTACAAAAAATAATGTTGTAACAACGCAAACGAACCGAATTATTTTTTTTACCGTCAGCGGCGTTGCCCTCTTAATTCTGCTATTAGGTCTTTCAATATTTAGATCTATTCGAAACCCTTTAAAGCATTTATGTAAAGTTATGGTAGATGTTGAAAAACATTCTAATTTAGCATTGCGTGTAGAACTAAAAAACCAAGATGAATTAGGTGAAATAGGACAAAGCTTTAATGCCATGATGGATAGAATAGTCAGCTTTGTTGATACGTTAACTAATATTGGCACCGACTTAGATTCGGCAACCGACAATACCTTAATTGCTTGTCATGAAGCCAAAGAGCAGGTTGTCTCCACTCAAAATGAGTTATCTAATGCCAGTGCTTCCATCGAACAAATGACTCAAGCGGTTGAAGTCACCCAAGCACACACCGAAAAAACGATTGCAGTAAGTAAAGAAGCTGACAGCCATGCCACGGGTAACTTCCGAATAATAGAACAATCGGCACTACAAATAAAACAACTTGCTGAAGCAATAAATCATTCAGCTGATCAAATGAATACTTTACGAGAGCATAGTCAACAAATCAACTCGGTATTAACCGTGATTAAAAGTGTTGCTGAGCAAACAAACCTACTCGCCTTAAATGCAGCGATAGAAGCAGCACGGGCAGGCGAACAAGGCCGAGGTTTTGCTGTTGTTGCCGATGAAGTTCGCTCACTAGCGCAGCGAACGCAAGAATCAACCTTAGAAATTGAAACGGTTATTGCCAATATCAGAAAAGCCACTGACGATGCAGCAGCCCAAATGCGACAAAATGCAGAATTTGCTGACCAAGGTGCGCAAACAATCAAAGAAACCGAAACCAGCCTACAAGTTATCATTGGCTCATTTTCCGATATCATCAGTAAAAATGAACTGATCAATAGTAATCAAGGGGAACAATTACAAGCCGTTAAGGATGTTAATAATATGATGGCACGTGTTTTTACCCTCTCACAAAAAAGTAAAGATAACACTGATGACGTATTAGGCAATGCTAAAACGGTTGGCAGCTTAAATAGTGAACTTAAAACAGCATTGAGTCAATTTTGCTATTAAATCAAGTTAGTTAGCCACACTTCAGGCAGTTTTTTACCCTTTTCAATTTTGATCAGAGTCGGTTTTGATAGTGAAAGTGCTTCAGATACGTCAACCAATGTAAGTTTCATGCCTGTACGCTTAGCTGTAATCGCTTCTGCTAACTGTTCAGGTGAAAAGCTTTTTGTTAAATCTGGCATATTGGTACTTTTAACCACTCTACCTAACGTTTGCTTAATTGACATACCACCCCATAAGTTAACTTTAATTAACTGTAGCCATGGCACAAAAAAGCCTCGAAAAACGAGGCTTTAGTTGCATATTAATGCGTTTGAGGTAACTTGGGAAGTCTACTCGATATTCGCTATCTGCTCACGCATTTGCTCAATCAATACTTTTAGCTCTACTGCACTAGCAGTAACATCGGTATTAATTGATTTAGAACCAAGAGTATTAGCTTCACGGTTAAACTCTTGCATCATAAAGTCTAAGCGACGGCCTTGTGCACCACCTTTTTTGAGGATTTTTTTCGTTTCGCTAACATGGCTATTAAGGCGATCTAATTCTTCTGCAACATCCATTTTCTGCGCTAATAGCACTAACTCTTGCTCAACTCGGGTTGAGTCTAAATCAATACTAGCATCGGTGAATTTATCAACAATGCGCTTACGTTGCCATTCAATAACTTCGGGCATCAATGCTTGTACTTTTTCTGCTTCAGCGCTAATAGCATCAAGGCGCTGCTCGATCATAGCTTTTAAATTTTCACCTTCACTGCCGCGGGCGCTGATAAACTCTTCAAGGGCGGTGTCAAAACCAGCCAGTAATTGAGCTTGAATGGCAGTCATGTCTTCTTCTGCCGCTTCCATTACTCCTGGCCAGCGCATAATTTCTACAGGGTTAATTTTGCTATTTAAGGTTTGTTCATTGACCCAGTTAGCGTGTTGAATGAGCTGTAAGGCGAGCTTTTCATTAAGGGCTAACTCACTTTTGGCACTTGGGTTAGCATTGAAGCGTAAGTTGCATTCAACTTTGCCGCGATTTAACTGCTTACGAAAACGCTCCCTCAATAAAGGCTCAACACTGCGGAATTGCTCAGGTAAGCGAAAGTAAGTCTCTAAAAAACGTTGGTTAACAGAGCGAATTTCCCAAACTGCATTGCCCCAATCACCTTTTACTTCAAAACGAGCAAATGCCGTCATGCTGTGGATCATAATTAAGATTCCAAAAATAACTAATTAAAATAATTGTTTTGATTATACCCAAGCACACCGTAAATGCGAAGTGGTGATAAAAGCACTCCTACAAAGATAGCTTTGTATTTATTCAGCTTAGTAATATTTACCACAGAGAGCACCTCTGTGAAGCATCGCGGCTCGGTGGTGAACAGTTACATAGTTTTTAGGCATTTTTCTGCCACTGCTGCTTTATATGCTCAGCAACACGAAAAGCATTGGCATAAATAGTAAAGGTGTAAGGTACACTGCCTCCCGTCGGCATAAATGAGCCATCGGTTACATATAAGTTGTCGACTTCATGGGCTTGGCAGTTCTTATCAAGTACCGACGTTTTAGGATCGTTACCAAAGCGACAGCCACCGGCCATTAAGTTGGTAGCCGGATAACCACTAACAGAAGAATCAATATTTTTAGCACCTAAAGCAACTAAGAGTTTTTCAGCTTTTTCAGCTAAATAAGCACCTACTTCTAAATCGTGATTGTGATAGCCAATACGTACTTTCGCCACGGGATCGCCCCATTGATCCTTTACTTCATCATCTAAAGTCACAAAGCAATCATCCGTGGGTAGCCAGTCATTAAATACTTCAAAACGCAGCGTTTTATAAGAAGTGAATTCTTGCTTCATACTTTGCTTTAATGCTTCACCCCAAAGCAATTCACTATTGCCTTGTTCATCAACACCCCACTGAGTACCTCGCGCACGTGCAATAGGGTTTTGATGGAATAAAAAGTCGATGGTGCCGCCTTTCGCTTTACCTTTTGGGTTAGCGCCTGAAAAAGCCTTATCATCAATTTTATACCAGTCTTGTAGTGCTCTATTAACAAAAGGTCCTACTTGTTTTAATTCATTAACTTGTTTGTCAGTCAATTCATCAAATAAAAAATCACCACTGCCGGTGCCACCACCACTAAACAGTAAGTTTTTTCCTACTTGACCATGATTATTGGCTAAACCATTAGGAAATTTTTCACCTGTTGAGGCTAATAAGAGCCGCGATGTTTCTACCGCCTGACACGCAACTACATAGGTTTTAGCGCTAACGCTTTGCTTGCGGCCAGTACTGTCGTAATAATGAACACCAGTTATTTCACCTTTGCTGTCAGTCGCAATTTTATAGACTTTTGCATTTGGCCTAATAGTACAATTACCTGTCGTGACTGCATGGTTAAGCAAGGCGGCTCGGCCACTACCTTTAGCACCAGATGAACAGCCATAACTACTACAATAACCAGAATATTCACAGCTACGACGCCCCATTGCTGGCTCCGACAACACGGCTCTGGGAACTGGAATAGCGTGATAGCCAATATCTGTCGCGGCTTTATCGATCCATGATGACATGGGAACTTCGGCGATAGGCGGATAAGGAAAATCACTTGAGCGCGGTTCTTGGTGTGGGTGTTCAACTACCCGGCCTGACACGCCAACCTCACGTTCCACCATGGCATAATAAGGCTCTAGTTCATCATAACTAATTGGCCAGTCGGCAACGTTGGCACCATCAATAACACCAAACTCCGTTTTCAAACGAAAATCTATCGGCTTTAAGCGGTGAAAATAACCACTCATAAAATTAGATGATCCACCAACTACCGTGCCATTCCACCATGTCCAACCCGAATCACTGGTTTTTTCACCTTGCCAAAAACTATTACCGTCTTCGTCTTCATATTCTTCCTCAATAACGTGCTGCTCGTCATTAAGGTCTGGGTTGTAAGCATCATGAATGCTAATCGCGAGTTCATCTTTGAAAAATTCTTTTTCAGTAAGCCATGGGCCTTTTTCGAGTACTAAAACTTTCGCTCCAGCCTTAGCTAACGTGTAAGCAACAGGTGAAGCCCCCGCACCACTGCCGACAATACAGACATCAAATTCCACTTCTTTTACTTTGCTCATGCTTTGTTACTTCTTTTGATGTTTGTTTTTTCATCGTTAATATTTCGAACCGCTATTTTCTTACCTATTTGGCTTCTTGGTGGTAATTCAAAATAACGCTGACCGATTTTTGGTAGAGGGAACCCTGCTTGATGATCAAGCCACTGCCAGCCGATGCCATTGGGGTTACCGCCATAAGAAGGTGGTGCCAACATGGCTTCAAAAATATAGTTCAGTAAGGTATTCAACCAATTTCCACCCGCCTGAGAGCGGCTAATACTACGCAGTAATAACTCTTTTTCTGGCACTGTTAGTTCAACAAAAAGTTTATTATATTCACTTTTAGCAAAGCCATTTAACCAACCAACGCCTTTGAGAATGAATGCTTTTTCATCTTGCTCAGTTGGCTGCACGGTCATGACTTGATGTAAATACGCCAAGGCATTAATGTCTTTAGCGCTAGGGCCATTACTTGCAGACAAAGATGAATCAGGTAATAAATGCATTAGCGTAGCATCAAGTGTTTTCCAAGGATCGGTTTGTATCAACTCAGCCAAGGCGTTTTTATCTTTTAAAGTCAATGAAAATGCAGGTAGAGCCATACCGGCACTAATACCTATAGCGCTGGCTCCTGCTGCCGATTTTAAGAAACTTCGACGTGATAATTTCACCGACTCTTTTTCTTTAAGCTGCTTTTCTTTAAACCCCTTCTCCTTAAACCAGAGAGGGGTTTGATAGTTTTTGTCAAAAAATGATTTCAAGAGGTGATTTCCTATAACTTCTGTACAGCTGGTTTGCTTTGCCATTTATTGAGAAATGCCAACCAATAATCTTTTGAGTAGCCGTTATTATCTTGTAATTCAGCCGTGTCTTTCGACAATAACATTTTGCCATTTGCCGCAGATACATACATATGAGGATAGCCTAGTACTGGTGGTAATGCCTTCATAAAAGCATCATTTTCATTGCTATCACTAACATTAATTTTTAATAACACGTATTTGCTATGTAAGGCTTTATAAATATTAGGGTTTTTTAATAAGAAGGCATCCATTTTATGACACCATGTGCACCAATTTCCGCCAATTTCAATGAGCACATTTCTATTAGTTTCTCGGGCTAAGGTTAGCGCCGCATTAGCATCTTCAAAGGGATCGCGTTGATCATCATAAACCTTACTATATTCGGGCAATTCATGGGTAAGTTGATCATTTTCTGATTTCGCCTGTGTATTACCTGAGGTAAAACCAAACAAACAAATACTTAATACCAATACTAAAGCTGACTTCATTCTTTTCTCACTAATAAACCAATTTTGTTAAATTACATCTTACCGACAAGATGACCTTTATTCTCTCAACTATATTTCAAAAAAAGTGTGGAAGCATTATAATAGCGGCAATTATTTTCTAGCATTTTAAAAAAGGCTCACACTATGCGTCCAAGCGGCAGAACATTAGGGCAAATTCGCCCAGTAACCATCACTCGTCAATTTACTACTCATGCTGAAGGTTCGGTATTAATTGAATTTGGCGATACCAAAGTGATTTGTACTGCTTCTGTTGAAGAAGGTGTACCACGCTTTTTAAAAGGTCAGGGCAAAGGCTGGGTAACCGCTGAATACGGCATGTTACCACGCTCTACTCATACTCGCATGCGCCGCGAAGCTGCTTCAGGTAAGCAAAGCGGTCGTACCTTAGAGATTTCACGTTTAATTGCCCGCGCTTTACGTGGTGCTGTTGACTTAAAAGCCTTAGGTGAAAATACTATTTCGGTTGATTGTGATGTTATTCAAGCCGATGGTGGTACACGCACTGCTTCTATCACAGGTGCTTGTGTTGCTTTAGTTGATGCGCTTAATTACATGCGTGCAAAAGGTATTATTAAAACCAACCCACTTAAACACATGATTGCCGCCATATCTGTTGGTGTTTATAAAGGTGAGCCGGTTGCTGATTTAGATTATGCAGAAGATTCAAATGCTGAAACAGATATGAACGTGGTCATGACGGACACAGGTAAACTCATTGAAGTGCAAGGCACCGCCGAGGAAGAACCCTTTAGCTTTGAAGAAATGCAAGCAATGATGCAGTTATCAAAAGATGCTATTAACGAATTATTCGATCTGCAAAAAGCGGCATTAAGTTAACAGTGTATTAAAAGCGTAGGAACGGTTTGTGCCTATATTCATATAGGCACTTAGCTTTTGTCTGGAACTAAAACCTCAACAGTGCATTATTTGAGAATAAATCCTCACCTACAGCATAAATAAAGAGATAAAAAATGAAAGATTACCAACGGGAATTTATTGAGTTTGCCTTATCAAAACAAGTATTACGCTTTGGTGAGTTTACTTTAAAATCTGGCCGCACTAGCCCCTATTTTTTTAATGCTGGTTTATTCAAAACTGGTGGCGATTTAGCTCGTTTAGGTCGCTTTTATGCAGCGGCTTTAGTTGATGCTAATATTGAGTTTGACCTAGTGTTTGGCCCCGCTTATAAAGGTATTCCTATTGCCACCACTACCACGGTAGCGCTGTTTGATCACCATAACCTAGATGTGCCTTATTGCTTTAACCGCAAAGAAGCTAAAACTCATGGCGAAGGTGGTAGCTTAGTGGGTGCAGACCTTAACGGCAAAGTAATGCTAGTGGATGATGTGATCACCGCTGGCACCGCAATTCGCGAATCAATGGAGATCATTAAAGCCCACGATGCTGAACTTTCTGGGGTACTAATAGCCTTAGATCGCCAAGAAAAAGGTCAAGGCGAATTGTCTGCTATTCAAGAAGTTGAACGTGACTTTGGTACTCGTGTCATTTCAATTGTGACTTTAGCTGATGTGGTGACTTTTTTACAAGAAAAATTAAAGAGCGAACAAGGTCAGCAATCTGATCTGGCCGCTAGCTTAACCAGCATTAACCAGTATCGTCAGGATTATGGTATTTAATGCCAATTGAAGTAATGAATAGCGTTTACTAAAAGTCTAAAAAGATAAAGCCTGCGACCTGCAGGCTTTATCTTTTATACGTTGGTTGAGCGAGCTGTCTAAGTGCGCTAAACCATAACAAACGGATTAATTAAGCCGTCAATTCAAACTGATAAGTGGCTGGTTTCTCGTAAGCCTGCGTTATATCACTGTAAAAACTTTCTATTCTACCTGCCCGTTGCACAACATCCTCAGAGCGGCTTGGTGAGACTTGCTCTTGTGATTTAAGGGTTTGATTAATGAAAGTATCAAAGTCTTGCTCATTATTTGTTTCACCATCGGCAACTTGGCTCCCTTGCTCTAAAGTACCATTAGGATTGACATAAACCGAGCTTTCTGATTTTTCTCTAGCAAATTCATTACCTTGTGCCGCTAATAACTCAGATTGCGCTTGCAAGATAATTTGCGCGGCGTTCGCTGCTACTCGGGTATCTTGTATCGACGGATTAGCTGGCGCTAAGGCCGCAGCATGTACCTTCTGCATTTTGGCAATGGTCGCTCTGGGATCTCCCGAAACAGCAGATAAATCGACTGATACTTCGCCTTCTACTGCGTACTTTTTACCATCAGGGCCGGTTTCAAACGAATAATTAGGAGCGCCAGTAAAAGCGCCACCGACTGCAGCATGCGCCAATTCGTGAGAGCGAACTTCTTGATCTCTACGTTTTAATTCACTGATTTCCTGTGTTTGTTGAAACTCTTCTCTACTATGATCAGTGTCGCTAGCATCTTGGTTAGTTGCTGAGTTTGCGTCTTGATTGCTTTCTTGCTCGGTGCTCTGTGATGATTGCTCACTGCCTTGTTCACTGTTTTGCTCACTATTTTGTTCTGAAATAACATTGTTCGCTAACTCTGCTTTTTCTTTCAAACTCGCAAAATCTATATTTTCATTATTCTGGGCTGGGGTTCTACCGCGCTCTTTATCTGAGGCAACACCTTTTTCAGCGGCTGATTGACTTAATGCTGCCGGTTGAGAAATGACTTCTCGTTGGCTATTTTCACGACGCAAAGTTTCCGTGTGCGGGTTTAGCACAGTAGGAATTGATAGGTTTGGCGCTTGCGGCGTAATATTCATCATATTTCAAATAATGTTTAAGCAATAACATCCAATAAGGTGCCCAAGCTTTCATCGGCACTTTTAATCACTTGCGTTGATGCCTTAGCTTGAAATTCAGCGACTTTCAAATCGACAATAGATTGGTTTAAATCTGGAATATCTTTCTCGCTGCTAGCACCCGAAGTACTGGCGCCTGGTGTTTCCAGAGCAGTTTCTTCATTAATTTCATCTGTATTAACGGTATTAGCAACAATATTTGCTGCGGCTTTATTAGCTTCTTCCGTCGCTGTTTGAAAACCTTGCACACCAGAATTAAATGCTGATTGTATTTCCATCACACCCACCTCTATTTATCTTTTACACTCTGTTTAATTATTAACCAAAAAGAAAAAAAAGTAAACCTTTAACAGCTGCTTATACAAAGTAATAACGGTGGCTATTAAGGTGAAAACTGCTCTATAAGCCAAGTTGTTAATACCTTACTAAAATCATCAAGGTGTGAAATGAACGGCGCATGTGAAGCGTATTCAAACAGATAATGTTCACTGTGCTTGGCCATATTGGCAACTTGTTCGATAATAGTTTTAGGGACAAGGCTGTCGGCACTTCCGTACAAACGCAAAAAAGGTTGTTCAATGACGGCAAGCTTTTGTCTATAATCACTCTGTGCAAGTAAAGCTAAAGATTGATCTAATGTGGCTTTGCTAGGCATTTTCTGCTGCAACACCAATTGACTAATTTGCTTAATATCATCGCGAATGTGCGGGCTACCCATGGCCTGTATTTTTAAAAAGCCACTGATGGTTTTTTTAGTGTCCACTTGTAATTGCTGATGAAAAGCGTTTAACACCGTAGGCTTGATACCTGGCCAGATAATTTTGGAGGATGGTGTGGTAACAGCTTCTTCAAGAAAACGCGGTGAGCTAGCAACCGTGATCAAACCCAGCACCTTTTCAGTATAAGTTAACGCCATTTCAGTCGCTACTAGCCCGCCTAAAGACCAACCTAGATATATAGCGGGTTGCTCAATAGTCTTATCAATTTGTTTGGTGATATTGACTAACGAATACGGTTGCAGTTTGTTGTCAACATTTTCACCAAAACCGGGTAAATCAATGGTAATAATATGAAAGGTAGCTTTAAAATCAGCCGATAACTGTGCAATTAGGGGTTGCCACACGGCTGAGTTCAAACCCCAACCATGTAGTAACACTAAAGGTATACTGGTTGCTTCTGCTTGATAATGAGTGGAAAAATGTAGGGTTTCTGCCATGCTTAATTCTTAAGAAAATGAGTATTCTAACTCTATTTTACAAAATGGCTGCTGACAATGGAATGGCAAACAAAAATTCAGTGTTTCTACCCAAAACTATTACTGCTACTCGGTCAATGTGATTTATGCGGCAATAGCACCGATAAATATCCACTTTTATGTTCAGCTTGCTTAGCCGAATTACCGCTTTTCAAGCAAGAGATGGTACAAAGTGATTTACTTAATTGGCCAGCAATAAATCGCGCTTTACCCAACATTACATTTGATCAGCTATTTTGTTTGTCTCCCTATTTACCTCCCTTTAGCCATTGGTTAGTCGAATTTAAATATCATGGTCGATTTGAGTTAGCCAATATTTTTGCTGACTTGCTCATTGAGCAATGGCAAAAATCAAACCTAGTTAACACAACATCAAGTATTGATTTAGTACTAAGTGTGCCGCTACATATCGATAAATGGCAGGAACGAGGTTATAACCAAGCCCATTTAATTGCCCAGCGTTTCGCCAAAAAATTACACTTACCTTACCAAGCATCAGCGCTAAAACGTGTTAAGAAAAACACCAGCCAAGTGGGACAAACTGGTGCGCAACGACGTAAAAATTTAGCTAACACTTTTGAGCTAAATCCAGTGTTAACAAAAAATTTAAAGCAGGTTATATTGATTGATGATGTGGTGACAACAGGCAGCACCGCTAATGAAATAAGTAAATTACTTAAAAAGTCAGGTATTACCAAAGTAACATTGGTAACGGTTTGCCTGACCTTGCCTAATAGCTAAGACTTAATATCTAATATCTAATAGTAAAGCGTAAATACCTAAAGCCTAAAGCCTAATTATCGACTGGCGCACTAAACACGTTAGCAAAAAACAAACTGTTTGCTAACAACTTAGCGCTACCTAACCAGTAACCTCGAAACGCTAACACATCACTGCTGGCAATGACCCGGCCTTGGCCATAATTATGAGCAACAATGGCGGCATTATGTGCCAAGCGGTTAACTAAATTTTTATCTGTGTAGCCACTTAACAAGGGTTTAGCGCTATATTTAGCCAAAGTAATGAAGGGGTGCTGACCGGTTTCCATGATCAAGGTACTGTTGCGAAATAAAGGTAAATTAGCGTGTTCATAGCCAAAAGCTAATGGATGTGTAATATCAAGTTCTGTATCAAATATAGCGCCCGCAATACGTTTTCTAGCCGCTAATTTTTCTTTATCTTGATAGCTTAATTGTTCACTATCAAACAACTGATCTATCTGTTTTTTACTGACAAAATTTACCGATAAAATTTCTTGCTCCGCTAGCCATTTAGCAGCACGTTTTTGGCCAATAACCACACCGCCCTGCTTTATCCATGTCTTAAGTTTTGCTACCGTTTTATCACTAACTTCGTCATAACTGCCATCCACTAAAATCAGATGGCTATAACTATTTAAGTCAATTGCCATTAAACGGTTATGCTCAACCACACTTACTGGCACGGCGAGTGTTTCATCAAGATAGTAGCGAATTTCACCCGCTTCATATTGAGACACGCCATGACCACCTACCAACAGTACTTTAGGTTGCGTTAATAACTTGAACGAGCTACTACCTAAATCAATACCTTGGCTCGTTAAACCACTATTTAATGCGACTAATTCAAGCTCACTTTGCTTACTTAGCTCAACAAGTATTTTTCGCCAATTTTTAGTGGCTTGAATAGCGGCTGGCACCACAATAGTGCCTGAAGCGAAGCTGCGTTTCTTACCCTTGACGTGACTAACAAAACCACCGGTTGCTACCTTGGCTTTTATTTTATTTTCTAACAGACTATTCAATAATTTTGGCGCTAAAAAGTGATGCCATTCAAAGGCGTAAGCATAAGTAGTTTCATCAATTATAGCTTTGGTGGTTTTACTAATATCGGCTGTAGACCAAGGCTTGTCGGCAAGCTCTAATCCCCAAGTGCTATCAAGCGCCTGAAAATGAATATTCATGGCAAGCGGCATTGTCCAGCCCGAAACATCATAAAAGGTGTTATCTGGAAAATCAGTTGCTTGATTAAACAGCGCTTGCACTAAGCCATATTGCTCTTGTACTAACGGCACAAAATAACTACCCCCTTGAGTATAGGTTTGCTTTTGATAGTTAAAATCTTTAGTTAATGGATAAACGTTAATTTGATGCTGAGACAAGGTATTCAATAAGGCATGTAAGCGATACTTATCTTTACTCTCACTGATTAAATAACCATCGAACTTTTGTTTTTTGGCTTGTTTTATTGCTTGCTGATAAAAATTATGGCGATATTTTTTCAATTGCTGGCGATTTTGCCAAGCGCCTTCAATGGTTGATAGTGAAGTAAGCACATGATTTTGAATGCCGTATTCCAACGTGAGTAAACCGTTAGTTGAGTCTTGCTGCATACCTCTGGCGCTCGCTTGCTCAAATAAAATACCGATACTGCCGTTAATATCAGGATACGTTGAGCCTTTACCGTAATAAAAATCATCAAAATTTTCTTCGCTGTAATACAAACGCTGTGCTTTATCTAAAGCCTTGGCATGGTACTTAGCAAGCGTTTTCGTTAAGACAAAATTCTGCTTTGGCGTTAACGGATTGGTTCTGCTGCTAATCCCTGGCTGGAAAAAGTAGCTGCTATTCGCTCCCATTTCATGGTAATCCCCCAAAACATTAGGCTGATATTGATGAAAATATTTTAGTCTATGGCGACTTCCTTGCTGTGAAAGCAAAAGCCAGTCGCGGTTTAAATCAAACCAAAAATGATTAGTTCTGCCGCTGATCCATGGTTGGTGATGTTCAATATGATTAACATCGCTATTATCTGCTGAACCACGATAGGTGCTAACCCAGTTAACAAATCTGTCCATGCCATCGGGATTCATGCTAGGCTCTAAAACAATAATAGTATTGGCGAGCATGGTTTTAATTGACGCTTCTTCACTCGCCGCTAAGTAATAAGCCACCACCATAGCCGCATTGGCGCCACTAATTTCATCACCGTGCACACTATAGCCTAGCCAAACCACTAATGGCTCACCTTTGACGTGCTTAGTCGCGAGTGGAATATGCCTTTTTTCAAGAATGTTATCTAAATTAGCTAAATTTTCAGGACTAGAAATAGTCACTAAAAACTGTTCTCGCCATTGTGCCGTTTTGCCTATGCTCGTCAACTTCACCCGTTTAGCTTGTTGCTCTAGCAGAGTAAAGTATTGTTTTAATTGATCATGTCTGACATGTCGTTGTCCTATTTCAAAGCCTAACGTGGCGCTTGGTAAGGATATTTTTTGATTAAAACTTATTTGTTTTGGCAAATAGTTTTGCACGGGCAATGCCTGTGTAAAGAATGACGTAATGAGTAAAAAAACAGTAATTATATGGCGAACGACGAACATTAAACTTTCCTTTTATTGATCTTGTTTAAAATAGCAAATAAAAGCATAAAAATCATTAGCACATCGCAAGATTGCAGAGTAAAATGATCATACTTGAGTAAAACACTCAAGTATATTATCTCCAATTCCTGTACAAAGCGTTAACCAAGTAAGAGAGTTACAGTATTATGATCACTATTTCATCAACCGCCCAAGAGCATTTTGTTAAGCTACTATCACAACAAGCCGAAGGAACGCATATTCGCGTCTTTGTCGTTAACCCCGGCACAGCTAAAGCTGAATGTGGTGTATCATATTGTCCTGCTGACGCAGTAGAGCCTGATGATATAGAATTACCTTTTGAGGGTTTTTCTGCCATGATTGATGGCGACAGCAAAAGCTTTTTAGAAGAAGCTGAAATTGATTTTGTTACCGACCAAATGGGTTCACAGCTTACCCTGAAAGCACCAAACGCTAAGTTGCGTAAAGTTGCTGATGATGCCTCTTTATTTGAACGTGTTCATTACTTTTTACAAGCTGAAGTTAATCCGCAATTGGCAGGCCATGGCGGAGAATGTACCCTAGTTGAAATCACCGATGATGGTTATGCGGTACTGCAATTTGGCGGCGGTTGTAATGGCTGTAGTCAAATTGATGTCACGGTAAAAGATGGCATTGAAAAACAGCTCACTGAAATGATGGGTGATGAAATTAAAGGCGTAAAAGATGCTACTGAGCATCAACGTGGTGATCATTCATATTACTAGATCATATTCACTTTAAAGCTGAATAATGATTAAAAAACATAAATGAATAATTTACTCGCTAAATTAGGTCAAGATCCCCAACGCAGTTTATCCCTGTTCTTGCGTGGCCTTGGCCTTTTTGCTTTCGGGTTAATGTTTATTGCCTTAGGCTATTTTTATCATCATTTATGGCAAGTTATTGGCTTAGTGATACTGGCTGTAGCCTGTGCTATAGCTGCTTGGGGCTATATAGGTATTTTTGCTAATCGCTGGTTTAATATTCTTAATAGCCATAAGCCAAAAATCAAGCCCTCAAACCCAAACCACGAAGATGATAGCCATGTCTAAAGTCACTCATTTGATTCAATATTATTGGCTCAGCCTAACATTGCTTTTACTGACCGCCATTACGACTTTATCCCTTTGGCCTGTTTCCCAATTGCCTAATGTGCCTGGCACAGATAAAACTCATCATTTTATTGCTTATGCGGCTTTAATTTTGCCAACTGCGTTACGAAAACCTAAATATTACCTCGTATTAGTATTGCTCTTTATTGCTTTTAGCGGTGCCATCGAATTAATTCAACCCTATGTTAATCGTTACGGCGAGTGGTTAGATATGGCAGCCAATACTTTAGGCCTTGTTTGCGGCTGGCTACTAGCCAAAACCTTACTGTATGTTTCGCCAAAACAAGCTTAACTTTGACCCTTATCAAGGCAGTTACTTGTTAACGCGCTAAACAAGTATGACTTAAATAATACTAGTGACACTTAATCCGGTGCTAGACATTATCAAAAACCCACACAGCCAAGAAATTACTCCTTATTACTAGGCATTTAATCAAAAAGGCGTTATTTTAGGTTATTCAATATCAAACAGGAAATAATGATGAAAAAAGGCTTGTTGGCGCTACTGCTATGCTACTTTCATATAACTAGTTTTGCGGCAGTAATCTTACAATATCACCATGTTAACGATAGCACGCCAAAAAGTACCAGTATCACTCCCCAGCAGTTTGAGGTGCATTTACAATATTTAAAAGATCATCAATTTAATGTCGTGCCTTTATCGCAAGTTATTAACGATATAAAAAATCAGCAACCTTTAAAAGATAAAACTGTCGCCATTACTTTTGATGATGCCTATATTGATGTACTCACCCAAGCCAAACCCATTCTTGATAAATTTAATTACCCGTACACCATTTATGTAAACCCCGGCATTATTAATAGCAATGAAGGTAGAAAGAGCTCGCACTATCTCTCATGGCCACAATTAAAAGCCATGGCCGATGAAGGTGTTATTATTGCTAATCACGGTTTTGAGCACGATTCAATGACACGAATTACCGAGGGACTAACGCCAGAGCAATGGTTGACCAAGCAAACAACATTATTATTAAACGCTGAAAACATTATCAAAGAAAAAACAGGGCAAAGCTGGCGCTATTTTGCTTACCCTTATGGAGAATACGACCCGGTAATACAAGCGTGGGTGAAAGCAAATAATTTTACCGCCTTCTCACAACAATCGGGTGCTGTCGGTCTTCATACCAACCTAACCAGTGTCCCGCGTTTTCCTGCTTCTATGCCCTATGACAAAATTTCAGGTCTACGCGACAAACTCAACTCACTGCCCTTTAATATTCAGTTGCAAGATGAGCAGGCTGAGACCATTTTTGAATACCAACAAGCAAAAAGTATCACTTTTACTATCGAGACAGATGATTTTTATAAATCACAACTCAATTGTTATATCTCTGGCTTAGGTAAGCAAAAAATTGATTGGCAAGATGATAACAGTTTTACCATTAATTTCAGTGGTGATTTACCCACAGGCCGGGTTCGTTGTAATTGCACTGCCGCTAGTATTAGTCAGCCGGGTCATTATTACTGGTATTCAAAGCCTTGGTTTATTTTGAAAGCGGGTGGCGAGTGGTATCACCTATAAGTTACTGTTAGTTACGAGTAGCGAGTTGAATAGTTGCGAAGGCACTAATTTTCTATCTGTTTTCGATGCTCGCTATTTTTATTAATGCAATGCCACTATTTTTTGATAATCGCTCAATAATTTATCACTATCAATACTAGGCACCTTACCCACGGCTTGTTCAGGCTTGAAAATAGCGGCAATATCGCCATCAGGATTAATCAATACCAACGAAGCACTGTGATCAACCAAGTAATCATCACCCTCACCACTGATGGCATACATCAACCCCAAATTACGGGCAAAAGGAAACAGCACATCATGCCCAGCCCTAAGTGCAACAAACTCAGGGTTAAAGTAAGCAATATATTGACTTAATTTATTCAAGTTATCACGCTGAGGGTCAACGCTGACTAACAGCACTTGGCTATTATCGGCAATGGCTTGCAAATCATCATAAATAAAACCTAAATTTTGCAAGGTAGTTGGGCAAACATCAGGACAAGAAGTATAACCAAAGAATACCAATGACCATCGCCCGACGAGCTGCTGTTTGCCAAAAGGCTGACCATCATGCTTAGTCAGTTCAAACGCCTTTATTGCTCTTGGCTGTTGATAATAAAGGGCATGCTCAGGCTGAGGTAATTTACTCATTTGCTGAAACACTAAAACACCCACAATTGCCGCAACAATACCACCAAGGTAAACAGAATAATTTTTCATAAAAGGAGTTAACCTACCGGTAATAAGTAATGATCAAGCAATAAAATCACGAATAACAGCATTAAATGCACTATTGAGAACTTAAAAGTATCCATAGCGGTATTTTCATCAGCATTAAATTTTAATTTCCATGCGTAAGCAAAGAACATCACATTTAAAACAACGGCGCCAATAAGATAAAGCCAGTTACTCATACCCACCAAATAAGGCAATAAGCCCACCACAAACAGCAATACTGTATACAGCAATATTTGCGTGGTAGTAAAGCTAACCCCATGAGTGACCGGTAGCATAGGAATATTCACTTTCGCATAATCATTTTTACGATGAATGGCTAGCGCCCAAAAGTGTGGTGGTGTCCATGTAAAAATAAACAATACTAATAACAACGCATGGGGGTGAATTTCATTCGTCATCGCGGTCCAACCAAGCAACGGCGGAATAGCCCCCGCCAAACCGCCAATAGTAATGTTTTGCGGCGTAGCGCGCTTTAAATAAAGCGTATAAACAAAACTATAACCGACCAAACCCGACAACGTTAAATAAGCCGTTAACGGATTAACCAGTGTAAACAATACGACAAAACCTAATATGGCAATAGCTGCGGCAAAAATAGTGGCATCATTAGCCGTTATACGCCCTTCTGGCAAAGGCCGATTATAAGTTCTTCCCATAATGGCATCAATTTTTTCATCAACTATATGGTTAATAGCGGCTGCCGCTGACGACAACAAAGCAATACCAAACATAGCAGGAATGAAAAGTTGCCATGGCAAGCCTCCAGGCACAGACAGGCTCATGCCGACCACTGCAGTAAGTACCAACAAAGCCACAACACGAGGCTTAGTGATGTCGTAGTAAGCTCGCCATTTTGGCATGGCTATAGGGGTTATTTCTGTTTTGGTCATAACTTTACTCATTGTTTTCCCCTTATATTTTTCGTCGTAAGCGATACGTTAACGTTATCAAGGTTAACATTAAACATGCCGCGACAATGTTATGTCCTACGGCTACGGATAGTGGTAATGAAAACCAAATATTACTGATACCAAGCAGCACTTGTGCAACCAATACGAAAGCGACCATTAATGCCGAAGTTTTAAACAGACTGGTTTCTGCTTTCAGAAAAATCATCGTTAACAACCACGCTAAATAGACCGTCGTAACAATAGCACCAAATCGATGCATCACATGGATAGTGACACGTTCATCATGGGCTAAATGCCCGTATTCATAACTGTCTCGTTTAGGTGGCACCAAGTCAAAAGAGCTGTCAAAATTTAACTGCTCTTGCCAACCTGATTGGCATATAGGTAACTCGACACAACTCAGCGCGGCATAATTTGAGGACGTCCAGCCGCCAAGAGCAATTTGTGCACTTAAAATTACAATACCCAACAGTGCATAACGGCCATATTTTTTAACTTGCCAATCACCTTGATTAATCCGCTGCGATTTTAAGCGCAAATGCAATAAAAACAATAAACATAAAGTAGTAAAGCCACCCAGTAAGTGGGCCATGACAATAATAGGCATTAATTTCATGGTAACTGTCCACATGCCTAATGCTGCTTGAAAAATAACAATCACCAAAATAAGTAATGGTAAACGTAATGGTGTCCCTTGACTGCGTTGCTTAAACGACAAAAAGGCTATCGCTAATATTAACAAGCCTAAAGTGCCGGCAAAATAGCGATGGATCATTTCATTCCACGCCTTTTCAGGCTCTACTGGTCGTTCAGGAAACGCTTGTTCAGCTAGGGCTATTTGTGCTGATGTTTCAGGGACATCAATTAAGCCATAACAGGTTGGCCAATCCGGACAACCTAACCCGGCATGAGTTAAGCGAGTGTATGCTCCCAAGCCAACCACCACGATAGCCAGTAAAATACTCACTAAAACAAGTTTGCGAATAGTTTGCGTTTGTCGAGAATCTAAGTGTTGCTCAATCACCTTAGCCCACCTTAGAATACTTCAGCAGTTTTTTCATATCTGACAGAATTTGTTTACCAAATTGTGGCAGTTGGCTATTATTTTTAGGTAATTGGTGACTTAAAAAAACATTACCCAGTGGGTCAACAATAAAGACCTGCGACTGTTTAATCAGCTGTTGTGCCGATGCTGGCATAGCAACTAATTGCCACTGACTTTTCGCTAATTGCTGGCTTTGCTCTGCTGAAAATTGACTTTGATACATAGCAACAGGGGTGATCCTTGGCATTTCTTTACCTAAAGCCACATAAGTGTTGTGTACAACTTCCATGGTTTTTTCACAATCGTAGTTACACGCGGCTGGCAAGCTATAAAGTATTAACCATTGCTGATTAAATTCGGCTTTATTAATGCCCAATTGCGCTAAGGTTAATTCGTTAGTTAATAACTTGCCTTCATTAGTAACCCCCGTTGCTAACCATTGTCCTTCTAAAGCAAATTTAGCCAAAATAATAGGCAAAACAAAAGCGGCAACCACTAATAACAAGCTTCGGCGATTTTTTTGTTGAGATTTTTTTGGTTGAACATCCTCTTGTTGGATGTCTTTTTGTTGCTCAAGGGGTGTTTCATCAGAAATTGAACTCATGCTAGCTTGCCTTTTTATTATTTTTATCATTATTTACATTAGCGCCAAACTTTGCCCATAACATCAGTAAGAGCCAAGCTAACGCCAAGCTAAACCACTGAAAAGCATAAGCGCGATGCTTTTCTGGTGGCATCACTATCGGTTGCCAGTTTTTTTCAAAACCTAATAGTTCATTTTTATCTAAATAAACCACAAAGGGCAATAGTTGATGGCCAATTAATGCTGAAAATTTATCCAACTCAATTTGCTGTACTCGTAACGGCCACTGTACTTGAGCAAACTCTTGCTCCTGCAACAAAATACCGACCTCAATTAAACGCACATTACCGTTAAATTGATGCTGACCATCGAGTGCCGCCACTTCGGGCAATTCTTGTCGGCTAATAGAGCCCTGCACCCAGCCAAGGCTTACTAATACCGCATAATTACCAGTTACCGCCACTTGATAAGCTCGATAACCCAAGCGACCTTTACTGACTTGATTATCCAGTAAAAACACTTGATTTTTATCAAACTCCCCGGCAATAAAAACAGGGAAGTCATTAATATCTGCATACACATTATTTTTATTTGCCAAGGCAACAACTTGCGCCAGTGATATTGCCTTTTGAGTCGTTAATTTTTCAATGTTGAGCAATCGCTGCTCTTTCTCTAATGCCCGAGCACCCTGCCAAAAACCGAGCTTTACTAATGCCGAAAAAACTAGCACAGTAGCGACTAGCCAAAGCCAATTAAACTTGTTGAAATAACTTAATTGCTTTACTTCACTATCGGCAGGAGTATTACTAGGCATTAAAAAAGAAGATCCTTACAACAAGTTATTACTTAGGATATTGAATGTATGTTATTTAAAATTGTTATTGCTACGCTATTATTATTTATGGTGTACAATTTATTTCAGGCTTTATTACTTATGAATAAAGGGCCAATGGATAAAGAGCTAACGAATAAAGAATCTGACCACCCCTCTATGACTAAATATATAGGTCGCAGATTAATGGTCTCCGTCGCCATTATTGTATTGCTACTGATAGGCATATTAACGGGATTCATTACCCCAAACCCACGACCTTATTAACACTTATAATTTTTATCACTTTACTATGCTCATACTAAGGTAAATGCACTAGAGTAAAGCGAAGGCACGGAGTAACGCTAGTCATTACTCCGTGCCTCCTGTACTGCGCCTTTCAGGCCATCATTCAGATTCAAATTATTTCCAGAAGCCTTTGTCAGTACCTTCAATGCGGTTATTACTGTTTTAGCAACGCATTAGTCATTAAAGGATGTAGACAAAGACAAACAGAATAACCCACACCACATCGACGAAATGCCAGTACCAGCTAGCCGCCTGAAAAGCAAAGTGATTCTCTGGGGTAAAATGCCCTTTTAATATTCTAAAAAACATCACTATTAACATGATGCAACCTAGCGTGACATGCATACCATGAAAACCAGTCAACATATAAAAGGTATTACCGTACACACCACTGGTTAAGTACAACTGCATTTCATCAGAATAACCATGCGCATATTCTTGCACTTGTAAAAATAGAAACACTAAACCTAGAATAATCGTTAAGCCTAACCATGCTTTTAATTGTGGACGCTTATTTTGTTCTAAGGCAACATGAGCAAAATGCGCGGTAATTGACGAGGTTAATAATAAAACGGTATTAATTAACGGTAAACCGTACCAACCCATATTTGTGGTTTCAGTGCCATCGGGTGCTTTAAGTAACGGCCAACTGGCGATAAAATCAGGCCAAAGTACCGCACCTGTCATGGCGTTATTTCCTGCGCCACCTAACCATGGCACAGAGAAAGTTCTAATGTACAATAACGCACCAAAGAAAGCGGCGAAAAACATCACCTCTGAAAAAATAAACCAACTCATGCCTTGTCGGAATGAATTATCCATTTGATGACTATATTTACCCATCATAGATTCATTTATAACATTGCGAAACCAACCCACCAGCATAAAAATAACCAGCGCAATACCGGCTAACAGTAAATAGCCACCATAACCACTAACATCATCTTTTAAGTCCGTAACATAATGGGCCGCGCCAAAGGCAATCATAAATAGGGCCACGGCTCCTATAATAGGCCAGCGACTCTGGGAGGGTACATAATACATTTCATATTCTTTTGTTGTCATTTTGCTTCCCTTATTTTAAAGGTATCGGGGATAAGCCCCTTCTTACAATCATCTATTTTTCTAGCATTTAAGAGCTTGCTTTACCGCTAATGTCATACAAAGTGTATGACAATGTCAGCGTGGTAATTTCAGCAGGCAAGTCGCGATCAACATAAAATTGTAATCCCATCTCCACCTCTTCACCTGCTTGCAAAGGTTGCTGGGTAAAACAAAAACATTCTATTTTTTGGAAGTATCCTGCGGCAAGTCCTGGAGACACCGAAGGTACGGCTTGACCAATTATCGCGCGCTGAGACTTGTTTTTAGCATAAAAATTAACAAATTTCATTTCACCCGGATGAACGTTAATTTCATTAATTACCGGTTCAAATTGCCAAGGTATTCCTTTCGCTGTTCGAGTAATAAACTGCACTTTAATCGTGCGCGATGTATCAACACCATTATTTACATAAGCAACGCCAACGCTGTTAGTTTTACCATTCAAGCCAGTTATATCACAAAAAACATCATATAAAGGCACCAGTGCAAAACCGAAACCAAACATGGCAAACACCACTAGCACTAGCTTTTTAATGACTTTGCTATTACTTTGCTTACCTGCTTGTTTGTTAATTTTTTGCTCTGTGCCTTCACTCATTTTTAGCTCTTCACTTCATCAAGATTTGGTGGCGTACTAAAGGTGTGATATGGCGCTGGACTTGCCACCGTCCATTCCAAACCTTCTGCACCATCCCATGGTTTAGCAGGGGCTTTTTCACCACCTCTGATACATTTTATTACCACTGCTAAGAAAATTAACTGTGATAAACCAAAGGCAAAACCACCAATACTAACCCACTTGTTAAAGTCAGCAAACTGTAGAGCGTAATCTGGAATACGACGAGGCATACCCGCTAAGCCTAAAAAATGCATAGGGAAAAACAGTAGATTCACTGAAATAAGTGAACACCAAAAGTGCCATTTAGCTAAAGATTCGTTATACATGTGGCCAGTCCATTTTGGTAGCCAAAAATAAGCGCCCGCATAAATTGAGAACAACGAACCTGTTACCAGTACATAATGAAAATGTGCCACAACAAAATAGGTATCATGGTATTGAAAATCCACTGGCGTTAACGCTAACATTAGCCCTGAAAAACCACCAATAGTGAATAAGATAACAAAGGCGATAGAGAACAACATTGGCGTTTCAAAGGACATAGAACCGCGCCACATCGTTGCCACCCAGTTAAATACTTTCACCCCGGTAGGCACCGCAATTAACATAGTGCAATACATGAAGAACAGCTCACCAAATAACGGCATACCTGTGGTAAACATGTGATGCGCCCAAACAATAAATGACAACAAAGCGATAGACGATGTGGCATAAACCATTGAGCTATAACCAAAGAGTTTTTTGCGAGAAAACGCAGGAATGATAGTCGAGACAATTCCAAAAGCAGGTAAGATCATTATGTACACTTCAGGATGACCAAAGAACCAGAAAATATGCTGGAACATTACGGGGTCGCCACCACCTGCAGCATCAAAAAAGCTAGTGCCAAAATAGGTGTCTGTCAATAACATAGTGACGACACCTGCCAGCACCGGCATAACGGCAATTAATAAGTAAGCGGTAATAAAGAATGTCCACACAAATAACGGCATTTTCATGTAAGTCATGCCTGGTGCGCGTAAATTCATAATGGTAACCACTATGTTAATTGCCCCCATGATGGAAGAAATACCCATAATATGCACGGCAAAAACAAAAAATGCTGTGCTACCGTTTGAATAGGTTGTTGATAATGGTGCGTAGAAAGTCCAACCAAAATTTGGTGCACCGCTTTCCATAAAGAATGAACCAATGAGAATTGCGAACGCAAAAGGTAAAATCCAAAAGCTCCAGTTATTCATGCGAGGTAAAGCCATATCTGGCGCCCCGATCATCATAGGCAACATCCAGTTAGCAAAACCGGTAAAGGCGGGCATGATAGCGCCAAACACCATGATGAGGCCATGTACCGTGGTTAATTGGTTAAAAAAGTCAGGCTCAACAATCTGCAAACCTGGCTGAAATAACTCTGCGCGGATCACCATGGCTAAAGCACCACCAGTGAGTAGCATGATAAATGAAAACCATAAATACAAAGTACCAATGTCTTTATGATTAGTGGTGTATAACCAGCGCGTAATGCCAGTCATTTTATGATCATGAGAATCGCCGTGATGATCATCAACTAGCGACTCGTTTATTGTTTCTGTTGTCATTTATTATTCTCCGCCAGCCGCTTTAACATCTGCACTTTGCACTAAATCACCGGTGTCGTTACCCCAAGCATTGCGCTCATAAGTGACTACTGCCGCAATTTCTTTTAAGCTAAGTTGTTTACCATAACCTTGCATACCTGTACCTGCACGCCCATTAAAGACCACATCAATATGCTCGGCGACAGAACCCGTCGTTGCAATAGGGCTGCCTTTAAGAGCAGGAAAAGCAGGAGGAAGGCCTAAACCTGTAGGCTGATGGCAAGCTGCGCAATAAGCCATATAAGTGCTTTCACCTAATTGCATCAATTCTTCTTTGCTCATCGAGGCACTTAACGAAGCTTTCTCGGCATCAGCCGACTTTGCTGCTAGTGCATGTTGCTCATTCAGCCAAGCGTCATAATCTTCAGGAGACTTAACTTCAACGACAATGGGCATAAAGCCATGATCTTTACCGCAAAGCTCAGCACATTGACCTCGATAAACGCCGGGCTTATCAACATTGGTCCAGGCTTCATTAATAAAGCCTGGGTTAGCATCTTGTTTAACGGCAAATGCAGGTACCCACCAAGCATGAATAACATCATCGGAAGTAATTAAAAACCGTACTTTTTTATTGGCAGGAATAACCAGAGGTTTATCTACTTCAAGTAAATAATTTTCGTCTTTATTGGCGCCGTTGCCAGCAAAGCTGCCATTTTGATTTTCATATTGCTCTCGTGGCGTTGAAAGTACTGAGTAGTATTCAATATTTTGATCAAAATATTTATAATGCCATTTCCATTGTGAGCCAGTAACTTGAATGGTGACTTCGGAATTATCGTTATTTTCCATGTCAATCAGTGTGCTAGTTGCAGGAACGGCCATGGCAATAAGAATAACAATAGGAATAGTCGTCCAAAGTATCTCTACTTTCGTGCTTTCATGAAAATCAGCGGCCTTAGCCCCTTTAGATTTTCGATGAAAAAACATCGACCAAAACATTGCCCCAAAAACCACGACACCAATAGCAGTACAAATATAGAGTGCTAGCATATGTAAATCATATACCTCTCTACTGACTGCTGTTACGCCTTTGGTCAGATTTAACTGTGTATCTGCCCAAGCTGAACTGGAAAGCAGACTAGCAAAACACAGCCCTCCCCCCAACAACCAACGTTGGTTACTTCTACTCACTCAACCTCTCCCCTATCAACACCCGTTTATTCAAGATAAAAGTCAGAACTTTTTATGCTTTTTAAAACAGGATATAAAAAATAGAAAACAGAAATACAGCCATGTACATCACAACTCATTAAACTGATTATCTGCTAATTTCATTATTATATTTTTATTAAATTAACTGACGTTGAACGGCAATTCCTTTCGCTAGGTATATCTAGGTAAAAATTCAGTTATCGAAAAGCGCACTAACGTCTTATTATTTTTGTATACAGTTATTTTTTGTTCGATTACTGTTCTAGAATCACTCAAAATTTGATCTAGGTCAAACAATTTTTTAATTATGGAAAAATAAACACCAGTAATTTCAAAAGAGTAAGAGCTCTAAGTTAAAGCTATGGCTTTATATGTATAGGCTGCAGGAATTTTAAACATTAACAAAATAAATATTTATATACTGCCAATAAACATGATTAAACGCTTATTTAATCGCCACTTTTGTAGGGGAATAGCAAGATAAGAGAGGTGAAAAATAGCAGTTGAACAATGCATGGCCAACTACTCTTTATTTTTAGGTTATGTATACGATATATACAAACTACATCCAAGTTTCATTGCGGATAATGCCAACAGCAATACCTTCAATATTGAATTCTTGGCAGGTTAAATCCACCTTAATAGGTGAAAAGCTTTCATTTTCAGCCTGTAAATAAACAATATTACCCTCACGCTTAAAGCGCTTAACCGTGACATCATTTTCAACACGGGCCACAATCACTTGCCCATTTTGTACATCTGTCGTTTGGTGAACCGCCAACAAATCGCCATCGAGAATACCAATATCCTTCATGCTTTCGCCATTAACGCGCAGCAAATAGTTTGCGGGGGGATGAAATAAATTACCATCCATTTTGTAATGATCTTCAACATGCTCTTCAGCCAAAATAGGTTCACCAGCCGCAACACGGCCAATAAGAGGCAAGCCCTCTTCGTGCGTAAATTGCTCAGCTAAACGAATACCTCGGGATGTCCCCGGCAACATTTCAATGTAACCTTTTTTAGCCAATGCCTTTAAATGTTCTTCTGCCGCATTGGCTGATTTAAAACCAAAAAACTGAGCAATTTCTGCTCGGGTAGGTGGCATGCCAGTATTTTGAATATTCTCTTTGATGAGATCAAATATCTGCTGTTGGCGGTTTGTTAAAGGCTTTAATTCAATTATTGCTGGCATAAGCTTTTCCTTTCTAGGCAAAGGGCTGTGTTTATTTACAACTGTTAGTATATACAGTTTTAATGCAAGTGCAATATGCTTGTTTAGATAAATTGTTCATCTCAACAGACAGCTTATCTCATCATAACTTAACGTGCCTATGCATTTTACTCAGGAAATCAGTAAACAGGCTTAGCTTTCACCTGTAGGAGAGGATTTATCCTCGAGCTCTTTTAAAAATCACGGTTAAACCGTTCCTACAAACAATAATACCGCATTAAATAATGGCTCCTGAGTTATCTATATAGCCATGTAACTTAATAACCATCACCGTAAATATCCATTTAAGGTTGAGTTAAGTTTCATCATTAATACTCGCTTTTAAGCAATCTATATTGATTAATTGAAGAGGCCAATATGAAAAAACTATTCAAGGCATTAGCAAGTCGAGCGACACATTTCCCTGAACAAGATGCGTTAATTTCAAACGATGGCAGTACGCAAACTACTATTTCCAATCAACAGCTACTCGAAAATATAACCAGTGTCAGCAGTTTTTTGGAAAAGGAAGGCGTTAAGTGTATCGGCCTTTTTATGGACAACTGCGCACAGTGGATAATTTGTGATTTAGCGGCGGCAAAATTAGGCATTACGCTTGTTCCTATCCCCTTGTTCTTCAGCCAATCACAAGTCGGACATTTAGTTGCCTCTGCAGGAGTTGAAGCGATTATAACGCAGCCATTGATGTCGAGTACTTTAACAAGTAACCAGTCTTTGGCGATTGAAACTGATGAACATTCTGCAACTATTTTACCCCTGAAAAATACCGTTATGCTTCGAATAACGCTTAAAGAATCCACTAAAGAGTCGACTAAAAAAACTGTCGATTTAACCAATACAATTAAAATAACCTATACCTCGGGGTCGACGGGAGAGCCTAAAGGCGTATGTCTGTCAGCACAAAATATTGGCGCAGTATGCGAAGGTATCGCAGCGTCGATGAGCGCAATGTCCACCACTAATCACTTATGTGTTTTACCCTTAGCAACTTTGCTAGAAAACATTGCTGGCGTGTATGTATGTTTACTGCACGGCGGGGTAGTTATCACCGAGCCACTAGCTGCCTTGGGTTTTCTGTCCAATGCCGAATTTGATATCAGTCAATTGCTTGCGAAGGTAGCTTTGTATCAAGCTGGCAGCATTATTTTATTGCCGCAAATGTTAACACTTTTAGTGCACGGTTTTAATGGCACGGTATTGAAACAATGCTCAAGTTTGCAATTTATTGCTGTCGGTGGCGGAAAATCGTCGAAGCCGATTTTACAGCAAGCTAATACCTTAGGTTTACCCGTTTTTGAAGGTTATGGCTTATCAGAATGTGGTTCAGTAGTAAGCTTAAATTTACCGTCTCAACAAAGGATTGGCAGTGTCGGAAAAGCCCTTGAACATGTTGCTGTTGTTATTAGTGAAGAGGGCGAAATAGTCATTGAAGGTCAGGCAATGCTCGGTTACTTAGGTGAATTAGAGCAACCTTTAGACCGTATTTACACTGGTGATTTAGGTTACATAGACGAAGACGGCTATATATTTGTTTCCGGCAGAAAAAATAACAAAATTGTCAGTAGTTTTGGACGAAACATTTCGCCTGAGTGGGTTGAAGCAAGTTTATCTTCATCGTCTGCTATTGCACAAGTTGCAGTTTTTGGCGAAGCGCGCCCGTCGTTATCTGCGGTAATTGTCTCTCCTTTAACTAGCACAATAGAGATAAAGAATGCCATTGATGAGTGCAATAAACACTTACCTGATTACGCACAAATTCGACACTGGCTTAGAGCTGAACAGCCTTTTACCCCTAATAACAATTTGCTGACTAATAATGGTCGTTTAAAAAGACTAAACATTGAAAAAGTTTATCAACAACAACTTGCTGCGCTTTACGCTTAGTTTCCGTCAATTTCGCCAAATTTTATAGAGAAATTAATATGAACAATATCATTACCCCAACACAAAGCCACACCCTAACAAGCAACCCAATAGACAGCCTAACAAAAGCCTTAACAAACGACCTAACTGATGAAAAAACAGTGCTACTAGCAAAGCAACACTTAGCTAAAGAGGGTTGGGTACTATTGCGCGGCTTTGATAGCAATTTAAATAAATTTAGTGAACTACTGCAACAGTTTTGCCAGCAACTTACCTTTGATCCCGCCAGAGAATTTGCCGATAACGCTAGCCAAAAGGTGAATGCAGGGAAAGAGTCTGTTGGCTTACATATAGAAAATGGTAACACACCTTTTCCTCCTCAATATGTCGGTTTTTATAGCGCTAAAAGTGCCAAATCTGGTTCGCAAACCACAATATGCGATGGTCGAGAGTTATTTAACAACATGCCTGCTGAATTGCAACAGAAATGGCGACAAGGGATCACGGTGTCTAGACAACTACCCGCACATTTGTGGCGCAAATATGTCGCAGCCCAACATCCAAAGGTAAACTCTGTGAGTGAAGTTGAAGAAAAACACTTAGCAGATTTTATTGCGGTAAACCCAAATCAGCGCGGCTCAATAAATAGTGATGGCAGTTTAGATTATCAATTAGACATTCAACCATGCTTGGTTAACAAAAGAGAAGACGTTCCTAATAAAGAGTCGAATGAAATGGCTTTTGCCAATGCAATACTAGGCCCATCCTTTAATTACCAAAAGCCCATTTATACTTTTGCCGATGGTGAGCAAGTCAGTGATTTGCTGATAGAACAAACTACTGATTTGGCAGAAAAATACACCCATGAAGTTAGTTGGCAAGATGGCGATGTAGTACTTATTGATAACAAGCGAGTATTGCACGGCCGTAGAGCGATTAATGGCGAGCTTACTGACAGACAGCTATATATCGCCATGGGCTCATAATCTCGAGTGAGCCGCTAGTGAGCTGCTCTCAACAGCTTAAAGCAACACTAAAATGTAAGTTAAGAATTCATAGCTTAAGTCAAGAATACTATAAAAGGTGCATCAGATGAAAAATCAATCATCAAACAAATTACCACACGAAATGAAAAATACTAATATTTTACTGACCGGAGCCACCGGCGGCATGGGCAAAGCGTTTAGTCAGCGGCTGTTTGACCAAGGGGCTAATTTAGTATTAATTGGCCGAAACAGTCATAAACTGCAACAACGACAAGCTGAACTCTTAGCATCGAATATTAATGCTCGTAATAGCGTTGAAATTTTTGCGGTAGACTTGATTGAAGCAGAGCAACGCACACGTTTAATTAACTACTTAGCGACACTGCCATTCGACATTAATTTACTGATTAATAATGCTGGTATCAGTCAATTATCTTTATTTGAACAAACAACTGCCAATGAAATAGAGCGCATTATTGCCACCAACACCATCGCCCCTATGCAATTAACTCAAGCCTTGTTGCCTGTGCTGTTAAAACAACCCTCAGCACAAATAATAAATATTGGTTCAACCTTTGGCAGCATTGGTTTTCCTGGCTATGCTGCGTATTGTGCCAGTAAATTTGCGTTGCGAGGTTTTAGTCAAACCTTGTCTAGAGAACTAGCCGATACTAAGGTTACCGTGAAATATCTATCGCCTAGAGCCACTAAAACCAACCTAATTAGTGAGAAAATTGCACAATTAAATACCGCACTTAACACCGCCACAGACTCTCCTGAACTGGTCGCCAAAGAGCTGCTGTTGCTGATTGAACAACATAAGTCCGAGCGTTATATCGGTTGGCCTGAAAAACTTTTTGTGCGATTGAACGCCTTATTTCCTACCATTGTCAGCAAATCAATTGTGAAGCAACTGCCGATAATTCAAAAGTTTGCCCGTGAGTGAACACCATAACGGCTAAGTTTTGTCCTAGTCATTGCTGTTCACCATTACTGGTAATTGATGTCAGTGGTTAAATAGTTTAGCGTAGTGCTTTTAGTGTTAATGGCGTTGAATAAATCATGCGAATTTTATTAGTGGAAGATGATCAATTATTAGGTGAAGGAATAAAAACCGCCCTAGACCGAGAAGGTTACCAAACCGACTGGTTGAAAAGTGGCTTGCAAGCGAAACAAGCACTGACAACTGAGGAATTTGAGCTAATGATACTTGACCTTGGTTTACCCGATATCGATGGTATTGACCTGCTAAAAGCGGCGAGAAAATCAGGGTTAGATATCCCTGTTCTTATATTAACAGCCCGTGATTCAGTCGAAGATAAAATTACTGGCTTAGACACTGGCGCAGATGATTATTTAATTAAACCCTTTGAGTTAAGTGAGTTAAAAGCTCGACTAAGAGCATTAGGCCGGCGCCGCCATGGTCATGTAGAACCTGTGATCGAGCACGGTAAAATCACCTATAACCCTGCTTCTTTAGAGGTGACTTTAGCTGGGCAACTCATTGAATTGAGCCGCCGAGAAACGACACTCTTAGCCGAATTTTTGAATAATCCGAATCGCGTAATGAGCAAAGCAAAATTAGAAGATGTCGTTTATGGCTGGGACATTGAAGTAGAAAGCAACAGCATCGAAGTGCACGTACATCATTTACGTAAGAAACTATATACCGGCATAATAAAAACCATTCGTGGTGTCGGTTATAAATTAGAGAGTTATGAAAAATAAAACAAAACATTATTCAATTCGTCGATATTTAACCTTTCATATTGTCGCCTGGGCATTAACCATGACCATCATTCCTGCGGCTTGGGTGTATTACGATACGGCTGAAGAAGTTGAAGAGTTATTTGATGCCAGTTTAGCGCAATCAGCCCGTGTGTTACACGGTATGATCAGCCGAGATTCTATTGAAAAAAATCGTGACTCATTAACCGAAGCTTTATTAAACAAGGAAAACGATCCTCACTCTATTCAACATAATTATGAGAAAAAAGTATCGTTTCAAGTCATTAATGAAACGGGCCTGATTTTGCGCTCAGCCAGTGCGCCTAATCATCCAGAGTCTAATTTAACGCAAGGTTATACCTACATTGACGTTGGCCAATATCAATGGCGTATTTTTACCCTTTACTCTAAAGAAGACGACTGGCATTTAGTGGTGGGAGAACGAATGGATATTCGTGATGAACTCATTCACCATATCGCCTTAGATCATGCCATTCCGCTATTTTTGCTAACTCCTTTCTTTGTCTTAATGGTCAGTTTAGTCATTCGTAAAGGACTCAAACCCCTTGAAGTGATCGCCAGTGACGTGCAAGAAAAAAATTATTCCAGTTTAGAAAAACTGTCTTATCAAACCGAGCCAGAAGAAGTGACCGGCTTAATTAGTGCGGTAAATACCTTATTTGATCATTTAAGTGAGCAATATGAGCGAGAAAGGCGCTTTTCATCCGATGCCGCCCATGAATTAAGAACACCATTAGCAGCATTGATGATCCACACCGAAAATATCTTAGAAGATAACCAAGATACCGCACTAGATGCCTCTATTATTAATATCAAAAAAAGCATTAATAGATTATCTCATCTTGTTGCGCAATTATTATCATTAAGTCGAGCCGACATACAACTTATCGCCGATGATTTTACTGACATAAATATCACCAAAACGGTGGCACAAGTGGTTAGCGATTTTAAACATTTAGCGCAGCAAAAAGAGCAATCACTGTTATATGTGCTCTCCAATCCCAACGATGAAACTTTATCCATTAAGGGTAACCAAGCGCTGATTTATAACATGCTATCTAATGTAGTAACCAACGCCATTAAATACAGCCCTGAGCAATCTAGCATTACCATCACACTTGATTGTGTGAATAAAAAAATTACTGTTGCAGATTCAGGACCCGGCATTGCCGCAGCGTTAAGGGAACGGGTTAAAGATCGCTTTTATAGAACGCCAGATGCAAGCGGAGAAGGCTCAGGCTTAGGGCTTGCCATAGTCAACCGTATCGCCAGTATTCATCAAATAGACTGGCAGTTGAATGAAGCAAGCACCGGTGGCTTAGCCGTTGAATTTTCATGGTAATGCCATCAAGTAATTGTTGTTTTTTTATATTTATTCAGCTTAGAAATATTTACCACAGAGGTCACTACACCGAGACTACACAAAGATAACAAAGCCTCTGTGTAGGTTCGAAGACCCCTCTGTGAAGCATCGCGACTCGGTGGTGAACAGTTACGTTTTTTATCCAAATCTAACAGCCATGTTGCCCCCAGCGGCTTTGCTCCTGATAGTCGCTAAAGCCTTAAGGCTGTTTTAAGCTTAAGGTTTTATATTATTGACTAAATAATATAAATAGAGCGTTTGATATGAAAAAATTTTCTAAAATGTCGTCAGCAGAAAGCATGGCGTTAATACGTACCCTTGGTTATAAAGAAAATGGCACAACAATTCGCAGCGAAGATTATATAGCGGCAGTATTTTTGTCTAAACTCATGCGTTTTATGCTGTCGTTTTCTGTTATACGATCTTTAATTTTAGCCATATACACCATAAAACTCCCGGGAGGCATGCCTTATATTATGGCTAAATCAAGAGCCATTGATGATATGTTGTTACAGGCACTTGCTGATGATGAAAAGCCTGAACAGTTGGTTATATTAGGGGCGGGTTATGACACTAGAGCTTATCGTTTTCGTGAGCAATTAACTAATATTCAATGCTTTGAAATAGATCACCCTGAAATGATTGCCCGTAAACGTGCCGCAATGCAGCAGTTCACCAAAAAAAGAGCCAAAACAAGAACCACAACCAGAGCAACCGCTTCAACTCAACATGACAATGATATAAATGGTACAAGTGATATTAGCTCGGTGCACTATTGCGCCGCAGACTTTAATGGCCAAGATAACTTTGATCTTGATTGGCTAGTTAGCCAAGGAATTGATAAAAATAAAAAAACCTTATTTATCATTGATGGTGTCTCTTATTTTTTACAAGCAGCAGCCTTTAAAAATTTATTGGCTGTTACCGCCTTATTCCCCGAAAACACGCAAGTTATTTTTGACTATGCTTATGCCGATATTCTTACTGGCGGCACTTATCACGGCAGTGAAGCCTTTAAGTCATCATTACAAAAAATGGGTGAGCCTGTCACTTATGGTATTCATCAGCAAGAATTAATGCATACCATGAAGGTATTAGGCTTCGAATTAACAGAATTAATAACGCCAAAGCAGCTTGAACAACAGTATTTGACCAATCCTAATGGAGAAAGTGTCCAGCCCTATGGCTTTTTAAACATCGCCTTGCTTAGAAGAGCAGCTAAACCCTGTATTTGAAAGTAGTTTTTTTTGGGGGGGGTAAAGTGACCAGATGAATAATTTATTTGTAGTTCGAAATCATCAAACCTGATAATCACTTTGATACGAAAGCGACCTAAATATTGATTTTAGAGTCTGTTTATCAAGGTATTCAGCGGTCATTGTTAGTTGAAATGCGCAAAAACCATCAGTTTTCATTTATCTGTCAGCGCTATGCTAGCTCAAGTCAACAATAGTTGTTGGCATTCTTTCATACCTGATTGGTATGGATTTGCGGCAATATGCCTCATATTACTAATGGATCTCACGAGCAGTGCAAAAGAAAATAATGCGAAAAAAAACACAACAATCGTATATAACCCGCACGGTTAACGTGGTTAATTATATTCAGCAAAATTTAGATAATGAATTGACCTTAGCAGAGCTTGCACAGCAGGCAAACTTCTCAAGTTATCATTTTCATAGAATATTTTCTGGCATGTTAGGTGAGTCGGTAAAAGAGTTAATTCGACGTTTACGGTTAGAGCGTGCTGCTATTGAACTTCGAACTAGCACTACCAGCATATTAGATATAGCGCTTGGCGCTGGCTATGAAAGCGACATGGCTTTTTCAAAAGCTTTTAAAGCCAGAGCAGGTTTGTTGCCTTCCAAGTTCAGAAAATCTGAGCAGGCAAGGTTTCCGTGCTTATCACTCTCTAGCATCCGTTATGTAACCAATGAGCATATTTCCTCCTTTGAACCTTTTATTGATAAGGAATTGAATATGAAAGTAATGATAAAGCAAGTTGATGACATGTTAGTGGCTTATGTTTCCCATCAAGGACCCTACAAAGAATGTGGGCACGCATGGGATACGCTCTGCGGTACACTTGCACCGATGGGCTTACTCGGCGGTAATGCAAAAATGATTGGGGTGAGTTATGACGACCCTGACGTGGTTGCTCCAGAATTACTTCGCTACGAGGCCTGTATTAGCGTAGATGAAATATTTTCAACGACGGATGAGATAGGTTTTAAATCGATTGCTAGTGGCCGCTATGCAGTAACCACTCACATAGGCTCTTATGAAACATTGAATGAAACCTATCAGAAATTTTTTGGTCAGTGGTTGAGCCAAAGTGATCATGAATCTGCCGACCAGCCTTGTTTCGAAATCTACCTAAATGACCCCGAATCTACCGAACCTGAAGAACTAATCACCGATATCTATTTACCATTAAAGGAGTTGAATCATGGATAAGATCGATTTATTTAAATTACACAAAGCCGATTATATTGCCCCAAAAAAGCCACAGAGCTGCCATATTGCTAATGCACACTACTTAGTTATCAATGGCGTTGGTAGTCCCGGTGAAGATAACTTTAATGATGCCGTAACTGCATTATATGCTGTTGCTTATACGGTAAAAATGACACGAAAGAGGAATAATCTCGGTGATTATGTCATTTGTAAACTCGAAGCTAGATATTGGTCTATCAACAAACAGTGCTTAAGTGAACAAGATAAATCACAGTGGCATTGGCAGTTGATGATACGTACGCCATCTCAGGTAGAAATTAGTGATATTGAGCAAGCTGCTACCGCGTTAACAGCCAAAGGAAAAACCGTCAGTATCAACAAGGTAAAACTCATTGAGCACGAGTTTGCTCATTGTATTCAGATGTTGCATGTCGGCTCATACGAAGAGGAGAGCCGTACATTAGAACAGATGTTAGCTTTCGTTACTGAGCACCAGCTATCAGCGACAGGTGAACACTGCGAGATCTATATTTCAGATCCACGACGTATTCCCATGGAGCGATTAAAAACTATCTTAAGAATGCCGGTAAGTAATTAGCGCAGGTGTTTTGACTAAAATAACCCCACAGAATAGGCATTGACTCCCGGAGATTAAAACGCCCCAATCAACACGTCAAAGCAACCGACGCTTCAGCATTAGGCTGCTCTGACTTGTTAAATTTTTTATTTAATTGCGTACTTTTTATTAGCTTTAAAGGCTTCGGCCTCAAGTGGTGTGTTTTCATAACTGTATTTGCTTAAGTCGCTTATATGTTGTACTACAATTTCGCTAAAGCTTGCTCTTTCTATTTGTAAAACATGAACTAGCTCGTGAGCCATCCGTGAACAGTCAAGTTCATAATCTCTTCGAACGTATATCGAATAACCAAAAACTTGAGCTTGATTGATGATATCTTTGCCGATAAACCCTAATGATAAACCCATTTGTTTTAAGTTTTCGTTTTCATTTTCATTTTCATTTTCATTTTCATTTTCATAAGAGTAAGGCACTTCATCTACATAGATAACTCTTACTTTTTCAGGAGATTTTACGCCAATTTCTTTTGCTAATCATATTTCGTTCTCATTTAGCGGGATACCTATTTTCAGGCCTTTCTGATCAATGGCAATTGCCCAAGAAATATATTGGGGTAATAGCTTCTCATACGATAAGTTATTTCCTTTATTCGCTTGAGCTTGCCAAGATATCATGCCCGTCAATACTAAAATATTTATTATGTTTTTCATCTTTTATCCCATTTATTGTTTTATTGTTGCTGCATCAGGAGGTATTCTTCTTTTGCAATTAACGTCTGTATATAAACAGCTATTATTATTCTATTTCGTCGTAATACTTTGGAAAATCTTCACAAAGGCGGTATGTCAGTGCCTTGCGAGCTAACGCTCTTTCCATTAGTTTTAATGCATGCTCTAGTTCGACCCCTATCTCTTCCCACAAAGTTGAATATACGTGCTCAAAATCTTTCATGATTGACACAATGCGATCCGCTTCAGATCTGGAATCATCGGAGATATTATAGACCCGTTTACGGGAGTCTTTTGGTTCTGGCAACGAGATGAAGAACCCGTCTTTGACGCTTGATTTTAAACGGCTTTCAATTAATTGACGAGACACTCCGATATGCTGAGCTAACTCAGTCGAAGAAAGCGCCCCTTTAGCATGTAAGGCGAGAACTATTGAAATTTTATTTGCATTAAGACTAATGCCTAAGCGATCAAAAACTTCTGCTCCTTGAGCACCAATGAGTTCACTTGCACGAAACAAAATGGCACCAAATTGTGGACTACGTATCTTAGTCATGATTTTTTCCTTCTTGAAATTACGAAACATTTTGCGCAAATACTTTCATAAAATTAAGAGGGTTTCTAATATTGTAAAACGCATCCATCATTAGTGTCTTCACAAAAAATTTAAATTGCTTGGGGTATAGAGTTTAAGTTTCTCCAATGTTAAAAGCACCTGAGTAAGATGCTTTAGCATCATTTCACGAAGTATATGCGGATATTTTTATCGGCGGTATTTATCACGGTAGTGAAGCCTTCAAATCATCATTACAAAAAATGGGCGAGCCAGTCACTTATGGTATTAATCCGCAAGAACTAATGCCAACCAGAAAGGCATTAGGCTTCGAATTAACTGAATTAATAACGCCAAAGCAGCTTGAACAACGATATTTGACCAATCCTAATGGAGAATGTGTCCAACCCTATGGCTTTTTAAATATAGCCTCACTTAGAAGAGGAACTAAAGCCTGTATTTGAAAATAGTTTTTTTTGGGGGGGATTAAAGTGCGCAGATAAGTACTTTATTTGTAGTCGTTAATTTTTGAACTCTCATAATTGAATAGGCTCCGACCTAATTGTGCCATTGGTTAGGTTGGGTGTTACCACTTTGGGCTAAAGCGATCACGCGGTAATGATGTACTTGGCAAGTACTAAATACCCTATAAAAATCAGCCAATAATTTTCAGCTTCCCTTCCCATGAGACTTATTGACAGGTGTTTTATTAAGCATTTGAAATATTCATTATATTGGCGTAGTGTTGGAATAATAGAATAAAAAACAGACAGAGGCATAGCGTAGAAAGCGTGAAGGTTTCAGTCTAATAAATTGTTAGGGAATCAACTGCTAAAAGGAAAACAAATGCTACTTTATGCCATTTTATCTGCCCTAGGAGGCTTCTTTGTATCAAAACAAGCAAAAAAAATACGAACGGAACTGCAAAGTGAGTCAGACCTAGAGATTCGTGAGGCACTCGAAGTGTCCGCAAAAAAAAGAGATAGCATATCTAAATGGCTTTATCTCCTATCGGTCTTGTTCTTTGTGGCGACGATTATTATTCTAGGATCTATATCGTGAATAAATCAATACCTGTACAATCTGGCTGCCTTCCAACCTTAGTATTCGTTACTATTGCAGTCACAGTATTTCTCTTGATTGGAGAGTACTCGAAAGTCGACGGTATTCAGAGCCGATTGTTGGGTTATTTTATTGTTTTTATTTTTGTTGTTATCGGCTTAATTGTAAAAGATGAAATCCAAGAAAAACTAAGATCTGGGGCGCCAGCAGCTGAATCAATAATTAATCAAGATAAAAGGACGCCAATACTCTATTTACGCCCATTTCTCACTGATTCAGATACACATGATAAGTTTAATATTACCGAATCTATAGGTGGGCTAAATCCTTGGTTTTGGATCACGAAAGCTATATATAAAAAACCTTCATTTGAATCAGATATTGCAATGCAAGTCCATCAACTTGGACCTTTTATAGGCTTAAATGCATCAGGATACTCGCCCAGTTTAGGCTCATCAAAACTAACTACGACAGTAGATGAATGGAAAAGTACCATTCGTGACTATATTACTAAATCTCAAATAATTGTTAGTCGGATTGGTGAAACACCAGGATTAAAGTGGGAGATTGAGCAGATAATAGAAGCGAATAAACTCGAAAGCGTGATTCTTTTTGTGCGTTTTCCTGGCCCTCAGGACAAAGAGCTGATCGAAGTACGATATAGAAAATTCAGTAAGTTTTTCTATTCTTTGTCAGGTGCTACTATGCCTAAATATTCCAAAAAACTGCGCTTTATCTATTTTTCTGGAGGAGAAGGGAAAGGTGCCAAATCCATTGGTGCTGCAATGTTAGGGTTAGGAAAACAGGTAGAAACTTCTAGTTTCCGAGGATATCTCAAAGGGGCTTTTAAAGGTGCAGGAAATCCTGATCGTAAGCCCGATGTGCGAATCGAAAATAAATCAAACTTATTTAGGGTTACGCTCTTTCTGTTACTAACTATAGGCGTATACGGTATGTTTGGCGTTACGCATGGTTTCATGACTCTTAAATTCGAAGATATGCCCGGCACATTAAATTTACTATTTTTCTTTCTAACATCAATATTTGCTGGTGTTATCTATGGCCAAGGCTCTGTTAAGTTGAATATAAGTGGTGAGTATTTGCACTTTACAATGGGCTTAATACTTATTCTCTGGGCATGGTATCTATATTATGTCGTGCTTTTTCAATCATGGGAGTTTATGACTGAATATGCCTTAATTGGAGGAGAATATGCTTCCGACTTTTGGCTAGCACAAATTGTAGCTATTTTTGCTTATATATGGGCGCCTTTTACTACCTTTATTTATGGTTGGTCAAAGGCTGAAAAAAATAGATGCTATGCAGGTAAAAGATAGTAACAAGCAAAAATACTGGAAGAATAATAAATAGTAACTCACTATTGAGTGAGCGCCACAAAACGCACTTTACGTCAAACCGTTAGAGATAACCGCTGTGAAACATAGATATAACTTATTCAGAAGTCATTCATGGGCATATGGCGGTGCATACGAGAGGTTAACCGAAATTATTGATGATTTAGCTTATTTTTCCTACCATAATAATTCTGCTCTAAGCCATGAAATACTTATAATGGCGGACAAGTATACTACTTATAGCAAATGGATGAATGCGATAATTCAGCTTGCAAATGAAGATTTTTTTCAATCCAAACTAATAGTCGTTTACGAAAGTTTTCACACACTTCGAGACAAGAGCACAAGTTCTCTTGTTTCTGAAATCAGAGAGTTTGGGATAAAACCATAATGAGTAATATCAACATTAACTCTAAGCCTGCATCAGAATACACAGACAAGTTTCAGGATCATGCGTTTGAGCAGTATAAAATATATCTTGAAATGGCCGATCGGATCTCATCCAGAAGACAATCCGCAAATACATTTTTTCTTTCCATAAATACTATCCTTGTAACGCTTGCTGGCTATGCAAAGTCAGCAACAAATACAGACACTTTTTTCTATATAATAACTTCATTAGCTGGCGTTTTAATATGTTATATTTGGTATCGCCTTGTACTTTCATACAAAAATTTAAATTCCGCAAAATTTAAAGTAGTACACGCTATAGAGTCAGACCTCCCCTATAAACTTTTTGATGCTGAGTGGAGTGCAGTAGGTCGCGGAAAAAATAAAAAGCTTTATTACCCATTCACTGAACTAGAAATGAAAATTCCATGGGTATTTGCATCAATTCATGCGTTAGTTTTAATATATGTCATTCCATGGTCAAAAATGTTCACTTGTGTTCAGCCCTAAAAAATTACTGCACTTGGATTTAATAAACCGTCATGACTTTTGCTGAACAAAAATATGCATCAGCTGACTTCAGCTAGCTTATTATGTCCTTTGTGTTCCAAGTTACCAACACTGGGATTAAAGCTAATGTACATAGCAAAGAACGAAAGCTTTGGTTGAACTCTACTTGTAAATTTATAAGATAAAACCTTAACTCATCTCAGTTAAAATTACATAACCTGCTATTACCTGACCTAGGTTAGGTAATAACAGGTTAGGTAAACGCTACGGTATAACGCTATTAGTCCTTCAATTCTTTATTCACTTGGGCTAGCAAAGTCTTAACCTCTACTTGTCTAAATTTATCAGCATCTTTACGGTTCGGTCTTGCTGGAGCAATACTTGCGGCAATAAGGTGTGCTTTCGCTTTTTTATACTGCCCTTGTTCAATATAAAACTCCGCTAAAAAGTAATTGATATCAATACCGGTTGGGTTCATTGCTAGCGCTGTTTTTAAATGTTTTTCTGATTCATCTTCGTCACCAAAGCTAACAGGCCACCCTGGCACCTTCAAATACAAAATGCCTAAGCTGGTATGAGCCGAACCTTGTAGTGCATTTTCGTTAATAGCGAGGGCTTTCTCTAAGGACTCTTTCGCATCATCTACATACGAAAGCGCACCTAATCCACCTTTAAAACCAGCATAGCTCGATTGAATAATGCCATGCCAGATCCACGCTGCAGCTTGTTGAGGATAAGCTGTTGTCAGCGCTGTTGATTTCTCTTGCAAAGCAAGAAATGCGCTTTTTTTCACTGCTTTGTTGTTAGCATAATTAGCAGCTACCCATTGATGCTGTAATGCGATTAATGCTTGCTTAAAGTCATTTGGAGACTGCGTATTGGCATAAACGTTAATGTTCAACCCGCAAAATAATGCCAGTAATGTCATCGACTTTATTATTTTGTTTTTAACGTTAATAGTTTTATTCTTGATAGTTTTCATATTAATACCTCTTGAAGCTGTTAAATAGTATAAGTAATGGATTGTTTTAGCGCAGTTGTTGACAAATTTGTCCTATCTGGCTATCAAGTGATTGAAACATTTTTGTGTATAATGGATGCTTAGCGATTAACGACATAACCTCTAAAAGTGATACCGCCATAATTTGAGGGTTAGTGCTGTAGTAACTACCCCAGTCATCTGTAGATGCTTGTATTTTATGGTGATCGGCGTTGCCAATAAACGTATTTTGAACGCCGGCCTTATCAAGTAGCTTGAGCACTTTTTCCGTACCAGAAAATACTAAATACTTATAGTTAAGACAAAATAATGATACTGCTGTCACCATAAATAATGGGATGGTAAAACGTTTTGCATTACTAAAAAGATGGCTAAACTCAACAATCTCTTGTCGTTTAACTTTATTATCCACAAAAACGGCTTGTTGCTCTATAACTCCTGAAAGATATTGCTCTACAAACAACTCATCATGACCACTGCGAATACCTAAGGCGGCTTTATAATTGCCGTTTGATAACGCTAATAAATGCGGTGTTGTGATTGATATTTTGGCGCCGTAAGCCTTAGCAAATCCTTGTTTAATAAATGCCTCTATTTCATTTCGGTGCTTACTGCCTACAGGCGCAAGTTGAATATCAAAATTTAATTTTTGCTCAATTAAATTACCTTTAGGTTTTTTTAATGAAGTTGCCGTTTGGCCTTGAATAATTGAAGTTACATTTATCATCGTCATTATCTCCTGCTTGTTGATGATGATAAATTTAATAGTTGAACCTTAAAGAATGCTTAAGGGGTAAAATATTTTTTAGAATCATATTCTACCACCCCTCTTGACATATTATGTCAAACAATTTAACTTAAAACTTGTATGCAAGATAATAGTTGAGAATAAACATTTGATATTTCATCAATAGTTTAATACCTTATTCTCAATTCAGAAAAAGGACTTCGCCCATGATAGAGTTTCTCCTAGCAGATTTTAATACCGGCTTTGCTATAGCCCTTGGTATGGTTATAGCCCTCGCGCTTCTAGAAGGTCTTGGTATGCTGATTGGGTTAAGTTTAATGAGCTTACTTGACCAAATATCCCCTATTGAGCTTGACCTAGAAGTAGGTAGCGAATTTAGTGACGGTGGCCTAACACCAATATTAGGGTGGTTATGCCTAAACAGATTGCCGTTATTAATATGGCTAGTACTTTTTCTAACCTGCTTTAGTATCTCTGGATATTCGGTTAACTTTTTCCTGCTTAATGCCACTAACTTTCTATTACCAACATTTGTTGTTTATAGCTTGGCATTGATTACCGCAATATTGCTAACTCGCTATTTAGGCATACCATTAGGACGATTGCTCCCTAAAAATGAGTCATCGGCTGTTTCCAATAATAGCTTCACTGGCTTGATAGCGAAAATAACCATTGGTACCGCCAAAAAAGATAGTCCTGCAGAAGCTGCATTATTAGACAACTTTAATCAAAAACACTACGTACTTGTTAGTCCTGATGACGATGCCGAAACATTTAATCAGGGCGATGAAGTAGTGCTCGTAGAAAAGCAGAAAAACATTTGGCTGGCCGTCAAGTTTACGCAATAACTGACACTAAACTAAAATTGTAATTTAAAAATACTAATAAGGATATTTCACATGGAAAATTTCACCTCAAACGCTAATTTTATATTTATTATGATCGGTGCTGGCATTTTAGCATTCATCACAATAGGGCTGATATTTGCGAAGTTATACATACGCGCCACGAAAGAAATTGCTTTTGTACGCACAGGTATGGGCGGCGAAAAAGTAGTTAAAGATGGTGGCGCTATATGTTTACCCGTTTTACACGAAACCATCCCCGTAAACATGAACACCTTACGCATAGAAGTAGAAAAAATGGAAAAAGATTCATTGATCACCAAAGACAGAATGCGTGTTGATGTAAAAGCTGACTTTTATTTGCGAGTTGCCCCACATACTGAGGGCATCTCAATGGCCGCTCAAACGTTAGGTAGCAGAACAATGCGTGTTGAAGAATTGAAAATACTGATGGAGTCAAAATTCGTTGACGTTTTACGCACCGTTGCTGCTGAAATGACCATGACAGAAATGCATGAACAACGTGCTGATTTTGTGCAAAAAGTTCAACAAAATGTTGCTAATGATTTAGAAAAAAATGGTTTGGAACTTGAATCTGTATCTTTAACTGGCTTTGATCAAACAGACCTTAGATTCTTTAATGAAAACAATGCCTTTGATGCTGAAGGCCGTGCTAGACTAGCCAAAATAATTGAAGAAAAACGTAAAGAAACCAACGATATTGAACAAGAAAATCGCGTACAAATTGAACGAAAAAACCTTGAAGCCGAGCGTGAATCGTTAGAAATCAAAAAAGAAGAAGAAGAGCTTCGTATCGCACAAGAACAAGTATTAGAATTCAAACGTGTTGAGCAAAGAGCTGAAATAACAAAAACGAGAGAACTAAAAGAGCGTGAAGAACGTGAAGCGCAAATATCAAAAGAGCAAGCCATTGAAGTTGCTGAAATTCAAAAGAATAGAGATGTCGAATCACGAGAAATAGACAAGCGAACAGCATTAGAGCAAGCACGAATTCAACAACAACGAGATATAGAAGTAGCAGAACAAGACAAACAGATAGCCGTTGCTGAAAAATCTGAGGCTGAATCGGCAGCTCGTGCAAAAGCAGCTGAAGCAGAAAAAGAACGCGTAGAGAAAGAAGAAGCTGTAATTACCACCAGGCAAGTAGCAGAAGCTAATCGCCAAAAAGAAATTGAAGTTATTGGCGCTAAAAAAGAAGCGGAAAGAGATGCCGTGAGTATAACTGTTCAAGCTGATGCGGAAAAACGCGCGGCTGAAGATAAAGCAGCAGCAGTACTGATAGAGGCCAAGGCTAAAGCCGATGCCACTAAACTAAAAGCAGACGCAGATGAAAAAATATATGCCGTTGATGCTCAGGGTAAAAAAGCTTTGTACGAAGCTGAAAATACTCTACGCGATGAACAAATTGAGTTGCAAAAGTCTTTAGCTATTTTAAACGCATTACCAGAAATGATCGCCAACTCTGTTAAGCCATTAGAAAATATTGACGGTATTAAAATTTTACAAGGCTATGGTAATAACACAGGGCAAGGCCATGGCGCTCATACCCACTCAGCTTCCGCAACGAATGGCAGCATAGCAGAACAAATAACCTCAGCGGCACTCAATTATCGTGCGAATGCTCCGGTGATTGATGCTATGTTGCAAGAATTAGACTTAGTACCAAAAGGCTCAGGAACACTAAATGATCTACTTAATGGCAATAATACCTTAGTGAGTGAAGCTAGAAATGTTATTAAACAGTCAAACATGCCTACACCTAATGAAAGTGCAGGTGAAAATCTGATTTCTGAAGAAAAAATAAACCAATAAAAATATCTAAGGAGTCATTATGAAAGGTGCAGGTGGAACATCCGGCGGATTAGGACATTTTTTTATCGGTCTAGTAATGATGTGTGGTGGCTTTTACATGTTACTAAACGCTATTACGGTAACATCAAGTTTTGGTATGGGCATGCGCATGTATGGCTTTTCAGCCATGGGCAGTCACTACAATATTACCAGTGGCATGGTGATGATCCCTTTTATGTTTGGTGTTGGTCTTATTTTTTACAATGGTAAAAACATACTTGGTTGGCTATTAGCTATTGGCTCAATCACGGCACTTATTTTCGGGGTTATTTCATCGGTTCGCTTTAGCTTTAGAACCATGACATCTTTCGATTTGATCGTCATTCTTGTTTTAGCGATGGGCGGGTTAGGGTTATTTTTACGGTCACTAAAAACAATAGATAAAATAGTGCCTGATAACTAAAACTCTTTATTTACTATTATTTTTAATAAAAAATGCGCCTAAAGGCGCATTTTCGTATCAGGCTAAAGTCTATTCTGACGCTTCTTTTGAGGCTTTTTCAGCTACTTTTTCCATTGGTTTTTCATTCTGCCTTTGCTGAATTACTTTCATTTGTTGATCTTTCAAATACAACGGATGATATGGTCCATAAGGAATACTACCAACAAAACGGCCATTCGCCACCTTTGCATAAGTCGTATAGTCGGCAGCAGCAGTATTAATTGCCGTAGCAATAGCATTAATTAACAAGCCTGCCATGCCTCCTCCTCCGCCATTCGCTGATAAATCAATCACAACTGTACCATTGTATTCCCATAGCACTTCTGATGTTTTGGTAGACTTAATTTCAGCGTCTATTGACACTGTTAGCGTAGAAGCCAAAACTGTATATGCTGTGTCCCATTTCGCAATTTTGGTAAAAAGCACTGCGTCAGCACCAAAATAATCATAAAATTTATTTAATGGAATATCGTAAACCAGTTCGCTGTCGTACACCCCTTGTTGCTTTAATACATCAGCCGTTAATTGGTAAGGAAAAGTATAATAACCATGCAAAGCTATCGGCATTTCTACCGTAGTTGAGTAATAGTCTTTTGCCTCAGCTGCAGTGCTTAAGTTAATTGGCGGCATAATTAACAAGGACTTAGGCTTTTCTATATACATAGACGGAAATTCTTCACCTTTAGTCACATAAGTTGGCGGAGTAACACAACCACTAACGCCTAAGACAACCAAAGAAATCAATAAAAGCTTTATTTTTGATAATGTATTCATTGCTTATCCCTTAGCTTTTGCTTTTTTAATTAAATTATCCATAAACTTTGTCGCTTCTGGGTAGATTGCTTTTTCTTGCTCAAAAAAAGTAATGGCACCTTCATTATTATTTACTTTTAAGTGAATATAACCAAGGTTGGCATAAACTCCTGGCGGTACTCGAACAGCTTTTGCTTTAGATTTTTCAACAATGCTTTCTAAAGATGTCTTCCACTGTACTGCTGTTTCTTCGCCGCCCTCTTTTTTCAGAGAATAGAAGCTTTCAGCATAATCTTCATATTCATACATTGGCTTGGTTGTTTGACAACCTGCTAAAAAAATTGCGATAAAAACCACAATAAAAACTGCTTTCATGTTGTTTCCTTTATTGTTATTAAAAAATTAAACTAAATTATGGTATTTGAATTTCTTTTTCGTGACCGTCACCTAACAAAACACTTCTTTTAACCACAATATTTCCCTGTCTTGATACCACAATAGTATGTTTTCCCGGAGTCACTTTATATTGCTGCTTTACACCTGATTTAGTCACTATAAAAGTAGGAGCATCATCAATAGAAACCTCTGCATCTTCAATATTGCCAGTAAAATAAAGATACGAGACAGGTTCAGCTGTAGTACTTCCTGAGCTATATGTATTATAACTACTGCATGCAGACGTAATAATGACTAAAACAGTAACAACAAAAATTTTAAAAAAATTCATAACTAACTCCTATCTTTTTCTGAAGTTTCTTGGATAAATAGCGCAGTAAAATCATCTGATTTCATGTAATCATCAAGCTTGCCATCAACAATTTCACAAAATGAAACCTCATTCTCTGCCGTATCACCAAAAGAACTAAGTACTTTTATTTTGGCTATAGTTTTACCCGGCAATGTTATATACATGCCTGTTTGTGGGTTTTTAACCTTTTTACCTGTTTTAACTACATCAAAAACGGAGTTTTTAACTATATTTTGAGATTCACCGCCTGAGATTATTAAATTACCTTCTTCTGAAGAAAGAATGAAAGAGCGCCATGGCTTATCGAGCATATTTTCAATAACGTTTGAAGCTAAGTCAGTTATCGCCACATCAAGTACTTTATCATTTAAAGAACTATCGTAAGCTGCTCTATCACCTACACCTAAAACAGTGCCGGCTTCAGAATAAGCTATACCTTTGCCACTTTCTGAATAAATAATTTGCCCTGTTGAAACATCAATAATGCGGATATGCACAGTAGCATTTGCTTCTTGCCTTTTTACTCGAGAGAAAACACCAACATCACTCACTTCTTTTCGTCCAAACTCTGCAATAGAGCCAACAATAAGATAATCAGCGGCATTTTTTATAGCCAAATTACCAGCCATAGCTAATTCTTTTTCAATTTTAGCTAAATCCGCACGTTCAAGCATGATGAATTTTCCCGTTTCAAATAATTTCGCGGAAAGAATATCCATAGCTTGTTTTCCGATTCGATTATTATCACTATCAATAAAAAAACTTTGTCCGTAGCTAGTTTCATTAGTAAAACGACCTATGGCGACTTTTCGTTTTAGTGATTTAGTATTTATATTTTCTACTGAAAGAGTTTTACTAACCGAGGGTGGTTTAACAGGTGTTTGGTGAACTTCTTTTTTTTCAACGGTAGCGCAAGCTGTAAAAAGCATGCTAACTATTACTACCGATATTAATTGATTTATTTTCATATCATCCCTTATAAGTTACAATTATTTACAACGGGATATTAACATAAAAGTTAATCCGTAAAACCAAAGACCGCTATAATAACGATCTTTTTCGCTTATTTTTCGCTTGTTTTTCGCTTGTTTTTCGCTTGTTTAATAAACTTAGCTCGCTACCCAACCAAACTCGCAAACAATTGCTCAAACTTATCTAAACCTTCGTTAGCAATATCGTCTTCCATCGTTAATGCTGGTAAGAAGCGGATAACATTACCGTAGAAACCACACGCCAATAATATCAAACCGTACTCAGCTGCTTTACCGATGATAGCTTGCGTTAACTCGGTATTTGGTCGTTGAAAGTCCGCATTTCCCACATCGCCACCTTGCATCAATTCTATCGCAATCATTGCGCCTTGGTTCCTGACATCACTAATAAGGCTTGAATGTTTGGCTTGCAATGTCGATAAACGCTTATTAAATAATGTACCAATTTGGTTTGCACGTTCAACAAGATTTTCTTCTTCAATAACCTCAAGTACTGCAAGTGCTGCGGCACAGGCAACAGGTGAACCACCATAAGTACCGCCTAAACCGCCTGGTAGTGGTGCGTCCATAATGGCACTTTTTCCCACCACGGCGGCAATAGGAAAACCACCGGCAATGCCTTTCGCCATGGTCATTAAATCAGCCTCAACGCCCGCATGCTCAAAACTGAACATTTTACCGGTACGACCAAAGCCGGTTTGAATTTCATCAGCAATTAAGACGATACCGTGGTCATCACACAAGGCGCGTAGCGCTTGTAAAAATTCGGGGGGTGCTTGATAGAAGCCACCCTCGCCTTGCACTGGCTCCACGATAATGGCGGCAACATCTGTTGGCGCTATATCCACTTTGAATAAATTAGCTAATGCGGTTAATGAGTCTTTTACTGAAATATCATGCTGTGCAATTGGGAACGGGGCATGGAAGATATCGCCGGGAAACGGGCCAAATAAGTTTTTATACGGCGTGATCTTACCCGTTAGCGCCATGGTTAAATTAGTACGACCGTGAAAACCACCATTAAAGGCGATAACGCCACGACGATCGGTATGGGCACGCGCTATTTTCACACAGTTCTCTACCGCTTCGGCACCTGTTGAGACAAATATGGCTTTTTTCTCGCTATCGCCCGGTGCCAATTGGGTAAGCTTTTCGGCTAACTCAACGGCGACTTCATACGGATTTACCATCACACAGGTATGACTAAACTTATCAACTTGCGCTTTTACGGCAGCCACCACTTTCGGGTGACTGTGGCCCGTGTTACAGACCGCAATACCCGTACCAAAATCAATAAAGCGTTTACCTTCGACATCCCACAGCTCAGCATTTTTTGCATGCTCGACATAAACAGGATGAACATTGCCTTGACCACGGGCAATAACTTGGGTTTTACGCTGCTGTAATTGTGCGTTGCTTTGTGTCATTTTCTTTCTCACTTATTGTTTAACTTGTGAACTTATTAACTTATTAACTTGAAATAAGAAATATGGAATATGGAATAATTCCTAGCTAGGGCGATTAAAACCCCGCCTACTCGTCCTTGTTACTCGCTGCTTACTTATCTAATCCGCCCATGCAGAGATATTTAATTTCTAAATAGTCATCTAAGCCATATTTAGAGCCTTCACGGCCATTACCTGATTGCTTCATACCACCAAAAGGTGCGGCCGCATTTGAAATCAAACCTTCATTGATACCTACCATGCCAAACTCTAAACCTTCAGCTACTCGCCAGATTCGACCAATATCACGAGAATAAAAATAAGACGCGAGGCCAAATTCGGTATCATTGGCAATAGCAATCGCCTCACTTTCCTCTTTAAAACTAATAATCGGTGAAACAGGGCCAAAAATTTCGTTATTAGCAATGGGCATATCGTTAGTCACCCCCGTCAGTACCGACGGCACTAAAAAGCTTGCACCCAATGTTGTCTCATCATCACCCAAGGCTAATTTTGCTCCTTGATTTATAGAAGCATCAATAAGTTTTTTTACCTCACTAACGGCCTGTGCTGAGATCATTGGGCCAATGGTAACGCCCTCGGTTAAGCCATCGCCTAGTGACAGATCTTTAACTGCCGCGACAAATTTTTCAGTAAACTCAGCTAAAACACCTTCTTGCACTAAAATGCGATTAGTACATACACAGGTTTGCCCAGCATTACGGTATTTGGAGACTAAAGCGCCTGCAACCGCGTCATCAATATTGGCATCATCAAAAACAATAAAAGGCGCATTGCCGCCTAATTCCATCGATACTTTTTTTACCGTTGCAGCGCATTGGCTAATAAGTAATTTACCCACTGCGGTAGAGCCGGTAAAAGTAAATTTAGCGACATCTTTGTGCTCAGTTAATACTTTGCCCATGCCACGGGCATCATCACCAACGACGACATTAAATACACCAGCAGGAATGCCAGCACGCTCAGCAAGCTCGGCCATGGCCAGTGCCGATAACGGTGTTTGTGTTGCCGGACGAACGACAAAAGTACAGCCTGATGCGAGTGCAGCAGCCGCTTTTCGAGCAATCATAGCATTCGGAAAATTCCACGGTGTAATCGCAGCAACCACACCAATAGGTTGCTTGATAACCACAATACGCTTGTCGCCTGCAGGCGCCGGAATAGTGTCGCCATAAACACGCTTACCTTCCTCACTAAACCATTCAATAAACGCCGCGCCATAGGCGATTTCACCTTTAGCTTCAGCCAATGGTTTACCTTGCTCTAAGGTTAAAATTCGCCCTAAGTCTTCTTGATTCGCCATCATTAGGTCAAACCATTTACGCAGTAACGTAGCACGCTCATTGGCTGATTTTGCTGCCCATGCTTTAAAGGCACCTTTTGCCGCTTTTACCGCTAACTCAGTTTCAGCAATACCGGCATTACTTACCTTAGCAACTAATTTACCCGTAGCGGGGTTGTTAACCGCAATATCACTGGCACTGCTATGCCAACTACCGTTGATGTAGGAGAAGTTTTTTAATAATTGTGCATCGTTTAAATGGTGCATATTCGCCTCTAATGTATAAAAGTCTATGTGAAAATAGGTATAACTATTGAATAACAAATTCAACTAGGTTTAAATACTAAACATTAAACCTTTAGTTTTATGATGGTAAAACTTTGCAATCACACTCTATTATTCCTAAAAACATTACTGAATACGATTTACGCCTGTTGCGTATATTCAAAGTAGTGGTTGAAAATGGCGGTTTTTCCGCGGCTGAAAATGAGTTAGGTGTAACGCGGTCAACCATCAGCGTCCACATGTCAAACCTTGAAACGCGCATGAAACTTAAACTGTGTTTACGCGGCCGTGGTGGTTTCTCGTTAACTGAAGATGGCCAAGCTGTTTACCATGCGGTATTGAACATGTTTGACTCCCTTAACGATTTCTCTTTATTCGTCAGTTCGTTAGGAAAAGAGTTAAGCGGTGAGTTAGTGATATTGTGTTCAGATCCGCTCGATGACGCTAAGCAAAAACAAATGGCCAACGTTATCGAACAAATTAACGAGCAAGCGCCGAACTTGCATTTAGTGTTAGACACTGACTCAATCGCCAATATTGAAAAGCAGTTACTTAAAGACAAGGCTCATATTGGTTTGTTGCCCAACTATAAACCTGTGGAAGGCTTGCGTTATCAAACATTATTTAGCGAGCCTATCTACTTATGTTGCGCTAAAAAACACGCCTTTTTTACTTTGGTTGATCATGAAATAAGCGCCGCAGCATTGGCCGCTGCACCAGCAATACACCCGGGCATAGACATAGACACTAAAGGTAGGGAGCAACTAACCAAACTTAATTTAGCCGCTAAGGCCTATCAATTTGATACTCGTAAAGCGATGATTTTATCAGGAAGATATATCGGCTATTTACCACAAAGCACCATTCAACAAGCGCTTAATACCGGCGAGGTTAGAATAATCCAGCCAAGCTCACTCACTTATCAATTTGATTTATCTTTAGTGTATAAAAAGGCGGCGAAAGAAAATGCCAAAGTTGAATTATTAACAAAAATATTTATCGAGGTCTTTAATTTGTAAATATCAACGTCTTTGAGTACGAAGGCATACCGATCATAAGCAGGTGATATTAAACAGCTTTTAACTACTCGCTAATCTAGCCCGTTAATTTTAAATTTAAACTAATATCTTAGTCGCAATGAATTTATTCTACCTTGGCAAAGTATTCCTTAGCTAGCTGTCGCACTTTTGGCGCCAACAGAACCGTTGAGATCATGGTAGGAATGGCCATGAGTGCGTACATGATATCAATTAAGTTAATCACTAAGGTTAGCGAAGATACCGCGCCGACAATAATCAGTAATAAATAAAACCATACATACCCTTGAGCAAAGCGCGGCCCAAATAAAAACTCAGCACATTTACTGCCATAATACCAAAAGGTCAGCACTGTACTGGTACTTAAGAAAAACACCACCAGCGTTAATACGTAACCACCAAAATTAGGGAACGCTTGCTCAAATACCTGTGCGGTAAGGCTCACTCCCGTTAAGCTGCTATCACCTAAATCGGTGACTAATATTGCCAAGGCAGTGCAAGTACACACTATTAAGGTATCGACTATAGGCCCTATGGTTGCCACTAATCCTTCACGAATGGGTTCATTAGTTTTTGCTGCACCATGCGCCATAGACTCGGTACCAATACCCGCTTCATTAGAAAAGGCACCACGCTGCACGCCAATCAAAATTACCGAACCAATAAAGCCACCCGCAACCGAATCACTATTAAATGCGCCGTGAAAAATAGCGCTAAAAGCTTCGGGTATAGCAGAAAAATTCAACATTAAAACGCCAAGGGTGAGTAAAAAATAACAGCCGACCATTAGCGGCACTATATAACTGGTCACTTTGGCTAAGCGCTCAAGCTTGCCCATAACAATATAGGTGATCAAAAAACACAGCAGTACACCTGCAGTCAAATCAAAATTAAAGTGCTCTTGAGCCGTCGCTAAACCATTTGGAATAGCAATAAAATCACGCAGTACTTGCACTAATTGATTAATTTGAAAAATGGGCAAAGCGCCAAACATGGCGGCGACACAAAAAAGCCACGCAAGCGGTAGCCACTTTTTTCCTAAGCCTTCACGAATAACATACATGGGGCCGCCTTGCAGCTTACCACTACGATCTAGGCCGCGATATTGTATGGCTAATGTGGCGGTATAAAACTTAGTGGCAATACCTACAATGGCAGTAACCCACATCCAAAATACCGCCCCTGCACCACCTAAGGTAATGGCCACGGCAACGCCAGCAATATTGCCTAAACCTAAGGTGCCCGAAAGTGCCACCATCAAGGCTTGAAAGTGGCTTAACTCACCATCAGCTTTCTGCTCACCTGCTAACTTGCCCGTAGTAATAGCCAGTGCATGTTTAAGGTGAAAATAAGGGATAAAACGGCTATGAAGCACAAAAAACAGGCCGCCGCCGACCAACAGTATAACTAAGGGTAAGCCCCATAAAAATGACGCAATGTTTCCAAAAGTATTCGCTAATTCATTCATAATTTCTTCTAATTTTTATCGTATGATTTTTTATGATGTGGCTGTTACAGCGTGGCTGCTACGATGTAACTTCTAGGGCATAGCTTCTATGGTAAGAGCAGGCTTGCTTCAATTTTATGATAGCTATCAGCAGCATTAATCAAAGAATTAGCGGTTAAATTAGCAACCCCATAAACGACAGTTTTCACCCCATATTGAGCGTTAACATGCGTTAATAACATATCAAAATCACCATCGCCCGATAATAGCACTACCGTATCAATCTCTTTACTGGCGGCAGCCGTCATCACGTCGATGGTAATACCGACATCCCAATCACCTTTTGCCGAGCCATCGGCACGTTGAATAAAAGGCTTTAGCTTAATATCAAAACCTATGTGTTTAAGGGCTTTTTGAAATTTATGTTGTTGATCGTCACTACGTTGAATGGCATACGCATTAGCCACAACAATGTCGCCCTGAGCGGCTAATTCCTGCCAAAGCAGGCGGTAATTAAATTGCCGCTGATAAGCGTCTCGAGTGGTGTAATAAATATTTTGTACATCAACAAATACTGCAATTTTTTGCAAGATAGTTCCTTTTGGTATGTTTTAAGATAAATTGTTCTTAAAAACAGCGTTTTTCTGCCTTAAACGCTTGTTTCAGATAAATGATAGCGTTAAAATATTTAACAAAATAATAACAAGTAAATCAGTAATCTTAGGGATAACCTATGTCTTTTGAAGATAACTATCAAGTCACTTCGAAATTTAGCGAACATGCTCACGACTTTTTGTCTAGTCACTTCATCGCACCAACACCTACAAACTATGCCGTTGTTTACCTTTATATCAGCAACGAAAATGAGTTATTAACCGCCGCAATAGATAGGCAGTTGCAAAAAGGCGAGGCGATTGACGCCGATTTTCTCGATGATTTATTTTCTCGTTATGTTTCATTTAGTCATCAAGTTGAAAATACCATATTAGTGCCGTTTGAAGAATCATTAACAAAAACGATTGATAATATCAGTAAGAAAATTGATAAAGAAGACAAGGCCGCTAACAGCCTGAAAAAATTAGATAAAATCCTCACCAATACTGGCCACCATGCGTCACTTGAAAATATAGTGAGTTATTTATTCAGTACCATTAACAACGCAAAGTCTCAACGTCAAACGTTATCTCAAGAGCTAAGCTCAACTCAACAAGAAATAAATCAACTCAAAGAGAAACTAGCATCATCACGAGAAGAGGCACTCGTTGATTCATTAACAGGCCTGCTTAATAGGCGCGGATGTGATGAAAAATTACAGTCTTTAAGCCTTGCCGATACGCACTCTTCACTTGCCATAGATATTGACCACTTTAAGGCTGTTAATGACAAATTTGGTCATTTTATTGGTGATAAAGTGATTCAACGTATCGCTAAAACAATTAAAGACCATATTGGCAAGCAAGATATAGCGGTACGTTTTGGTGGTGAAGAGTTTGTTGTGATAATGACCAACAAAACACTTTATCAAGCAAAAGCAGTGGCTGAACTTATTCGTAACGCCATTGCTAACATGAAACTGATCCAGCGAGAAACTAATACTTATTTACCTCCCATATCCGTTTCAATTGGAGTGGCACAAAATAATAATGCTTCAAATTGGGTAAGCTTATTTGAACAAGCAGATCAGGCTTTATATCAAGCAAAAAATTCTGGTCGAAACCGCTGTATTTGCGCTTAGGTAGAGAAAATTAGACTAATATAACTGGCTGATGATGGATATATTTTCATCCCAGCCAATTTTGAAGTAACTAGGTTAAAATGCTAAACTTCGCCCTTTGATAAATTCAAGTGAGCTTTACAGCTATATGATGACTTTTCTGCGTTCCTTTTTCTATTTGCTTTTAAAACTTCCAGTACGTTTATTAGTTCGAAGTAACATTGTACTCGATGCAAAAACACCGGTAGAAACAGAGTCACAAAACATTTTTTACGTCATAAGCCATCAATCGGCCAGTGACTTATTAGCATTACAAATCGCTTGTAAAAAACAACATTTACCCGACCCGCTTAGCCAAGTAACCATCAATGGTAAAAGCTTTAATCGTACCTTATGTTTAGCAAAATCAACCTCTGTTTTAGGTTTGAAACGCGGCCAAACCAGTGCACTAAGCCAAGGGTTAGCCATGCTTAATCAGCATGACATGGACAAGGATCTTGATGTACAGCTAATTCCCGTCAACCTTATTTGGGGAAGAACACCAACCCAAGAAAAAAACAATGCCAATGTTGCCTCTTTACTTGCCGAGCAAGAATCACCGACTTGGTTTCGAAAATTATTCATCATTTTATTTTTAGGTCGCGATAGCTTAGTACGCTTTAGTGAAGCCTTATCTTTAAGACAAATGTCTGATCATCACGGTAACGATGAAGCAACAGCTCATAAATTATTGCGCGTCGCCCGTTTTCATTTTCATCGTCAAAATATTGCAGCTAAAGGTCCACGCCTTATTCATCGCCAACAAATGTTTACCGCCCTTTTTGCCAACCCCGCAGTTAAACGTATTATTAGTGAAGAAGCTAAACATAAAAATATCAGCGAAGATAAAGTCAAAAAACAAGCTCAAGCAATCATGGAAGAAATAGCTGGTGATTACAGTGTTTCTTTAGTAAGCCTTGGCGAAAGGATTTTACGCTGGCTTTGGGGTCGGTTATACAGCGACATTAAAGTAAATAACTCGCAAGTATTAAGAGAGCTGGCACAAGACGGCCACGAAATTATCTATGTGCCTTGTCATCGTAGCCACATGGACTACTTACTACTCACCTATATTATTCTGCAAGAAGGCTTAGTTATTCCGCGCATTGCCGCTGGCATCAACCTAAATTTCTGGCCCGCTGGCTCTATTTTTAGAAAAGGTGGAGCCTTCTTTATGCGTAGAAGCTTTGCCGCTAACCGCTTGTACTCCACCATATTTAGAGAATACTTAGGATTATTGTTTAAACGAGGTTATTCGGTTAAATATTACACCGAAGGTGGTCGCAGTCGCACGGGGCGCTTGCTAGCACCCAAAACAGGTATGCTCGCCATGACCCTGCAAAGCTTATTGCGAGGCATGGATCGCCCGTTAACACTAGTACCTGTTTATTTAGGTTATGAGCATGTCATGGAAGTAGGCACTTATCACAAAGAGCTTAGTGGTAGTGAAAAGAAAAGTGAATCTATCTTTGGCGTGCTAAAAGCCATTAAAAGCTTACGTAACTATGGTAATGGCTATGTGAACTTTGGCAAACCCATCAATATTAATGACTATTTAAACCGACAAGTGCCTGATTGGAAAGAGGCTATTGACCCTATTGAACCTCAGAAACCAAGCTGGTTTACGCCAACAGTAAACGATATAGCTCATCAGGTAATGCTGAGTATTAACCAATGTGCGGCAATCAATGGTGTCGCCCTCGTTGCTTTGGTGCTTCATGCCAGTGAAAATAAGGCCCTGACTAAAGCCGATTTAGAAAAACAATTAGATTTTATGTTAGATGTGCAACGACAAGCACCTTTTAGTGAGCAAATGACCATTCCCACTGAAAGTGGTGCAGAAATCCTCGCTCATGTTATTTCACTTAATAAAGTCACCGTGTGCGAAGACAGCTTCGGCACTATTATTTCATTAGACCGCTCTGCTGGTTTAGAGATGCGCTACTATCGCAATAATATTTTACATACCTATGCGTTAATAGCGTTAGTATGTAAATTACTGACTAACCACAGTAAAATTGCCCACCAACAGCTTGTAGAGCAAGCAAGTAGTTTATTAAGCACATTAAAAGACGACTTATTTTTGTGGCAAACACCTGAGCAAATACGCGTACAAGTAGAGCAAGTACTAGTTTCGCTGACCGCAAAAGACATTGCCCAACAAAACAATGCCCAGTATTGGTCATTAACCGACAATACTGAGCAGCTTAGTCAAATAAATTTATTGGCCGAATGCATGGATGAAAGCTTGCAACGATTAGCCATTGTCAGTTTATTAACCACGCGCTTAGCACCTCTATCTAAACGTGATTTAGAAGAGAAAGTGGTTGCTATAGCCAAGCGCTTATCGGTATTAAACAATATTACCGCGCCAGAATTTATTGATAAAAAAGCGCAAGCAACCTTGATTAATACCATGCGCACCTTGGGCTACATAGCAATGAATGATGATGGTTTATTGGTAGCCACTAGCACCATGAGTCAACTAAAAAGCACGGTCACTAATTTAG